>CAWDJC010000019.1:0-90013 GCA_963802525.1 uncultured Actinomycetota bacterium | reverse complement strand
TTGATCGGGCCGCCCCTGCTCTCGTCGGGGGCGGCCCGATCCTCATTCGGTCGATCTTGGCGTTGTGAATTCACTGCCGTCCGGAGGGGTCTCCGCGGTGAGTTTCGGATGAGTTGTGAGCGATCCCGAAAACAGCACGGCCGCGGCCAAAGCCATAGCAAACGGCAAGTTAGAACTGTTCTCCGAAGAACCAAGCTGCGCGGTGGGCACGACACCATTGGGAACCAGATCGGACTAGTCCGCGTCTGACTAGTTGATCGCCCAGGCTCTCCTCAGGGGCACTGGCCGGTCATCAACACCGAATCGGTAATCGCCGCCACCCGGTCGGCGCCGGGGGCCACGTCATCCCGTTCATCCTGTTCAGGCCGAGCAGCAGCCCGCCGGGGCCGCCGTTGCTTAAGTCTCCGGTGCCGTGGATGCGCGCCTAACCTGATCAGTTATGACAGTTACTTGAACAGGTTGGCCAGGCTAAACAAGCCCCCTATAACGCTGCCGGTGTTCAACAAGCCCGAGACCTCGCCGGATAACCCGGGTGCTAAGCCGCTCGGGGCGCCGGTGTTGAAGGAGCCTGAGATCTCGCCATTTACAGGACTGCCGTGGGCCGTGTTTCCAAAGCCCGACATCTCGCCGTTTAATGTGGCGCCGCCGCTAGCCGTGTTGAAGAAGCCCGAGACGTCGGTGCCGGTGTTGCCGAAACCCGAGATAGTGGCACCCGTGTCGCCGGTGGCCTGTTCGAGTGATACACCCTTAACCAAGGCTCACAATGCGTAGGGAGAAGGCTGCTGCGGGTCGCACGCAGGGATACGCCGCGCGTGCAGAAGCAACAGTGTGTCACTCGCATCACGCGGGTTGTCCGACGGTTTTATCCGTGGTTTCGCCGGTAGCGGCGGACGGGCACATGGCCCCTGATTTGCACGTCGATTTCGGCTCCCGCCCCGACCTCTTTCACGGTGAATTTGTAAAGATCGCCCAACGGGCTTACAAGCACATCGCCCACTTGCTTCTCGACGTACCACAGCACGCCCGGCTGGTTGCAAGGGGGCTTCGATGCCCTGCCCTCTTCGACGTACCATTTCACGTCCGGGTGGTTGGAAGGGAACTCAATGTTGTCACCCCGCTGGATCTCCTCAGCGCGAATGGCGTCATATTCCTGGTCCATGTTCACCGCTATGAGGTTAGTGGCTTGTGCGCTACGGACCGACGAATACGCTTCGTCACCGTGCGCGACATCGAGACCATCGACGCCGAGCTGCGATTGGTGGCCGCTCTTCGCCGTGCAGCTCGCGAGCGGGCGGTCCGCTGGCGTCGATAGCCGTGGCGGATGGGCTACTGGATGAACGCCGTGAGCTGGCCGAGTGGATCAGCGAGCCAGTGCCCGCATAGCTGTGGCCACGATGGCGTCGGCGTCGGCAGGCGTCAATCCTCCGTGCCCGATCGCCCTCCGGTACATCGCCGGCCCGAAGATGAGATCCAGCGCCACCTCGGGGTCGACGTTCGGATCCAGTTCACCGCGGACGACACCACGGTCCCAGATCTTCGTCACGGCTGCTCGGCGAACGTTCACCTGGTGTGTTCGTATCCGCTCGCGTTCATTCGGGTAGAACTGCGACTCACCGATGAGCTGGGCGTAGATCGCGCCCAGTGGGCTGGTGTAGAAGCCCATCATGCCGCGCAACGTCAGGCGGAAGTCTTCGGCCGCCGATCCGGTGTCGGGCACGGGCGCGTCGGCCATCATTTGGTGCAGGAACGCGTCGATAGCCACCGCGGTTCTGTTCGGCCACCATTTGTAGATAGTTGCCTTGCTGACCCCGCTGCGTGCGGAGATCCGATCGATCGACGCCCTGCGCAGGTCGTCCTCCTGCATCAGTTCCATGGCGGCTTTCAGGACGGCGCCGCGGCATTCCTCGCTGCGCGGCCGGCCGCGCGCTCGACTTGGGGTCATTTGCTCCAGTTGCTACCCGTCGTTGGTACAAAGGTAATTACTAGACGTCCCGCTGTGAGTTTGCCCTGGTGCGTTGTCACGGGCCAAACGCGACGCGCAACATGCTGACGTGAAATTGCTCATCGCAAGGGGTTTTAATGGCGCGCGAACCGCTTGAGTGGACCGATGACAACCATGCGTACCGCGACAGGACCCACTATCACGCCTATGAACGGTCGGACGGAAAGTGGAATCTAGCCGTGCTCAGTATGCACACCGATGAACCGGGCGGGGTCGAGGAGACACTCGGTGACTACGGGCTGATAACGCTGGCGGACGCCAAGCGGCTAGCCCAAGGGCTGGCGAATCAGCGCAGGTGGACCCGGTGAACGGCCCAGGCGATCGAACGGACAGCCAGCCCATGACGACAACGGGAGCGGGAACACAAACATACGAGCGCCGAGTCGAACCGGCGACGTCAGCGCTGGATAGCTTCGCCGACGACCTCACCAAGGAGCTCGATCAGCAGAACGGCGGATTTCCCTGGTGGACCGGCTATTCCGACTGGAAGACCCTCACCATGATTGCTGATTACTTGATTCAGTCAGTGGAAGGTGCGGCCGCAGCCCTGATCGCCGCGTCATTCGCCGCCAAAACACACCGTGAATCAAACTTCGCCGACAGCACGGCTTTCACCGGGGCATGGAGGGCGGTGGCGCAATCGGGCGAGACGGATCCAAATGCCTTCTTCGCAGCCATACCTCGGGATGCCGCCGCTCGCCGGCCGGCGCCCGCTACCGTTGCCCAGCTTCGCGGTGACCGTTTTGTCCGGCCGCCGCAGCCTCCCGTACCTCGGTCAGCAGACGATGGTGTTCCCATCTACAGCGGGTACCTGGCGTGACCCCGACCACTTCCGCGCCCGCTGGCGAGAGGTGCGCGACGAACTCGGCGTCCCCGACGCGACGTCTCACAGCTTCCGCAAGACGGTGGCTACGCTGATCGACGACGAGGGGCTGTCGGCCAGGATCGGCGCCGACCACCTGGGCCACTCCCGGATCAGTATGACGCAGGACAAGTACACGGCCCGCGGCCGCGTACACACCGCAGTGGCGGACATGCTGGACCGCACCATAAACGATGAATAAACGATGGATGCCACTAGATAGTGTGGCTAGATACCACCTCTGACCTGTGCCCCCGGCAGGATTCGAACCTGCGACACCGGCTTTAGGAGAGCCGTGCTCTATCCCCTGAGCTACGAGGGCGGACGGGCTGAGCTTACCGGGATGGGCTGCACGGCGACCCGCTCACCGCAGCTCCGCGATCACCTTCCCGAAGGCGTCAAGATTGTTGTCCTGCACGGTGAAGCATGTCAGTCCGTACTTTTCGCGGAGTCCGGACAGCGTGTCGGCCATGTCGCGGGGTGACCCGCTGAGCACCGAGGGCATGGACAGCAACTGCTCGTCGGACAGGTCCGGCGCGTACTGGCGGGTCATTCTCAAGTCGGGTGCGGTCTCGCCTTCGCGCGGTATCGCCGTGATCACCATGTTCAGCTCCAGCGGGTCAAACCGATCACCCGCGGCGTTGCGGACGAACTCGATGCGTTCGGCCAGCGGGTCGTCGACGTCTCGCACCCTGGCGCCGGTCAGCCCGATGATGTCGGCGTGCTGGGCGGCCAGCGTCAGCACCCGGTCGCCGTTGCCGGCGATGAGGATCGGCGTCGTCGGGTGATGCTCCTTCAGGTAGGTCGTCATGTGTTCGAGGTAGTCGACCCGGGCTCCGGCGCTGGGGTACGGCAGCTCGGCGGCCTCGAATTCTTCCCGGACGTAGCCCGTGCCGAGCCCAATCTCGAGGCGGCCGTCGCTGAGCAGGTCCAGCGCCTGGAGGTCCCTGCTGAGTAGGGCCGGCTTGTAAAACCCGGCGTTGAGCACATACATGCTCAGGCGGATCCTGGTCGTGACCATCGCGACCGCGGTCAGCGTCGGAGACGGTGCCGCCGCACCCAGATGGTCGGGCACGCACAAAATGTCGTATCCAAGATCTTCCGCTCGCTTCACCTTGTCGACCAATGCCGTGCGCGACCTGAAGAAACGCATACTCAGCCCGAAGCGAAAATCCTTGTCCACCAACAACCTCCGTTCAACGAACAGAACAATTACCAGGAACGGGCCGCGGCCGCCAAGCCCTGCATCAGGGCGGTGGTGACCGGCGACAAGCCGTCGTCGCCCGGCAGCGGGCTGCGCGGCCTAAGACCCCTGACGCGGACCGAAAGTTCCAGTTGCGTCCCGCCGTCCCGCACCCGGTTCACCGGGTTGTCGGGATGCAGGCCCCGCAGTTCGGGCGGGATGTCGTCGATGTCGGTGACCACCTGATAACCGGTCAGCTGGATGTGCCGGGCCAGGTGGGTCGCCAGCGCGCGGTTGCGTCCCCCCGCGAGCAGTTGGGTGCCGCGCCCGATGCGGCCGTAGCCATGCAGCGAGACGGCGACGTCGACGTGATCGAGAAACTCGGCCAGCCGCGGCGACTCGTCCGGGTCGTACAGGGCCGACGGCAGGTGGTGCGGGTAGCGGTCGGGATGGCGCAGCAGGTACACCGATGCGTCGGCGGCCTCGGCGGCGCGTTCCGCGATGACGTCCGTCATCTCTTCCAGGCCGCCGCCGTGGATGGCAAGAAAACCGAAACGAGAGCGCAGCCGACTCTCCTCGATCACTCCCGGTTCGCTTAGCAACGCCGAAAGTGATTGCGGCGCGGGGGTTTTGGCGGAGACGGGGCGGGGCCAGCGGGTGGGATCCCAGCGGCGCAAAAAGTCGACCCATCGTTGCGGCAACCCGTGGTGCACGGCAGCGTCGATGATCCTGGGCAGATAACCCGGCCGGGGCGGGCCGGGAGTCACCCGGTGGTCGATGTAGACCCAGGCCGGCGACGGCCCGTCGCCGGTGTGGACGGTCAGTCGGTCGCGCCGGTAGCGCACCGGCACACCCTCGGCGCTATCCAAGGTCGCCAGGTCGTCGTCGGAGACTTGCCACAGCACTCCGTGCACCTGGTTGCCGGCGAATGGCTCGACGGTGGCCACGCCGCGCTGGTTGATCAACCAGTCGTGGTCGGCCAGCACCGCCGGCCGCGGATCCGCGGCGTCGGGACAGCGAAGCGCCATCTGCGTGACGCACAGATTCGACCCATACGCGAAATAGGCGTGCCGGCGGGCCGGCATCTAGGCAGTCACCGTCTTGGCGCTGAGATCTTGAACCAAGCTAACTCCCCGCGAGCCTTTCCACGGACGACGACGCTCCCCAGCCTGCCGTACTCGGTGACCTGCGCGCTACGTACCAGGTCATTTGATGACCGGGGCGGGCGCACTCGACACCGGTGGCGGTGGCGGGTTTGGCCGAGGCGCGGGGTTCGGCGGCCGGCCTGAAGGAACCACCGGCCCGGCAGGGGGCGGTTTCGGTTCCGGCGGTGGTGGCGGATGGACCGGTACCCGGCCCGAGGGCGGCGGCACCACCACCGGCGGCGGGTGCACCACCGGCGGCGGGAGCACTACCGGCGGCGGCACCACCACAACCGGCGGCGGCACCACCACAACCGGCGGGGGCAGCACGACCGGCGGGGGCGGCGCGACCGGCGGGACGATCGGTGGTGGCGCGACCGGAGGCGGGGCCGGGGGGATCGATGCGGGGGCTGCCGGCGGCTCAACGGGTGCAGGCGAATAGACGGGGGGCGCGGGGGCGACGGGATTCGCGGGCGGAGCCGGGGGTAATTGCTTGAAGGGGGCTGTCGCGGGCGGTGAGGCCGGTCTCATGGGCGCGGGCGCGGTGCCACTCAACTCGGTTGGCGTGATGGCGGTCTTGTGGGGGTACAGCAAGGTGTACATCAGCCCCAGGGCAGCCAAGAACGCGGCGGCGAACAGCGCGATCCACGGGACGGTCCGTCGGGCCCGATGTGATTGGCCGTCGGCGTAACCCCCGTCGTCCTGCTCTGCGGCGGCCGCCGCCGAAGCCGCAGCCGGCGGGTACGCGGCGTCGCCGGACTGGGCGCGGCTGCCTCCGTCGCTGCCCGTGTTGAGGTCGCTGTCGGCGGAGGTCAGCCGAATCTGGCCCAGGGTGTGGTCCCGCAGCCAGGCGGGCGCCGGGATGAGGACCGGCGCCCCACCCAGCAGCGCGACAGGGTTGACCAGGCGGCGTCGTTCGTCCTCGCACGTGGGGCAGGACTCGATGTGGCGGGAGATGCGCTTGCGCATCAGCACGCTGAAGCGTCCATCCCAACCCGCCAAGATCGTGCCCAACTCGGCGCATTTGTCTGCCGTGTGTTGGGCGCGACGGGCGACCAGCAGCGCACCCAACGAAGATTCGATGGTGTTGCGCAGCCGCGACACCATTTTGTTGGCGGTGCTCGGGCTGACCTCCAGCGCGTTGGCCAACTCGGGTCCATCCAAGCCGTGGCGGTAGGCGAGCTCCAGTACCGTGCGGTCCCGGTCGCCGAGCCCGCCTGCGGCCTCGGCGATGAGGTTGGCCAGCTCGTTGCGCGCGGCGAGGGTGTCCGGTCCCGCGTCGTGCGACGCGGACTCGGGCAGGTCGTCGGAAACCTGTTCGCGCCGGCGGTCCCGGATGCAGCGCAGCGCTTCGTTGCGGGCGATGGCATACAACCACGGGCGCAGCCTGTCGGGCTCCCGCAGTTTGGGCAGTTGGGTCGCGGCGGCGCAGAAGACGTCCTGCACGCAGTCGGCGGCGGCGTCGCGATCGCGCACCATGCCGATACAGAAGTCGTGCAGCCGGTCGGCGTAACGGTCGTAAATCATGGCAAAGGCGCGTCGGTCACCCGTTGCCGCCGCGCGGGCCAACTCCGCATCGCTGACGATGTCCCAGTTGGATAGTGCGGTCGTCACGTCGCTTCCCCAGCCAATGAGGCGTCGGTGCTCATCCAAGAACCGGCGCTGCGAATAAGTGTGCGCGCACAGCGGCGAAATCGCACGAGAAATTCCAGCTCCGCGGCGGGGACGTGGGCGAGGCCGGGATCACCGCCCAGCCTCGCCCGGGCCCGCGACCTCATTTGCAGACGCCCTGCACAAGGTGGTGCGGAGGCAGGCACAGCGACGGCGGAGGCGGTAGCGGCGTCAGCTTCGGCGGCGCGGGCAGCTTCGGCGGCGGCGGCGGGGGCAGCTTCGGCGGCGAAGGCAGCTTCGGCAGCGAAGGCGGCGGCGGTAGCTGCGGCGGCGGAACCGGCACCCACACGGGCGGCGGCGGGGGGACATTCACCACGACGACCGGGCCCTGAGGCGTGGCGTCGGGCGGGGTGCCCGGGTCGGCCGGGGGCGCCGGGCTATCCGGCGGGGGCGCGACCACCGCGGGGGCCGGGCCCTGAGGTGTGGCGTCGGGCAGCGCGACGACCGGGGCGGGGGCCGGGCCCTGAGGTGTGGCGTCGGGCGGGGGCACCACCGGGGCCGGGGCCGCGGCAGGAGCCGGCGCCGGGGCCACGGAGGCGGGAACCGCGGCCGGCACGCCGGTGGAGCCCGACGCCACGGCCACATGCTGCGGCTGAGGGGAGCCGCTGAACAGGGCGATGCCCAGCGCGGTGCTCGCACCGATCGCGCCGATCAGGCCCGCGGCCACCATCGCCTTGTTGATGGACTTCGGCTTGGGCTCCGGGGCAATCGGGTCGGGCGGAAACTCGTGACCGTACGGAAGGTCTCCGGCCGAATCGGTCGGGTCACCGAGCGGGCTCGACGCCCAGGCGTACGCCGAGGTGGGGCCCTCGCCGCGCGGCGCCAGGGCGGTCCGATCTATGTCGTGCGGGGTGCTCATGAGGTGCTCCTTGGTGTGAGTCGCGGCCCCGGTTGGGTCGCTGTCATAGGTAGGAGGAGGCACCAGGCGCGAGTCGGACATTTTTTTGAAAGCTTTTTTCAGAGCGGCCGTGGAGGGCATGGTTAGGTTCGCGCACGCCGCTTGCCAAGTCTTCGCGAAGTTCTTGCGACTTTCGTGCGTCCACTGGGTATTTCGCGCCTGAGGGGTGAACCGTCGAAATCGGTTGACCGACTACGGATGCAAATCCGCTGCGGGCCAATGCCTTTGGCCCGTGCGGCTGAGGGTGCGGAGGCTCAGCCCGCCACGGTCAAGCAGATCAGCACGATGTTCAGCACGCTGACCAATGCGGCGACCGCCCAGCCAATGACCGTCGTCACGGGATGGTTGGTGTCGCTACCCATCAAATTCCGGTTGCTGGTCAGCCTGACCAGCGGAAGCACCGCGAAGGGGATCCCGAAGGACAGCACGACCTGGGACAACACCAGTGCGCGCGTCGGGTCGAAACCGAACGCGAGGATCGCCACCGCGGGGCATAGGGTGACCAACCGGCGCACCAGCATCGGAACCGAGCGATGCAGCAATCCCTGCATTATCATCGCGCCGGCGTAGGCGCCCACCGACGCCGACGCCAAGCCCGACGCGAGCAGCCCGATCGCGAAGAGGACCGCGATCGTCGCACCCAGCGTGTCGTGGATGGCCACATAAGCGCCGTCGATGGACCCGGTTCCTTCGCGGCCCTGCAGGTTGATCGCGGCGACCAGCAGCATGGCCGCGTTGACCGCTCCGGCAACCGCCATTGCCAGCACGACGTCGACGCGAGTGACGCGCAGCAGCCAACGCCGGTCCTGGCCGGCGGCGGGATGTCCGTGCCGGTCAAGGGCCAGACCCGAGTGCAGATACACGGCATGCGGCATCATGGTGGCCCCGAGAATGGCGGTGGCCAGCAGGACGCTTTCAGTACCCCGGAATCGCGGTACCAGGCCGTTGATCACGGCGTCGGGCGGCGGCGTGGCGACGAAGAAACTGGCCGCGAAGCCGACGGCGATGACGAGCAGCAACCCGGTGATAACGCGCTCGAAAAGAAGCTGCCCCCGACGGTCCCTGATCGCCAGCAGCAGCAACGAGATCACCCCGGTGATGATCCCGCCGATCGGCAGCGGCAAACCGAACAGGATCCTCAGGGCGATTGCCCCGCCGACCACCTCGGCCACGTCGGTTGCCATCGCCACGATTTCGGCCTGCGCCCAAAAGGTCAGCCGCAGGGGGCGGCTCATCTGCTTGCCGATCGCTTCGGGCAGCGAGCGCCCGGTCACCAACCCGAGTTTCGCCGACAGGTACTGCACCATGCCGGCCATCACGTTGGCCGCGACGATGACCCACAGCAGCAGGTAGCCGAACTGCGTGCCGGAGCTGACGTTTGCCGCGACGTTTCCGGGATCGACATAGGCGATCGCGGCGACGAACGCCGGCCCGAGCAGATACCAGCTCGTCCTTAGCGAGGCCTCTGTGCCCTGCGCCAACGTATCGACCTTCGATCCACGTACTCGAATAAAAAAGTTAGGTTAACCGAACTGGTCACCCGTCAGCCATCCGCGGGGTTACCCGAACGCTGGGCTAAGCCGCGCCGATGCTACCGCCCCCGTCGACCCGAACGATCTGACCCGTCATGTAGCCGGCGTCTTCGTGCAGCAACATGGCGATCACATGGGCGATCTCGGTAGGCGTCCCGACTCGCTGCAGCGGAATGGACGCGAGCAAACGACCTTCGCGGTCCGATCCGGCGGGGCTTTTTTGGCGGAACATCTCGGTTTCTATCGGCCCCGGCGATACCGCGTTGACCGTGATGCCGGTCGGGGCGAGCTCACCGGCCCAGATGCGAGTACACGTTTCGAGGGCGGCCTTCGAGGCGGCGTACGGAGTGCGTTCGGCCACACCGAGCGTCGTCAAGCTCGTGACGTTGACGATGCGACCCCATCCCGCGTCGATCATGCCCGGCAGAACCGCCTGCACCAGCTGCACGGCGGTGCGTACGTTCATGTCGTAAGTGGTGAACAGATCGTCCAGCTCAATCGAGCCGATGTGGCCGAACCGGGCGAAGCCGACGTTGTTGACCACGGCATCGACCCTGCCTTCGCCGACGATCTCTTCCAGCGTTTCCGCGGTGGCGGCGCGATCGGCGAGATCGACCTCGTGGAATCTTCCGGGGAAGTCCGACGGTGCGGTGCGGGCGAGCCCGATCACGTCATACCCGCTGCCGGCGAGGCGGTCGACGACCGCGCGGCCGATACCCTTCGACGCCCCGCTGACCAGAACTCGTCGTTTCGACATTGCTTTCCCCTTTCGCGCCGGCGCGCGTGACTGGTTAGGGCAACGCCGAAACGGTGGTGCTTCATGCCGTGCTGGAGATCACGACGGAACGTAGAGCCCCCGACCGGTGACCAAAGGCAGGTCCAGGGTCGTCACGATGCCCGGCGGGGCGGCCACGACCGCGGGGATTGCGTTGACGACCCGCATCGCGGTGGCGACCAGTCCGGCGTGATTGTGATCGCCGAGGCGGCTGCTCAGGCAAATGTCCGTGGCGTACGACGGTTCGCCGGTGATCTCGATGCGGTAGGAACCACCGGGTTGGGCGGGCTGCGGCCAATCGGGGCACAGATCCTCGCGCAACCGGGTGACATGTTCCAGGACGACGACCGGGTCGCCGTTGACCATTCCGAACACCTCGAACCGCAGTGCCGCGGCCGTGCCCTTCGGGATGTGCCCCGATGCGATGTCGAAGTCCTCGGGCGCCGGCTCGCGGACGTAGACCTCGGCGACCTCGTCAAGCGAAATGCCCAGGCCCGCTGCCAACTGCCGCACCACCGAACCCCACGCCAGGCTCAGCACGCCGGTCTGCAGCAGCATGGGTATCTCGTCGAGGGGCTTACCGAAACCCATCACGTCGAACATGACCACGGCGCTGTCGTAGGTGGCGTAGTCGACAATCTCCATGCACCGAATCTGCTGAATGTTCTGACAGGTGCCGGCCAATGCCAGCGGCAGCAGGTCGTTGGCGAAGCCCGGGTCGATACCGTTGACGTACAGGCTCGAATTGCCTTCGCGGGCTGCGTCTTCCAGCGGGGTGATCAGCTCTTCGGGAATCACCTGCCAGGGGTACTGCAGAAAGACCGGGCCGCTGCCGACGATGTTGATTCCGGCGGACAGGACACGCCGGTAATCCTCCAGGGCCTCGGGCAGGCGGTTGTCGGCCATCGCGTTGTAGACCGCGCATTGCGGACCGGTGGCAAGCACGGCGTCCAGGTCGGTGCTGGCCAGCACGCCGGTCGAGTCCGCAAGTCCGGCAAGCTCTCCCGCGTCCTTTCCGGCCTTGGAGTCCGATGACACCCAGACGCCGGTGAGCTCGAACTCGGGGTTGGTGATAAGCGCTTTGAGCGCGTGGACGCCGACATTGCCGGTGCCCAATTGAACGACGGGTATGGCCATGACGGGCTCCTTAGCGGTCGCGGTTTACAGGTCCGGGACGGGGATGTCGAGATTGGGGTAGGTGAGGCCGCCGTCGACCTCGAGCGTTTTACCGGTCAGGAAGCTGCCGGCGGGGGACGCCAAATACACTGCGGCAGCAGCGATGTCGACGGGATCCCCGAGGCGGCGCATGGGTGTCACCTTCTCCATCGGCGCGCGCAGTTCGTCGTTGGAGGCCACCACGTCCAGCGCGGAGGTCAGGATCGAACCCGGCGCGATGGCGTTGACCCGGATGCGCGGGCACAGGTCCAGCGCCGCCAGCCGGGTGTAGTGCGACAGCGCGGCTTTGGCGGTGCCGTAGGCGGCGAAACCGCGTCCGGCCAGCCTGCCCATGGTGGACGTGATGTTGATAACGCTGCCGCCGCCGGAGTGCTCGAGCATCAGCGGCACCGCCGCGATGGTCAGCGCGTGGGCGGTCGCGACGTTGAAGGTGAACGCGTCCTTGAGGTCCTTGGTCGAGGTGGTCAGCAGGGTGTTGGGCATGGTCCCGCCGACGTTGTTGACGACGATGTCTAGTTTTCCGAAAGCCTCGACGGCCTGACCGGCGAGCTCCGCGGTTGCCTCGGGATGGGCCAGGTCGGCGGCGACCGCGTGGGCGCGGCGGCCGGTGGCGCGGACCTGTTCTGCGACGGCGTCTAGTTGGGATTGCGTGCGCGACGCGATGAGGACATCGGCGCCTGCTTCGGCGAAAGCCAGCGCGATGGCCGCACCGAGGCCGCGGCCGCCACCGGTGATGACGGCGACTTTGTCGTCCAGACGGAACCTGTCGAGGATCATTGCGGCCTCTCTATTCGAGTTGTCGGCGAAACTGTAGCAAACCTCGCCGACTCCGATCACGGCATTTCTGAAACAGGTTCTAGTTTGTCATACGGTCGTGGCGATGTAACGCTGCGGATAGCCGCGATTGGGCGCTTGGTCGTGCAGAAAGGACCGCCGCACAAAATTCGCCGAACGTTAACCTTAGTCCTGTTAGCTTCATGGCTGCGAGAGATGGCTGGTTGGCGAGCCGCAGCCCACAGGCGGCGGCGAGGTTTCATCCCTACTGTTAAGGAACTGAATTGAAACTCAACCGATTTGGCGCCGCGCTCAGTGTCCTGGCGAGCGCCGCGCTGGTGTTGTCCGGATGTGGCAGCGAAAACAACAACTCGAGTGGGGCAAGTGGGGGAAGTGCGACGACGGGCGCGGCCGCGGGCAAGGTGAGTTGCGGCGGGAAGAAGACGCTGAAGGCCAGCGGGTCGACGGCCCAGGCCAACGCGATGACTCGCTTCGTCAATGCGTTCGAACAGGCCTGCCCGGGTCAGACCTTGAACTACACAGCCAATGGTTCGGGCGCTGGGGTGACCGAATTTACCGGCAACCAAACCGATTTCGGTGGGTCGGACTCGCCGTTGGCGCAGAACGAGTACGCCGCCGCGCAGCAGCGCTGCGGCTCGCCGGCGTGGAACCTGCCGGTGGTGTTCGGCCCCATCGCTATCACCTACAACGTCAAGGGTCTGACTTCGCTGAGTCTGGACGGTCCCACCGCGGCGAAGATCTTCAACGGCGGCATCACTACCTGGAACGACCCAGCGATCGCGAACCTCAACGCAGGAACCACCCTGCCGGCCGAGCCGATTCATGTGGTCTTCCGCAACGACCAGTCCGGGACCACGGATAACTTCCAGAAGTACCTTGACGCGGCGTCCAACGGCGCGTGGGGTAAGGGTGCCGGAAAAGCGTTCAACGGCGGTGTCGGCGAGGGCGCCAAGGGCAACGACGGCACCTCGGCGGCCATCAAGGCCACCGAAGGATCGATCACCTACAACGAATGGTCGTTCGCCCAGGCTCAGAAGCTGAACATGGCCAAGATCGTCACCTCGGCCGGTCCGGATGCAGTGGCGCTCAGCACCGACTCGGTCGGCAAGACGATTGCCGCGGCCACGGTCTCGGGGCAGGGTAACGACCTGGTGCTCGACACGCTCTCGTTCTACAAGCCGACGCAGCCCGGCTCCTACCCGATCGTGCTGGCGACCTACGAGATCGTTTGCTCGAAGTATCCCGATTCCCAGGTCGGTACGGCCGTGAAGGCGTTCCTGCAGAGCACCATCGGCGGCGGGCAGAATGGCTTGGCGGACAACGGATATATCCCCATTCCGGACTCGTTCAAGTCGAGGTTGTCGGCTTCGGTCAACGCCATCGCGTGATTTGGGGTGTCATGGCACGAGCAACAGTAGCCAGTCCGTCGACCGAGACTCGGCCTGCGCTGAAGGCGACTGATCCGCACAAGGTGCAGCGCGGCGACCAACTATTCAAATTGGTCGCCGCCGCTGCCGGGTCGACGATCGTAATTGCGATCCTGCTGATCGCGATATTCCTGTTGATTCGTGCCGTCCCGTCGTTGCGCGCGAACCACGCGAATTTCTTCACCAGTGCCCAATTCGATACCACCGACAGCGAGAAGCTGGCCTTCGGTATCCGCGACTTGTTCATGGTCACAATGCTGAGTTCGATAAGCGCGCTGGTGGTGGCCGTGCCGGTCGCGGTCGGGATCGCGGTGTTCCTCACCCAATATGCGCCGAAACGGCTGGCGCGCCCGTTCGCTGCGATGGTTGATGTACTGGCCGCGGTGCCGTCGATCATCTTCGGGTTGTGGGGGATCTTCGTGCTGGCGCCTAAGCTCGAGCCGTTCGCGGCGTACCTCAATCGCAGCCTGGGCTGGTTATTTCTGTTCAAGCAGGGCAACGTTTCCCTGGCCGGCGGCGGCACCATTTTCACCGCAGGCATCGTGCTTTCGGCAATGATCCTCCCGATCGTCACCTCGGTATCGCGAGAAGTGTTCCGTCAGACCCCCCCTATTCAGATGGAAGCGGCGCAGGCACTGGGCGCCACGAAGTGGGAGGTGGTGCGGATGACCGTGCTGCCGTTCGGTCGTAGCGGTGTCATCGCGGCGTCAATGCTGGGGTTGGGCCGGGCTCTGGGAGAAACCGTGGCGGTGCTGATCATCTTGCGCTCGGCCGCCCGCGCCGGCAACTGGTCGCTGTTCGACGGCGGGTACACGTTCGCTTCCAAGATCGCCTCCGCGGCGTCCGAATTCAGCCAACCGCTGCCTACCGGGGCCTACATCGCCGCGGGTTTTGCGCTGTTCGTCCTGACTTTCATCGTCAACGCGGCCGCCCGTACGATCGCCGGCGGGAAGGTCAACGCATGACTGCCGATGCGCTTGACCACCCGGTCAAAGCCGAGGCGTTCAGCCCTATCAGCCTGTGGCGGCGGACCAAAAACAACGCCGCGACGACGTTATTCGTCGCCTCGTTCGTCGGGGCCCTGGTGCCGCTGGTCTGGGTGCTCGGGGTGGTGGTCTCACGAGGCTGGTACGCCGTTACCCGGTCCGGTTGGTGGACCCACTCACTGCGCGGCGTGCTGCCCGAGGAGTTTGCCGGTGGCGTGTATCACGCGCTGTATGGGACGTTGGTGCAGGCCGGGGTGGCCGGCATTCTGTCCGTGCCGCTGGGCCTGATGACCGCGGTGTTTCTGGTGGAATACGGTTCTGGCTGGCTGGTGCGGGTGACGACCTTCATGGTCGACGTGCTAGCCGGGGTGCCCTCGATCGTGGCGGCGCTGTTCATCTTCAGCCTCTGGATCGCCACCCTGGGATTCCAGCAAAGCGCCTTTGCCGTGTCGTTGGCGTTGGTCTTGCTGATGTTGCCGGTGGTGGTGCGGTCCACCGAGGAGATGCTCAGGTTGGTGCCCGACGACCTGCGAGAAGCCAGCTACGCGCTGGGTGTTCCCAAATGGAAGACCATCGTGCGGATCGTCATCCCGATCGCGATGCCGGGCATCGTCTCCGGTATCTTGCTGTCGGTCGCGCGCGTCATCGGCGAAACCGCGCCGGTGCTGGTGCTGGTCGGCTACAGCCGCTCCATCAACCTCGACATTTTCCACGGCAACATGGCCTCGCTGCCGCTGCTGATCTACACCGAACTCACCAATCCGGAGCGCGCCGGTTTCCTGCGGATCTGGGGCGCGGCGCTGAGCCTGGTCATCATCGTCGCGGTGATCAACCTGCTGGCCGCGGCGTTCCGCTTCGTGGCAACCCGACGGCGCTGACCGCTTAGCCCCGCTTAGACCCGAGTCAGGACTTTGACGCGGCTTTCGAAGCGGCCTTTTTGGCCGGTGCCTTCTTTGCGCTCGTCTTCTTCGCGGTGGTCTTCTTGGCCCCCGAACCAGCTACCGCCTTTTTGGCCGCCGCTTTCTTGGCCGGCGCCTTGCCGTCACCGGAGCGCGCCTTCACGCTGGCCTCCAGCTTGGCCAAGAGGTCGGAGACATCCTCGGTCTCATCCAGCTCTTTAGGCTGCTCCTCGGTGGTAAACGCTTCCCCGCCTTCGAGTTTCGCCTCGATCAGCTCCTGCAGCTGCTCCTGATAGGTGTCGTGGTAGCGGTCGGGGTTGAAGTCTTCGGCCATCGACTCCACCACCTGCCCGGCCATCTTGAGCTCCGCGGGCTTGATGTCGACCTCCTTGTCCAGCACGGGGAAGTCGGGATCGCGGATCTCGTCGGGCCACAACAGGGTGTGCACCACCATCACGTCGCGCTTGCCAAAGTCCTTGACGCGCAACGCCGCCAATCTGGTCTTGTTGCGCAGCGTGAAGTGAACGATCGCCATCCGATCGGTCTCGGCGAGCGTCTTGGCAAGCAGCACATAGGATTTCGACGACTTGGAATCCGGTTCAAGGAAGTAACTGCGGTCGAACAGCATTGGGTCGACCTCGCTGGCCGGGACGAACTCGAGCACCTCGATCTCGCGGCTGCGTTCCTCGGGCAAGGTGGCGATGTCGTCGTCGGTGATCACCACCATCTGGCCGTCGTCGGACTCGAAGGCCCGGGCGATGTCACGGTATTCGACGACCTCACCGTCTATCTCACACACGCGTTGGTATCGGATGCGGCCGTTGTCCTTGGCGTGCACCTGATGGAACTTGATGTCGTGGTCTTCGGTGGCGCTGTACACCTTGACCGGAACGTTCACCAGCCCGAACGCGATGGAACCCTTCCAGATGGAGCGCATGCAGTCAGTATGCCCATACCGCCCGTAGCAAAACAGCGAGGCGAGGCCGCGGGTCGGGATTTTGCACGACGCACTGTGGCCGCACGGCGCGCGATTCGCCCACAGCTAATTTCGCCGCTCTGAGTGAGACGATCGAGCCTGCAGGGCGGCCCGGTCGGGCAGGTCGGCACCGGCGCGCCCGATGGTCAGCGCCGACGCCAGGGCGGCCGACTCCAGCGCCGTCGTCAGCGAATCGAGCCCGATCCGGCCCAGGGCGGCTCGCCGGCCGGCGCCCAACAAATCCAGTCCCCAGAGCGCGTCGAGCAGGCCGACCATGAACGCGTCGCCGGCACCGACGGTGTCCACCACCCGAACCGGCCTGGCGGCCACCCGGGCTTCCCCGGCCGAGCAGAATGCCAGCGCGCCCCGATCGCCCATCGTCACGACGACGATCGCGGGTCCCGACGCCAACCAGGCTCGCGCGGTCCAGTCGGGTTCGTGGTCTGGGTCGATCCAGCGCAGGTCCTCGTCACTGGCCTTGACGATGTCGCTGCGCTCGACGAGGCGGGCGATGCGGTCGCGGGCCAGATCCAGGTCGACGATGAGCGACGGGCGCACGTTCGGGTCGAAACTGACGGTGGCTGACACCCGGTAGGCGTCGAGCAGCGCCGCGACCGCCAGGCACCCCGGCTCGCGCACCGCGGCGATCGACCCGGTGTGCACGAGCAATGGCGGCGCGACCTCGGGCGTACCGGACAGCTGCCATTCCAGGTCGAACGTATACGTCGCCGACCCGTCATCGGCGATCGTCGCCACCGCGGTCGGCGTCCGGCTTGCCGACGTGCTTCCCGGAACAACGTGCACTCCAGCGGATTTGACGTACTCGGCGATGCGGCGCCCGGGTTCGTCGCCGCCGATATGGGTCAGGAAATCGACATCGCGCCCCAGACTGGCGAGTCCGACGGCGACGTTGAGCGGGCTTCCACCGACATGCTCGGCAGCGTTGCCCTGGTGCTCGACGATGTCGATCAGCGCTTCACCGATCACCAGCGCGCGGGTCATGGGCTCAGTCCCTTCAACAATGCCTCCAGGGTTGCCCGTGCCCCGCGCGCATGCAATGAGTCCA
This sequence comes from uncultured Actinomycetota bacterium, assembly GCA_963802525.1. Taxonomy (GTDB): domain Bacteria; phylum Actinomycetota; class Actinomycetes; order Mycobacteriales; family Mycobacteriaceae; genus Mycobacterium. Next base: position 72,623 of record CAWDJC010000019.1, on the reverse strand, counting down.
GCGCCCAGCGATAGGCCTCGACGAAGCGGGGCGCCCGTGCCAGATCCCCGAACAGCTCGGCGTTTTCGATGAAGGCCATCGGATTTTGCCGCTGCGCCCGCGCGACGGGCACCAAAGCATCCGCCAGGTTGTCGATGACCTCGATCGGTTCGCCACGCTCGTCGACCGCCTCGGCGTAGCGTGCCCAGCTTGCGACCGTCGCCGACGCCAGCCGGACGGGTCCTTCGGTGCGTAGGTTGTCGCGGATCACCGGAAGCAGCCATTTCGGGATGCGGTCCGAAGAGTAGGCGCACAACCGGGCCACGGTGTCCCGCACTCCCGGGTTGGCGAAGCGCTCGACGAGCCCGCGGGTGTAGTCACGCAGATCGATGCCGGGGACCGGCCGCAGCGTCGGCACCGCTTCGGAATCGAAATAGGACAGCAGGAATTCGGCCAACAACGGGTCGCGCGCCGCGTCGTGCACCATGCGATACCCGCATAGGGCCGCGAAGTAGCACAGGCACTGGTGACCGGCATTGAGCAGCCGCAGCTTCATCGCCTCGTACGGGCTCACGTCGTCGACCAACAGGACGCCCGCCTCTTCCAGCGGCGGCCTGCCGTCGGCGAAATCGTCCTCGAGCACCCACGAGGCGAACGCCTCGGCGACCACCGGCCACTCGTCGGCGACACCGAAATCGCGCTCCACCGCGGCCACGACGTCCGGCGTGGTGACCGGGGTGATGCGGTCCACCATCGAACACGGGAACCGGGCGTGCTCGGCGACCCAGTCGGCCAGGCCGGGACGCAGCAGTTCGGCGTGCGCAACGACGGCGCGGCGCGCGACCTCGCCATTGTGCTCGATGTTGTCGCACGACACGATCGTCGGCGCGGCGATGCCGCGGTCGCGACGCCGGGCCAGGGCCTCGACGATGAGGCCGAAAACCGACCCGGGGTCCCTGATCTGGTAGCCGCCCTCGGTGATGGTCATCGAGATGATGCGCGTGGTCGGTGCGGCCAGCAGCTCGATCGTCGCCACCGGGTCGTCGGGCGCGTACTGGTAGTCGACGATCGAGCCGATCACCCGCGCTTCCCGGTTTCCGTCGGGATGTTCCAAGACCAGCGTGTACAAGCCGTCCTGGGCGCGCAGGACGTCCCTCATTCGGCGGTCGGCCGGCATCACTCCGATCCCGCAGATGCCCCAGTCCCGCGCCCGACCGCGCTCGAGCAGCCTGTCGATGTACATCGCCTGATGTGCCCGGTGAAACCCACCGACCCCGATGTGCGCGATGCCGACCACGACGCCGTCACGGTCATAGCTCGGCGCCGCGATCGGCAGCCGCTTCAGGGGGACGCTGCTCAGCCGAACCACGGTGTCGACGGTACCGGCGCCCGGATCCCAAGTCTGCGGACCATGCGCCGCGCCGCAGATTTGATAGCGCATGTGCTAGCGCTTTTGCGATTCACTCAGTCCCCGCCCGACGATGCTGATGTGGCGGGTGTGGCTTCAGGTGTGCCCTCCCACGACGTACGTTGACACCATGGGTTCCACAGCGCAGGCGCGGGTCAGGCTGACCAACGCCGACAAGGTGCTGTACCCCGCGACGGGAACCACGAAGGCCGACATCTTCGACTACTACACCCGCATCACCGAGGTGATGCTGCCGCACATCGCCGGGCGCCCTGCCACCCGCAAGCGCTGGCCCAACGGTGTCGAGCAGGAGGCGTTCTTCGAAAAACAGCTGGCGTCGTCGGCGCCGGACTGGCTGCCGCGGGCCAGCGTCACCCACCGGTCCGGAACGACGACGTATCCGATCATCGACAGCCCCGACGCGCTGGCCTGGATCGCGCAGCAGGCGGCGCTCGAGGTGCACGTGCCGCAGTGGCGGTTCGTCGCCGAGTGGACGCGAAGCGGGGCCGAAGAACTCAAGCCCGGCCCGGCAACACGATTGGTGTTCGACCTGGATCCCGGCGAAGGCGTGACGATGGCCCACCTGTGCGAGGTCGCCCATGCCGTGCGGGATCTGATGACCGATATCGGGCTGACCACTTTCCCGCTCACCAGCGGCAGTAAAGGGTTGCACCTGTACGCGCCGCTGGACAATCCGGTAAGCAGCCGGGGCGCCACGGTACTGGCCAAACGTGTTGCCCAGCAACTGGAAAAGGCGATGCCCAAGTTGGTCACCTCGACCATGACCAAGAGCTTGCGGGCGGGCAAGGTATTTCTCGACTGGAGCCAGAACAATGGCTCGAAGACCACCATCGCGCCGTATTCGCTGCGCGGGCGCGAACATCCGACCGTCGCGTCACCGCGGACTTGGGAGGAACTCGAAGACCCTGGGCTGCGCCAACTGCGCTACGACGAGGTGCTCGACCGGGTCGCCCGCGACGGCGATCTGCTGGCGCCGCTCGATGCTGACGCGCCGATCCGGGATCGGCTGAACAAGTACCGCAGCATGCGCGACGCCTCGAAAACTCCGGAGCCCGTGCCGGCTTCGAAGCCAGTGAAATCCGCTACCGGGCAAGGCAATACGTTCGTCATCCAGGAACACCACGCGCGCCGGTTGCATTACGATTTCCGGCTGGAGCGCGACGGTGTGCTGGTGTCGTGGGCGGTGCCGAAAAACCTGCCCGAGACCCCGTCGGTCAACCACCTGGCGGTGCACACCGAGGATCATCCGCTGGAATACGGCACGTTCGAGGGGAACATCCCCAAAGGCGAATACGGCGCCGGCAAGGTGATCATCTGGGATTCCGGCACCTACGAGGCCGAGAAGTTCGTTGACGACGAGGTCATCGTCAATCTGCACGGCAGCCGGATCTCGGGGCGCTACGCGCTGATTCAGACCAACGGCGACCAATGGCTGGCGCACCGGATGAAGGACCAAGAGGTCTTCGAGTTCGATCAATTGGCCCCGATGTTCGCCACGCATGGTTCGGTGCGGGCGCTCGAGGCCGCTCAGTGGGCGTTCGAAGGCAAGTGGGACGGCTACCGACTCCTGATGGACGCCGACCACGGCCGCATGCGACTTCGCTCCCGCAGCGGACGCGACGTCACCGGAGAATATCCCCAATTCGCGTCGCTGGCCGCCGATCTGGCTGACCACCACGTTGTGTTGGACGGCGAGGCCGTCGTTCTGGACAAGTCCGGCGTGCCCAGCTTCCACGAGATGCAGAACCGGGGTCGTGGCAGCCGCGTCGAGTACTGGGCGTTCGACCTGCTCCATCTCGACGGCCGCTCGCTGTTGCGGGCGCGCTACCAAGACCGGCGCAAGTTGCTGGAAACCCTCGCCGGCGCGGGCAATCTGATCGTTCCCGAGCTGCTGCCCGGTGACGGGGCCCAGGCGCTGGAGTACTCGCTCGAACACGGCTGGGAGGGCGTGGTCGCCAAGAAACGCGACTCCAGCTATCAGCCGGGCCGCCGCTCGGCATCCTGGATCAAGGACAAGAACTGGAACACGCAGGAAGTCGTCATCGGCGGCTGGAAGACCGGGGAAGGCGGACGCACCAGTGGCATCGGCTCACTGCTGATGGGCATCCCCACCCCCGGCGGGCTGCATTTCGCGGGGCGAGTCGGCACCGGCTTCACCGAACGCGAGCTGGCGAAGTTGAAGAAGACTCTGGCGCCGCTGCACACCAAGCAATCGCCCTTCGACGGCCCGCTCCCCGCGCGTGACGCCAAGGGCGTCACGTTCGTCAAGCCGGTCCTGGTCGGCGAGGTGCGCTACAGCGAATGGACCCCGGATGACCGGTTGCGCCAATCGAGTTGGCGTGGGCTACGGCCGGACAAGAAACCAAGTGAGGTGGTGCGCGAGTGAAGTGGTTGACCTACCGAGACGCCGACGGCGAACGCACCGGAGTGCTCTCCGGTGACACTATCCACGCGATGCCGCCGGGCGTGACGCTGCTCGACCTGATCGGTCGCGGTGCCGACGGGCTGCGCCAAGCGGGCGAGGACGCGTTGCGTTCGTCGTCGGCGGTGCGGCTCGACGAGGTGACGTTGATGGCGCCGATCCCGCGCCCGCCGTCGATCCGGGATTCCCTGTGCTTCCTGGATCACATGCGCAACTGCCAAGCCGCGCTGGGTGCCGGCCGCGCGCTCGCCGACACCTGGTACCGCATCCCCGCGTTCTACTTCGCCTGTCCGGCAACCGTTCTGGGCCCCTACGACGACGCCCCGACGGCGCCCGGAAGTGCTTGGCAGGACTTCGAATTGGAGATCGCCGCCGTCATCGGCGTCAGTGGCAGGGACCTTTCGGTCGAGCAAGCCGAGCGGGCCATCATCGGCTACACCATCTTCAACGACTGGTCCGCGCGAGACCTGCAGCAGCTGGAGAGCCAACTCGCGATCGGGCAGGGCAAGGGCAAGGACAGCGGGGTCACGCTGGGCCCGTACCTGGTCACGCCCGACGAGCTCGAGCCGTACCGCCGCGACGGCAAGCTCGACCTGCCGGTGACCGCCCTGGTCAACGACACCGTGATCGGCTCGGGGTCGACCGCCCAAATGGACTGGAACTTCGGTGAAGTCGTCTCCTACGTCTCGCGCGGCGTGACGCTCAGCCCCGGCGACGTCATCGGCTCCGGAACCGTGCCCACCTGCACGCTCGTCGAGCACCTCAGCCCGACGGCGCTGGAATCGTTCCCCGGCTGGCTGCACGACGGCGACGTCGTCACCCTGCGGGTTCAGGGATTGGGGGAGACCCGACAAACCGTGCGCGCCAGCGGCGCGCCGCACCCATTGGCCGCGCGACCCAACCCGGATGCCGCGCCCGCCCCCGCCCGGGTCAACCGGGCGCCCGCGAGGGTGCCCTACACGCGCGGGCTGCACGAGGTCGCCGATCGGGTGTGGGCGTGGACGTTGCCGGACGGGGGCTACGGATGGAGCAACGCCGGGCTGGTTGCCGGCGACGGCGCTTCGCTGCTCGTCGACACCCTCTTCGACCTGGCGTTGACCCGCGAAATGCTCACCGCGATGAAGCCCATCACCGACGGCGCGCCCATCACCGACGCCCTGATCACCCACTCCAACGGCGACCACACCCACGGCAATCAGCTGCTCGACGCATCGGTGCGGATCCTCGCCGCCCAGGGCACCGCCGACGAGATCGCGCACGGCATGGCACCCGAGATGTTGGCCATGGCCCAGACCGCGAACCTCGGTCCGGTCGCGACCCCATACGTGCGAGATCGCTTCGGGCACTTCGACTTCAGCGGAATCAAGCTACGCAACGCCGACCAGACGTTTGACCGCGATCTCACCGTCGAGGTCGGCGGGCGGCGGATCGATCTGCTGAATCTGGGCCCCGCCCATACGGCCGCCGATTCCGTGGTGCATGTGCCGGACGCGGGGGTGCTGTTCGGCGGCGACCTGCTGTTCATCGGCTGCACTCCGATTGTGTGGGCCGGCCCGATCGCCAACTGGATCGCGGCGTGCGACGCGATGATCGCGTTGGACGCTCCGACTGTGGTGCCCGGCCACGGCCCGGTCACCGATCCGGATGGGATCCGCGCGGTCCGTGGGTATCTCGCGCATGTCGCCGAACAGGCCGAGGTCGCCTACCGCGAGGGACTGTCGTGGGCCGAGGCGGCCGACGCCATCGACCTCGGCGAGTACGCGACCTGGCTGGACGCAGAGCGGATCGTCGTCAACGTCTATCAGCGGTACCGCGAACTCGACTCCGACACACCACAATTGGAGGTGATGGCGCTCCTGGTGATGCAGGCGGAGTGGCTGGCCAAACGGTCCTGATTGCCCTCGCGTCGAACCTACGAGCGCGCCGAGTGTGGGCCCTACGCACGGCTAATGCCTTGAATTCGTCCATAGGGCCCACGGTCGACGGCTCAGATTGGCTAGGACTTGATCGCGCGCACGAAACTGATCCTGGCCGACGGGGCCTGCTGCTCGGCCTCCGCAAGTTGCGGCAGGCCGGCGGCGGTGAAGAGGTCGGTGAGCTTGAACCTCGTCGTCTCCCACCTGTCCGCGTGCAGGTGTGCGGTGACGTCGGTGTGCTCGCCGGGGTAGGTCAGGCCGGCGATGTCCAGATCCAGCCCCTGCCGTCGCCAGCCCTCGGCCGCGCGGCGGGCCTCCTCCCGCGACTCCTGGGAACCGTCGTTGAGCGTCCCGTAGTCGGCGGCCAACCGGCTGCCCTCACTGGACAGTGGGGTGATCGAGTCCAGCAACCGGACCTCGGCCTCTGGCGGGAGAAATCCGATCAGCACTCCCTCGGCCAGCCACGCCGTGGGTTGACCGGAGTCGAAGCCCGCCTCCTGGAGCGCCGACGGCCAATCCTCTCGGAGATCGACGCCGACCGTGCGGAGTTCCGCGCTGGGGGCCGCGCCGATCTCCGACAGCGCCGCGGTCTTGAATGCGATCACCTCGGGCTGGTCGATCTCGTACACCGTCGTCCCGGTCGGCCACGGAAGTCGATACGAGCGGGCATCCAGCCCGGACGCCACGATCACGACTTGACGCAGGCCCGCCTTGCCGGCCGCGGCGAAGTAGTCGTCGTAAAACCGGGCGCGTGCTGCGAACGTGTCGACCATCCGCGGAAACCCGACACCCTTCTCCATGTCGCCGGAATCCAGCTCGCCGCTGGCCAACCTGGTGAACACGTCCAGCCCGACGGCGCGCACCAGCGGCTCGGCGTACTCGTCGGTGATCACCGGCTGCGAGCGTCCGGTGGCGGCCGCTCGCGCCGCGGCGACCATGGTGGCGGTGGCGCCCACGCTGTTGGCCAGGTCCCAGGTGTCGCCCTCGGTTCGTGCCATCGCTACTCCTTGGATGTGTATTCGACCAAAACCACCGTAGGCCGCGTCGGTAAACGCCCAAGTCGCCTACGGTTTGGGTATGCCCGCAGTGGAATTCGAAACTCTCGAGGACAACATCGCCCGCATCACGCTGAACCGGCCGGAGCGACTGAACGCGATCGACGGATCGCTGATCCGCGGCGTGGACAAGGCCCTCGATGCCCTGGATGCGCTCGGCGGCGGCGAGCATCGGGTCGCGATCCTGACCGGCGCCGGACGGGGGTTCTGTGCCGGGGCCGATCTGAGCGGCACCGGCGAGGCCTGGACCCAGGCCAAACCGACCAGCCCGGCGTTCAAGATCAACTACGACTCGCAGGTGCGCCTGGCCGATCTGTTCACCCGGATCTACGAGCTACCCATCCCGGTGATCGCCGCGGTCAACGGCGTCGCCGTCGGGGGAGGGCTGGCTTTCACGCTCGTCAGCGACATCCGCGTCGCGTCCGAACACGCCCGGTTCGGATCGGTGTTCATCAAGGCCGGCTTCTCGTCGATGGACATGGGCACCAGTTACCTGCTGCCGAAGATCGTCGGCGCCGGGGTCGCGCGAGAACTCATGCTGACCGGTCGCATCATCGACGCCGCCGAGGCCTATCGCATCAAGCTGGTGCACGAGGTGGTGCCGCCGGATGACCTGATGCCGGCCGCTCTCAAGCTGGCCCGCTCCATCGCGGAGAACAACGCATATGGCGTGTGGCAGACCAAGATTGGGCTCAACGCCGCGCTGGACGCGCCGAGTTTGCGGCATGCCATAGAGCTCGAGAACCGCACCCAGATCCTGAGCGGTTTCACCAACAATCCGGCCGAGGCGGCCAAGGCGCACATGGAAAAGCGGGCTCCCAAGTGGGATCCGCTGTGAGGCTTAGAATTTCGACATCACCTTCTCGGCGTAGCGTTCCAGGTGGCGGATCTTTTTCTCCAGCGGTTCGGTGTCGGGTCCCTTGATGTAGGGATACCGGAAGCCCACAATGGCGTCGGTGACGCCCTTGTCCTCGAGGCGCTTGATGCCGTCGACGGTGTAGGCGTCCATTGAGATCACATGGATCTCGAAGGGGCCGGTCTTGCCCTCGTCTTCGCGATACTTTTTGACGCGGGCGATGAGTCGGTCGAGTTCCTCGGGGTCGGTGCCGCCGCCGTGCATCCAGCCGTCCAGGCGCGCCGCGCGCCGCAGCGCCGCGTCGGCGTGCCCGCCGACCAGGATCGGGATCGGCTGGGTGGGAGCCGGAGTCATCTTGGTCTTGGGGATGTCATAGAACTCGCCGTGGAACTCGAAGTACTCGCCCGTGGTGAGGCCTTGCACGATCTCGATGCATTCGTCCATCCGCTTGCCGCGCTTGGTGAATGGGATCCCCATCAGCTCGTAGTCTTCTGGCCACGGGCTGGTGCCGACGCCGAGTCCCAACCGGTTGCCGGTCAGCGCGGCCAGCGAACCCGCCTGCTTGGCCGTCAGCGCCGGATGCCGGACGGGCAGCTTGAGGACGAAGAAGTTGAACCGCAGGTTCTTCGTCACCGCGCCCAACGCCGCCGTCAGCACGAAGGCCTCGACGATCTCCTTCCCGTCCAGGAACTCGCGGCTGCCATCGGGCGTATATGGGTATTTCGAGTCGGACTCGAACGGGTAGGCGATGCTGTCGGCAATCGTCATGCTGTGGTAGCCGGCCTCCTCGGCCGCCTTGGCCAGCGGGATGTAGAAACTCGAGTCGGTCAGTGACTCCGCAAAGCTGAACCGCACGTCATCCGCCTTCCTGCAAGGGACCGTCACACGACATTAGAACGTGTTCTAGTTTGAGCAGCGCCTGGGTCCCGCACAAGGCACAACTACGGTGAAGCCGCCTAGCAGCTCAAAGCTGGTTCTCGGGCCCGATGACGGCCCACACCGCCTTGCCGGACGAGGTGGGAGTGCTGCCCCAGGCGCGCGACAACGCGTCGACGATCGCCAGGCCGGATACGTCGATGCCCTTGTCGGGCAACGGCAACCGCACGGCGGGTGTGCTGCTGCCGTCCGACACCGCGATGGTCGCCGTCGTGCCATTGGTCTCGACGCGCATCATCGGGACGCTTCCGGTGTGTTCCAGCACGTTTTCCACGAACACGTTGACAACCACCAACGCGACCGGGATGAGCGCCGATTGCGACCAGGCGTTAAGCCACTCGCGGACCAGCCGGCGTGACACGCGAAGGCTGGTCAGGTTGGCGGGCAGTTCGGCGTCGGCATGCCGCACGGTGCGACTTGTGAGCCGACCGAGCGCCTTGATCGCCCCCTTCTCGGTCGCATACACCGGCATGAAGCGGGCGACCCCGCTGCGGGTGATGGCCGCGCGGGCGGCGCGATCGGCGCAGACCACCACGATCGTAACGTCGGGCCTTGTGTGCACCTGCCAGCGCACGCCGATGAAGCTCGACCATGCCGATTCCGCGGGCACTCGAAGTCCGGAGACGTTGACGACAACGGCGGACGGCTCGTCGAGCGTGGCCTTCATGATGATGTCGCGCAGCGCCGGGGAGCTGCTTGCATCCAGCACGCCCTCGACCGTGAGGATGACGACCGACTGATCCGTGCGCGTTGCAACGGCCAGCGAGCTCGGGGACTCAGCTACCGCGCTCACCGCAGCCACCCCTTTCCTTTTTGGGCTTCATCCTCGCCGACCGCGGGCCGCAACCCAGTGCCATGCGAGCGGGCGTGTCTCCATAGCAATTTAGGCCCCCGCATTCCTAACTTAAAAGAAAAAGGGTGCGACGTCGTAATCCGGCCTTCCCCCTCCATACCCCGCTCCTCGAATTCCCGCCCGGCTAATTGCTTTGAGAACCCGCCCCCTCGGCGGCAAAAGCGTCTACCCCCCAGATGAGCGGCATTGACGCCGCAGACAACACCATGCGCCGGTCCGCCCGGGAACGGCGGCCGACGCGCAGACCGGACGGGAGTGAGGCGCGTGCTTACACCGCGCCCGTCCAAAATTCCGACCGCAGTCACGCCGAACATGGCGTTCTCGTCTACTCGCCTGCGTGGCCAACCTCCCGTGTGGGAAGGGAATTAGACTGGCCTGGTTACCCGCAAGTAACACCCCGCAAACCCGCAATCGCGCCATGCGCAGCAAGGGCGGTTGGGTCGCTTTGTTAGCTCAGCGTGTACGGCGGAGCGCCAACTCCGGCCACCGTGTGCGTGCCCCACGGCGTTTGCTCGATGATGCGCGCGGACGCGCTGCGCTCGCCGACCGTCAGCGTCGCGGTTCGTTCCTGACCGAGCGCAACGGAACCAAAAACCGTTCCTTGCCAGTGGTAATGGCCATCGATCGGGTCCAGCCAGCCGGCGAGCCGGACGCGCACCGGGTGTTCGGCGCCGGCCAGGGTCAGCATCGCCGCCCCTTCGTAGGTCGCGTCGCGGTGCGCGCCGGATGTCAGCTCGAAGGCCGAAATCACTTGTTGAGGCTGGACGGGTCGCACGTAGACGCGCTCGTTGAAAACCTTATGGCTGCTGCGGCGCACTTCGATGCGGGTGCTGTCGGTGCGTTCCATGAGGTCGACGCACTCGGCGACGTAACGCGCCTGCGCGTCGACGTCGGGCCCGCCGATGAGGAAGTAGTTGGGGAACCCGTGCAGGGCGACCCCGAAGTAGGGCTCCATGCCGTCGTCCCAGGCCTGCCGGGCGGTCAATCCGCCGGCACCGACCAGCGCCTGATCCCGATCGGGAACCGAGAACCCGGTGGCATAGATGATGGCGTCGGCGTCGCGGTCGACACCATCGGTGGTTCGGGTTTTCGACGGGGTGATGCCGGTGACGGCCGCTCTTACGAGCGCGGGCCGCGACTGTCCGTTGGCGGCCGGTCGGGTATGGCGGCGCAGCCACCGTTTGGCGCGGGTGGTGGGCAACGGCAACTCGGCGACGATCCGGCGCGGTGCGTGCGCGAAGACGGTGACGGAGGCCGCCGAATTCATCAGCTGCGGAATGTAATGACCGGCGGTGGAGTCGGCGCCGATGATCGCGACGCGCTTACCGGCCGGCTCGAAATTCGGCGGCCAGTGTGCCGCGTGAAACGACTCGCCCAGGAAGTCGTCGCGTCCCGCGATGTCCGGTAGCCACGGGACCTGCACCGGTCGGTAGGCGGCGATGACGACACGGGCCCGGAACGTCTCGCCACCGGCCGTCGTCAGCAGCCAGGTGTCGGTGTCGTCGTCGAACCGGGCACTGAGGACTTCGCGGCCGGCCGCTTTGTCGAGCATCAAGACGTCGGCGACGCCCGCCGCCAGCAGTGCCGCCTGTGCGCTCCGGCCGCCGGCGCCCGCGCCGATGATGACCACCCGCCGGCAGGGCTCGGCGGGGCCGGGCGTCTGGGTCACAGAAACCTGCTGCGCTTCCAGGCGCGGCGTGCGATTGGACCCAGCAGGCCCACCTCGGTCAAAAACGCCGCCAGGGGAGCGAAGCCGGCGACCTGCGTCTCGCGGCGGTGCGGGCTGGTTCGCGCGATCTTTCGGGCCCGCTTCGCGTCCAGACCCGCTCGCGCGTACGGGACCGGATTGCTGAACAGGTAGTTGAAGAAGTATCCGCCGAGCCCGTTGATGTTGGCCATGAACCACCGGTTGACCCGCGGCATTTCGGCAACTCGCTTGCGCGCGCCGTCGCGGGCGAACTGGATGTGGCGGGCCTCTTCGGTGACATGAATCCGCATGAGCCGCTGGATGATTGGCTGCAGCTCCGCGTCGTCCATCATCTGCCGTTGCAGCGAGTCGAAAATCTCTTCACCGATCAGCGCGGCCATCCACAGCATCGAGCCCCGCTGGAACGCCAGCGGCAGGGCGTTGATGATCATCCGGTGAGACAGGCGTGGGCGTACCGGCTTGGCGCCGATGCGCTCGATGGCCTTGCCGAACATGACCATGTGGCGGGTCTCGTCGCCCAGCTCGGTCAGCTTGTAATGCGTCGACCGGCTCGTGGGGTCCTCGTGCAGGATCGTGCGCAACAACGATTGGTTGAGCATGTTCTCGAACCAGATTCCGGCCGACAGTGTGTTGACCAGTTCCTGGCGGGACAGGTCGATTTGTTGCTCGCGGGTCATCTCGTCCCACATCGGGGTGTTGTACAACGACACCAGCCGCGGCGGGAGATAGAACTTGTCGGGATCCAGCGGCGCATCCCAGTCGATGTCGACGACCGGCTCGTAGGACTTCTTGACCGAGCCTTTCAGCAATCGATCGGAGAACTCTTCTCGACTCGGCACACCTGGCTTCACCGCAGTGGTCATCGCTGGTGTCCCTTCAGTGGTTGACGGTGCGCTTCAGTGGCGGGGGATCGCAACAGATAGTCGATACCCATGGTATCGGGTACCTAAGGTCCCGACTAGGCCTTTCATGTTTCGATTCGGCAATCTGACTTGAGCAACGACGCGCGTCGGGAGGGTTTATTGGCTCGGCATATTCACGTGATCGGCATCGGCGTCGGGAACCCCGACTACCTCACCGTCCAGGCGATCCAAGCGCTGAACGACACGCAGGTGTTCTTCGCGATGGACAAGGGGGAGGCCAAAAGCGACCTGGTGGCCCTCCGACGGGAGATCTGCGCCCGCTTCATCCGCGAGCCCGGATACCGCTTCGTTGAGCTGCCCGACCCCAAACGGTCGACCGAAGCCGATTACCGGGATGCGGTCGCGGATTGGCACGCGGCGCGTGCGCGCACCTGGGCGACGGCCATCGCGGCCGAGCTCGGTCCGGACGGCGTGGGTGCCTTCCTGGCCTGGGGCGACCCGTCGCTTTACGACAGCACGCTGCGCATCCTGGATGCCGTCGCGGCCGAGCTCGATTTCACTGTCGACGTCATTCCGGGGATCACCGCCGTGCAGGCGCTGACGGCTCGGCACGGCATCCCGCTGAACGAGGTCGGAGAACCGGTTCTGATCACCACCGGTAGGCAGCTGCGCACCAACGGGATGAAGGGCTCAGCCCGCTCAGTCATAGTGCTGCTCGATGCCGAGTGCTCCTTTCAGGTGTGCCCGCCTGACACCCGGATCTGGTGGGGTGCCTACCTCGGGACCGGCGACGAGCTGCTGGTGGCGGGCACCGTCGGCGAGGTCGGGGCGCGCATCGCGGCGCTGCGGGCCGAAGCCCGCGCACGCCACGGCTGGATCATGGACACCTATTTGCTCAGACCGGCAGACTGAACCCGTGCCCGAACTCCCCGAAATCGAAGCGCTGGTCGACCATTTGCGGCGCCACGCCGTCGGTTCGACGGTCGGCCGCGTCGATGTCGCCGCGCTGTCCGTGCTGAAAACCTTCGACCCGCCGATCAACGCCGTGCACGGCCAGTCCGTTACGGGGGCCCACCGGTGGGGCAAGTACCTGGGGCTGCAAGCCGGGCAGCTGTTCCTGATCGCCCATCTGTCGCGCGCGGGGTGGTTGCGGTGGTCCGACAAGCTGGCCGCGGCACCGCTGCGCCCCGGCAAGGGCCCGATCGCAATGCGCGTGCACCTGGGCACGCCCGGTGAGGCGCCCGGCTTCGACCTCACCGAGGCCGGCACCCAGAAGCGGCTGGCGGTGTGGCTGGTCGACGACCCGCAGCTGGTGCCGGGCATTGCCGCCCTCGGCCCCGACGCCCTGGAGCTCAGCCCCGAAAACCTGGCCGGGCTGCTGGCCGGCAACACTGGCAGGATCAAGACCGTCATCACCGACCAGAAGGTCATCGCCGGTATCGGCAACGCCTACAGCGACGAAATTCTGCACGTCGCGAAGATCTCGCCATTCGCCACCGCGGGCAAGCTGTCCGACGAACAGCTCACCGCCCTGCACGACGCGATGATTTCGGTGCTGACCGACGCGGTGAGCCGCTCGGTCGGCCAGGGCGCCGCCATGCTCAAAGGGGAGAAGCGCTCCGGGCTACGCGTGCACGCACGAACCGGGCTGCCCTGCCCGGTATGCGGGGACACCGTGCGGGAAGTCTCGTTCGCGGACAAGTCTTTTCAGTACTGTCCGACGTGCCAGACCGGCGGCAAGGTGCTGGCCGACCGGCGCATGTCGCGGCTGCTCAAATAATCCTCGAGCGTCGACTTGCGGTGCCGATTGCCCATGGCCTGGCCCAACAACTCGACGTTGGGCGGGTAGTCGATATGCTGCCCGGGTGACTCGTCAGAAGATCCTCATCACAGGCGCCAGTTCCGGCCTGGGCGCGGGGATGGCGCGCTCCTTCGCCGCCAAGGGCCGCGACCTGGGGCTGTGCGCCCGTCGCACCGACCGGCTCGACGAGCTGAAAGCCGAACTGACGCAACAGTACCCGGGTATCAAGATCGCCGTCGCCGCGCTGGACGTCAACGACCACCAGCAGGTGCCGAAGGTGTTCGCCGAACTCGGCGACGAGCTCGGCGGCATCGACCGCGTCATCGTCAACGCCGGCATCGGCAAGGGCGCGAAGCTGGGCTCGGGCAAGCTCTGGGCGAACAAGGCGACCATCGAGACCAACCTGGTCGCCGCCCTCGTGCAGATCGAAACCGCGCTGGAGATGTTCGCCAGGAGTGGTTCGGGGCACCTGGTGCTGATCTCGTCGGTGCTCGGCAACAAGGGGGTACCGGGCGTGAAAGCCGCCTACGCCGCAAGCAAAGCCGGAATGCGATCGCTGGGTGAATCGCTGCGCGCCGAATACCGCAACGGCCCCATCAAGGTTTCGGTGATCGAGCCCGGCTACATCGAATCGGAGATGACGGCTAAGTCGGCAAGCACAATGTTGATGGTGGACAACGAAATCTGGTGTCAAGGCGTTGGTCGGCGCGATCGAACGCGAGCCCGGCCGGGCCGTGGTCCCGTGGTGGCCGTGGGCGCCGTTGGTGCAGCTGATGCGGGTGCTGCCGCCCCAGCTGACCAAACGCTTCGCCTGACCGCTCGAGCGTGAATCCGGCGACGGCGTCACGGGGTGTCCCGTCGCCAGATTCACTGTGGGCGTAGGAATGTCAGGTCGTACGCCCCCGTTCGGTCCGGTAGCGGCGGACCAGCGCATCGGTCGAGCTGTCCGATTGTGGCGGGGGTGAGCCGTCGGCGGTGATCACCGGAAGCAGCGCCTTGGCCTGCGTCTTGCCCAGCTCGACACCCCACTGGTCGAACGAGTCGATGCCCCAGATCACTCCCTCGGTGAAGACCTGATGTTCGTAGAGGGCGATCAGCTGGCCCAGCACCGACGGGGTCAGCCGGTTGGCCAGAATCGCGGTGGACGGCCGGTTTCCGGGCATCACCTTGTGCGGCACGACGTCGGCGGGCGTGCCCTCGGCGGCGATCTCCTCGGCGGTTTTGCCGAACGCCAGCACCTGCGTCTGGGCGAAGAAGTTGCTCATCAACAGGTCGTGCATGCTGCCGGTGCCTTCGACGGTGGCGAGGTCGTCGAGGGGTTGGCTGAAGCCGATGAAATCGGCCGGCACCAGCCGGGTGCCCTGATGCAGTAATTGATAGAAGGCGTGCTGGCCGTTGGTTCCCGGTTCGCCCCAGAAGATTTCACCGGTGTCGGTGGTGACCGGTGTGCCGTCGGCGCGCGTCGACTTGCCGTTCGATTCCATGGTGAGCTGCTGCAGATAGGCCGCGAACCGCGCCAGGTCGTTGGAATACGGCAGCACGGCACGCGATTGCGCGCCCATGAAGTTGGAGTACCACAGTCCGATCAGACCGAGCAGGACGGGCGCGTTGGACTCCAGCGGGGCGGTCTTGAAATGCCGGTCGACGATGTGGAATCCGGACAGAAAATCGGCGAACGCTTCCCGGCCGATGGCGGCCATCAACGAAAGGCCGATCGCCGAATCGACCGAGTAACGCCCGCCGACCCAATCCCAGAACCCGAACATGTTGTCGGTGTTGATACCGAAGTCGTCGACCAGGCGTTTGTTGGTGGAGACGGCCACGAAATGCTTGGACACCGCGGAGTCGCCGAGCGCGTCGGTCAGCCAGCGGCGCGCGGCCGTGGCGTTGGTCAGCGTCTCCAGCGTGGAGAATGTCTTCGACGCGACAATGAAAAGCGTTGTGGCGGGGTCTAAGTCGGCCAGCTTCGCGATCAGGTCGGCGGGATCGACGTTGGAGACGAAGCGCGCCGAGATCCCCGCATCCGCGTAGTGGCGCAGTGCCTGGTACACCATCACCGGGCCCAGGTCCGACCCACCGATTCCGATGTTGACGACGGTGCTGATCGGCTTGCCGGTGGCCCCGGTCCATTCACCGCTGCGCAGCCGGTCGGTGAAGTCACCCATGGCATCCAGCACGGCGTGCACGTCGGCGACAACGTTTTGGCCGTCGACGACCAGCTCGGCGTCGCTGGGCAGTCGCAGCGCGGTGTGCAACACGGCGCGGTCCTCGGAGGTGTTGATGTGTACTCCGGAGAACATCTGGTCGCGGCGCTCTTCGAGGTTAGCCGTCCGCGCGAGGTCGACGAGCAGCCGCAGCGTCTCTCGGGTGACGCGGTGTTTGCTGTAGTCGATATAGAGGTCGCCGACGGTGACGGTGAGCTCGCGGCCGCGATCGGGGTCGTCGTCGAAGAACTGGCGGAGGTGGGTCTTGCCGATTTGTTCGTGATGCCTGCGCAGGGCTTCCCACGCCGGGGTGGCGGTGATGTCGGGGATGGTTTGCACGGAGGTCATGGTTCGACCCTAATGCGGTTTGACCCGACCGAGCCAGGCCTGGCGGACAGCGGGATGCCCCGCTTTTCAGTGGCCCAGCCGGCCTCTGCCCAGCCGCAATAGCAGCATCGCCAGGTCCTTACCTTCGGGGCCGAGCTCGCTGTAGCGTTCGATGACCTTCATCTCGCGGCTGTGAACCAGCCGGGTGCCGCCGGACGCCATGCGCACCTTGCCGATCGCCTGGGACACCTGGGCGCGCCGTTTCACCGCGGCGAGGATCTCGGCGTCTAACCGGTCGATCTCTTGGCGCAACTCCTCAATATCGGTGGGCTGCTCGCTCTCCACCATCTCAATGTTCATCTCTGCAAACTCCGCGTTCTCTTGATGTGGGGGTTCTGGTCTCATCCGTTATCGGGCCTCACAAAAGAGACGAGCCCCGAATCCGGAAGCGGACCACGGGGCTCTGCGAAAGCAGCTAGACCATGGGCACCGCTGGCCGGTACCCATAGAAAAATCGGCGCTGCACGTTGAGCACCAACCGAGTGTGCCACTAACGACCGCGACCGCGCAAAAATGCATCGGCGCCGGTCATAGACGACGTCCACGCGGTGCCGGTTCCGCGGAATGAATCCGGTTGTCGGGCAACCGGCACCAAACGCGGCACCGGGTGCACCGCCCATGCTTCCGCGGGGGCCCGCCGCGCCGGACGGGCTGGCCAGCCAGGTAGTCGGTCGGCGGCGGTAAATTTGGACCGACATGAGTGTGTACGCGACCGATGCCAAGCCCGCCCCCGAAGCAGAGCAGCTGCTCGACGGGCTCAACCCGCAACAGCGCCTGGCGGTGGTGCACGAGGGCTCGCCGCTGCTGATCGTGGCCGGCGCCGGGTCGGGTAAGACGGCGGTGCTGACCCGGCGCATCGCCTACCTGATCGCGGCGCGTGGCGTCGGCGTCGGTCAGATCCTGGCCATCACCTTCACCAACAAGGCCGCCGCGGAGATGCGCGAACGTGTGGTGCGGCTGGTGGGTAACCGGGCCCGCGCGATGTGGGTTTCCACGTTCCACTCGACCTGTGTGCGCATCCTGCGCAACCAGGCGTCTCTGATCGAAGGCCTCAACTCCAACTTCTCGATCTACGACGCCGACGATTCGCGGCGCCTGCTGCAGATGATCGGTCGCGACATGGGGCTCGACATCAAGCGTTACTCGCCGCGCCTGCTGGCCAACGCCATCTCCAACCTGAAGAACGAGTTGATCGACCCCGACCAGGCCACGGCCAACTTAGCCAACCTGTCGGACACTTCCGATGAGTTGAGCCGCACGGTCGCCTCCGTCTACGGCGAATATCAGCGGCGGCTGCGGGCGGCCAACGCGCTGGACTTCGACGACCTGATCGGCGAAACCGTCGCGGTGCTGCAGACCTTCCCGCAGATCGCCCAGTACTACCGGCGGCGGTTCCGGCACGTGCTGGTCGACGAGTACCAGGACACCAACCACGCCCAGTACGTGCTGGTTCGGGAATTGGTCGGACGCGACGCCGAGACTTCACCCGACTTTCCAGCTGACGGGGTTCCGCCGGCGGAATTGTGCGTGGTCGGCGACGCCGACCAGTCGATCTATGCGTTCCGCGGCGCCACCATCCGCAATATCGAGGACTTCGAACGCGACTATCCCGACGCGAAAACCATTCTGCTGGAACAGAATTACCGCTCGACGCAAAACATCCTGTCGGCGGCCAACTCCGTGATCGCCCGCAACGCCGGGCGCCGGGAGAAACGCCTGTGGACCGACGCCGGCGCCGGCGAGCTGATCGTCGGCTACGTCGCCGACAACGAGCACGACGAGGCCAGGTTCGTGGCCGAGGAGATCGACGCGCTCGCCGAGCGGGGCGAGATCACCTACAACGACGTGGCCGTGTTCTATCGCACCAACAACTCGTCGCGGTCGCTCGAAGAGGTCTTCATCCGCGCCGGAATCCCGTACAAAGTCGTTGGGGGAGTGCGTTTTTACGAACGCAAGGAGATTCGCGACATCGTCGCCTACCTACGGGTGCTGGACAACCCGGGTGACGCGGTCAGCATGCGGCGCATCCTCAACACGCCGCGTCGGGGCATCGGCGATCGGGCCGAGGCTTGTGTGGCGGTGTACGCCGAGAACACCGGCGCCAGCTTCGCCGACTCACTCGTGGTCGCGGCGGAAGGCAAAGTGCCGATGCTGAATACCCGCGCGGAGAAGGCGATCGCGGGTTTCGTCGAGATGCTTGACGACCTGAGGGGCCACCTCGACGATGACCTCGGTGATCTGGTCGAGTTGGTGCTCGAACGCACCGGATACCGCAGCGAGCTGGAATCCTCCACCGATCCGCAAGAGCTGGCCCGGCTGGACAACCTCAACGAACTGGTCGGCGTCGCGCACGAATTCAGCACCGACCAGGCCAACGCGGCGGCGCTGGATGAAACGCTGGACACGCCGGACGACGAAGACGTGCCGGACACCGGTGCGCTGGCGGCGTTCCTGGAACGGGTATCGCTGGTCGCCGATGCCGACGAGATCCCCGAGCACAGCGCCGGCGTGGTCACGCTGATGACGCTGCACACCGCGAAGGGTTTGGAGTTTCCCGTGGTGTTCGTCACCGGCTGGGAGGACGGGATGTTCCCGCACATGCGGTCGCTGGACGATCCCACCGAACTGTCCGAAGAGCGGCGGCTGGCCTACGTCGGCATCACTCGGGCGCGTCAGCGCCTGTATGTGAGCAGGGCCATCGTCCGGTCTTCCTGGGGGCAGCCGATGCTCAACCCGGAATCGCGCTTCCTGCGGGAGATCCCGCAGGAGCTCATCGACTGGCGGCGCAGTGCGCCCCCGCCGTCGTTCAGCGCGCCGGTGAGCGGCGCCGGCCGGTTCGGCGCCCCGCGTCCGTCACCGACCCGCTCGGGGGGAAGCAAACGCCCGCTGGTGGTGCTGCAGCCCGGCGATCGGGTGACCCACGACAAGTACGGGCTCGGCCGGGTCGAGGAAGTCTCCGGCGTCGGCGAATCGGCCATGTCGCTGATCGACTTCGGCAGCTCGGGACGGGTGAAGCTGATGCACAACCACGCCCCGATCAGCAAGCTCTAGCCCCGCACGCCGCAGATCACGCCTGCAGCCAGCGTTTGGTTTGTGGGTGCATCGCCAGCACCACGCTGGCGATCGGCAACAACGGAAGAGCGTGCACGATCCACGCGACGCGGGCGCCCGCGATGAACACGCCGCCGTATGTCAGCACCGCGACCACCGCGCCGGCCACGATCAGGTAGCGCCCGATGGGCCGATGCTGCAGCAACAGGATCACACCCGAAATGGTGGTTATCGCAAACACGAGTGCGAGAAAGGCCACCGCGATGCAGAACAGGCGGTCGGTTCTCCACCACCCGGCGATCAGGTCGGTGGCCACCACCGACGTGGCCCACCCGCTGACGATGCTGACCGCGCTGGCGGCCACGGCCGTCCGGTCGCTGGGCTCATCGCCCGGCAGGGCACGTCGGACCACGCCCGGGGCGCCCTGGTACGGAGGCGGCTGCGGGGGAATCTGCGTGGTCGGCGACTCCGGCACTACCGGCATCGGTCCCGTCGGTGCTCGCCGGATGATCCGCGTCTGCGATTGCGAGGGCGGCGAGGTGGTCTCGGGCGGTGGCGCGGAAGCAGGGGGGTCGTTGGGCGAGGTCACCTCAGCCAGCGTAGTTGCCGACGTTAAGTCCCCGCTTAGCCAGCCATGGGACTGGGTCGATTCTTTCGGTGCCCCCCTGCAGCACCTCAAAGTGCAGGTGCGGGCCGGTGGAATTGCCGCGGTTGCCCATGGTGGCGATCTGGTCGCCGGCCATCACGCGCTGACCGACGCTGACCAACGTGGTGTTGACGTGGCCGTAGAGCGTGACGGTGCCGTCGGCGTGGCGGAGCTTGACCCACATCCCGTAGCCGGCGGTCGGGCCGGCGTCGATGACCACGCCGTCGGACACCGCGTAAATCGGTGTTCCGATCGAGTTGGCCAGGTCGATTCCGGCGTGCAGCACACCCCAGCGGTACCCGAAGTTGGAGGTGAAGATCCCCTTCGTCGGCATCACATAGAGCGGCTGCTGTAGCCGCGCCTCGCGCTGAGCGCGATCGTTGGCGTAGGCCACGCCCTTGGCGAGTTCCTCGTTGTGCACCGCGGCATTCGCCGCGGGCTGGACCGCGATCACCTGGGCGCCGCGGATCGTGTTGCTGCCCGCCCCGCCGGTGAGCGACGACGCGTTAGCGGTCAGCACGGCCTCCGTCTTGGGGGTGTCGGCATGGCTGGTCGCCGTGTGGGCCGCCGCGGCCGCCGCTCCGGCGGCCATCGCCGAGATGAGCAGGCGGCCCCGGGCCGCGCTGGTCGGCTGCTTGCGGTGCTGCCCGCCGCGCCGCACCGCGGGGATTACGTCGGTGACATCCGAGTGATTGCCACGACGCGCGTCGGCGTCGGGCTGGAATCGTGCGGGGACCGGCACGGCAGCGGGGGCGGCCAGCTGCAGCGGGCCCAGATTGTCTACGTCGTGCAGGTCGTCGAGCTCGGGAGCGAGCAGTACCCGGGCTTCGTTGTCGAAGGTCGAGTCGTTGCTGAAGTCGAGGTCTTCGAGGTCACCCGACTCATCGACGAAGTCCAGGTCGTCGAAGTTGAATCCGTCGAGCGGAAGAATTTCGGTGACTTCGTCGCGGTGGGGCTCTGTCCACCGGCCGCCCGCTGCGCGACCTACCCTCACCACGCCTGCCGTTGCGGCAGAAGAACGAGCGAAACGGTGCTGCGACAAGCTGAAATGTCCTCGTATCGTGACCATAACGTTATCTGGACCCTAGGAAGGTATCCGCTAACCGACGGAGCTGGCAACCTCGGGCCGGAAACCCAACCAATATTGTGAGTCGCGTCACTTTTGCGGCTTGCCGGTATGCCGTGACCTGCGCCACAACCAAGGATGCGACGGTAGCAGCCATCCGGCGGGTGGATACAGTTCCAGCGTGCGAGTCGCCGATTCCGGCCCTCCCCACTGCCGGGCCTACGTACAGGCCTAGCAGCAAGCCGAGCGAAGACAGTGAGCCCATGGACCTTTTCGAGTATCAAGCAAAAGAATTGTTCGCCAAGCACGACGTACCGAGCACGCCCGGTCGAGTGACCGACACCGCCGAGGGTGCTCGGGACATCGCCGAGGAGATCGGTCACCCGGTGATGGTCAAGGCGCAGGTCAAGGTCGGCGGCCGCGGCAAGGCCGGTGGAGTGAAATACGCCGCGACGCCCGAAGACGCCTACGAACACGCCAAGAACATCCTCGGCCTGGACATCAAGGGCCACGTCGTGAAGAAACTGCTGGTCGCCGAGGCCAGCGACATCGCCGAGGAGTACTACATCTCCTTCCTCCTCGACCGTGCCAACCGCACCTACCTGGCGATGTGCTCGGTCGAGGGCGGCATGGAGATCGAGGAAGTGGCCGCCACCAAGCCCGACCGGCTCGCCAAGGTCCCCGTGAGCGCCGTCAACGGTGTCGATCTGGCCACCGCCCGTTCCATCGCCGAGCGAGGCCACCTGCCGGCCGAGGTGCTCGACGCCGCCGCGGTCACCATCTCCAAGCTGTGGGAGCTTTTCGTCGCCGAGGACGCGACGCTGGTCGAGGTCAACCCGCTGGTGCGCACCCCGGACAATCGGATCCTCGCGCTGGACGGGAAGGTCACCCTCGACGCCAATGCCGACTTCCGCCACCCCGACCACGCCGAGTTCGAGGACCGCGCGGCCACCGATCCGCTGGAGCTCAAGGCCAAGGAGCACGACCTCAACTACGTCAAGCTGGACGGCCAGGTCGGCATCATCGGCAACGGCGCCGGCCTGGTGATGTCGACCCTCGACGTCGTCGCCTACGCCGGCGAGAAGCACGGGGGAGTCAAGCCGGCCAACTTCCTGGACATCGGCGGCGGCGCCTCCGCCGAGGTGATGGCCGCCGGGCTCGACGTCATTTTGAACGACGAACAGGTCAAGAGTGTGTTCGTCAACGTCTTCGGCGGCATCACCGCGTGCGACGCGGTGGCCACCGGGATCGTCAAGGCGCTGGAAATCCTGGGCGACGAGGCCAACAAGCCGCTGGTCGTGCGCCTCGACGGCAACAACGTCGAGGAAGGCCGTCGCATCCTGACCGAAGCCAACCACCCGCTGGTGACGCTGGTGCCGACGATGGACGAGGCCGCCGACAAGGCCGCCGAGCTGGCGAGCGCCTGAAAGGAATTCTGGATATGTCGATTTTTCTGAATAAGGACAACAAGGTCATCGTCCAGGGCATCACCGGCAGCGAGGCCACCGTCCACACCGCCCGAATGCTCAAGGCGGGCACCCAAATCGTCGGCGGCGTGAACGCCCGCAAGGCGGGCACTGTAGTCACGCATGTGAATAAGGACGGTCTCGGCGTCGATTTACCCGTGTTCGGCGGCGTCGCGGAGGCGATGGAGAAGACGGGCGCCGACGTCTCGATCATCTTCGTGCCACCGAAGTTCGCCAAGGACGCCATCATCGAGGCCGTCGACGCCGAGATCCCGCTGCTGGTGGTCATCACCGAGGGAATTCCGGTGCAGGACACCGCATATGCGTGGGCCTACAACCTGGACAAGGGCGCCAAGACCCGCATCATCGGCCCGAACTGCCCCGGCATCATCACCCCGGGCGAAGCGCTGGTCGGCATCACCCCGGCCAACATCACCGGTCCCGGGCCCGTCGGGCTGGTGTCCAAGTCCGGCACGCTGACCTACCAAATGATGTACGAGCTACGCGATTTCGGGTTCTCCACCTCGATCGGCATCGGCGGGGACCCGGTGATCGGTACCACGCACATCGACGCCATCGAGGCCTTCGAGAAGGATCCCGACACCAAGGTCATCGTGATGATCGGTGAGATCGGCGGCGACGCCGAGGAGCGTGCGGCCGACTACATCAAGGCTCACGTGTCCAAGCCGGTCGTCGGTTATGTCGCGGGATTCACCGCCCCGGAGGGCAAGACGATGGGCCACGCGGGCGCGATCGTGTCCGGCTCGTCGGGCACCGCGGCCGCCAAGAAGGAGGCCCTGGAGGCGGCCGGCGTGAAGGTGGGCAAGACCCCGTCGGAGACGGCCGCGCTGGCCCGGGAGATCCTGGGCAGCCTGTAGACGCTCCTATGCGCTGAGCTTCGGGTACCCCCCAGACGGGGCACCCCCACCCGCTTGCGGGGGAACGCAGAATCGCACGCCGCGGCGGGAATTCATGCGATTGTGCGTCTGATCGCCTTAAACCGCGGCATCACAATCCGGGTACTCCGTTCAGGCCGAGCAGCTGCCCGCTCGACCCAGCCTGGCCACCGGCGCCCGGGAACAGAGAAGCGTTGCCGCCGTTGCCGCCGTTGCCGCCGTTGCCGATCAGCACGGCGTTGCCGCCGTTGCCGCCGCCGCCGCCGGTACTTGCGGGGGCGATACCGGCGCCGCCGGAGCCGCCCGCGCCGCCGGAGCCGAAGAGGATGCCGGCATCGCCGCCGCCCCCGCCGGTACCCCCGGCTCCGGCTCCGCCGCTGGCGACCGCGCCGCCGCTGCCGCCGGCGCCGCCGGAGCCGGAAAGTGTGCCGCCATGCCCGCCGGCCCCGCCGAACCCGCCGTTGAACCCGGTGCCGCCGTTGCCGCCGGTGCCGCCGGTGCCGTTGAAGAAGCCGGCGTTGCCGCCGATCCCGCCTGCCCCGCCGCCACCTGCGGGGGCAGTGGTGGATCCGCCGGCCCCGCCGGTGCCGCCGGAGCCGAAGAGTATCCCGCCGGCGCCGCCGCCGCCGCCCGTCCCACCGGCGCTGACAAGTGATACGCCACCGGAGCCGCCGGCACCGCCCGTGCCGAACAGCCCAGCAGCCCCGCCGTTGCCTCCGGTGCCGCCGTTGCCGGCACCGGAGGGACCGCCGGCTCCGCCGGCCCCTCCGTTGCCGAACAGCCCGCCGGCCCCGCCGTTGCCGCCGGCCGGGTGGGTGCCGCTGCCAGAGCCGCCATTGCCGCCGCTGCCGATCAGGAAACCGCCGGGTGCCCCGTCGGCCCCGCTACCCGGCGCCGCGTTGGCGCCGTTGCCGATCAGCGGGCGCCCGAACAGCACCTGGGTGGGCGTATTGATGACGCCGAGCAGGTCCTGCTCAAGGGTCTGCAACGGCGAGGCGCTGGCCGCCTCGGTGGCGCCATAGGAGCCCGCACCGGCATTGAGGGCCGTCACGAACTGGGCGTGGAAGGCGGCCGCCTGGGCGCTGAGCGCGTGATAGGCCTGGCCTTGTGCGGCGAACAACGCCGCGATGCCCGCCGAAACCTCGTCGGCGCCCGCGGCCAGCACTTCGGTGGTCGTGGTCGCCGCGGCGTTGTTCGCCGTGGTCAGGGTCGAACCGATATTCGCCAGATCCGTTGCCGCCGCTGTCACCAGTTCCGGCGTCGCCGATCAGGAACGACATGGGACACCTCCCACCACGTCGCGACGCGCTAGGCGAACCTGAATCGCCCGGCCGGCACCGGTCGACGTGAAGGAGCAAATCGTAGCGCTCGGGCGCACGACCTACCGGCCTTTCGCTAGACCAGAGCCGCCAGCTTGCCGGCCAACCGTTCGACGTAGGCGGCGATCTCGTCTTCGGGGCGGTCCGGCAGGCCGAACAGCACCTCGGTCACGCCGAGCTCGGCCCAGCGCGCCAGCTTCTCGGGGACGGGCTTGAAGTCCAGCGCCACAATCTGCGGAGCCCCGTCGCGGCCGGCGGCCGCCCAGGTGTCCTGCAGCAACTTGACCGGCTCGTCGATGTCGAAGTCGCGCGGCGTCGTGATCCAGCCGTCGGCGCTGCGGGCGATCCATTTGAAGTTCTTCTCGTTTCCGGCCGCGCCCACCAGCACGGGGATGTGTGGCTGCACCGGCTTCGGCCAGGCCCAGCTGGGCCCGAACTTGACGAACTCGCCGTCGTAGGCGGCCTCTTCTTCCGTCCACAGCGCCCGCATCGCTTCGATGTACTCGCGCAGCATGGCGCGGCGTCGCCCGGGCGGCACGCCGTGGTCGGCGAGCTCGTCGGTGTTCCACCCGAACCCGACGCCGAGGCTGACCCGGCCGCCGGACAAGTGGTCAAGGGTGGCAATGCTTTTCGCCAACGTGATCGGGTCGTGCTCGACGGGCAGTGCCACCGCGGTCGAGAGGCGCACCCGCGACGTGACGGCGCACGCCGCGCCCAGACTTACCCATGGGTCTAGCGTGCGCATGTAGCGGTCGTCCGGCAGCGACGCGTCGCCGGTCGTCGGATGGGCCGCCTCACGCTTGACCGGGATATGCGTGTGTTCTGGCACGTAGAAAGTGTGGAAGCCGTGGTCGTCGGCAAGCTTCGCGGCTGCCGCCGGGGAGATGCCACGGTCGCTGGTGAAAAGCACAAGCCCGTAATCCATGCACAGAATTAGAACGTGTTCTACCTGCGCTGGGCAAGCGGCTGCGCTGCCGAGGATCTCGTTGTCGACCCGCGGCGCCGATCGGCGCTGGTCGCGCCGACGGGCCGGTCGCCCCGGCACGGCCGCCCGAACGTGCGCTAGCGTGGTTGATCGATCGCGTCGCAACGCAGCATGGGGAAGGTATTTCGGAGTGGCGCGCCTGGAAGAGCACAGCGTCGCACTGCAATGTGGCGCCGCAAAGGTACTTCAAGGCACTGGAAGCAACAGGAGGAGTCATGACTTACTCGCCCGGTAGTCCCGGATATCAACCCGCGCAGCCCGGCGGCTCCTACGCAGGCGCCACACCGTCGTTCGCCAAGACCGACGACGGCGAAAGCAAGCTTCCGGTGATCTTGAACGTCGCCGTGGTGGTGCTCGGCCTAGCGGTGTACCTCCTGAATTTCGGGCCGACCTTCGTCATCGGCGCCGACCTCGGCCCGGGCGGTGGGCGCGCGGGCGATGCCGGCACCGCGGTCATCGTTGCGGTGCTCGCCGCCCTGCTTGCCGCCGTCAGCTTGCTGCCCAAGGCCAAGAGCTATCAGGCGATCGTCGCGGTGATCGCGGTGCTGGGCGCCTTGCTGGCTGTCACCGAGACGGTGAATACGCCGGCCGGTTTCGCGATCGGCTGGGCGATGTGGCCCCTGGTGGCGTGCAGCGTATTTCAGGCGCTCGCGGCCATCGGCGCGTTGCTGCTGGACGCCGGCGTGATCACCCCGCCCGCGCCGCGGGCCAAGTATGACCCCTACGCGCAGTACGGCCAGTACGGCCAATACGGGCAGTACGGACAGCAGCCCTACTACGGTCAGCAGGGCGCCCAGCAGCACGCGGGGCATCAGTCCCACGGCGCGCAGCAGTCGCCGCAGCCTTCCGCGTACGGCTCGCAGTACGGCGGCGGTTACCCGTCGAGCCAGGCCCCGACCCAGGCCGCGATCCCGACGTCGACCGGTGGGTTCGGTGCCCAGCCGTCGCCGCAGTCGGGACCCCAGTCGGCCGCGCAACAGCACGGGCCGTCCACGCCGCCCACCGGCTTCCCCAGCTTCAGCCCGCCGCCCTCGTCGAGCGCCGGCGGCACCGAGTCTCAGGCGGGATCGGGCCCGGTCGATTACTCAAGCCAGACCGGTGGCCAGCCGTCCCACGGCCAGGAGCAGCAGCAGTCGCCATCATCACCGTCTGGGCCGGCACCGGCCTAACCGTGCGCCCTCGCGCGTAGTCGGGCACGTGCGCCAAGAGTGACACGGGTGGAGGACAACCGGGCGGCGGGCGCTCGCCAGGCGCGCGACCTTGTCCGGGTGGCGTTCGGCCCGGCCGTGGTGGCGTTGGGCATCATCGCCGCCGTCACGTTGCTGCAGTTGCTGATCGCCAACAGCGACATGACCGGCGCGCTGGGAGCCATCGCCAGCATGTGGCTCGCGGTGCACCAGGTGCCGATTTCGATCGGCGGCCGCGAGCTGGGCGTGTTGCCGCTGCTGCCGGTCCTTCTGATGGTGTGGGGAACCGCGCGCAGCTGCGCACGGGCCACCTCTTCGTCCTCTTCGTGGCTGGTGGTCCGCTGGGTGATCGCGTCGGCGCTTGGTGGGCCACTGTTGATGGCGGCGATCGCGCTGGCGGTCATCCATGACGCGTCGTCGGTGATCACCGAGCTGCAGACGCCCAGCGCCCTGCGCGCGTTCACCAGCGTGCTGGTGGTGCACGCCATCGGAGCCGCGATCGGCGTGTGGTCCCGGGTGGGACGACGGGCGTTGGCGGCGTCGCCGCTGCCCAATTGGCTCGGTGATTCCCTGCGCGCCGCGATGGCCGGGGTGCTGGCGTTGGTCGGGCTCTCCGGCCTGGTGACTGCGGGATCGCTGGTTGTGCACTGGTCGACGATGCAAGAGCTCTACGGGATCACCGATTCGATATTCGGCCAGTTCAGCCTCACCGTGCTGTCCGTGCTGTACGCGCCCAACGTCATCGTCGGCACTTCGGCGGTCGCCGTCGGGTCCAGTGCTCACATCGGCTTCGCGACGTTCAGTTCGTTCACCGTTTTCGGCGGCGACGTCCCGGCGCTGCCGATCCTGGCCGCGGTTCCCACCCCGCCGCTGGGGCCGGTGTGGGTCGCGCTGCTCATCGTCGGCGCGTCGTCCGGTGTGGCGGTCGGGCAACAATGCGCCCGGCGTGCGCTGCCGCTGCTTCCGGCGATGGCCAAATTGCTGGTCGCGTCGATCGCAGGGGCGTTGGCCATGTCGTTGCTGGCATACGGCGGAAGCGGCCGGCTGGGCAATTTCGGCGATGTCGGCGTCGACCAGGGCACCTTGCTGGTCGGCGTGTTCTTCTGGTTCGCGGTCGTCGGTTGGGTCACGGTGGTGATGGCCGGCGGGATCCGGCCCATACGACTCAGAAGGCCCAGGCGGCCCAAACCCGCTGCCGCCCCGGCGGCCGATGAGCCGGCGGACTTCGCGGCGCTTTTCGAGGAGCCCCACGTGGGGGCACCACCCGCTTGCGGGGGAGAGCCAGTGGGCGACTCCGGCGAGGAGGCTCTACCGGCCAGCGAGGACGACGAGCCAGTTGGCGACCCCGCCGAGGAGGACCTCCCGGCCAGCGAGGACGACGCGCCGCCTCCCGCGTGATCGAGTCTGCGCTGAGCGCGGCGACACGCCGGGCGATATGACGCTGGACGCAGAGTCGACGCGGCGGGCGACTTCAGTAGGCTCGCCGTTGTGCAGCAACCGCTCCACATGCCCCCGAGCGCGCCGGCGCGGGTGGTGGTGCTGGCATCGGGCACCGGTTCGCTGCTGGCCTCCCTGATCGACGCCGCCGTCGGCGTCTACCCGGCCCGCATCGTGGCGGTCGGTGCCGATCGCGACTGCCCGGCCACCCACATCGCCGCGGCGGCGTCGGTGCCCACCTTCACCGTGCGGCTACCCGATCACCCCAACCGCGATGCCTGGGACGCGGCCATCACCGACGCCACCGCCGCGCACTCGCCCGACCTGATCGTATCGGCCGGGTTCATGAAAATCCTTGGTTCACAATTTCTTTCACGCTTCTACGGACGTATCCTCAATACCCATCCCGCGCTGCTGCCCGCGTTCCCGGGAGCGCATGGAGTGGCCGACGCGTTGGCCTACGGCGTGAAGGTCACAGGCTGTACGGTGCACCTGGTAGATGCCGGTACGGACACCGGGCCGATCTTGGCGCAGCGATCCGTTCCGGTGCTCGACGGCGACGACGAAGAGACGCTGCATGAACGCATCAAAGTCACAGAACGGCAGCTGTTGGTGGACGTGGTGGCCGCGATCGCGACCGGCGGCATGACCGTGGTCGGAAGGATAGCGACGATCGGACGAAAGGCGACCCTGGGATGAGCACAGCATGAGCACCGACGACGGGCGCAGCGTGACGAAGCGGCCGATCCGCCGCGCGTTGATCAGCGTGTACGACAAGACCGGGCTGATCGAACTGGCCCGGGGGCTGACCGATGCGGGCGTGGAGATCGTCTCGACCGGCTCAACGGCGAAAACCATTGCTGACAAAGGGATTCCGGTCACGCGCGTGGAGGAACTGACGGGCTTCCCCGAGGTGCTCGACGGCCGGGTCAAGACGCTGCACCCGCGGGTGCATGCCGGCCTGCTGGCCGATCTGCGCAAACCCGAGCACGCCGCGGCGCTCGAGCAGCTCGGGATCGCGGCGTTCGAACTGGTCGTCGTCAACCTGTATCCGTTCAGCGAGACCGTCGACTCCGGCGCGGGCATCGACGAGTGCGTCGAGCAGATCGACATCGGCGGGCCGTCGATAGTCCGGGCGTCCGCGAAAAACCATCCCAGCGTGGCGGTGGTCACCGACCCGCTCGGGTACGACGGGGTACTCGCCGCGGTGCGCAACGGCGGATTTACCCTCGCCGAGCGCAAAAGGCTGGCGTCGCTGGCGTTTCAGCACACCGCGGACTACGACATCGCAGTCGCCGGCTGGATGGAGTCGACGCTGGCGCCCGAGCATCCGCCCACGGCGTTCCCGCAGTGGCTCGCCGGCAGCTGGCGGCGCACGGCGATGCTGCGCTACGGCGAGAACCCGCACCAGCAGGCGGCGCTCTACAGCGACCCCGGCGCCTGGCCGGGCCTGGCGCAGGCCGAGCAGCTGCACGGAAAAGAGATGTCCTACAACAACTTCACCGACGCGGACGCGGGCTGGCGGGCGGCCTTCGACCATGAACAGATATGCGTGGCAATCATCAAGCACGCCAACCCTTGTGGGATCGCCATCTCGTCGGTATCGGTTGCCGACGCGCACCGCAAGGCCCATGAATGCGATCCGTTGAGCGCTTTCGGCGGGGTGATCGCGGCGAACACCGAAGTCAGCGTCGAGATGGCGGAGTACGTCAGCACCATCTTCACCGAAGTGATCGTCGCGCCCGCCTACGCGCCGGGCGCCGTCGACGCGTTGACGCGCAAGAAGAACATCCGCGTGCTGGTGGCCTCCGAGCCGCTGACCGGCGGCACCGAGGTGCGACCGGTCAGCGGGGGGCTGCTCGTGCAGCAGCGTGACCAGCTCGACGCGCACGGTGACAACCCCGCGAACTGGACCCTGGCGACCGGATCGCCGGCGGACCCGAAGACCCTGGCCGACCTGGTCTTTGCGTGGCGCGCCTGCCGCGCGGTCAAATCGAACGCGATCGTGATCGCCGCCGACGGCGCCACCATCGGCATCGGCATGGGTCAGGTCAACCGGGTCGACGCGGCTCGGCTGGCCGTGGAGCGCGGCGGCGACCGGGTCCGCGGCGCGGTCGCGGCCTCGGATGCGTTCTTCCCGTTCCCCGACGGACTCGAGACGCTGGCCGCCGCCGGGGTGAAGGCGGTGGTGCATCCGGGCGGATCGGTGCGCGACGACGAGGTGACCGCAGCGGGGGCCAAGGCCGGCGTCACGTTGTACCTCACCGGAGCGCGCCACTTCGCTCATTAGGGCGTACTGAGGCCCAGGGGCTCGGCGCCGACGGCCCGGGCTACACGACAAATAACCGCGCTCGACTGTGTGATTTCTTGCTTGACGGTTGCCAACGCGCATAGCATCCCGATTTGGGTGCGTCGACGTCGACGTCCTATCCAATCCGAGAGGAAATGTGATGCGTGCGATAAAAAAACGGACAGCAGTATTCTCCGCGGCGATTGCGGGGTTCGCGCTGATCGGTGCTGGGTGCGGCCACGCGACCAAATCCAGCGAAACGACGACTTCAGCCACGACGTCCGTGACGTCGTCGGCTACCACGGGGACGGCTGAAACCACAGGTCCGAGCGCGGCCCCGACGACAACCATCACGGGTGCCAACGGCACGCCGTACACCGTGGAGGGACCCATTCTCGCGAAGTACCAGTCTCTGACCGACGCTCAAAAGAAGGACCTGGGCCTACCGTTCGACAACGAGCTAAAGACCAAGGACGGTAGCGGTGTCTACCAGCAGTTCGACGGCGGCGTGCTCATTTATAGGACTGGGAGCCCGGTCTACTTCGTGTGGGGCAAGATCCGCGACGCGTGGAATGCGGTGCAGGCTTCGCAAGGCAAGCTGGGTTATCCGACCGCTGACGAGCAAGTCTTACCCGACGGCTCCTACAAGTCGACGTTCGAGCACGGCACGGTCACGTGGAAAACGGGCGATCCGGAGGCCACTGTCACCATGAGTTAAGCGGTCTTCGCGTCCACCGTTCCGGTGGGCTCAAAGGACCTCTACCTTCGCTTGTCAGTACGTCGCTTCCGGAAGCAGCAGAGGGAGGACACAGTGCCGTATTGGCGGCAAGGCCGTAGCGTGGAGTGGTGCCATCACCGAGCAACCTGCCCCGCACCGTCGGCGAACTACGTGCCGCCGGTCACCGCGAACGGGGCGTCAAACAGGAAATCCGCGAAAACCTGCTGACGGCGCTGGCCGAGGGTGACGGGGTCTGGCCGGGCATCCTGGGCTTCGACGACACCGTATTGCCTCAGCTGGAGCGGGCACTGATCGCGGGCCACGACTTCGTGCTGCTGGGCGAACGCGGCCAGGGCAAGACCCGGCTGCTGCGGGCGCTGGTCGGATTGCTTGACGAGTGGACACCCGTGATCGACGGGGCCGAACTGGGCGAGCACCCGTACCGGCCGATCACGCCGGAGTCGATCCGCCGGGCCGCCACACTGGGCGACGACCTGCCCGTGGCCTGGAAGCACCGCGGCGAGCGCTACACCGAGAAGCTGGCCACCCCGGACACCAGCGTCGCCGACCTGGTCGGTGATATCGACCCGATCAAGGTCGCCGAGGGCCGCAGCCTCGGTGACCCGGAAACCATCGCCTACGGGCTGATCCCGCGCGCGCACCGCGGCATCGTCGCGGTCAATGAACTGCCCGACCTCGCCGAGCGCATTCAGGTGTCGATGCTCAACGTCATGGAGGAGCGTGACATCCAGGTCCGCGGTTACACCCTGCGCCTGCCGCTGGACGTGTTGGTGGTCGCCAGCGCCAACCCCGAGGACTACACCAACCGGGGCCGCATCATCACGCCGCTGAAGGACCGGTTCGGCGCCGAAATCCGGACGCACTACCCGCTGGAGCTGGAGGCCGAGGTGGGCGTGATCGTGCAGGAGGCCCATCTGAGCGCGCAGGTGCCCGACTATCTGATGCAGGTGATCGCGCGGTTCGCCCGTTACCTGCGGGAATCCAACTCGGTCGATCAGCGCTCGGGGGTTTCGGCGCGGTTCGCGATCGCGGCCGCCGAGACCGTGGCGGCCGCCGCCCGGCACCGCGGCGCGGTGCTGGGGGAGACCGACCCGGTGGCCCGGGTGGTCGACCTGGGCACGGTGATCGACGTCCTGCGCGGCAAGCTGGAATTCGAGTCCGGCGAGGAAGGCCGCGAACAGGCGGTGCTCGAGCACCTGCTGCGTCGCGCGACCGCCGACACCGCGTCCAGGGTGCTGGGCGGCATCGACGTCGGCTCGCTGGTGGCCGCTGTCGAGGGTGGTTCGGCGGTGACGACGGGCGAGCGGGTGTCGGCCAAGGACGTGCTGGCCGCGGTTCCGGGCCTGTCCGTTGTGGACAAGATCGCCGCCAAACTCCACGCCGAGTCGGAAGGCGAGCGCGCCGCGGCATTGGAACTGGCGCTGGAGGCGTTGTATCTGGCCAAGCGGATCGACAAGGTGTCCGGGGAGGGCCAAACCGTCTATGGCTAATCCTTTTAAAGGGCATTCACTACGATACTCGGCGTACACCGGCGGGCCCGATCCGCTGGCGCCGCCGGTGGATCTGCGTGAGGCGCTCGAGCAGATCGGTCAGGACGTCATGGCCGGCACCTCCCCGCGGCGCGCGCTGTCCGAGCTGCTGCGCCGCGGCACCAAGAACATGCCCGGGGCCGATAGGCTCGCCGCCGAGGCGAATCGGCGCCGCCGGGATTTGTTGCGCCGCAATAACTTAGACGGCACCCTGCAAGAGATCAAGAAGCTGCTCGACGAGGCCGTGCTGGCCGAGCGCAAGGAGCTGGCCCGCGCGCTGGACGACGACGCCCGCTTCGGCGAACTCCAGCTGGACGCGCTGCCGGCGTCGCCGGCCAAGGCCGTGCAGGAGCTTTCCGACTACAACTGGCGCAGCGCGGAGGCCCGCCAAAAGTACGAGCAGATCAAGGATTTGCTCGGCCGCGAGATGCTGGACCAACGCTTCGCGGGCATGAAGCAGGCGCTGGAGGGCGCCACCGACGAGGATCGCCAGCGCGTCAACGAGATGCTGGACGACCTCAACGAGCTGCTGGACAAGCACGCAAAGGGACAGGACTCGCCCCAAGATTTTCAGGACTTCATGGACAAGCACGGCGAGTTCTTCCCGGAGAACCCGCGCAATGTCGAAGAGCTGCTGGACTCGCTGGCCAAGCGCGCCGCCGCCGCACAACGCTTCCGCAACAGCCTGAGCCCCGACCAGCGCGCCGAGCTGGATGCCCTGGCGCAGCAGGCGTTTGGCTCTCCGGCGTTGATGGAGGCGTTGGGTCGGCTCGACGCGCACCTGCAGGCAGCGCGTCCCGGCGAAGATTGGACCGGGTCCGAGCAGTTTTCCGGCGACAACCCGTTCGGCATGGGCGAAGGCACCCAGGCGCTGTCCGACATCGCCGAGCTGGAGCAGCTGGCCGAGCAGCTGTCGCAGAGCTATCCGGGCGCCACCATGGATGACGTCGATCTCGACGCGCTGGCACGCCAGCTCGGCGACCAGGCGGCCATCGATGCCCGCACACTCGCCGAATTGGAGCGCGCACTGGTCAATCAGGGTTTCCTGGACCGTGGTTCCGACGGCCAGTGGCGACTTTCCCCGAAGGCGATGCGCAGGCTTGGCGAGACGGCATTACACGATGTGGCGCAACAGCTTTCGGGCCGCCGCGGCGAGCGCGATCTCCGGCGCGCGGGGGCTGCCGGCGAGCTGACCGGTGCGACCCGGCCCTGGCAATTCGGGGACACCGAGCCGTGGAACATCTCCCGCACGCTGACCAACTCGGTGCTGCGGCAGGCGGGAACTGTAGCGGACCGCCCGAGCTCGGCCATTCGAATCACCGTCGATGACGTCGAGGTCTCCGAGACCGAGACACGCACGCAGGCGGCGGTGGCGCTGTTGGTCGACACGTCGTTTTCGATGGTGATGGAGAATCGCTGGCTGCCGATGAAGCAGACGGCGCTCGCGCTCAATCACCTGGTGTGCACGCGCTTTCGCGCGGATGCCTTGCAGATCATCGCTTTTGGCCGTTACGCCCGGACGGTGACGGCCGCCGAGCTCACCGGTCTGGAGGGCGTCTACGAGCAGGGCACCAACCTGCATCACGCGCTGGCGCTGGCGGGTCGTCACCTGCGTCGGCATCCCAACGCTCAGCCCGTCGTGCTGGTGGTCACCGACGGTGAACCCACCGCCCACCTGGAGGACTTCGACGGAGATGGGACCGGTTCTGCGGTGTTCTTCGATTACCCGCCGCATCCGCGCACCATCGCCCACACCGTGCGTGGGTTCGACGACATGGCGCGACTCGGTGCGCAAGTGACGATCTTCCGGCTGGGCAGCGACCCTGGCCTGGCACGGTTTATCGACCAGGTCGCACGGCGCGTAGAGGGGCGTGTCGTGGTGCCCGACCTCGATGGCCTGGGAGCCGCCGTGGTGGGCGACTACCTGCGGTCGCGACGCCGTCGCTAGCCCGCGTTCGCATTGCAGCTCGCAGGAATTTACGGAGTGGCGCTGGCAGGGGGAGTTAATGGGTGCCAGCACAGGCGACACCGCGACCAGTGTGGACGAAAATGGTGCAGTCTCGCGCGTAAGGGTCGGCCACGCTCTTCAAGGTCCCCCCAGCGGATGGGGATAGGAGTTCCGCCGACCGGGTACATAAATCGAGAAGGAGGAGACGCATGAGCAACGTTCCATCGATCAAACTCAACGATGGTGTGAGCATCCCGCAGCTTGGTTTCGGCGTGTTCCAAATCAAGCCCGCCGAGACCGCCGCCGCCGTCAAGCGCGCCCTGGACATCGGGTACCGGCACATCGACACCGCGGAGATGTATGGAAACGAGAAGGAAGTCGGCCAAGGCATCCGCGACGCCGGCCTCGACCGTGCAGAGGTTTTCGTTACCAGCAAGCTGAACAACGGCTTCCACAAGCCCGATGACGCGCGCCGCGCGTTCGACAAAACGCTGGAAGCCCTGAATTCCGATTACATCGACCTGTTCCTCATTCACTGGCCGCTGCCCACGCTCTACGGCGGGGACTTCGTCTCCACCTGGAAAGTCCTCGAAGAGTTCGCCGGGGACGGGCGCGCTCGCAGCATCGGTGTCTCGAATTTCCAGACCGCACACCTGGATCGGCTCGCCGAGGAAACCGACACCGTCCCCTCGGTCAACCAGATCGAGGTTCATCCCTACTTCGCCAACGAGCGGGTTCGCGCCTACGGAAGCGACCACGGCATCATCACCGAGGCGTGGTCGCCGATCGCCCAGGGCAAGGTGCTCGACGATCCGGTGATCAACCGCATCGCCGACGCCCGCGGCAAATCGCCGGCGCAGGTGGTGTTGCGCTGGCACATCCAGCGCGGCGACATCGTCTTTCCCAAGTCGGTGACGCCGGAACGGGTCAAATCCAACTTCGAGCTGTTCGACTTCGAACTGGACAACTCCGACATGGACGCAATCTCGGCGCTGGACAAGGGTGAATCGGGCAGGAACGGCCCAAACCCGGACACGTTCGACTACGTGCCCGGCTGACCAACGCCGCGGAATGCTTGGGGCACAACGCTTTTAGTGCTACCCGCGGGGTCTGCGGGCTTTGCGCTTGATGCCCACACCGCCCCAAAGCGAGAAGCCGTGAATGTTCACCTTGGGCGCACCGGGCGTACCCTGGCCCAGCACACTGTGGTCAAAGCCGCCCATCACACCGTGACCGTGGATCTCGACGTTGACTTCGGGTGGCAGCAAGATGTTCTGCGCGCCCATGATCGAGATCGCGTGAATGTCGACCTCGGTGGAGGTGAAGTCGGCGTAGCGCAGATCCACCACCCCGCTGCCCCAAAAGGTGAACGTGGTCAGCTTCTTCGGCACGTTCCAGCGGCCGCGCCGCTCGAATCCGCTCATCAGGGCCAGCAGCAACATCGACGGCGCCGGATTGGGCTTGCCGCCCCTGCGCGGGCTTATCGTCGTGCCGGGCAGATCGGCGCTGAGCTCATCGAGCTCCTCGTACGTCGTCGCCGCATAAGCCCTGGTCAGGCGGTCTTCGTAGTCTTTCATCTGCAGGCGGCCCTGCTCGGCCGCATACGCCAGCAACTGCGCGGTATGTATGCGATCCGTGTCGGCCGCGCGGGACGATCCGTCACGCGCTTCCTTGGCATCACGCGGCGCTGAGTTGCTCATCATCCACGAGCGTACGACGTAGAAGTTTTGCTGCAAGGGGGTTGGCTAAACTGCAACCATCCTCCCAGGCTGGGCTTAATTCTCAGGCCCTTTCCAGCGCTCCTCACCGGCTTTTCGGGGACCGTTAGACGTTTGCCCAACTAGGCGGACGTTTCTGCAGGAACGCCAGCATGCCTTCGCGCGCTTCGTCGGACACGAACAGCCGGGCCGACTCCTCGGTGAGCCGTTCGGCGTCGCGCTCGAACCCCTCCAGCACGGCGGCCGTCGTCAGCGCCTTCGACGCCGCGAGGCCCTGGGGCGAACCGCGGCTCACGTCGGCGACCAGCTTGGCGACCGCGGCGTCCACGTCGTCGGCCGCCGCCGTGATGAGCCCGATCTCCGCGGCTTCCGCCGCATCGAACGTTTCACCGGTCAGGTAGTAGCGCGCCGCGGCCCGCGCCGACAGCTTCGGCAGCAGCGTCAGCGAGATGATCGCCGGGGCGACGCCGATCCGGGCTTCCGTCAGCGCGAAGCTGCTGCGCGGGCCGGCGACCGCGATGTCGCAGGCACCGACCAGACCGAAACCGCCGGCCCGGACATGCCCGTCGATGGCGGCGATCACCGGCAGCGGCGACTCGATGATGGCGCGCAACAACGCCGTCAGTTCCCGGGCCCGCGCGGCGGCCATGTCGAACGGGTCGCCCCCCCTGGCCTCGCTCAGGTCCGCTCCGGCGCAGAAGGTGCCACCGGTGTGGCCCAGCACCACCACCCGCACCCCCGGATCCGACGCGGCGTCACGCAGCCCCTGGTGCAACTGACTGACCAGGGCGGTGGAAAGGGCGTTGCGGTTATGCGGAGAGTTCAGCGTCAGCCGCGCGAAGGGGCCGCCGGCCTCGGCCGGGCCGGCGTACTCGACGAGATGATTTTCCATCAGTAGGGCTTCAGTAGCTTCGAGGCAGGCCCAGCGACGTCTGCGCGACAAAGTTCAGCACCATCTCGCGACTGATCGGGGCGATCCGTCCGAGCCGGGCCGAGGCCAGCATGGCCGCGACGCCGTATTCCTTGGTCAACCCGTTGCCGCCCATCGACTGCACGGCCTGGTCGACCGAGCGCGTGGCCGCCTCGGCCGCCGCGTACTTGGCCATATTGGCGGCCTCGGCCGCGCCCATGTCGTCGCCGCTGTCGTAGAGCGTCGCGGCCTTCTGCATCATCAGCTTGGCGAGTTCGACCTCAATGTGACACTGCGCCAACGGATGTGACAGGCCCTGGTGCGCACCAATGGGCGTGGACCAGACCTGGCGCGTCTTGACGTAGTCGACGGCCTTGTTCAGCGCGAACCGTCCCATGCCCACCGAGCTGGCCGCACCCATGATGCGCTCGGGGTTCAGGCCGGCGAAAAGCTGTGCGATCGCGGCGTCTTGGGCCCCGACCAGCGCATCGCCGGGCAGCCGGACCTCGTCGAGGAAAACCTGGAACTGGCGCTCGGGGCTGATCAGCTCCATCTCGATCGGGGTGTAGGTGAAGCCGGGCGCGTCGGTGGGCACCACGAACAGCGCCGGGCGCAGGGATTCGGACTTTGCCCCTGTGTCTTTGTAGCTCCGCGCCACCACCAGCACCGCCTGCGCCTGGTCGATGCCGGAGATGAAGACCTTCTGGCCCTTGAGGATCCAGTCGCCGCCGTCGCGCCGGGCGGTCGTGGTGATCTTGTGCGAGTTGGAGCCCGCGTCCGGCTCGGTGATCGCGAACGCCATCGTCAGGGATCCGTCGGCGATCGCCGGAATCCAGCGCTTTTTCTGTTCTTCGGTGCCGAACTTGCTGATGATGGTGCCGTTGATGGCGGGTGACACCACCATCAACAGCAGCGCGCTACCGGCGGCCGCCATCTCCTCCATCACCAGTGACAGCTCGTACATTCCGGCGCCGCCGCCGCCGTACTCCTCGGGCAGATTTACCCCGAGAAAGCCGAGTTTTCCTGCTTCGGACCATAATTCGTTGGTGTGTTGGTGTGCGCGCGCCTTCTCCAGGTAGTACTCGGCGCCGTAGTTGGACGCCCACTCGGCCACCGCCTTGCGCAGGGCCCGGCGTTCCTCGTTTTCAATAAAGCTGGTCTCGGTCACCGCGGATCTCCTTCTGCTTCTGCTGCGTCCACTCTTGCCAGGACGGCACCAACTTCGACTTGCTGTCCGGTGTCGACGTTGAGCTCGGCGAGCATGCCGTCGGACGGCGCGGTGATGGTGTGTTCCATCTTCATCGCCTCCAGCCAGATCAGTGGCTGACCCGCGGTGACGGTGTCGCCGACCGCGGCGCCGAGGCGGATGACGTTGCCGGGCATGGGCGCCACCAAAGAACCCTTCTCGACGGTCGAGCCCGGCTCCGGGAACCGCGGCAGCGCGACGAGGTGAACGGGCCCGCGCGCCGAATCGACATAGACGTCATGGTCGTAGCGCCGCACCGAGAAGCTGTGGTCCACCCCGTCGTCGCTCAGTACGACCTGGTCCTCGGTGGCCGACACCAACCGCACCGATGCGTCGGCCGGCAGCGCTAATCCCGTTCTCGTGAAACGGTATTCGACGCGGTGCTCGGTTCCGCCGTCGTCGCGGTAGCTCTTGACCTGGTGGCCGGACGGCAGGTTTCGCCAGCCACTGGGGATCGAGCCCAGCACCCCGGATGTCTTAGCCGTCGCGCGGTTGTGCGCGGCGTCGGCGAGAGCGGCGGCGATGGCCGACAGCCGGGCCACCGCATCGTCGGCCAGCGGCGCGGACAGCTGCGCCAGGCCGTGCGTGTCGAAGAACGCGGTATCGGTGGCGCCGTCCAGGAACGCCTTGTGTCGCAGCACATTCACCAGCAGCTCGCGGTTGGTGCGCACGCCGTGCAGGCGGGCGCGGGCCAGCGCGTCGGCCAACACCAGCGCGGCCTGCCGCCGCGTCGGTGCGTAGGAGATGACCTTGGCCAGCATCGGGTCGTAATGAATCGACACGGTCGACCCATCGGCAATCCCGGAGTCCAGGCGGATCCCGGTGCGCCGCTCCAGCGAGCCGAACTCGGAGCGAAAGCCCGGCACCTCGAACGTGTGCATCACGCCGGCCTGCGGTTGCCAGCCGTGTGCGGGGTCCTCGGCGTAGAGTCTGGCCTCGATCGAATACCCCTGGGCGGCGGGGGGTTCGGTATCGAGTCGGCGACCCTCAGCAACAATGAGCTGCAGTTCGACGAGGTCGAGCCCGGTGGTCTCTTCGGTGACCGGGTGCTCGACCTGCAGCCGGGTGTTCATCTCCAGGAAGTAGAACTCGCCTTCTCGGCCAGGTGAGTCATCGGCGAGGAACTCCACCGTTCCGGCCCCGGTGTAGCCGATCGCACCGGCGGCGAGCCGGGCCGCGTCGAACAGCTTGGCGCGCATGCCCGGCGTGCGCTCGACCAGCGGCGAGGGGGCCTCCTCGATGATCTTCTGGTGACGGCGCTGAATCGAACACTCCCGTTCCCCGACGGCCCACACCGTCCCGTGGGTGTCGGCGAGGACCTGGACCTCGACGTGGTGCCCGGTGGGCAGGTAACGCTCGCAGAACACGGTCGGGTCGCCGAACGCCGACTGCGCTTCGCGGCGCGCCGCCGCGACTTCGCCGGGCAGAGAGGATAATTCGCGCACTACGCGCATGCCTCGACCGCCGCCGCCCGCGGACGCCTTGACCAACACCGGCAGCTGCGCCTCGGTGACGGTGTCGGGGTCGAGTTCGTCGAGCACCGGGACCCCGGCGGCGGCCATCAGTTTCTTGGACTCGATCTTGGAGCCCATCGCGCGCACCGCCTCCACCGGCGGCCCGATCCAGGCCAGGCCCGCCTCCTGCACGGCGGCCGCGAACTCGGCGTTCTCGGAGAGGAATCCGTAGCCGGGATGCACCGCGTCGGCGCCGGCGGCGCGGGCGGCGGCGATGATCGCCTCGGCGTTCAGGTAGTCGCTGGTCTTGGGCAGCCGCACGCGCGCGTCGGCCTCGGCGACGTGCGACGAGGCGGCGTCCGGGTCGGTGTAGACGGCGATGGTGCCCAGGCCAAGCCGTCGGCAGGTGGCGAACACCCGCCGGGCGATCTCGCCGCGGTTGGCGACCAGCACTCGAGTAACCATGACGCTCACATCCGGAAGACGCCGAAGCTCGACGTCCCCTTGATCGGGCCATTGGCGATGGCGGACAAACACATTCCCAGCACGGTGCGGGTGTCGCGCGGGTCGATCACCCCGTCGTCGTAGAGCATTCCGGACAGGACCAGTGGCAGCGACTCGGCTTCGATCTGGCCCTCTATCGCGGCCCGCATGGAAGCATCAGCGGCGTCGTCATATTGCTGCCCGCGGGCCTCGGCGGCCGCGCGGGCCACAATCGACAGCACGCCCGCCAACTGGGCACCGCCCATCACCGCGGATTTGGCGCTGGGCCAGGCGAACAGGAACCGAGGGTCATAAGCGCGCCCGCACATGCCGTAGTGGCCGGCTCCGTACGACGCACCGATCAGAAGCGAGATGTGCGGGACGGTGGAGTTCGAGACGGCGTTGATCATCATCGACCCGTGCTTGATCATGCCGCCCTCTTCGTAGTCCTTGCCCACCATGTATCCGGTGGTGTTGTGCAGGAACAGCAGTGGGGTGTCGGCGCGGTTGGCCAGCTGAATGAACTGGGTCGCCTTCTGCGACTCCTCGCTGAACAGCACGCCGCGCGCGTTGGCCAGGATGCCCAGCGGGTAGCCGTGCAGCCGGGCCCACCCGGTCACCAGCGAGGATCCGTACATGGCCTTGAATTCGTCGAATTCGGAGCCGTCGACGATGCGGGCGATCACCTCACGAGGGTCGAACGGGATGCGCAGATCCGCGGGCACGATGCCGATCAGCTCCTCGGCGTCGAACAGCGGGTCGGTGACCGCCCCGGGTGCGGGTCCTTGTTTGACCCAGTTCAGCCGGGCCACGATGCGGCGCCCGATCCGGATCGCGTCGAGCTCGTCGGCGGCGAAGTAATCGGCTAAACCCGATATGCGGGCGTGCATTTCGGCGCCGCCCAGTGACTCGTCGTCGGATTCCTCCCCGGTCGCCATCTTCACCAGCGGCGGGCCGGCCAGGAAAACCTTCGAGCGTTCCTTGATCATCACGACGTGATCGGACATTCCGGGAATGTAGGCGCCACCCGCGGTGGAGTTGCCGAAAACCAAGGCGATGGTGGGGATCCCGGCCGCCGACAGCCGGGTCAGGTCGCGGAACATCTGTCCGCCGGGGATGAAGATCTCTTTCTGGGTGGGCAGGTCCGCCCCGCCGGATTCCACCAAAGATATGACGGGCAGCCGGTTTTCAAAAGCAATCTGGTTGGCCCGTAATATCTTTCGCAGCGTCCACGGATTGCTGGTGCCGCCTTTGACGGTGGGGTCGTTGGCGACGATCAGGCATTCCACGCCCGACACCGCGCCGATGCCGGTGACGGTGCTGGCGCCGACCGTGAACGCGCTGCCATAGGCCGCGAGCGGGCTCAGCTCCAGAAAGGGGGAGTCGGGGTCGACCAGCAGCTCGATGCGTTCACGGGCGGTCAGCTTGTCGCGGGCGTGGTGACGCTCGACATACTTGGGGCCCCCGCCCGCAAGCGCTTTGGCGAGTTCGGCATCGATCTCGTCGAGCCTTGACGTCGCCGTCGACGCCGCGTCGGTGTAGGCGGCGGAGTTCGGGTCGAGCGTGGACTGCAGCACGGTCACGATTGGTACCCCAGGAGTTTGGCGGCCAGCGCGGTGAGGATTTCGGTGGTTCCGCCGCCGATGCCGAGGATCCGCATGTCCCGATATTGGCGTTCCACTTCGGATTCGGCCATGTAGCCCATGCCGCCGAACAGCTGGACGGCCTGGTTGGCCACCCATTCGCCGGCCTCGACGGCGGTGTTCTTGGCGAAGCACACCTGCGGGATCAGGTTGGTCTCGCCGGCGAGCTGACGCTCCACCACGTTGCGCGAGTAGACCCGGGCGACGTCGATGCGGCGGGCCATCTCGGCGAGCGTGTTCTGGACCGACTGCCGCGAAATCAGCGGGCGGCCGAACGTCTCACGGTCCCGGCACCACCGCACGGTGATGTCCAGGCATCGTTGGGCGCTCGAATACGCCTGCGTGGCCATGGCGATGCGTTCGGAGACGAACGCCTGCGCGATCTGGGCGAAT
The DNA here is from genome assembly GCA_963802525.1 of uncultured Actinomycetota bacterium. GTDB lineage: Bacteria > Actinomycetota > Actinomycetes > Mycobacteriales > Mycobacteriaceae > Mycobacterium. The sequence goes on along the minus strand of CAWDJC010000019.1, from coordinate 29,808 downwards.
CCACTGTTCTCGGCGCCGACGAGATTGGCTTTCGGCACGCGCACATCGGTGTAGGACAGCTCGGCGGTGTCGGAGGACCGCCAGCCCATCTTGTCCAGCTTGCGGGTGACCTCGAACCCGGGTGAGCCCTTCTCCACCACGATCAGCGAAACCCCGGCGGCGCCAGGCCCTCCCGTGCGCGCCGCGGTGACGACGTAGTCGGCGCGCACCCCGGAGGTGATGTAGGTCTTGGCGCCGTTGATCACGTAGTCATCGCCATCCGATACGGCGGCGGTCCGCAGATGCCCGACATCCGAACCGCCGCCGGGTTCGGTAATGGCCAGCGCGCCGATCTTCTCGCCGGCCAGTGTGGGCCGCACGTACTCCTCGATCTGCCGCTCATCGCCGGATGCGATCATGTGCGGCACGGCGATGCCGCAGGTGAACAACGATGCCCAAACCCCTCCGGGCGCGCCGGCCTGGTGCATCTCTTCGCAGACGATCACCGAGTCGGCGCCGTCACCGCCACCGCCCCCGGCCAATTCGGGCAAGCCCGCGCCCAGCAGCCCGGTGGCCCCGGCGCGCCGATGCAATTCGCGCGGCAGGTCGCCGGTCCGTTCCCACTCGTCGATATGCGGAATGATCTCCCGCTCGGCGAACGCGCGCACCGTCTTTCGCAACTGTTCGCGCTCGGGCGTGGTCCAGATATTCACAAGATCCTCTCCGGGATGTCGACGTGGCGGCCGCGAAGCCATTCGCCCAGCCCCTTGGCCTGCGGATCGAACCGCGCCTGATAGGCGACGCCCTGGCCCAGGATGCCGTCGATGACGAAGTTCACCGCGCGCGAATTGGGCAGCACGTGGCGGGTGACGTCGAACTCCGCGGCCTCGGGCAACAACTCCTTCAGCAGCTCCACGGTGAGCGTGTTGGCAAGCCAGCGCCATTGCTCGTCTGTGCGGACCCAGACCCCGACGTTGGCCGATCCGCCTTTGTCGCCACTGCGGGCCCCGGCGACCCGGCCCAGCGGCACCCTGCGCACCGGGCCGGCCGGCAACGGCTCGGGCAACCCCGGGGGATCTGCGGGGGCCAGTTCCAAAGTGTCGGTGGCGCAAGGTATGTCAACGCGGATGCCGTCGGCGTGCACCGCGATGTGGGGAACCTGCTTGGCGTCGACATAGCCCGGGGTGAACACGCCGTAGACCTGACCGTCGCCCGGCGGGGCGGTCACGTGAAAGCCCGGATAGCTCGCGAGCGCCAATTCGACGGCGGCCGAGGAGAATTGGCGCCCGACGTTGGCGGGGTCGGGATCCCGGACGACGCAGTGCAGCAACGCGCTGGCGGCTTCTTCGGTGTCGGCGTCGGTGTGGTCGGTGCGGGCCAGGGACCACTGAAGCTCGGCGGGCTTGACGGTGAGCGCGGCCTCGAGCTGCCGGCGCACCAGATCGGCCTTGGCCTCGATGTCGAGGCCGGTCAGCACGAACGTCATGGCGTTGCGGAACCCGCCGATGCTGTTCAGCGACACCTTCAGCGTCGGCGGCGGCGGTTCGCCGCGCACACCGCTGATGCGCACCCGGTCGGGGCCGTCCGCGGACAGCTCGACGGTGTCCATCCGGGCCGTGACGTCGGGGTTGGCGTAGCGGGCGCCGGTGATCTCGTAGAGCAACTGCGCGGTGACGGTGTCGACGCTGACCAGGCCGCCGGTGCCGGGGTGCTTGGTGATCACCGACGAGCCGTCGGCGTTGACCTCGGCCAGTGGGAAGCCGGCGTGGAGGAGGCCGGGGACTGCTGGAATTTCTGCGAAGAACGCATAGTTGCCGCCGGTGGCCTGGACGCCGCATTCGATGACGTGGCCGGCGACCACGGCGCCGGCCAGTCGGTCGTAGTCGGCGCGGTCCCAGCCGAAGTGCGCCGCCGCCGCCCCGACGATCACCGAGGCGTCGGTGACCCGGCCGGTGACGACGACGTCGGCGCCGTCGTTGAGGCAATCGACGATGCCCCACGCGCCCAGGTAGGCGTTCGCGGTCAGGGGCGCGCCCAGCCCCAGCTCGGCCGCGCGCGGCTGCAGGTCGTCACCTTCCACATGGGCGATCCGGGCCGGGACGCCCAGGCGCTCGGCCAGCGCGCGTATCGCGTCGGCCAGCCCGGCCGGGTTGAGGCCGCCGGCGTTGGCGACGATGCGGACCCCGCGGTCGCGGGCCTCGCCCAGGCAGTCCTCGAGTTGCGTCAGGAAGGTCTTGGCGTAGCCGCGGTCGGGGTGCTTCATCCGGTCGCGGCCCAGGATGAGCATCGTGAGCTCGGCCAGGTAGTCCCCGGTGAGGTAGTCCACGTCCCCGCCGGTGAGCATCTCGCGCATCGCCGAAAGCCGGTCGCCGTAGAACCCCGAGCAGTTCGCGATCCGGACAGCGCCAGAATGACCAAAAGCACCAGAAGCACCAGAAGGAGGGGCCATGCGCGTCCTCCATCCTTGGAATATCCGGTGACCGCGAACCAACCAACCAACCGGTAGGTTAGCGGGTGCCGCCGGTGCCGCGTCAAGGATGCCCGGTGGGCGGCGGGCGTCGTTTTGGCGACCAGCAGGCCACCGACTATCCTGGTACCCAATCGTCGCACGTTCGGCCCGACCGGCCACGCCGCGCGACATGCCCGACTAGCCCCGACACGAGGAGTTAGGCCCGACCATGGCCGTACCCAAGCGCAGGATGTCGCGCGCGAACACCCGAAGCCGTCGCGCGCAATGGAAGGCCACGAAGACCGAGCTCGTCGGTGTGACGGTGGCGGGCCAGAAGCACAAGGTGCCCCGCAGGCTGCTCAAGGCGGCCCGCCTCGGTCTCATCGATCTGGACCGGCGTTAATCTCGGCAAATACCCGGCTCGCCTCTCAGGCCGCTCTCAGGCGCTAGGACGAAACTAGTGGCCGTGCGCATACTTGTCGTCGACGACGATCGCGCGGTGCGCGAGTCGCTGCGCAGGTCGCTTTCCTTCAACGGTTACACGGTCGAGCTGGCCCACGACGGGGTCGAGGCCCTCGACATGATTGCCAGCGACCGGCCCGACGCGCTCGTCCTGGATGTGATGATGCCTCGTCTGGACGGCCTCCAGGTGTGCCGTCACCTCCGCAGCACGGGCGACGACCTGCCGATCCTGGTCCTCACGGCCCGCGATTCGGTTTCCGAGCGTGTCGCCGGCCTGGACGCCGGCGCCGATGACTACCTGCCGAAGCCGTTCGCCCTCGAAGAGCTGTTGGCCCGCATGCGGGCGCTGCTGCGGCGCACCAAGCCCGACGACGCCGCCGAGTCGGTGGCCATGACTTTCTCCGACCTCACCCTGGACCCGGTGACCCGCGAAGTCACCCGGGGGCAACGCCGAATCAGCCTGACCCGTACCGAATTCTCATTGCTGGAAATGTTGATCGCCAATCCGCGCCGGGTGCTCACCCGCGGCCGCATCCTCGAGGAGGTGTGGGGATTCGACTTTCCCACGTCCGGCAATGCGCTGGAGGTCTACGTCGGCTACCTGCGCCGTAAAACCGAAGCCGATGGCGAGCAGCGCCTGATCCACACGGTGCGCGGGGTGGGTTACGTCCTTCGGGAGACGCCGCCCTGATGATCCGGTTCCGTCGGCACCGGCGCGCACCGCTGCGAGCGGCCAGCTCGTTGTCCCTGCGGTGGCGGGTGATGCTGCTGGCGATGTCGATGGTGGCGATGGTCGTCGTGCTGATGGCATTCGCTGTCTATGCGGTGGTTTCGGCTGCGCTCTACGGCGACATCGACAACCAGTTGCAGAGCCGGGCGCAGCTGCTGATCACCAGTGGTTCGCTGGCCGCCGACCCGGGGAAGGCCATCGAGGGCACCGCCTATTCGGACGTCAACGCCATGCTGGTGAACCCGGGCCACTCGATCTACAGCGCCAACCAGCCGGGCCAGACCCTGCCCGTCGGACCCACCGAGAAGGCTGTCATCAGGGGTGACCTGTTCATGTCGCGTCGCACCGCGTCGGATCAACGAATCCTTGCCATCCACTTGCCAAATGGCAGTTCCCTGCTGATTTCCAAGAGCTTGAAGCCCACCGCGGCGGTCATGACCAAGCTGCGCTGGGTGCTGCTTATCGTCGGCGGCGTCGGTGTCGCGGTCGCCGCGGTGGCCGGGGGAATGGTCACCCGGGCGGGTTTGCGTCCAGTGGCTCGCCTCACCCGGGCCGCCGAGCGGGTGGCGCGAACCGACGACCTGAGGCCCATCCCGGTGTTCGGCAGCGACGAATTAGCCAGGCTCACGGAGGCTTTCAACTTGATGCTGCGGGCGTTGGCGGAGTCCCGGGAGCGGCAGGCGCGGTTGGTCACCGACGCCGGACACGAATTGCGCACCCCGCTGACGTCGCTGCGCACCAATGTCGAACTGTTGATCGCCTCGATGGAACCGGGTGCGCCGCGGCTGCCCGAACAGGAGATGGTCGACCTGCGCACCGACGTACTCGCGCAGATCGAGGAATTGTCCACGCTGGTAGGCGATTTGGTGGATCTCACTCGCGACGACGCCGGTCAAGTCGTGCACGAGACGGTCGACGTGTCCGAGGTGATCGATCGCAGCCTGGAGCGAGTTAGGCGGCGGCGCAACGATATTCACTTCGAAGTCGAGGCGATCCCCTGGCAGGTCCACGGCGACGCCGCCGGGCTGTCGCGCGCGGTGCTGAACCTCATGGACAACGCGGCCAAGTGGAGCCCGCCGGGTGGCCGTGTCGGTATCACGATGAGGCAACTCGATCCATCGCACGCCGAGCTGGTGGTCTCCGACCACGGGCCAGGGATTCCACCGCACGAGCGCCGCCTGGTCTTCGAGCGCTTCTACCGGTCGACGACGGCGCGGGCGATGCCGGGTTCGGGACTTGGGCTGGCGATCGTGAAAAAGGTGGTGCTCAACCACGGTGGGTTACTCCGCGTCGAGGACACCGTGCCGGGCGGGCAGCCCCCGGGTACCTCCATTTATGTGCTGCTTCCCGGCCGGCCGATGCCGGTTCCGATTTACTCGACGGCGGCGCCCGGCACTAAGATCGACGCTGAGACAGACCCTGTCGTGCCCGTGGCGGGTACCACGGCGAACTCTCGGGATTCGGCGAACGTTATCTCAGCGGACTCTCAGTCCGCGCGGGCAAGGTAGTTCTGCAGTTACTGTTGGCATCGAGCCAAGTCGAGCCGAAAGATATAGAGGAAGACACGTAGCGACATGACGAATGACCCGAGGTATTCGCCACCGCCGCCGCAGCAGCCGGGATACCGTACCGGGCCTAATCAGCCTGTGTCTTCCCCGTTTGCAGGGGGACCCCAGCCCGGCCATGCGGGGACCCCAGCGTATGCGCAGGGGCATCAGCAGCCGTACAACCCGCAATTCGACTGGCGCTATCAGCAAGCCCAGCCGACGCAGACGACCCCATACCGTCGGCCCTATGAGCCATTCGGCGGCACCGGGCCGGGTCCGATACCAGGGGGTACCGGGCCGGGTCCCATCCCCGGAGGGACCGCGACCGGTCCGATACACATGTTGCCGCCGATGCCTCCGGCGCCCGTGCCGGTGCCCCAGAAACGTTCCCGCGCAGGCACTTTGGCCGCAGGCGCGCTGGCGATCGCGATCGTCTCGGCCGGCATCGGCGGCGCCGCGGCGACGGCCGTCGAGCTGGGCACGCACGCCACGACCGGCAACGGCCACGGGATAATCCCGGGGGCTGCTCCCAGCGTCCCGGCCGCGAACATGCCGCCGGGCAGCGTCGAACAGGTCGCTACGAAGGTGGTGCCCAGCGTCGTCATGCTGGAGACGGATCTGGGTCGCCAGTCGGAAGAGGGCTCCGGCATCGTGCTCTCGGCCGACGGCCTGATCCTGACCAACAACCACGTGGTCGCCGCCGCGGTCAAGCCGGGGGGCGGCCCCGGCACCCCCGGCGGGCCGCCGCCGAAAACGACGGTGACCTTCTCCGACGGCCGCACGGCGCCGTTCACGGTGGTCGGTGCGGACCCCACCAGCGATATCGCGGTGATTCGCGTGCAGGGCATACCCAACCTCACCCCGATCTCGTTGGGCTCCTCGACGGATTTGCGGGTCGGCCAGCCGGTGGTGGCGATCGGCTCGCCGCTGGGCCTTTCCGGCACCGTGACCACCGGGATCATCAGCGCCATGAACCGGCCGGTGTCCACGACGGGGGAGTCGGGCAACCAAAACACCGTGCTGGACGCGATTCAGACCGACGCCGCGATCAACCCGGGTAACTCCGGTGGTGCGTTGGTCAACATGAGCGGCCAGCTGGTGGGCGTCAACTCCGCGATCGCCACCCTGGGCGCCGACTCGCCCGACGCCCAGAGCGGCTCCATCGGCCTGGGCTTCGCGATTCCGGTCGACCAGGCCAAGCGCATCGCCGACGAGTTGATCAGCACCGGGAAGGCGACGCACGCCTCGCTGGGCGTGCAGGTGACCAGTGACAAGGGCACCCCGGGTGCCAAGGTTGTCGATGTCGTGCCGAACGGTGCGGCCGCCACGGCCGGAGTGCCGAAGGGGGTCGTCGTCACCAAGGTCGACGACCGCCCGATCAGCAGTGCCGACGCATTGGTGGCCGCCGTGCGCTCCAAGGCGCCCGGCGACAAGGTGTCGCTGACATTCCAGGATCAGGGTGGCGGGAGCCGCACCGTGCAGGTCACCCTCGGCAAGGCGGACCAGTGATGAGAGTCGATGAGCCCTCGGCGGCGGGATTGTCGGAACTCGGATATACGGTTGCACCCATGGAAACGGGTGCGGAGTTGGTAGTCGGCCGGGCCCTGGTCGTGGTGGTCGACGATCGCACCGCGCACGGGGACGAGGACCATAGCGGACCGCTGGTCACCGAGCTGCTGACCGAGGCGGGGTTCGTTGTCGACGGCGTGGTGGCGGTCGCGGCCGACGAGGTCGAGATCCGCAACGCGCTGAACACCGCGGTGATCGGCGGGGTGGACCTGGTGGTCTCGGTGGGCGGGACCGGTGTCACCCCACGTGACGTCACCCCGGAGGCCACCCGCGAGATTCTGGATCGAGAAATCCTGGGCATCGCCGAAGCCATCCGCGCCTCGGGGTTGTCCGCGGGAATCATCGATGCCGGATTGTCCCGCGGTCTGGCCGGGGTGTCTGGAAGCACGCTGGTGGTCAACCTCGCCGGCTCCCGTTACGCGGTGCGCGACGGAATGGCGACGCTGAATCCGCTCGCCGCTCAGATCATCGGCCAGTTGTCGAGCCTGGAGATCTAGCGGGTCACTGCGCTTCGGCGTCCGCGCGGGGTCCGTGGGCCGGAGGCGGTGTGGTGGCCGCCGCTCCACCGTGCTTGCCGGAGGAGTCTCCGTTGGTGGTTTGCGCCAGGAGGTCGCGGATTTCGGTGAGCAGGACGATCTGGGCGTCGTCCGCCTGCTCGACCTCGCCGCGCCTGCGCAGGGTGTTGTAGGGAAGCACGACGAAGAAGTACACGACAGTCGCGATCAGGATGAAGTTGATCGCGGCCGATAGCAGGATGTTCAAGTCGATGGTCTGACCGCCGCCGATGCTGATCTTCAAGGCGCCGACATTGGACTGCTGCTTGACGCCGATCCGGTTGATCAGCGGCGTGATGATGCTGTCGGTGAACTTGGTGACCAAGGCAGTGAAGGCAGTACCGATGACGACCGCGACGGCCAGGTCGACGATATTGCCCCGCGAGAGAAACTCCTTGAACCCTTTGAGCATGGGCAGGCCCTTTCTGGACTGGACAAAGTTTGCTATCGATCACGTGCCCAACAGCGGCCAGGTACTCAGTGCAGGGTGAGCGTTACCGTCTGCCCCAGCGCCGAGCCTGCCACCGTGTTCGCCACGCGAGCCGGTAGCGCAACCAACACTACGCGGTCGCTGTCAGCAGCCTGGGCTTTTTGCTTGGCCGACACGAGCACGACGACGGCGTCGGTTGCTACCACTTTGGTCACGGCCTGGGTGCCCGCCGGCGCGTCGCCGGTTGGAGCGGCCAGCACGTCCACGACATCGCCGACCCGAACCAGGTCGATCAGGGCGCTGTCCGCCAGATGCAGCGGCACGATGCGGGCGCCGGGCCCGGCCGTCGACTCGGCCAGCCGGCTGCCCAGCAACCGGACATCGGTGAGCACCTCGCCGCGCCTCGTGGGGCTGGCCAGCGTCGAACCGACAACCGTACCCAGGTCGGCCTGCGATCCATCGGGAATCGTTGTGGCCAAACGCTTTTCGAGCCGGACATCATCGGCGGTCAACGCGGCGCCGGGGCGCAGGTCGCGCACCGCGACCACCACGTCGGCGCTGTCACCGTCCGGATTCGACCGCAGCGTCGCGATGCCTGCCAGCACGACGAGACCGCCCGCGGCCACTCGCCGGGCCAGCACGGTGCGAGTCCAGTCGGGGCGTAACGACGTCGATATCCGGCGCAACAGCGCCGGATTCAGCGATGATTCCCCCACGCCCCAACGGTATGCGCAGGGCAGCGTCCGCGATGCGGGTCAGGAACCGGCCTTGTGGATAACCGTTTAGCTCGATGCGGCCGCGGTGGCCGGCGTGGCGCTGGCCGATGACTTCTCGGACTTCTCGCTCGAGCCGTTCTTGTCGCTGGAGCCGTTCTTTTCGCTCGACCCCGAACTCGACCCCGCATCGCTCGTCGAGGATCCGTTGGTCGCGCTCTTGGACTTCTTGCCGTCCTCGCGGCTGTCGGTGCGGTAAAAACCGCTGCCCTTGAACACGACGCCGACGGAATTGAACAGCTTGCGCAGCCGACCCGAGCACTTCTCGCAGGTGGTCAGCGCGTCGTCGGTGAACGCCTGCACGACGTCGAAGCGGTCGTCACACTCGGTGCACGCGTAGCTATAAGTCGGCACGAAAACCTCCGAAATCATGACGGGCTGGATTAGCACTCTACCGTCTCAAGTGCTAGAACCGCCACGTGATCGTGATCATTCCCGGCTCGGCAGCGCGATCAGGCCCCGCTTTGGCGTGAGCGCGTGGGTCATCGGCACGTCGTGCGGCTCGGCGGGCAACTCGTCAAGAAACTCGTCGTCGCGCACCATCGCGACCAGGCGCGTTTGCGGGTTCCGGACCTTCAGCGAGCGGTCGTAGAACCCGCGTCCCCGGCCCAGCCGCACGCCCCGACGGTCCACGGCCAGCGCCGGCACGATCACCACGGTGGCCTCGGCCAGCGCGGACTCGGGCAGCATGGGCCCGGGCGGCTCGAGCAGCCCCCACGGTCCGGGGACAAGCTCGCCCGGCCGGTATTCCCCCCACCGCAGCGGCAACGGCAGGCCTTTATTTCCCGGGCCGGTGGTGCGTGCGACCGGCAGCAGCACCCGCGCCGACCGGCGCAGCAACATGTCCAGCATCTCGATCGATCCGGGCTCGGTGCCCACCGGCACGTACGCGCAGACCGTGCTCGCGCTGGTGACCGCCGGCTCCAATCGCTCGCTGAGCATGCGCGCCTCGGCGGCACGAACGTCGTCGGCAACGCAACGCCGGGCCGCGAGCAGCTGCTCGCGCAACGCCGTCTTGCTCGCGATTGCCATGCCCTCAACCATGACAGGCCCGGCTTTGGCGCCGCCATACCGCGTCGGCACACCTGACGAGGGTTATCGTTTGAACAATGTCACGCCCAGAAGTTCCGATCCCCTTCACGGCGATCGTCCCTGCGGCCGGTCTGGGTACGCGTTTCCTGCCCGCGACCAAGACGGTGCCCAAGGAGCTGCTACCGGTCGTCGACACTCCCGGCATCGAGCTGGTCGCCGAAGAGGCGGCCGCGGCCGGCGCGGAACGTTTGGTGATCGTCACCTCCGAGGGCAAGGACGGGGTCGTCGCGCATTTTGTCGAAGACCTCGTGCTGGAGGGCACGCTCGAGGCGCGCGGCAAGACAGCCATGCTCGACAAGGTGCGTCGTGCGCCGCAGCTGATCAAGGTGGAGTCCGTCGTGCAGGCCGAGCCGCTCGGACTGGGACACGCGATCAGTTGCGTGGAGCCCACGCTGGCCGTGGACGAGGACGCCGTCATGGTGCTGCTACCCGACGACTTGGTGATGCCGACCGGCGTCTTGGAGACGATGGCGAAGGTGCGGGCCGACCACGGCGGCACGGTGTTGTGCGCGATTGAAGTCACTCCCGAAGAGATCAGCGCCTACGGCGTTTTCGATGTCGAGGCGGTCCCCGACGATGACAATCCCGACGTGCTGAAGGTCAACGGCATGGTCGAGAAGCCCAAGGCCGAGGACGCCCCGTCGATGTATGCCGCGGCGGGCCGCTACGTGCTCGACCGCGCGATCTTCGACGCGTTGCGCCGCATCGACCGAGGGGCCGGCGGCGAAATGCAGCTCACCGACGGGATCGCGCTGCTGATCAAAGAGGGCCACCCGGTGCATGTCGTCGTGCATCACGGATCCCGACACGACTTGGGAAATCCCGGCGGCTACCTGAAGGCTGCGGTTGACTTTGCATTGGATCGTAACGACTATGGCCCGGATTTGCGGCGATGGTTGGTGGCGCGACTGGGCCTGACCGAGCGGTAGCCGGGCGATAACGCCGGGCCCGGCCGGACGAGGCGGGCCCAAGTCGCGCGGGACGGCGCCCGCCACGGCTCGAGGGCAGGAAGGCGCGCTTGTGCGTTCTGTGGAGGAGCAGCAGGCCCGGATAACGGCCGCCGCGGTGGCCCCGCGACCGATACGAGTGGCCATCGCCGAGGCGCAGGGGTTGATGTGCGCCGAGGAGGTGGTGACCGAGCGGCCCATGCCCGCGTTTGATCAGGCCGCGATCGACGGCTACGCGGTGCGCAGCGTCGACGTGCTCGGTGTCGGTGAGGTGGGCGGCGAAGGTTTCGGTGAGCCGTCCGGCGAACTCGCCGGTGATGAAGACGTGCGTGACGGAATTGTCCTGCCCGTCATGGGAACCGTCGAGGCCGGCTCGCGCACACCCAGCCGGCTGCAGCCGCGGCAGGCCGTGCGGGTGCAGACCGGGGCCCCGCTGCCCACCCTGGCCGACGCCGTCCTGCCGGTGCGATGGACGGATGGCGGGACGTCGCGCGTGCGGATTCTGCGTGGCGCACCGTCGGGTGCCTACGTGCGCCGCGCCGGCGACGATGTCCAGCCCGGCGACGTTGCCGTGCGCGCCGGAACCATCATCGGCGCGGCGCAGGTCGGGCTGCTGGCCGCGGTCGGCCGCGAACGGGTGTTGGTGCACCCGCGCCCGCGGCTGTCGGTAATGGCCGTGGGTGGCGAGCTGGTCGACATCTCGCGCACCCCCGGAAACGGGCAGGTCTACGACGTCAACTCCTATGCGTTGGCGGCGGCGGCCCGCGACGCCGGCGCGGAGGTCAACCGCATCGGCATCGTCAGCAACAACCCCAGAGAGCTGCGCGAAGTCGTCGAAGGCCAGATCAATCGCGCCGAGATCGTGGTGATCGCCGGCGCGGTCGGGGGCGCAGCCGCCGAGTCGGTGCGGTCGGTGCTTTCCGAGCTGGGCGAGATGGAGGTCGTCCGGGTCGCCATGCATCCGGGATCCGTCCAGGGTTTCGGGCAGCTGGGGCGCGAGGGCGTTCCCACATTTCTGCTGCCGGCCAACCCCGTCAGCGCGCTGGTGGTCTTCGAGGTGATGGTCCGGCCGCTGATCCGGCTGTCGCTGGGCAAGCGCCAGCCGATGCGCCGGATCGTGCAGGCCCGCGCGCTGTCGCCGATCACATCGGTCGCCGGGCGCAAGGGGTATCTGCGCGGTCAATTGATGCGCGACCAGGACAGCGGTGAGTACTTGGTGCAGGCACTGGGCGGCGCCCCGGGGGCGTCATCGCACTTGCTGGCGACCCTCGCCGAGGCGAACTGCCTGGTCGTGGTTCCCAGCGGCGCCGAGCAGATTCGCACCGGCGAGATCGTCGACGTCGCGTTCCTGGCTCAGCGCGGCTAGGCGAAACGACTGCATACGCTTGTGAACCTGTTGCGCTCCAACTCTCGTCATCCGGGTTGGCCATTGAACGTGGGGCCGCTGCGGGTCCAGGCGGGGGTCGTCCGGTTGCGGGCGGTGCGGATGCGTGACGGCGCCCAGTGGAGCCGCATCCGGTTGGCCGATCGCGCGCACCTCGAGCCCTGGGAGCCCAGCTCGGACGGTGATTGGACGATCCGGCACACGGTTGCCGCTTGGCCGGCGTTGTGTTCCGGGCTGCGTTCGGAGGCGCGCAAGGGGCGCATGCTGCCCTACGTCATCGAGCTCGACGGGCGTTTCTGCGGCCAGCTGACCATCGGCAACGTGACCCATGGGGCGTTGCGATCGGCGTGGATCGGCTATTGGGTGCCGAGGTCGGCCACCGGCGGCGGGGTGGCCACGGCGGCGTTGGCGCTGGGTCTCGATCACTGCTTCGGCCCCGTCATGCTGCATCGGGTGGAGGCCACCGTGCGTCCGGAGAACGCCGCGAGCCGCGCCGTGATGGCAAAGGTCGGTTTCCGGGAAGAGGGCCTGCTGCGCCGCTATCTCGAGGTCGACAGGGCGTGGCGCGATCACCTGTTGATGGCCATCACGGTCGAAGAGGTTCAGGGATCGGTGGCGGCGACCCTGGTCCGCGCTGGTCAGGCGAGCTGGGCGTGACCCTGAGCCCCGATTTCGGTGGTTCCTGAGGCGCTTCGCCGAAGGACCCGTGAAAACGGGTCCTCCGGTCAACTGTGGCTAGCGCGACACGAGTGACATGTGGTGCTTGTAGGAGGCAAATTACAGGTGTGTAATTGTGCTGGTCACCTTGGCCCGGGCGCGCCGGCCACCCATGAGCCTCGCGGGGGTCAGGACCAGTTAGGAGCAAGTCATCATGCCAAGCATCCCGCAGTCGCTGTTGTGGATTTCGCTCGTGGTGCTCTGGCTGTTTGTGCTGGTTCCGATGCTCATCAGCAAACGCGACGCCGTGCGTCGCACCAGCGACGTGGCCCTGGCGACCAGGGTGCTCAATGGCGGCCGGTTCCCGGCTGTTCAAGCGTGGTGGGCCCGCCGCGGGTCATCGCAGCGACCCCCACTGGAAGCCGGAGGAAGACGCGGCCGAGGACGAGCTCACCGAGTCTGAGCAGGATGAACACGAGGAAGACGACACCGACGACCGGCAGGCGGCGCCTCCGGTCGTGATGACGGTCGCGACCGCCGAGCAGACCGAGGCCGACTACCTCGACGTCGACGTCGTCGAAGATTCCGCTGCGCTTCCGGCAGGAGCCGCCACCGAGGTGGCCGAGCCTGCGGTCGAAGCCGTCGATGAGGACGAGGCCGCCGATGAGACCGAGTCCGAGGACGTCGCCCCACACAGCGAGACGGACGACGAGGCCGACGAGGACGACCGCTACGAATACGTCGAGGACTCATCGGGTTTGGAGCCCGAAGCGGACCGCGAGGAGGACGAGGATCCGCTGGCGTTCGTCGCACCCGGTGGCTCACGGCGGCGCCGGTTCGACACGAAGAACGCGGCCGCGGTCAGCGCCCGCAAGTACACGTTCCGCAAGCGCGTGCTGATGGTGATGTCGGTCGTTTTGGTCGGCTCGGCCACGGCCGCATTCGAGGTGTCGCCGACGGCCTGGTGGGTGTGCGGCAGCGCCACCGGCATGACGGTGCTGTACCTGGCCTATCTGCGCAGGCAGACCCGGATCGAGGAGAAGGTGCGTCGCCGCCGGATGCAGCGGATGGCGCGTGCGCGGCTTGGCGTGGAGAACGCCTACGACCGCGAGTACGACGTGGTCCCGTCTCGGCTGCGGCGGCCCGGCGCCGTGGTGCTGGAGATCGACGACGAGGACCCGATCTTCGAGCACTTGGAAAACGCGATGCCGATGCGGACCTTCGGTTGGCCGCGGGACCTGCCGCGCGCGGTCGGCGAGTAGCGCCGGCAGTTCGGCGGTTGGTGCCGGGGCTGGTAGCCTGCTAGCGATCAGGGGCTATGGCGCAGTTGGTAGCGCGACTCGTTCGCATCGAGTAGGTCAGGGGTTCGAATCCCCTTAGCTCCACCGAGAAAGTCCAGCTCAGGGGTATTTTCTACCCTGGGTCCACTGTTACGTAGCAGTCCGTAACCAGTCCTGAGTAACACCGCTAAAACGGAAATCAGCACTTGAATCCGGTTTTTTCAGTCCGCCTTGCGCGGAGGGGCTCCCCTTATCTTCAGCAGCCATGACACGCTGGCGTGTGAGCCCCCAGCTGCGGCGGGATAATGCGTGAGATCAAGACGAAGTACGGGCCTGGCAGAATCGCGACCTCCGCGGACAAGTCGCACATCGTCCACCGGCCTGTGATCAAATCGTCAATCCTGAGTTCTGAAGACAATCCCAGCGTCGAACTCGACATCAAGACCTCTGGACACGGTTTCCCGCCGAGGGCTACGCGGCGCGCTTCACCGCCACCTTGAGATCGTGCGGCAGGCAGGCCGTCGTCTTCTGCACGGAGGCATGGTACGACTGCTGGTGTCATCCCTCTGGCATCAATACACCATCTGCCCCACCGGTCACGACCTCGGTGAACTGCCCTAACGGCTTCCGCGTGGCGCCTTGGCGTGCTTACCTTCGCTCGTTAGCCTGGCCGCATCCGACGAGGGAGAAACGTCAATGTTGGTCCTGCACGGGTTCTGGTCGCCTTCGAACGGGCTATGCCTGTGGGCGGAGGATTCCACGCTCGCGGTGACGAGTCCCAGCGAAGCGTTGCGTGCGGCCCGCCCGCATCCGTTCGCCGCGGACGCCGATGCCATCGCCCCGATCCACACCGGCAAGCCGGGAACCGCGGTTCTGTTGTTGCCGTCGTTGCGGAAGTCGCCACTGGACTCACCGGAGCTGTTCCGGGTCACGCCGCGCCCGGCACCAAGAATCCAACCCGTTCTGCTGCCCTGGACGGTTCCCGTGATGTCCCTGCCCGCCGCGTCGGCGCTGACCGCGCTGGACGAGCCCGCCGCCGACGTGCGGTACGGCGCATCCGTGGCGTATCTCGCCGAACTGGCGGCGTTCGCGCGGGAGTTGGTGGAGCGCGGCCGGGTCCTGCCCGCGCTCTCCTGCGACGAACACGGGCCAGTCGCGTTCTGGCGTCCGGTGGTGCAGGGTCCCGACGTCGTGGCCCTGAATGCGCTGATTGCCGCGATGCCACCGGTATGCCGGGCTGAGCCGGAGACCCAGGACGGCCACGAGCTGGCCATCTCGGCGCTGTATGCCTTCGCGGATGCGGCGGTGCGAACGACGTTGCCGGCCGGGATCGACCTGCTCCCGCCCCGGCGTGGCCGCCGCCCGAAACACGTTCCGGCCCAGGAAGCCTGGCTGACCGCGCTGACCGCCCCGGACGGCCGGTTCGACGCGGACCCGGGCGAACTCGACGCGCTGGCCGGGGCACTGCAGCCGTGGGATGCGATCGGTGCCGACGAGCCCGGCCCGGCAAGGGCGATGTTCCGGCTCTCCGAAACCGAGGAGCGGGAGGGCCGACAGCCCGGCTGGCGGCTGGAGTTCCTGCTGCAATCCATGGCCGACCCCAGCCTGTTGGTACCCGCGGAGCAGACCTGGGACGAGGATGGCAGCTTGCGCCGCTGGCTGGACCGGCCCCAGGAACTCCTGCTCGCTGAACTCGGCCGCGCCGTCCGGATCTACCCCGAACTCGCGCCCGCCCTGCGCACGGCGCGTCCGTCCGAGATTTCCCTGGACACCGAGGGTGCCTACCACTTCCTGTCCACTGCCGCGCCCGCTGCTCGACGAGGCGGGGTTCGGCGTTCTGCTGCCGTCATGGTGGGACCGGCGCCGCAAGCTCGGACTCGCGGTGTCGGCGTCCACACCGGTCGACGGGGTGGTCGGCGGCACAAGCAGATTCGGCCGCGACCAGCTGGTCGATTTCCACTGGGAACTCGCGGTCGGTGACGACACCCTGACCGCAGGACGAGATCGCCGCGCTCGCCGAGACCAAGGCCCCGCTGATCCGGCTGCGCGGCCAGTGGGTGGCGGTGGACCCCGATCAGCTGCGCCGCGGGCTGGAGTTCCTGGCGAAGAATCCCACCGGCCAAGCGACCACGGCCGAGATCCTCGCGCTGGCCGCCAGCCATCCCGACGACACCGACACCCCGCTGGAAGTCACCGCGGTGCGCGCCGACGGCTGGCTCGGCGATCTGCTCAGCGGCGCGGCGGCCCAGTCGTTGCAGCCGCTGGCACCCCCACCGGAGTTCGCCGCGATGCTGCGTCCCTACCAGCAGCGCGGGCTGTCCTGGCTGGCGTTCCTGTCCTCGCTCGGGCTGGGCAGCTGCCTGGCCGACGATATGGGGCTGGGCAAGACCGTGCAGTTGCTCGCCCTGGAGTCCGCGCAACGTCACGACGAGCCCGGTGCCGCGCCGACACTGCTGCTGTGCCCGATGTCCTTGGTCGGCAACTGGCAACGGGAAGCCGCGAAATTCGCACCGACACTGCGGGTTTACGCCCACCACGGCACGGCACGGCTGCGCGGCGACGCGCTGCGCGAGCATCTCGCCGACACCGACGTCGTGGTCACCACCTACGCCACCGCGACCCGCGACATCGATGAGCTCGCCGGATTCCGCTGGAACCGGGTAGTGCTGGACGAGGCGCAGGCGGTGAAGAACAGTCTGTCCCGCGGGGCCAAGGCGGTGCGTCGGCTGAAGGCGGGGCACCGGGTGGCGCTCACCGGGACCCCGGTCGAAAACCGGCTCGCCGAGCTGTGGTCCATCATGGACTTCCTCAACCCCGGTCTGCTCGGCTCGTCCGAGGTGTTCCGCACCAGGTACGCGATCCCCGTCGAGAAGTACGGCCAGACCGAGCCGGCCGAGCGGCTGCGCAGGATCACCCGCCCCTACGTCCTGCGCCGGCTCAAGACCGACCCGACGATCATCGACGACCTACCCGAGAAGATCGAGATCAAGCAGTACTGCCAGCTCACCACCGAACAGGCATCCCTGTACCAGTCCATCGTCGACGAGATGATGGAGAAGATCGAGAACACCGAGGGCATCGAGCGGCGCGGCAATGTGCTTGCCGCGATGGCCAAGCTCAAACAGGTCTGCAACCATCCCGCGCAACTGCTGCACGACCGTTCGCCGATCGGTGCGCGGTCGGGCAAGGTCATCCGGCTCGAGGAGATCCTGGAGGAAATCCTCGCCGAGGGCGACCGGGTGCTGTGCTTCACCCAGTTCACCGAATTCGCCGAGATGCTCGTGCCGCACCTGGCCGCGCGGTTCGGGCAGGACGTGCTGTACCTGCACGGCGGCACCCCGAAGAAGCGGCGCGACGAGATGGTGGTGCGCTTCCAGTCCGGTGAGGGGCCACCGATCTTCCTGCTGTCGCTGAAGGCCGGCGGCACCGGGCTCAACCTCACCGCGGCCAACCACGTTGTGCACCTTGACCGCTGGTGGAACCCGGCTGTGGAGAACCAGGCCACCGACCGCGCGTTCCGCATCGGCCAGAAGCGAAAGGTCCAGGTGCGCAAGTTCATTTGCACCGGCACGCTCGAAGAGAAGATCGACGACATGATCGAGGAGAAGAAGGCGCTGGCCGATCTCGTGGTCGGTGACGGGGAAGGCTGGCTGACGGAGCTGTCCACCGGCGATCTGCGCAACCTGTTCACCCTGTCCGAGGGGGCCGTTGGTGAGTAACTGGTTCCCGCCGCCGTCGCGGCCGCGCCCGGTCGACGGCGGCCTCAAAGCCCGCAGCACCCGCGGCGCGATCGCCCAGACATGGTGGTCCCAGCGGTTCATCGAGGTGCTCGAAGGCATCGGGATGGGCAGCCGGCTCCAGCGCGGGCGGAGCTATGCCCGCAAGGGACAAGTGATCTCGATGGATGTGGGTCCGGGACTGGTCACCGCACAGGTGCAGGGCAGTCGGGTGCGCCCCTACCGTGTGCGCATCGGTGTCGGCGCCTTCGACAAGGGTGAGTGGACGCAGGTGGAGGGTGCGCTGGCCGAAAATGCATGGTATGCAGCCGCGTTGCTCTCCGGCGAGATGCCGGACGATATCGAGGACGTCTTCGCCGGGCTGGGGCTTTCGCTGTTCCCAGCGACCGCCCGGGAGCTGTCGCTGGACTGCTCCTGCCCGGATGGCGCGGTGCCGTGCAAGCACCTCGCCGCGACGTTCTACCTGCTGGCCGAGTCGTTCGACGAAGATCCATTCGCCATCCTCGCCTGGCGTGGACGCGAGCGTGAGGATCTGCTGGCGAATCTGCAGGCTGCCCGGTCGGAGGGTCGCCCCGCTGCCGACCGTGCCGAGCCGCCGGGACGGCCGCTCACCGATTGCCTTGACTCCTATTTCATTCGGCAGGTCGACGTCCCATCGCCAAGCCCGCGGGTGACGTTGTCGACGGCATTGCTCGATCAGCTTCCCGATGTCGTTGTCGGGGTGCGTGGCCGGCCGCTGGTCGAGATCCTGCGGCCCGCGTATGCCGCGCTGAGCGAAGGCGGAGGTGACCGGTGATCGACCCGTTGGATAGACCGCCGCCACCGTCTCGGCGCCGCCCCCGGCGCCGGGACGTGATGACCTACCAGGTCCGGGTCGATCTGGCAGGCACCACACCGCCGACGTGGCGGCGGCTGGAGGTTGCGTCTGACGTGTTTCTGGACGACGTGCACGAGATCATCCAGATAGCGTTCGGCTGGACCGACAGCCATTTGCACCGATTCGGCTGTGGCCCTGCCTATTACAGTGACGACACCGAGTACTACCTCATGGATTTCGAGGTGGGCAGCGGCGAGATGGGCATACCCGAGCAACAGGTTCGCCTGGACGAGGTGCTGGCCGACATCGGCGATCGGATGTTCTACTGCTACGACTTCGGCGACAACTGGCAGCTTGTTCTGCGGCTGGAGGCGGTGGAGCCGCAGGCGTCCTCTGCGCGCAATGTGGTATGCACCCACGGCGACCGTGACGGGCCGGCCGAGGACTGCGGCGGGGTCGGGGCATACGAGCTGATCGAGGCGTTTAAGGACCCCACCATCGGCGACCTCGAGACCGAGATCGAGTACCGTCAGGTTCTCGGCGACATCGATCCGTATTCGTACCCGACGACGCCGTTCGACATCGTCAAAATTAACAAAACGCTCTGCGATTTCGACAGACACGTGGACATCGGTCAGCTGCCCGGACCCCTGGCGGATCTGCTCGGCGCTGTGCGAACGACGTCGCAACGCCGGCTGCTATGCCGGATGATGGGCGTTGCGATGCAGGAGCCGGTCCTCATCGACCTGGATGCCGCCACGACCGCGGTGCGACCGTACGCGTGGCTGATCGACAGGGTGGGGGACGACGGAATCAAGCTGACGACCGCCGGCTACCTCCCGCCGGTCCACGTCGAGGCCGCGTTCACCGAACTCGACCTCGCCGACGCCTGGATCGGCATGGGCAACCGCGAGCAACTCACGATCCCAGTACTGCGTCTGCGGGAATCCGCACAGCGAATGGGCCTGCTGCGAAAGCACCGTGGGCGCCTCATGGTGACCGCGCGGGGCAAGGCCGCACGCAGCGACCCGTCGGCGCTGTGGTTCCAGCTCGCCGAACGTATGCCGCTCACGTCGAAGGATCTGTGCGAAGAGCAGGCCGGGCTTCTCTTCCTCATCGCGGTCGCGGCCGGCGAGAACGACCCCGACGGGTTCGTCGCCGACATGCTCGACGCCATCGGCTGGAAGCACCGCGACCGTACACCGATCACGACGTCGTCGGCGGCGCACATAACGAGGAACACCAGAGACGTGCTGCGGCGGCTCCGGCTGCTGGCACCGGACAGTCGAGTCGCGAAGCCAGAGCGTGTCACACCGCAAGCGGTGGCGTTCGCCCGCGCCGCGGTGCGGTCGTGGCCATCCGCCGCGAAATCGACACCACGGTCGTGATCCTCGCTGGATCACAGCCATATCCGCGTTTCGCGGCGCGCCTGAGCACCCAGGCGCCCGCGCCGCGCGGTAAGAGTAGGATTCAGTCCTACTCAACAATGGAGGTCGCTCATGCGAACGACGCGGCAATTGAGCATCACACTCCCAAACGACATGGCTGAAGCGCTCCGCGAGCGGGTGCGCTCAGGGGAATACGCCAGCGAAAGTGAGGTGATCCGCGAGGGCCTGCGGGCATTGTTCGCCCGCGATCAGGCTATTGAAGCCTGGCTTCGTGACGAGGTTGCCGCCGCGTACGACGCCGTGGTCACCGACCCTTCGCGCGCCGTCACTGCGCAGAGGGTGCGGGCGCGGCTGGCCGCCGAGCAGGCCGGGAGCGTGTGAGTCCCAGCGTCGTCTTCACGCCCGAGGCGGAAGATCAGCTCGCCGAGCTGTACCGCTATATCGCCGCCGCGGGGTCGGCCGAAGTCGCGGCGCGCTACACGGAGGCGATCGTCGCTTACTGCGAGGAGCTGGCCGCATTCCCGCATCGCGGCAGCGCGCGCGACGACATCAGGTCTGGACTGCGCACAATCGGCTTCAGGCGACGGGTCGTTATTGCATTCGCTGTGTTGGACCAGACCGTGGCGATCATCGGCGTCTTCTACGGCGGGCGCGATTACGAGGCGGTTCTGAGTGATCCAGAGGGTGCTTCGGAGTAGCCGACTCGGCCACGTGTCAATTAGGGTCCAGCACTGTTACGTCGCGTAACACGCCAGGGTATATCCGCAGCACACGGAGGGCCGGCCTAACGACGCAGGAAGACAGAACCCGCAGTTCAGAGCCTGTTTCCCCAGGTTCGGTGCGGGGTTCGAATCCCCTTAGCTCCACAACGTTTGGCCAGGTCAGAGCGTTGGCCTATTGTGAGTGACCCGGAAGACTTCCGTCTCTTCCGGCAGCCCCTTGAGGCGATGCGCACCGAGGCTTTCAAAGCGCAAATCTGAACCGGCCGAGAGGTCCCGCACCGTCCGGCTGGTCAGCGCCTCGCCGGGTCCCGCCAGGGCTCCGATGCGGGCTCCGGTATGGACGGCCAGTCCGCTCCACTCGTCACCGCGCCGCTCACACTCGCCGATGTGCACCCCGGCGCGGATGCGGATTCCGCGGGTGCCAAGCGCGGGCACCAAAGCCAACGCACACCGGGCCGCTTTGGTGGGTCCGTCGAAGAGCGCGAAAATGCCGTCGCCCGTGTGCTTGGCGCGCCGACCGCCATACTTTGACAACGCGCGCTCAACTGGTCGTGAACATCTAGTTGATACCGCCACCGCGACGTCGGGGACTCCTCTTGGCTGCGGTCTGCTTCTTACCCATAACACCGGACAGACGGATGCTTCGATGCCAAATCAAAGACTCGAAGTTTTGATAATCCTTTACAGACCCTCCAATAGTATGTAAGCTGCCCTTCAAGTGCATTATCGGTATAACACGGTCGCACTCAGGGGCCGCCGTAACCGCGGCACGCCTCAGGCTGCGAGTCGCACAGCACTTCACCTAAAGATTGGCAGCCGAAACATGACCAGCGTTTCATCCTTAGACTCAGTCGAGCATTCGCTCTCTCGGCATCCTCGCTCTCGCCCGAAATCGACCACGGCAGATCCGACCGTCAGCCTGGTTATTCCGGTCAGGAGTGAGGCGCCCAACATCGGCTGGGTGCTTGAGCAGATCGCCGATGAGGCGACCGATATCATTCTCGTCGACGGCGATTCGACCGACGTTACGATGGTTACCGCGCGCCGATCCCGGCCCGATATCCGGGTCGTGCCGCAGCAGGGTCCAGGGCGACCGGCGGTCGCTATGTCAGCTGAAGCGACCGCATGACGAGCACCGCTCGGTCATCCAACTGGCTGATCGACGTCGATGATCTCCCGATCGGTTTCATCGACGTCGCACTAAGCATGCCGCCGGCCGAACTGGCCGGCGACACGACCGTGGTCCTGCTGCGTCCCGAGCAGGGAGCGCCTGCGGCGGTTTTGAAGGTGGCGCGTGGCCCGCTGAGTTCCGCGAAATTGCGCATGCAGCGGCGCGTGCTCGCCGAACTCGCCATCCACCAAGGACTCGATCAAGAATGGCGCGAACTGCTGCCACGGATCCTGGCATTCGACGAGCGCACCAATGCCACCGTGTCCGTGGAGTCCTATCGGACGGGAATAGACCTGGCAGACGTACTGGCGCGCCGCCCGAACCGTGTCGAGGAGCTGACGGCTGCTGCCCTGAGAGCTATCGCGCCGCTGCACCGGGGGACTGCCACGTTCGTCGTCGTCGACAACGTCTGCTTATTGCGGCGATGGGTCGTCGAACCACTGGCGGGCCTGACGGACATGTGCCGGCGGCTGGATCCCCAGCTGGTTACCGAGGTGGACCGGCTTGGAACGATGCTACGGCAGGCCCTTGTTGGCTGGCGCATGCCGGTGAGCTGGACGCACGGCGACTACACCCCCACCAACGTTCGAGTGGCCGACATACGGGGCCCGGTCACCGGCATCGTGGATTGGGGCGGGGCGCGGCCGGGCCAGCCCGCGTTCATTGACGAGTACCTGATGATCCTGATGGCGAGCTGTCAGGTGGAACGAACCGATCTGGGCACACTTGTCGCTGACCGGCTAAGGGCGGGCGGCCTCTCAGATCGCGAGCGTAACGCGCTGCGTGCCGGATGCGACCGACCGGACGCAGACATTGTGCACCGTCAGCACATCGACGAGCGCGTTGCCATTCTGTTGACTTGGCTGCACCATGCTGCCGACTTGTGGCGCAAGTGCGCCACCCAGCCAAACCACCACACCTGGTGGGCCACCAACGTCGCTCCGGTGCTCGACGCCGTCGCCGCGTGGCACGAATTCGATGTTTCAAGCGTGAGGGCCCGCGCGGGCCGCCGCGCCGCAGGCGTTGCACCGATGACGACGTCACTGCCCGTCGAGGATGCCGCACCGGCCCAGGAAAATCAGGTCGATGGCTAAAACCATGCAAAACGGAAAACGAACGCTCACAGAACATGTAGCCCCGGCTCATCGGGTGACGTCGATCATGTTCGACGGGCGGAGCTCAGCGACCGTTCGGGAGGTCGTGGAGGATGATCCGAGTGTCGCCGGCCGGCTTCTCTGGCTCGGCGCTCGGCTTACGATCCGGCCAGCTCTGTCCATCGGCAGCCACATGGCGAACGCGCCGTGGCCATGGGGGCTCGTCGATTTCGCCGCCCGGGCTGTGGCGCCCGTGCCGGGCAGCGTTCGTCAGACGATTCGGCTGCCGCATTGCACCGCGCGATTGGTCCGCGCTGCCGGTGTTCTGCCTGCCGACGGCAGCCGGCGCGTCGTGTTGTACATGCACGGTGGCGGCTTCCTGACCTGTGGCGTCAACACGCATGACCGGCTCGTCACCACTTTGTCGAAGTACGCCGATACCCCGGTGCTGGTGATGAACTACCGGATGATGCCCAAGCACTCGATCGGTGAGGCGTTCGATGATTGCTATGACGGTTACCAGTGGCTGCGTGGCCAGGGTTACGAGCCCGACCAGATCGTCTTGGCGGGTGACTCCGCTGGAGGCTACCTATCACTCGCGCTGGCCGAACGGCTGCTCAACGAAGGCGAGGAGCTCGCGGCGATCGTCTGCATGTCACCGCTGATGCAGATCGCCAAGCGCCACAAACAGGTGCATCCCAACATCCGCAGCGATGCGATGTTCTCCGCCAAAGCATTTGACGCATTCTGCTACCTGATCGCCAAGGCGGGCCAGAGTCACATCAGGGACGGACGCCCCGAGGAGATCTACGAGCCGCTCGACCACATCGAGGCCGGTCTGCCACGCACATTGATCCATGTATCCGGTTCCGAGGTCCTGCTGCACGACGCTCGGCTGGCCGCGCGGCGGCTCGCCGCGGCCGGAGTACCGGTCGAGCTGCGGGTGTGGCCCGGCCAGATGCACGTGTTCCAGATCGCCGCACCGACGGTGCCGGAGGCCAACCGGTCGTTGCGCCAGATTGGCAACTACATCCGCGAGGCGACCGACCTTAACCACCGCGTGGCGGTTTGTACCGCCCGCGCCCATGCACCGGGATCTCGCCGCGGCGTCATCGCCGATTCCGCCTCAAACCGTTGCCGCCGTCCGCAATTCACCGTCGAGCTGGAGATAACTGATAATGCGCACCCTTGTCACCGGCGCTGCCGGATTCATCGGTTCCACCCTTGTCGACCGCCTGCTAAAGGAAGGACACCAGGTGACAGGAGTCGACAATCTCAGCGCCGCCCCCCCCGCTGCCAACCTCGAGTCGGCCCACCGGCATAACGGCCCCGGTCGCTTCACCTTCATCGCGGTCGACGTCAGGCACCCTGAGCTGTCCGGCGTCGTCGCGGGCTCCAACCCCGACGTGGTGTTCCATTTGGCCGCCCAGATCGACGTGCGCTGCTCCGTTGATGATCCGCTACATGACGCCCGCAACAACGTGCTGGGCACCATCAACGTGCTGGAAGCGAGCCGGCGTGCGCGAGTGCCGCGGATCGTCTTCGCCTCCTCGGGTGGCGCCCGCTACGGTGCGCCCGCCACCTTGCCTGCCACCGAGGACACTCCCGTGGACCCGCTTTCCCCGTATGCGGCGGCCAAGGTCGCCGGAGAGTTGTATATGCGCGCCTACGCAGGCATGTACGGGCTAGCGCCCATCTGTCTGGCACTGGCCAACGTCTATGGGCCACGCCAAGACCCGCACGGGGAAGCCGGCGTGGTCGCGCTCTTCGGCAGTGCGATGATCTCCGGCCGTTCCACGACCATCTACGGCGACGGCAGCGCCACCCGCGACTACGTTTACGTCGACGACGTCGTGACTGCCTTCCTGTGCGCCGCCGAAGCGCCGGTCACGACGACCGGCACCTTCAACGTCGGCACCGGCGTACAGACGACGGTCACCGAGCTGCATCGGGTGATCGCGGCGGCAGTCGGGGTCTCGCGTCCGCCCGATCACGCCGAGGCCCGTACCGGCGAGGTTCATGCGAGCGCATTGGACCCGACGCGGGCGGGCCGGGTGCTGGGCTGGAAACCCGACATCGACCTCACCGAAGGCATCGAGCGCACCGTCGACTGGCTGCGCGGCCGCCTCGATCCCCATCCGGTCGCACTCGCCCAGGTCTGAGGGCCAAATGTGACCCCGCGCCGTCCACCCCACCCCGTTACTTGTCACCTATTTGTCACGACACCCGTACCACGTGCTCCGTGACAAGACAAGGTCACCACAGGCGGCGATGTGCAACATGAACCCCAGCTCAAGTCGGATTTGAGGAAGGCTGCAGATTTCGCTGTTTTTGATGTATTGATCTTGTCTCGTTGCTACTGTGCCATCCATGTCGAACGCGCAATTGGCGAGTGGGAACTCACACGGCCACCCCCGCGACGGTGCTCTTATGGACGGCAATCGGCGAGTGGAGCGGCGGCGTAACGGGGGGTCCGACGATTCACCGACGGACATCTTGGAGCGGTTGCCCGCTGTGGTGGTGTTGGAGCGGCTGCCGGTTCCTGCGCTCGCTATGGCGCGGGACGGCATCATCTTGTTTGCCAATACGGCGTTTGCCGAGATGGTGGGTTACGAGCAGGACGCATTAGCGGGGTCGCCGTTCCCTGAGATCTTCCAGACCGTGCCGGCCGAGGTCGCCGCGGTTTCTGGCGTCGATGCAGTCACGAATCTGGTGGTGGAGTTGCGGCACTGTGAGGGTTGGACGGTGCGGGCCAGGATGAGCAACTCGGCGATGATGCGGCGTGACGATCCGGTTGTGTTGGTCACATTTGACAATTTGACGGAGCAGCTGTGGGTTGACCACCACTAGTACGGTCGGTGGGCTCAGTCGGTCGGGTCGGTGACCTGGTGGTGGCGTAGGGACTCGCGGGCAAGAAACTCCCGAAAAGGGCCAGTGACGTGTCGGCGACGAGTTGGGCGCCTATCATGGCGTTGAGGATTGATTTGCTGACCACGTAGGGATCGAGGCCTTCGCGGAGGTCGCCTTCGACGCTCGCGAGGCTGACTACGTCGCTGTCGGCGGCTGAGGCCACGGCGGTAGGTTAAGCGTCGGTGTGCGCCGAGGCGGGGGCGGTGGCGTGGAGGTCAACTGAGGGTGCTTCAGCGGAAACCTTTTTCACCGCGAGTGCGTGGCGTCGTTGGATGAATTGGGTGAAGTAGTCGACTCGATCGGGATTGGTGAAGCTGGGTAGTGCCAGTATCCATACTTTTTGGAGGTTATCGAGGTAGTCCTCGGGCTGGTCGAGATTGCTGGTTCGGCGGATACCCACCCACAGTGCCACCAACATCTTGGCGATGTCTTCGGGATCGTGCTGGTCGATAACGTCGCCCTCGGCGACTGCTCTTTGGATGAGGGTGGTGACGAACTCGATCCTTGATTGCCACAACGCGGGGGGCAGGGGTGTGGTGTTGTCCAGGGTCTCGAGCAGTCGGACGCCGGCCCGGGCCACGTCGTGTTGGGTGTCTTGAACGGAAAGGAGGAAGACAAGATCGATCAGTGTTTCTAGTCCCGACATCTCGCGGGCAAGCAACTCGAGGACTGCGGCACGGCTCATCTCGGTGAGGTCGTCGATGATCGCCAAGGCCAGCGCTTGCTTAGAGGAGAAGTGAAAATACATCGCCCCTTTGGTCAGTTCGGCCTCCGCCAGGATGTCATCGAGGCTGACCATGCTGTAGGGGCGGTGGGCGAACTGGCGTGATGCGGCGGCGATGAGTCGATGGCGTGTGGTATCGGCTCGCCGTTCGCTGGCCTCGGTCATCGCCCCGCCTGTCTGGTCGCCTGTCACCGCGCAGCGGGCCGAGTCTTCACGCCAAGACAATTCCGCCGCCGCGTGAACCCCTTCGATGATAGGGGTCGGTGACCCGCCGGGTGCGCAGACCCGCCTGGGCGGCACTGTGTCCGTCGAAGCCTTCCGTTGGTCCGTCGCCTGGCCTCGAGCTGACATCCCGCGTTTACGCACGCCCTGCAGTTTTACTAAAAGACTGCCAGTTGGTTAATTGTGTGCTCATCAAGTACGTATCCGACTGTTGCAGGTGCATCATCGGTATCTACTTGCCGGTCGCAACGGGCGCCGCGGTGACCCGCCGCCTCCGGGTTGGCCTGCTTCCATGAGGAGGAGCACATGTCGGTCGTAACCACGCAGCCGGAGATGGTGACGCCTGTGCCGTCGGCGTCGAATGGCGTTGGCTGCGGGGGGTTTATCCGACTGCCCGCGCGACGGCGCTGTCCTGGACGGTGGTGCGCGGATTGAGCGGCGGCGTAGTGGGACTTCCGGCGCTTCACCGATGGACATCCTGAAGCGGTTGCCTGCTGTGGTGGCGTTGGAGCGGCTCCCGGTTCCTGCGCTCGCTATGGCGCGCGACGGCATCATCTTGTTTGCCAATGCGGCGTTTGCCGAGATGGTGGGTTATGCGCCGGACGGGTTAGCGGGGTCGGCGTTTCCTGAGATTTTCCGTACCGTGCCGGCTGCGTTGTGCGCGCTTTCTGGCGTCGATGTGCTGGCGAATCTGGTGGTGGAGCTGCGGCATTGTGAGGGTTGGACGGTGCGGGCCAGGATGAGCAAGTCGGCGCTGATGCGGCGTGATGATCCGGTTGTACTGGTGACGTTTGAGAATTTGACGGAGCGGCTGTGGACGGACGAGCACTAGTACGGTTGGTGCGTTAGTCAGTCGGGTCCGTGACCTGGTGGTGGCGTAGGGATTCGCGGGCAAGAAACTCCCGAAAATAGGCCAGTGATGTGTCGGCGACGATTGCCGGCAGCAGAAGGTCTAGGGATCGGGTTAGCCGCTTGACGTGATCGTTGCCGTCTTCCGTCTTGGAGAGCAGTTGGGCCCCGAGCATGGCGTTGAGGATTGATTCGCTGACCACGTAGGGATCGAGGCCTTCACGGAGGTCGCCTTCGGCGATTGCGCGGCTGGCTTGTGTCGTAATCGCATCCAACCGGTCGCTCCAGACTTGGGAGGCTGTGCTGTTGAATTCGGCCAGTCCGCGGGTGAGTTGTTCGGCTGTCCGGGCTGTTTTGTCGGAGACAAGGAGGTCCGCGACGATGAAGACGCCGTGGATCACGTTCTCGAGCGCGGGCGAGGGTGATTCGCACACGTGGCGGAACGCGTCGCGGGTTAGGTTTGTGCCTTGTTCGATGATGGCGGTTGCCAGCGCTTCTTTCGAGTCAAAGTGGTGGTAGAGGGCGCCTTTGGTCATTCCCGCACGCGCGATGACCTCACCTAGTCCTGCGGCCGCATACCCGACCTCGCTGAACACATCCGTCGCGGCATCAAGGATCTTTTGGCGGGTGGTTTCAGACCGGGCTTGGGGCACCATGGTCCCTAGACCTCCGGAATGCCGTAAACGTGTGTTCGCGCCGTGCGCAATCGGTGCCCATGCCCGCTGGCCGTGGCTGAAGGCCAATCGCGGTGGGCTAAGGGCAGGCGGCGGTGGCGTGAGGTCACAGTGAGAGCGCCTGTAGCGGAAGCCTTTTCACGCGAGTGCGTGACGTCGTTGGATGAATCGGGTGAAGTAGTCGACTCGATCGGGATTGGTGAAGCTGGGTAGTGCCACTATCCATACTTTTTGGAGGTCATCGAGGTAGTCCTCGGGTTGGTCGAGATTGCTGGTTCGGCGGATACCCACCCACAGTGCCACCAACATCTTGGCGATGTCTTCGGGATCGTGCTGGTCAGTGACGTCACCCTCGGCGACTGCTCTTTGGATGAGGGTGGTGACGAACTCGATCCATGATTGCCACAACGCGGGGGGCACGGAGGTCGGGTTGTCCAGGGCGTCGAGCAGTCGGACGCCGGCCCGGGCCACCTCCTGTTGGGTGTCTTGAACGGCCCGGAGATAGACAAGATCGATCAGTGTTTCTAGTCCCGACATCTTGCGGGCAAGCAACTCGATGACTGCGGTACGGCCCATCTCGGTGAGGTCGTCGATGATCGCCAAGGCCAGCGCTTGCTTAGAGGAGAAATGAAAATACATCGCCCCTTTGGTCAGTTCGGCCTCCGCCAGGATGTCATCGAGGCTGACCATGCTGTAGGGGCGGTGGGCGAACTGGCGTGATGCGGCGGCAATGAGTCGATGGCGCGTGGTGTCGGCTCGCCGTTCGCTGGCCTCAGTCATCGCCCCGCCTGTCTGGTCGCGGTTGCTGCGCAGCGGGCCATCGCGGCGCGCCAAGGTAATTCCGTCAGTCCCTTCGACGGGTGGGTGACCCGCCGGGCGTGCTGACCCGCCGGAGGGCAGCGCTGTGTCCTTCGAGGTCTTCCGTTCGTCTGCGGTCTGATCTGCACCGATACATCCTGAGTTTAATTTAATCTTTGTGGCTCCGAAAGACTATAAGTGTGATATTTTCGCATAATCCTTACTTAATAGTATGTATCCTACCTTCCAAGGTGGATCACCGGTATCTACATACGGTCGCGCCCCGGCGCCGCCGTACCCCGGCCTCCAGGCTGGGCTTGCTTCCATGAGGAGGAGCACATGTCGGTCGTAGCTACGCAGTCGGAGATCGTGACACCTGTGCCGTCCACGTCGAATGGGCGGTTGCCTGCGGGGGGTTTACCCGACTGCCCGCGTGACGGCGCCGGGATGGATGGCAGCGCGCGGATTGAGCGGCGGCGCAATGGGCGGCCCGGGGATTCACCGACGGACATCTTGAGGCGGTTGCCTGCTGTGGTGGTGTTGGAGCGGCTGCCGGTTCCTGCGCTCGCTATGGCGCGCGACGGCATCATCTTGTTTGCCAATGCGGCGTTTGCCGAGATGGTGGGTTATGCGCCGGACGGGTTAGCGGGGTCGGTGTTTCCTGAGATCTTCCGTACCGTGCCGGCCGCGTTGTGCGCGCTTTCTGGTGTCGATGTGCTGGCGAATCTGGTGGTGGAGTTGCGGCATTGTGAGGGTTGGACGGTGCGGGCCAGGATGAGCAACTCGGCGCTGATGCGGCGTGACGATCCGGTCGTACTGGTGACGTTTGAGAATTTGACGGAGCGGCTG
>CAWDJC010000018.1:0-79628 GCA_963802525.1 uncultured Actinomycetota bacterium | reverse complement strand
CGACCTGACCAGTTACAAATCGAGAACCCCGGTGGCCACCCCGTGCCCGATGAACGCGATCAACAACGTCGCCCCGGCATCGTTGGCCGCGGTGAACGCCTCCTCGACCGCGGCCCTTCAACTCGCGCGTGCTCGGGTTGAGCACGCGCCTCCCTATCACCACCGCCGGCCGCCAGCCTCCACCTCCAGCGCGGCGTACAGTAACCGGCCAGATCCTCCACAAACGCCAACACCGGCAACCGGTCACACTGCGACCCACAACCAGTGCCATCCGCCCCGCCATAACTGCTAATTTGACCACGTCGACTAATCCCGGCACACCGCAACCAGGGGGAATGAAATGGCCACCATCGTCCTCGTGCACGGCATCGCCCAAGAACAACTCGCTGCCCCGGTGTTGGAGAGTGACTGGCTGCCTGCCCTAGCCGGTGGAGTCGCCAACAGCGGTAACCAGCAACTCGCCGACCGCATTTGGCACGCCGGGTCCCACGGCGATATCGACACCCGAATGGCCTACTACGGCACACCGTTCCTCGCCCCAGGGGGTCAAGGCGAAGGCGAGGTCGATCTCGACACCGAAGCGCTGCCCGGCGAAGCCGAACAGCTCACCGAACAACTCGCCGAAGCGTGGCTGCAAGCCGCCGCGGAGTCCGCCACAGATCCCAGCGACCGACGCCAAGCGCAAAACCAACTCAAGATCCTCACCGGCAGCGTCGGCCAAGCCCAGGGCCCCCGCGCGACGCTGGGCCGCCCGGCGCTAAACGCGCTGGCCGAACTGCGGTGGTTCGCCCCGTTCGGAATGGCGGTCGCCAGCAGATTCGTCTGGCGGGCGCTGACCCAGGTCAGCCGCTACCTCACCGACGATCAAATCCGCAGCTACGCCCAAGACCAAGTACTGCAGTGGATTGGTCCCGACACCCGCCTGGTCATCGGGCACTCCCTCGGCTCGGTCGTGGCCTACGAGGCCCTCCACCGCATCACCGACCGCCCACAGCACGGACTGACCCTGATGACACTTGGCTCCCCACTGGGGCTGAAAAGCGTTGTCTATGAACGACTCCGCCCCCAACCACCCCATGTGCCCGCAGCAGTTACCCGGTGGGAAAACCTAGCCGCCGAAGACGATCTCGTCGCCACTCGCCTCGACCTCAAGCCCTACTTCGCACCCGCACCCGACTCGACTGTCACACCCGAAACCCACATCGTCGACAACGGAGCCAAGCCGCACGACGCGCAGCATTACCTCACCAAGAAAAC
Organism: uncultured Actinomycetota bacterium; assembly: GCA_963802525.1. Classification (GTDB taxonomy): domain Bacteria; phylum Actinomycetota; class Actinomycetes; order Mycobacteriales; family Mycobacteriaceae; genus Mycobacterium. The sequence continues at coordinate 78,371 of CAWDJC010000018.1, read as the reverse complement.
CACCGGCCGAATCATCACAGCTGCTGTGTCTTCCTGAATCCACCGCTGATAGTTCGCACGTCCGCAGAGGGATCCTCGACCGGTCGGCCGAAGGGCGCGTGGATCCGCAAGCTATGGCCATTGTTCGAGGATCGCTGTTCCCAGCTGCCGGAAGCTCATGCCTACAGCCGAGCGCGCCGGCTTGAAGTCCGAGGCTACATACAGGGCTCGTTCCAGACATTGTGGCGATGGCGATGGAAGGTCAAGCCGAACGGCCTCGTGCTTGACAAGTTGACGGAACCATCGGTACTCGTCCCAATTCGGATCCGGTAGTCGCGCAGTTGATTCCGGGTCGACGATGCGAACTCCCTGCTGGGCAAGCAGACCGACCGCGACGCGGAAGTCCCGGAAATCGAAGATGGCGTGCTCATCCGGCCACAGCGCGGACAGGAGCGTCGATCCGGTCGGGACGCTCGCCAACCCGCTGGTACCTCTCAATTCCTTGGTAATGCCATTCACGGTCAGAGTCAGCGGTTCACGGCCATCGCCTACCGGAATCGATAGGCTGTCTCGCCTGGAGAATCGCCCACCGAGAGGTGCGAGCGACCACGGCACGGGCAGCGGTGAGATGACCGTCCCACCTTGCCGTTTGAAGTTGCCGACTGCCCAGGTGAGCATTACCCACAGGCGACGCAATCGCTCCTCGTCCTTTGTGTGCGTTCTCCAGATGTCCCTCGCGATCGTCTCGATGGCCTTCCATTGGCACAGCCATTCGAGACGTTTGTCCTTCCGAACATGGTTGCTGCGCAGGTCCGTACCCCAACGTTTGGCTGCCGCCAGGACCTGGCTTCGCGACAGCGGCAATGCAAGCTGCTCGGACGGTTGTTCCGAGCCCGCCCAGTGGGTGCGCACTATGGTTGGTGAACGTGCCATGTCGGCACTATCTCAACCAGCTGTCGGTGACACCAGCTTTGGCACGAAATCGTCATCAGTCCACTCCCAACGGTCGACACACAGTCGCCGAAGGCACCACGACTCCTTTGGTATCCAGACATGAAGAACGACCCGCCACCCGATGATTTCCTTGTCGGAGCCATCAACAACCGGCCGTTGCTCGACGCATTTGCAGCTGATCGGCAGGTCCGCGAGCGCGAACCTGCGCTACTCCCCGCTTGATGAGCACATCCCGGGTCACCATCACCCCACGGCATCATGCACACACGATCGGTCCGCAGTCCGCTCCATGTCGCATTTGCGGATGGCTTTGCGGGACTGTCGCGATCATGAACTCCTGAGACCACGCCAGATAATGCTGGGAAAACGGCGCCACTGACCGCTGGTGGTCACAGGCAACCGAGACAGGATCTGATCACTCTCGTCTCTACAAACGAGACAGACAGGATGAGGCCGCCCCAAGAGCGCGCGCCCAGTTTGGCATTCCGAATACTGAATGGGTGGCCGAGGTGCGCGCAGCGACTCCCGATGATGCATGTCAGGTAGCGAGTATCCACGTTCGGGCGTGGCAGGTGGCCTACCAGGGACTGCTGCCACAGGAATATCTCGACGGACTCAGACCCGAAGATAGAGCGCGCCGATACACCTTTGGTCGCACTGGTCCGGAACACCCGACCGCCCTTGTCGCCGTTGAGCACGGGGTGATCTGCGGTTTCGTTATTACGGGCCCATCTCATGACTGTGACCTACAGGATGCGCGCGAGCTCTGGGCTATGTACGTCGATCCTCAGCGCTGGGGAATCGGCATCGGTCGCCTTCTCATGGCGGCTGCCCGAGATCGGCTCTATCAAGACGGTGCGCGCGAGGCCCTGCTTTGGGTGCTCGCAGAAAACAATCGCGCCAGGCGCTTCTATCAGCTCGATGGATGGAACTGCGACGGGTTTCGGCGCACGGAAGTAATTGGGGGTGTGACTGCAGAAGAACTGCGCTATCGGCGCCCCTCCCTTGAGCCACAGGTGTCGGCGGACATGAAAAACTGCCCGCTGGCGGACATGGAAATGCCCACTGACGGCCGATAAGAACTACCCACCGGCGGGCACGAAAGTGCCCGCCGGTGGACATGAATCTGCCCAGACCGACCTGATCCCGCTCGGCGCGTCAGCGCTGTAGCGGCCTCTCCCGCGGTTTCGATGTCGATGCCTAGTCGAATCGAAATCTCACGGGAGAGATCACTTGAAGTCTGATGGAGAACTCATGGAAATACTCAATGCGTATGACCTGACCGGGTCGTATCGTGCCGCGGCCGAGCTTTGTGGCTGCTCGCATCACACCGTGAAGAAGGCGGTCGAGGACCGCGACGGCGGCTTGTCGCCTGCGGTGCGCAGGGCCCGACTGATCGACGATTGGCACGATCTCCTCGAAGGCTGGGTCGCCGATTCGAAGGGAAAGATCCGCGGCGACAAAGCACACGAACGACTCCTGGCGCTGGGATACACCGGCACCGACCGCACCACACGCCGTGCCTTGGCTGAGATTAAATCCCAATGGCGACTGGGCAATACGCGGGTGCACCGCCCCTGGATCACTGAACCTGGATTGTGGTTGCAATACGATTTTGGGGACGGGCCGGTCGTGGGAGGCCGCAAGGTCGTTCTCCTGGTCGCCTGGCTCGCGTGGTGCCGTTTCCGGATCGTCATCGCCCTGCGCGACCGTACCGCATCGAGTGTGTTCGCCGGGCTCGACCGAGTGTTCCGGATCATCGGCGGCGCCCCGACCTACCTGCTCACCGACAACGAAAAGACCGTCACCATTGGACACGTCGCCGGCGTCCCGGTCCGCAACCGCCAGGCTGTGACGTTCGGTCGTTACGGAATCTCGGTGCTCACCTGCGAGCCGGCCGATCCGGCTTCCAAGGGCGGAGTCGAGAACGCTGTCAAACTCGCCAAAGCAGACATCGTCCCCACCGAGACGAACCTGCTGCCGCAGTACGGGAGCTTCTCTGAGGTCGAGGCCGCCTGCGCGGCGTTCACCGACGAGATCAATGCCCGCGTGCACCGCACCACTGGCCGGGTCCCCCTCGAGATGCTCTCCGAAGAACGCCCTCGCCTGCATGCGGTGCCTGATTTGCCGCACACCGCCGCACTCGGAGTCACGCGCCGAGTCCCCGACAACACCCCGATGATCACCTTCGACCACTGCCAATACTCGTTGCCGGCAACCCTATTGGGGCACAGTGTGTGGGTCCGACACCACGAGGGCGCCGACGAGATCGTCATCTGCGCCCTCGACGACGGTGGCCCGATCGAAGTCGCACGACACCGCCGCACCACCCCGGGAACCCCGGCCATCGACGATGCACATTTCCCTGGTCATCACGACAAGATCCCCGGCGACTACCGGCTGCGGGCCCGGACCGCCACCGAAAGGGCGTTCCTGGCCATCGGCAACGGCGCTGCGGTCTGGCTCAAGGAGGCCGCCGCGGTCGGCGCCGAACGGATCATTCAGAAGATGACCCACGCGGTCGAGGTCTCCAAACTCGCAGACCTCGGCGATGTCGATTGGGCGCTCGGGCATGCCGCGGTACACGGCCGGTTCGCCACCGGGGATCTCGATTCGATCCTCGCCACCAAAGGGATGGACCCCACCCGCCGCGGTGCATCGGAGAACACGTCGCTCGCCCAGGGCACCGCAGGGTGGAACCTGTTCGGCAGCAGCACTACTGCAGAACAGGAGGAGATCGCATGAATGCAATTGAATCGGCTGCGCAGCTTCCCGGCGACGTCGAACATCTGATGCGGCAACTACGATTACCACACGCACGCGCGATCGCCGCCGACGTCCTGGCCACCGCACGCTCGCAACGGTGGGATCCCACCGAGGTCGTCAAAGCGTTGTTGACCGAAGAAACAGCGGGACGAGCACGCTCGATGCTGGCCTCCCGCCGCAAAGCTGCAGGGTTCCCCACCGGCAAAACGTTCGACGTGTGGGATCAGAACGCCTCCTCGATACCGCCGCCCACCCAGCAGGCTTTGCGGACCCTCGAATGGGTGGGCCGCCGCGAGAACCTGGTGATTTGCGGCCCGGCTGGAACCGGCAAGACGTTCTTCCTCGAAGCGCTCGGACAGAAAGTCATCGAAGCCGGCATGCCGGTGGCCTGGTTCACCCTCGAACAAATCGGAGTCCTCGTGCGCGCACACCGCGCCGATGATTCTCTGGGCAAGGCGGTCGCCAAGATCGTGCGCGCCGAACTCGTCGTCATCGATGATGTTGGACTACTTCCCGTTGGCGCAGACGCTGCCGAAGGGCTCTACCGCATTGTCGAAGCCGCCTACGAACGGAAGTCGGTAGCCATCTCGTCGAACCTTCATCCCAGTGGGTTCGACGAGTTGATGCCCAAAACATTGGCCACAGCGACCGTCGACCGCCTGCTACACCACGCTCACCTGTGTCAGACCAGCGGAGACTCGGTCCGTCTGGCACAAGCACTACACGGGAAAGGAGTCAAAGCCTTGACCTAACAAACCCACGCTCCGCCGGTGGCAGCCATCGCCTCATGGGCAGATTCATGTCCGCCACTGGGCAGCCCTTATTGGCCACCGACGGGCAATACCCCTGTCCGGCTGTGGGCAGTTCCCAATGACCATTGACACACAGGTCGATCGACAGCGATGAGACAAGAACCGATCTATCGCAGTTCTCTAATCCGAAAACAATGGTGACCCGGTATCGGGTTTACGCCGCTGGGGTGAGGGTGACGGTGTAGCCGAGGGCCTCCAGTTGGCGGATGTGGTTGCGCTTCTTGGTCTCTGAACTGATTGGCCTCGTTTTGTCTGCAAACGAGACAGGCGAAACGCTTCTAGCCAGTTAGCCAGGGCGACCGAGACGCGCGGTCATGAGTTGTTCGCGGACAGCGCTCACTCCGACTAGGTGGATGTGGTTGCGGCGCACCGTGGCCCACTGCTCGGCGCTCATCGCAAACTCGATCGTGGTTTCAGTGCGGTCACGACGCTGTTGGCGGCTGATGCCCATCTGTGTATAGGGCAGCGATCGCGTCACGCCCAGCGAAGCTGTGTTGTCGTGGAATGCGCTCGTTGTTGCCCGATCGGCGTCGAAGCCGGCGAAAATCAGGTGCAGGGCCGCTTGCCGCATCTCCTTACCGACTCCCTGGCCTTGGTAGTCGCGTCCCACCCACGACCCGGTGTCTACGGTGCGCCGCGTGGGAAAATCGTCGGCCCGAATCGAGCACTCTCCCATGGCGACGCCGTCAACGACGGCGGCGAGGTTGAGAACCCAGTGCTCGACGGTCGTCTCGGCGCGGTTACGCCAGTAAAAGCGCAGCGTGTTGCGTTCCAGCTCCGGGGAAGGCACATCGGTCCACGGTATGGGAAAGGGCATCGTGGCCGCATCATGAATCCCTCGGGCCGCGAGCAATGCCAGCTCCTCGCCCAGGTCATCGCTGATGTACCGCAGCGTCAGCCGCGGGGTCACCACCTGCAGACCGGCTAACGGCCAGACCGCACCTGTCATACCTGCATCGCAACACATCGACCGCTGTCCCGGAGTGACTGTTGCCCGGCACTCAAAATGAGCATGACGGCGTCACTTTCGGTGAACACGAACAGCCGGTAGTTGGTGTGCTTGCTGACGCGATGGTGTTCACGTTGACGGCGAGACGGCGGATGTCGTGTTCATGGTGACGGGCGGAGGCGGGCGTGCGGTACCGCGGGCCCGGCGGTGGGCCGGGCCGCAGAAGGGTCATCCTGGCCGAGCGAGAAGGCTGCCGCGGGTGTAGAGGCCGATAAGGGTCCACACCGGCTCGGCGATGCCCAGCCGTCGGCGCGCCCACCAGGCCGCGGCGGCGAGAACGGTGAGGGCGTCGCGCAGCAGGTTGCCGGTGCTGGCGAGCTGATTGAACGAGTCGGCGTCGAGCCGGATCAGTTCCTGCGCGCCGCGTTGCCAGAGCTGGGTGAGATGATCACGGCCGCGAGCGGCACGCAGCCAGCGGCGGACAGTGGACGGCGAGCGGCCCAGCATGGCGGCGATCTGTCGGTGTCCCAGGCCTGCGGCCTTGCGGGCCAGTGCGGTGCCGATCACCTCGGTGGAGTCCGCCCGGCGTGGCTGCAACGCGGCGGGCAGCAGGACCTGGGTGGCTCCGCACCCGCGGCAACGCACCCGCCGGGGCCGCACCTCGATTCCGTCTGAACCGAGGCCGCGGACGCGTCGGCGGCGGCCATATCCCCATCGCGCCAGGGTGCCGCCGCACCCGCGGCGGGGGCAGCGCATCCTCCCCCCGACCAGGGCTTCCTCGGCCGACTCGGCGCTGCAATCCCAGGGGCTGGGTGCGTATTCACCTGCAAGCGGCATACTCCCCACCTTAGAGCGTGTCGCGGCGCGGCTCGGGAGGGTGACAGCTCGACACGACCGCCCGCCGGGCCAGCTCCGCGATGGTGTTGACGCGCCGGATGGCCGCGGCGATCTCGTCGGCGAAATCGCGTCGTCGCCGGGCGATGTCCGGATCCTCGAATGCGTCCACCAGCTCACGGTGCCGGGCCAGGCGCAGCGCGGTCTTGAACAGTTCCATCGACCTCGACTCGGCGCTGGCTATCCTGCGCTGCAGCTCCCACTGCTTGCCCACCTCGAGGCACTCGGCGAGGAAAGCCTCCTCGTCGAACGATTCATCCTCGTAGGCGGCCAGCCGGTCAGCGACGATGTGATAGGCGTCCAGGAACGGGCGCAGCACCAGGTGCGCCAGCAGCAGGTCGGCGTGCTCCAGCAGCCGGCGCACATCGGCCGCGCTGGCGGCCTTGGTGGTGTCTACGGGGTCCTCTGCGGGCCCGATGAGCCGCACCTCATCGGCGAGGTCCTTTTCGAATTGCGCGCGTGCGGAGAACAAGAACTCGAACTTGAGCAACTCGCGAAGGCTCAGCGCCTCGTCGCGCACGGTCGCCGGCAGAACCGAGCCGTCCACTGACATGTCGGATGCCGCCAGCAATGCCGTCTCGGCGATGGCGCGATCGACCAGGATGTGGATGGCGGTGTTGCGGTAGAACGCCGCGACCAGGTGCTGGTGCGCTCCGATGCCCCAGACCGGTTCTGTCCCTGCCTCGTACACGCTGACCACGCCCGACGCGACCAGCTGATGCAACGTCCATCGGATCGTCGAGCGATTCGTCAGGTCGGCGGCACCGGCCACCGTCCAGTTCCGCGCCGCGATGTAGCTCGCCAGCGGCCGCACGGTGGCCAGCACCTCGCTGATCGACAGCGACCGGTCCGCACCCAGCAGCGCGAGGCTGACCACCGCGGTGGGCGTGACCGGAGTCGCTCGGTTGATCCGGTGCTCGACGTCCAATGCGATGCGCTCGATTTCGGTCCCGGTCCCGGATTCGTCGGCACGCAACTCCTCGAGGCGCTTGCGCAGTGGCAGCGGCTCGCCGAAGTCCAGGTAGGCGCGACCGAGCCGCTCGCCCTGCTGCCGCGCCAGCCGGATCAGGAAGCGAAGGTCTTCCGGCCGTTTCACGGCACCGTAGGCTTCGGTGGTCATGGCTTCCACCTCGTGCAGCTGGTCGTACACGATGGACGTCGGCACCAAATAGACCTCGGGCCCGTCGATTTCGTCGACGGCATCGCTGATGTAGCGCAGGATCCCGTAAACCGGGGGCCGCAGCTTGCCGGTCCGGGTCCGGCCCCCTTCGATCGACCACGTGAGATTGGCATGGTTTTGCACCAGCTGGGCGGCGTAGGCGCGTAATACGAACCGGTAGATCGGAATATCTTTGGTTTGGCGCCGGATGAAGATCGTCCCCGTGCGCTTGGCCCAGGTTCCCATCGGGAAGAAGTTCAAGTTCGCGCCGCCGAAGGTGAGGGCGTGCGAGAGCCGGTTGGCCAGGATCTCCTCCGGCAGCAGCATGCCGTCCAGATAGGAGCGATGCGAAAAGGCAAACGCCAGCGTCGCTTTGCGATCAAGTTTGCGCAGCTGCGCGATCTGGTCCTCGTCGACCAGCACGTCGTAGGCCCGCATCAGCCAGCAACTGAAGCTGCGCCAGGCCTTCACCGCCCGCTCGTCGAGCGAGGCCGCCATCTCCCGCAGGTAGCCCGCCGCCTCGGCGCGCACACTGTCCGGGTCGCGCCGCAGCTCGTCGGCCAACTCGCCCAGCCGCTCGTCATACCACGGCGCCGCCAACAGCTGGACGACCTCGGCCGGGTCGGTCGGCAACGGCGCCGTCGATTCGTCGACGATTCCGGTGCGCTGCAGCAGCTTTCGTACTCCCGTGCGACCCATCTCGCGCGCGGTCGCCGCCGGTCCCCCGCTCATGCCGGCTGCCCCGCCAGGCCGGCGGCGACCTTCCACACCTGCTGCGCGAATTCTCGCGACGTCAACGTCTGGGTGCCGCCGGGCGTCCGCAGCGCGACGGCATCCGGATCGATCGACGCCGTGCGTTGGAACGCCTCGCACAAGGTGGCCGGGCGTTCGGTTGTCGTCATTTCCGTTCTCCTTGGCGCCGGTTCAGCACTGCCCTTCGTGAGCGTACGTCCGTGATCAGGGGCACGGAATACATCGCCTGATTTCCTCACTGACGGTCGGTTCAGGCTCGGTTCAGTTCTGGGGGCGCCAGAGCTGCGCCGTCGTCGACGCGCCACCGGGCAACTCGAGAAGTTCGATGGGGGTGCCGTCGGGGTCGTAGATGAAGAACATCCGCACCCCGCCGATGTCGACGGGCGGGGCGGCCCGGACGTCGGGATGGTGGCGCCGAACGGAATCGTAGGCGGCGTCGAGATCGTCGACCCGGAACGACATGTTGGTGTAGCCCAGGTGCGGCCCGCTCGGGCACTCGGGCACCGCGCCCAACGACAGCAGCTCGACCATGGCGGCGCCGATCAGCCCGCCGACCATGCGGCCCTGCTGTGCGGCTCCGCCGGTCACCGAATCCAGCCCGGCCCCTTCGAGCTCGACGTCGAACACGACGTCCATGCCCAGCACCGCGGTGTAGAACGCCAGTGCCGCCTCGATATCGGAGACGCCGATGCAGATGTGGGAGAAATTCTGCACGGCAAGGGGATGCGGTTGGCTCATTGCTGCTCCTTTGCGATGTTGGCCGAACCTGATCTGATGGCCCGTCTCTCCCCCCAAGCGGGGGACCCCCACCTCACCCCGCTACGCGGGCTGCATCGTCGACGGGCTCAAGCGGGCAGTCGCGCGTGAATCCCACAGGTGCACGCGTCAATTGACGGACACGTGCAGCGCATCCCCCACTCGATGACGGCCCGCGCCCGGGTCAGCGACTCCATCTGGGCGTCGATCTCGGCGAGCTTGGCCTCGGCCAGCGCCCGGCTGGCGGGCCGCCCGGGCGCCTCATCGGCGAACAGCAGCTGGATCTCCTCCAGCGCGAACCCGGCGGATTTGCACAGGCGGATCACCTCGAGCCGGGTGAGAACCGAATCGTCGTAGCGGCGCTGGCCGCCCAGCCGCGCCGGTGCCGAAACCAGCCCGATCTGCTCGTAGTAGCGCAGCGTCGTGGCGGCGACCCCGGCCCGGCGCGCCACCTCTCCGATCGTCAGGCTCCCCCGCAAGCGGGTGGTACCTCCAGCCATCTGAGCCTCCCGGGAAAATCGATGCTTGACTTAGAGCTAACTCTAAGTCGTTGACTGGGGCCATGCACAAACAAGCACTCGATGAGCTGAGCCACGCGCGCTATGCCCTGCTCCGATCCTTTCGCCGCGACGGCACGCCGGTCGACACCCCGATCTGGTTCGGGCTGGACGGCGACGCGTTGTTATTCCGAACCAAGGTGGGGCCCAAGACCAAGCGGCTGGCAACGCGCCGCGACGTCGAACTCGCCGCGTGCGACTATCGGGGCCGCGTTCACCCGGGCGCGACGACGGCCGCCGGCCGCTCCACGATTCTGTCGGGCGCCGACGCCGAGCGGGCCAACCGCCTCCTGCACCAGCGCTACGGATGGCAGTGGAACATCGTGCCGCTGATCAAAGTCCCGGGCGTGACCAACGTTCACCAGGATCTGTGCGCCCGCGAGAAGCTACGGCGCGCGCGCGACTGCGACGTCTGGCCCGACAGCGTCATCGTGCGGGTGGACCTGCCATGACTCAAGCGCAGACCGATCTGTCCGACCCCGTCCGCTCCCCGACCCTCCTCCAGTGCTGTACCGCCGCCGCCGGACTCGTTGGGGGTCTGGTGCGTCCCAAGCGGCCCGATCAGCGGTTCATGCGCGGCGTCGTCGACGCGGGACTGCCGGACCCCCGCGGCACCGTGGCGGTGACCGCGCTGCACCAGGCGCCGCGCTCGGTGCCGACCGCCGCGATCGTGGAGGGCACGTTCGCACCTGCCCGCATCGAGAATTCGCTGACGTCGTTCATCGTCACGCATCCAACGGCCACGTTCATCGTCGATCCCGCCGTGTGCACCGACGTCGAGCGGCGGGCGATCGCCCAACTGCCCGCGGTGCTGCGTGTGGTGGTCCACCCGCCCGCCGACACCTTCCCCACCGTCACGGCCTTGGCCCGGCTGCCCGAGACGCCGCGATTGGACTTCGCGTTACCCACCCATGCGCATTGGGATCACGTGTCGGGGCTGCTGGACATGCCCGACCTTCCGGTGCACCTGCACCGCGTGGAAAGAGATTGGATCGGTTCGGGGCCCGTCGCGCCCGTCGGCGGTGTCCGCGACTCGCTGCGCGATCGGCCCATCGTCGACTACGAGCTGGATGGGCCGCCGGTGCTGACGTTCACCAGAAGTCACGACCTCTTCGGTGACAGGTCCGTCATCCTGGTGGACCTGGCCGGACACACCCCGGGCAGCGTCGGGGTGCTGCTGCACACCAGGTGGGGATGGATCCTGATCGCCGGGGACGCCGCCTGGCACGCATTGCAGATCGAGAAGGTCCGGCAAAAGTCAAGCTATCCGGGCGTTTTGGTGGACGAGGATCGCGACGAAACCTTCAGGACGCTGCAACGACTGCACCTGGCGCGGCACGCGGTGACGATCATCCCGACCCACGATCATCGGGCGGCGCTGCGGCTACCGGCTTGACGTAACCCGTTGGCGGGCTATGGATTCTGGTTTTACAGGGCCCGAGCCATCGCCATGTGTCCTTCGAAGCCGAATGACGCTGCCATCGTGCGATATCGTTCGGCGAACTCGCGATACGACTCCTCGTCACCGCGAGCCCGGGCGAGTAGCGCCCGTAGCCGCAGCAGCGCGACGTCGAACAACACAAATCCGGGTTCGGTGGGTACGGCGGCCAGTCGTTGGATCGCCGTAGCCGCCTCGTCCACATCGGCTTGCAGACCCCGCCGCAGCAGCGTTTCCACAAAAGTGGTGGTGGCGGCGCCGCGGAACCCCACAGTGGATTGCTGTTCAGCGGCGCTACGCAACTGTTCGATCGCGCCGTCGAGATCACCTGTTCGCGCCTGCTCCTTAGCGCGTTCGACGTGGAGCTGATGCACAGCCGCCTGGTTGACCCGGTCGTGTAGCGCGGTCGTGAGTGACTCTGCAAGCAGATCAAAGCCTTCGGCACGCTGCCGGCCTTCAAATTGCACCAGCATGAGGCCACGCAGCAATCTGGCCGACGCCAAGGCGAATTCATCGCCGCGCTCCTCGGCCGCTCGAAGCGCCTCCTCCGACTCGCTCAACATCGCGGCATCGGGGAGCAATAGTCCGTTAGCTACACCAATCCCATACATGAACAGCAGCAGCACCGACCGCGCGCCGGGTTCGATGTCATCGCCCATCGCGACCGCATAATCGACTTCCCCCTTCCAGTCGGGGGCACCGCCGCACATCCTGGCGGCGGCCCGGAACATCATGGCAACCTTGAGCGGTGAGCCGAAGATGATGTCGCCCTTTTTCGGATCGCCGTGGGCGCCGTCGATGATTCGGTCGGCCAACTGCAAAACTTCGGCCAGCTGGCCGGTTGTGAACTTCGCGGTAAGTGCCGCAGGTAGTAGTCCCACCCACATCATCGAGTCGCCGATCGAGTCAACGAGGTTCACAAATTCCGCGACCATCGCAGCGGCGTCCCGATGGCGACCATAGGCGGATAGGGCCAACATCTGCCCGGCCATACCAATACCGAGCGAGGCTTTGTCATCGGCAGCGATCGTGAGCTCCCGCAAGTCGTCGAAGCCGGTGTCGGCGACGCTGCCGCCGACTCGCCAGGCAGTGACGCAGAGCAGCGCCCGCGGCGCGATCTGCTTCGCGGCTCGCCCCGGGTCGTCGCCCGGCAGCTGGTCGGCGACGTGGCATGCCCGTTGCCAACTCGTGCGCGCCGCGCGAATGTCGCGGCGCGTCAGCCAAGTCCCCGCACGCATGTGCCACTCGAACGCCGCCGCCAGGTCACCGGCGGCCTCGAGATGTTCAGCAATTAGCGCCGCGTTCTCCTCAGCCGATTCCGGGTCGCGTTCGGCAAGAACAGCCGCCAGGCGCCGATGCAACGTGGCGCGGCCCGCCTTGAGCTGAGATTGATAGGCCACCGTCTGGATCAGCGGCTGGCGAAATGCATACTCCGCGACCGGGCTGAAAGCCACCTGATCGACCAGCTCGTCATGCAGCAAATCAGCCAGCGTCGAGCAATCCGTCAGGGCCGCAAGCAGGTCCGCGCGGAACCGAACGCCGATTACCGCCGCCGCGTTTAATGTCGCTTTGGCCGCGCCGTCGAGCCGGTCAATGCGCGCGGTGATCGCTGCCTGAAGGGTGGCCGGCACGGCAACGTCGGTTGACCCACTCACGTTCACGTGTGCGCCGCGTTCACCCTGGAGCAGGCCCCGATCGGTCAAATCGCGCACGATTTCCTCGAGGAAAAACGGGTTGCCGGCCGCACGTTCGACCATCTGGTCGGCCAGCCCGGCAACCGACGGATCCGTGCCCAATAATTGCGTGACCAACGCTTTGGTCTCTGAAACACTAAGTGCTGCGAGCGAAATCGTCTGTGCGCCGGCCAACTGGCTCAAAGTTCCGGTGTACCCGGGACGATAGGTGATCAGCACCAATGAATGGGTCTGAGGAACGACGGCGAGGAAGTCGGCCAGCAGTGACTCGCTGGTCGGATCGATCCAGTGAACGTCTTCGATGACATAGACGGTGGGTGTTGCATTGGCCAGAGCTGCAGCGCTTACCAGCGCCGTCAGCCGCCGCTGTCGGGCATCGGGGGCGATATCGGGCAGCTCGTCGGCGGGGTCGCGGATTCCCAGCGTGTCGTCTAGAAGCACCCGGTCGACATCATCGGCGGCGTGGACTCTTTCGCGCAGGAGCGCCCTGGCCTGGTGGTCACTCATTGCGTCCACCCCGAACCCCGCCCGCAGCAGCCGCGCCACCACCAAGAACGGGACTTTGCTGGCGTGCGATTCGCAGTACGTCGCGAAAACCCGGACCAAACGGGGTACCGCCATCGCCACGATCTCGTCGACGATGCGGCTCTTGCCGATACCGGAGGGACCGACCACACCCACCACGCAGCCACGGCCCGCCGCCGACTGCTCCAATATCGCCTTCAGGGCAGCGAGCTCCCAAGTGCGCCCAACCAGCGTCGACACCCGCCGGCTGAAGGGAAAGCGCCCTGTCCGCATCGACAGCAGCGGCCAGGCGCGCACCGGCTCGTCGACGCCCTTGATCAGGACAGTTTCAGGGGTACCGACCACGGCGATCTCGTCGACGAGGCGTTGAGTCGACTCGCTGAGCATGACTCCCCCGGGCGGTGCCACTGATTCCATCCGCTGCGCCATGCCGACCTGATGACCAACCGCGGTGTAACTCCAAGGGCTGGAGCCAACTTCGCCGGCAATTACCTCGCCCGAGTTCAACCCGACCCGCAGCTGCGCGTGGATACCGTCTCTGCTGTTTACCTGCCCGGCGACCTCATGCATCGCTTCCTGAATGTCCAAAGCTGTCAAGCATGCGAGAAGTGCGTGATCCTCCAACGCGATGGGCGCCCCGAAAACGGCCATGATGCCGTCGCCGGTGAATTTGTCCACGGTGCCGTCGTAACGGTGGACAATTGCGGCGCATCGGTCGAACACGTCCGTCATGATCTCGCGCAAGCGCTCCGCACCGACGGCCCTCGCGACCTCCATCGAATGCACCACGTCGGCGAATAAAACCGTCACTTGCTTGTACTCCGCCGCTTGCTGCGACGTTATCGGCGACCCGCACCCATCACAGAATCGCGCACCCTCCCGCAGTTCGATCCCGCATGTCGCACATGTGGAAGTCGCCGTCATCGGTGCCCTCTGTTTCTCGAGTACACCCACCCGATGCGCCAAGAATAGGGCTCACACCGCCGAATGCCGCAACTGACCGCTCACTTCTAGTTTTGGGGCGTTTGCGCTAGACGCCCAGACAGCCCGGGCCGAGCAGCTCCTTGAGGTCGCCCATCAGCGCGGGCGACGGCGTGACCCGCAGCGAGGCGTCCAGCTCGAGCGTGGTGATCCGGTCCCCGCTGATGAGCCGCAGGTGCACCTGCGAGGTGCCGGGGTGGCGCGCCAGCACCTGCTTGAGCGCGCTGACCTTGTCGAGAGTGCACTGCCGGGTCGGTATGCTGACCGCCAGCGGCCGGTCCGCCTGGGCGCTGGAAAAGTCCGGCGCCACAAGGTCGTTGGCGATCAGGGCGATCCGGTCGTCGCGGATCGCCACCTTGGCGTTGACCAGCACGACGGCGTCGTCGACGATGTCGGCGCCGAACGTGGAATACGCGTGCGGGAAGAACATCACCTCGATGCCGCCGGTGAGGTCCTCCAATTGCGCCGAGGCCCAGGGCATTCCGTTCTTGTTGACCCGGCGGTTCACCGAGGCCAGGATGCCGCCCACCCGCACCTGGGTCTCGTTGGGGACGTCGCCGTCAAGGATCGCGGGGATCGCGGTGTCGACCTGCGCGCTCAGCAGGTGCGCCACCCGATTGAGCGGGTGCCCGGACACGTACAGGCCCAGCATCTCTCGTTCCAGGGCCAGCTTGTGTTTGTCCTCCCACTCGTCGTCGGGCACCTTGATGGTGAACACCGCGTCTCCGGCGCCTTCCCCATCAGAGCCGCCGAACAGGTCGAACTGCCCCATCGCCTCGGCCTTCTTGGTGCCCAGCACCGAGTCGACGGCGTCGGTGTGGACCAGGAAGAGGCCCTTGCGGGCGTGCCCCAGCGAATCGAACGCGCCGGCCTTGATCAGCGACTCGGTGACCTTCTTGTTGCACGCCGAGATGTCGATCTTGTTCAGGTAGTCCGAGAAGTCGGTGAACTTGCCCTTGTCGCCGCGGGTTTGGATCAACGAGCTGACGACGTTGGCGCCGACGTTGCGCACCGCGCCCAGCCCGTAGCGGATGTCGGCGCCCACCGACGCGAAGTTCAGGCCCGACTCGTTGACGTCGGGCGGCAGCACCGTGATGCCCAGCTTGCGGCAGTCGGCGAGGTACACGGCCGCCTTGTCCTTGTCGTCGCCGACGGAGGTCAGCAGGCCGGCCATGTACTCGGCGGGGTAGTTGGCCTTGAGGTAGGCGGTCCAATAGGAGACCATGCCGTAGCCCGCGGCGTGCGACTTGTTGAACGCGTAGTCGGCGAACGGCAGGATGGTGTCCCACAGCGCCTTGATCGCCCGCGCCGAGAATCCGTTGGCCTTCATGCCGTCGGAGAAGCCCTCGAATTCCTTCTCCAGGACTTCACGCTTCTTCTTACCCATCGCCTTGCGCAGAATGTCGGCTCGGGCCAGCGAGTAGCCGGCCACCTTCTGCGCGATCCGCATGATCTGCTCTTGGTAGACGATCAGGCCGTAGGTCTCGGCGAGGATTTCGCGAAGTGGCTCCGCGAGTTCGGGGTGAATGGGTTTGATCGCCTGCCGGTTGTTCTTGCGGTCGGCGTAGTCGTTGTGGGCGTTCATGCCCATCGGCCCGGGCCGGTAGAGCGCGATGACGGCGACGACGTCTTCGAACCCGGTCGGTTGCATGCGGCGCAGCAGGTCGCGCATGGGGCCGCCGTCCAGTTGGAACACCCCGAGCGTGTCGCCCCGGCCGAGCAGCTCGTAGGTGGCCTTGTCGTCCAGCGGCACGGATTCCAGGTCGAGGTCAATTCCCTTGTTGGCCTTGATGTTGTCGATCGCGTCGCCGATGATCGTCAGGTTGCGCAGCCCCAGGAAGTCCATCTTCAGCAGGCCGATGGCCTCGCACGACGGGTAATCCCAGCCGGTGATGATGGCCCCGTCCTGCGGTCGCTTCCACAGCGGGATCGCCTCCGTCAGCGGCTCGCTGCTCATGATCACCGCGCAGGCGTGCACGCCGGCGTTGCGGATCAGGCCCTCCAGGCCGCGGGCGGTCTGGTAGATGGTGCGCACGTCGGGGTCGGTCTCGATCAGGCCCCGGACCTCCGCGGCTTCCTTGAAGCGCTCGTGGTTCGGGTCGGTGATGCCGGACAGCGGAATGTCCTTGGCCATGATCGCCGGCGGCAGCGCCTTGGTGATCCGGTCGGCGATGGCGAAGCCGGGCTGGCCGTAGTGGATCCGCGCCGAATCTTTCAGCGCCGCTTTGGTTTTGATGGTGCCGAACGTGATGACCTGGGCCACCCGGTCGTGGCCCCACTTGTCGGCGGCGTAGCGCACCACCTCGCCGCGGCGACGGTCGTCGAAGTCGATATCGATGTCGGGCATCGAGGTGCGCTCGGGGTTGAGGAACCGCTCGAACAGCAGGCCGTGCGGAATCGGGTCGATGTCGGTGACGCCCAGGGCGTAGGCGACGAGCGATCCCGCGGCCGAGCCCCGGCCGGGGCCGACCCGGATGCCCACGGACCTGGCGTAGTTGATCAGGTCGGCGACGATCAGGAAGTAGGACGGGAAGCCCTTGGCGCAGATGACGTCGATCTCGTACGCGGCACGTGCCGCGTAGGAATCCGAGCCGTCCGGCGGGCCGGCGGGAAACCGCCGGTTCAGCCCGGCGGCCACCTCGTGCCGCAGCCAGGACGCCTGGTCGTGCCCCTCGGGCACCGGGAAGACCGGCATCCGGTCGCGCGGCGCCCACACCTCGTCGTAGGACTGCACCCGCTCGGCGATCAACAATGTCGAGTCGCAGGCGCCGGGCACGTCGTCGTCCCAGATCTGGCGCATCTCGGCGGCCGATTTCAGGTAGTAGCCGTCGCCGTCGAACTTGAAGCGGTTGGGGTCCGACAGCGTCTTTCCGGTCTGCACACACAGCAGCGCCTCGTGGTTGTGCGCCGCGTCGCGGGTGACGTAGTGGCAGTCGTTGGTGGCCAGCGGGCGAACGTTGAGCGTGCGGCCGATCTCGAGCAACCCGTCCCGGACCCGTCGTTCGATCGTCAGCCCGTGGTCCATCAGCTCGAGGAAGTAGTTGTCCGCCCCGACGATCTCCCGCCACCTGGCGGCCGCCTCCAGCGCCTCGCGGTCGTGGCCCAGCCGCAGCCGGGTCTGCACCTCCCCGGACGGGCAGCCGGTGGTGATGATGACGCCGTCGGCGTGTTCCGCGATCAGCTCGGCGTCCATCCGCGACCACTTGCTCAGCTGACCCTCGAAGGAGGCCAGCGAGGACAGCTTGAACAGGTTGCGCAGGCCGGTGGCGTTCTCGGCCAGCATCGTCAGGTGCGTGTAGGAGCCGCTCCCGGAGACGTCGTCGGCCTTCTGGCTGGGGTCACCCCACGTGACGCGCCGGGTGTCGAAGCGCGAGCCCGGCGCTATGTAGGCTTCGACGCCGATGATCGGCTTGATCCCGGCCTTCGTCGCCTCGTTGTAGAACTCGCTGGCCCCAAACATGTTGCCGTGATCGGTCATCCCGATCGCGGGCATTTGCAGGCGCTCGACCTCGGCGAGCAGCGGCGTTATCTTCGCGGCACCGTCCAGCATCGAGTACTCGGTGTGGTTATGCAGGTGCACGAAGGACTGGTTCATAGGGACGCCAGTCTATGTCTGAGCACCGACGGCTTCCGGGCGTGTCGCGGAGTGTGTCTTTAATCCGCTTTCGAAACACCGCGGTTCTAAGGTGGGGCTATGACGCAGACCGCCGCCCGCTGCGTGGGACCACCGCCGTGGTCGCCGCGAGAGGCCGAGTTGCTGGCGGTGACGTTGCGGCTGCTGCAGGAACGCGGTTATGACCGGTTGACGGTCGACGCGGTGGCCAGCGCCGCCCGCGCCAGCAAGGCAACGGTGTACCGGCGCTGGCGTTCGAAGGCCGAATTGGTGTTGGCCGCCTTCATCGAAGGCATCCGCCAGGTCGCGGTACCGCCGGAGACCGGCACATTGCGGGGCGACCTGCTGCAGATCGGGGAAACGATCTGTGAGCAGAGCCACCAGCACGCCAGCACCATCCGCGCGGTGCTTGTCGAGGTGTCGCGCCACCCCGCCCTCAACGACGCCCTGCAGCACCAATTCCTCGACCAGCGCCAAGCCCTGATCCAGCACGTGCTGCAGCGGGCCGTCGACCGGGACGAGATCGCCGCCACCGCCCTCACCGACGAACTCTGGGACCTGTTGCCGGGATACCTGATCTTCCGGTCGATCATCCCCAGCCGGACGCCCACCCGCCAGACGGTGGAAGCCCTCGTCGACGACTTCATCATCCCCGGCCTGACCCGATCCAATGGGTAAGGGGCCCTTACCAGCGGCGCAAAAAAGTGTACGCTCACGTCTCTTGTGCAGTACGGGTCAGTACCGTACTGTCATAACCAACGATCACGGATCGCCCGAACATCGAAAGGTCAACGGGTGAAGGGGATTTCGATTGCGCCCCTCGTCAAACGGGGGTGGATGCTGCTGGTCGCGGTGCTCGTCGTCGCGATCACGGGATTCGCCATCTACCGGCTGCACGGGATCTTCGGCTCGCACAACAACACCTCGGCCAACGGCGGCCTGTCCAATGAGATCGTCCCTTTCAATCCCAAGCAGGTGGTTCTCGAGGTCTTCGGCGCGCCGGGCGCGGTGGCCACCATCAACTACCTTGATGTCAACGCCCAGCCGCAACAAGTCAAGAACGCTCCCCTGCCCTGGTCGTACACCATCACCACGACGGAGCCCGCGGTCGTCGGCAACGTCGTCGCGCAGGGCAACGGAGACTCCATCGGCTGCCGCATCACCGTCAACGGTGAGGTCAAGGACGAACGCACCGTCAACAAAGTCGACGCCTATACCTTCTGCCTGGACAAGTCCGGATGAGCGAGCAGCAGCAGTCGCGGCCCCGGGCGCCGCGCATCATCCGCCGGCTTTCGCTGCCGATCCTGCTGTTCTGGGTGGCGCTGGCCGCCATCACGAACACCGCGGTGCCGCAGCTGGAAGAGGTTGGAAGAACACACAACGTGGCGCTGAACTCCCCCGCCGCACCGTCGCTGAAGGCCATCAAGCGCATCGGACAGGCGTTCGGAGAATTCGACACCGACAGCTCGGCCATGGTCGTGCTCGAAGGTGACAAGCCGCTCGGCGCGGACGCCCACCGCTTCTACGACGCGATGATCCGCAAGCTCGAGCAGGACAAGAAGCACGTCGAGCACGTTCAAGACTTCTGGGGCGACACCCTGACCGCGGCCGGTTCGCAGAGCAAGGACGGCAAGGCCGCGTATGTTCAGGTGTTTCTCGCGGGCAATCAAGGGTCGGCGTTGGCGAACGAGTCCGTCCGCGCCATCCGCGAAATCGTTGACCACACACCTCCACCGCCGGGCGTCCGGGCCTATGTCACCGGCGCGGCGCCGCTCATCTCCGATCAGTTCGAGGTCGGCAGCAAGGGAACCGCGAAGGTCACCGGGATAACCGTCGGGGTGATCGCGTTGATGTTGCTGTTCGTGTACCGGTCCGTCTTCACGATGCTCCTGGTGCTCGCAACGGTCCTCATCGAAATGGCATCCGCCCGGGGAATCGTCGCCTTTCTCGGGAACGCCGGCGTCATCGGGCTGTCGACGTACGCGACGAATCTGCTCACGTTGCTGGTGATCGCCGCCGGAACGGACTACGCGATATTCGTCGTCGGTCGCTACCAGGAAGCGCGCGGGGCCGGCGAGGACAAGGAAACCGCCTTTTACACCATGTTTCGCGGTACCGCGCACATCGTCTTGGGTTCCGGCCTGACCGTTGCCGGTGCGGTGTTCTGTCTGAGCTTTACCCGGCTGCCCTATTTCCAAAGCCTGGGGATTCCCGCCGCCATAGGAATCCTCGTTGCGCTTCTCGCCTCGCTTACCCTGGGGCCGGCCGTGCTTACCATGGGCGCCGCCCTGGGCGTCTTCGAGCCGAAGCGCGCGACGAGAACCCGCGGGTGGCGGCGGATCGGCACGGCCATCGTCCGCTGGCCCGCCCCGGTTCTGACAGCGGCGTGCGCGCTGGCCCTCGTGGGTCTGCTCGCCCTGCCCGCATACAAGACGAGCTACGACAGCCGGCCCTACCTGCCCGCCAGCACGCCGGCCAATGTCGGTTACGCGGCCGCCGAGCGGCACTTTTCCCGGGCTCGGCTGGAACCCGAATTGCTCATGGTGGAGACGGATCACGACATGCGTGACCCGGCCGACATGCTCGTGTTGGACCGGGTTGCCAAGGCGGTGTTTCATGTGCCCGGCATCGCCCAGGTGCAGACCATCACCAGGCCCTTGGGAACCCCGCTCGTCCACAGCTCGCTCGCGTTTGTGGTCAGCAATCAGAGCGCCGCCCAACAGGAAAACCTGACGTATCAGCGGGATCGCGCGGACGACTTGCAAAGGCAGGCCGGTGAACTGGCGAAGACGATCAATATCTTGAAGCAGCAGTACGTGCTGCAGCAGCAGCTGGCCGCGGACACCCACAGCGAGGCCCAAAGCTTTCACGACACAATCGCCGTGATCAAAGACCTGCGCGACAAGATCGCGAATTTCGACGACTTCTTCAGGCCGATTCGCAGCTATTTCTATTGGGAAAAGCATTGCTACGACATCCCCGCCTGCTTTGCGATCAGGTCCGTCCTGGATGCCCTCGACGGCGTAGATCAGCTCACCGAAAAATTCGAGGACCTCACGGCCACCCTGGACAAGCTCGATGCGCTGCAGCCGAAACTGGTCGCCCTGATACCGCCCCAGATCGACAGCCAGGAGACCAACCACGAATTGACGTTGGCGAGCTACGCCACGCAGTCCGGCATCTACGCCCAGACGCAGGCCGCGATCGACAACGCGACGGCGCTGGGGCGGGCCTTCGACGCCGCCAAGAACGACGACACCTTCTACCTGCCTCCCGAGGTTTTCAACAACCCCGATTTCTTGCGCGGGCTGAAGTTGTTCCTCTCGCCCGACGGCAAGGCGGCCCGCATGATCGTCACCCATGAAGGCGATCCCGCGACCCCCCAAGGCATCTCACACATCGACCCGATCATCAAGGCCGCGCACGAAGCCCTGAAGGGCACGCCGATGGCCGACTCCCAGATCTATGTCGGCGGCACCGCGGCGACGTATAAGGACATCCAGGACGGCGCCAAGTACGACCTGATGATCGTCGGACTTGCCGCACTCAGCCTCATCCTGCTGATCATGATGATCATCACCAGAAGCCTGATCGCCGCGCTCGTCATCGTGGGCACCGTGGCCCTCTCGCTGGGCGCCTCTTTCGGGCTGTCCGTGCTGGTTTGGCAGTACATGTTCGGCATCAAACTGTACTGGGTCGTGCTTGCGCTGGCCGTGATCCTGCTCCTGGCCGTGGGGTCCGACTACAACCTGCTGTTGATCTCGCGATTCAAGGAAGAAATCCATGCCGGCTTGAAGACCGGCATCATCCGGGCGATGGCCGGCTCCGGCTCGGTGGTCACATCCGCGGGCCTCGTCTTCGCGATCACCATGTGCGCGTTCGTGTTCAGCGGTTTTCAGGTGCTCGGTCAGATCGGGACCACCATCGGCCTCGGACTGTTGTTCGACACGCTGATCGTGCGTTCGTTCATGACGCCTTCTGTCGCAACGCTTCTCGGGCGCTGGTTCTGGTGGCCCCAACGGGTGCGCCCGCGTCCGGCCAGCCAAATGCTTCGGCCCTACGGGCCGCGCTCGGCGGTGCGTCAATTGCTCCTGTGGGAAGACGACGACACCGCGGTGATGCCCGGATCCCGGTCGCGCTGATGTGAGTTTTACTATCCGTACCGCTCGACGAACAGCTTCAGCGACTTCTCCACATCCCCTCTCACGGCGCGGGCCGCGGCCGAACCTACCGGGCCGAACAACGGACGTCCGCCAAGTTCAAGCCGCAGACCGAGGGTGGACCCGTCTTCGCTGGGCCGCACGGTGAGCGTGACGCCGTATTTCGTGCCGCCCTTGCCGAACCCCGACATCGCTACCTCGTGCGGCGGGTCCCACTTCGTCACCGTCCACGTCACCCGGTTGCGCAGGCCTTTGGAACGTGCCACGCCCACGATTTCGGTTCCCTCGGTGATCTCGTCGGGCAGTTCGCTGCGCCACCCCTCGTGCATCACGAGCCAGTCGCCCAGGTCCGACAGGTCCGATACGTGGTCCCACATGTCATGCGGGGTCATCGGCATGTCGGCGGTCATGTCAACGGCGGCCATGGCGTGAGCCTAACCCCGCGAGCCCTTCGTCACACGCGCCACACTGGCCTCTGCGCGGGAGGAGGCCGCGGTGACTCATGTGACACCTGCGACCGATGCGGCCGTAGCGGCGCCTAGCGGCTGGGCCCGCCGCGGAATCGGTTGCCGAGCCGGATCCCCGGCAGCAGCAGGGTGCGCGGTACGAATCTGCCGCCGGTGCTGACGACCTTGGGCACGATGCCGGGCACCACGCTGCGCTTACCGCCCAGCATCCCGCCGATGGCCGCCTCGGCGACGTCGCGCGGCGAGACCTGCGCGAGCGGAACACTGAAGCGCTCGGCATGGGCGATCTCGGCCCACTCGGTGGGCACCGGGCCCGGGCACAGCACCGTGACCGACACACCCGTTCCGTGCAACTCCTCGTGGACGGCTTCGGAGAACGTCTGCACGAACGCCTTGGTGGCCGAATACACCGCCATGTAGGGCATCGGCTGGAATCCGGCGATCGAGGCGATGTTCATCACCGCCCCGGCACCGCGTTCGACCATGCCGGGCAGGGCCGCGTGGGTGAGTTCCATCAGGGCCAAGGCGTTGAGCGTCACTTCTTCGCTCTCGCGTTCCAGCGGCAGCGTGTGAAACACCCCGCTGGTGCCGAAACCCGCGCTGTTGCACAGGCCGGCGATCGGTTCGTTGCGCAGCCGGTCCGCCAACTTCCCGCGGGCCTTGCCGTCGCTGAGGTCGAGCGGCATGACCTCGACGGCCACCGTGTATTCCTTGCCCACCTCGTTGGCGAGTTCGTCGAGGCGCTCGCGGCGCCGCGCGACCAGCAACAGCGGAAAGCCGCGGCGGGCCAGGCCGCGAGCCAGTTCGGCGCCGATCCCGGAGGAGGCGCCGGTGATGACGACGGTTGTCTCAGTGTCGGGTTTTGGCAGGCTCATGGTGTCACCAATGTATCCCTCGGGTCGCGCGCACGAACGTCTCGCTTCGTTTGTCGAAAGGCTTTGCATCGCTGGCGGACTCGCCGCCCTTGGCCGCGTTGGAGTCGTCGAACATGGCGAAGGCTCTGTTGCGCACGCGGTCCATGACCGCCGGGTTGACGGCGTCGGCGACGGCGGCGAATTGTCCGAACGGCGAACTCTCGCGCCGGGGCCGGCGCACGATCGCATCCGTGATCACGCCGGCCGCCTGATCCGGCGTCAGCGCGGGAAACTTGTCATACATGGTGGTCGGACTGATCATCGGAGTGCGTACCAGCGCCATGTGCACCGTGGTGAACTTGACGTCGTCGTTCACGACTTCGGCCTGCAGCGCGTCGCACAGGCTGTCCAGGGCGGCCTTGCTGGCGATGTAGGCGCCGAAGCGCGGCGCGCGGGTCTGCACGCCGACCGAGGAGACGTTGATGATCTGCCCGAAGCCGCGTTCCCGCATCCCGGGGATGAACTTGAGGATGAGCTGGACCGCGCCGAGGTAGTTCAGTTGCATCGTCCGCTGGTAGTCGTGGATGCGGTCGTAGGACCGCTCCAGCGAGCGCCGAATCGACCGCCCCGCGTTGTTGATCAGGATGTCGACGCCGCCGAGGTCGTCGAGCACCTGGTCGGCCATCGCGGCGATGGCGTCCATGTCGGACAGGTCGCAGGGGTAGACGTGGGCGCTTCCGCCGTCGCCGCGAACCTCTCGGATTTCAGAGGCGACCTTCTCGAGGTTTTCCCGCGTGCGCGCCACCAGCGCCACCACGCCACCCGCCTCGGCGATCTTCTTGGCGGCGGCCTCGCCGATGCCCGACGACCCGCCGGTGATGAGCACGGTCTTGCCCTTGACGGCATCGCTGAGGGTGCGACCCTGCACCACATCGAGCAGATTCCGGAAATAGAACGGTCGATATCGCCCAGTCGAGTTGGGGGTGTTGATGAGGCTGGAGACCGCCGCGAACGGCTTCTCCACCAGACTCGTCAGGTCACCAAGATTCATCGGTTTTCCCCCTGACGCGGTTGGCGCGGCCGCGGGGCGGTGTCGGCGATGTGACGTGGGTCATAAAACCCAACCTAGGGCATCGGTCGGCCAGCAGATGCAGATTGCCGTCATGGGAACGGGAGCTGCGGCTCACACGGCCGCGCGAATGGCGGCCATATGAGGGCAATCCGCTTGTTACACAGGGTCATCCCGGTGTGATCGCGCACTAACCGATGGGCAACGCCTAAATGTTCCAATCGGCGTTATGAAAATTCTGGCACGCTTCCGCGAACCCGAGCCGACCACGATCTACGACCGGATCGGCGGGCGCGAGGCCATCGAACCCGTGGTCGAGGACTTCTACGTTCGTGTGCTTGCCGATGACCAACTGTCAGGCTTTTTCTCCGGAACGAACATGAACCGCCTCAAAGGCAAACAGGTCGAGTTCTTCGCGGCCGCGCTCGGCGGGCCGGAGCCCTACACCGGCGCGCCGATGAAGCAGGTCCACCAGGGTCGCGGCATCACCATGCACCACTTCAACCTGGTGGCCGGGCACCTGGCCGAAGCGCTCGCCGCGTCCGGGGTCCCTTCGGCGACGGTGACCGACATACTCAGCGCCATCGCGCCGCTGGCTCCCGAGATCGCGTCAAGTGAAACCAGCAAGGTTTGAGCGCACTGGGCCGCTCGGAGAATGGCTCGGCGTGATGTGATGCGGCAAAAATCCGTTATCGCCGAGGTTGCTAAGCCGTGCCGGATACGACCTATCGACTGACTGGCGATGGCGTGTGCGTGCTGATGATGTGGCTGAGCAGGTCCCGTACTGCGCCTGCCGGCGGGGTGCGTCCGCCCACCCAGATGGCTTGAAGCCGGCGGCGCAGGTTCAACTCGGGGATAGTGACGGCGCGTAGCCGACCGACCGCCAGATCGTCGGCGACGGCCAGCCGGCTCATCACCGCTGGTCCCGCGCCGGCGAGGACTGCAGCGCGCACAGCCGCGGCGGATGACAGTTCGAGCACAGGGGATGGTTGGCGCAGTTCGTCACCCACGGCCTGATGCAGTGCCACCGTGAGCGAATCGCGTGTTCCCGAGCCGACTTCGCGTGCGACCAAGGGTGTCTGCGCGAGTTCGGAGGCACTCACCACGCGTGACCGTCGAGCCCACTTGTGATCAGGGGGCACGATGACCACCAGTTCATCGTGTGCCACGACACGGCTGCGCAAACCCTGAGGTGTGCCGGGGCTTTCGATGAATCCCAGATCGGCGGTGCCGTCACGAACCGCAGCGATTGCATGCTCACTGTTGGTGGCGGTCAGAATCACGTTAGGAGCCGTGACGCCGCGCCGGACGGCGGCCGCCCGCAGGGATACCAGCCAGCGGGGCATGAGCTGTTCGGCAATCGTCTGGCTGGCCACCACCTTGATTTGCTGGCGCCGTTGCGTTCGCAGCGAGCCCAGGCCGGTGTCGACGTGATGGGCAACATCGAGCAGGCGCGCCGCCCACTCGGCGACGACGACGCCGGTCGGCGTGAGTTGTGAGCCGCGGGCCGTCCGCACAGCCAGCTGCACTCCGGTCTGGGCCTCCATCGATGACAGCCGCGCCGAGACGGCCTGTTGGGTCAACCCGATTTCGCGGGCGGCCGCTCCGAGGCTGCCCGTCCTGGCGATCGCCAGCAAGACTTCGAACGAGGCAAGTTCGGGCATGCGCGAGCTGAGCAACATGATTGATGTAATCACAAACCGGCTTTTGCCAAAGCTCCTAATTGCGGACCACCGTAGGCAGCGACGGGCACAAAGGAAATTGGTGGCCCTCACAAAATCAAGCCCTCTACTGACTGCCGGTTGGGCGGCGAACCATTAAGGCATGAACCGTCAAACCCACATGAACCGTCTAATCAACCAGGAACACGAAATAGTCGCGTTTCCCCAACAGCAGCACCGCGCTATCGGTTACCGCGAGTCGTCGGAGGTGGTCACTCCAGGCCGCAGGTGGCGGTATCGGTGCAAGCACGTCGGGATGCTAAAAGGAGAGGGCCTAATGTCGGTCGCTAAGAAAGAACAGCAAGCTCTTGGAACGCCGAACTTGGACCTGATGGTTCCGGCACCGAGGACCCACGCGGCGAAGCAACGACACCGCCACGTGATCGCGAACATACTGGTCGGCGCCGCAATCGCTCTCGGCGCTGGTGTCGCGGGAGCAGCACCGGCCAACGCCGACCCGAACGCGATCGGCACCAACCCGAATCCGTTCAGCACCCTCAGCTGTAGCTGCAGAGAGACAGCGCCGGCCGACAGCCCCGCGCTGAGCGAACAGATCAAGCGTGGACTCCGCGAGGGTTTCTCTGCCTCGGTGCCGGGACTACCCGCACCGGCCCGGCCCAGCCAACCCCGGCCGTAATCTACGTATCCGGCAAGGGCCGACCATCAGGGTTCAAGACCGCTCGGTCCGCCGCGTGACTGCGGTCAACGCTGTTCGGGCTGGCCATCCCCCGCCACCGCGGCGAGTCGTCGGCGCAGATACTCCGCGACGCCGGCGTCGGTGGTGAGATCGATCGCCCTGCGGTAGGCCTCCGCCGCCGCCGTGGGCCGGCCCGCTTCGGTCAGCAAGTGTGCACGCGCGGTCCAAGCCGGCTGGAAGCGCGCGATCGCCGGGTCGGTGATCGCGTCGAGCGCGCGCAACCCCGCCTCCGGCCCGTCGGCCTGGCCGTCAACGACCGCCAGAGAGACCGCCGCACCCAGCGACGGGGCGACGCGCAGCAGCGCCCGATGCAGCTTGCGCAACGCCGCCCAGTCGACGTGCGCGCCGTGCGCCCGGGCGCAGTGCGCCGACTGGATGGCCGCCTCGTACTGATAACGGCCGGGACGACCGAACCCGTGAGCTCGACGCAGCAGCGCCTCCCCGCGCGCAATCATCGCCGAGTCCCACAGCCGGGTGTCTTGCTCGTCGAGCGGCACGAACGCCCCGTGGCTGGTGCGCCGCGCCGGGCGGCGCGACTCGGACAGGCAGATCAGCGCCGCGAGCCCCAGCGCCTCGGGCTCGTCGGGCAGCAGTTCGGCCAATACGAGTGCCAGATGCAGCGCCTCGGCGGACAACGATTCGATCGGCGCTCCGGCCGGCTCCAGCTGCCAATCGATCGCCCACGCACCGTATACGGCCTCCAGGACGGCCGGCAGCCGCTCGTCGAAGTCCGCGCGGGCCGGCACCGCGAACGGAATGTGCGCGTCGCGAATCCGGCGTTTCGCGCGAACCAGACGCTGGGCCAGCGTCGCGGGTGACAACGAGAAGGCCCGCGCGATCGCCGCCGAGTCGATGCCCAGCACCGTCTGCAGCATCAACGCGGTGCGGCAGTTGTCGGCGATCGCCGGATGCGCACAGACCAGCATCAGCTCCAGGCGGCGATCGGGAATCGTCGGCGGGTCCGCGGAATTGTTGGAATCGCTGCCGAATTCCCATGCCGGGCCGTCGTTTTCGGGCAGCGGGCCGGTCATTCGGTAGGTGTGCGATTTCCACCGGTCGCGCAGTCGGTTGCGGGCCACGGTCAGAACCCAGGCTTCCGGCTTGGCCGGTATCCCCTCGTCCGGCCAACGGGTGAGCGCGCGCTCCAGCGCGTCGCCGAGGGCATCCTCGGCCGCCGGGATGTCGGCATTCGGCGCGGCCAGCACCGCCAGCAGGCGGCCGTAAGACCCGCGGACCACCTCGGCCACCCGGACCTGCACCTCATTCAGGGCTGTACCATCCCTTTCCCCTCGCGTAAGTGACTGCCACGGGCCGGATTTCGATCGACCCCCATTCGGCGGCCGGGCACCGCCTCGCCCAGGACAACGCGGCATCCAGGTCGGGCACATCGATGACGAACACCCCACCCAGGCGTTCCTTGGTATCGGCGAACGGCCCGTCCTGGATCCTGGGTGCGCCGTCGCGGGCGGTGAAGGTGGTTGACGCGACGGCGGATTGCAACACGTGGGTGCCGACCAGCACGCCCGTGGCGTCGAGATCGTCGGCGTACTTGGCGAACGCCGCCCGTGCGGGCGCCATGTCTTCCTCGGTCAGCCCGAGTTCGCCGCCCTCCTGGTAGTGCATGAGCAGGCAGTACTGCACGATGGCGCCCCTTATCTGTGTTGGGGACCCCCGTAAAGGTGGATCCGTTGGTTGTTTCATCGTTGTTCGATCTCACTTCCGCTCCGTGTTGAGGGCGGTGGACCGCAAGTCGGGGTCGAGGTGGAGCGCCCGCAGCGCAGCGAGGACGAACGACCTCGATGCCGACGAGGATGCGCCGCATACTGGGTCGGCGCGGAGTGAGGGTAAAGATGTTGCGGTTCAAGTCATGTGGCGCCTCCGTGAGTGCTCAGGGCCGAAGAGGTCAAAGCGTGGCGTGCCGGCGCCCAGCCTTATCTGGGTCCACGGACGAGGGTCCGGCGACATGATGATGGATGGGGTGCCCGGCGTGCGGGCTGGTGATGGGTGCGGCCGCTCATTCTTTCCAGGGCGTCCACCCAGACAGCGGGTGGCGGCAGGGGCCTTATAGGAGCTGACCGCGGGCATCAATTGATGTATGGGCAAGGCACGCACAGCTGGCATCTCAGGCGGCCTCCCGGACGGGTTGGGGTGGGCTTAGCGCGGCATCACCGAGTTCACGCAGCGTGTGATAGCAGCGGCGCAAGATTTTGCGTTCGACCGCCAGGGTCGGGTTCTTGCCATTGTGGCCGTCGTGCTTGACCGCCAGCTGGTGGTAGTAGCCGTAATCGGGGGAACCGCGCCGAGCCGCGGACTTGGCCGCCTCGAAGGTGGCCCAACGCAGCTCGGGCGAGCCTTGCCGGGACAGATGCCCGGGTGAGCGTTTGGCATCCGAGGAATACACGGTGACGTCCATGCCCGCGAAGCGCACCAGCTGATCAGAGCTGGAAAACCGGCGCGCGTCACCGATCTCGGCCCAGATGATCGCCGCGCATAACCACCCGATGCCGTAGTGGCGGGCCTGCAGCGCCTGACAGCCCTGCTGGTGTCGGGCGAAGTTCACCAATTGTGCTCGCAGCGGCACAATCTCGGCACCCAGCTCATCAATGCGCCGCAGCGCCGTGTCCACATACTGGCGTCCCACCCCCGACAACTCCGCACCGGCGAGTGCGTCGCGACCCGCCACCGACAGCAATGCGGTGACCGGCGGGCAGCCCTGATGAAACAACTGGGCGTGGATGCGCTGCTGCCAGGCGCGGCGCTGCTCCATCAGCGCGCAGTACAACCGGCCCAAGGTGCGAACCTCCACCACATGCGCCGGCGGGATCCACGACTCGGGGAACCGGCCCTCCACCAACAGCGTTCGCAAAAGCCGCGCATCGGCACGGTCGGTCTTGGCGCGCTTCTTGGGCCCCCGCAACCCCGCAATCTCGGCCGGATCCCCCAAATGCGCCACCACCCCCGCCATGGCCAGCTCCTCGACCACATACCGCCACCCCGTACAGCCCTCCAGCGCAAACTCCGCGTCCCCGCTCGCGCAGTGCTTGCCCAGCCAACCCCGCAGCGTCTTGCGTGTGGCCGGCCGGATCTCACCGGAGTGCACCAAGCCGTCGTCGTCCACGTAATCGAACGTGATCTGCTTCCGGTGCACGTCAAACCCGCCTACCATCGTCATCAGTGGGACCTCCTCAAGCTCCCGAAAAATTTCTCTGACGCCCATATCAACGAGCGTCTGAGCTGAGGGGGTCCCCATCACATGTCATCTTTCCTTTATCTCGTCGTCATCTCTTCGTCGATGGTTTCACCGCTATGACGATTGAGGCGACGTTCGATCGACATCACAATGCAAACCATGGGTCGCACATTCGATGATCTGTTGGCCGAGTCCGATTCGGTGTCCGTTGACGGCTGGGACTTCTCCTGGCTCGACGGACGTGCGACAGAGGAAAGACCGTCCTGGGGCTACCAGCGCCTGATGAGCGAGCGGTTGGCTAGCGTGTCGGCCGCATGCGACGTCGATACCGGGGGCGGGGAGGTGCTGGCGGGCGCCGCGACGTTCCCGCCCACGATGGTCGCGACGGAATCCTGGCCGCCCAACGCGGCCCTGGCCACCCAACGCCTGCATCCGCGTGGCGTGGTGCTCGTCGTGACCCGCGACGTGTCCTGGCTGCCGTTCGCCGATGAGGCCTTCGACCTGGTGACCAGCCGTCACCCCATCGCCGTGCGGTGGGGCGAGATCGCCCGCGTGCTGCGGCCGGGCGGCACCTACCTCGCGCAGCAGATCGGACCCGCAACCGTGTCCGAACTGGTCGAGTACTTCATCGGTCCGCAACCCGAGAAATGGGCCCAGTGTCACCCGGACACCCAGAGCGCGCAGGCACAGGCCGCCGGGCTGCGGATCGTCGACATGCGCATGGAGCGGTTACGGGTCGAGTTCTTCGACATCGGCGCCGTCGTGTACTTCCTGCGCAAGGTGATTTGGACGGTGCCGGACTTCACGGTGGACCGCTACCGCGAACGGCTGCGCGAACTTCACCAGCTCATCGAGGCCGACGGGCCCTTCGTCACCCACTCCTCGCGGGTCCTTGTCGAGGCCCGCAAGCCGGGGTGATCAACCCTCGTCGCGCAATACGTCCAGCGCGTGCTGCAGATCGGGTGGGTAGGGGCTGACGATCTCCATCCGCCTGCCGTCGGCCGGATGGGCGAACGCCAGCGAACGTGCGTGCAACCATTGCCGTTCCAGCCCAAGCCTTTTCGCCAGCTTCGGGTCGGCGCCGTAGACCCCGTCGCCGCAACACGGGTGGTGCAGAGCCGAGAAATGCACCCGGATCTGATGAGTGCGGCCGGTTTCCAGGTGCACGTCGAGCAGGCTGGCGGCCACGAAGGCTTCCAGGGTGTCGTAGTGGGTGAGGCTGTGGCGGCCGTTCGTGGTGACCGCGAACTTCCACTCGCCGCCGCGGTGCCGCCCGATCGGCGCGTCGATCGTCCCGCTGGACGGATCCGGATGTCCCTGCACCAGCGCGTGGTAGCGCTTGTCGACGGTCCGCTGCTTGAACGCCCGCTTGAGCAACGAGTACGCACGCTCGGAGAGCGCCACCACCATCACCCCGGAGGTGCCGACGTCGAGGCGATGCACGATGCCCTGCCGCTCGGGCACGCCGGATGTGGTGATCCGGTAGCCGGCGGCGGCCAGGCCGCCGAGCACCGTAGGCCCGGTCCAGCCCACCGACGCGTGCGCGGCGACGGCCGCCGGCTTGTCGACCGCGACGATGTCGTCGTCGGAGTAAAGGATCGTCATGCCTTCGATCTCGACCGGCGTGTTCTCCAAAGGCGCCGGCGCGTCGGGCAAGCGCACCTGCAGCCAGGCACCGCCGGTCAGGCGGTCGGACTTTCCCGCCTGCACCCCGTCGAGTTCGACGCCACCGTCTTCGGCCAGCGCCGCCGCGGCGCTGCGCGACAACCCCAGCAGGCGCGCCAGCCCGGCGTCAACACGCATGCCCGCCAGCCCCTCGGGGACGGGCATCGAGCGGTCGGTCAAATGCGCCGCTCCTCTCCCCCGCAAGCGGGAGGTACCCCCACATCGCTCCGTCCCCCGCACGCGGGTGGTGCCCCCACTGCATCGTCGCCGGCAGCCATCAGTGCTGGTCGGCCTTTCGCCGCCCACCGGTGTCCGGCTCGGGGGCCCGGCGCCGACCCACGGTGTCGAAGTCGTAACCGAAGATCGACAGCACCACCAGCAGGATTGCCCCGCCGACTACGGAAGGGTCGGCGACGTTGAACACCGGCCACCAGCCGACCGACAAGAAGTCCACGACGTGGCCGCGCAGCGGCCCGGGCGCCCGGAAGAAGCGATCGACCAGGTTGCCCGTGGCGCCGCCGAGGATCATCCCCAGCCCGACCGCCCACCAGGGCGATACCAGCCGCCGCCCCATCCAGAAGATGCCGACCACGACACCCGTCGCGATCAGCGTCAGCACCCAGGTGTATCCGGTGGCCATCGAGAACGCCGCGCCCGAATTGCGCACCAAGGTCCAGGTCACCGTGTCGCCGATGATCGACACCGGCTGGCCGGGGGGCAGCAGTTTGACGGCCAGCACCTTGGTGATGATGTCCAGGATCAGCACCACGGCCGCGACCGACAGCAACAGGCGCAGCCGCCTCGGCGGCCTGCTGGCGGGTTCGGCCACGTCCTCGGCGTCCCCGGCGTCCTCGGCGTCCCCGTCCGAGGTCACCGGCTCGGCCGGTCCTGTTGGTTCCTCGGGCACTCCCCCATCATCCCCTAACGCGGATGCCGCCCCGCCGGAGCCCGCGAGCGGCGTGCGCAATGATTCCACCATGGCCCGCCTCACCGTTATCGCCACCGGAGGGACGATATCGACCAGCAAGGGCGCCGATGGGGTACGCCGCCCGGCCTATAGCGGGGCGGATCTGACCGCACCCCTCGGCGGGGGCCTCGACGTCGGCGTCGTCGACCTGCTGGCACTCGACAGCTCACAGCTGACGCCGGCGGATTGGGATCGAATTCGTGGTGCCGTGCGCGCCGCGATCGATGACGGCGCCGACGGTGTGGTCGTCACCCACGGCACCGACACCATGGAAGAAAGCGCGCTGTGGCTGGACCTCACCCATGCGGGAAACGTCCCGGTCGTCCTCACTGGCGCGATGCGCAGCGCCGACGCCCCGGACGCCGACGGTCCCGCCAACCTGCGCGACGCGCTGGCGGTCGCGTCCAGCCCGGCCGCGCGCGGCCTGGGTGTGCTGGTGTGCTTCGCCGGCCGGGTGTTGCAACCGCTCGGCATGCACAAGGTGGCCACCGACGACCTGAGCGGCTTCGCCGGCGAACTGGTCGGCACGGTGAACGGCGGCGTGACGCTGACCGGCCCCAAGACGCGGCCGTACCTCGGCGAGCTGAGTGCCGCCAACGCACCGCGGGTCGACGTCGTCGCGGCATACCTGGGGAGTGACTCCGTGGCGCTTGACGCGTGTGTGGCCGCGGGCGCACGAGCCGTCGTGCTGGAGGCGCTGGGCTCGGGCAACGCCGGAGACGCGGTCGTCGACGGAGTGCGCCGCCACTGCGGCAACGGGGTGGTCATCGCGGTGTCCACCCGGGTCCCCGGCGGGCGGGTCAGCGCGGGTTACGGTCCCGGCCACGACATGGCGGTTGCCGGCGCGGTGATGGTGCCGCGGCTGCGGCCGTCGCAAGCCCGGGTTCTGGTGATGGCCGCGCTCGCAGCGAAGCTACCCGTCGCCGGCGTCATCGACCGCTGGGGCTAGCAGCGCGTCGGCCTGCAGCGCGCCGACGTAGTCGGGCCAGTCGAGGGAGTCGACGGGGTTCGCGGCGGTGAGATCGCCGGTGTCGGCGGGAAACGTCCGCGCCTGGCCCGGACCCGAACTGCGCGTCTCGAACCGCACCGTCACCACGCCGTGGCCCGCGCCCTGCACCCAGCCGTGCCCGAGTTCGCGATGGGCTATGTCGTCTCCCACCCGCCACCCCGCGGCGGCGCCGATCCGCCACGGCGAAGCCTCCTCCGTAGCCGGGGCAAACATGGCCTCGGTCGCGGTTTCGACGGAATGCTGGGTGTCGGATTCCGGTTCCGACAACTCCAAGTCGGGGAACAACGACTCCTGGCGGACGTCGCTCAACCCCGAAAACCCCACGCCGAGTAGGCGAATCGGGCCGATCTCGCGCGGGTCGAGCAACAGCCGGCGGGCCACCGCGATCAGCGCGCCGGCCTCGGTGGTCGCGTAGGGCAACGTCGCCGAGCGGGTCAGCGTGCTCATGTCGGACTTCTTCAGTTTCACCGTGACGGTGCGGGCGCCGCGGCCGTCGCGCAGCAGGCGTTGGTGCGCATGCTCGGCGATCGGGTCGATCGCCTCACGCAGCTGCTCGAGGCTGGTCAGGTCGGCGGCGAAGGTCGACTCGGCGCTGATCTGCTTGGCTTCGGCGCGCTCGGCGACGGGCCGGTCGTCGATACCGCGGGCCAGGCGGTGCAGCGCCGGCCCCACCGTCGCGCCGAGGATGTTGGCCACCTCGGCGTCGGTCAGCGCGGCCAGCTGCCCGATCGTCTCGATGCCGAGTCGATTCAGCTTCTCCTCGGCGACCGGGCCGATGCCCCACAGCCGCCGCACCGGCAATCCGCCGAGGAGCTGTTGTTCTTCGGCGCGCCGGACCACCCGAACGCCATCGGGTTTGGCCAGCTCGGATGCGATCTTGGCGATCTGCTTACCCGAGCCCGCGCCCACCGAGGCGATCAGACCGGTCTCTTCGCGGACCCGTCGGCGCAGGCCCTCGCAGAACGCCTCGACGTCCTCGGCCGACACCCCGGTCAGCTGGGGCGGCTCACCGAAGCCCTCGTCAAAGGACAGCTGCTCGACGACGGGCACCAGGCTGCGGACCGCGTCGAAGACCCGGCGGCTGGCCACCCCGTACACCACACCGCGCGGCGGCAGCACCACGGCGGTCACGCCGATCAGCCGGCGGGCCTGATGCATCGGCATCGCTGACCGGGCGCCGAAGACGCGGGCTTCATAGCTGGCGCCGGCCACCACGCCCCGGCCGCCCAGGCCGCCGACCAGCACCGGCCGACCCCGCAGGGTCGGCCGGGTGAGTTGTTCGACGGAGGCGAAGAACGCGTCCATATCCAGGTGCAGCACCCAGCGGGACTCCACAGTTGCAAATGCTATTGGTCTAACGTCGTTGGGTATGGCGATGAACCTCTGCCACCGGCTGTGCTGCAACTCGAACCGCTGGGCCAAAGAGGTGAAAGACCAACTGCTGCCTTGGGTGCTCGCCGACGTGGACCTGGGCGACAGCACCCTCGAGATCGGACCGGGCTACGGCGCGATCCTGCGGGTGCTCGTCGACAAGACGCCAAAGCTCACCTCGGTGGAAATCGACGCCCCGATGGCGCAGCGATTGCAGCGGTTGTACGGCGAGCGGGCCCGCATCATCAACGGCGACGGCACCAACACCGGGTTGCCGGACAACGAGTTCAGTTCGGTGGTGTCGTTCACCATGCTGCACCACGTCCCGACCGCGGAACTGCAAAACCGGCTGTTCGCCGAGGCCTTCCGGGTGCTTCGCCCCGCCGGTGTCTTCGCCGGCAGTGACAGCGTGACGTCGCTGCGGTTCCGCCTGGTGCACTTCCGCGACACCTGCAATACCGTGTCGCCGGAAACGCTGCCGGATCGCTTGCGTGCGGCGGGTTTTCGTGACGTGGAGGTCGAAGTTCGCGGCGGCAGGCAGCGCTGGCGCGCGATCAAGGCCGGCTGATGGAAACCGACGCCGGCAACGCGCTCTCGACGCGATTGGGGCGGCTGCGCCACCAATGGGGCGAGCGGCTGGAACCCGGTGAGCAGGCCACCGTTCTGGCCTGGGCATCGTTCACCCTCACGTTCGCCGGGCTGCGCGGACTAACTCACTGGATCCGCGCCGGCCACGGCCCGTCGGGCGGCGGTATGAAACTGGGCGGACAGCACTTTCACCACTACAACCTCGGGATCGGGATGCTGGCGACGGTGGCTGGGGTGGGTCTGCGCGGCACGGAAAGGCAGCGACGGCATCCCGCGGCGGCGGTCGCTTTCGGCGCCGCCAACGCGATGATCGTCGACGAGCTGGCCTTGCTGCTAGACCTGAAGGACGTCTACTGGGCGAGGGACGGCCGCGAGAGTGTCGACGTCGCGGTCGGCCTCATCGCTACCGGCGCGACCGTCGTGGCCGGCATGCCGTTCTGGCCGCACGCTCGACGCGCGCTGCGGTCCCGCTAGCGATTGGCCGCGAGCGTAACGCCACGGCGAAATCTCAACCGGATTTTCGCCGTGGCGTTACGCCCGCCGTCGAGAACAAGGGCGAGACCGGCGCAAGTCCGGCCTCGCCCTGTGCCCACCGTCTCAGTGATGCTGCTGGTTCGGCTGCGGGTGGATCGGCTGCTGCTGAATCGGCTGCGGGTGGATCGGCTGCTGCTGAACCGGCTGCGGGTGGATCGGCAGTTGCTGGATCGGCTGTTGGTGGCAGGGAATGCAATTCACTGGGCCACCACCGATGATCGGCCCTGGGTGAGCGCCACCCTGCTGGGCACCGCCACCCTGCTGGCCACCACCCTGCTGGCCACCACCCTGCTGGCCGCCACCCTGCTGGCCGCCACCCTGCTGGCCGCCACCCTGCTGGCCGCCACCCTGCTGGGGGCCGCCCTGCTGGCCACCGCCCTGCGGCGTCGGCACGGGTACGGGTATGGGCACAGGCACAGGCACCACCGGCGGGATGTTCACCGTCACGGAAGGTGCGGGCGGCGGGGTGCCGGGGTCCGCCGGCGCATAGGGCGGGGTGCCCGGGTCGGCAGGGGCCGCTCCGCCGGCCGGCGCAGGTGCCGGCGCGGGGACGGTCCACACCGGTGCGCCCCCACCGCTGACGGGTCCGCTCGGCGCTTGCCCGGCGTCGGGGGGCGCGGCCACCGATGGCGGTGCCGGCGCCACCGGCGACGGCGGAACCGCGCTGGGGGCTTGGGGCGTCACCGAACCGACACTGGAATTTGGAACCACGACGGCCGGTTTCTCTTGCTTCGAACCCGTCCCGTCAAAGAGCATTAGGCCAAGCCCGGCGACCATCCCCACCCCCGCGACCACGGCCGCGGCCAACAGGGCGTTCGTTCCCCGCGATCGCGGCTCCGCGGTCACAGTGGTAGGCGGGAAATGCTCAAATTTTGCGGGCTCCGACAGGGAACCGTCTTCGATCGAGGGGTCACCCAACGGGCTCGACGCCCACGCCTCGGCGACTGTCAGGTCGTCGTGCGGGATGGCAGCGAATGTAGCCGACTGGAAGTCTTCGACGATGCTCATGGTGTGTTCCTTAACTGTGGTCGCGGCCCCCATTGGGCCGCCGTCACAGGTAGGAGCAGCCACCCCCGATGGCTCGGACACTTTTTTCGGAACTTTTTCCTACAACTCCACGACCGACCGACCGGGCGCGGCTCGAGGCGATGCGCGGCTCAGGCCTTGGCGATGCTCACCCGCACGCCGTCGCCGATCTCTGAGCCATCGGTGGGCTCGCCGAACTCGAAGCTGGTAGCGAGTATCTCCCCCGCGATCAGGTCGCGGTGCGTCTGCGCCCAGTCGGCCCGCTCGGCGGGCACCGACATCACCACGCTGATGCGATCGGAGACGTCCAGCCCGGTCGACTTGCGCAACTCCTGAAGCTCGCGGATCCGGTCCTTGGCCCAGCCCTCGGCCTCCAGCTCCGGGGTCACCGTGCCGTCCAACACGACCAGACCGGACCCATCGGGCAGCGCCGCGGTGTAATCCGGGTCGGCCGCCACCAGGCGAGAGCTGTACTCATCGGGTTGCAGAACCGCTGGACCCGCGGTCAGGGTGCCGTCGGGGTTGACGACGCCTTCGCCGGCCCTGACCGCCTTGATGGCGGCCTGCACATCCTTGCCCAGCCGCGGCCCGGCTACCCGCGCGTTCACGGTGAGCTCGAACCGGCCGTAGGTGTCGATCGCGTCGGTCAGTTCGACGCGCTTGACGTTGAGTTCGTCGGCAATCAGCTCGGCGAACGGTGCCAATCGCTGCGGATCCTCCACGGCCACAGTCAGTTTCGGTAGCGGCAGGCGGACGCGCAGCTTCTTGGCCTTGCGCAGCGACGACGCGGCCGAGCAGACTTCCCGGACCTGATCCATCGCGGCGACCAGATCGGCGTCCGCGGGAAGCGCTTCCGCGTCGGGCCAGTCGGTCAGGTGCACCGACCGCCCCGCGGTCAGACCCCGCCAAATGATCTCCGTTACCGACGGCAACAGTGGAGCGGCCAGCCTCGCGCTCACCTCGAGCACGGTGTGCAGGGTGT
Organism: uncultured Actinomycetota bacterium; assembly: GCA_963802525.1. Classification (GTDB taxonomy): domain Bacteria; phylum Actinomycetota; class Actinomycetes; order Mycobacteriales; family Mycobacteriaceae; genus Mycobacterium. The sequence continues at coordinate 40,241 of CAWDJC010000018.1, read as the reverse complement.
CGATGGCGTCGACGTCTTCCTCCCAGAACCGCGAACGCGACCGTCGCACATACCAATTCGTCAGCGCCTCGGTGAACTGGCGCAGCTGCTCGCAGGCCCCGGAGATGTCGCAGGCCTCCATCGACTCGGTGAGCTCGTCACGCAGCGCCGCCAGCTTGGCAAGGATGTAGCGGTCCAGCACGTGCGGCGAATCGGTGCGCCGGCTGCCCACTTTCGGGGCATAGAGGGCCAGGAAGCTATAGGCGTTCCACAACGGCAGCTGGACCTGCCGCACGCCTTCGCGGATGCCCTGCTCGGTGACGATCAGATTGCCGCCGCGCAAGATCGGCGAGGCCATCAGGAACCACCGCATGGCGTCGGAGCCGTCGCGGTCGAACACCTCGGAAACATCCGGGTAGTTGCGCAACGACTTGCTCATCTTCTGGCCGTCGGAGCCGAGCACAATTCCGTGCGCCACACAGGTTTTGAAAGCCGGACGATCGAACAGCGCGGTGGCCAGCACGTGCAGCGTGTAGAACCAGCCGCGGGTCTGGCCGATGTACTCGACGATGAAGTCGCCGGGGTAGTGGCTGTCGAACCAATCCGCGTTCTCGAACGGATAGTGCACCTGGGCGTACGGCATCGAGCCCGAGTCGAACCACACGTCGAGCACGTCGGGGATGCGGCGCATCGTGCTACGACCGGTGGGGTCGTCGGGGTTGGGCCGGGTGAGCTCGTCGATGTAGGGCCGGTGCAAGTTGGTGGGCCGCACCCCGAAATCGCGCTCCAGCTCGTCCAGGCTGCCGTATACATCGATTCTCGGGTACGCGGGATCATCCGACTTCCACACCGGAATCGGCGTGCCCCAGTAGCGGTTTCGCGAGATGGACCAATCGCGCGCGCCCTGCAGCCACTTACCGAACTGGCCGTCCTTGACGTGCTCGGGATACCAGGTGATCTGCTGGTTGAGCTCCACCATGCGGTCCCGGAATTCGGTGACCGCGACGAACCACGACGACACCGCCCGATAGATCAGCGGATTGCGGCACCGCCAGCAGTGCGGGTAGGGGTGCTCGTAAGTCTCATGCCGGATCAGCACCGCGCCGTTGGCCGCCGCCGGACCGCTCTGGTTCTTCAGGTCGCGGATGATCTGCGCGTTGGCGTCAAAAACGTGCTGCCCCTGGTAATCCGGGACGGTGGCGTCGAAGCGGCCTTTCGAATCGACGGGTGTGACGGGCACGATGCCGACCTTGTCGGTGGTGGCCATGTCGTCCTCGCCGTAGGCGGGCGCCATGTGCACGATCCCGGTGCCGTCCTCGGTGGTCACGAAGTCGCCCGGGAGCACCTGGAACGCCTCAGCCCTCCCCTCTTCTGGGTCCATGAAATACGGGAACGGCGGCAGGTACCGGGTGCCCAGCAGGTCCGCACCGCGATAGGTGCCCAGTCTCTCTGGCTCTTCACCCAATTCGCGGGCATAAGCGGCCAGCCGGGCCTCGGCCAGCACGAAACGGCGCTCGCCGGCCTGGACCTGCGCGTAGGTCACGTCCGGGTTGACGGCGACCGCGAGGTTCGACGGCAGGGTCCACGGTGTCGTCGTCCACACGAGGAGATGGGCCCCGGCTAGCTCTTCGTGTGGTCCGCCGCCCACCACCTTGAAGCCCACCGTGATCGCCGGGTCCTGCCGGCTTTGGTAGACGTCGTCGTCCATCCGCAATTCGTGGTTGGACAACGGGGTTTCGTCGCGCCAGCAGTACGGCAGCACCCGGTAGCCCTCGTATGCCAGGTCCTTGTCCCACAGCTGTTTGAACGCCCAGATCACCGACTCCATGTAGTTGGGATCCAGCGTCTTGTAGTCGTTGTCGAAGTCGACCCAGCGCGCCTGGCGCGTCACGTACGCCCGCCATTCGTCGGTGTACCGCAGCACCGATTCACGGCAGGCTTCGTTGAACGCGGCGATCCCCATGGCGTCGATCTGGGACTTGTCGGTGATCCCGAGCTGGCGCTCGACTTCCAGCTCGGCGGGCAATCCGTGGGTGTCCCAGCCGAATCGGCGCTCCACCTTGTAGCCGCGCATGGTGCGGTACCGCGGCACGATGTCTTTCACGTAACCGGTGAGCAGGTGCCCATAGTGGGGCAGGCCGTTGGCGAACGGCGGTCCGTCGTAGAACACGTACTCCGGGGCGCCGTCGCGACGGGCGATGCTGGCCCGGAAGGTGTCGTCGCGGGCCCAGTGCTCGAGGACCTCGAGCTCGAGCGCAGGGAAGTCGGGTGCCCCGCCGGCCAGCTTCGGATACGCCCGGGGGTCGCCTTTGCCGGTGATTGAGTCGGTCACGATGTGCGTCGTCTCCTGTGCCCACTGCGATGCTCAGGCCGGGGACGACGACGCGCCAGGTGCGCGAGCGCCGCGGTACCACCCCGCTTGCCGCGCTTTCGCGCGGCCGCTCATCGAAGGCTGTGACGGGCCCACCCGTTCGGTTCTACTGAGCCAGGCCGGCTGTTCTTCCGAAGGCTCCCCGGTGATAGCCGGATCGATGCCATTACGTCGATTCTACGGAACGCTGCACTCCAAGGGGCCACCTGGCCTCAGGAAGAACCTGCGGTCGGGTAGCCCCTTGGAGCCGTGATTGCTCGCTATCCATGGCATTAGGCCCGGACTTCGAGCACGCCGACCCGCCACAGCGCCGCGTATACGTGACGCACGCCGATGCTCAACAAATGAGCGGCGCCGTCCACCAACGGGTCGCTGATGACGATGGTCTGGCCCTCAACCCGGCGCGTCGCCTTCTTGCGCGCGGGGGCCTGCGTTGGGGTTGCGTCGCGCACCACGGTCAGCTTGTGGGCGGGCGCAACGGTTACCACTTCGTCGTACAGAACTGCGGTCATGATCGTTCTCCTGATGGAATCAAAACGAGCGGATGGAATCAAAACGAGCATTGATTGGACTGACGTGTCCCATCCCGTTGTGGTTCCGATCCGAGAACGCTTGGCCGGTAAGCCGATTAGCGTTGCGGCGACTCAGCTGAGAACGTCGCGCCGGAGGCCGGATCGGGACGGAACAGAGCCCGGACTTCGACCCGGACTATCGCTGGAACTCATACGTCCCTCACCTCCTCGACGGTCACGGCGCGTGCGGTTGTCCGCACGATCCACGCGCACCAGAAGGAGTACAGAACCGACGACCGTCGGAGATCCGCACCCCTCTCGTCAGAGCTTTGGCACCACACGACGTGTCCGATGTCTCGGAAGCCACCTGGGCTCAACCCTTAAGCCGGGAGGAGCTGTCCTAACCCGGGGCGTCTTTCGACGTTCGAGGTCAGTGGCCTGTATTCGTGTAGACGCCTCACCTAACGAGGTGCATACCGGACCGATAATGCACGACGCCTATGACGCGGTCAATGTGATCTGCGCGGTGTTTTCCCAATCTTTATGCAGTCATTACGTGGACGCACACAGGTTTTGGCCAGCTTCAGACGCGATGAGCTGCGCGGACCGCGGGCGCAGCCCGTCGCGGACCAGCGCAACGACGAAGTCGCCCATCCTGACCGTGCGGCACCCGGCGGGCTGAGCCGGTCACTTGTCGATCAGGGTCTCGAGCCTTCCGATGGTGTCGATGAACTCCTCGACCATGTCGAGCACCACCGAGCGCGTCGGCCGGACCCGATCGAGGGAGCCGACGACCTGACCGACGAAGTAGGTCGCGAGCTCGCGAGCGTTGGACTCGGGGTGGGTGGCGGCCTGGTTGATGCGCACTTGGGCGCCGGTGACCAGCGCGGTCTGCAGCGGCATGCCGAGAGGATCGGGGGTGTCCGTCCGCGCCCACTCGTCCGTCCAGGCCGTGCGCAGCATCCGCGCCGGCTTGCCGGTCATCGACCGGGACCGCACGGTGTCCGAAGAGCTGGCCGCCAAGAATTTGTCCTTGACCACGGGGGCCGTCTCGGCTTCTTCGGTGGTCAGCCAAACCGACCCGCACCACACGCCCTCGGCCCCCAAGGCCAGGGCCGCGGCGACCTGGCGTCCCCGGGCGATCCCGCCGGCGGCGAGAACAGGAACCGGCGACACGGCATCTACGACCTCGGGGACCAAAACCATGGTCGCCACCTCGCCGGTATGGCCGCCGGCCTCGGTGCCCTGGGCGACGATCAGGTCGACACCCGCGGCCGCGTGCCGCCGCGCGTGTTGCGTGGTACCGGCGAGCGCGGCCACCAGCACGTCGTGGTTGTGAGCGCGCTCCACGAGGTCGGCCGGCGGCGGCCCCAGCGCGCTGGCGATCAGCCGGATGTCGTGACCAAAGGCAACGTCGAGCAGCGGCTCGTAGCCCTTGGGCGAGATGTTGAGGCCGCCCGACGACGCGCGAGGCTCGTCAGTGGGCGCCGCGACGCCATAGCGGGCCAGCAAGTCGTTGACGAACGCGCGGTGCTCTTCGGGCAGCAGCTCGCGGGCTCGCTCGGCGTCGATCCCGCCCTGCTCGGCGCCGACGTATTTGGGCGGCAACAGCAGGTCGACCCCGTAGGGCTTACCGCCGGTCTGCTCCTCGATCCAGGTCAGCTCGTTCTCCAGCCGTTGGGGGCTGTGCGCGACGGCGCCGAGGACCCCGAATCCACCTGCGTTGGTTACCGCGGCCACCACGTCGCGGCAGTGGCTGAAAGCGCATATCGGAAACTCCACACCGAGCAGTTCGGCGACTCTGGTTCGCATTGCCCGACGCTAAGAACCAGTGATTGATATGTCAATCGGGTGACGTAGCTATGGCGACCGGCCGTCCGGCGGCCAGCTCGACACACCATCTTCCAACGGAACCTGGAGGCTGTGCAGGATCGACGCGACCATTCGCCACGCGCCTATGGCGGTGACAAGTTCTATGAGAATCGTTGTGTCGCCTTGCAATTCGCGTTCGCAGGCGGCCCAGCTCTCGGCACTTACCGCGCCGTCGCGCACCACGTCGTCAGTGGCCGCCAGCACCGCGCGCTCGGTGGGCCCGAAGCCGTCATACCCCCGCCAATCGCGCACGCCGAGCATGTCGTCGGCGCTCACGCCCAGCCTCGACGCGACCCTCCAGTGCTGTGTCCACTCGTAGTCGCACGCGGTGAGCCAGCCGATCCGCATGATCACCAGCTCGCGCAACCGTTGGTCGAGGGCACCGTGCCAGAGCATGGTGGCCAGCAGGTCGTTGATGGCGCGCGCCAGCGCCGGATGGTTCAGCAACACCTGGAAGATGCTGAGCTCGGCCATGTAGTCGGGCACGGCGGCTTCGTCGGCGGCGGCCTTGGCCTCGTCGATCGGCAGTTTGGGCACCCGGGCTGTCGTCATGGCGTGGGCACTCCGTCTACTGGCGGGACATCTCGCGTTCACCGGCCATGGTAACCAGCAATTCTTGGGCATTTTCGAGGCATCTTCGAGGCGCACGCAGCCCCTGACGACTGTGTCGGGCGAAAAGCCCGGGGCGCCAAGGCCGAAACGCCGAATGCGCCGGCGACAACGAGGGTTCCAGCACGACGAGCAAGCCCGATCGCCGGCGCGAATACCTTTGGTGCCCCTACGGATACGACGGCCGCGACATCGACGGGCCGGATGGCTTCGACCGTGGCCCGCCAATCGGGTCAAACCCGGATGCTCTCGATCGGTCCCGCGCGGCCCCCTCGGGCCGTCATTCGCAGCAGCGCGTCGCCGTCGCCCACGACGAGGAACTCCCGGATGGCCAGACCGCGCGGCAGCGCGCCGTCCGACATATCAGCACACCCTGTGAGCCTGGTCACCATTTAGTCGGGACTTAACTTGCAATCATAAAGATTTCAGCGATTTCCCTGCGGGGTTTCGCAATAACCCCTAACATGACTTGATTACGCATCCCGATGCAGCGTATCGGCGCGTCCAATTGGCTCCTGCCTTGGCCTTTCCGGGGTCGGGCCTGGTCGTTGTGTCGCCGATCACAAGTTAGCTGGCAGCGCCGGTGGCCTGGCGGGGAGTCACGGCCCCGTGGTGGCGGACGGCGTTGGCGGACAGCGCCTCTGGCAGCAACTGAAGTGCACCGCGACGCCCTCATATCGTCCGAAAAGTATGTGACTGACGGGTCGGCCAAGCCCCATGTCAGGGGCCGGAGGGTCGCGTCATTGTTAAATTTTTGTACGTTCGCACGATTTCTCCACGCGTGTCGAGCGAAGCCGCTACGCTGCTGATCGCGCCAGGTTCTTACGGCGGGCTTCGATACCGGGGGTCGGTGGGTTGTTTGTGCGTTGCGGCGGAGTTGCCAGCTCGCACAAAAAAATTCGGCGATATTTCTCGAAGCTCTGATAAGAGCGAGCAGCAGTGATAGGAACTTGTGGAGAGGCAAGGAGAGGTGAAGGACAGTGGATAAGGCAGGTGTTACTCCGGTTGCCGTCATTGGGATGGCGTGCCGGCTGCCGGGGGGCATCAACTCCCCTGACCTCTTATGGGAAGCATTGCTCCGCGGGGACGACTTCGTCAAGGAGATTCCGCGCGAGCGTTGGGACCTGGACTACTACTACGACCCGGAGCCGGGCGTGCCCGGTCGGTCCGTCTGCAAGTGGGGCGCGTTCCTGGATGACGTCGGCGCGTTCGACCCCGAGTTCTTCGGCATCGCCGAAAAAGAAGCGACGGCAATGGATCCGCAGCAGCGACTGCTGCTGGAAACCGCCTGGGAGGCCATGGAACACGCCGGCCTGACCAAGGCAACCATGGCCGAGGCCACCGGCGTGTTCGTGGGATACAACTACAGCGACTACGAATTCGTATCCGCCTCCACCGATGCGTTCGACGGGCCTTACGGAACCCCCGGCACCATCTCCTGCATGGCGTCCGGGCGGATCGCCTACGCGCTCGGGCTGCACGGTCCCGCGGCCACGATCGACACCGCATGCTCTTCCGGCCTGTTTGCCATCCACCAGGCCTGCCGCAGCCTGAACGACGGCGAGAGCAACCTGGCCTTTGCGGCCGGCGTGAACGTGATGATGGAGCCGCGCAGGTCCGTCTCGGCGTCGGCGGGGGGCATGCTGTCGGGCACCGGTCACTGCCACGCGTTCGACGTCAAAGCGGACGGCTTCGTGACCGGCGAGGCTTGCGTAGCGCTGTTGCTCAAGCGACTGCCGGATGCGCAACGGGATGGTGACCGGGTCCTGGGTGTCATACGTGGCACGGCCGCCAATCAGGACGGCCACACCATGAACATCGCGATGCCGTCGGCCGACGCGCAAGCCGCGGTCTTCCGGGCGGCGCTCGCGACGGCCGGCGTGGACGCCGGCACCGTCGGCATGGTCGAAGCGCACGGCACCGGCACCCCGGTGGGTGACCCGATCGAATACGCAAGCATCGCCGACGTCTACGGCGACCACCCCTGCGTGGTCGGAGCCGTGAAGACCAATTTCGGGCACACCCAGGCGGCCGCCGGTGTGCTCAGCATGATGAAGGCGATCCTTGCCGTCCAGCACGGCGTAGTGCCGAAAAACCTGCACTTCGAGGCCCTGCCCGACGAAATGGCGCAGATCGACACCAAGCTCGTCGTGCCGCAGGAAATCACACCGTGGCCGACGAACGTTGGCCAGCCGCGGCGCGCGGCGGTGTCGTCGTACGGAATCTCCGGCACGAACGTGCACGCCATCGTCGAACAGGCCCCCGAGCCCCTGTCACCCAACGGCGCGGCGACCAAGCCCAGCAACGACGGCGCCCTGCTCTTCCCGCTCTCGGCCACCTCGGCCGACGGGCTGCGGGAAACCGCCGGACACCTCGCCGACTGGGTCGAGGCGCACGCATCGGATCTAGCCGCGCCGGATCTCGCCTACACCCTGGCTCGCCGGCGTGGGCACCGATCGGTGCGCACGTCCGTGCTGGCCGGCAACACCTCAGAGTTGGTGGCGGCGCTGCGGGAAGTCGCCGATGGTGAGGCGCTCTATCCCGAGGCCGTCGGCCAGGACGACAAGGCCCCCGTGTGGGTGTTCTCCGGCCAAGGTTCGCAATGGGCAGCGATGGGCACCGACCTGCTGGCCAAGGAGCCCGCGTTCGCCGCGACCATCGCCGAGCTCGAGCCGCTCATCGCGCAGGAGTCCGGCTTCTCGGTGACCGAAGCGCTGACGGCACCCGAGAAGGTGACCGGCATCGACCGGATCCAGCCGACGATATTCGCCATGCAGGTCGCATTGGCCGCCACGATGAAGTCCTACGGGGCCCGGCCCGGCGCGGTCATCGGCCACTCGATGGGTGAAGCCGCCGCCGCCGTTGTCGCGGGAGCGCTGTCGCTCGAAGACGGGGTTAAGGTCATCTGCCGCCGCTCGCGCCTGATGACCAAGATCGCCGGCGCGGGCGCGATGGCGTCGGTGGAACTGCCTGCCCAGCAGGTGCTTTCGGAGCTGATGGCCCGCGGTGTCGACGACGCCGTCGTAGCGGTGGTGGCGTCTCCGGAATCCACCGTGATCGGCGGAGCGACAGAGACCGTTCGCGAGATGGTGGCGGCGTGGGAGCAACGCGAGATCATGGCCCGCGAGGTGGCCGTCGACGTCGCATCGCACTCACCGCAAGTCGACCCGATCCTTGACGAGCTGTACGACGTCCTTGCGGAGATCGAGCCGCTGACGCCCGAGGTTCCGTACTACTCGGCGACCTCGTTCGACCCGCGCGAGGAGCCGTACTGCGACGCCAACTACTGGGTGGACAACCTGCGCCACACGGTGCGGTTCTCCGCGGCCGTGCAGACGGCCCTTGAAGACGGCTACCGAGTCTTCGCGGAGTTGTCACCCCACCCGCTGCTGACCCACGCCGTCGACCAGACCGCCCAAAGCCTCGACATCAACGTGGCCGCTCTTGCCGCGATGCGGCGCGAACAGCCGCTACCGCACGGGCTGCACGGCTTGCTGGGAGATCTGTACGCCACGGGCGCCGCAGTGGACTTCACCGTGCAGTACCCGGGTGGCCACCTGGTGGACGCGCCGCTGCCCGCCTGGACGCACCGGACGTTGCTGTTGAGCGCCGACGGTCACAGCTCGCGCGCGCTGCGTAACAGCGTGGCGGTGCACCCGCTGCTCGGTCAGCACGTGCGGCTGCCGGAGGAGCCGGAGCGCCATGTGTGGCAGGCCGACGTCGGCACCGAGGCGCTGCCCTGGCTGGCCGATCACCAGGTGCACGGTACGGCCGCCCTTCCGGGTGCCGCGTACTGCGAGATGGCGCTGGCCGCGGCCCGCACCGTCTTCGGCGAGGCCTCCGAAGTCCGCGACATCAACTTCCAGCAGATGCTGCTCCTCGATGACGAGACCCAGGTCAGCCTCCTCGCAACCGCGGAGGTGCCCGGCGTCCTCACCTTCTCGGTGGAGACTGACGAGGACGGGGAGCGCGCGCGGCGCGCCGCCGCGGTCCTGCGCAGCGTCGAGGACGAGGAGCAGCCACCGGCACTGGACATCGAGGCCCTGCTGGCGGCGCATCCGAGCCGCACCGAGGGCGCGGAGATCCGGGACTTCCTGGATGAGCGTGGTGTTCAGTTCGGTCCGGCCTTCACCGGCCTGGACGCGGCGCACATCGCCCAAGAAACCGGCACCACCGTGCTGGCCGAAATCGGGCTGCCCAGCGCGATCCGCACCCAGCAGTCCAGCTACGGCGTCCACCCGGCGCTGCTGGACGCGTGCTTCCAATCGGTGGCCGCGCATCCCAGTGTCGGCAACAAGATGTTGCCGCTGGGTGTCCGCCGGCTGCGGATCTACGGCCCGGTCCAATCGGCGCGCTACTGCTACTCGCGGGTGACCGTGACCGCGGCCGCCGGCGCGAGCGTCGACGTCGACCAGGACCTGTTGGACGAGAACGGCGCCGTCCTGCTGACCGTGCGCGGACTGCAGATGGGCAGCGGCTTCTCGCCCAGCAGCGACCGGGCCCGGGTGATGGGCGAACGGTTGCTGACTATCGAATGGCACCGACGGGAGCTGCCCGAGGTGGCCACCGCCGAGGTCGGAGCTTTCCTGCTGGTCAGCACCTCGGATGCCGCGGATCTGGTGGCCACGGAGTTGACCGACGCGATGAAGCTGCACGACGCGGATTGCACGACGCTGTCGTGGCCGCAGCAGGGCGAGCACCCGGCCATTGCCGAGCGGATGCGCAGTCGCATCACCGGCGGTGGGTTCAGCGGCGTGGTGGTGCTCACCGCGCCGAAGAACGGCAATCCGGACGAGGAAAGCCCGGTCCGTGGCGGCGATTACGTCCGGCACGTGGTGCGCATCGCCCGCGAGCTGTCGGAGATCCAGGGCGAGTCGCCTCGGCTGTACGTGGTGACGAGGAACGCTCAGGCGGTGCTCTCGGACGACCTTCCCAACCTGGAGCAAGGCGGCCTGCGCGGCCTGTTGCGGGTGATCGGTGCCGAGCACCCGCACCTGCACACCACCCACATCGACGTCGAAGAGCAGACCAGCGCCGAACAGCTGGCGCGGCAGCTGCTCCTGGTCGGACCCGGGGAAGACGAAACGGCCTGGCGAAACGACGAGTGGTACACGGCTCGCCTGTGCCCGGCCCCGCTGCGCCCCGAGGAGCGGCGGACCACCATCGTGGACCACGACAAGGGCGGCATGCGCCTGCACATCCGTACTCCCGGTGACCTGCAGACGCTGGAGTTCACGGCGTTCGATCGGGTTCCGCCGGGTCCCGGGGAGATCGAGGTCGCGGTCACCGCGTCCAGCATCAACTTCGCCGATGTGCTGGTCGCGTTCGGCCGGTACCAGAGCTTCGAGGGCCGGCTGCCGCAGTTCGGCACCGACTTCGCCGGCGTCGTGACGGCCGTCGGGCCCGACGTCACCAACCACAAGGTCGGCGATCGCGTCGGCGGCATGTCCCCCAACGGCTGCTGGGCCACGTTCGTCACGTGTGACGCGAACCTGGCCACGACACTGCCCGAGGGTATGACCGAAGCCCAGGCCGCCGCGGTGACCACCGCGTCCGCCACCGCCTGGTTCGGCCTGAACGATCTGGCCCGCATCAGGACCGGTGACAAGGTGCTGATCCACTCCGGCACCGGTGGTGTCGGGCAGGCCGCGATCGCGATCGCCCGGGCCGCGGGAGCCGAGATCTTCGCCACGGCCGGTAGCCCGAAACGTCGGGAGCTGTTGCGCGACATGGGTATTGAGCATGTCTACGACTCGCGCAGCATCGAGTTCGCGGAGCAGATCCACCAGGACACCGACGGGTACGGGGTTGACATCGTGCTCAACTCGGTGACGGGTGCCGCGCAACTGGCCGGGCTCAAGCTGCTCGCGCTGGGCGGGCGGTTCATCGAGATCGGCAAGCGCGACATTTACGGTGACACCAAGTTGGGGCTCTTCCCCTTCCGCCGCAACCTGGCGTTCTACGGGGTCGACCTGGGGTTGATGTCGGTCAGCCACCCGCATCAGGTCAGCGAGCTGCTGAGCACGGTGTACCGGCTGACCGCCGAGGGCGTGCTGCCGATGCCCGAGAGCACGCACTACCCGCTGGCCGAGGCGGCCACGGCGATTCGGACGATGGGTGCGGCCGAACACACCGGCAAGCTCATCCTCGACATCCCGCGCTCCGGACGCAGCAGCGTAGTGCTACCGCCCGAGCAGGCTCCCGCCTTCCGGCGCGATGGCTCGTACATCATCACTGGCGGTCTGGGTGGCCTCGGGTTGTTCCTGGCCGAGAAGATGGCCGCGGCCGGCGCCGGCCGGATCGTGCTCACCTCTCGCTCTGAGCCGACGCTAAAGGCTTTGGAGACAATCGAACTCATCGGGGCGATCGGGTCCGACGTGGTGGTTGAGTGCGGCGACATCGCCCAGGCCGACACCGCCGAGCGACTGGTGGCAACCGCAACCGCGACGGGGCTTCCGTTGCGTGGTGTGCTGCATGCGGCGGCGGTGGTCGAGGACGCCACCCTGCTCAACATCACCGACGAGTTGCTCGACCGCGACTGGGCGCCCAAGGTGTGCGGCGCGTGGAACCTCCACCACGCCACCGCATCTGCGGACCTGGACTGGTTCTGCTCGTTCTCCTCGGCGGCCGCCCTGCTGGGCTCGCCGGGTCAGGGTGCGTACGCAGCGGCCAACAGCTGGCTGGACGCCTTCACCCACTGGCGGCGGGCGCAAGGCCTTCCGGCCACGGCGATCGCCTGGGGCGCTTGGGGTGAGATCGGCCGCGCCACCGCGCTGGCCGAAGGCAGTGGCGCTCCGATCACCCCGGACGAGGGCGCCTACGCGTTCGAGCAGCTGCTGCGCCACGACCGCCCGTATGCGGGTTACAGCCCGCTGGTCGGAACACCGTGGGTGATGTCCTTCGCGGAACGAAGCAAGTTCGTTGAGATGTTCAAGACCGCGAAGGAAAAGCGTTCGGGCTCAAGCAAATTGCGTGCCGAGCTGGCCGAGTTGCCCCTCGAGGAGTGGCCGGCGCGGCTGCGGCGCTTGCTGTCCGAGCAGATCGGCCTGATCGTGCGCCGCAACATCGATCCTGACCGTTCGCTCTACGAGTACGGAATTGACTCACTGGGCGCGCTGGAACTGCGCACCCGCATCGAAACCGAAACAGGGGTCCGCATCACCACCAAGGAGATCACCACCGCACGAGGTATGGCCGACTTCATCTACGAAAAGCTCGCGCCCGAAGAAGCCGCGGCAGCACATGCGAGCGGGTCCTGACATTGACTTATCCCCCGCATCGCGGGGACGGACGCAAAGGGAGAGGAGACTACGTTGCTGGTAGTCGCAGGCTCGGCTGAAGTGGGGACGATCCATGACTGGGCGCCGGCCCCCGGTTCCGTAGTGACTTGGCACCCCTCACGCCCGTCGCTTGCCAAAGCCCGGCAGGCCCCCGTAAGTGCGGTGCCGCCGAGCTACATGCAAGCCCAGCATCTTCGTGGCTATGTCGAGTTCCGGAACCGCGGGCTCGACTATTCACGAGCAGTCATCGGCTCCTGGGACCTCCCGGGCCGGTGTGATATCCGCGCCATGACGCATGTCATCAACCGACACCTGCGCCGGCACGACACCTACCGCAGTTGGTTCGAGTACACGGACGATGAGCAAATCATCCGGCACACCATCAGCGAACCCGCCGATATCAATTTCGTCCCAACGAAGCACGGCGAGATGACGGCAGTGGAATTGCGCAAGCTGCTGTTGGACACGCCCGATCCGCTGCAGTGGGATTGCTTCAGCTTCGGGATTATTCAGCACGCGGACCACTTCACCGTTTACGGCGGTGTCGATCACCTCCACTGCGACCCGGGGTTGTTGGCGGTGTTCTACGTGGAGATCTTCATGATGTACGGCGCCCTGGTGAGGGGCGCAGCGCCCATTCCGCTGCCGGAGCCCGGCAGCTATGACGAATACTGCATCCGGCAGCGGGAGTCCACGTCCGCCCTGACCTTGGACTCCCCGGAGGTGCGCAGGTGGATCGAATTCGCCGAAAGCAACGACGGAACCCTTCCGACCTTCCCGCTGCCGCTCGGTGACAGGACGACGTCCTGTGGCGGCGGCGTCCTGACCGCACGGCTGATGGACGAGGATCAGACCGCCCGATTCGAATCCGCCTGCATCAGCGCGGGCGCCCGTTTCAGCGGCGGCATCTTTGCCGCCGTTGCCTCAGCGCAATACAACTTGACCGGCGTTGAGACATATCACGGGATCACTCCCGTCGATAGGCGCAGCAGTCCATCGGACTTCCTGACGACGGGTTGGTTCACCGGGACGGTTCCGTTCAGCGTTCCGGTCTCACCCTCTTTCGGCGAGACCGCCCGTGCCGCGCAAGCCTCCTTTGACTCGAACGCGGACCTTGCGAGTGTGCCGTTTGCTCGCGTCGTGGAGTTGGCGCCTTGGCTTACCAGGCCTGGCCACGACTCCAGCATGCTGAACTTCATGGATGCCAGCCTTCCTCCCCTTTCCGCGATGGTCTCCGCGCAAGTGCAGAAGACCAAAGCCGGCAATTACTGCGACGGCAGGATGCCTGCTCACTTCTACATGGCGGTGGGTCGCGCCTTCGATGAGACATCGATAGGGGTGTTCTTCCCGGACAATCCGGTCGCCCGGGAATCGGTTACCGCATACATAGAGGCGGTAAAGTCCGTATGCCACCGCATTGTCGAAGGCCACGATGAGGTCGTGGCGCTGCGCAACGTCGCTCAGGTCTAAGGGAGCGCGCACGAACGAGGAACCGCAGCTGGGCATTTTCCAGCGGGTAAGCGAGTTGTGCTGCGGTGGCCACGTGAAAGGCTGAGCTTCGCCGATGAAGTTTGTGTTGGCAGCCCATGGGACTCGTGGCGATGTCGAGCCTTGCGCCACCGTCGGTGTGGAACTGCGGCGCCGAGGACACGACGTGCGGATGGCGGTGCCGCCCAACCTGGTTGACTTCGTCGAGTCCGCCGGCGTTTCGGCCGTCGCCTACGGGCCGGACACGCGAGAGCAAGTCGTCGCGGTCGCGGATTTCTGGCACAACGAGTTAAAAATCCAGAACCCGGCCAACGTTTTGCGCGCCGGCAGGGAGCTTTTCGTCGAGGGCTGGGCGGATATGAGCCGGACGCTTACCGCGCTGGCCGACGGGGCCGACCTGCTGCTGACGGGTCAGACGTACCACGGGGTCGTCGCCAATGTCGCCGAGTACCAGGGCATTCCGGTGGCGGGGCTGCATCACTTCCCGATGCGGGTGAATGGTCAGCTTGGCCTTCCATTCCTGCCTTCGCCGGCGCCGGTGGTCCGCAGGATATTGAAGGCGGCCTGGTGGCTGTATTCGCACATAACCAAAGAGTGCGATGATGCGCAACGCAGCGAACTTGGGCTGCCGCGGGCGGCGCTCCCCGCGGCACAACGGATGACCGAAGCCGGAGCGCTCGAAATCCAGGCCTACGACCAGGCGCTATTTCCGGGGCTTGCGGCGGAATGGAACGGCCGGCGACCCTTCGTCGGCGGGCTGACCTTGGACTTGGCGGCGCATACGGACGACGAGGTTGCGTCCTGGATCGCCGCGGGACAACCGCCGATCTACTTCGGTTTTGGTAGCACGCCGGTCCAATCCCCCGCCGACACGGTAGCCATGATCGCAGACGCCTGCGCGGAGCTGGGGGAACGGGCGTTGATCTATTCCGGCACGGACGCCGCGGAGCCCATTCCGCATCCCGACCACGTGAAGCTCGTCGGCCAGGTCAACTACGCCACGATCTTGCCCGCCTGCCGCGCGGCCGTCCACCACGGTGGCGCCGGCACCACCGCGGCCAGCCTGCGAGCCGGACTGCCTACGCTGATCCTGTGGGACGTGGCCGATCAGATTCTCTGGGCGACGCAGGTCAAGGAGCTGAAAGTCGGCTCGGCCAAACGTCTTTCGAACATCACGCGGAGGTCTCTGGTCAGGCAGCTCCGCAAAATCCTGGCGCCGGACTACGTGGCGCGGGCTCGCGAGATGGCCCCGCGGATGACCAAACCCGCCGTCGCGGTGACCACCGCCGCCGACCTCTTGGAGCAGACCGTCCGCGTCGGCGTGTGAAATGGCCGGTGGGCTACGGGCGCACCCATACCACTCGCGGCGATGCGCGGCCATAACGGAGTTCAGCCTTTCGCGTCCGATGCGCGCCGGACCCGCATCAATCCTTGACGAAGTGGTACACCCGGTAAGAAAACCCCCCGGCGCGGCGCAGATCCCAGTCCAACACGCCGACGCCGTAACGGATCAAGGAGTTCATGAATCCCGGCAGGCGGCCACTGATCTGCTCCTGTGTCCGCTGCGTATTGGCGTCCAGTCCGCGCTTGGCCTCTTCGTCGATGTCCCTTTCCGAAATCTTTCGCAACGGGGCGTTGGCCAGCGCCGCCTCCCACTCGGCGACGACGGGAGCGCGGCGGGAATCGGTGTACAGGAAATGCCCTCCGGGGCGCAGCACGCGTGCCACTTCTTCCAGGAAACGAGGGAAGTCGGGGTACTGGTGGGAGGCCTCGACGTTGATCACCGCGTCGAAGGACTGGTCGGGGAAGGGCAGGTTCTGGGCATCGCCCTGCACGAAATCCAGGCCGGGAAGCCTGTGTCTTTCCTGGCACTTGTCGATGCTGGCGGGGTTCAGGTCCAGCCCCGTGTAGGAGGCCGGGCCCAGGTTGCGCACGATGTACGACGCTCCCCCACCGGCCCCGCAACTGACCTCCAGCACCTTCTTGCCGGTGAGATCCACCTGGGACGCGGTCACATGGTAGAGCTGGATGCAGTACCGGTTGGGCTCGTCGGACGCCGTTAACGGCAGCGCCATCGGCGGATCCTCTTCGTAGCCGAAGTTGAAGAACACCACGTCATCGCCGACCTGGCGGGTGCCGAGGGGCAGAAGGTACTTCGTGGTGAGCTTGCCGACGAGCGGGTTGGATTGCAGGCGGTATTTGAGAGCCACCGGGAGAGTGTTGCACGGATCCGCGGCGCTACACGCCGAATGGGCGCGTTGACCGCATCGCCGGCCCACAAGTCGCGGGCTGGCTCGCTTGCGGCAGAACCAGATCCGCGAAGTCGGACGTGCCTGGTCGTCGAGCAGCCCGCCAGCCTGCGCGGGCAGGGCCCTGACCAGCGGATTCACTGTCAAGATCACGGCGGGATCACGGTCGCTGCCGAGATCTTGATTATCCCGCGCGAGCGGAGGCTGGATTGTAGGGTTGGTTGGGTGTCGAGCCGGATTGGCACGGGCGAGTCAGCCAAGCCTGGGGGAATCTTCGACCGCATAGGTGATGTCGTCGTGCGGTGGCCGCTGCTTGTCATCGCCGGCTGGATCGTGTTCGCGGCCGTCCTGGCGCTGGTCTTTCCGCCGCTGATGGTGGCGGCCAGCCGGCAGGAGCAAAAGGCCCTGCCGGACGACGCCCCGACGGTCATCACCAATATGGAAATGGCCAAGGCCTTCGCCCCGCTCCCAGGGGCGTCCGGCAAGCCCAAGGACTCCAAGGACTCCAAGGACTCCAAGGACTCCAACGCTTCGGGAAATCCGTTGGGAGTCGGCGGTTCGCTCCTGATGATCCTGTTGACCGATGAGAAGGGCCTGTCGCCCGCCGACGAGGAGCACCTACCGCAAGCTGGTCGAGAAACTGCACCAAGACAAGCAGGACGCACTGACGGTGCAGGACATCATCGCCACGCCGCAAATGCGCGAAATCATGGCAAGCAAGGACGGCAAGGCCATCATCTTGCCGGTTTCTTTCCCGGGTGCGGGGCACGCGCCCTCGACGATCGCAAGCTACAAACACGTCAAGGACATCGCCAAAGAGGTGACCTCAGGGACCTCGCTGACCGCTTACGTCAGCGGACCGGAGGCCACCATCGCCGACGCCACCGAAATGGCGGAGGAAGACGCGCATTACATCGAGATCGGCACCGTGATCAGCGTGCTGCTCATTCTTTTCATGATCTATCGCAACGTGGTCACCATGTTGGTGCCGCTGGCCAATATCGGTGCAGCCATCGGGACCACGCAGGGCGTCTTGTCCGGGCTGTCCGAAGTCGGCCTGCCGGTGAACCTGCAGAGCATCATCCTGATGAGTGCGGTCATGATCGGAGCGGGAACGGACTACGCCGTCTTCCTGATCAGCCGCTATCACGACTACGTGCGTCGCGGCCAGGAATCGGATCAAGCGGTCAAGATGGCGTTGATGTCCATCGGCAAGGTCATCGCCGCATCGGCAGCCACCGTCGCGGTCACCTTCCTCGCGATGGTCTTCACCAAACTCGAAGTGTTTTCAGCTGTCGGTCCGGCGATTTCGATTGCGGTCGTTGTGTGCATTGCTCTCCGCGACAACCCTGCTGCCGGCCTTGCTGGTTCTCGCGGGACGACGTGGTTGGATCAAGCCCCGCCGCGAGCTGACCACTCGTTTATGGCGGGTTACGGGAACGCGCGTCGTGCGCCGGCCACGCATCCACCTGGTCGGAAGTCTGGTCGTGCTCATCGCTTTGGCCAGTTGCACCGAGCGTGATGCGCTTCAACTACGACGATCTCAAGACGATGCCGGATTCGGTGGACAGCTCCAAGGGATATGACGCGATGAATCGCCATTTCCCGATGAACGCGCTGACACCCATGGTGCTGTTCATCAAGTCGCCATCCCACGACTTGAGGACGCCGGCCGCCCTCGCCGACCTCGAGCAGATGGCCAGCCGGGTGAGCCAACTGCCCGATATCACGCATGGTGCGGGGTCTGACCCGGCCCAACGGGGAACCGCTGGAACAAACCAAGATCTCATTCCAAGCCGGCGAAGTCGGCAGCAAACTCGACGACGCGTCCAACCAAATCCAGAACCACGAACGGCGATCTGGACAGGCTGGTCAACGGTTCGAACCAGTTGGCCGACGCCCTGGCGCGGCTTCGGGATCAGGTCACCGGGGCCGTTTCCAGCCTCAGCGGAGTGGTCGGGGCGCTGACGGCGATGGAGCAACTGGCGGGCGGCGACCGGACCATCAACGCCCTCGACCAGGGCGCCGCACTCACCGGGCAGATGAAGACACTCGGCGACAACCTCAACTCGTCCACCGTGAATGCGCAAAACATCGCCGCATGGGCCGGCCCGATGCTGACGGCCCTCAACGACAGCCCGGAGTGCAATGCCGATCCGGGCTGTGTGAATTCACGTTCCGGGTTGGCGGCGATGGTGGCGGCCAACAACGACGGAACCCTCAACTCGATCAAGATCATGGCCCGCAACCTCCAGGCGGCCCAGCAAGCGCAAACCGTCGGGCAGACGCTGGACAAAGTCCAGCAAACGCTGAGCCAAGCCTCCGGCGCCATGAAGACGATCAAGAACCTCCAATCCACGATGAGCCAAGCGCAACAGGGTGCCAATATGCTCGCCGACGGCAGCCGAGCAGTCGCCGGTGGGGTGAAACAACTGGTCGATTCGACCAGACAGATCGGCAGCGGGCTCGGCGAGGCGTCGCAATTCTTGCTGAACATGAAGCACGACACGGACAACAAACCGTCCATGGCCGGCTTCAACATTCCGCCACAGATCATGACGAGGGACGAGTTCAAGCAGGGCGCCGCGATCTTCATATCGCCGGACGGGCACGCCGCGCGGTACCTTATCCAAAGCGCGCTCAACCCGTTCACCACCGAGGCCATGGATCAGATCGCGAAGATCATCAAGGCCGCACAATCGGCGCAGCCGAACACCGAACTGTCGGACGCCAAGGTATCGGTGGCGGGACTTCCCAGTGGGCTTAAGGACACGCGCGAC
Source organism: uncultured Actinomycetota bacterium (assembly GCA_963802525.1). GTDB lineage: Bacteria > Actinomycetota > Actinomycetes > Mycobacteriales > Mycobacteriaceae > Mycobacterium. The sequence continues at coordinate 21,101 of CAWDJC010000018.1, read as the reverse complement.
TATTACAACGACGACATCGCATTCATCGTCTTCGCGACCATCATCATCGTGTTCCTGATCCTGGTCGTCCTGTTGCGGGCGATCGTTGCGCCGCTCTACCTGATCGGCTCGGTGCTGCTTTCGTACTTGTCGGCCATGGGTCTCGGCGTCCTGGTGTTCCAGATGATCCTCGGGCAGAACCTGCACTGGAGCCTGCCCGGATTGTCCTTCATCCTGCTCGTCGCGGTCGGCGCGGATTACAACATGCTGCTCATCTCCCGCATCCGCGACGAGTCGCCGCACGGCGTGCGCGTCGGCGTCATTCGCACCGTGGGTTCGACCGGTGGCGTGATCACCTCGGCCGGTCTGATCTTCGCCGCCTCGATGTTCGGCCTGATGAGCGCCAGCATCTACACCATGGCCGAGGCCGGTTTCATCCTCGGCATGGGCATTTTGATCGACACGTTCCTGGTGCGCACGATTACGGTGCCGGCCTTGGCCGCGATGATCGGTCAGAAGAACTGGTGGCCCTCACACCTGGGGAAGAGCGCGGCGCAGGTTTACGCGGCCCACCAGAAGAAGCAGCAACAACTGGATCAGTTGACCGACCAACTGGTGCGGATGAAAGTGATTCCCAGCCCGCATACTTTGGCCTCGGTAGCCCCTTCATCGGCAACCCCCGACGCTGGGCAGCAACGGGAACGGCCGCGGATTTCCGACGACCTGCTCGTCCGGCTGAAACTCATCCCCGGCCACAAACCGCGGACCAAGTCGCGTCGGCTACCGGCCACCGGCGTTGCTAACGGGCGCGGAAAAGACAGGCGCAAAGCGACGTCGGACTCCCGCCGCGACTAGCGGCAAACGATCGATCGAACGTCTTCCCGAACATGCGCTCCCCCTGTTCGACCTCAGCGGCCTGCCGGATCACTTGACCTACGATCTCCGAGAATCGGCGTTGGATTCCGCGACGACCACCAATGGCAACGGCAAGCGGAAGAGCGATCGCTATCTCGGTCACTCGCTACCGCTGTTCGGGCAGGACATCCGTGTCGCATCGGCCGATCACCGTCGGCGCCAACGGTAATGGCCATGCCAACGGCAAGGAACGGCAACGGGCACGGCGAACAATCGTGCCGAGGATGACCTCGGCAGCCCGCTCCCGCTGTTCGGCGCCAACGTCCTGTCGCATCAGGCAACCAACGGCAAGACGTCGGCCCGAACGGCTAGGTCCCGGCCTGCGGGTTCTACGCGTCTAACCGGACGAACTCGTCCTGCCGGTACAGCTCGACACACTGCGATCGCCTGATCTTGCCGCTGGTGGTGATTGGAATCGAGCCGGGCGATACCAGAACCAGATCCGCCACGCTCAGGCCGTGCGACTTCGAAATCGCCGACGTGACTTCGTGTTTCACGCCGCGCAGCCTGTCCGCCACCTCCTCGTCGGAGTCGCCCCGCTTCTTGAGTTCGATGATCGCGACCAGCTTTTCGACGCCCCTATCGGGAACCGCTATCGCGGCGCAGCGGCCCGCGGTGATCTCCTGGATCGTCGCCTCGATGTCGTCGGGAGAATGGTTGCGCCCGTAGACAATCAAAAGATCCTTGATGCGGCCGACGATGAAGAATTCCCCGTTGGAGTAAAAGCCCGAGTCTCCGGTTCTCAGCCAAGGACCTTCGGGTGTTCCCGGCGAAGGGTCAACGATCTTCGCGCCGAACGTGCGCGCAGTCTCGTCGGGCTTCTGCCAATAGCCGGCAGCGACGTTGTCGCCGTGCATCCAGATCTCGCCGACCGTTCCATCCGGGCACTCGCGGCTCGTGTCGGGGTCGACGATGCGCACGAGCATCGATTTCGGGTCACCGTAACTGACCAGCGGTGTGCCGCTGCCGGTTTCACACCGCTCCGCTTCGCCGCCGGGCAGCTTTTCCGAATCGAAGTGACCGATCTCGGGCGGTTCGCCCACTTGACGGGTCGCTATGTACACCGTCGCTTCCGCCATGCCATAGCAAGGCCGTAACGCCCGGGGGTCGAAATTGAAGCGGGCGAACCGGTCGGCGAATCGCTTCAGGGTCGCCGGCTGGACGCGCTCGCTGCCGTTGAGAATCGAGTGCACTCCCCCGAGGTCGAGCCCGGCCATGTCGTCGTCCGACGTCTTGCGCACCGCGAGCTCGAAAGCGAAGTTTGGTCCCGCCGAAACCGTGCAACCGTTGCGCGCCAGCAATTGCGTCCACCGGGCCGGTCGCTGCAGGAAGCCCACCGGGCTGCTGAGCAGCGTCGGTATGCCCGCCAGAATCGGCATGATGATTCCCAGTAAGAGTCCCATGTCGTGGTAGAGCGGCAGCCACGACATCACCGCGGTGCCCGGAGGCGGTACCCCGCCCTCGGGCGCGAAGAAGTCGCCCATGATCTGCTCGAAATTGGCAAAGACGTTTCTGCTGGACACCATGACGCCCGCCGGCGTCCGGGTCGACCCGGACGTGTACTGCAAATAGATGAAGTCCGACCCGTCATTAGCGCCGGCGCGAGGCCTCGGCCCCGCGGGCCGCTGCCGAGAATCGAGATCCAGCAAATCAACTTCGACGATCGAGGGTGCGGATTGCCCCTGCTGCGACTGCACGGACGCGCTGACATTGTCGATGACCGCGGACGTCGTGAGGACGACCGCGGGCGAGGTGTCGGCCAGCACCGAAATCGTGCGTTCGTCGTGGGCACCGCCATAGGGAACCGAAAGCGGAACCGCGACAAGTCCGGCCTGCAGGGCACCGAGAAAGCCCAGGACGTAGTCAAGTCCCTGAGGGGCCAGTATGAGTGCCCGATCACCGGTCGACCCGCGGGCTCTGAGCTGCTCGCCAAGGTTCACCACTCGCCGATACAGCTGCGACCACGTCAGGGTGTGCGCAACGCCGTCCCAATCCTGGTCGTAATCAACGTATGTGAACGCCGCGTCGTTGGGCTGCAGGCTGGCGCGTTCGCGCAGCACAGCGGGAATTGAAGACTGAACCACGGACAACACACTACCTTCGTCGCGAGCGTTTCTGGCCAGGAACGGCAAGGTTACAACCGCACCAACCCGTCGTCGCGCCCCGGCTGCTCGGGTCGCTGACCCGGGCGCCCCCACGCGCAAGGCGCTCCGCATGGCCAGCAAATAAACTACCGTGTACGCGGTGGACAACCGACTCGCACACATGGATCAAGCGTCATTTCTCGGTGTCCGCGCGCTTGGCTATGGGGCGCTCGTGCAGTTCAACTGGATTTACAACCGCCCGGTAAATGTCGACGGTTTGCGCCGATTTCACCGAAACCTCGGGTACGGGTTGCTGGGACGACTGGTCGAACCGTCTCCGTTGCCTTTCGCGCGTGATCGATGGGTTGTCTCCCGGGGGCCCGCAGACATCGACATCGCCGAAACACCGCGCCCCCGTGCGGATCTGAGCGCTTGGCTCTATGAGCGGGCGTGCCTACCCCTCGATCCTGAGTACGGTCCCAGCTGGCATATCGGGGTGCTTCCCCTGCGACGACGGCGGGACCGCGGTTTGCCTGACGACGTCGCATACGCTCGTCGATGGGCTCGGGATCATGCAGGCGATCGCCGATGCGGCCAACGGGAAGGACCCGCTACCTGGGCTATCCACATCCCGGTTCGCGCACGCGCGGGCGGGCCCTGCTTCAGGACGGCCGGGCAAACCATCGCGTCGGTGCCGGAGCTGGCGCGAGCGCTGCGCAGCGACGGTGCGCATCGCGCGGCACAGGCGCAAGGACGTCGCCGCCTCGATGGCATCGGCACCACCTTCGCCACGGCGAGCCGGCGACGATCAGCCTGTCGTCGTGCCCTCGGTGACCGCCTATGTCGACGTGGCCGAATGGGATGCGTGCGCGAAAGGCATTGGCGGCAATAGCTTCACGCTCGTCGCGGGATTCGCGGGCCGGCTCGGCGTGCGAATGGGACGCGTTTGCGACGACGGAACGGTCACCCTATCGTTTCCGGTCGGCGATCGCACCGAAGACGACACGCGTGGCAACGCATTGGTATTCCCCACCATTTCTGTCGACCCGACGCACTTGTCCGTCGGACCTCAGCGGAAGTTCGTCTCAAGTTCAAACAAGCATTTGCCGACCTGGAAGAGACCACCAAGGAGTTGTTGGCGCCGCTGCCGCTGACATCGTTGACTCCCAAGTGGGTGGCACGCAGGGCAGCGGGAATCGGACTGGGTACCGCCGCCTTCCCGATCGGTTGCTCCAATGTCGGTGATATGCCTCCGGCGGTGAACCGCCCGGATGGCACCGATGCCGACTACGCGTCCGGGCGACTGATCGAGCCCGGTACCAACAAGCGCGCCCTCGAACGCATCGGGTGGCCAGCTGTTTCGTGGTTTCGGGACGGGGCCATGGAAAGATCTTCTTTGCGGTCAACGCATACCTTGCCGGCCGGACAAACTCCCAAGACGCGCTGCGGGAGGACATATCACGCACGTTCGCCGAATTCGATGTGGCCGCTGAGATCCATGGCTAGTCACGCCTGCGACGATCCAAAAACAGCGCTAGGCGGCGCCAAATCCACGACCAGCCAGACGAGAAGAGGTGGTCGAGCCGCTACCGCCGAGTCGACATGGCACGTGCGATATCGGTAACCGCGGTGTGCCGGCGCACCAGGAAGTTCTCGTGCACCAAAAAGGCTGCCGACCGCGCCCTCAAGCGCAAACGACGCCTCAGAGACTTGCCATACCCTGGGCCAGCAAGATGACGCCCGCTCCCACAAGCATGGTCAGGGTGATCCGCGGGCGATGAGCGCGTAGCCATTGATCCAGCCGCAACATTACCGCTTCGGTCTTGTGCGGGATCGCCAAGTAGGCAACCAGTGGAATCTCGATAACTGCAAGCACCAAAACTATGAACACGAGGAATGCGCTGAACTGCGTAGCGATAGCGGCTCCTGAGGCGCTGACGACGGTCAGCGCCGCCACGGTCTCGATGGGTGGGGCTGACGTTATGAGGCCGACCGCAAAGGCTGGCCAAACAAAGCCACCGCAAGCGAGCATGTTGTGGGTGCAGGCCCCCAACCGGGCAATCAGGCCAGGTCGACCCGGCTGCAACGCCACGCCCGGCGAATCGCCGACGCCGACCGGTACCCGTGCCCGTGCCCGCTCGCGGGCCACCAGGTTGGCTGCGACCATCAGCACAATCACGCCAAGGGTGACCTGAAGGCGACCACCTGTGAAGATTACGACCGCGGATCTCACCTCTGCGAGCTCGGAGATCGCTGTTTTAATCGCCAGCAGCGCGACGTCGCGCGCCACTACCAGTACAGCGATTGCAAGACCGATACCCGCTACCATGCCCCCCAGCCAGAATGCAAGCAGATTTAGCATAGGTCGCCGCCGCGTCACCAAGACAAGCGCGAGGCCGAAGCGGACGGGGTCGGTCGCCATCACCAGTCCCATAAACAGCATGCTGGTCCACATCACTGGGGACGTTACTCTGCTGGGGCGTATCTCGCCGCGTTACTGGCGAATTCACACTTTCGTCTTCTGGCCAGCTGCACATGCCCGTTACTTGGCCACCTGGCCCTCTGAACGACCAGTTTGCCCAGGTGCGCGCAGCTCTCACAGTCGCCGACACCATAGTTCTTAATCCGCTGGCGCTCAGGAAAAACTGCCGCGTGCCCGGCCACCGGTGGCACCACCACTGCTGCAGATGAATCCCTGAAGACGTTCATCATCATGCGGATCATCCAAAGCTCGCTCTTTGGACATCACCAAGCAAGACCTGACCCGCGCTCTCCGGCTCGGCAACCACCGCCCCAGCTCATCGGGGCGGGCGATTCCGACATCGACACCCCGAGCAACTGATGGAACAACCGCACCCCGTGCAGTTCACTTGGCCACCCAGATAGCTCGCCTACAACAAGCTGAAATCTCAACACGATTCCCGCAGCCGGAATCGAGGCTAACGGCCATCCAGACAAGTTGTGGAGGGCTATGCTAGCGCGGTTCCGCCTGAAAGACAGGAAGGGTAGCTGTGCGCAAGGCGACAGAGCCGAGAAACGTCTCGACAGGGCGAATGGGGCGGCCGATGCCGACGTGGGTGGCCGGCTGCGTTGCCCGTTGTTGAATCGGGCGCGGTAGCGATGGGCCCCAACGATGTTGACGATTTGCTGGCGAATCCGACGATCTCGGTGTGCGTACCGATGTACAACAACAGCGCTACGATCGTGCGTTGTCTGCGCAGCATCTTGGCTCAGGATGGCGTCGACTTCGAGATAGTCGTCGTCGACGACGATTCGTCAGACGATTGTGCCGCCATCGCCGCAACGATGCTCCGGCCCGGAGACCGATTGATACGCAATGAATCTCGACTCGGCCTCAACCAAAACCACAATAAATGTATGGAACTCGCGCGAGGCACCTGTATCCAGTTCGTACACGCGGACGACTGGTTGCTCCCGGGAGCCCTGCAGAAACTCGCCCCATGTTTCGACGACCCGGCTGTCGGACTGGCGTTCGCGCCCCGGCGTGTGGTGCAGGACAGCATCCCGTGGTGGTGGCGAACGCCGAGCAAGCCTCATATCTTCTTTTTGAAGCTTCGGGCATACAACCACGGACCGTCCTTAGTCACACAGATGATGTTGATGGCCGGTGCGGGCAACTGGATAGGTGAACCGACCTGCGTGATGTTTCGGCGCCAGTTGGCACTGGATGTGGGATGCTTTCGCGACGATATCTATCAGCTCGTCGACGTGGATTTCTGGTTACGCTTGATGCTGCGATCGGCGGTCTGTTTTGTGCCACAAGAACTGTCGGTGCGTACTCAATCGGCTGGCACGGAGTCGGTACGTAATGCGAAAACCCGGCGAAACTGGCTCGACCAGCTACGCATTCTCACCTGGCTGATCGTGGATCCGGCGTCGACCAGAGCGATTCGGATCATGGCCAGCGCGTGGTGGTTACTTACATGGCTGGCGCTGCACTTGGGTGTCGCGGTGTTCGGGCCTCAGCGGAGGTTGCGTCTGAAGACCTTAGCCCAGGCACCCGTTCAAGAGTTCGCCCAGGCGCGGCGGTTGGCTGACCGGCTCTCGTGACGTTTTAGTGGCGAAGCGTTGAGCACAAACCGCAGGTCAGCAGACCATCCAGACGCCGATATGACCCGAAAAATGCGGACTTGGCCCACCGCGCGACTACTGTGTCGGTCGACACAAAGGTTGGGTGATATCGGAATGGATAGCACGATCGATCATGCGGCCGGCACGACGCCGGACCAGGTCGGCCTTCTCGGCGCCGGCGGGCAAGCCCGCGAGGCGGCCTCTTACCTGCCACCCGGCACGGAGGTGTTCTGGGCCGTCTCTCGTGACCACGTCGACGCAGCCGCGCGCGACCAGGTCGACATCACCGCGCCCTCGCCGGCCGACCGCAACGCCTGGGTCCTCGGTGCCGTCGGGGCGCCTGCGTTGCGTCGCGACCTGGTCGCCGCGTGGCCGGGCGACCGCTTCGTGACGGTCGTCTCCCCCGCGGCTTACGTCGACCCGTCCTGCACGATCGGCGCAGGCACCGTCGTCGCGCCTGGGGCAGTCCTCACCGTCGACGTGGTGGTCGGCGAGCACTGCCAGGTGGACATCGGGGCAACGCTCAGCCATGACGTATACCTTGCGTCGTTCGCGACCATCGGCCCGGGCGCGCACCTCGCGGGAAGCGTACCTGCGTCGGTGGTCAAAGTCCGAGACGGGTGGCTCGATGCCCTCTGAGATCCCCTTCATCCGCCCGAGCTTTCCCGGATCTGCCGAGCTCGCCGAGGATGTCGACGAGATCGTCCACGCCAACTGGTACACGAACTTCGGTCCGAAGGAGCGGCAGTTCGCCGGCGCCCTGGCCGAGTACCTCGGACCTGACCTGCACGTTGCCACCCTCGCGAACGGCACCCTGGCGCTCATCGCAGCACTCCACACCACTCTCGGTCCCGGAACGCGAGACCGCTACCTACTGATGCCGTCGTTCACCTTCATCGCCGTGGCCCAGGCTGCTCTGTGGACCGGGTACCGTCCGTGGTTCATCGACATCGACCCCGACACGTGGCAGCCGAGCCTCCCCTCCGCCCGTGCCGTCCTCGAGTGCTCCCGCGACCGGGTCGCGGGCCTTTTGCTAACCAACGCGTTCGGCGTCGGCAACCCCCAGGTCGGTGCCTGGGAGGATTTCGCCGCCGAGTGGGAGCTACCGATCGTGCTCGACTCGGCGGCTGGCTTCGGCTCGGTGTACGCCGACGGCAAGCGCGTCGGCGGACGCGGCGCCTGCGAGATCTTCTCATTCCATGCAACCAAGCCGTTCGCGGTCGGTGAGGGCGGCGCGCTGGTTTCTCGCGACCCACGGCTCGTCGAGCAGGCGCATAACTTCCAGAACTTCGGCTTCGCGGGGGCGCGCGAATCCACGCAGCTCGGAATGAACGCGAAGCTGCAGGAGATCAACGCCGCAATCGGCCTGCGTCAGCTCGTCGGGCTCGATCGGCGCCTCGCGAGCCGCCGCAACGTCTTCAAGTGCTATCGCGCCGGGCTCACCGGCGTGGGTCTGCGATTCCAGTCCAATGCCGAGGCCTCCTCGCTCTGCTTCGCGAGCGCGTGCTGCACGTCCGCCGACCACAGGGCCGCGGTGCTCGCCAGCCTGCGGGAACACGCGATCCAGGCCCGCGACTACTACAACCCACCGCAACACCTGCATCCGTACTTCCTGGCGAACCCTGAGCTCGTAGAGTCTGCCGACCTGCCCGTCACGCAGGACATCTGCTCGCGAATCGTGTCACTGCCGGTCCACGACGACATGGCCCCCGACGACCTCGCACGGGTCGTTGCCGCCGTTCAGGAAGGGACCCGCAGTGACTGAGACTGGAGACAGGAACTCACCCAAAGTGAGCGTCGTGTCGATCACCTACAACCACGAGGCCTACATCCGCGAGACTCTCGACGGCTTCGTCGCCCAGAAGACCGACTTCCCCGTTGAGATCATCGTCGCCGACGATGCCTCTACCGACGCCACGCCGGCGATCATCCAGGAATACGCCGATCACCATCCGCACCTGTTTCGGCCGATCCTCAGGTCCAAGAACCTCGGCATCCACGCGAACCTGACCGATGCCCTGTCAGCTGCTCGAGGCGAGTACCTCGCGCTATGCGAGGGAGACGATTTCTGGATCGATCCGCTGAAGCTGACCAAACAGGTGGCGTTCCTCGACCAGCATCCGGAGACGGCGGTGTGCTTCCATCCCGTGCGAGTGATCTGTGATGACGGCCGAGCCGACGACTCCGAGTTTCCGCCGATCTTCTGGCGCCGTGACTTTAGCCTAGAGGCCCTAATCTCGAGGAACTTCATCCAAACCAACTCGGTCGTCTACCGGCGCCTCCCGCGCTACGACGACATCCCGCGCGATGTCATGCCACTGGACTGGTACCTGAATGTGCGGCATGCGATCCACGGCGACATCGCCATGCTGCCGGAGACGATGGCGGTCTACCGTCGCCACTCTCAGGGTTCCTGGCACTCCGCTTACGTTGAACCCCAGAAGTTCTGGCTGGCGCGAGGTTCCGGGGTGGCGGCGATGGGCGAGGCGATGCTTGACCTGTTCCCCGCCGACCCCGTGCGCGAAGAGATCGTCGGTGGGATGGCCGACTGGGTCCTCGGCGAGATCGCGAAGGTTCCGGGCCCAGAGGGTCGCGCTGCGCTGCTGGACGCGATCACGCACCACCCGAGGTTCGCGATGCTGGCACTGCAGCACCGGTGGGCGCAGACGCCCTGGCGGCGGATCAAGAGCAGGCTCTCGGCCGAAATATCGGGCTGGAGGGCGCATGTGGATGTCTACTCCGACCGCCTCAAACGGCAGACGGGAAGGGCGAGGCGTCGCGTAGAGGCACGCGGCGACGCACGCTAGGCGTGCGGTCGATCGTCAGACGGCGTCGGCCTCGGGCCTGTGCGCTACGTACAGCACCGCACCGAGCGCGATGGCGTGTCGGGTGAACGTCTCCCGGCCGAAAGTGCGCCGGTCGAGGGCGCAAACCTCAAACCGGCTCTGCCGGATCCGCGAGCAGAGAGTGGAGTGATCGTAGAGCCGCACGTGGTCCCCCTGGGCGAAGCGGCGCCACCGCTCCCTTTCGTCGGTCACCGCGGGATCCTCGTCGAAGCTGCCCTCAGGCGCCACCGGGGTCATGATGATGCCACGCCCGCCCGGTGCCAGTATCCGGTACAGCTCTTTCAGGGCGCGGCCGTCGTCCGAGACGTGCTCGAGGACGTGGGAGCAGATGAAGAAGTCGAACGATCCGTCGGCATACATCGGCATGTCGGTGATGTCGACGACGTCGTCGACGCCCGCCATCATCAGATCCGCGGTGCGGTACTGGAGGTCGGCGCGGCTGCGCAGGTATGCCGACAGGGGTGCCGACGGCGCGAATTCGAGCACCCGCCGGACGCCTTCGGGCTGCAGAAAGCGGTCGACATAGAGCTTGTAGAGGCGGTCCCGGTCGGCGGAGCCACACACCGGACAAAGGTACCGGCGGTGGTTTAGGGTCTCGAAGTCGTCGAGGCAGTAGGGGCAACCGTACTTGGCCAGCGTGCCGCCGAGCATGCGACTGATGCTCCTGAAGCGGACCCGGCTCCCGCATATGTTGCACTGACCTGGGCCCACGTAGTACACGCGCCGGATGAGGCGGCCAGCACGACGGCCGGTGTCCGAGAGCAGCATGCGTCTCATTCAACAACAGCCGGGTCGGCGACGGCGCCGATTGCTCACATGACGGGACGGAGCAACAACTTCTGGCCGGTTGGGCCGATCTGGATGTCGGTGCTCATCTTGCGGCAGGCGCAGCAGCCGGCTAGCACCGGCAGTGACCGGACCCGAACCGGCCTGCGCGAAAGATCGAGGCAAAATACCAGTAGCAGAAGTGATTTCGTAGTTCACGCGCGAAGGACGACGAGTTGCCTTAGCCTATCAATGCGCGAAGGGTCAGACTCAAGGTACGGAACAACGCTCGCGCGGAGCTCCTCCTCTAGAAGGGCATAAGCACATGAAGGATCTAAGCGTGGCATGGTAGCTGGAAAATTTGAAAATGCGTTGGAATTCACCGCACACAACATTCGCCTCGACGACGGAACTTTCACGAAACCCGAGTCAACGCGTTCAATGGTGGACCATCCGTGGTTCATATCGGCGCGCGGAATCCTAGAAACTGTCTTCCCCGGGGATAAAAGTCAACTCCGCCTGGCCGATGTGGGTTGTTTGGAAGGCGGGTACGCTGTCGAGTTCGCACGCATGGGATTCCGGGTTCTTGGGATTGAGGTGCGTGAGTTGAATATAGCGGCGTGCAATTACGTTAAATCGAAGATTGATCTGCCGCATTTGGAGTTTGTTCAAGATAATGCGTTGAACATCGCCAAGTATGGCGAATTTGATGCCGTCTTCTGCTGTGGCCTGCTTTACCACCTTGATCGTCCAAAGCAATACCTGGAAACGCTTTCAACCGTGACGAAGAAGCTCCTGATCCTACAGACACACTTCTCCCGTATTGATCCGAGAGATACGAAATTCCGATTGCTGGCACGAAGCGTATCGGCCAGATTGGCGAGAAAGCCCCCGCCCGTAATTTACCATCTTTCATCGCCCAGTGAAAATGAGGGCCTCGCCGGAAGGTGGTTTATGGAGTTTTCAAACGACCGATCATTCAACAAGAGAGAAACCGCAAAATGGTCTTCTTGGGAGAATCGTCGATCTTTCTGGGTTCAACGTGAGTACCTACTTCAGACGATTCGCGATGTTGGATTTAATCTTGTGATGGAAGAGTATGATCACCTGGAACCAAGCATTGCAGAATCCTTGCTCGGCGGCTCCTATCAAGCGAATCTTCGAGGGACCTTCATCGGCATCAAGACCCCGTAATCCAATGATCGCTGTTCAGGCAATGCCCACGGCTATCCGAGGCGTCCAACGTTGCGGTGGGAAATCCGGTGGGCTGCCTGACATGGCCTAGCCTCGATTTTTCGTGCGGCTTGGTCTGGGCGGGTGCTTGCCGGTGCTGGCCGGCTGGTGATGCTGATTGTGGCATGCGGGTGTGACAGGTCGTCCAGTGTCGCTTGGAGGCGGGCTTTCCAGGGCCGGTAGGGTCTTTCGTCTCGTCGGGTCAGGGGGTTTGCGGTTAGGTGAATGCGGTGCGGATACGGCGCCAGGCGGTGGCGATTGCCTGTGCCCAGCGCCAGGTGGCGTCGATGCGCAGCCGGATTTGTCGGGCGCCGCGGGTGATGCGGACGGCGACGTGCAGGACGCGGTAGCAGAAGGTGCCGATCTCGCAGCGGGCCAGCTCGGGGGCATCGGCGAAGCCGATGAGTTTCGTCCAGGCAATCAGATCGGTTGCGGCCATGATGATTTCGAGCCAGGCCGCGTTGGCGTCAAAAGCGTTGAATGGCAAGTTACGCAGGCCGGTGGCTTTGGCTTGGCGGATCCGGTCCTCGACGCGGGCATGTTGGCGGTGGCGTAGTTCCAGCCCGGCCAGCTGGCCCGGAATCACCCCGTCGGCGGTGTCGGTGAGAAACCCGGTGATGCGGTGACCGTCGGAGTCGGTGAACGTCAACTGCGCGCCGGGATGCGGGCGTTCCTTGCGCAGGATGAGCCGAGTGCCGGCCGGCCATTTCGATAGGTCGCACAACCCCGTGGCCTCGGCGACCCAGGCGCCATCACGGATGCCGCCGCCGGAATCGATCGCCGGATACCAGCCGCCGCCAGTGTTGAGCACCTCCACCGCGTCGCGGATCGGCGCGTCGATCGCGGCCCCCAAGGAGAACCCCACCCCCGATTTCCGGCAGGCCGCGGCGAACCCATAGGTGGCGCCGGCCGAATCGGAGCGGATCAACACCTGCGGGGCGTCGCGGTTACCGGGACCTGGGCGGTACTGCGGGGGCAGCGACGCCAACGCCCACCCGAGCACCGTGATGTGATCGGCGGCGGTATTACTTCCCGCATTACCCTTGCGCAGCAGCCCGGCCAGCGCCTCCCCGCCGGCGATGTCGGGGCGGTCCAAAAACACCAGCAGCGGATGATGGCCGAACGTCTTCTTCCAGGTCGCCGCGGCGTTCTCCTTGTTGTCGGAATGGTCGATGGTGATGGTGGCATCCACATCCAGATGCAGCCAACCGTCGTGATCGGGGGCAGCACCGGCGGCCCAGGCCTGCTGGCGGGCGTGGGCTCGCGCCGCCCGGATTGCCGGCAGGTGTAACGCGTCGATGCGCTCGTCGACCAGCCGCCACAACGTGGTCGTCGAGGCGACAACACCGAACACATGCTCGCGATCCCCCCACAATTGGCCGACCCCATCGACGCAGTCCGCGCCGTCGGCCACCGCGGCGGCCAGACCGGCGAACACATCCCCGGGCGCATGGACCCACGGCCCCTTATAGGTGTCGGCCAACGCCGCGCTGACCTGCGACGACAGCCCCGTCAGGTCGGCCAGCTCGCGCAACATGCCCACCCCAGCGTGCGACACGACGCCGTGGCCGTCCGCCGACACTTTCACCCGACAAACCGCTGCGCTAACCTTCACCTAGAAAGTGCCTCCCCGCTGGAATGATGGACCGTCAAGCAGTCTCATTATTCCTTGCAGGACAGGCACTTTCGCTAACTCAAGCCCGTGTCACCCACAGTTTCACGCAAAATCTAGGCTAAGAAAGGCGCGCCCGGCGGTCGCCTGGCGAAAAGGTTTGCCTCCGCCTCGCGCTCCTCAGGAGGAACGTCACGGCGCCGATGAAGCAGGGCGTGGCCCAGTTCGTGCGCGATCGTGAATCGTTGGCGGTCGGTGGATTGGCCAATAATGAAAGCGACTGTGGCACGGTGTTGTTCGGTCGTCCAACGCGACATTCCGCAGTGGCCGTCGAGTAGGCTTTGACTGTCCCCAGTGGGTACGGCTAGCGGCGCAACGGCGATACCGGCCCGCTCGAGGGCGCGAATCACGTTGCGGACGGGACTGTCGTCGCCGAAGCCGCTGGCCCTGCGGGCCTCGACCGCGAATGCGTCGATGTCGCTGCTGTTGGTGATATCAACCTGGAGTAACGCCGGGGTGAAGGGTGTACGGGCAGACCGGAGAGGCCCCGCTAGCTAACTCCGAATGAGTCCCTAGCAGCGGCGCGCTAACCGGCTCAAACCAGTCCCGTCGCGTCGAATATCCAGGACGTATCGTCGGTGGCAAGGCCCTCTAACCAGCTTGGAGGCGCGAAGCTGACGAGGCTGTTCATGTCCCAATAGTCTTTCCAGACCGTGATCTTCCCGTCGACAACCTTGTGCACGGTGACGAATCTTGAGCACACCCTGCTCACCCGACGCGAAAGTCCAAGTCTCCGAGTGCTCATAGATGGCGTCGGAACCATTGGACACGAGCACGCCGTCGTGGTTCTCGTAGCCCGCCAGCGGCTCGAGCCCCATTTTGAGCCGTTTCACAATGTCTTCGGGACCGCGCGCCGACAACGCCGGGACCGGCATGTCGACGTAGAGGCAGTCCTCGGCCAGGAAGGTCTTGACCGCATCCCAATCGCGCCGCGAAAGCGCCTGCCACAGCCCCACGACGACATCCTCGACCGCGATCTCAGAAACCTCTGTCATAGCGGCAAATAAACTCGGTTGCCGGACGGGTGTCAACCGCGGCTTTGCGGCGGATACTCACCAGGGTGACCGCGCTGCAGCGCTACATCGCCGAGGAGATCGCGACCGATCACGTCGACGGCCTGCTGACCCGGCGCGAAGCCATGCGACGGCTGGCGCTGCTCGGTATGGGTGCCGCGGCCGCCACCGAGCTCATCGCCGCCTGCTCCACGCAGCAAACCGGCCGAAGCCCCGACACCCGCGCCTGTCCCCGAAAGTTCAACTGGTTCAGGGCAACCGCCGGGCGCGGCCAACGCGCTGCCGACCACCCCCATCACGTGGGCCGGGCCGCAGGGCCAGCTCCAAGGGGCATGGGCCCAAGCGGCCACTCCGAACGGCGCGCGTCCTGGTCATCCACGAGAACAAGGGACTCAACGACTGGGTGCGGTCGGTGGCCGGCCGGCTGGCCGGGGCGGGCTACTCTGCGCTGGCCATCGACCTGCTGTCCGAGGAGGGCGGCACCGCGACCTTCGACGACCCCGCGGCGGCCACCGCCGCCCTGGGCAACATCCCGCCGGAACGGTTCATCGCCGACCTGAGTTCCGGTCTCGACGAACTGACAGCGCCGGGCGCCCGGTCAGAAGCTGGCGGTGGTCGGCTTCTGCTTCGGCGGCGGGACTGGTGTGGCGCCTGCTGGCCGCCGGCGAGCCGCGGCTGTCGGCGGCGGTGCCGTTCTACGGTCCGTTGCCGGACAACCCCGACTTCACCGGATCCAAGACGCCGCGGTGCTGGCGATCTACGGCGCCCTCGATCCCGGGTCACGTCCTCGCAGCCCGCCGCCAAAGCGGCCCTCGACCGTGCCGGGCTGGTCAACGACCTCGTCGTCGAGCCCGACGCCGATCACGCGTTCTTCAACGACACCGGGCCGCGCTACAACGCCGCCGCGGCCGCCGACGCGTGGCAGCGGCTGCAGGACTGGTTCGGCCGCTACCTGTCCGGACAATGAGCCGGCAAATAAACAGCGCGTGGGTCTCCCACTGTCATCGGGGCTTTTGCCGCATACTTAGCGACGTGACCTTGCAGCGTGATACCTCCGAGGAGAATGGGGCCGATCAGGCCGACGGCCTGCTGACCCGGCGCGAGGCCATGCGGCGACTGGCACTCGTCGGCTTGACCGCGGCCCCCGCCGCGTTCATCGCGGCCTGCTCCGGTAGCCGAAGCTGGCCGGGCCGGCGTCGGCGGCGTCGCCGCTGACGAAGGGGTCGGCCCCTAAAGTCGACCGGGGCCATCGACCGTGCGGGCCCCAGGGTCACCGGCAGTGTCGACCAACCGCGCAGCACCCGTGTGTCGCGCCTGCTTCCGGTACCGGCCGCCCGCGCTTGCGGAAAACGGTCGAAGAACGTTCGCAGCCCCACTTCCCCTTCGGCACGCGCGAGTGCGGCCCCCAGGCAGAAGTGACGGCCCCCGGAGAACGCGAGATGCCTTCCCGCGTTTGGCCTTTCGATGTCGAAGCGGTGCGGATCCGGGAACACTGCAGGATCCCGGTTGGCAGCCGCCAGAATAAGATCACCACAAACTCGCCCTGTTCGATCCGCGCGCCCGCCACCTCGATATCCCTGAGCGCCACCCGCGCGGTGAGCTGCACCGGCGAATCCAGCCGCAGGATCTCTTCGACGGCGTTGGGCCACAACTCGGGGCGTCGACGCAATGTGTCCAAATGTTCGGGCGTGTCCAGCAGCATGCGAATCCCGTTGCCCAACAAGTTCACCGTGGTCTCGAGCCCGGCGGCGCAACACCAGGCCGGCGATCGCCTGCAGTTCGGCCTGGTCCAGATGTGTTTCGGCAGAGCCGCTTTCAGCCGTCCGGATCAACTGGCTCATCAAATTGTCACTCGGGGCACGGCGCAGCCCGCGCAGGTGATCGGCCAGCCAGAAGTTGAATCCGGCGATCCCCTCGTGGACCCTCCGGTATTGCCGCCGACGGCAAGCCGATGTCCAGGCTCGGCGCGGCAAGCTCGCCGAACTCCAGCACGCGGGGCCGGTCTGGTTCGGGCACCCCCAAGATGTCGCTGATGATCGCGACGGGGAGCTGCGAGCAGTACCGCCCGACGATGTCTATAACTTCCGAGACACCGGCCTGGCCGGCCAGCTGATCCAGGAGGTTGGTTGCGGTCTGCTCGACGCCGTCACGCAGCGCGGCGACCGCCCTGGGAGTGAACACCGCCGATACCGTCTTGCGGTAGCGGGTATGGTCTGGCGGTTCGACGGCCAGCAATGACGGTGCGCGCAGCGGATGCAGCAGATCGTCGCGCGTGCGGCGCTCCACCCAGCGCAGCGGCGCCGGCAGATTCGAGCCCATGTTCACCACGCGGAAGTCGTCGGATCGCAGCAGCACGTGGGCGAGGGCGTGATCGGCGGTCAGGTAGTTGACGGGGCCTTTCACCAGCGGCCCCTGGGCGCGCAGTTGCTCGTAGAACGGCACCGGATCGGCGGCCACCGTCGGATCGGCGATCAACCTGGCCTGCAGGTCGCGCCGCCGCACACCGATTTTGGCGACGCCCCGGACGAAGCCGTGCATCGCGAGCCAGTGCAATCTCTCCTTCACCGGTCCTCCGTCCGTCGGGTGGTCTTCACCCAGCGTAGGCCCGACCCACGGGAGGGCTCAGCACTCGGCGACGATCTTGAAGTCTGTGGTCACCACTTTGTTGGGATTGCTGCTGTTGATGCCGTAGGCACTGCCGGTGATGGTGTACGCGCTGTTCGTGAGGTCGGCGTGGGCGTCTCCCACACCGCCTTGCCAGAAGCTGCCGGTGAACCCGTCGACGTTGCGAATCTTCACCCACTGGCGGCATGACCCGATAGCCGCTGAGCACCACCACCGCTTCGACGTGCCCATTCTGGTCGCCGATGTCGAGGGTCCGGTACGACTGGATCTGGCTGCACGCGGCGGGACGCGTCGTGCGATGTGGCGCCGTCGATGGTCACCCGCGCGGCTTTGCGCGACGTCGTCTGCGCCTGTCCGCACCCCGCTACGCAGGCGATCACGACGAAAGCAACTGCGAGCAAACGGGTTTGCACCCGGTGACCTCCGTTACTGCCGCTTCGGCATCAGCGCGGGCAGGGATTTGACGATGCGACCTCGCACGAACTCCGGGCTCAGACCCTTGAGCAGGTCGATCACGCGAATGCTCTTGGGCACGTACCAAGGATCCAGCCGCTTCGGGTTGTGGTAGGCCTGCCAGGCCGCCTCCGCCACGCTCGTCGCGGGCATCAGCCGTAGCATGCCCTTCTTCGGCGCGGTGGCCCTCAGCTCCTCGGCCGTCATCGGCGCCCCGCCGTCGTCGGAGTGGTTGGTGGTCGTGGTGAGGATGGCGGTGTCGATCAGGCCCGGTAGGACGTCGGCGACCCGCACACCGTGTCGGTGCCATTCCACGCTCAGCGCTTCGGTCAACCCCTTGACCGCATGCTTGGTCGACGAATAGACCGCGATGCGCGGCATACCGTACGTGCCCGAGGAAGACGACGTCGAGAACATCAGGCTGCCGGGGGTCTTCTTCAGGTAGGGCAGTGCGGCGAAGGCGCCGGTCAACACCGCCTTGAAGTTCACCTCGACGACGCGCATCGCGGCTTCGTAAGGCACATCCTCGAACCAGCCCGATTCGCCGATGCCGGCGTTGTTCCACATCATGTCGAGCCCGCCGCCGGCATTGCCGGCGCAGAAGTCTGCCAGCGCGCCTTCCAGGGCGGCCTTGTCCGTCACATCGACGGCGCGCGTCCATAGCCGATCAGCTGAGCCTTGGCCCAGTTCCCGCCGCAGTGTCGCCAGGCCGTCTTCGTTGCGGTCCACCGCACCGACGCGCCAACCCTTGGCGTGGAAGCAGCCTCAGCTCCCTCGCGGCCCATGCCACTGCCCGCGCCGGTGATGAAGACCGATTGCACGACGCGTCAGCCCGCCTCGGCGACGTCTTTGATGCGGTTGAGCGTCGTGGTCATGTCACGGATGTTGCGACGCTTGCGCAGGAAGCCGCCGAACAACCAGTACACGCCGAGCCACGGCGCCGGGTTGAGCCGAAACGACTCGGTGACGTCGGTGCCACCGCCGCTGGGCGCCAATCGGTAATGCCAGTTGTTCACCGCCCTGTCGCCAAGCATTACCGCGAAGCCGAATTCACGCCCGGGCTCGCAGGCGGTCACCTTGCATGTCGTCCAATACACCGGCCCTATCTCGTTCCGCCTGACGTGGCCGCGAAACGTCGCGCCGAGCGCGGGGCCGGTCGCGTCGCCCAGCCACTCCGCCTCGAACACTTCCGGGGAGAACCGCGGGGTGTTGCGAACATCGGCGATGAGATCCCAGACCTTCTCCGCGGGCGCCGCCATGTGAACCGTCGCCGAACCTTCCATGGCCTGATCCAAACACAGCTTCGTGTCTAGTCATAGACCCTTGGGACCCGGGCCGCCGGTGATCGTCAGTGCGGGATGCTCGCCTGAATGAGCCCGTTGATGATCTGCTTGATGCCCTGGCGGGGGTGCGAATACATCGCGATCGGGAGGCCGGACGCCGAGCCGCACTTCGGCCATGGATCGAGTCCATCTTGTGCGAAAACCCGGTTGGCGACGGCGATCTGCTGTTCCCTGGACGCGGCCGCCGGGTTGCCGACACCACCGTATTGGGCCCAGGTGCCCGGCTTGAATTGCAGCCCACCGTATTCGCCGTTTCCGGTGTTGGCCTGCCAGTTGCCACCGGACTCGCATTGCGCGACCGCGTCCCAGTTGGGGGCGGTGGCGGCGTTTGCCACGCCGGTGGGGGAAGTCAGCGACGCTGCAACGAACCCGCCGACCATCGCGGACTTGACGAGACGCTTGCAGAGTTTTCTCATGTCAGGCATTTCGGCGGGCGTGTCCGAAGCGTTACCGATTCGAAAATGTCGCGAGATAGGCCCTCTAGCAGCCAAATCGGCCCTGTCAGCGGCCAAATCGGAGTTTTAGAAAATGGTGAGAAATAAATAAATTAGCTTTGGCAATACGACCGTGTCGCCAGCGAAAGGGCTTGTTGATAAAGGCCATCGAGTTGCCGGTCGCGTATGACGTCGCCCCAGGCGGCGTCCAGCTGCGCGGCGCACGCCGGCGAATGCAACAGGTCCCAGTTGACCACGATCTGACTCAGCATCGTTTGGTTGAGGCCATCGATGGTTGACGGCGACGCCGACAGATCCGGCGACGCCGTCGGCGCGTCCGCCGGGTTCAGCTTCCAACCCGCGAACCGGCTGTATTCGATTGCCTCGGTGGCGTTGACCTGATCGCCGAAGACCCGGGTGACGTAATTCGGGTCGATGCGCGCGGCGGTCGCCTCGGCGCCCACCTTCGCGAGTTCTTGCCGGACGCGGCCCTCGTCCTCAATGGCGCCGCGCGTATTCCACTTGAAGGCGGCCACGGGCTCAGCGACCAGGGAGCCGCTGGGCGGCGGCGTCGACCAACGCGGTCAGCGGGTTGGCGGCGTCGGCTCGCACCGGCGTTGCACACAGCCCCGCGACCACCGCCACCAGGCCGGACAATGCAACCGGGCGCGGCGGCCAGGTTGCCCGCAAGTGCCGGTCATGACCACGATTCTGACCTGACTGTGGCTTTCTTCGGAGTTAACCTGTCGGCGATGCCCGGGACTGCCGAGAATCGCCGCCCGAGCGAGGCCGGCGGCAAACGCGGGAGAATGGTTGCGCTCGACGCGGGTTCGCGTGCTGATCGCCGCCGCGCTGACGGCCTCGCTGCTACTAAGCGGCACGTTCGTATTGGTGGACAGGCTGCACACGACACCCGCTGACGTCATCGACCATCCGGCCAACCCAGTGACCTCGACGATCAATCCGAGGCTCAGGTGGTCGAGGCGGCCGAGCAAATCGTGACCCTGACCGGACTGCAAACGGCGTCGGCGGGCTACACGTTGATGTCGTGCAAAAACCGGGACGACCCGCCGTACCAAGGCGCGATCTATCTGACCTTCACGCTGCCTGCCGCGGCCCGGCCCGATGACTACTTCCCGACAATTGCGGCGACGCTCGCTACCCATGGCTGGACCGAGGGCCTACCGCCCAACGATCACATGTTCGCCAGGTCCCTCACCAAGGACGCCGTCACGCTGATCGTCTATCGGCAGAGCGAAGACCCGAACCTGGGCGTCGTGCGCGTCTACGGTCAGTGCCGGAATCTCAACGACCATCGCACCGACTCGACGGCTTGGACCGACGTCACCGACCGAGTGAAGGCCCCTTAACGCGCTACTGCGCCTGACGGCGTCGTCAAGCGCAGTAGCGACCTCCGATCGGTGAGCGGTTATCCGCCGCCCCCGGGGGTAGCGCCCAGGCTGCCCTGCAGGTCGCCCTTCATGGCGTTGAGCTGCGCTCCCCAGTACTCCCAGCTGTGAGTCCCGTTGGCGTTGAAGTTGAACACAGCGTTGTGGCCACCGGCCGCGTTGTACGCGTCCTGGAACTTCAGGTTGCTGCTGCGCACGAAGTTCTCCAGGAACTCGGCGGGCATGTTGGCCCCGCCCA
>CAWDJC010000017.1:0-142379 GCA_963802525.1 uncultured Actinomycetota bacterium | reverse complement strand
TCGAACTGTAGAAGCGTTAGGGCAGATAGACGGTGTTTTCATGTTTGCTGGATCGCCGCATCACCTCCTCGTGCCCACACTTTGCCCACAGTTTCAGATAACTTGTCGGCGACCGCAGTGAAGTCGTCATCGAACAAATCGGCGTACACGTCGAGCGTCATCGCGGCCGAGGAGTGCCCCAGCACCCCCTGAATCACCTTGACATTGGCGCCGGCTGAGACGGCCAACGACGCCGCGGTGTGACGAAGAGCATGTGCTGTGATCCTCGGAAACGTCTTATCGGCCTTCCCAGATTCGGGCCGCCCACTCGCGGTACTTCGCCGGGCGCGAAGCCGACATCATGGCCCTGTGGGACAGCCCCGCCAGCGGGATGCCTACGACTGGTTCAGGACCGAGCTGGCCAATCTGCGCACCGCGTTTCGCTGGGTCGCCGACCAGGGCGATCTGGATGTCGCCGCCACCATCGCCACCTACGCGCCGCTCCTCGGCTATCTGGTCGAGAATTATCAGCCGATCGCCTGGGCCGAGGAGCTCATCGAGCCTGCCGGCGCCGTCGACCACCCCCGCCTCGCGACTCTGTACTTGATCGCGTCGCAGTGCTTCACGACCGGACGGTTCGAGGAGGCTGTCGGCGACGCCGAGGCCGGCAGACGGTGAGGTGCCGTCCGGCGGCGAGGGCACGCTCGGGCGCTGTGTACCTGGCCATCGGCCAGCCCGAACGATGCGTCGAGTGGTGCCGCGCCCGCTCGCACGCGGCCGCGACACCCATACACTCACCCGGGGCCTGCCTGGTCGTCGCACTGGCGATGGCCGGGTCGGTGAGGAGGCGAGGGCCGCCGCCAACGGGCTGATCGAAGCCGCTGAGGCCTGGTGATCGCCCAAGACAGCGGCATCCGCTTGACCGAATCACTGCTGGCGACCGCTTTGTCTCGGCTTGAGGCCGAACACGGCGACCCGCTGGCGGCGCTCGATCACATCACTCTGGCCATCCGCAACTTCTACGATTCTGGCAACGTCGCCTACATCCGTGGCCCCCTGGCAACTCTCGCGGTATTCCTCGACCGCCTCGGACGCCTCGAACCAGCGGCCACCATCGCAGGTTTCGCCTTCAGTCCCCTCACTGCCGCGGCCTTTCCCAATATCAACATCACGATCAAGCACCTCCGCCATGTCCTGGGCGACCAGACCTACGAATCGCTCGCCCGCAAGGGTGAGACGATGACCACCGCCACCATGGCGACCTACCCACACGCCCAAATCGACCAGGCCCGAACAGAACTCGAACACCCCAGCTGGAACGCGGCGCCGGGAACGCGTTCGCTCACGCGGCGGCCCTGCAACTCGCCCAAGAGGCAGCTCGCCACACCCTGAACACCGCCGCGAGCGCCGCGAAAGACGCTAACGTGCGGTTCGCAACGCTTCAGCGATCGACTGAAACAATTGGACAGCAAGCGCATACGGATCGGCGCGACTAGCAACGCGCGCTGGCCCATCGAGCAGACTGCACCGTCGGCTAGCGCCGGGCCGTAGGTGATGGCGCTACATTCGCACTCCCAGGTGATGTGCTCACCGCAGGAACACGGGATGGTGTTGACGATCATGTGTCCTGGCAGCAGCCAGTCACCGCGAGTACAGCGTTGGGGCGGTCTGTCCATCCAGTGCGTATGGGAACAGCGGACTGGGTCACTAACATCAGCAGCCACACGCATCACATTGGCATCTCTAATTTCTCTAATCCAGGGCCGCGCGTAAATCGTTACGATTCGTCGTCTTTCAGTCGCCGTGTCGTTGTCTCCCAAAGCCGTGGCCGCAGGGCTGCCTTGGACAATGGTCGCAGTTCAGGCGCCTTGCGAGTGCCGATCGCTCAGTTATAGGCGGTGCTTCCCTCGATGGGGCCGCAGCAAGTGCCGAGTGTCACGGCGGCGCGTTTGGTGTCGTCGGGCCAGATGGAATCGTTGTGCGGCGGTATCATCTCCACTTTCCTTCCGGCGTCGCCAAAAGGTGTGCCGGCCTCAGTTTCGCTCTTTCCTGGGGCCGGTTCCACCGCTACAGGGGCCAGACGGCGCAATTTGGGTGGAGTCAAAACGCTGCTGTTGCCGAACAGCTCATCCAGAAGCGCGTCAAATGTACAGCACCGTGCTAGGCTGTCCATTCCACAACTCGCGAGCCGCTCGGCGTAGAGCCGCCACAAATCCCAGGTCGCCGTCGATGGTCTCGATGTCACGCATCCGCGGATCGTAGATCCGTTGGGCTGTGGCGGCACTTCACCTGCAGATCCCCACGTGGCTTGCGTAGTCTCGAATCGGTACCGACGACGTAAGATTCGCAATTATGAAGGCAACGGTTAGCCCCGAAGTCGAAAACGCCATCGCCGACATCGCCCGGCGCCACGGGCTCTCCCGCGAGGCGGTGCTGGTCATGCTGTTTGCCGTCCACGTCGGTGGCGGCACCATGGCCCAGTTCTCGATCCCCGAACTCGGCGGGTCCGGGCAATGGATGCAGGGCGGGATGACGATGGTCGGCAACATGTTCGACAACGCGCTCAAGGCGCGCGTCGATGCGCTGTGCGGCGAGTTGGCCCAACTGCTTGCCACCACCACGGTGTTTCCCGCCTCGACCGCGCGCTCCGGGCGGGTTCACCTCGGCCAACTGGTGGCCGGCCGACCTCGGCGTTCCGAGCCGTCCGGCGGCCAGAACGACGCGCGCTACGCAATCTTCCCGAGCACCCGGCGGCTGGCGATCCAGATCAACGGTGTCACAAGGGTTTTTGACACCGGCGAGCACCGATCGGTGGCGTGCAACAACAGCAGCAGGGCGGCGGATACGGCTCGGTGAGCTTCACCAGCCAGTTCGGCACCTTCGACGTATCGAGCCTGCGCTGAGCTCGGTACGCAGCAGGTGGCCGAAACTCCTGCTGCGGCACCCGCCCCGCAGCACCAGTCGCAGCACCAGCCCGACCGCACCGCAATTCGGCCCCAGACGCAGGCACACGCCCCGCAGCACCAGTCTCAGTACCAGTCCGACCCGGCACCGCAATTCGCACCCCAGACGCCGGCGCCCGAGCCTGCTTCCGGCGCGTCCGGGGATCCCGCGGCCATCGTCGCGGCCATCGAGTCGCTGGCCGGTCTGCATGAGCGCGGCGTCCTCTCCGACGAGGAGTTCGCCGCGAAGAAGGCCGAACTGCTCGGTCGGCTCTGAGGCGCTACCGCATCCGCGCCGACTCCTCCTCAGGGCGCGAACTCCGAGTCGCTTTCGCCGTGCTGGTGGTCTTACTACGTTGGTGTCTCCTCGCTACCGACTACCTGGGCCCCCTCGACGCCAATCGGGCCGCCCCCCGCCAGAGCAGGGGCGCCCCCAATCAACTAGTCAAACGCAGGGCTAGGGCGATCTGGTTCCCGCAGCGTCGATGGTCTGGATCGCGCATGGGCGGAGCTTAGGTCCGTGCCGCCGAACGGCACTTCGCCCGCCCTCATCCCGGTACTGCGGGGCAGTAGAAGCCGACTGACGCGGCGCTGTCGTTGGGAGGTCACGTCCGTTCTCCTACCGAAGGTCAGGTGGCCCTCCGCCGTGGGCCGCGTGGTAAAGCTCACCTCCATGGCTACCGACAATTCAGAGCGGCAATACCTCCATTGCACGTGGAATGGATCTGCTGCTCGCCGAGGGGTAACGCACTGAGAATCACCTCTTCGATCTCGACTACGAGAACGACAACATCCTGAGGTGAAAGAAGAGTAAAGTGTGCCGGGCGACCGGACACATGTGACGTTCTCGACGAAGAACTCCACGAGCTGCAACGCATCCAGGAGCGCGCCGACGTTGTGCAGCTGGGCGACGACCGCAACCAGTGACAAGTAAGCAATCGGCTGCCGCCACCCGTGAAATGGGTCACTATCACCCCAGGTGGGGCAGCCCTTCCATCGCGGCGTTTTAGTGGACGGTCCTGTATCAGACGGTGACACCAATTGAAGCGCAGGCGGACATGTGGCACACCACGATCAGAGAACACCATGCGGCGCCCGCACCACGTGGAGGCTGCCCTATTCTGGATCTTCACCGGCATCATCATGGTGATCGCGTTCGGGGACGTTTTGACCCTGTTGGCTATCGCGTCCGGGATCGTGGCCACGGCCTGGTGGGTCTCCGGGAAACTTGAACATCGCGAGGCTGAAAACGATGCGATGACGGCTTCGGTGACCGATCTTCGCCCAGCGTTGACCGATCAACGCCGACCTGAAAAGACGCACACTCGTCGCGGCGTACCCCTCACGCCGCGTAACCTATTCGGTTCTCAAAAGCATGGCTGAAATGATATGGACGTTGCTCTTTATCGTCGTCATCGCTCCCTCGGTGCTCTTGCCTTTGCACAAGGCCCCTCTTCGTCGGCAACTGGATCTGGCACATCGACCCCGACAGGCCGCGGGACCATAAGTGAGCATTCGGCGTCACCGGCAGGCCACACCCCGGCGGTGGTGCCTGCTGCTGCCGCCGGGGCCTTCCGCAGATTGTGCGTGGATTATGACTCTCCACTTTCCGACGACAAACGCCCGCAAATCTGCCCGTATCGTGGCGCTTCTTGACGGACGGAGAATCACGTATCGCGTTCGGCGACAAGTTACCGGACCATGGCGGACGGTTCACTCATCGACTCAGCCGTAATGTCCTCCGACCTCCCGTCGAAAATAGAGATAGTGGGTGACCGTGCTAGATGGACCGCAGTATGCCGTGACCAGCTCCCACCCTTGGGCGACCCATTCCTCGAGGGTCGAGTTAACCTTCTCGGTCTCAACCCCGCCATCGTGCTCGTGTCCCTGTGCCATGAGCCCCGACGCTAGGCGAAGATCTAACGCAAGAGAATGGCCGCCGGAATTGCTCCAGACGGCGGTTCTCGGTGGGGGGGGGGGTGGATACTCGGGGGCGACCTTGCTCATCAGTTGCTCGGTGACGTGTCGATGATGATGCCGCGTTCATCGAGTTCGTCGTCCATCATCGGCCCGCTGATCGCCGCTCTCTAACTCGCGTCTGTTTGTAGTCCCACTCTTCCGTTGTTCGAAATCGAACAACGGAAGAGTGGGACTACAAACAGGCGCGAGTTAGAGAGCAGCGATGAGCGGGCCGATGATGGACGACGAACTCGATGAACGCGGCATCATCATCGACACGATCACCGAGCAACTGATGAGCAAGGTCGCCCCCGAGTAATCACACCACCCCCACGAGAACGGCCGTCAGGAGCAATTCCGGCGGCCATTCTCTTGCGTTAAGAATCTTCGCCTAGTGTCGGGGCTCATGGCACACGGACACGAGCACAAATGCACGTGGGTTGAGACCGAGAAGGTTAACTCAACCCTCGAGGAATGGGTCGCCCAAGGGTGGGAGCTGGTCACGGCATACTGCGGTCCATCTAGCACGGTCACCCACTATCTCTATTTTCGACGGGAGGTCGGAGGACATTTCGGCTGAGTCGATGAGTGAACCGTCCGCCATGGTCCGGTAAAGCATTGTCGCCGAACGCGATACGTGATTCTCCGTCCGTCAAGAAGCGCCACGCTACGGGCAGATTTGCGGGCGTTTGTATCAGGAAAGTGGAGAGTCATAATCCACGCCCGCGGCCGCGTTTCGCGGGCAAGACTTCCCGCAAAATGCGGAAGGCCCCGGCGGCGGCAGGCACCGCCGCCGGGGTGTGGCCTGCCGGTGACGCAGGAATGCTCACGTATGGTCCCGCGGCCTGTCGGGGTCGATGTGCCAGATCCAGTTGCCGAAGAGGGGCCTGTCAAAGGCAAGAGCACCGAGGGGAGCGATGACGACGATAAAGAGCAACGTCCATATCATTTCAGCCATGCTTTTGAGAACCGAATCCCTTGTAGGACCGGTTACGCGGCGTGAGGGGTACGCCGCGACGAGTGTGCCGGCGTTCTTTTCAGGTCGCGTTGATCGGTCAACGCTGGGCGAAGATGGGTCACCGAAGCCGTCATCGCATCGTTTCTCGCCTCGCGATGCTCAAGTTTGCGGGAGACCCACCAGGCCGTGGCCACGATCCCGGACGCGATAGCCAACAGGGTCAAAACGTCCCCGAACGCGATCACCATGATGATGCCGGTGAAGATCCAGAATAGGGCGGCCTCCACGTCGTGGGCGCCATGGTGTTCTCTGATCGTGGTGTGCCACATGTCCGCCTCGCTTCAATTGGTGTCACCGTCTGATACAGGACCGTCCACTAAAACGCCCGAGCGATGGAAGGGCTGCCCCGCCTGGGGTGATAGTGACCCATTTCACGGGTGGCGGCCCGATTGCTTACTTGTCACTGGTTGCGGTGGTCGCCCAGCTGCACAACGTCGGCGCGCTCCTGGATGCGTTGCAGCTCGTGGAGTTCTTCGTCGAGAACGTCGCGTCTGGCGCGGATGTGGTCTAGCCACGCTTTCTCTTTCTTCACCTCGGGGTCGTTGTCGTTCTCGTAGTCGAGATCGAAGAGGTGATTCTCAGTGCGTTCCCCTCGGCGAGCAACAGATCCATCTCACGTGCAATGAGGTATTGCCGCTCTGAATTGTCGGTAGCCATACGTCAGTTTCTACCCCGCGGCCCACGGCGGAGTGCCACCTGACCTTCGGTAGGAGAACGGACGTGACCGCCAACAACGACAACGCCGCGTCAGTCGGCTTCTACTGCCCGCAGTACCGGTGATGAGGGCGGGCGAAGTGCCGTGTCGGCGGCACGGACCTAAGCTCCGCCCATGCGCGATATCGAGACCATCGACGCTGCGGGGAACCAGATCGCCCTAGCGAAGAGGACCCGCAAATCGCGAGGCCCTGAGATCGCCGCTGACGAACGAAAACAGGCCGGTCCACAAATCTAGCCAGCGCGGATCCGAGTTCACCGCGGCTCGGAGACCAGCCTGCGTCTGACTAGTTGATCGGGGCGCCCCTGCTCTCGGCGGGGGCGGCCCGATTGGCGTCGAGGTTCAGGTAGTCGGTAGCGAGGAGACACCAACGTAGTAAGACCACCAGCACGGCGAAAGCGACTCGGAGTTCGCGCCCTAGGAGGAGTCGGCGCGGATGCGGTAGCGCCTCAGAGCCGACCGAGCAGTTCGGCCTTCTTCGCGGCGAACTCCTCGTCGGAGAGGACGCCGCGCTCATGCAGACCGGCCAGCGACTCGATGGCCGCGACGATGGCCGCGGGATCCCCGGACGCGCCGGAAGCAGGCTCGGGTGCCTGCGTCTGGGGTGCGAATTGCGGTGCCGGGTCGGACTGGTACTGCGACTGGTGCTGCGGGGCGTGTGCCTGCGTCTGGGGTGCGAATTGCCGTGCCGGGTCGGACTGGTACTGCGACTGGTGCTGCGGGGTGTGTGCCGCAGCAGGAGTTTCGGCCACCCGCTGCGCACCGAGTTCAGCCAGGCTCGATACATCGAAGGTGCCGAACTGGCTGGTAAAGCTCACCGAGCCGTATCCGCCGCCCTGCTGCTGTTGTTGCACGCCACCGATACGGTGCTCGCCGGTGTCAAAAACCTTTGTGACACCGTTGATCTGGATCGCCAGCCGCCGGGTACTCGGGAAGATTGCGTAGCGCACATTGTTCTGGCCGCCTGCCGCGCTCGGAACGCCGAGGTTGGCCGGCCACCAGTTGGCCGAGGTGAACATCGAGGGGGGAAACACCGAGGTGGTGGCAAGCAGTTGGGCCAACTCGCTGCACAGCGCATCGACGCGCGCCTTGAGCGCGTTGTCGAACATGTTGCCGCCGACCATCGTCATCCCGCCCTGCATCCATTGCCCGGACCCGCCGAGCTCGGGGATCGAGAACTGGGCCATGGTGCCGCCACCGACGTGGACGGCAAACAGCATGACCAGCACCGCCTCGCGGGAGAGCCCGTGGCGCCGGGCGATGTCGGCGATGGCGTTTTCGACTTCGGGGCTAACCGTTGCCTTCATAATTGCGAATCTTACGTCGTCGGTACCGATTCGAGACTACGCAAGCCACGTGGGGATCTGCAGGTGAAGTGCCGCCACAGCCCAACGGATCTACGATCCGCGGATGCGTGACATCGAGACCATCGACGGCGAGCTGGGATTTGTGGCGGCTCTACGCCGAGCGGCTCGCGAGTTGTGCAATGACATGCCGAGCACGGTGCTGTACATTGACGCGCTTCTGGATGAGCTGTTCGGCAACAGCAGCGTTTTGACTCCACCCAAATTGCGCCGTCTGGCCCCTGTAGCGGTGGAACCGGCCCAGGAAAGAGCGAAACTGAGGCCGGCCCACCTTTTGGCGACGCCGGAAGGAAAGTGGAGATGATACCGCCGCACAACGATTCCATCTGGCCCGACGACACCAAACGCGCCGCCGTGACACTCGCACTTGCTGCGGCCCCATCGAGGGAAGCACCGCCTATAACTGAGCGATCGGCACTCGCAAGGCGCCTGAACTGCGACCATTGTCCAAGGCAGCCCTGCGGCCACGGCTTTGGGAGACAACGACACGGCGACTGAAAGACAACGAATCGTAACGATTTACGCACGGCCCTGGATTAGAGAAATTAGAGATGCCAATGTGATGCGTGTGGCTGCTGATGTTAGTGACCCAGTCCGCTGTTCCCATACGCACTGGATGGACAGACCGCCCCAACGCTGTACTCGCGGTCACTGGCTGCTGCCAGGACACATGATCGTCAACACCATCCCGTGTTCCTGCGGTGAGCACATCACCTGGGAGTGCGAATGTAGCGCCATCACCTACGGCCCGGCGCTAGCCGACGGGTGCAGTCTGCTCGATGGGCCAGCGCGCGTTCGCTAGTCGCGCCGATCCGTATGCGCTTGCTGTCCAAATTGTTTCAGTCGATCGCTGAAGCGTTGCGAACCGCACGTTAGCGTCTTTCGCGGCGCTCGCGGCGGTGTTCAGGGTGTGGCGAGCTGCCTCTTGGGCGAGTTGCAGGGCCGCCGCGTGAGCGAAGCGCGTTCCCGGCGCCGCGTTTCAGCTGGGGTGTTCGAGTTCTGTTCGGGCCTGGTCGATTTGGTCGTATGCGTAGGTCGCCATGGCGGCGGTGGTCATCGTCTCACCCTTGCGGGCGAGCGATTCGTAGGTCTGGTCGCCCAGGACATGGCGGAGGTGCTTGATCGTGATGTTGATATTGGGAAAGGCCGCGGCAGTGAGGGGACTGAAGGCGAAACCTGCGATGGTGGCCGCTGGTTCGAGGCGTCCGAGGCGGTCGAGGAATACCGCGAGAGTTGCCAGGGCGAAACCGATGTAGGCGACGTTGCCAGAATCGTAGAAGTTGCGGATGGCCAGAGTGATGTGATCGAGCGCCGCCAGCGGATCGCCGTGTTCGGCCGCAAGCCGAGACAAAGCGGTCGCCAGCAGTGATTCGGTCAAGCGGATGCCGCTGTCTTGGGCTATCACCAGGCCTCAGCGGCTTCGATCAGCCCGTTGGCGGCGCCCCTCGCCTCCTCACCGACCCCGGCCATCGCCAGTGCGACGACCAGGCATGCCCGGGTGAGTGTATGGGTGTCGCGGCCGCGTGCGAGCTGGGCGCGGCACCACTCGACGCATCGTTCGGGCTGGCCGATGGCCAGGTACACAGCGCCGAGCGTGCCCTCGCCGCCGGACGGCACCTCACCGCCACTGCCGATCACCGTCTGTCCGGCCTCGGCATAGCCGACAGCCTCCTCGAACCGTCCGGTCGTGAAGCACTGCGACGCGATCAAGTACAGAGTCGCGAGGCGGGGATGGTCGACGGCGCGGGCAGGCTCGATGAGCTCCTCGGCCCAGGCGATCGGCTCATAATTCTCGACCAGATAGCCGAGGAGCGGCGCGTAGGTGGCGATGGTGGCGGCGACATCCAGATCGCCCGGTCGGCGACCCAGCGAAACGCGGTGCGCAGATTGGCCAGCTCGGTCCTGAACCAGTCGTAGGCATCCCGCTGGCGGGGGCTGTCCCACAGCGCCAGGAGGTCAGCTTCGCGCCCGGCGAAGTACCGCGAGTGGGCGGCCCGAATCTGGGAAGGCCGATAAGACGTTTCCGAGGATCACAGCACATGCTCTTCGTCACACCGCGGCGTCGTTGGCCGTCTCAGCCGGCGCCAATGTCAAGGTGATTCAGCGGATGCTGGGGCACTCCTCGGCCGCGATGACGCTCGACGTGTACGCCGATTTGTTCGATGACGACTTCACTGCGGTTGCCGACAAGTTATCTGAAACTGTGGGCAAAGTGTGGGCACGAGGAGGTGATGCGGCGATCCAGCAAACATGAAAACGCCGTCTACCTGCCCTAACGCTTCTACAGTTCGAGTGCCCTCGGTGGGATTCGAACCCACACTGGACGGGTTTTGAGTCCGTTTCCTCTGCCAGTTGGGATACGAGGGCTCGTCAGGTGTGGGGCCCGGCCCCCCAACCTTAAAGCAGCCTCCCACCATAGAGGATCGGCGTAGTTGTCGGTTCTCACCGCCCCCGAGGTCGCTGGTCGCGGGCGTTCACGAGACAATGTCGGTCATGGCAGGCCCCACGACCGACACCGACGCCGCTGTGCCGCGCCGGGTCCTGATCGCAGAAGACGAAGCGCTCATCCGGCTGGACCTGGCCGAGATGCTCCGAGAGGAGGGTTACGAAATCGTCGGCGAGGCCGGCGACGGCCAGGAAGCCGTCGAACTGGCCGAGCGCCATAAGCCGGACCTGGTGATCATGGACGTGAAGATGCCGCGCCGCGACGGGATCGACGCGGCCTCGGAGATAGCCAGCAAGCGCATCGCGCCGATCGTCGTGCTGACCGCGTTCAGCCAGCGCGACCTGGTCGAACGCGCCCGCGACGCCGGGGCCATGGCCTACCTGGTGAAGCCGTTCACCATCAGCGACCTGATCCCGGCCATCGAACTGGCCGTCAGCCGGTTCGGCGAGATCACCGAGCTGGAACGCGAGGTGGCGACGTTGTCCGACCGGCTGGAGACCCGCAAGCTGGTCGAACGCGCCAAGGGGCTGCTGCAGACCAAGCAGGGCATGGCCGAGCCCGAAGCCTTCAAGTGGATTCAGCGTGCGGCCATGGACCGGCGGACCACCATGAAGCGGGTGGCCGAGGTCGTCCTGGAAACCCTCGGGGACGCGCCCAAGGAGGAGTCCGGCTAAGCGTTCGGGCGTCGAGTGTGCAGTGACAGCTTCGAATCTGCGCTCAGGGCGCGA
Organism: uncultured Actinomycetota bacterium; assembly: GCA_963802525.1. Classification (GTDB taxonomy): domain Bacteria; phylum Actinomycetota; class Actinomycetes; order Mycobacteriales; family Mycobacteriaceae; genus Mycobacterium. Next base: position 131,228 of record CAWDJC010000017.1, on the reverse strand, counting down.
CACGCCGAGCCGGCGCGCTGGTTGCAGTCTCGGCGGAAGCCAGGTCCGCTGGAAGCTGAGGCAGATCCTGGGCGTTGGCCGTCGAGTGTGCGCTGACGGCTTTGCGTGTGCGGTCAGGGCGACGAAGCCGGGCCGCCGCGTGTGCACTCTCAGCGGATCGCGAGGCCGCTAGCGGGCGACGATCACCGACGAGCCGTGGCCGAACAGGCCTTGGTTGGCGGTGACGCCGACCGTGGCGTTCTCCACCTGCCGGCCGGTGGCCTGACCGCGCAGTTGCCAGGTCAGCTCGCAGACCTGAGCGATCGCCTGGGCTGGGATGGCCTCGCCGAAGCAGGCCAGCCCGCCCGATGGATTGACCGGCACCTTGCCACCGATGGTGGTGGCGCCGCTGCGCAGGAGCGCCTCGGCCTCACCCTTGGCGCACAGCCCCAGGTGCTCATACCAGTCGAGCTCCAGCGCGGTGGACAGATCGTAGACCTCGGCCAAGCTCACGTCCTCGGGCCCGATGCCCGCTTCGGCGTAGGCCGCATCGAGGATCTGGTCCTTGAACACCCGGTCCGGTGCGGGCACCGCCGCGGTGGAATCCGTTGCGATGTCGGGCAATTCGGGCAGATGCTGGGGGTAGCGCGGGGTCACCGTGCTGACCGCGCGCACCGAGGGCACCCCGTCGATTGAGCCGAGATGCTCGCGCGCGAACTTCGCGCTGGCCACGATCAAGGCCGCCGCGCCGTCGGAGGTGGCGCAGATGTCGAGCTGCCGCAACGGGTCGGCCACCACCGGGCTGGCGAGCACGTCGTCGACCGAGGATTCCTTGCGGTAGCGGGCATACGGGTTCTGCAGGCCATGCCGCGAGTTCTTGACCTTTACCTGTGCGAAGTCCTCGGGTGTGGCGCCATAGAGGTCCGTCCGGCGCCGCGCGAGCAGCGCGAAGTACACCGGGTTCATCGCCCCGATCAGGTGGAACCGCTGCCAGTCGGGGTCGTTCTTGCGTTCCCCACCGACCGGAGCGAACGCGCCCTTCGGGGTAGTGTCGGCGCCGATCACCAGCGCGACGTCGCAGAAGCCGGCCAGAATCTGGGCGCGGGCGCTTTGCAGGGCCTGAGAACCGCTGGCGCACGCGGCGTAGCTGGAGCTGACCGGGACGCCGTTCCAGCCGAGCTTCTGCGCGAACGTCGACCCGGCGATGAAGCCGGGGTACCCGTTGCGGATGGTGTCGGCGCCGGCGACCAGCTGGATCTGCCGCCAGTCCAGGCCCGCCTCCGCCAGCGCGGCGCGCGCGGCGACCACACCGTATTCGGTGAAGTCCCGGCCCCATTTGCCCCAGGGGTGCATTCCGGCGCCGAGGATGTAGAGCGGTTCGGGCGTACTCATCTTTTGCGCCGCTCTCCCCCGCAAGCGGGAGGTGCCCCCACCTCATCGCTTCGTCCCCCGCAAGCGGGCGGTACCCCCACTGCATCGTCGCCGGCGCGTGCGATCCTCCACGCGTGCACGACGCGCTGCACGCCGTCGTCGTCGGTGAACAGCGGCATGGTGGTCAGTTCCATCTCCATGCCGACCTTCAAGTCGGCCGCAAGCGTTCCTTCCACCACCTTGCCCAGCACGATCAGCCCCTCGTCGGCCAGCTCCACCGCGGCGATGGCGAACGGTTCGAAGGGGTCCGGGGCGGGGTAGGGCGCCGGTGGGGGATAACGGTTTTCCGTGTAGCTCCACAGCGTTCCCCGGGTGGACAAGGCGACGGGCTCTAGCGTGTCGCTCTCGCAGGCCGGATTGGGGCAGTTGTTCTCCCGGGGAGGGAAGACGTAGGTACCGCACTGGGGGCACTTGCTGCCGATCAGATGCGGCACGCCGGCGTCATCGGCGGCGAACCAACCGTCGATCGCCGGTTCCTGGCGGGTGACCTCTGGCACCGGGCCAGCGTACCCAGCGGAACCACAAAACTGAAACGTGTTGCAGTTCCGCCGCGGGGGCGAGGCAATCGCCGATGACTTCGGCGAGCATCGGCGGTCATAGTTCCGAAGGTGTGGTCCGAGCGAAGGAGTGTCCGATGGTGATTGTCGCGGGTTACCTTGTCGTCGAGCCACGGCAGCGAGATGGCTATTTGGTGGCCTGTCGGGCGGTCGTGCAACAGGCCCGGCGAACACCGGGCTGCCTGGACTTCGCGATTAGCGCCGACCTGCTCGATCCGAATCGCGTTGACATCTTCGAACGTTGGGAGTCGCAGGCGGCCGTGGACGCGTTCCGCGGTAGCGGACCCAGCGATGACCAACAAGGCTCGATCGTGTCCGCGTCGGTCTCCGAGTACGAAGTTGGCGGTGAGCGGCGGCTGACTTGATGTCACCAGGCGTGCCTAGAGTAGGGCCGTGAGCCCAGCAAGGACCGCCGGCGACAAGGCCGATCCCGCCGCATCTGCTATTGAGGCCAGCGAGGTTCAAGCCAAGCCGACTCTGATGTTGCTGGATGGCAATTCGCTGGCGTTTCGGGCGTTCTATGCGCTGCCCGCCGAGAACTTCAAGACCCGCGGCGGCCTGACCACCAACGCGGTCTACGGCTTCACCGCCATGCTGATCAATCTCCTGCGCGACGAGTCCCCGACGCACATCGCCGCCGCCTTCGACGTGTCCCGGCAGACCTTCCGCTCGGAGCGATACCCCGAGTACAAGGCCAACCGTTCGGCGACCCCCGACGAGTTCCACGGTCAAATCGACATCACGAAGGAAGTGCTGAACGCGCTTGGCATCACGGTGCTTTCGGAGCCGGGGTTCGAGGCCGACGACCTGATCGCGACGCTGGCCACCCAGGCCGAAGACGAGGGCTACCGCGTGCTGGTGGTCACCGGTGACCGCGACTCCCTGCAGCTGGTCAGCGACGACGTGACGGTGCTGTATCCCCGCAAGGGCGTGAGCGAACTGACCCGCTTCACCCCCGACGCCGTCGTCGAAAAGTACGGGCTGACCCCCAAGCAGTACCCGGACTTCGCCGCGCTGCGCGGGGATCCCAGCGACAACCTGCCCGGCATTCCCGGGGTGGGGGAAAAGACCGCCTCCAAGTGGATCGCCGAATACGGCTCCCTGCAAGGGCTGGTCGACAACGTCGACGCGGTCGGCGGCAAGGTGGGCGACGCGCTGCGGGCGAATCTGGCCAGCGTTATTCGCAACCGCGAGCTCACCGACCTCGTCAAGGACGTGCCGCTGGCGCAAACCCCGGACACGCTGCGGCTGCAGCCGTGGGATCGCGACCAGATTCACCGGCTCTTCGACGATCTGGAGTTCCGGGTATTGCGGGATCGGTTGTTCGAGACCCTGGTCGCGGTCGAGCCCGAGGTCGACGAGGGCTTTGACGTGCGCGGCGACGCGCTGGAGCCCGGGATGGTCGGCCAATGGCTGGCCGAGCACGCCGGCGACGGGCGCCGGGCGGGGCTGGCCGTCGTGGGTACCCATCTGCCGCACGGCGGGGACGCCACCGCGCTGGGCATCGCCGCCGCCGACGGCGAAGGTGGGTACATCGATACGGCGACGTTGACTCCGGACGACGACGCCGCGCTGGCGACCTGGCTGGCCGACCCGGCGAAACCCAAAGCGCTGCACGAGGCCAAGCTGGCCATGCACGATTTGGTGGGCCGCGGGTGGACGCTGAACGGCGTCACCTCCGACACCGCGCTGGCGGCCTACCTGGTGCGGCCCGGGCAGCGCAGCTTCACCCTCGACGATCTCTCGCTGCGCTACCTGCGTCGCGAACTGCGTGCGGAAACGGCTGAGCAGCAACAGCTTTCGCTGCTCGACGACATCGAGGGGGTGGACGAGCAAGCCGTCCAGACCCTGATACTGCGTGCGCGGGCCGTGGTGGACCTGGCGGGCGCGCTGGACGCCGAGCTGGACCGCATCGACTCCACCGCATTGCTCGGTGACATGGAGCTGCCGGTCCAGCAGGTGCTGGCGGACATGGAAAGCGCCGGCATCGCAGTCGATTTGCAGCTGCTGGGCGAGTTGCAAACCCAGTTCGGCGACGAGATCCGCGACGCCGCCGAGGCCGCCTACGCCGTGATCGGCAAGCAGATCAACCTGGGCTCGCCCAAGCAGTTGCAGGTGGTGTTGTTCGACGAACTCGGCATGCCGAAGACCAAGCGGACCAAGACCGGTTACACCACCGACGCCGACGCCCTGCAATCGCTCTTCGACAAGACCGGGCACCCGTTTTTGCAGCACCTGCTGGCCCACCGCGATGTCACGCGCCTGAAGGTCACCGTCGACGGGCTGCTGAACTCGGTGGCCGCCGACGGCCGGATCCACACCACGTTCAACCAGACGATCGCGGCGACCGGCAGGCTGTCGTCGACCGAACCCAACCTGCAGAACATCCCGATCCGCACCGACGCCGGGCGGCAGATCCGGGACGCGTTCGTCGTCGGAAAGGGTCACGCCGAGCTGATGACCGCCGACTACAGCCAGATCGAGATGCGGATCATGGCACACCTGTCCCGCGACGAGGGCCTCATCGAGGCGTTCAACACCGGAGAGGACCTGCACTCGTTCGTCGCCTCGCGGGCGTTCGGCGTGCCGATCGAGGAGGTCACCGCCGAGCTGCGCCGCCGGGTAAAGGCGATGTCGTACGGGCTGGCCTACGGGTTGAGCGCGTACGGGCTGGCCGCGCAGCTGAAAATCTCCACCGAGGAGGCGAAGGTCCAGATGGACCAGTACTTCGCCCGCTTCGGCGGGGTGCGCGACTACCTGATGGACGTCGTGGAGCAGGCCCGCAAGGACGGCTACACCTCGACGGTATTGGGCCGCCGCCGCTACCTTCCCGAGCTGGACAGCAGCAACCGACAGGTGCGGGAGGCCGCGGAGCGCGCGGCGCTCAACGCGCCCATCCAGGGCAGCGCGGCCGACATCATCAAGGTGGCGATGATCGAGGTCGACAGGGCGATCAAGCAGGCCGGACTGGCGTCTCGGATGCTGCTGCAGGTGCACGACGAACTGTTGTTCGAAATCGCGCCCGGTGAGCGGGAACGGGTCGAGGCGCTGGCGCGCGAGAAAATGGGCGGTGCCTACCCGCTAGACGTGCCGCTCGAGGTCTCGGTGGGCTACGGCCGCAGCTGGGACGCCGCTGCACATTAGTGGTATTCAGCCGCCTTATGGGGCCGCGGGTGTAACGTGACGGCGACAAATCGGACGAAAATTCGCCGTGGCGTTACATTCGCGGCCGGCATTCGAGCACGTCGCCGCGCAGTGGGCGGATGTGCGGTTTGTCCAGCGTGTGCCCTGTCGAGTAGCCTCGACAGGTAAATCCCAATTTTGTCCCTACGACCCAATCTGTCCGGAGCAACCCAACAACATGCCGAGTCCCGCCGTCACCTCGCCGCAAGTAGCCGTCAACGACATTGGCTCGAGCGAGGATTTTCTCGCAGCAATAGACAAAACGATCAAGTACTTCAACGATGGCGACATCGTCGAAGGCACCATCGTCAAAGTTGACCGGGACGAGGTGCTCCTCGACATCGGCTACAAGACCGAAGGGGTCATCCCCGCCCGCGAGCTCTCCATCAAGCACGACGTGGACCCGAACGAGGTCGTTTCCGTCGGCGACGAGGTCGAGGCCCTGGTCCTCACCAAGGAGGACAAAGAGGGCCGGCTGATCCTCTCCAAAAAGCGCGCGCAGTACGAGCGCGCCTGGGGCACCATCGAGGCGCTCAAGGAGAAGGACGAGGCCGTCAAGGGCACGGTCATCGAGGTGGTCAAGGGTGGCCTGATCCTCGACATCGGGTTGCGCGGCTTCCTGCCCGCCTCCCTCGTCGAGATGCGGCGTGTCCGTGATCTGCAGCCATACATCGGCAAGGAGATCGAAGCCAAGATCATCGAGCTGGACAAGAACCGCAACAACGTGGTGCTGTCCCGGCGGGCCTGGCTGGAGCAGACGCAGTCCGAGGTGCGCAGCGAGTTCCTCAACCAGCTGCAGAAGGGCAGTATCCGCAAGGGCGTGGTCTCGTCCATCGTCAACTTCGGCGCGTTCGTCGACCTCGGCGGTGTGGACGGTCTGGTGCACGTCTCCGAGCTGTCCTGGAAGCACATCGACCACCCGTCCGAGGTGGTCCAGGTCGGCGACGAGGTCACCGTCGAGGTGCTCGACGTCGACATGGATCGCGAGCGGGTTTCGTTGTCGCTGAAGGCAACCCAGGAAGACCCGTGGCGACACTTCGCCCGCACCCACGCCATCGGTCAGATCGTGCCGGGCAAGGTCACCAAGCTGGTTCCCTTCGGCGCGTTCGTCCGTGTCGAGGAGGGCATCGAGGGCCTGGTGCACATCTCGGAGCTGGCCGAGCGGCACGTCGAGGTGCCCGACCAGGTGGTCGCCGTCGGCGACGACGCGATGGTCAAGGTCATCGACATCGACCTGGAGCGCCGCCGAATCTCGTTGTCGCTCAAGCAGGCCAACGAGGACTACACCGAGGAGTTCGACCCGGCGAAGTACGGCATGGCCGACAGCTACGACGAGCAGGGCAACTACATCTTCCCCGAGGGCTTCGACCCCGAGACCAACGAGTGGTTGGACGGCTTCGACAAGCAGCGTGGCGAATGGGAGGCCCGCTACGCCGAGGCCGAGCGCCGGCACAAGATGCACACCGCGCAGATGGAGAAGTTCGCCGCGGCCGAGACCGCCGCGCACGGCAGTGGCGACCCGGCACCCGGCAACGGCGCGTCTTCGGAGAAGGCGGCGGGTGGATCGCTGGCCAGCGACGCGCAATTGGCGGCCCTGCGGGAAAAGCTCGCCGGCAACGCGTGACCTTTTTCTGATCGCTCTCGCCGCATGCTGCGTATCGGGTTGACCGGTGGCATCGGCGCCGGCAAGTCGGCGCTTTCGGCCACCTTCGCACAATGCGGCGCGATCATCGTCGACGGGGACGTCATCGCGCGCGAGGTGGTCGAGCCGGGCACCGAGGGCCTGGCCTCGCTGGTCGAGGCGTTCGGTAAAGACATCCTGCTTCCCGACGGATCGCTGGATCGACCGGCGCTGGCAGCCAAGGCCTTTCGCGACGACGAGGCGCGTAGCGTGCTCAACGGGATCGTGCACCCGCTGGTGGGCAGGCGCCGCTCGGAGATCATCGCTGCGGTAGCGGAGGACGCCGTCGTCGTCGAAGACATTCCGCTGCTGGTGGAATCCGGCATGGCGCCGCTGTTTCCGCTCGTGGTGGTCGTGCACGCCGACGTCGAGGTGCGCGTGCGGCGGTTGGTCGAACAACGCGGCATGTCCGAAGAGGACGCCCGCGCCAGGATCGCGGCGCAGGCCGACGACGAGCAGCGACGCGCCGTCGCCGACGTTTGGCTGGACAACTCGGGCAGCCCGGGGGAGTTGGAGCAGCGGGCCCGCGACGTGTGGCACAACCGGGTCGTGCCGTTCGCCCGCAACCTGAGCGCACGTCAGATCGCCGGGGCCCCGGCGTGTCTGGTGCCGCCCGACCCGAACTGGCCGGACCAGGCGCGGCGAATCCTGGCCCGCCTGAAGACCGCGTGCGGCCACCGGGCGGTGCGCGTCGACCACATCGGCTCGACCGCTGTGCCCGACCTTGACGCCAAGGATGTCATCGACATTCAGATCACCGTCGAATCACTGGCGGTCGCCGACGAGCTCGCCGAGCCTCTGTTGTCCGCCGGCTACCCTCGCATCGAGCGCATCACCGAGGACGTGGCCAAGGCCGACGCCCGCAGCACCGTCGGCCGCTACGACCACAGCGCGGATCCAACGTTATGGCACAAGCGGATTCACGCCTCGGCGGACCCCGGCCGGCCGACCAACGTGCATATCCGGGTGGACGGTTGGCCCAATCAGCAGTTCGCCCTGCTGTTCGTGGACTGGCTGGCGGCGAACCCCGGCGTGCGCGCCGACTACCTGGCCGTCAAGCGTAAAGCCGAACGGGGCGCGGCCGGTGAGACCGCGTCTTATGTCACCGTCAAGGAGCCGTGGTTTCTCGACGCCTACCGGCGGGCGTGGGAGTGGGCCGACTCAACCGGATGGCAGCCCTAGCCGGCCTGGAGTTGCGCCGCACTGCAGCACGCCGTTCATGGGGTCGGAATTCCCGGGCGTGGGCTTGACGAACTGGTCGAGTTGGGTGAAAACGTTGTCGTCGGCGTCGATCTCGCAGTGCACGTTCGCCGAATAGGGCCAATGCAACAGGATCTGCATGCCGGCTTGCTGCGGATCGGGCAGCACCGTTTGGGCCTCGAATACGTTGCCGGGCACCGAACTCAGGCCGGTGCTGTTCGCCCGGCCGCCGTTGAGCACGAAGGTGGCCTGGCTGCCGGTGGTCACCCCGTCGATCCTGGCGCGGTAGGTGATGTTGTGCAGGTCCGCCCGCGCGGTTGCCGGGCTTAGCTGAGAGCCGGCCACAACGACCATCAACGCGGCGATCGGCATCCACCTGTGCTTGCTGGGGCTCATGAGTGCCGAGATTACGCCCAGCCTCAAGCGAGGGCCAAGCGGCTGGGACTGGCCCGCAGGCAGTTCAGGCACGAAGCTTCGCCGGGCGCTGAGCGGGACTGGTCAGTGAGCGGGCGTGCCGGTACATGCCGGCCCACGGATCACGTTGCTCGGCAAGCCGTTTGGGAGATTGCGGATCGTGAATCGGTCAGCCCGCAGTCCGCGCGTGTCCAGCTCGTCCCACTCCAGCGGGGTCGCCACCGGCGCACCGCTGCGGGCCCGGACCGAATACGGTGCCACCGCGGTCTGCGCGTAGGCGTTTCGCATGATATCGAGATACACCCGGCGGCCCCGCTTGTCCTTGCGGGCCTCCACCGTCCGGTGCGCGGCGTCGTCGGCCACCGCCACCTCGGCGACGTCGCGGGCGAACTGCCTTGCGGTGTCGAAGTCGGTGTCGGCGCGCACTGGCACCACGACGTGCAGGCCACGCGACCCGGTGGTCTGCACGTAACACGCCAGCCCGAGGTCGTCCAGCACCCCGGCCACCGCGCGGGCGGTCGCGCGCACCACGGCGAAGTCGGTGTCGGACGGGTCGAGGTCGAAGACCAGGCGGTCCGGGTTGTGCAGCCGGTCTCGCCGCGACTGCCAGACGTGCAGCGCGATGCAGTTCTGGTTGGCCAGCCATCGCAACGCCTCCGGGCGTTCGGCCACCGGATGCACCACGATGCCGCCCTCCTTGGCGACCTCCACGCGGCCTATCCAGTCGGGCAGCGAATCGGCGAAATCCTGCTGTACGAAGCCCTGGTCGCCGATGCCGCGCGGGAACCGTTGCACGGTGAGCGCCCGGCCCTTCAAATGCGGCAGCATCGTGTCGGCCACCTCGCCGTAGTAGTCGACCAGCTCGCGCTTGGTGATCCCGACTCGAGTGGAGGGGGACGGGAAACATCACGCGGTCCGGGTGGGTGACCTCGACCTCGATGCGGGGCATCAGTGCGTCTCCCGCACGACGTCACCGGGGTCCTTGTCGGTACGCAGGCCGAGGTAGCGCGGGTGGCGCAGCTTTCCGTCGCGGGTCCACTCGGTGAATCCGATCTGGACCACCATTTCCGGGCGCACCCAGTGCGCGCCAGCTTCGCGCACCAAACCCCGGGTGAATGGCGGTGTGTCCCGCGTGATCGCCGACAGCCGCTCGTGCAGCCGGTGCAGCGTGGCTTCGTCGAAGCCGGTGCCCACCTTGCCGGCGTAGACCAGGTCGCGGCCTGCGTAGTAGCCCAGCAGCAGTGCACCCAACTCGACTCGGCTGCCTTTGGGGCCGGTGTAGCCACCGACCACGAATTCCTGATCGCGAACGCACTTGAACTTCAACCAGTTCGGTGAGCGGCGGCCGTCATACTTCGAGTCGGCCAGCTTGGCGATCACCCCTTCATCGCCGCGCTCGCACGCGGCCCGGTAGGCGGCGATGCCGTCCTCGACCCGGTGTGGGGTGTAACGCAGCGGATCGCCGAACTCAATCGCATTGCGCAGCAGCCTTTTACGCCACAGCAGCGGGACTTCGGTGGTCGACTTGCCGTCGAGGTGCAGCAGGTCGAAGACGTAGTAGAAAACGCGGACCGGGGACGCGCGGGCCACCTCGGGGTCGGTGATGCCCAGGCGGCCCTGCAAACGGGCGAAGCTGGTGCGGCGCCCCACGAACGCCACCACCTCGCCGTCCACCACGAACCGAGTGGTGTGCTGGGCGCCGAGAGCGTCGACCAACTCCGGGTAGGTCCCGTTGAGCGGCTGGCGATTTCGCGACAGTAGCCGCACCCGCTCGCCGTCGCGAAACGCCAGGCAGCGCATGCCATCGAATTTGCGCTCGAAGATCCATTGCGGATCGGAGAACCGCTTGTCGGTCAGGGTGGCCAGCGTGGGAGTTCGCCAGTCGGGCACCGGCTCGTCGTGCAGCGCCGCCCGCACCGACCCGGGCAGACCGGCGAAGTCCGTCATGACAAGTCGTCCAGCGTGGGGACGGTCAGCGCCGGCTCAGGCCGCGTGTCGGCGTACTCGTCTTTGCGTCTGATCAGCAGCCACGTCTCCTCCTCGCCCTCCCGGATCCTGGTGAGCGTGTAGCAGCCGCACAGCGTCTCGCCGCGCAGGTGGAACGAAAGATAACCGCGTTCAAGGCATTCGGTCATCTCGTAGGGGTCGCGTTGGCATAGGTGCCGCGGTCGCCGACGATGACAGCACTCTCGCGTGTTCCAGCGGATGATCCTCGGTGCGGCGGGCCATCCGCCTGTCCTTCGGTATCGCCCAGGACACCAGCACGCCATCGATCTCGAGGCGAAGGTCGTAGTGGTCGCTGCCGGCCGTCCCGTGCCCGATGACGAAACGCCTGTGGTGGCCGGACCGGCGTCTTGCGCCGGTACTCGCTAAAACGCATCCCTAAGTGATACCCTGGGTCACGTGAGGAAACGGCCGCGAAACCAGTCGCGGACACCGCCCGAACTAGCTAAGCGTCACGCCAGGTGAGCTCCATGCCGTTGCCGGCCATCCACCGGGACAGGTCGTAGTCATTGCGGGCCAGACCGTCGACAGCGGCCACGGCCCGCCGCACCGCCCGCTCGGCGACCTCCGGGGTCAGCAGGCCGTGGCGCACGGCGTCCAGCAGCTCGTCGACATCGGCCAATTCCGCCCCGGCGCCGGTGCGCACCTCGATGTCGAGGTAGTGGTCTTCGGAACGCCACACCTTCGGGCCGGGCGTGTAGTCGCCCACATCGAGGTAGTAGTCGTGGTCGCGTTCATGCCCTGGATTGAAATGAAAAACCGTAGCGCGCAAGCCTAACGACGGCAGCAGCCACGATTCGAGGTAATGGAACTGGGCGCGGCCCGGGGTGGGACGGGCAACGTAAAGCCCCCACGGGTGCGCGACATACTCGTCGACGGCCCGTACGATGCCCTTCGGATCGGTGTTGGTGCGGGCCACCAGGTCGAACGTTTCGTGCTTCGGCGGATGGATGACGTCACCTCATCGGCGCAACCGGATTCTCCACCGCACAAAGCCGGCGTAGAACACCGACAGTGCGGCCAGCATGCCCATGTCGAGCAGCCAGATCTTCGAGGTGTGCTCCCAGAACCGGTCCTGCGGGAGCAGCGAACCCGGCACCAGGTGGCGGATGTCGACCGTCGACGCCGCCGCGGCGTAGCCCCAGCGTGCCGGCATAGCGAACGACAGCTGGTCGAGGGCGAGCCGGCCGGTCACCGGGACCATCCCGCCGCACAGCACCAGCTGCGCCATGATCGACACCACGAACAGCGGCATGATCTGCTCGCTGGATCGGACCAGCGACGAGATGGCCAGGCCCAGGATGGCCGAGGCCACACAGGTCGCTGCGACGGTCAGGAACAGCTCGAAGGTGGCCGCCAGCTGGGAATGGCCCAGCAGCACGCCCCCCTGGCTCGGCGCGCCCTTGCCGACGACCACGATCGTGGTGGTGATCGCCGACTGCAGGATCGCGAACCCGCAGAACACCACGGTCTTGGCGAGCAGGTAGGCCGACGTCGACAACCCGACCGCCTGTTCGCGCTGGAAGACGGCGCGTTCGCCGACCAGGTCGCGGATCGTCAGCGCGGTGCCCATGAAGGCCGCCGCGAGCAGCAGCAGGTTCAGTATCTGCGCGGATTCGTCGGGCGTCCCGGCGTGCGGGTCGGGGACGCGGAATCCGCTGGACCCCGGCACCGTCAGCGACAGCGCACCCAGGATGAACGGCAACAGCGCCAGGAAGATGAAATAGGCGCGGTCGGCGACGACCAGCCGGACCTGGCGGCGGGCGACCGTCGAGATCTGACGCCGCACGCTGGTGTGCACCGGTTCGCCCAGATCGCCCGGCTCGTCGGTCTTGTCCGGCAACAACTTCTGGGGTCGCCTCTGCGCCTCGGCCCGCGCCAGGAACCGCCGGTTGGCTTCCTCGGGGTCGGCGCCCACCTTGGTGAAGATCTTGGCCCAGTTCGTGGTGCCCATCGCGTCGCCGATCTGGTCAGGCGGGCCGCAGTAGGCCGTCCTGCCGCCCGGCGCCACCAGGAGCAGCTGGTCGCAGACGTCGAGGTAGGACAGCATGTGCGTCACCACGATCACCACCCGACCGGCGTCGGCCAACTGGCGCAGCATCGTCATGACCTGGTGGTCCAGTGCCGGGTCCAGGCCCGACGTCGGCTCGTCGAGGATCAGCAACGACGGCCCGGTGAGCAGTTCCAGCGCCACCGAAGCGCGTTTGCGCTGACCGCCCGACAGCTTGTCGACCCGGGTGTCGGCGTGCTTGGTCAGGTCGAGCTCGTCGAGGACCTGCGCGACCACCTTGGCGCGGTCGGCTTTGCTGGTGTCGGGCGGCAGCCGCAGTTCGGCGGCGTACCCCAGCGCCTGGTTGACCGTCAGCTGCCGGTGCACCACGTCGTCCTGGGGGACCATGCCGATCCTGCTGCGCAACGAGGCGTATTCGGCGTGGATGTTGTGGCCCTCGAAGGTCACCGAGCCGGAGCTGGGGCTGGTGTAGCCGGCGATCAGCCTGGCCAGCGTGCTCTTGCCGGCGCCCGACCCGCCGATCACGGCGGTCAGGGTCCCCGGGCGGGCGGTCAGCGAGATGTCGTCGAGCAGTTGCTTGCCGTTGTCGACGACGTACTTGACGTTGCGCACCTCGAGGCCGCCGGTGCGCGTCGCGGCCTCACTGCGCTTGACCAGGGTGCCGTCCCGGAACACCAGGTCGACGTTGCCGATGGTGACGACGTCGTCGTCGCTCAGAATCGCCGACCCGACCCGGGTGCCGTTGACGAACGTTCCGTTGATGCTGTTGTCCCGGATCTCGATGCCGAGCGGCGTGGGCACCAACGTCGCGTGCTGACGGGAGGCCAGCACGTCGGAGACGACGATGTCGCTCTCGGCCGCGCGACCGATCGTCATCGCACCGACCGTGCCCGCGGCCGACGACGAGCGCGGCGAGAGCAACTTGACAAACCTCGTGGCCAGGTTCGACACGTCGGCCGTCTTGACGTCGATCACGGTGGACTCGGCGGGTGGCGTCGCTTCCGGCCGGGCCGGCACGCCGGTGTCACTGCCGGCGGCGGGGCCGGCCGACCCGGCGTGGACCACCGTCAGTGGGTCGGGTGGCGTCCCACGGGGTGGCGGGCCCGCCGGTGGCATCCCCGACGGCTGGATCGGCGGCGGTGGTGGCGCCTGCCGCGGCTGCGAAACCGGCGGCCCGGGCGGCGGTGGGCTGGGCGGCCTTCCCGGCTGCTTGGGCGGCGCCTTGGGTGGCATTGGGCGCGGCGGTGCGACGTTGGGGCCGCTGCGAACGGGATGCCTGGGCTGGCTTCCGGTCTGGCCGCGCGCCGGTGACGTCGGCGCCGTGGGATTCGTCCGCTCCGGGAGCACGGACCACGCAAGGGTGGGCGGCCCGGAATCCCGCGCCCGCCTCGCCTGGGGCGGCCGGCTGGTCTGGCCGTGCTGCGGCCCGATCGCGAAGGTCAGCCGCGGACCTTGCGGGTTGCCGACATTGATGCTCTGGCCGTCGTGGATGTCGATGACCGGCATCCGGTAGCCGTTGACGTAGGTGCCGTTCAGCGAGCCGTTGTCGATCGCCAGCCATCGGCCTTGATCGAACCGCACGATCAGGTGCGCGCGGGAGATCCGAGGATCCGGAATGTGCAAGTCGGCGTTCGCGTCACGCCCGACGACCACCTCGTGGCCTGCCGCGAAGGAGCGTTGGGACCCGTCGTGCCGGATTGTCAGGACAGGCGGGGCGGGTCGACTCACTACTCAAGTATCGGTCCGCCGTTCGAGTGCTCTCCATGGGACTCGCCTGTGATTTGTCTTTATTTCGATTCGGCGACTCATAGCTAGTTCATAGCCTGGTGAGACCAATCGCCCACGGGGATCCGGCATGATTCGAGCGTGGGGGGAGTTAAAGGAGAGCTGAAAGAAGCTGTGTCCGGACGCGTCGAGGACACCACCGTGCCGGCCCGCGGTACCGAGATGGAGCAACGGGCCCCGATCCCGATGCCAGCCCCCAGGGTGTTTCGCCCCGCGTCAGATCGCGGCGATACCCACAGCTAAGTGCCGAGAAACGAGGGGGTGACCAAAGATGGACGGAAACAAGGGGACCACCCGGCGCATTGATACCGGGCGACGGCTGCTGAGCAACCCGCGTCTGGCCCGTGCGGCCCTGCGCGCAGGCTTTCAGTCGATACCGTCAGCGACGGTCGTCCACCTGTTTCGCCGCGTTCCGCCCGTCGACTCGACCCCGAACGCCGAGCCGCCGGCGGTAGAGCACCGCGCCGAGGCCAGCGGATCGCGCCTTGCTCTCACCAGCGGTGCGCCGTTTGCCGGCTATACGATCCTGCGGCAGCTCGGCGCCGGCGGCATGGCCGAGGTCTATCTGGCATTGCACCCCAGGTTGCCTCGTCGCGACGTGATCAAGGTGCTCGCCGAGGCGGTCACCGCGGATCCCGAGTTCCGCGAGAGGTTCAACCGCGAGGCCGACCTTGCGGCAACGCTGTGGCACCCGCACGTCGTCGGCGTCCACGATCGCGGCGAATTCGCCGGTCAGCTCTGGATTTCCATGGACTACGTCGAGGGGACCGATGCCGCCCGACTGGTCAAGGAGCGCTACCGGGACGGGATGCCGATCCATGAGGTGTGTGCGATCCTGCAGGCCGTCGCCGGCGCGCTCGACTACGCACACGATCGCGGCCTGCTGCACCGCGACGTCAAGCCCGCCAACATACTGCTCACCCACCCCGAGAACGGGGAACGCCGAATCCTGTTGGCAGACTTCGGCGTAGCGCGCCACCTCGCCAACATCAGCGGTATCACCGAGACCAATGTCGCGGTGGGGACCGTGGCCTACGCGGCGCCCGAGCAGCTGACGGGTTCCAACATCGACGGCCGCGCGGACCAATACGCCTTGGCCGCCTCGGCTTTTCATCTGCTCACCGGTGCGCCGCCGTTCCAGCACTCCAACCCGATCGCGGTGATCAGTCAGCACCTGCACGAGGAACCGCCTCGGCTCAGCGACTACCGCCCGGAGTTGGCGCACCTCGACGACGTCTTCTGCAAAGCCCTTGCCAAGCAACCCGAGGACAGGTTCGAGCGGTGCCGCGCGTTCGCCGCAGCCGTCGGCGAGCAGGTCGACGTCGCCTCCGACGAGGCCCACGGCGCCCAGGCCGGCGCCGCTTCAACGACACCGCCGCGGCGGCGCGGACCCCGCGGCGTGATCGCGGCGATGAACCACCGGTTCTCGTCGCGGACCCGGTGGGCGACCGCGCTGCTGTGCGCGGTCCTGATCGCCATCGCGGCGACCTGGTCGACGCTGTACTCGTTCCAGCCGGAGAGCCCCCCGGCCAACGTGCCCGCGCTTGCCTCCAAACCGTCCGTCCCGGCGCCGAGCGCGCCACACCCGGGGGGCCGGTGCTCAACGGCACCTACCAGTTGACCTACGACCGCAGCAAGCAGACCACCAACGGCATCCCGATCCGTCACGACGGCCCAGCCACCAGCTGGTGGGCGTTCCGCTCGGTGTGCACCAGCAACGGGTGCGCGGCCACCGGGACCCAGCTCGACGACGCCAACCACCAGGTGGCCAGCACCACCGATGGCGGTCACACGTACGCGCTGCGCTTCATTGGTGGCTATTGGCAGGGCGGGTTTCAGCAGGAGCGGTCGGGCTGCACTCAGCCGAACGGACAAGTGCGGGCGACCCAGCAGGAAACCGTCGCAGGGTCGTTGGCGCCGCAAGCCGACGGCTCGCTGCGCGGCACGGTGACGCAAACCGCTCTGTCCAATGAGTGCGGCGCACAGGGCGCGGTGGTGCGGGTGCCCGTGGTTGCCACCCGGGTTGCTGACGCGCCGCCGAGCGTGCCCTTGGCCGATCCCACCCAGGTCGTCAACACCTCGACCGCGCCGTCCCACCCGGCACCGGCCGTCCTCGGCGGGCTCTGCAGCGACGTGGACAAGCTCGCCTACGACCCGACCAACAACGAGCAGGTCGTCTGCGAGGGCAACACCTGGTCCAAGGCCCCCATCACGATGGGGGTGCACGCCTCCGGTAGCTCGTGCGACCGGCCGAACACCTCGGTGTTTGCGATAACCACCTCAAACGACGGCTACCTGCTGCAATGCGATCCCGTCACGCGCACGTGGACCCGCCCCTCGGCGTAGCCGGGACGACGCAGCTCTACATACCGATAGCCGACTTTGGAAAGCGCTATCGCATGCGCTAGCGCATTCGCGGATCGAGTGGTGGTTCCCGCGCGGTACTGATGTGGCAGATGTTACTGCGAGCCCCCGACTGACTTTCGCTGCGTGACAGAGCGAATTAACTTTCGTCCATGCGGCAGCTACTGCGTGTGGATACCGCTGGTGTGCAGGCGATGGCCACTCGGTGGGGCGCTTCGGTGGGTGAATTAAGCGAAACGGTGGCCGCGGTGGGGCTCGGTTTGTCGTGTCAGGCCAGCGCGGCCGCAGTGAACGCCGCCCATGACGACATCGCAACTTTCACAGCGGCGCTAGTGGTGTGTCTCCAAAATAATGAGCTAATTCTGCGGTAGACTTCGTGGGTGATGACACCAGCGGCTGCTTTGGTCATGTCGGACGGTCAACGAGAAGCGTTGCAAGGCTTGTCGCGGTCGCAGACCGCGCCCCATCGGCAGGTTCAGCGGGCGAAGGCGCTGTTGCTGGCGGCCGATGGTGTGGCGAACACGAGGATCGCCGCGCAGGTAGGGGTTAAGCCGGCGACGGTTCGGGCGTGGCGGGCCCGGTTCGCCGAGGAGGGCCTGGCGAAGCTCGGGAAGGTCC
This sequence comes from uncultured Actinomycetota bacterium, assembly GCA_963802525.1. GTDB lineage: Bacteria > Actinomycetota > Actinomycetes > Mycobacteriales > Mycobacteriaceae > Mycobacterium. Next base: position 114,001 of record CAWDJC010000017.1, on the reverse strand, counting down.
GGGCCGGGCGTGGCCGGAAATCCACGATCCCGCAGGAGAAGATCGACGAGATCGTGCATCTGACAAGGCATTCCACGCCGGACGGCCAGACCCACTGGTCGTGCCGGACGATGGCCGCCAAGGCTGGGGTGTCCCCGGCGACCGTGCAGCGGGTGTGGGCCGCGCGCGGGCTCAAACCGCACCTGGTCGAGACGTTCAAGCTGTCCAACGACCCGAAGTTCGAGGAGAAACTGATCGACGTCGTCGGTCTGTACCTCAATCCTCCGGAGAAAGCGATCGTGCTGTGCATGGACGAGAAGTCCTCGGTGCAGGCACTGGACCGCACCCAGCCGTCGCTGCCGATGAAGAAGGGGCGGGCGCAGACGATGACCCACGACTACAAGCGCCACGGCACCGCCACGTTGTTCGCGGCCCTGGACGTCCTGACCGGCACGGTCATCGGCCAGTGCCTGCCCCGGCACCGCCATCCGAGTTCCTGAAGTTCCTGCGCACCATCGACGGTGAGGTCCCCGACGAACTTGCGGTGCATCTGATCTGCGACAACTACGCCACCCACAAGCACCAGAGCGTGCGGGCCTGGCTCGACAAACACCCCCGGTTCCAGCTGCACTTCACCCCGACCTCCTCGTCGTGGCTCAACCTGGTCGAACGCTGGTTTCGGGAACTGACCGACAAGGCGCTGCGCCGCGGCGTGTTCCACTCCGTACCCGACCTCATCGCCAAGATCGAGGACTACCTCGCCGCCCACAACAACGACCCCAAACCATTCATCTGGACCGCCACCGCCAACGACATCCTCGCCAAGGTCGCCCGCGGACGCATCGCGCTCCAAGCAGTCAACCAATGACGAGACACACCACTAGCTACACGGGAGGCCACCCGCGCAACCCATGTCGCCGAAGCCGACGCCGGCTACCTCGTCAATGAAGCTGGCTCGGCCAACGAGATGGCCGCGGTGCTCCATCCGGTGAGCACCGTGTAGCGATGTCAACGGTCGCAGGGATCCCCAGCCTCTCGCAGCTGTTGGCCTGGCCCACCGAACATCTCACCGAGGCCGCCGACCACTGGGAAGCCGTCGCCGGGCGCAGCTACGGGCTGGCCAACCAGGTCTGGCGCGACGCGCGCTCGGTCGATTGGCACGGCGAGGGCGCCGACGCGCTGCGCACCGCGACCCACGCCGACATGATGACGACCAGCGCGGTCGCCGACCAGCTGCAAGCGGCGGCCAAAGTGGCCCGCAGCGGCGCCTCGGATCTGTACGCGGCACGCTCTCGGGTGCGCTACCCGGTCGAGGATGCGCGCAAAGCGGGGTTCGACGTGCGGGAAGACCTCTTGGTCACCGACCGTTCCAGTGGCGGTTCGGCCGCTCAGCGCGCAGCCCGGCAAGGACAAGCTCAGGCCTTCGCCGGCGACATCTGCCAACGCGCCGCTCAGCTGGTGGCCCTCGATCAACAAGTCGCAGGCAAAATCACCGCAGCGGTGGCCGGAATCCGCGACACCTTTCCGCGGAAACCCCAAATCCAAGCAGTCGACAACCACACCTTCAAACAAGACACACCACATCCGTACCCGCTCAATGAGGTGATCGCCGAGGCCACCGATCTCGATGGCAACCATGTTGTTCTCCGGCGTGGCTACTACGACGAGAGGACGCAACAAGGGTTCGGGTGGGATAAGGCGTATTGGAGGCATCATGTGGTTAACCCCAACGTGTTCAGAGATCTGATCTCACACGCTCGACCGATTAGCAAAGAAGGCGGAGTCCTCGTTTATGAGGTTCCGATCAACCGTGTGCACTGCACACCAGGGTTGCTGGGAATCGCTGACTGCGAGGACACTGGTGAGAGCCTGACGATGAGGATCGTCGCGAATATCAACGAGGGGCGTCCCGACGTGCCCGGCGGGGGACAGAAAGGAGTTATCTCGATGTATCCCCTCCCGGGTGGTAGTGGAGTGGTCGAAGTGGAACCGAACTGGACGCTGTGCCCGCCGTGGGTGAACAAAAATGTGCCCATCAACTGAAGCCACTGACACGCAGCGTGAGTTCGCCGCAGATGTGCTGCGAAACCTGTTGCACCGCATCGAAATGGAAAACGCCAAGGGACGTGATCCCTTTCTGGTCTCCCATGCGTGGACCGAGGGGCCGATGATGTACCTGGTGTACAAGGCTCCGCCGTCTGATATCACGTGGGGGCTATCCCGCGACACCAGAGAGTCGATCATTGACCCCGGTCCCTGGTTGTCCGTGGACGATCCGGCGCTGTACTACTACCTGTGTGATCTCGAGGAGCGCAGGATGTCGGCGTCTTTCCGCCATCCCGGGGACCCAGACACCATCCTGTGGTTCGGCTTTCCGCGCAAAGATCTTCCGGAGCGCCCGTCAGACATCCACGAGGCGTATCGGTATACGCCATCTGCCGGAGCCTTCCTGGTAAAGCACAGCCGAGATCAAGATGGGCCCACCACAGAGCCTCGCCTGTACGGCAATCCGTTATGAGCGATCAGCTCAACTCGAGCAGAGGGTGAGCTCACCGAACTCGCCATCGGAGGCAATCCTAAGACCAGCACCGCGACACTTGTCGGTGCGCGGCTTTACCCTGGTGGCATGGCCTTCGCCACCGAGCATCCCGTAGTCGCGCATTCGGAATATCGCGCCATTGATGAGGTCGTGCGCGCCGGCGGCCACTTCGAGGTGGTCAGCCAGCACGCACCGGCCGGCGACCAGCCCACCGCCATCGACGACCTGGAACGTCGGATCCAGGCGGGGGAACGTGACGTCGTGCTACTCGGCGCCACCGGCACCGGGAAGTCGGCCACCACCGCTTGGCTGATCGAACGGCTGCAGCGCCCCACCCTGGTGATGGCGCCCAACAAGACGCTGGCCGCCCAGTTGGCCAACGAGCTGCGAGAGATGTTGCCGCACAACGCCGTCGAGTACTTCGTGTCGTACTACGACTATTACCAGCCGGAGGCGTACATCGCGCAGACCGACACCTATATCGAGAAGGACAGCTCGATCAACGACGACGTGGAGCGGCTGCGGCACTCCGCGACGTCGTCGCTGTTGTCGCGTCGCGACGTGGTGGTGGTGGCCTCGGTGTCGTGCATCTACGGCCTGGGCACCCCGCAGTCCTACCTGGACCGCTCCGTCGAACTGCGGGTCGGGTCCGAGGTGCCCCGGGACGGGCTGCTGCGGCTGCTGGTCGACGTGCAGTACACCCGCAACGACCTGTCCTTCACCCGCGGCTCGTTCCGGGTGCGCGGCGACACCGTGGAGATCATCCCGTCCTACGAGGAGCTGGCGGTTCGCATCGAGTTCTTCGGCGACGAGATCGAGGCGCTGTACTACCTGCACCCGCTGACCGGCGAGGTGATTCGGCAGGTCGACTCGCTGCGGATCTTCCCGGCCACGCACTATGTGGCCGGCCCGGAGCGGATGGCGCACGCGATCTCCACCATCGAGGAGGAGCTCGCCGAGCGGCTCGCGGAATTCGAGAGCCAGGGCAAGCTGCTGGAGGCGCAGCGGCTGCGGATGCGCACCAACTACGACATCGAGATGATGCGCCAGGTCGGGTTCTGCTCGGGCATCGAGAATTACTCGCGGCACATCGACGGCAGGGGGCCCGGCTCGCCGCCGGCGACCCTGCTCGACTACTTCCCGGAGGACTTCCTGCTCGTCATCGACGAGTCGCACGTCACCGTCCCGCAGATCGGCGGCATGTACGAGGGCGACATCTCGCGCAAGCGCAACCTGGTCGACTACGGGTTCCGATTGCCGTCGGCGGTCGACAACCGCCCGCTGACCTGGGAGGAGTTCGCCGACCGGATCGGGCAGACGGTGTACCTCTCGGCGACCCCGGGCCCGTACGAGCTCAGCCAGTCCGGCGGCGAGTTCGTCGAGCAGGTGATCCGGCCGACCGGCCTGGTGGACCCGAAGGTGGTGGTCAAGCCGACCAAGGGGCAGATCGACGACCTGATCGGTGAAATCCGCAAGCGCGCCGGCGCCGACGAGCGGGTGCTGGTGACGACGCTGACCAAGAAGATGGCCGAGGACCTCACCGACTACCTGCTCGAGATGGGCATTCGGGTGCGCTACCTGCACTCCGAGGTCGACACGCTGCGCCGGGTGGAGCTGCTGCGGCAGCTGCGGCTTGGCGACTACGACGTGCTGGTCGGCATCAACCTGTTGCGCGAGGGCCTGGACCTGCCGGAGGTGTCGCTGGTGGCGATCCTCGACGCCGACAAGGAAGGCTTCCTGCGCTCGACGCGAAGCCTGATCCAGACCATCGGCCGCGCCGCCCGCAACGTATCCGGCGAAGTCCACATGTACGCCGACTCGATGACCGACTCGATGAAGGAGGCCATCGACGAGACCGAACGGCGCCGGGCGAAGCAGATCGCCTACAACGAGGCCAACGGCCTCGACCCGCAGCCGCTGCGCAAGAAGATCGCCGACATCCTCGACCAGGTCTACCGCGAAGCGGAGGACAGCGAAGGCGTGGAGATTGGCGGGTCGGGACGCAACGCGTCCCGCGGCAGGCGGGCGCAGGGCGAACCCGGCCGCGCGGTCAGTGCCGGTGTGTTCGAGGGGCGCGACACGTCGAATATGCCCCGCGCCGAGCTCGCCGACCTGATCAAAGACCTCACCGCGCAGATGATGGCCGCCGCGCGTGATCTGCAGTTCGAGCTGGCGGCCCGGTTCCGCGACGAGATCGCCGACCTCAAAAAGGAACTGCGCGGGATGGACGCCGCCGGGCTCAAGTGACGCAAACCGGCAGCATCACCGGCAGCTGGCGCGAGCTGCTGGGCGCCAAGTACCTGGGAACATCGGTCGTGCTGGCCGGCGGTGTCGCACTGTACGCCACCAACGAGTTCCTGACCATCAGCCTGCTCCCGAACACTGTCGCCGAGATCGGCGGCAGCCGCCTCTACGCCTGGGTGACCACCCTGTACCTCGTCGGGTCGGTGGTCGCGGCGACCATGGTCAACCCGATGCTGGTGCGCGTCGGAGCGCGTCCGTCGTACCTGATGGGGCTGGCCCTGTTCGGCGTCTCCAGCCTGGCGTGCGGGGCGGCTTCCAACATGGAGATCCTGATCGCGGCACGCGCCCTGCAAGGCGTGGCCGGCGGCCTGCTGGCCGGCCTCGGTTATGCGGTCATCAACGCGGCGCTGCCCCGTTCGCTGTGGACCCGGGCCTCCGCGCTGGTGTCGGCGATGTGGGGGGTCGCGACGGTGGTCGGGCCCGCGACTGGCGGCCTGTTCGCGCAATTCGGTTTGTGGCGGTGGGCGTTCGTCGCGATGGCAATTCTGACTGGGCTGATCGCGATACTGGTGCCGATCGCGCTGACCGCGGGCCGGGCCCATCCCCGCGCCGAGACACCGGCGCCCAGGGTGCCGGTGTGGTCGCTCGTGCTGATCGGTGCGGCGGCGCTGGCGGTCAGCGTCGCCCAGATCCCGCACAACATCGTCGCGACCGCCGGGCTGCTCGCCGCGGGTGTCGTGCTGTTCGCATTGTTTGCGATCGTCGACTGGCGCATGCACGCAGCGGTGTTGCCGCCCAGCGTGTTTGGCCCCGGCCCGTTGAAGTGGATATACCTGACCATGGGCGCGCTGATGTTGGGGGCGATGGTCGACACCTACGTGCCGCTGTTCGGTCAGCGGTTGGCGCATCTGACGCCGGTGGCGGCCGGATTCCTGGGTGCGGCGCTGGCGGTCGGCTGGACGGTCTCCGAGATCGTCAGCGCCTCGTTGGAGAACCCGCGAGCGATCGGGCGGGTGATCGCGGCGGCGCCGGTGGTGGTGGCGTCGGGCCTCGCGCTGGGGGCCCTCACCCAGCGCGACAACGCGTCGGCCGGGATTGTCGCGGCCTGGACGCTCGCGTTACTCGTGGCCGGAATCGGGATCGGGATGGCCTGGCCCCATTTGTCCGTGCGCGCAATGGATTCCGTCAGCGATCCGGCCGAAGGCGTCGCGGCGGCCGCGGCGATCAACACGGTTCAGCTCGTTTCCGGGGCCTTCGGCGCGGGCCTGGCCGGCGTCGTGGTCAACACGGCCCGGGGCGGCGACGTGATGGCGGCCCGCTGGTTGTTCACGGTGTTCACGGTGCTGTGTGCGGCCGGTGTCGTGGCCTCATACCGCGCGGTCCGCGGCAATCGCTGAGCTCAGTCCGGTTCTTCGTCGGCGCGAAGGACGGCGACGACCCCGTCGAGCCAGATTTGCATGTCCGTCAACTACCCGGCAACAGGCGCTTTCACTCGCCCGTCAGCGCGTTGACTTCACGACCTGCGAGTAATGGAATTGCCAGCGCTCGACGATGCGGAACCCGAGGTAACTCGGGAACCGATACGCCGGGGCGCGCCCGAAGGCGGTTCCCGGCGGCAACGATTGTCCGGTTTGGTGATCGGGCAGTGACTTGTCCCTGTCGGTGATGGTCCAGATGGTGGAGCACTTGTTGATCTTGGCCGTCACCAGCCACACGGCGACGTGGCCGTCCCACAGCCAGCCGACCTTGGGTCCGTAGGCGCCGCGTTCGACGTCGATCAGCGACCGGAAGGCCGCCGGCCGGGTGGCCAGCAGGGCGCGGATCGGCCCGGGCCTCCAGGGCACGGTGTTGTCGACCATCAGGCAATCCCCGGGCGCGGCATGGGAGCTGATCAGGTCGGCCACCTGGCTGTAATCCCAGCCCTCTTTGGCGTACGGCCAGCGCTGGATGAAGAGGTAATTCGGCAGCGCGGCCACGGCGAACAGCAGCACCACAGCCGCAATCGGCCACGGTTTGCGGGCGATCGTGACGATGCAGACGGCCATGACGACGGCCGCCGCGGGCGCCGTGAAGATCAGGTAGCGCGGGTAATAGATCGGTTCACTGATGGCCGAGTAGATGACGACGACGGCGGTGGGGATGACGATCCATGCCGCGCAGATGATCAGCAGGCTGCGGGTGTCGCCCGCCGGGCCGCGCAGGCCCTTCAGGCGGGCCACGACCGCCGCGACGATGAGGACGGCCGTGAGAATGGCGAACGGAACGCTGTGGTCGAAATACTGCCGCAGGATGATGTCGAAGGCGTAATGCCAGCTGACCGGGTAGATCCAGTTGACCTGAAACACCTGGTTATGGGCGAACACCATGAACGGCGTCATGATCGCCGACGGCGACGGCCGAGCTGACGGCCCACCAAATGACCGGAGACTTGCGCGACCCTTTAGCCGCTAACAGCGGCAGCATCGCGGCGTAAACGCAGCACCAACAGGACCAGGTTGAGATTCAGCAAAATCGACAGCATCAACGCCAGCGCGTAGCACACCCACAATCGCGGCCTGTTGCGCCGAACGGCGGTGACGAGCAACACCGTCAGCCAGACGGCCGCGGCGGCCGCGAACGCATACGAGCGCGCTTCCATGCCCGCCCAGGTGGTGCGCGGCAAGACGGCGAAGACGCACCCGCGCACAGCGCGGTGGCACGTCCGGGGACGAACTGCTGGTGAACACCGTGACGCCGGCGGCGGCGGCCCCGATCGCCAGAGCGCTGGGCACCCGCGACCAGAATTCGGTCGGCGGAAAAATCGCGAACCAGCCGTGCATCAGCAGGTAATACAGCCCGTGAACGGCGTCGATGTGGCCCAGCAATTTCCACAGCTCCGGCAAAGTCCTGCTCGCCGAAGCCGAAATCGTGGCACCCTCGTCGAACCACAAGGACGGCCGGCAGGCCCAGGCGCCGCTGACAACGGCGGCGAACACGGCAATCGCCCACGGATCGAGCACCCTGCCGCGCGGGCGGGCGGGCGCGGGCCCGTCGGCGACGTCCGCGGCGCGCTGCTCAACGGTGGAAATGGCCATGATGCTTGTCACTGTAGGGCGCGCCAGATGAACCGGCTCACCAAAAGTGCGGGTGGGTGGGCGGAAAGCCCGAGCGCTTCCGGACGGCGCATTTGCGCTGCGGCGCCCGCATTTCACGAAAAGCTCGGTAAAGCAAGGCTTTCCGCTTCAGCCGTGGTCAATCGGCCGTCTTAGCGTCGGGGCTATTGGCCGTTGGCGCAGCGTGGCCCCGCAAATGCCGGTCGCGCCACGCCACGCTGAGTCGCTAATCTGATCCCTCATTATCCGGCAAACACGATACTGTCTTGGGTTGGCTGACCAACCGAAACTGGGAGGGTAAATGAGTGCCTATCGGACCGTGGTGGTCGGGACCGACGGCTCGGATTCATCGTTTCGTGCGGTGGACCGGGCAGCGCAGATCGCCGGGGCCGACGCCAAGCTGATCGTCGCGTCGGCGTATCTGCCCCAGCATGAGGACACCCGGGCCGCCGACGCACTGCGGGACGAAAGCTACAAGGTGTCGGGCACCGCGCCGATTTACGCGATTCTGCAGGACGCCAAGGAGCGGGCGCACAAGGCGGGTGCCAAGAACGTGGAGGAGCGGTCGATCGTCGGCGCTCCGGTCGACGCGCTAGTGAAGCTGGCCGAGGACGAAAATGCCGATCTGCTGGTCGTCGGTAACGTCGGGCTGAGCACTATCGCGGGCAGGCTGCTGGGATCGGTGCCGGCCAACGTCTCGCGTCGGGCCAAGGTGGACGTGTTGATCGTGCACACCACGAATTAGGTCGTCATCGGCCGGGATTACAACCCGGTCATGGCATGGCCTCGGCCCAGTCGGTATGCCCCTCGAAGCCGAGCGACTCGGCCATATCGCGGTAGCGGTCCCGGAAGTCCGCATACGCTGCGGCATCGCCGTGCGCCCGCGCCAGTAGAGCTTGTAGTCGCAGCAGCCAGATGTCGCGTATCACCAGACCGTCATCGGCTGGCGCGGACGCTAACCGCTTCGTCGCGGCCTCGGCTTCCGCCACGTCTCCGACGGCCCCACGGTCCAGCAGTGTCTCCACCAGAACACCCGTGGCTGGAATGCCCCACACCAGCAGCTGTCCCTCCCGAAAGAGATGGTCGACGGCCGCGCGCATGAACGCTATGGCGTCATCGCTATCTCCACGCCGAACCCTCTCACGCGCCACGTACACGTTAACCATCGGTAGATCGGACAGGTTGTGTCCCCGCCGCAGGAACACTTCGCTGACCTCGGTCAAGAGCTTCTGTCCGCGGTCTCGCTCCGCACCGGTTTGGCGGTACACCAGCGCTAAGCCCAGCGCCGCCTGAGCGTTCGACAGCGCGATGTCATCCCCGGATCGTTCCGCAATCCGCAGGGCGTTCTCCATCTCGCGCAGCGCGGAATCGCCAGGCCTCAGCACGCCATACGGTATTCCCCAGTTGTAGACCAAAGCGACGGCCGTGGCGTAGGACATAGGGTCGGCGTTGCGGGCCATGGCGAGGCCGCGGTGCATGTCATCTCGCCATCCCGCCCGACCCAAGCAATAACGGGCCATAGCCCGCGTCGTCAAGGCGAGCGCTAGCGGAGACCCGACAATGAAGTTGCCTTTCGAGGGGTCACCGTCGGCCAGGTCGATAAGCCTTTGCGACCACCGCAGCACGTCAGGCCACTCACCACACTCGATCTTGGCATAGACCACCGGCATGGACAGCCCCACAGTCAAGGTCGGATCGCCGACCGACTCGATGAGGGCCATGGCTTCGGATGCCAGCTGCGACGCCTCGCGCATCCGGTCCTGATAAGCGTGATCAACCACCAACCCCGCCGTGGCGATCGCCAGTGACGCATTGTCTCCGGCGGCGTTGCACAACTGGCGCAACTCATCGAAGCGGGCACCGGCCACATGTTCATGGACTCGCCAGGCGATCCCGCACAACATGGTGCGCGGGGCAATGCGCATGGCGGCCCGGTTCGGATCCGCGGCGGGTAGGGCGTCCGCGATCTTTACCGCGCGCTCCCAACTCAGTTGCGCCGCGGCGATGTCACGGTTCGTGGCCCAGGTTGCGGCACGCATGTGCCAGCCGTAGGCGGCGTGCAGATCACCGGCGGCTTCGAGATGTTCGGCGATCAGCGCGGCGTTCTGGTCGGCGGCTTCCGGCTCGCGGGACGCGATATCCGCTGCAAGCAGCCGGTGCAACACGGCGCGATCGGATTTCAGTTGCGATTCGTAGGCCACCGTGCGAATCAGCGGATGCCGAAACGCGTACTCGGCGCGCGGGGTGAACCGCACCTGGTCGATGAGCTCGGCGCTGATCAACTCCTCAACGCGGGCATCGATTTGCAGATTGGTCAGCAGATCGGAACTGAAGCGCGACCCGATGACCGCCGCGGCGGCCAGCGTGTGTTTGGCGCCCGGGTCAAGCCGGTCGATGCGGGCGGCGATGGTCGCCTGCAGTGTTGCGGGCACGCGCAGCTCGCGGACATCGGTCGGGCAGGTGTAGCTGCCGCGCTCGCCGACCAAGACTCCGCGTTCGGCGAGCTCGCGCGTGATCTCCTCGGCGAAAAACGGGTTACCGGCCGAACGGGCGACGATGATCTCGCCGATCTCACCGACTGACGGATCAGGACCTAACAGTTCGGCGACCAGCGTCGAGATTTCCGAATCGCTCAATGGTGCCAGGGCAAGGGTTTGTGCTCCAGCGACATTGGCCAGAGCCCCGTGGTATTCGGGGCGATACGTGATCAGCACCATCGAACGGGTCTGCGCGACCACCGCCAGGAAGTCCGCGAGCATGGATTCGCTGACCTCATCGATCCAGTGCACATCCTCAATGACGAACACCGCCGGTTGAATGCGGGCCAGCTGGGCGGTGTTGATCAACGCGGTCAACCGCCGTCGCCGCGCGTCCGGGTCGATCTTGGGCAACTGCACCGCGGGATCGGCGATTCCCAACAGGTCATCCAGCAGCAGCATGTCCTCCGGATCGGCTTCCGAAAACCGTTCCCGTAGTCGTGCCCGCGCGGTCTGATCGTCCAGACCGCTGACCTGCCCGACGGCGCGCAGCAGGCGCGCCACCACCCGAAACGGCACATCGGTGGCGTGCGATTCGCAGAACGTCGAAAACACCTCGACACCATGACTTTTCGCCAGCTGCACGGCTTCTCCGGCGAGCCGGGTCTTGCCGATACCGGGAGGGCCGACCACCCCCACCACCGACCCACGTCCACCCATCGACCGATCCAGCATCGCCGCTAACGTTGCCAACTCCCACCCGCGGCCAACCAACGTCGACTCTGAGGCACCGCTCCGACGGGGCTGGGCGGTCATGCCCAGCAGCCGTCGCGCTGGCGCCGGATGTTGGGCCCCTTTGATGTGCACCATCTCGGTCTCATTGAGCACGGCCGCGCCTTCGACCAGGCGCGCGGTGGATTCGCTGAGCATCACCCCACCGGGCGATGCAACCGACTCCATCCGCTGCGCCATCCCGACTTGCGCACCAACGGCAGTGTAACCCAAAGCGCCCGAGCCGATTTCACCGGCAATGACCTCGCCGGAATTGAGGCCTATCCGCAGCTGTAAGGCGATGCCGTCGCGGGCTTGAACTCCTTCAGCCAATTTGATGGTCTCGGACTGGATGTCCAAGGCAGCCAGGCAAGCGCGAAAAGCGTGGTCCTCCAAGGTAACTGGCGCACCGAACACCGCCATGATCCCGTCGCCGGTGAACTTGTCCACCGTGCCGCCATAGCGCTGCACCACCGCCGCCGCGCGGTTGACCACCTCGGTCATGATTTCGCGCAGCCGCTCGCTACCGACCGCTGCCGCGATGTCCATCGACTGCACCACATCGGCGAACAGCACCGTCACTTGCTTGTACTCGGCGTGCTCGGTTGTCGGTGCGATGGGGGAACCGCAGCCGTCGCAGAACCGCGCACCCGCCCGCGGCTCGGTGCCACACGTGCGGCACGCGGTCGCTGCGGTCATCTGACCTCCGCCGCTTTCTGGCCCCCGAGTTCTCAGGATAGGGCGGTGTATGCCTGGTGAGGCCGTTATGAAGGCGGATCTACGGTAATCGTCGTGTCACTCACCAGCGTCGTTCGCGCCACTCCTCGAGATGGGGGCGCTCGGCACCCAGCGTGGTGTCGTCACCGTGGCCGGGGTAGACGACCGTCTCGTCGCCGAGGCGGTCGAACACCCTCGTCTTCACGTCCTGGAACAGCGAGTCGAACTCCGCCGGCTTTGTCGTGCGCCCAAGACCGCCGGGGAACAGGCAGTCGCCGGTGAACAACTGCGTGATTCCGCCGGTGGCGGGCCCGTCGAGGGCCAGCGCGATCGATCCGGGCGTGTGCCCGCGCAGGTGGAGGACGTCGAAGCTCAGCTTGCCGATTTGCACGGTGTCGCCGTTGGCCAGCAAACGGTCCGGTTTGACCGGCAGCGGTCCCGCGTCGATCTCGTTGGCGGCGGTCGGGGCACCGGTGGCCTTCGCCACTGCTTCCAGCGCCTGCCAGTGATCGAAGTGCTGGTGGCTGGTCACGATCAGCGAGACCTTCGGCGCATGCCGTCGGATCAGGTCGACGAGGACGTCGGCGTCGTTGGCGGCGTCGATGAGCAGTGTTTCCCCGGTCGCGGAACAAGTCACCAGGTAGGCGTTGTTGTCCATCGGGCCGACCGACGCCTTCAAGATGGTGGCGCCGGGCAGCGTGCGGCGGGCGGCGGCACCAGGGTCGACGTGTCCGGTGTAGTTGTCGTCCACTGCTGTCATAGCGGCCACGTTACTGGTCCGCGCTTGCTTGTCGGTATGGGCACATAGCATGGAAAGCGCCGTGCGCAGTCACTGCTGCAGGCACGTAAGAGTCTCACTGAGAGGGGCAGCGTTGGCTGACCGCCTGATCGTCAAGGGCGCCCGCGAACACAACCTGCGCGGCGTCGACCTCGACCTGCCGCGGGACTCGTTGATCGTCTTCACGGGGCTGTCCGGATCGGGCAAGTCGTCGCTGGCGTTCGACACCATCTTCGCCGAAGGCCAGCGCCGTTACGTGGAGTCGCTGTCGGCCTACGCCCGCCAATTCCTGGGGCAGATGGACAAGCCGGACGTCGACTTCATCGAGGGGCTTTCCCCGGCGGTGTCGATCGACCAGAAGTCGACCAACCGCAACCCGCGGTCGACCGTCGGCACCATAACCGAGGTATACGACTACCTTCGGCTGCTCTACGCGCGCGCGGGCACACCGCACTGCCCGGTGTGCGGCGAACGGATCGCCCGCCAGACGCCCCAGCAAATCGTCGACCAGGTGCTGGCGATGCCGGAGGGCACCCGGTTCCAGGTGCTCGCTCCGGTTGTGCGCACCCGCAAGGGCGAGTTCGCCGACCTGTTCGAGAAGCTCAACGCGCAGGGCTACAGCCGGGTGCGCGTCGACGGCGTGGTGCATTCGCTGACGGATCCGCCGAAGCTGAAGAAGCAGGAAAAGCATGACATCGAGGTGGTGGTGGACCGCCTCACCGTCAAGGCGACCGCCAAGCAGCGGCTCACCGATTCGGTGGAGACGGCGCTGAATTTGGCCGACGGCATCGTGGTGCTGGAGTTCGTCGACCATGAACACGACGCCCACAATCGCGAGCAGCGGTTCTCCGAGAAGCTGGCCTGCCCGAACGGGCACGCGCTGGCGGTCGACGACCTGGAACCGCGGTCGTTCTCGTTCAACTCGCCCTACGGCGCCTGCCCCGAATGCACCGGCCTGGGAATCCGCAAGGAAGTCGACCCCGACCTGGTGGTGCCCGACCCCGAACGCACGCTGGCCGAGGGTGCGGTGGCGCCGTGGTCGACCGGTCACACCGCGGAGTACTTCATCCGGATGATGGCCGGGCTCGGCGACGAGCTGGGATTCGACGTCGACACGCCGTGGCGCAAACTGCCGGCCAAGGCCCGCAAGGCGATCCTCGAGGGCTCCGACCATCAGGTGCATGTGCGGTATCGCAACCGGTACGGGCGCACCCGGTCGTACTACGCCGATTTCGAGGGCGTGCTGGCGTTCCTGCAGCGCAAGATGGCGCAGACCGAATCCGAGCAGATGAAGGAACGCTACGAGGGCTTCATGCGCGACGTGCCCTGCCCGGTGTGCGAGGGCACCCGGCTCAAGCCGGAGATCCTGGCGGTGTCGCTGGCCGCGGGGCAGCGCGGTAAAAAGTCCATCGCCGAGGTGTGTGAGCTGTCGATTTCGGACTGCTCTGATTTCCTGAACGCGCTCACCCTGGGACCGCGCGAGCAGGCGATCGCCGGGCAGGTGCTCAAGGAAATCCAGTCGCGGCTCGGCTTTTTGCTCGATGTCGGGCTGGATTATCTGTCCCTGTCGCGCGCGGCGGCCACGCTGTCCGGCGGTGAGGCTCAACGCATCCGGCTGGCCACCCAGATCGGATCCGGCCTGGTGGGCGTGCTGTATGTGCTCGACGAGCCGTCCATTGGGCTGCACCAGCGCGACAACCGTCGCCTTATCGAAACCCTCACCCGCTTAAGGGATTTGGGGAACACGCTGATCGTCGTCGAACACGATCAGGACACCATCGCCCACGCCGACTGGATCGTCGACATCGGCCCGCGGGCCGGCGAGCACGGTGGCGAGATCGTGCACAGCGGAACCTACGCCGACCTGCTGGCCAACAAGGACTCGATCACCGGCGCCTACCTGTCGGGCAAGGAGAGCATCGAGATCCCCGCGATCCGGCGCCCCGCCGACCGGCGGCGTCAACTCACCGTCGTCGGCGCCCGCGAGCACAACCTGCGCGGCATCGACGTGTCTTTCCCGCTCGGCGTGCTCACCTCGGTGACGGGCGTGTCCGGCTCCGGCAAGTCCACGCTGGTCAACGACATCCTGGCCGCGGTGCTGGCCAACCGGCTCAACGGCGCCCGGCAGGTCCCGGGTCGCCACACCCGGGTCACCGGGCTGGACCACCTGGACAAGCTGGTGCGGGTCGACCAATCGCCGATCGGCCGCACGCCGCGGTCCAACCCCGCCACCTACACCGGGGTGTTCGACAAGATCCGCACCCTGTTCGCGGCCACCACCGAGGCCAAAGTCCGTGGGTATCAACCGGGTCGATTCTCGTTCAACGTCAAGGGCGGTCGCTGCGAGGCCTGCACGGGCGACGGCACCATCAAAATCGAGATGAACTTCCTGCCCGACGTGTACGTGCCGTGCGAGGTCTGCCACGGCGCCCGCTACAACCGCGAAACCCTGGAAGTGCACTACAAGGGCAAGACCATCTCCGAAGTGCTGGACATGTCGATCGAGGAGGCGGCGGAGTTCTTCGAGCCGATCACCGGCATTCACCGCTACCTGCGCACGCTCGTCGATGTCGGGCTGGGCTATGTCCGGCTCGGCCAGCCCGCGCCAACGCTGTCCGGTGGCGAGGCTCAGCGCGTCAAGCTGGCCGCGGAACTGCAGAAGCGCTCGACCGGGCGGACCATCTACATCCTCGACGAACCCACCACCGGGTTGCATTTCGACGACATCCGCAAGCTGCTCAGTGTCATCAATGGCCTTGTGGACAAGGGCAATACGGTCATCGTCATCGAGCACAACCTGGACGTGATCAAGATGTCGGACTGGGTCGTCGACATGGGGCCGGAGGGCGGCGCCGAGGGCGGAACCGTCGTCGCCGAGGGCACTCCGGAGGACGTCGCCACGGTGCCGGAAAGCTACACCGGGAAATTCCTCGCCAACGTCGTCGACAGTTCTGGCTCGTCTGCCCGCGCACCGCGGCGGTCGAACGGGCGTCGCAAAGTCACCGCCTGACAGGCGTCGAGCCTGCGTTGACGGCATCGAGCCTGCGCTCACAGCCTTGGTTTCGCGAATTTTCCGCTGTGGCCGCAGGATCGATCAACCGGCCGACCTAACACCGGCTTTCGACAGCGGAGACGGGAAGCGGGGGCTGATCCGCACGCCGTCCAGCCACGAGGTGAGTTCGTCGGCTCGTCGCTGCAGGGCACGCCGTCCGTTGGGACCGGGATCCTCGAGGAGCTGCAGCCGGACGCGGGCGCTGTCGTCTTGATACCAGCCGCCCACCACGCGCCCGTTCCACCACGCCGTGGGGCCGGCGTTCCCGTTGCCGTCGAAGACCTGGGCGCGATGTCCGCCGAGATACCAATCGCGCTGAAACCACCCCATTGTGGTGACGTCCAGGCCCGGCAGCAGCGCGCACCACGGCGGCGCATCGGGTTCGGGCTCGAGGTCGTCGGGCAGTGCCCAGCCAGGGCTGCCGTGCAGATCGACTTCCACCGCGCCGATGTCGGTCAGCGCCTTTCGGGCATCGGTCAGCGTGGTGCCGAACCACCACTTGACGTCTGCGACCGTGGCGGGCCCGAATGCCGCCAGCCAACGGCGGGCAAGGTCGGCCCGGGCTTCCCGGTCCGGTAACGGTTCGATCGCCTTGCCCAGCCATCCCGCGGTGGTGGCCCAGCGCGGTCGCGATGTCGTCCAGCTTCCGTCATTGGGCCCGCGCACGATTTCGCCTCGCGCCGAAAGCACCGTCAGCACCCGAGGGGCAAGCGGAACCGTGCCGCCCCAACGCTTTCCGGGCGCCGGATCGTACGTCCCGGCCAGTTCGGGCAGCGCCGCCCGCAGATCGGTGCTGCTGACCGGCCCACTTTTCCTCAGGTGGCGCAAGACCGCGGAGCAGGCCCGATCGAGCCAGTGGTCGCCGTCCGCGGCCACGCCGGCATTGCGCACATCGGCTGCCAGCCGGCGACGTTCGTTGTCGGCGACCCGGTCGCTGGACGCCGGCTGGATCCTGGGCAGGTCATTGCCGACCACCAGCCACAGTGTCCGTCGCATCGCCAGATGCCTGACCATAGAGCGTTTCCGGTACAGCTCTAGCTCCAGGTCGGCGGTCACGAAACCCGGCGACCGCGCCCACAGCGACAGGTACGGAGTGGCGGGATCGGTCGCGTGCAGTCCAACCAGCCCGGCGATGACCCCCGTTGTCGGCGGTGAGTCGCTTGCCGAAAGAAAATGCCTGCGCGCCAGGCGGTTACGCCGCTCGGCGATGGTGAATGCGCGCAAGGCTCAACGCTCGTCGGAGCGCATCGACTCTCGGATCTGAGCCAATCGCTCGGCCGCGGCGCGCTGGCGCTCTTCGTACTGCTCTTCGACGGAGCGGCCCTCCGCCGTATCGGCGTCGAGTTCGGCCGCGCCCTGTGCCGTGGCGTACCGGCCTTCGATTTTCTCGCGGACTGATTCGAACGTCGGCACGCCGGCGCTGTCGTACCCGGGGTCGGGTTCGGTGGCGTTGGGGGTTGTCGGTTCGTCGGGCATGACGCCACGCTACTGCGGCCGGCGATCGAAATAGCGCACCATCTGCTGCCAATACACCAGCGTCAGCGCCATCTGCACCGCGGTTGCGAACGCCGCGGGAAGCGGTCGACGGCGGCGGGCGGCGATGACGGCGGTCAACGCGACCGCCGATGTCACCGCGCTGACGAGCAAGGCCGCATCCCGGGGCCGACGGCTGATCCAGAGTTCTTCGCCCAGCATCGCCCGAGTCGACCAGGCGCGTTCATGCGCGGGCTTGCCGAAGACGAACGGATTGACGGCGAACCACATCGCGATCAGTGCAGCGTGGTTCCATCGGCGCGTCCAGATGGGCACGAGTGTCAGCGGCGTGGTCGCCCAGCGCGTCCACGCACTCCACGGATTGCAGTGCCGCGCAAATATCGCGCGCCGGATGCGCGGTACCAGGGGCTGTGGCCGGGCCGGCAGGACCGGCGAGGTCAAGTGCGCGATCACGGCTTCCAGTCTGCGCTCAAGGCCTGGGTTGCGCGAAGCTTCCCGCGCCACCCGCGGAACCGATTCCGGGCGGTCGTCCAAGCACGTCTCGCGAATTGCATTGGGTCCCGTAATTCCGTGGATTTCCCACCCCGCCGCGACAAGTTTACCAATTTGTGATTGTTCCGCTTCCAGGCGCGAGGCAGACGACAGCTAACTTCGCGGCGCCCGACCGCCGGCGCGCGCTCAAATCGGAGGTAGAAGCCGCCAGCTCAGTCCGGTTAAATCATCTAAGTGAGGAGGGGCGTAGGTGCCTCGACTAGGCCCAATCGCCGCGTTCGCACCATTGAGATGCGCACGCGTACCTCCGTGGTCAACCGAAAAGGGGCCGGCGGCGCCGTCACCCGCTCCGCCGGCGGGGGAACACATCCGTGTCGTTGCGGGCAAATTCTTTGGATTGCGCCCGTCAAAGTGGACAATGATCTCTGTAAAGCTACTCGAGGTCGTTGCAATCGATCTCCCGCAGCGCAATTGTGTGGGTAATTGATTGCGGAGATATAACGAAATAGTTCCAAGGTGCGTTAGAGGAAACAGCTCGATCAGCACGGATCCGACATGAAGGGATACCTATGGAAGCGACTCAGCTGGCAGGCGGAGTGACTGCTGGCCCCTGGCTGGTGGACCGGTCCGGCTGGCGCGATCAGGCGACGGGATGTTGGATTGCCGCGTCCACGCCGCAGGCGGAGCCTGATCTGTGGGAGCAATACCTGGACGGTGCGCTGCACAGCTATCGCCGGCACGGGCTCGAGTGGGTGCTGGACCTGGACGCGGTTCGGAATGGCACCGACACGGCGCTGTTCTTTGCCGTGGTTGATCCGGAAGGCCGGGTGGTCGGAGGTGCGCGCGTCGTCGGTCCGTTGCGCTCACCCGACGATTCCCACGCGCTTGACGAGTGGAATGGCAGCCCCGGCCGTGCCGTGCTGCGCCAGATGATCGCCAACCGGCTGCCCTTCGGCGTCGTGGAAGTCAAGAGCGCCTGGACTGATTCCCACGATTACGGGAGCCGGGCGCTCTCGCGGGTGTTGGCCCGCGCCGCGCTGCCGATGATGACGCTGCTGGGTGTTCAGTTCGTCATGGCCACCGCGGCGGCGCATGTCTTGGAGCAGTGGAAATCCTCCGGGGGCGTGGTGGCCGCGCGGATACCGGCGACCGCCTATCCCAATGAGAACTACCGAACCAAAGCGATGTGGTGGGACCGTCGCACGATCGTGACGCATGCCGAACCCGAACAATTTAAGCTGATGTGCGCCGAAAACTCCGAAATCCTCCGTCGTATTTCGGCTTAAACTCAGGTCGACGCCGATGGGAGTCGCGGATGGGCCACAGCCATGAGCGCGACGAGGCGTGCAGTGCAGTGGTCCTCGCCGACCATATCGCCGCGGACCGCGATGTGTTGGAACGGCTGCGAGCGACTCCGGGCATTGAATTCATCAATCGGCTCGACCCGGACCGGGCACAGGTCGATCATGCCCCCGATGAATGCAGGCGGTGGGCGTACTACCCATGGCGCAAAACAGCGGTCAGGATTGCGGGGCCGCGCGAATTCAGCGCCGCCCGCCTCGATCGCAACAGGCACCTCATCACCTCGGCGGAGCAGCAGCGGCTGCAACGTCAGCGAATCGGCGTTGTCGGTCTGAGCTCCGGGCATGCGGTCGCGTACTGTCTGGCGTTGCAAGGTCTTTGCGGCGCGGTGCGATTGGCTGACTGCGACACTCTCGAGCTGTCCAATCTGAATCGCGTCCCGGCAACGGTTCTCGATCTGGGCGTCAATAAGGCCACGGTCGCGGCACGGCGAATCGCGGAACTCGATCCGTACCTGAACGTGGAGGTGTTCACCTCCGGAGTGACACCCGAACTCGTGGATCGCTTTCTCGACGGCCTGGACGTGGTGGTCGACCAAGCCGATTCCCTGGACATCAAGATCTTGATCCGTGAGGCAGCGCGGGACCGACGTGTTCCGGTAATCATGGCCACCAGCGATCGAGGTCAACTCGATGTCGAGCGCTTCGACCTGCAACCCCAATCGCCGATCATGCACGGGCTACTTGGTGACATCGACTCGACGGTCCTACGGGGGTTGTCGACCCGGGACAAGCTTCCCTACCTACTGCGTCTTCTGGATGCCCGGCGCCTTTCTGCGCGCGCGGCGGCATCGCTGGTCGAGGTCGGGGAGACGCTGAGCGGATGGCCACAGCTGGCCGGCGACATTTGGGTGGGGGCGGCGGCTGTCGCCGAGGCGGTGCGTCGGATCGGACTGGGCGAGCCACTGGAGTCCGGACGTGTTCAGATCGACATCGGGGACGCGCTGGATCGGATAAACGAGCCTGCCAGGCACGATGACGACGCGCGGGCACGGGTCGACGGCACATCCCCAGCCGCCGGCACCGACGCGAGGAAGGCCCGGATCGTGGAAGTCGTCGGTGACGCAGCAATCCGCGCACCGTCCGGGGGCAACAGCCAGCCATGGCGGATCGTTCTGGACGACAGATCGATCCAAATGCTGCTGGCAGCTGAGGATTCCTCCACGATGGACGTCGAGTTCCGCGCCAGCGCGGTCGCGCTGGGCGCGGCCATGTTCAACGCACGTGTCGCCGCGGCCGCCCACGCGATGTTGGGTTCCGTCAGCTTCGACGAGGACAACCCGCACACGGCACTTTATGGCGAGATGCTGTGGGGCCATGGGGACGACCCCCGACTGGCGGAGCTCTACGAGCCGATGCTGGCGCGACAAACCAATCGGCACCCCGGCACTCCCGTGGCGGTCGAGCCGGAAACCGCCACCTTGTTGGAGACCGTTACGGCCGGCGAGGGCGCGCGACTTCAGCTGATAACGGATCGCCAAGAGATCGCCGCCATCTCACACATATTGGCCGGCGCCGATCGCATCCGTTATCTGACGCCGCGGCTGCACGCGGAGATGGTGTCCGAGCTACGGTGGCCGGCCGACCCGTCGCCGGAGACCGGCATCGACGTCCGTGGCCTGGAACTCGACTCCGGTGAATTGGCGGCTTTGGAACTGATCCAGCGTCCCGATGTCATGGTTGAGCTTGCGCGCTGGGATGCGGGCGCGGCACTGGGCGACATCACCCGCCAACGAGTCGCGGCCAGCGCCGCGCTGGCCTTGATAGTCACGGAGGGTTCTGCGCTCACCGACTATGCCCGCGGGGGCGCGGCCTTGGAGGCGCTATGGATTGCCGCCCAACAATGCGGTTTCGGCGTGCATCCGGTGTCGCCGGTATTCCTGTATGCCCACAACGACGAAGACTTGCGAACCTTGTCGCCCGGCTACAGCGAGCAACTGCAGACGCTGCAGCAGTCCTTTCGGGCCCTGGTGGGGCTCTCGGTCGGCGAATACGAAATATTGCTGCTGCGGTTTGTCGCCGGGCCGCCCCCTTCGGTGCCGGCACGACGCCGCCCGCTCAGCGCCAGTCTGTGCGCGCCGAGGTAGCAAGGACGTGGAAAACCGAGCTGGCTCAAAGAGCCTCACCTCTATCGTCACCGCTGTCGCCACCAGGCTCATGGGAGCGACCGCCAGTACCGCTGCAGATATCAGCACGGAAATACTGGCCGAACTGGTGGAGATCCTCGACGTAGACGTCAGCTTCCTGCGGTACAACGACCACAACATCCACGCCACGGTCTTGGTGGCCGAGTGGCCACAGCGGCCAGACAAACCCGACCCCGATCCTCTGCATACGATCTACTTTGCCGACGCGGACCCCATCTTCGCCCTGTGCGAAAACTCCAAGTTGCCAGTCGTGTTGCGTCCCGAAGCCGCGAACCAGGACTACCAGCGCACCATCTCGGACGCGAGCGGCATACCGGGCGTGTCCATGGCGTCCGTCCCGCTCCTGTCCGGTGACGTCACCACCGGAGTGCTCGGTTTCATCAAGTACGGCGACCGCGAATGGACCCAGGACGAGCTCAACGCGCTCACGGTCGTCGCCACGATGTTCGCGCAGGTTCAGGCCCGCTTGAATGTTGAGGATCAGCTGCGCTATCAAGCTGAGCACGACGATCTGACGGCACTGCCCAACCGCCGAACCCTCTTGGCGCACCTGGATTATCGCCTCACCGGCGTGCGGCCCGGGCCGGTATCCGTCTTGTTGTTCAATCTCGACCGGCTCAAGGCCATCAATGATTATCTCGGCCACGCGGCCGGCGACCAGTTCCTCCGTAACTTCGCCACCAGGACCACCGAAGCGATGGAAGGGCAGGGCCTGATCGCCCGGCTCGGCGGCGACAAATTCGTCGTCGTTCCCGCCGCGGCGATGGACCTCGACACCGCCAAACAGCTCGCCGAGAGCCTGAGCCGCCAGGTGAAAGATCACGTGACCATCGGTGGTGAGATTCTCAATCGCACTGTGAGCGTTGGTGTTGCGACCGGTCTTCCCGGAAAAGACTCAAGCTTGGATCTGCTGCGGCGTGCCGATGAGGCGCTGATCTCCGCCAAAGGAACCGGCGGAGACAGCATCGGGGTGTTCTCTGCCGAGATGCTCACCCGGCGCGAGTTTCGTAACGACATCGAACTGCATCTGCCGGCCGGCATCGAAACGGACGCGCTTACCGTCCTTTACCTTCCCGAGGTTGACATGCCGACGGGAAGGGTTTTGGCGGTCGAAGCGCTGGTGCGCTGGCAGCATCCCACCCGGGGGCTGCTGCTTCCGGACGAATTCGTTCCGGTAGCCGAATCCATCAACCTCGCAGGAGAACTCGGCAACTGGATATTGCACGCGGCGTGTGCGCATTTGGCCGGGTGGCGGGCACGCGGCGTGGGGCTCGACACGATGCTGCGGATCAACGTCTCACCGGCACAACTGGTGACTCACGACCTGGTCAACACCGTCGAGCGCACCCTCGAGAAGTTCGGTCTGGACGGCTCGTCGATAAGCCTGGAGATCACCGAAAGCATGCTGATTCAAGACGTGGTGAACACTCGCGCCACCCTGGTCGGGCTCACGGAACTCGGTGTGGACATCGCCATCGACGACTTCGGCACCGGGTACAGCGGGATGGGTCTGCTGAGAACACTGCCGGTCGGAACCTTGAAGCTCGATCGTAGCTTCGTGCTGGATCTCGCGACGTCCGTTGACGATCTCGCGATCGTGCGGGCGGTCATCGGTCTGGCCCAAGCCCTGGACCTCAACGTGGTCGCTGAAGGTGTCGAGACCGAGGATGCCGCGCAAGTCCTTCTCGATGAAGGCTGTTCTCACGCACAAGGATTCCTGTTCTGCCAGCCCATCCCTGCTGAGGCGACTGAGCGACTTCTGGCCAAGGGTTTTGTTCCCGTCCGGATCAAACCAACGGCGCGGAACGAAGAAAGCTGAGCACTCGAAGCCGTCGCTACCTCGACGCGTTGGAACGCTCAGCCGGGACTACCACCTGAGTGGGCGGCGCTGACGGCGGGGACACTGGGGAAACGCGGGGCAGCGCGGGCAGCGGGGTCCGTGGCACCCCCGGCGTCGTACCCAGCCGGCCGGCCAGCCACGGTAGCGCGGCCGCGAAGGCCCTGCCCGCGAATGGCCAGTCGTGCTTGCCAGGCTGGGGAAGGACCGCGCAGTCGATGCCGTTCGCGCGGCCGAGCGCGCACAGCGAATAGGCCGCCGCGGTCTGGTTACCCGGGTTGGCCGCGGCGTCACGACTCACCAGACGCATTGCGCCGGCGTCGGTTATCACCGAGTCGCGGCGCGGTGCCGGCGGGCCCTCCGATGAGATCGCGAACCAGCCGGCCACGTCGCGGTACGGGCCGTGCCGGTTGATCACGGTGGTGGGATCGAATGCCGCCCAGGCGTCGGCGTTTCCGCCGAACAGCCGGACGATGGTCTGCGCCTTGGTGCCGGCATTCGGGAAGTAGTCACCGGCGACGTCGACGAATGCGCTGAACATCTCGGGGTGCATGACGGTCAGGTCCACGGCGCAAGTCCCGCCCATGGACCAGCCGGCAATGCCCCAGTTAGACCGGTCGCGGCTGACGCCGAACTTCGAAACCATAAAGGGGACGACGTCTTTGGTCAGATGGTCGGCCGCATTGCCGCGAACCCCGTTGACGCATTCGGTGTCGTTGTTGAAAGCCCCCCCGGAGTCGACGAACACCAACACGGGCGCCCTGCCGTCGTGCGTTGCCGCGAAGTCGTCGATCGTCTTGACCGCGTTGCCCGCCCGCGTCCAGTCCGCGGGTGTGTTGAACTGTCCCCCGATCATCATCACCGTGGGCAACGCCGGCGGTGGGCTGCTGGTGAACCATTCGGGCGGCAAGTACACCAGCTCACCGCGGTGCTTGAAATGCGACGCGTCCGACGGGATCGCCACCGGTACCACGCTGCCGTGCGGTGGTAGGGCCCGTTTGGCGGCCATCGCGGTGACGGTGGCCGGGTCGGTCTGATCGGGGAGGGGGCCGGAGGTGAGCTGGCTCCACGCCGCCTGCACGGTCGGGAAGTAGCCGACCCAGAGGTTGAGCACCAGCGCCGCGCAAAGCACACACAACGGCAGGGCAAGGAGTGTCGCGCCGCGCCGCCACGGCCGCGCGCCGCGCCAGCCGAGAACCAGCACGGCCGCGGCCACGCCGGTCAGCGCGATCCACAGCCACAGCGCCGACGGCGCCGGTTCATCGGACAGGCCGCGGTCGACGATGTACCAGTGCGTCAGGTAGGCCGCGGCACCGCCGACCATGCCGGTCACCGGCAGCCAGATCGTCCGCCAGCGCCGCGAACGCCAGCCGACGGCCAGCGTCAGCACGACAACGGTAATGACCTGGATCGTCGTGGGTATCCAGCCGTGCATCAGGGAGGTGAAATTACTTGCCAGCAACTGCGCCGTGGCAGGAGTTGTCGACGCTGTCACGTGATTCATTGTGAGCCATTGTTAACACTCCCGGAACATTTTCACCGAATGTTCGATGTGCAGTGCCTGGGAGCCCGAGGCCCGGTTAATGCGGCTTGGCCAGCGGGAATGGCAGGGTCTCGCGGATGCTGCGGCCAGTTATGAGCATGACGAGCCGATCGATGCCCATTCCGAGCCCGCCGGTGGGCGGCATCGCGTATTCCATGGCCTGCAGGAAGTCCTCGTCGAGCTCCATCGCCTCGGGGTCTCCGCCGGCGGCCAACAGCGACTGCTCCTGCAGACGGCGTCTCTGCTCCACCGGATCGGTCAGCTCGCTGTAGGCGGTCCCCAGCTCGATACCCCACGCCACCAGGTCCCACCGCTCGGCGACGCCGCGCTGGCTGCGGTGCGGCCGGGTCAGCGGGGACACGGAGGTGGGGAAGTCGATGTAGAAGGTCGGTTGCTCGGTCTTGTCCTCGACCAGGTGCTCGTAGAGCTCCAGCACCACCGCGCCGGAGTCCCAATGCGCCCGATACGGAATGTGTGCGGCGTCGGACAGCTTGCGCAGGGCGGTCAGGGAGGTGTCGGGGTCGACGCGTTCACCGAGCGCTTCGGACACCGCGTCGTACACGGTCTTGACCGGCCAGACGCCGGAGATGTCGACCGGTTCGAGCCGGCTGTCGCCGCCGTCGCTGCCGGCGCGGGGCCGTAGCACAGTCTGCTCGCCGTTGGCGGCCTGCGCGGCGTTCTGGATGAGCTCACGGGAGCCGTCGATCCACACCTTGTAATCGGCGTGCGCCTGGTAGGCCTCCAGCAGGGTGAACTCCGGGTTGTGGCTGAAATCGACGCCCTCGTTGCGGAAGGCGCGGCCCAGTTCGAACACTCGCTCCACGCCGCCCACGCACAACCGCTTCAGGTAGAGCTCCGGCGCGATGCGCAGGAACAGGTCCATGTCATAGGTATTGCTATGGGTGACGAACGGCCGGGCGGTGGCTCCACCGTGGATCTGCTGCAGGATCGGCGTTTCGACCTCGATGAACCCTTTGGCGAACAGCGTTTCCCGAACGGAACGCAACACGCTGCTGCGGGCCTTGATCAGTTCGCGCGACTCGGGGTTGACCGCCAGGTCGACATAGCGCGTCCGCACTCGCGCCTCGGGGTCGGTCAGCCCCTTCCACTTGTTCGGCAAGGGCCGCAAGCACTTTCCGATCATCCGCCAGTCGCCCACGATCAGTGAGCGGGTTCCGTTCTTGCTGAAGCCCATGCGCCCGGTCATCTCGACCAGGTCACCGAGATCGATCGCCGCGGTGAAATCGGCGGTGCGGCCGCGATCGAGATGCGTATTGTCCAGCAGCACTTGCATTTCGCCCGACCAGTCGCGCACTTGGGCGAACAGAACGCCGCCGTAGTCGCGTATCCGCAAAATCCGTCCGGCCACCGAAACGGATTCCTGGTCGTCGGCGTCCAGCGCGCGGGCGATCGTATGGCTGGGCGGGGATCCCACCGGGTAGGCGTCAATACCGTTGCGCCGCAAAGTTTTCAGCTTGGTCAGGCGCACCCGCACCTGTTCGGGAAGGCGGGATCTGAACTCCTCCGCCTCGGCGGCATCGGCTCTGCGTTGCAGGCCGCTGACGTCGGGCGTGGACCCGTCATGATGCAACAGTCCCGACTCCGCCAGCCTGGCCGGCACGGCGGGGTGATGTCCGGTGTGCACCTTGTCCCGCCGGTTGAACGGCAACACCAAGAAGCCCTCGGCGAGGGCCGAGGCGACGCCGACGCGGGGAATCAGCCTCGCGTCCTCGTAGCAGGCGTAGCGCGGAATCCAGTCGGGTTGGTATTTCATGTTGGAGCGGTACAGCGTCTCCAGCTGCCACCACCGCGAGAAGAACAGCAGAAAACCGCGCCACAACCGGGCAACCGGGCCGGCGCCGAGTTGGGCGCCCTGCTCGAAGGCGGACCGGAACATGGCGAAGTTCAGTGAAATGCGAACGATGCCAAGGGTTTCGGCGGTCAGCGCGAGCTCGCTGACCATGAGTTCGATGGTGCCGTTGGGGGACTGCGGAGATCGGCGCATCAGGTCGAGGGAGGCGCCGGTGCTTCCCCACGGGACCAACGACAGCATCGCGACCACACGGCCGTCGCGGTCGATCGCTTCGACCAGCAGGCAGTCCCCGTCGGCGGGATCGCCGAGTCGGCCCAGCGCCATTGAAAAGCCGCGCTCGGTTTGGGTGTCTCGCCAGGCGTCGGCGCGGGAAATGGTGTCCGCCATCTCCTGGGCGGAGATGTCGCGGTGCCGCCGGATGCGCACCGTGAGCCCGGCCCGGCGGGCTCGCGTCACCGCCTGGCGCACCCCGCGCATGTCCGGGCCGGACAGCTTGAAATCGGCGGTCCGCAGAATCGCCTCGTCGCCCAGCTCGAGGGCGTTGAGCCCGGCCTCGCGGAAAACCTGGGCTCCGTGCGAGCTGGCGCCCATGACACCGGGCGGCCAGCCGTAGGTCTGGCACAATCCCAACCAGGCGTCGACGGCCTGCGGCCACGCCCTCGGGTCGCCCACCGGGTCGCCGCTGGCCAGGCACACGCCGACTTCGACCCGGTAGGTGATGGCGGCGCGGCCGCTCTGCGCGAACACCACCGACTTGTCGCGGCGGGTGGCGAAGTAACCCAGGGAGTCGTTCTTACCCCACAGCTCGAGCAGCCCGCGGATGGCGGACTCGTCCTCTCCGGTCAGCGCGTTATCGGCGCGCTGGGACTGGAACAGCACGATCGTCGCCGCGATCAGCGCGAACGCGCCGAACAGCCCGAAGATCGCGTTGAGCAGGGTGTGCGGGCGGCCGGTGAACGCGTCGGGATCGACGAGGGAGAATCCGACCACCCGGTTGACCACGTACCAAAAGCGGGAATCCGGCGCCAGGGTTCCGGGCCACATCTCGACCAGGCCCCACGATGCCAAGATCCCGATCGCTTCCCCGGCGACCAGCACCGCGGCCGCTTTGAACAGTGCGCCCCTGCGGACCTTGGCCCAGAACTGCCGATAGGCCAATACCAGAAGCACGATCGCGACGATGTGCAGGGCGAACCCGAGGTTCTCGCCGAACGTCTCTTCCGCGGTGTTGTCGCCGGCGGCGATATCGGCGGCGTTCAGCGCGGCGGCAAGGATCATGTTGCCGAGCAGCAGCAGCCAGGCGACGCGTTTGCGCGCGGTGAGCGCCGCCGCCAGCAATGCCAGCACGAACGACCACGCAATGCTGGTGTCGGGGAAGTTGAACAGGTAGTTGTTGATGAATTCCCGCGGGACCTTGATCAGCCACCGGAAAAAGGGTGACACGCTCGCGATCAGTGACAGGGTGGCGATGACGCCCACCGTCCAGCCCGCCGCCGCCGGTACCCAGCGATACCGGGAGCTGGGCTGGCTGCCCGAACGTGGCCGCGTAGCGAGTGTCACAGACCGCGAGGATATGCCCTCAACCCGTGAAATTCATGGCGAAGCGCCAAGAGTCACGAGGGGCAGTTGGCCGGGTTTGCTGAAGTGGCGTAACGCGCGCCGAGCGCCCGTGCGGCCGCAGACGTGCTGGAAGACGCCTCATGACTGCTAAACTAACGACTGCGACCATCCCGGCGAAGGCCGGGGATAGTAAGTGGAGTCCCACTCCCACCGCTAGCCACGAGGTCTCGCTCAAGGTTCAGCGGTCCGGTCACAGGCATCGTGGAATGCCTGTTCCGCGGATAACGCGGGCGGCTCGAGGCCGCGATCGGTCGGCATTGGGCCCTGCTTGTGCAGGGCTTTTTTGCTGATGGTGTGGTTTTCCACCCCTGGCATGGGACTGGCCGCGAGGACAACAGAAGCCCAACAAGGGAGGCCCCATCAGCACTGAGACCCGCGTCAACGAGCGCATCCGCGTACCTGAAGTCCGATTGATTGGCCCAGGAGGGGAGCAGGTAGGCATAGTGCGCATCGAAGACGCACTGCGCGTCGCCGAGGACGCCGATCTCGACCTCGTCGAAGTAGCCCCGAACGCCAGACCGCCGGTCTGCAAAATCATGGACTACGGCAAGTTCAAATACGAGGCGGCGCAAAAGGCGCGCGAATCCCGCAGGAACCAGCAGCAGACCGTCGTCAAAGAACAAAAGCTGCGACCGAAAATCGACGATCACGATTACGAGACCAAGAAGGGCCACGTAATCCGCTTCCTGGAGGCGGGATCGAAGGTCAAGGTCACCATCATGTTTCGCGGACGTGAGCAGTCGCGACCCGAGCTGGGCTACCGACTGCTGCAGCGGCTGGGCGCCGACGTCGCCGACTACGGATTCGTCGAAACGTCCGCCAAGCAGGACGGCCGCAACATGACGATGGTGCTGGCACCGCACCGCGGCGCGAAGACTCGCGCCAGGGCGCGGCATCCCGAAGGCCCCGGGGGCGGCGCGGCACCGGATTCCGATGCAGGGGCCGATACGAGCCCCTCACCCAACTGACCTGGCAGCGAGACGAAGTACGAGAAAGTACTAGAAGTAGAGGAAACATGCCCAAGGCCAAGACTCACAGCGGGTCTTCCAAACGGTTCCGGCGCACCGGTACCGGAAAGATCCTGCGCCAGAAAGCCAATCGGCGCCACCTATTGGAGCACAAGCCGACCACCCGGACTCGGCGCCTGGACGGCCGCACCACGGTGTCGGCCAACGACACCAAGCGCGTCAAGAAGCTGCTGAACGGCTGACCATCGCGCCGGAGAACCACCGGCACCAGACCTGTACGAACCTGAACGAGAGTAGGAACATCCCATGGCACGCGTGAAGCGGGCGGTCAACGCCCACAAGAAGAGGCGCAGCGTCCTGAAGGCCTCGAAGGGCTATCGCGGCCAGCGGTCCCGGCTCTATCGCAAAGCCAAAGAGCAGCAGCTGCATTCGCTGAACTACGCCTACCGCGACCGCCGTGCGCGCAAGGGCGAGTTCCGCAAATTGTGGATCTCGAGGATCAACGCGGCCGCGCGCGCCAACGACATCACCTACAACCGGCTGATCCAGGGCCTGAAGGCCGCGGGCGTCGAGGTGGACCGCAAAAACCTCGCCGACATCGCGATCACCGATCCGGCCGCCTTCACCGCGCTCGTCGACGTCGCCCGGGCGGCACTGCCCGACGACGTCAACGCACCCTCGGATTCGGGAGAGGCCGCTTAACGCGCGACGATGCCGACGGTGCTCACCGAACGCTCGGCCCGCGTGGTCGCGGCGGTCAAACTGCATCGGCACGTCGGCCGTCGGCGGGCGGGACGATTCCTCGCCGAGGGCCCCAACCTGGTCGAGGCCGCATCCGCTCGCGGGTTGGTCCGCGACGTGTTCGTCACCGAACTCGCGGCGCAGCGGCACGCGTCGTTGCTCGCTGAGCAACAGTGCCCGGTCCATCTGGTAACCGAGCGAGCCGCAAAAGCGCTGTCCGACACCGTCACCCCGACGGGGTTGGTGGCGGTCTGCGAGATGCCCGCGACCCGGCTCGAGGATGTGCTGGCCGGCCCGCCCCGGCTGATCGCGGTCGCCGTCGGGATCGGCGAGCCGGGCAATGCGGGCACGCTGATTCGCATTGCCGACGCCATGGGAGCCGGGGCGGTGATCCTGGGCGGGCACAGCGTCGACCCGTACAACGGCAAGTGCCTGCGCGCGTCGGCCGGCAGCATGTTCTCGATTCCGGTCGTCGCCGCCCCCGACGCCCACGCCGCCGTCACCGCGGTGCGTGCGGCCGGGCTGCAGGTGCTGGCCACCACGGTTGACGGCGAGACCCGCCTCGATGAGGCCGATGCGCTGCTTGCCAGGCCGACGGCATGGCTGTTTGGGCCCGAATCCCATGGCTTGCCGGCCGGGCTGGCAGACCAGGCGGACCACCGCGTGAGTATCCCGATGTCCGGCGGCGCAGAGAGTCTCAACGTGGCCTCGGCCGCGTCAATCTGTCTCTACCAGAGCGCGCGGGCGTTGGGCTGCTTTCGCTGAGCGGCCTTGCGGCCTCGTTGAAGTGACTGCCTCATCTGCCACACGCGTATCGGCTCGGGAGGCGATGCACTTTTTGCCCGCCTACGAGCGACAACGTGCCTTTCTCGGCGAGCCGAATCGAAATGGGGCGAGAGTGAGAACCTCGCCCGATCTCAAGCGGCCCTCTTGCCGCGGCCCCTCGCCGGCCGCAGGCCGGTAAGCGAGAGCGTGCCGTGCACCAACGATCCCGCGCGCTCCATCAGGAACTTGGCGGGGTCAAGAGGGGAGCGTGCCCGAGGCGGAAAGTAGTGCATCGGCAGGCCCTGACGGTCCTGTGGCGGTGCCATGAACGGCGGTGCCTCGACCAACGGCGCGTCGCTGGAAAGGCGTCCTTCGGCGCGGCGGTAGGCGGCCAGCGCGCGCGGGTGCAGCCGGATCTCGTCGGGAACCGCCAGGAAGGCCAGCTCGACCAGCTTGCCGAACACCCGCAGCAACACCTCGTCGCCCGGTGTCCAGTGCATCCCAGCCTTCTCGCGAACCGCGGGCTCGAACAGGCCGGCCGCGATCCAGCGCTGACCGGCCACCAGCGGTTTGAACAACTGGTCCCAGATCGGCGTCGGCATCAGCACGAACTTCGGCTTGGGAATCCGGATCCGGAAGATGTCCAGCGTCGCCTGGTTGATTTCCAGCTCCTCGCGGCCGACCCTCTCCCAATACTCCTGAAATTCCTCCCACGATTTGGGCACCGGCCGCATGCTCATCCCGTACATCCGGTACCACTGCACGTGCTCGTCGAATAGCTGTCGCTTCTCGGCCTCGGTCAAGCCTCCGCAGAAGTACTCGGCCACCTTGATGATGAGCATGAAGAACGTGGCGTGCGCCCAGTAGAAGGTTTCCGGATTCAGGGCGTGATAACGACGCCCCGCGGCGTCGACGCCCTTGATGGTGCGGTGGTAACCCTTGATCTGCTGTCCGGTCTGGCCCGCGCGGTCGCCGTCGTAGACCACGCCCATGATCGGATACACCGACCGGGCGACTCGCTGTAAGGGCTCGCGCAGCAGGATGGAATGCTCTTCGACGCCCGCGCCCAGCTCCGGATACATGTTCTGGATCGCGCCGATCCAGACGCCCATCATCCCGGTGCGCAGGTCACCGAAATACTTCCAGGTGAGCGAGTCGGGCCCGAGCGGATCGGAGGATGTCGTTGGGATGACAGTCATCTCGGCCTCCTGCGCCTAACTGCGCTCACGATAAACTCTGACAACGCACGTTGTCTAGAATTTCGGCGGGCGCGTCGGTGGACGTTGTCGAGTTGCAACTTTTGCGTGACGGCGCGCCGAGTTATCTGGGCCCAGACGTTGCCAGCAAACTGCGCGCGAGGAGACCCGGTTATTGGTCGAGGCGGTCGCCGCGCGGGGGTCAAGAACCTGTGTGAAACATTTGAGAATGCGCTGTGGCAGACGTTTGTCGACTGTTACGCTTTGGTCTCCCGCTAGTTCGGCGGTCTGTGCGGTGAATGGTTCGACCAGGGAGGCAAGCCAATGTCATTGCTGAGTGTGGTGCCTGACATCGTGTCGGCGGCGAGCGGGAACTTGGAGAACCTGGGCTCCGCGCTGCGTGACGCGAGCGCGGCGGCGGCGAGCCAAACGACCGCGGTCGCGGCGCCGGCCGCCGATGAGGTGTCGGCGGCGATTTCGACGCTTCTTGGTACGCACGGTCAGGAATTTCAAACCCTCAACGCGCAGGCGGCGGCTTTCCATGACGAGTTTGTGAGCCGGTTGGGTGGCGGGGCCGCGTAATATGTGAGCGCCGAGCTAACTAATGCTCAGCAAACGTTGGCGAGCACGGTGAACGCGCCGGCGCAGGCTTTGATTGGAACCGGTCAGGGGACCGCGGGCGGTGCCGCCGCCAACCCGGCTGCCACGATCCCGGGTATAAACCAGAGTTTTAACTTTGGTCCCTTTACGATATCGCTGAGCCAGACGAGCCTTTCCTTTGGCACGGGCGGGATCTTGGGACTTTCGAATGCAGCATCGCCCTGAACACTCCGTTTGGATCCCCGGTGTTGTTGTCGGGCACCGGAACCGAGGCCGTCTCACTCGACGGCCAGTTCTTATTGTCCCTGGTACAAAGCACTCCGCTTTATTCCGTGGGGACATCGCTGAGCGGGACCTTATTACCCGCAATCCAGATCACCGGGTTGACGCTCGACATCGACGCTTTACAGATTTCATTTCCAGGGACCTACTTAGCCGGCGTTCTTCCCAACGTTTCGATTCTTTAGCTGGTCGCCCACCCGCTGATATCCGGGCTCGGCCGCGACCGGGGCTGCAGGCGCCCGTCCGCACCGCCTACCCTTGCCACGTGGACGTTGGGCATCGCGATTCGGGGTCCGGCGAATCCGAAGAGGCGCTCACTACGCTGGCGTCGCCCGACGCACGGAAACGGTCGGCGGCGCAGTGGCTGCGCACCACGAATCACAGCCCGGGGGTGGTGGCCTTCATCCGGCGGGCGCGACGGCTATTGCCCGGAGATCCCGAGTTCGGTGACCCGCTGTCGACCGCGGGCGAGGGTGGTCCGCGCGCCGCGGCGCGCGCTGCGGACCGTCTGCTGGGGGATCGCGAAGCGGCGTCGCGCGAGGTCAGCCTCGGTGTGTTGCAGGTCTGGCAGGCGCTGACCGAGGCGGTTTCCCGACGGCCGGCAAACCCGGAGGTCACGCTGGTCTTCACCGACCTGGTCGGCTTCTCGACGTGGTCGCTGCAAGCGGGTGACGAGGCGGCCCTCACCCTCCTGAGGCAGGTGGCGCGGGCCGTCGAGCCGCCGCTGCTGGACGCCGGTGGGCACATCGTCAAACGCATGGGCGACGGAATCATGGCCGTGTTCCGCGATCCGACGGTCGCCCTGCGGGCGGTGCTCGCCGCCAAGGAGGCGCTGAGATCGGTAGAAGTCGCGGGCTATACACCGCGGATGCGGGTCGGGATCCACACCGGCCGGCCGCAGCGCATGGCGGC
The DNA here is from genome assembly GCA_963802525.1 of uncultured Actinomycetota bacterium. Taxonomy (GTDB): domain Bacteria; phylum Actinomycetota; class Actinomycetes; order Mycobacteriales; family Mycobacteriaceae; genus Mycobacterium. Next base: position 80,581 of record CAWDJC010000017.1, on the reverse strand, counting down.
GGACTGGCTCGGCGTCGACGTCAACATCGCCGCCCGCGTTATGGAACGGGCCACCAAGGGGGGAATCATGGTGTCGAGCTCGACGTTGGACCTGATACCGCAATCCGAGCTGGACGCGTTGGGCGTCGTCGCCAAGCGCGCACGCAGGCCCGTGTTCGCAGGTAAAACCGCCGGCATCCCCGCCGACCTGGGGATATATCGCCTGAAGACTCTTAGGGAGTTAACAGCCTTTGATCACACTTCCGAAACAAATTAGCTCACATAATGGATGTCAATGATTGGGGGCATCTTTTCCCGGCTCGCCCGGGTCCAGTTCACCGTTGGATACGTGGCGGTTCTGCTTGCCATCAGCTGCGTCATTCTGGCGCTGGGTCCGCACGCGCATGACGTGCTCGTTGAGCGCGCCAGCACCAACCTGCACAACCTGGCCCATGGCCACCTCGGGACCTTATTGGGCAGCGCGCTGGTCGTCGACGCCGGGCCGCTCTACTTCTGGTTGCCCTTCCTGACCTGCCTGCTCGCACTCGCGGAGCTGCATCTACGCACCATCCGGCTGGTCGTGGCGTTTGTGGTCGGCCATATCGGTGCGACGCTGCTGGTGGCCGCCGCCCTTGCCGCTTCGGTCGAGTTCGGCTGGCTGCCCTTGTCGATCACCCGGGCCAGCGACGTGGGGATGAGCTACGGCGCCCTCGCCGTGCTCGGGGCGATGACGGCGGTGATTCCCCCGCGCTGGCGTGCGGCTTGGGTCGGCTGGTGGGTATCGGCGGGCCTGGCCGCGGCGATCATCGGTGGCGATTTCACCGATGCGGGTCATACCGCCGCCGTGGTCCTGGGCGTGCTGGTGTCCGCCCGGTTCCGGCAGCCGATCCACTGGACGCTGACACGGTGCCTCATGCTGGCGGCATCCTCGGGCTTCGGTTTCCTGATCCTGGCTCACCACTGGGGGACGATGGCCGCCGCGCCGGTATTCGGTGTCCTGGGCGCGTTGGCGGCCCACAAGATCACCCAACTCGCCACCGGCCGCGGTGCGGCGCCGGTTTTGCCGGCGGAGGGCGATGCCACGCTGACCGCCCCGCAGCCGGTCATGACCGGCTAGCCTCTCGTCGGCCCACTCTGAAGCGCTCGACGAGCGCCGTGCATCGAATCACCTATGATCGGCACTTGCGTCACGCTCGTGTCCGCACCTAGCAGCCTCGTCAGCAAGGAGAGTGTCGCCGCGTGGGCGATCAACCCGTCGACCTGTCGCCGGAGGCCTTGGCCAAGGCGGTCACCGCCGCCCGGCAGGCCATCGCCGATGCCGACGATTTGGACGCGCTGGCACGGGTCAAGACCGAGCACCTCGGTGACCGCTCGCCACTGGCTTTGGCGCGACAGGCGCTGGGCAGTGTGTCCAAGGACGAGCGCGCAGACGCCGGCAAGCGAGTCAACATCGCGCGCGGCGAGGCCCAACGAAGCTACGACGAACGGCTGGCGACGCTGCGTGCCGAGCGCGACGCCGCGGTGCTGGTCGCCGAGGGTATCGACGTGACGCTGCCCTCGACCCGCCAGCCGGTCGGCGCGCGGCACCCGATCACGATTTTGGCCGAGCACATCGCCGACACCTTCATCGCGATGGGATGGGAATTAGCGGAGGGGCCCGAGGTCGAAACCGAGCAGTTCAACTTCGACGCGCTCAACTTCCCCGCCGACCACCCCGCCCGCAGCGAGCAGGACACCTTCTACGTCGCGCCCGAGGATTCCCGGCAGCTGCTGCGCACCCACACCTCACCGGTGCAGGTGCGCACCCTGCTGGAGCGGGAGCTGCCCGTCTACATCATCTCGATCGGCCGCACGTTCCGCACCGACGAACTCGACGCCACCCACACTCCCGTCTTCCACCAGGTCGAAGGCTTGGCGGTGGACCGTGGCCTGTCCATGGCGCACCTGCGCGGAACGCTGGACGCCTTCGCGCGCGCGGAGTTCGGGCCCACCGCGCGCACCCGGATCCGGCCCCACTTCTTCCCGTTCACCGAACCGTCCGCCGAGGTCGACGTGTGGTTCGCCAACAAGAAGGGCGGCGCCGACTGGGTGGAGTGGGGCGGCTGCGGAATGGTGCATCCAAACGTGTTGCGCGCCGCGGGGATCGACCCCGACGTCTACTCCGGCTTCGCGTTCGGCATGGGCCTGGAACGCACGCTGCAGTTCCGCAACGGGATCCCGGACATGCGCGACATGGTCGAGGGCGACGTCCGGTTCTCGTTGCCGTTCGGGGTGGGTGCCTGATGCGCGTTCCCTACAGCTGGCTGCGCGAGGTCTTGAACGTCGGAGTGGCCGGCGGCTTCGACGTGGCCCCCGGCGATGTCGCGCAGACGCTGGTGCGCATCGGCCACGAGGTCGAAGACGTCATCACCCTCGGCCCGGTCGACGGCCCACTGACGGTGGGGCGCGTCACGGCTATCGAAGAGCTCACCGATTTCAAGAAGCCGATCCGGGCCTGCCTGGTGGACGTCGGCGAGGATAAGCCACGCGAGATCGTCTGCGGGGCAACCAACTTCGTGGTCGGCGATCTGGTCGTCGTCGCGCTACCGGGCACCACGCTGCCCGGCGGCTTCGCCATCACGGCCCGCAAGACCTATGGCCGCAACTCCGACGGGATGATCTGCTCCGCAGTCGAACTCGGTATGGGCACGGACCACTCCGGGATCCTGGTGCTGCCGCCCGGTACCGCCGCACCCGGGGCTGAGGCCGCCGGGGTGCTGGGGCTGGACGACGTCATCTTCCACCTGGCCATCACCCCCGACCGTGGCTACTGCATGTCGGTGCGCGGCCTGGCCCGTGAGATCGCCTGCGCCTACGACCTGAACTTCGTCGATCCGGCGGACATCAAGCCGTTGCCGGTCGAGGGAGAGGCCTGGCCGCTGACGGTGCAGGCCGAAACGGGCGTGCGCCGGTTCGCGCTGCGCCCCGTCACCGGGATCGACCCCGCCGCCGTGTCGCCCTGGTGGCTGCAGCGCCGGCTGCTGCTGGCCGGCATCCGCGCGACGTCCCCGGCGGTCGATGTCACCAACTACGTGATGCTGGAACTGGGCCACCCGATGCACGCCCACGACCGCAACCGCATCACCGGGGGCTTCGGCGTCCGGTTCGCCCGGCCCGGCGAAACCGTCGTCACGCTGGACGACATCGAGCGCCGGCTCGACCCGGCCGATGTCCTCATCGTCGACGACAAGGCGACCGCGGCGATCGGCGGCGTCATGGGTGCGGCAACCACCGAGGTGCGCGACGACTCGACGGACGTGCTGCTGGAGGCCGCGGTGTGGGACCCGGCCGGGGTGTCGCGCACCCAGCGCAGGTTGCACCTGCCCAGCGAGGCCGCCCGCCGCTACGAGCGTGCGGTGGACCCGGCCATTTCGGTGGCCGCGCTGGACAGGTGTGCCGCGCTGCTCGCCGAGATCGCCGGGGGAGTGGTGTCGCCGACCCTGACCGATTGGCGGGGCGAGCCGCCGCGCGATGACTGGTCGCTGCCACGGATCCGGATCACCGTCGACCTGCCGAACCGCGTCGCCGGGGTGACGTACGCGCCGGGCACGACGGCCCGGCGGCTGACCCAAATCGGCGCCGTGGTGGCCGAGAACGACGACATCCTGATGGTCACTCCGCCGAGTTGGCGACCCGATCTCGTGCAGCCCGCCGACCTTGTCGAGGAGGTGCTGCGACTGGAGGGCCTGGAGGTCATCCCGTCGGTGCTGCCGGCGGCGCCCGCGGGCCGGGGGCTCACGGCTCTGCAGAAGCGTCGCCGCGCCATCGGCAAGTCGCTCGCGCAATCCGGTTACGTCGAGATCCTGCCCACCCCGTTTTTGCCCGCCGGCGTCTTCGACCTCTGGGGACTGCCGGCCGACGACCCGCGGCGCGCGACGACGCACGTGCTCAACCCGCTGGAGGCCGACCGCCCGGCCCTCGCCACCACGCTGCTGCCCGCACTGCTGGAAGCGTTGGGGCGCAACGTATCCCGCGGCCTGGTCGACGCCGCACTGTTCGCGCTGGCGCAGGTGGTGCAGCCGACCGAAGAGACCCGCGGTGTCGAGCTCATCCCGGTCCACCGCAGGCCGACCGAAACCGAGATCGCGATGCTGGACGCGTCCTTGCCGCGGCAACCGCAGCACGTCGCCGCGGTGTTGACCGGTCTGCGCGAACCGCGAGGCCCCTGGGGCCCCGGCCGCCGCGTCGAAGCCGCCGATGCGTTCGAGGCGGCGCGGATCGTGGCGCGCGCCAGTGGGATCGACGTTCGTTTCCGCGCGGCCCAGCACCTGCCCTGGCATCCGGGTCGCGGCGCCGAGGTGCTGGTCGGCGAGACCTGCGTCGGTCACGCCGGACAGCTGCATCCCGCCGCGATCGAGCGCGCCGGCCTGCCCAAGGGCACCTGCGCAATGGAGCTGAACCTCGATTCGATCCCCATCGTCGAGGCGTTGCCGGCGCCCAGGGTCTCGCCGTTTCCGGCCGTCTTCCAGGACGTCAGCCTGGTGGTGTCCGCGCACGTGCCGGCCCAGGCGGTGGCGGATGCCGTTCGCGAGGGGGCCGGCGAACTGCTGGAAGACATTCAATTGTTCGACGTGTTCACCGGTCCGCAGATCGGCGAGGATCGCAAATCGCTGACCTTCGCGCTGCGCTTCCGTGCGCCGGATCGCACGCTGACCGAAGACGACGCCAGCGCGGCCCGCGATGCCGCGGTGCGACGCGCCGCCGAGGCGGTCGGCGCGGAACTGCGCGCCTAACACCACACAGCCCCACAGGCTCACGCTGCGGGGCCGATCTACGACCCCCTGCCGCGGTTTTCTACGCGCTTTGACCGATGGTCTTCGCCGACACCGTTCGAAAAGATCTTACTTGCAAGTAAGAACTGGTCATCGGGCAAAGAGTCAAGGAGTTTGCATGTCGTTTGTGAGCGTGACGGCGGAGCTAATCGAGGGAGCGGCCCAGGATTTGGCGGGTATTCGTTCATCGCTGAGGGAGGCCGTTGCGGCCGCGACAGTTCCCACGACGGGGGTGGCGGCGGCCGCCGAAGACGAAGTATCGATCGCGCTGGCCTCGCTGTTCGGCAACTTCGGCCAGGAATTCCAAGCCATGAGCGCACAAGCGCAGGCGTTCCATGCCGAGTTCGTGTCCTTGATGAACGCCGGTGCGGGTGCCTACGTGAGCGCCGAGGCGGCCAACGTCGAGCAAACTTTGTTGGGTGCGGCGACTGCTTCTCCTGCCGCGCCGGCCGCATTCCTCAATGGTGTCACGGGTTTTGGTGCCACCGTCGCCGCCCCCTATCAGATGCTGGTCTCGAACACCGTCGCCAATCTGCAGAGCCTCGGAGGTGCCATCACGGCCAACCCGGCGCCGTTCCTGCGCCAGTTCGTCGACAACCAATTGCTGTATGGCCAGACGACTGCCACGGGCTTCCAGAATGCTGTGCTGAACTTGCCCGCCGAACTGGCCAATCTGCCGGCGAACATTCAAGCCGGAGCCCAGGGCATGCTGCCCGCGGTGCAGCAGTTCGTGAACAACGAAATCGGCTACGCCCAGTTGATCGCCACCTCGCTGCAGAACGCCGGCAACGACTTCGTGGCCGGGTTGAACGCCTTGCCGGCAAACCTGCAAACCGCGGCGCAGACGTTGATGTCCGGCGACGTAACCGGCGGGCTGCTCCAGGTCGGCGGGGCCTTCCTCGCCCCGGTCTTCTCCGGCCTCAACGTCGGCATGGACCCCGTCACCGGGCTTCTCGATATCATCCCAGGGGGCGCGCTGGGGGATCTGTTGCCGATCTTCGGTATTCCCGCGCAGATGGCCCAGAACCTGACCAACCTGCTCCCCGCCGGCTCCGTTCCCGGAATGGTGGCGCAGAACGCGACGAATTTGTTCTCGACGCTGACCGACCTGTCACAGACGCTGGATTTGAACACCGGCAACCTGCACGTCGGGTTGCCCCTGGTTCTCGCGCTCGACGCGATCGGTCCACCGGTCACGACGCTCGAGGCGATCGGATCCAGCGCGGGCGCGTTCTTCGGCGCGGTGCAAACCGGGGACGGGCTGGGTGCGCTCGCCGCACTGATCGATGCCCCCGCCGTCGTCGCGAACGGCTTCCTCAACGGCCAGGCGTCGCTGAGCCTGCCGGCCTTGCTTGGCGGCGTCGGTGGCATCGAAACGTTCACCGCTATCCCGCTTGGTGGGATCCTTACTCCTCTGCAGTTCGCCTCGCTCAGCATCCCGGCGCTTGGGCCGGGATCGATCATGCTGAGCGGCACCGGCTTCGGGGGCATCCTTCCAGGCCTGCTGACCTTCCTGCCCGAAACTCTCGCGCAGGCGATCGGAGCGCCCCCGCTCATGTAGTCGCTGAGGGCCGGGAAACCGCGGTTCAGGGTGTCTCGGCCCTCGACCGATTCGGGGAAGCCCGACCCGCTGTCGGGCGCCGAATCCGAGGCCTGTCAACACGACGACAGACGCGGTAGGCGGCTACCTGCGGCTCGTCGGCGCCCGCGCCCCGCGTAGGGGACGCTTTGTGCTGCGGGTCTTGGTGGGCTGCGCCCGACGACATTTGAAATCGTAACGAAAGCTGTGAAAACGCTGGTTGTCTTTTTCTGCGGGAATCGCGGCTTATTAGGCTCGTGTTGGTCGTGGTTACCGCTGGGTAAGTTCCCGGAGGGTAACCGGCAGCAAAAGTGGTCGGGGGGCCTCGCGCGCACCGTGCGCGGGGTCCGTGTTGCCTCATGTCCAACAGGGTGACCACCGGTCACCGCCCTGATAGCCCGAGGAGAGCGTGGAAATGTCGTTTCTGATCGCAACGCCGGATCTGGTCGAGAGTGCGGCCCAGGATCTGGCCGGTATTCGTTCGTCGCTCGCCGAGGCCACCGCGACCGCGGCGGCTCCCACGACCGGGATAGCGACCGCGGCGCAGGACGAGGTATCGACCGCGATCGCGTCGCTGTTCGGCAACTTCGGCCAGGAGTTTCAGGCGCTCAGCGCTCAGGCGCAGGCGTTTCATCAGCAGTTCGTCTCCTTGATGAACGCGGGCGCGGGCGCCTACACGAGCGCCGAGGCCGCCAACGCCGCGCAGGCTTTGCTCGGCGGCGGAGTCGACGGCGGCATCCTTGGCACCGTCGGCCAGAGCCTCGGCGGGGCCATTTCAGGTGGCGAGGCGACCGTCGGGCAACTCGCCGGCGGCTTCGCGCATGGGCTGAATGGCGCCGTGAGCGCGCTGCAGAGCGGCAGCCTTGGCTCGCTGGTCGGTGGCGAGATTCAGACTGGCGCGCAAGCCATTTCGAACGCGATCGCCAGCTCTCCCGTCGCGCTCGGGTCACTTCAGACGGGTGGGGCATCCGCGCTGATCACCGGGCTCAACTCGTTCGGTGCCACGGTGGCCGCGCCGTACCAAGCGCTGGTCTCTAACACCGCCACCAACCTGCAAGCCATCGGGGCCACCTTCGCGGCCAACCCCTTCCCATTCCTGCATCAGCTGGTTAACAACCAGATCGGCTACGCGCAGACGATCGGCTCATCGATCGCAACCGGCATTCAGAACCTTCCCGCCGAGCTGGCCAATCTGCCGACGACCATCCAGGCCGGCATTCAAGGCCTGGCGACCTTCAATCCGGGCGCCCTGCTGCAGCAGTTCGTCAACAACCAGATCGGCTACGCCCAGACGATTGCCACTTCGCTGCAGCTCGCCGGCAACGACCTCGCTACCGGACTCGCCGGATTGCCGGCGAGCTTCCAGGCGGCCGGTGAGGCCCTTATGGCGGGCGACATTGTCGGGGCAGGGCAGGCTATTGGATCGGGCGTGGTAAATGCCATCATCCCTGGTTTTCAGCAAGTCATTGTGCCGCTGGCTCAACTGGGGGCGCCTGGGATGATTCCTATTATTCCGCTTGGCCCGTTGGGAGACCTGGCACCGATCTTCGCCATTCCTGGACAGATGGCGCAGAACTTCACCAACCTGCTGCCTCCCGGTTCCATCTTTGAACAGATGGCGCAGAACTTCACCAACGTGGTCAACGTGGTCACGGACTTTGGGTCGACGTTTAATACGGCTACCCTGGGTGTCAACTTTGGGTTGCCTTTGCAGTTGGTTTTTGACGGGATCGGTGCGCCGGTGAACGCACTGAGCGCGCTCAATTCCACCGGAGTGGCGTTGGCCGGCGCGGTGCAAACCGGAAACGCGTCTGCGGCCGCCGCCGCAATTCTTGACGCTCCGGCCGTCGTCGCGAACGGCTTCCTCAATGGCCAAACGCTGATAAGCCTGCCGCCGCTGACAGTGAACATAGGGCCCGATATCCTCACCCTCACATCAACGGCCGAACTCCCGCTGGGCGGGCTTCTCACCCCTCTAAGTCCTGTTATCGATAGCGTTTTGGGTCCGCTCCAGGGCACGCAAATCGGTGGCTTCATCCCCGGCTTGCTGAGCTTCGGGCCTGAGCTCGCGGCGGCAATCACGCCCCTGACGTAGTGGTTGGGAACCGGGGCGCTGGGGTTGTTGCCCGGCGTCCCGGCCCCTGCCGGTTCTTGACGGATGCTCGGCTGACCCAGGCGCGCTTCTCGGGTGGGATAACCGCACCAAAAAGCTAGTTTTGCCGCGCGGATGAACGGCCTGTGACTAGGCTCATATTGTCTCGATTACCATCGGGTAACCGTTGTATGAGGCGATGAGGGCTGGATATGTCGTTTGTTACCGCGGCACCCGAAGAGGTACAGGCGGCAGCCCGAAATTTGGCAGGCATCCGCTCGCTGCTGGCCGAGTCCAGCGCGTCGGCTGCGGCGCCCACGGCCGGGCTGGTGGCGGCGGCCGAGGATCAGGTGTCGGCCCAGGTCGCGGCGTTTTTTGGTGCCTTCGGCCAGGAGTATCAGGTCATCAGCGCCCAAGCGCAGGCGTTCCACGAGCAGTTTGTCGAGTTGTTGAGCGCGGGCGCGAGTGCCTACCTCAGCACCGATGTCGCCAACGCCGAGCAGAGTCTGCTCAGCGCCGTCAACGCGCCCATTCAGGGATTGCTCGGGAACGTCGCCAGCGCGAGCGGCGCTATGGGTGCTGCCGCGTCGGGCATGACCGCCGCGCGGGCGGCCGTGCTCCCGCTCCTCGGCGCCGGGATGCCTGTGGGTTCGATCCTCGGCGGTGCCGGAACGCCCATGGGTCAAAGCATCAACGGCGTCGTGACCGCTCTCCAGAACGGCAACGCCGGTTCGCTGCTGTCCGGCCAGCTTGGGGCATTCTCCCAAACGCTTTCTGGCGACATCGCCCGTCTGCCCGCTGCCTTGACGGGACTCCAGAATGCTCTGGCACCCGGGCTATTGCAGGCTGGCGCCGCGAGCACCAGCGTCGCCACTATCGCTGGTCCATATCAGACGCTCTTCCAGAACACGGCGGCCAACCTGCAAATCCTCGGCAATGCCATATCCGCTAATCCGGCGCCGTTCCTGCAACAGTTGATCACCAACCAAATGGGCTACGCGCAGACGATCGCCGGGGGCCTCGAATACATAATCCAGAATTTCCCGGCTGTCTTGGCGAATTTGCCGGCGAACATTCAAGCGGTTGTCCAGGCGCTTTTGGCCTTCAATCCGGCGCCGTATGTGCAGCAGTTCATCGCCAACCAGATGGCTTACGCGCAGATCGTCGCCACGTCACTGCAGAATGCGGCCCACGACTTCGGCACGGGACTGCAGGCTTTGCCGGCGGCCTTCCAATCTGCCTTCCAGGCCGTGCAGACGGGCGATGTCGCCGGCGCGGTGACGGACATTGCGCAAGGATTCGTCGGTCTGTTATCCCCCGGCCTGGCTGTCACTAGCACCGGGACCATCACGACCCCCCCGGGGCTCACCGCCGCTATCACCCCGACCGGCGTCGTGGGAGATCTACTACCTATCCTCACCATTCCGGGAATGATGGGTCAGAACTTCACCAACCTGCTGCCACCCGGCTCCATACCGGCACAGATATCGCAAAACTTCACCAACGTGCTCGACACGCTGGCTGACACGTCGCTCGCGGCACAGGTGCTGTTTACGACAGCTGTCATCCCCAGACCTCCCTTCATCACCGCCAACCTCTCCGTCAACCTCGCCGCGGGACTTCCGACGGCGCTCGCCATTGATGCGGTGGGGGCGCCGTACAACGCGGCGGGCGCCTTCGGATCCAGCGTCACAACGTTCGTCGACGAGTTGCAAACGGGGGACCCGATCGGGGCGGTTGGCACACTCATCGATGCTCCGGCCGTCGTCACCGACGCCTTTCTCAATGGCCAATCGACGCTGCCATTGACATTCGATATAAGCGGCTTTCCCGCTACCGTGAACCTTCCTTTAAATGGAATTCTTGCTCCCCCAACGAGTTACACCGCATCTCTAGACACGGGTATTCCCGCGATTGGGACAATTACCGTTCCCGTCGGAGGCACGCCAATCAGCGGCCTCGCCACCGGCCTGCTGGTCTACGCGCCCGAGCAACTCGCGCTGGCAATCACGCCCACCGGGTAGTCATGCGGGCACGGCGCCGAGGGCCGCCGCGTCCCAATTTTCGATACGCGCCCGGTGTGGAAACGCCACTCAGCTCAATGTTGGGCGAATTCGAAATGGATTCATGACGGCAGCGATGAATTCATTTGGGGAACGCCCCGAAGGTCACGAAAATGCGCAATTTCCCCACTTACACATCCGTCCCATTAGCCTCATATTCAACAAGGCCACCATCCGGGTACCGTCCTCATGAGTCGACGGGAGATGGGCGATGTCATTTGTCATCGCGGCGCCGGAGATGGTTCAGGCGGCGGCCGAGAACCTGGCGGGACTTCGTTCGACGCTGAGCGAGGCGAGCGCCGCCGCTGCCGGCCCCACGACCGGCGTGGTGGCCGCAGCCGGGGATGAGGTATCGGCCGGCATAGCGGCACTTTTCGGCTCCTACGGCCAGCGGTACCAAGTTCTCAGTGCGCAGGCGCAGGCCTTTCACGGGCAGTTCGTCAACCTATTGAACGCGGGCGCCGGTGCCTACCTCAGCGCCGAGGCCGCCAACGCAGAGCAGGCTTTGGCGAGTGCGCAGACTTCTTGGTGGGCTTACCGCTGCTACCGGCCTCGGCGGGTTACTCGGGCACCTCACCTTCTAGGCCTTGAGCGGCCTGCCGTGCCGGACGCTGCCAGAAGCCTTGCGACAGAGAGCCATTCGCTTAGTGGATGCCGATTTCGTTGGATGGACTTCTGTCCCGTGAGCACTGGGCCCCTGCGCGAACGGCCCGCTATTTGGCGCATGTTCAATGTGCCCGCTGCTGAAGGTGGCTGCCCAACGAGGAGGCTAACGAACTGAAAACTTGTCTAACGCAACAAATCTGCTACCATGAGAATCGGAAACGGCATTTTCCCGGTCACTGAGTTTCCTCTCACCGGGGCGCCCGGCCAGTCGTCCGGCCGCCAGAATGGTACGCAGACGCGCCGGACTCTGCTGAAAACAATCATTTTCGAATGTGCTTATCTGGCACGCCATTACGCTCATCTTGCCTCGAAGATTCGAGCTGATATCTGCATATTTCGTTCATTGGCGTGGGGAGATGAACATGTCTTTTGTGATCGCGGTTCCGGATCTCGTCGAGGTGGCGGCGGAAGATCTGGCAGGAATTCGCTCGGCACTGGACGAGGTCGCTCAGGCCGTTATCGCTCCAACGACCAGCTTGGCGCCGGCGGCGGCGGACGAGGTGTCGACCGCCATCGCGGCGCTGTTCGGCACCTTCGGCCAAGAATTTCAAGCGCTCAACGCCGAAGTGGCGGTGTTCCACAACGCGTTCGTCGGCGCGTTGAGCAGCGGCGCGGCCGCGTATGTAGGCGCTGAAATTGCCAACGGTGCCGCGCTGCTCTCGGGTGGTGGAAACCTGGCAGCTGAGCTCGGTGGCGCGCTTTCCGGGTTGGGTGCCGCGATTAGCGGGTCTCTGTCGGGCGGCTTGTCCAGCAGCTTGGGGGCGGCGCTTGGTGGCACCTTGGAAACGCTCCTCGGCGCTGGGCTTGGCGGACTCGCCTTCCAGACCGGTGGTTTCATCCTGTCGGGCATCGGCAACGGGATGGTCCAGACGGGGAACGCCATCGTTCAGGCTGGGCTCGCCCTAGAAAATAGTGGTGCCGCTTTCTCCGCCATGGGCGCTCAGTTGCTTGCCCAGGCCAACGCTGCCCTTAACGCCCTGCTGAACGCTAACTTCGCTGTGGACCTCAATGCGGCGTTGTCGGCGAGCTTGGGCGGCAGCCTGAGTGGGTTGCTTCAGGCCAGCCAGACGTTGGCGGCCAACCTCGCGGCGGGGTTGGGCGGCTTGGGTAATCTGGCCGGAAGCATTGGAGCCGGCATCAACGGGGCGCTTCAGACCGGTGAGACGCTGGCGGCCAACTTCCTGGCGTCGCTGCCGGGTCTGCCGGCGCTGACGTTCCCGAACTTGGGTGCGTTGGGTGTGCAGCTGTCGGCGGCGCTCAATGGGTTGGGTGCTTCGCTGAGTGCGTCGTTGAACGCGGCGTTGAATGGGCAGCTTGAACTTGGGGGCTAACCTCACTGGGTTGATTCAGACCGGTGAGACCCTGGCCGCCAACTTCGCGGCCGGGCTGAACAACCTGGGGGCCACCCTCGGCGCCGGGATCAACGGCGCGATCCAGACCGGTGAGACGTTGGCGGCCAACTTCTATTGCGTCGCTGCCGGGTCTGCCGGCGCTGACGTTCCCGAACTTGGGTGCGTTGGGTGTGGAGCTGTCGGCGGCGCTCAACGGGTTGGGTGCTTCGTTGAGTGCGTCGCTGAACGCGGCGCTATCGGGCAGCTTGAACCTGGGCGCCAACCTCAACGGGCTGATTCAGACCGGTGAGGCCCTGGCGGTCAACTTCGCGGCCGGGCTGAACAACCTGGGTGCCACCCTCGGCGCCGGGATCAACGGGGCGATCCAGACCGGTGAAACGTTGGCGGCCAACTTCCTGGCGTCGCTGCCCGGTCTGCCGGCGATCACGTTCCCGAACCTGGGTGCGTTGGGTGTGGAACTGTCGGCGGCGCTCAACGGGTTGGGTGCTTCGCTGAGTGCGTCGCTGAACGCGGCGCTATCGGGCAGCTTGAACCTGGGGGCCAACCTCACTGGGTTGATCCAGACCGGTGAAACCCTGGCGGCGAATTTCGCGGCGAACCTGGGGAATTTGGCGACTGGGTTCCAGGCGGGCCTGAACGGGTTGATCACCACCGGTGAAACGTTGGCGGCCAACTTCCTGGCGTCGCTGCCGGGTCTGCCGGCGATCACGTTCCCGAACCTGGGTGCGTTGGGTGTGGAGCTGTCGGCCGCGCTGAACGGGTTGGGTGCCTCGCTGAGTGCGTCGCTGAACGCGGCGCTATCGGGCAGCCTGAACCTGGGGGCCAACCTCACTGGGTTGATCCAGACCGGTGAAATCTTGGCGGCGAATTTCGCGGCGAACCTGGGGAACTTTGGCGCCACCTGGGTTCCAGGCGGGCCTGAACGGGTTGATCACCACCGGTGAAACGTTGGCGGTCAACTTGATTGCGTCGCTGCCGGGTCTGCCGGCGATCACGTTCCCGAACCTGGGTGCGTTGAGTGTGGAACTGTCGGCGGCGCTCAACGGGTTGGGTGCCTCGCTGAGTGCGTCGCTGAACGCGGCGCTATCGGGCAGCCTGAACCTGGGCGCCAACCTCACTGGGTTGATCCAGACCGGTGAAACCCTGGCCGCGAACTTCGCAGCCAACCTGGGTAACTTGGCCGGCACCTTCGGGACGGACATCAACGCGGCGCTAAGTGCGTTGTTGTCGGGGAGCTTGACGTTGCCGGGCTTGCCGCCGTTTACGTTCCCGGGTCTGCCGTCCATAACTCTGTCGCTGGGTGCGCTTGGTGGTGAACTCAGTGCGGCGCTGAATGCCTTGTTGTCGGGGAGCTTGACGTTGCCGGGCTTGCCGCCGTTTACGTTCCCGGGTCTGCCGTCGATAACCCTGTCGCTGGGTGCGCTGGGTGCTGGGCTCAACGCGGCGATTCAGACCGGTGAGACCTTGGCGGCCAACTTCTTGGCGTCGCTGCCGGGTCTGCCGGCGCTCACGTTGCCCAACCTGGGTGCATTGGGTGTGGAGCTGTCGGCGGCGCTGAACGGGTTGGGTGCCTCGCTGAGTGCGTCGCTGAACGCGGCCTTGAATGGCAGCCTGAACCTGGGCGCCAACTTGAGCGGGTTGATCCAGACGGGTGAGACGCTGGCGGCGAACTTCGCTGCCGGGCTGAACAACTTGGCCGCCAACCTCGGTGCGGGCATCAACGGTGCGCTTCAGACCGGTGAAACCCTGGCCGCGAACTTCTTGGCGTCGTTGCCGGGTCTGCCGGCGCTGACGTTCCCGAACCTGGGTGCGTTGGGTGTGGAGCTGTCGGCGGCGCTCAACGGGCTCGGTGCCTCGTTGAGTGCGTCGCTGAACGCGGCCTTGAGCGGCAGCCTGAACCTGGGCGCCAACCTGAGCGGGCTGATCCAGACCGGCGAAACGCTGGCCGCCAACTTCGCGGCCGGGCTGAACAACCTGGCCGCCAACATCGGGGCGGGTATCAACGGGGCGCTCCAGACCGGTGAGACCCTGGCCGCGAACTTCTTGGCGTCGTTGCCGGGTCTGCCGGCGATCACCTTGCCGAACCTGGGTGCGTTGGGTGTGGAGCTGTCAGCGGCGCTCAACGGGCTGGGTGCTTCGCTGAGTGCGTCGCTGAACGCGGCGCTGTCGGGCAGCCTGAACCTGGGCGCCAACCTCAGCGGGCTGATCCAGACCGGTGAAACGCTGGCGGCCAACTTCGCGGCGGGCTTGAACAACCTGGCCGGCAACCTCGCGGCCGGCATCAACGGGGCGATCACCACCGGTGAGACGCTGGCGGCCAACTTCCTGGCCTCGCTGCCAGGCTTGCCGGCACTGACCCTGCCCAACCTGGGGGTCGAGCTCAGCGCGGCGCTCAATGGGTTGAGTGCCTCGCTCAGTGCGTCGCTGAACGGGCTGAGTGCGTCGCTGAGCGCGATGTTGAACGGCAGCTTGAGCCTGGGCGCCAATCTGAGCGGGCTGATCCAGACCGGCGAAACGCTGGCCGCCAACTTCGCGGCCGGGCTGAACAACCTGGCCGGCAACGTCGCGGCGGGTATCAACGGCGCGATCCAGACCGGCGAGACGCTAGCGGCCAACTTCTTGGCCTCACTGCCGGCGCTGAGTCTGCCGAACCTGCCGAACCTGATGCTGTCGATCAATGCCGCCCTTTCGGCCAGCCTCGGCGCCGGCCTGACCCAGTCCCTTCAGGCACTGGCATCGGGCTTGGGTGGGAGCCTGGCGGGCCTGGTCCAGACTGGCGAAGCCCTGGGCGGCGCCCTGGGCGGGAGCCTTTCCGCGCTGACAGGGACCGGTAATGCGCTGGTGAGTATCTGGGCGAACACCGCGGCCGAGATAGGTTCCGCGCTCAACGCGGGTTTCGCCGGAAGCCTTGGAGCCGCCTTCCCGGGCTTGGCCGCGGGCGGTGCGGCCCTGGAATCGGGCATCGCGGGTGTCACCGCCGGACTCGAACAGACCGGTGGTGCCCTCGTGACGTCCCTCGAGACCGCCTTGACCGACCTCGGGCTGTCGCTCGAGGCCGCGTTGAACGCGAGCTTGGGCATCGGCATCGCCGCCTAGTCCCGGTGGCGCCCAGGAGACTCGTGTAGGCCCTCGCTCTTCCGAAGCGGAGCCTTTGCCCGACACGACCTCCTGGGCGCACATCGGCCCTGGGCTGACCTGCGGAATGGATTTGCAAACTGCTGCATAACCATGCAGAATCGTCGAAATGGCCGACGTATTGAAGGTGGCGGTTGCCGGTGCCACCGGCTACGCAGGCGGTGAAATCCTACGGCTGCTGCTCGGGCATCCGGCCTACGCCGACGGCCGGCTCGCCATCGGCGCGCTTACCGCCGCGACCAGCGCCGGCAGCACGCTGGGTGACCACCATCCGCACCTGATCCCGTTGGCCCAGCACGTGATTGAGCCGACCGAGCCCGCCGTACTTGCAAGCCACGACGTCGTGTTCCTGGCCCTGCCGCACGGGAATTCGGCTGCGCTGGCCGACCAGCTAAGCCCGGAAACGTTGATCATCGACTGCGGCGCCGACTTTCGCCTCACCGAGGCCGCGGCCTGGGAGCGTTTCTACGGAACAACGCACGCCGGCAGCTGGCCCTACGGGCTGCCGGAGCTGCCGGGGGGACGCGAGCGGCTACGCGGTGCCCGCCGCGTCGCGGTTCCCGGCTGCTATCCGACCGCGGCGTTACTCGCGTTGTTGCCCGCCATGGCCGAGGACCTGATCGAGCCCGCCGTCACGGTGGTCGCCGTCAGCGGCACCTCCGGGGCGGGCCGCGCGGCCAAGACCGAGTTGCTCGGGTCGGAGGTCATCGGCTCGGCGCGGGCCTACAACATCGCGGGCGCACACCGGCACACCCCCGAGATCGCCCAGGGGCTGGGGGCCGTCACCGATCGCGACGTCACGGTGTCGTTCACTCCGGTGCTGATACCGACGTCCCGCGGCATCCTGGCCACCTGCACCGCGCGCACGCGGGCACCGCTGTCACAGCTGCGGGCTGCCTACGAAAAGGCTTACGATACAGAGCCTTTCGTCTACCTGCTGCCCGAAGGGCAGCTGCCCCGCACGGGAGCGGTGATCGGCAGCAACGCGGCGCACATCGCCGTGGCGGTGGACGCGGCCGCCGAGACGTTCGTGGCTATCGCCGCGATCGACAACCTGGTCAAGGGCACGGGCGGCGCTGCGGTGCAGTCGATGAACCTGGCGCTGGGTTGGTCGGAGACCGAAGGCCTTTCGGTGGTCGGGGTCGCGCCGTGACCGAACTAGCCGCCGCGGCACGGTTGCTTCGCGAGCAGGGCGTTACCGCGCCGGCCGGGTTCCGGGCCGCGGGGATCGCCGCCGGGATCAAGGCCTCCGGGGCGCGCGACCTCGCGCTGGTCTTCAACGAGGGACCCGACTACGCGGCCGCGGGAGTGTTCACCCGCAACAAGGTCAAGGCCGCTCCGGTGCTGTGGACCCAGCAGGTGCTGACCACCGGACAGCTGCGCGCGGTGATCCTGAACTCCGGCGGGGCGAACGCCTGCACCGGTCCGGGCGGATTCCAGGACACCCACGCCACGGCCGAGGCGGTCGCGGCCGCGCTGTCGGACTGGGGAACCGAGACCGGCGCCATCGAGGTCGCGGTCTGCTCCACCGGGCTGATCGGTGACCGGTTGCCGATGGACAAGCTGCTCGCCGGGGTGCGCGACATCGTGCACGAGATGGCCGGGGGGCTGACCGGCGGCGAGGACGCCGCCCAGGCCATCATGACCACCGACACCGTGCCGAAACAGGTTGCGCTGCACCATCCCGGCAACTGGACGGTCGGCGGGATGGCTAAAGGCGCGGGCATGCTGGCCCCGTCGTTGGCCACCATGCTGTGCGTGCTCACCACCGACGCGGCCGCCGAGCCGGCGGCGCTCGACCGGGCGCTGCGGCACGCCACCGCGCGCACCTTCGACCGGCTCGACATCGACGGCTGCTGCTCGACCAACGACACCGTGCTGCTGCTGGCGTCGGGCGCCAGCGAAATCACTCCGTCCCAAACCGATCTCGACGAGACGGTGCTGCGGGTCTGCGACGACCTGTGCGCCCAGCTGCAAGCTGACGCCGAGGGCGTCACCAAGCGCGTCACCGTGACGGTAACCGGAGCCGCCTCCGATGACGACGCGCTGACCGCCGCGCGGGCGATCGCCCGCGACAGCCTGGTCAAGACGGCGGTGTTCGGGTCCGATCCCAACTGGGGCCGGGTTCTCGCGGCCGTCGGCATGGCGCCGGTCGCCCTCGACCCCGATCGAATCCATGTGTCGTTCAACGATTCCGCGGTGTGCATCGACGGAGTGGGAGCTCCCGGCGCGCGTGAGGTGGACCTTTCGGGGGCCGACACCGACATCACCGTCGACCTTCGCGTCGGCGACGGTCATGCCGCGATCCGGACCACCGACCTGTCGCACGGCTACGTCGAAGAGAATTCGGCCTACAGCTCATGACCATAAAAGTCGACGCACTACCCACCCAGGTCAAAGCGCAGGTGCTGGCCGAAGCGCTGCCGTGGCTCAAGCAGTTGCACGGCAAGATCGTCGTCATCAAGTACGGCGGCAACGCGATGACCGACGACACGCTGCGGCACGCCTTCGCGGCCGACATGGCGTTTCTGCGCAACTGCGGCATCCATCCCGTCGTCGTGCACGGCGGCGGACCCCAGATCAGCGCCATGCTGCGGCGGCTCGGAATCGAAGGCGACTTCAAGGGCGGCTTCCGCGTCACCACACCCGAAGTACTCGACGTGGCGCGGATGGTGTTGTTCGGACAGGTCGGCCGCGAACTGGTCAACCTGATCAACGCGCACGGGCCCTACGCCGTCGGCATCACCGGCGAGGACGCGCAACTGTTCACCGCCGTGCGGCGCAGCGTCACCGTCGACGGGGTGGCCACCGACATCGGCCTGGTCGGAGACGTCGAGCTGGTCAACACCGCCGCGGTGCTGGATCTGATTGCAGCCCGGCGCATTCCGGTGGTGTCGACGCTCGCGCCGGATGCCGAAGGTGTGGTGCACAACATCAACGCCGACACCGCCGCGGCGGCGCTGGCCGAAGCCCTGGTGGCCGAGAAGCTGTTGATGCTCACCGATGTCGAAGGCCTCTACACCAGCTGGCCGGACCGGGGCTCGTTGGTCAGCGAAATCGACACCGCCACACTGGCGCAACTGCTGCCCACGCTGGAAACCGGCATGATCCCCAAGGTTGAGGCGTGCCTGCGGGCCGTTACCGCGGGTGTGCCCAGCGCGCACGTCATCGACGGGAGGGTCGAACACTGTGTGTTGGTCGAGCTTTTCACCGACGCGGGCACCGGCACCAAGGTGGTGAGCGCATGACCCAGACCGATGCGATGCGGCAGCGGTGGGAAGCCGTGATGATGAACAACTACGGCACCCCTCCGGTGGCTTTGGCCAGCGGTGACGGCGCCGTGGTCACCGACGTGGACGGCAAGGCCTACGTGGACCTGCTCGGCGGCATCGCGGTCAACGTCCTTGGCCATCGCCACCCAGCCGTCATCGAGGCCGTCACGCACCAGATGACGACGCTGGGCCACACCTCCAACCTGTATGCCACCGAACCGGGCATCGCGCTGGCCGAAGAACTGGTCGCGCTGCTGGGCTCCGAGGCCCCGGCGCGGGTATTCTTCTGCAACTCCGGCGCCGAGGCCAACGAGGTGGCGTTCAAGCTGTCGCGGCTCACCGGCCGCACGAAACTGGTTGCCGCACAGGAGGCTTTCCACGGGCGAACGATGGGTTCGTTGGCGCTGACGGGCCAGCCGAGCAAGCAGGCGCCGTTCGAGCCGCTGCCGGGTTACGTCACGCACGTGCCCTACGGCGACGCCGACGCGCTGGCCGCAGCGGTCGGTGACGACACCGCCGCGGTGTTCCTCGAACCGATCATGGGGGAGAGCGGCGTCGTCGTCCCGCCCGAAGGCTATCTGGCCGCGGCGCGGGAGATCACGGCGCGGCACGGTGCCCTGCTGGTGCTCGACGAGGTGCAGACCGGAATGGGCCGCACCGGCGCCTTTTTCGCCCACCAGCATGACGGCATCACCCCGGACGTGGTGACCATGGCCAAGGGGCTCGGCGGCGGGCTGCCGATCGGGGCGTGCCTGGCCGTCGGCCCGGCCGCCGACCTCCTGACACCCGGCCTGCACGGCAGCACCTTCGGCGGCAACCCGGTCTGCACCGCGGCGGCGCTGGCGGTGCTGCGGGTAATAGCCGCCGAGGACCTGGTCCGGCACGCCGAGGTGCTGGGAAAGTCGGTGCGCCACGGCATCGAGACGTTGGGTCATCCACTGATCGACCACGTGCGCGGTCGCGGATTGCTGTGGGGCATCGTGCTGACCGCGCAACGCGCCAAGGATGCAGAGGCGGCCGCGCGGGACGCCGGATTCCTGGTCAACGCCGCGGCACCCGACGTCATCCGCTTGGCGCCGCCGCTGATCATCACCGAAGCCCAGATCGACGGCTTCATCGCCGCCCTGCCGGGCATTCTCGATACTGCCGGGGCGAGAACATGACGCGACACTTCCTGCGCGATGACGACCTGTCGCCCGGCGAACAGGCCGAAGTGCTCGAGCTGGCCGCCGAACTGAAGAAGGACCCGTTCGGCCGTCGTCCCCTCGAGGGGCCGCGCGGGGTCGCGGTCATCTTCGACAAGAACTCCACCCGCACCCGGTTCTCGTTCGAGGTGGGCATCGCCCAGCTCGGCGGCCATGCCGTCGTCGTCGACGGCCGCAGCACCCAGCTCGGCCGCGAGGAGACGCTGCAGGACACCGCAAAAGTGTTGTCCCGCTACGTCGACGCCATCGTCTGGCGGACCTTCGGGCAAGACCGGCTCGAGGCGATGGCCGCGACCGCGACGGTGCCCGTGGTGAACGCGCTCTCCGACGACTTCCACCCCTGTCAGGTGCTGGCCGACCTGCAGACCATCGCCGAACGCAAGGGGTCACTGAAAGGCTTGCGGCTGTCCTACTTCGGCGACGGCGCCAACAACATGGCCCACTCGTTGATGCTCGGCGGGGTCACCGCCGGCATCCACGTCACCGTCGCGGCTCCCGACGGCTTCGCGCCCGACCCGGCACTGGTGGCCGCGGCCGGCCGGCGCGCCGACGCCACCGGCGCGTCGGTCACCGTGACCGCCGACCCCGACGCCGCCGCAAAGGGCGCCGACGTCGTCGTCACCGACACCTGGACGTCGATGGGACAGGAGAACGACGGGCTGGACCGGGTGGGGCCGTTCCGGCCGTTTCAGGTCAACGCGCGGCTCGCCGGGCTCGCCGACCCGGAAGCCATTGTGCTGCACTGCCTTCCGGCCCACCGCGGGGACGAGATCACCGACGAGGTGATGGACGGGCCGGCCAGCGCGGTCTGGGACGAGGCCGAAAACCGGCTGCACGCCCAGAAGGCGCTGCTCGTGTGGCTGTTGGAGCGGTCACGATGACGCGCGGCGGCCCGAAGACCACGCCCGAGACCACCCGGGCCGGCCGGCAGGCCCGCATCGTGGCGATCCTGTCGTCGGCGTCGATCAGCAGCCAAAGCGAATTGGCGGCCCGGCTGGGCGACGAGGGCATCGATGTCACCCAGGCCACGCTGTCGCGTGATCTCGAGGAGCTGGGCGCGGTGAAGCTGCGCGGCGCCGACGGCGGCGTCGGGGTCTACATCGTTCCCGAGGACGGAAGCCCGGTGCGCGGGGTCTCCGGCGGCACCGACCGGATGTCGCGCCTGCTCGGTGAGTTGCTGGTGTCGACCGACGCGAGCGGCAACCTCGCGGTGCTGCGCACGCCCCCGGGCGCGGCCCACTATCTGGCCAGTGCCATCGACCGCGCGGCCCTGCCCGAAGTTGTCGGCACCGTCGCCGGCGATGACACCATCCTCGTGGTTGCCCGCGAGCCGATGACTGGCGCGGAGCTCGCCGGGATGTTCGGGAACATCAAGTAAGGAGATTGGTCAATGTCAGAGCGCGTCATCCTGGCGTATTCAGGCGGGCTGGACACCTCCGTGGCCATCAGTTGGATCGGCAAGGAAACCGGCCGCGAGGTGGTTGCGGTCGCGATCGACCTCGGCCAGGGCGGCGAGGATATGGAGGTCGTGCGCCAGCGGGCCCTGGACTGCGGCGCCGTGGAGGCTGTTGTCGTCGACGCCCGCGACGAATTCGCCGAGGGCTACTGCCTGCCGACGGTGCTCAACAACGCGCTGTACATGGACCGCTACCCGCTGGTGTCGGCGATCAGCCGTCCGCTGATCGTCAAGCACCTGGTCGCGGCCGCCCGCGAGCACGGCGGCGGCATCGTTGCGCACGGCTGCACCGGGAAGGGCAATGACCAGGTCCGGTTCGAGGTCGGATTCGCCTCGCTGGCACCGGATTTGGAGGTGCTGGCACCGGTGCGCGACTATGCGTGGACGCGGGAGAAGGCCATCGCGTTCGCCGAGGAGAACGCCATCCCGATCAATGTGACCAAACGATCGCCGTTCTCGATCGACCAGAACGTGTGGGGTCGCGCGGTGGAAACCGGCTTCCTGGAACACCTTTGGAACGCTCCCACCAAGGACATCTACGCCTACACCGAAGACCCCACCCTCAACTGGAGCACCCCCGACGAGGTGATCGTCGGGTTCGAGGGCGGGGTGCCGGTGTCCATCGACGGCGAGCGGGTGTCGATGCTGCGGGCCATCGAGGAGCTGAACCGCCGCGCCGGGGCGCAGGGTGTCGGGCGCCTCGACGTGGTCGAGGACCGGCTGGTGGGCATCAAGAGCCGCGAGATCTACGAGGCGCCAGGCGCGATGGTGCTCATCACCGCGCACACCGAACTCGAACACGTGACCCTCGAGCGTGAGCTGGGCCGGTTCAAGCGGCAGACCGACCAGCGCTGGGCCGAGCTGGTCTACGACGGACTCTGGTACTCGCCACTGAAAGCCGCGTTGGAGAGCTTCGTCGCCAAGACCCAGGAACACGTTTCCGGCGAGGTTCGAATGGTGTTGCACGGCGGCCACATTGCGGTCAATGGCCGGCGCAGCGCCGAATCCCTGTACGACTTCAACCTGGCCACCTACGACGAGGGCGACAGCTTCGACCAGTCGTCCGCGAAGGGCTTCGTCTACGTGCACGGGTTGTCGTCGAAGCTTTCCGCCCGCCGGGACCTGCGATGACCCTCTTCGGGCGCGAGCGTGAATTTCGCGACGCGACACGCCGCCGACGCGTCGCCGGATTCACGCTCGCGGAGGGGAAGGACCCGTGAGCACTCGCGAGGGATCGCTGTGGGGCGGGCGGTTCGGCGACGGGCCGTCCGACGCGCTGGCCGCACTGAGCAAGTCCACGCACTTCGACTGGGTGCTGGCTCCCTACGACATCGTCGCCTCGCGGGCCCACACCGTGATCCTGTTCCGGGCGGGACTGCTCGACGAAGAGCAGCGCGACGGCCTGTTGGCCGGGCTGGACAGCCTCGCCGAGGACGTCGCTGACGGCAGCTTCAGCCCCCTGGTCACCGACGAGGACGTGCACGCCGCGCTGGAGCGCGGGCTGATCGACCGGGTCGGGCCCGACCTGGGCGGCCGGTTGAGGGCCGGGCGGTCGCGCAACGACCAGGTGGCCACCCTGTTCCGGATGTGGCTGCGCGACGCGGTGCGGCGGGTCGCGACCGGGGCGCTCGACGTCGTCGGCGCGCTGGCCGCCCAGGCCGCCGCGCACCCGACGGCCATCATGCCCGGCAAGACCCATCTGCAGTCCGCCCAGCCGATCCTGCTGGCCCAGCACCTGCTCGCGCACGCCCACCCGTTGCTGCGCGATGTGGACCGGATCGTCGACTTCGACAAGCGCGCGGCGGTGTCCCCGTACGGCTCGGGGGCGCTGGCGGGCTCGTCGCTGGGCCTGGACCCGGACGCGATCGCCGCGGAGCTGGGCTTCGCCGCCGCCGCCGACAATTCGATCGACGCGACCGCGGCCCGCGATTTCGCCGCGGAGGCCGCGTTCATCTTCGCGATGATCGCCGTCGACCTGTCCCGGCTGGCCGAGGACATCATCATCTGGAGCACGACCGAATTCGGCTACGTCACCCTGCACGATTCGTGGTCCACCGGCAGCTCGATCATGCCGCAGAAGAAGAACCCCGACATCGCCGAGCTGGCCCGCGGCAAGGCCGGACGGCTGATCGGGAACCTGGCCGGGCTGCTGGCGACGCTGAAGGCCCAGCCGCTGGCCTACAACCGTGACCTGCAGGAAGACAAGGAGCCGGTGTTCGACGCGGTGGCCCAGCTGGAGCTGCTGCTGCCGGCGATGGCGGGACTGGTCGCCAGCCTGACGTTCAACGTCGAGCGGATGGCGGCCCTGGCCCCGGCCGGCTACACGCTGGCCACCGATATCGCGGAATGGCTGGTTCGACAGGGTGTCCCGTTCCGGTCCGCGCACGAGGCCGCCGGAGCGGCCGTGCGGGCCGCCGAGTACCGCGGCGTCGGGCTCGACGAGCTGACCGACGACGAGCTGGCCGCCGTCAGCCCCGAGCTGACGCCGCAGGTCCGCGAGGTGCTGTCGATCGAGGGGTCGGTGTCCTCGCGTGACGCGAGGGGCGGCACCGCGCCAACCCGGGTCGCCGAGCAGCTTGCTGCGGTCCTGGCCAGCTGCGCGGAGCTCAACGACCGGCTACATTACAACAGTTAGAGGACCTTGGTAGTGTGCCGGTCAGTTTCCAGGAGACTAAACTTCCAGACTTAAGGGATCAGGTTGAACCATTCGACCTGAGTCGTCGTGACCGAGGGATGGGACCAATGAGCGTCATCGCCGGAGTGTTCGGTGCGCTGCCGCCATACCGCTATTCCCAGCGAGAGCTCACCGAAGTTTTCCTCAGCATCCCGGATTTCGAGGGTTACGAAGACATCGTTCGGCAGTTGCATGCTAGCGCCAAGGTCAATAGTCGTCACGTGGTCCTGCCGATGGAGCAGTATCCGACGCTGACCGACTTCGGCGAAGCAAACCGGATCTTCATCGAAAAAGCGGTGGATCTTGGCTGTGAAGCGCTTTCGGGTGCGCTTGACGACGCGGGCCTGCAGCCCCAGGACCTTGACGTGCTCATCACGACGACGGTTACCGGACTCGCGGTCCCGTCGCTGGATGCCCGGATCGCCGGGCGCCTGGGGCTGCGCGAGGATGTGCGGCGGTTGCCGATGTTCGGTCTTGGCTGCGTGGCCGGGGCCGCGGGAGTGGCCAGGCTGCACGACTACCTGCGCGGGACGCCGGACGGTGTCGCGGCCCTGATCGCAGTCGAGCTCTGCTCGCTGACTTACCCGGGATACAAACCATCGCTGGCCGGTCTGGTGGGTAGTGCGCTGTTTGCTGACGGGGCTGGAGCGGTGGTTGCGGTCGGCGAGCGTCGCGCCGAACAGATCGGCGCCCGCGGCCCGGATATTCTCGATTCGCGCAGCCATCTCTACCCCGACTCATTACGGGCCATGGGCTACGACGTGGGTGCCGCAGGGTTCGAACTCGTGCTGTCGAAGGACGTCGCGACTTTAGTGCAGCAATACATCGGCGAGGACGTCACCACGTTTCTGGCAGCGCATGGTTTGACCACCACCGACATCGGCGCCTGGGTTTCACATCCCGGCGGTCCCAAGGTCATCGAAGCGATCAACGAGGCCCTCGACCTACCGCCTGAGGCCCTAGAACTGACCTGGCGTTCGCTCGGCGAGATAGGCAACCTCTCGTCGGCGTCGGTGCTGCATGTGTTGCGCGACACCATCGCCAAACCGCCGCCCAGCGGAAGCGCGGGCCTCATGATGGCGCTGGGTCCTGGCTTCTGTTCTGAACTCGTGTTGCTGCGCTGGCACTGATGCGCGCCTGTGGACTCTTCTTCGTCTCCTAGACATCGTCATACGGAAGTGACGGCGATGGGGCGACAAAAGTTTGGCGGGGCGTTTCCGAAAGGTGTGATCCATGGCCGGGGCGTGATTGACCCCGGGTGTGCCGAGGCGGTTAGAACTGTCGGGTTCGAGTTGCTCGGGCGCAGATATCTCTTCTCCAAACGCAGTTGCGCAGCGCCACCGGTTCGGTTGAGCAGCACGAAAGGCCGGGTCCTATGAACAGCAGTCAAGAAGAGCTTGTCAGGGCCCTCCGTAAGTCTCTCAAGGAAAACGAGCGGCTGAAGCGAGAGAACCGCGAGTACTTGGCAGCAGCGACTGAGCCGGTGGCGGTGGTGGGGATGGCATGCCGGTATCCCGGTGGGGCCGATTCCCCTGAGGCCTTGTGGGAGATGGTGGTTGAAGGTCGCGATGTGGTGTCGGAGTTTCCTGCCGACCGTGGCTGGGATTTGGGTGAGCTGTTCGATCCGGATCCTGATGCGATAGGGAAGTCGTACACGCGACGCGGCGGGTTTTTGGCAGATATCGCCGATTTCGACGCCGCGTTTTTCGGGGTTGCGCCCAGCGAGGCGCTGGCGATGGATCCACAGCAGCGCTTGCTGTTGGAAGTGTCATGGGAAGCGTTGGAGCGGGCCGGCATCGACCCGACTGTGCTGCGGGGTTCGGCTACGGGTGTATTCGCCGGAGTTTTCCACGGATCATATGGGGGCCAGGGTCGACTGCCCGGGGAGTTGGAGCAGTACGGGCTGCGCGGTTCGACCTTGAGCGTTGCGTCGGGCCGGGTGGCGTATGCGCTGGGGTTGGAGGGCCCGGCGGTGTCGGTGGATACGGCGTGTTCGTCGTCATTGGTGGCGTTGCATTTGGCGGCGCAGTCGCTGCGGTCGCGCGAGTGTAATTTGGCGCTGGTCGGTGGGGTGACGGTATATGCCACGCCGGCGCTAATTGTGGACTTCAGTCGGCAGCGAGCGTTGGCTGCTGATGGGCGGTGCAAGCCGTATGCCGGGGCTGCCGACGGATTCGGCTGTGCCGAGGGCGTCGGGGCGTTGGTGTTGGAGCGGTTGGCGGATGCGCGGCGCTTGGGCCATTCGGTGCTGGCGGTGGTGCGGGGCTCCGCGGTCAATCAGGACGGCGCCTCCAACGGCCTATCGACACCCAACGGGCCGGCGCAGCAACGAGTGATCCGGGCGGCGCTGGCCAATGCGCGGCTGTGTGCGGCCGACGTGGATGTGGTGGAGGGCCATGGGACCGGCACCAAATTGGGGGATCCCATTGAGGCCCAAGCGCTTTTGGCGGCCTACGGGCAGGATCGGCCAGCGGATCGGCCGTTGTGGTTGGGGTCGATCAAATCCAACATGGGCCACACGGCGGCGGCTGCGGGGATGGCCGGGGTGATCAAGATGGTGCAGGCGATGCGGCACGGGCTGATGCCCAAGACATTGCACGTGGATGTGCCTACGCCGCATGTGGATTGGTCGGCGGGGGCGGTCTCGTTGTTGACGGAGTCCCGGCCATGGCCTGCGCAGGATCACCCGCGGCGGGCGGGGGTGTCGTCGTTCGGGATTAGCGGGACGAACGCGCATGTGATTCTCGAACAGCCTCCTGCGTTGGAAAGTGTTGGCACTTCGAGCGATAGCGACGTGCCGGTGGTTCCGTGGGTGTTGTCTGCTCGCTCAGCAAACGCGTTAGCGGATCAGGCGCAAAGGCTGTTGGCGCATGTGGATGGTGATCAGGATCTGGGTGTGGCCGACGTGGGGTGGTCGTTGGTATCGACGCGTTCGACGTTTGAGCATCGGGCGGTGGTGGTTGGCGCCGACCGTGAGCACCTGACGGCGGCTTTGGTCGGCTTGGCCGCCGGCGAGCCGGGTGCGAATGTGGCCGTGGGACGCGCCCAATCGGTGGGCAAGACAGTGTTTGTGTTTCCCGGCCAAGGCTCGCAATGGGTCGGCATGGGAGCCCAATTACTCAATACCTCAAAGGTATTCGCTGAGCACATGGACCGATGCGATAAGGCGCTTGCTGAGCACGTGGAGTGGTCCTTGATCGATGTCATCGGTGGAGCGGCGGGCGCTCCGGGACCGGATCGTGTCGATGTGGTGCAGCCGGTGCTGTGGGCGATGATGGTATCCCTCGCCGAATTATGGCGCTCGATGGGAGTCATGCCCGACGCGGTGATCGGCCATTCACAAGGCGAGATCGCTGCAGCATACGTCGCGGGCGCGTTGTCGCTCGAGGATGCCGCCCGGGTAGTGGCGCTGCGAAGCCGGCTGCTGGTGCAGTTGTCCGGCGCTGGGGGCATGGTCTCTCTGGCATGTGAGCTACCGCAAGCACGAGAGTTGTTGGCGCAGTGGGGGGATCGACTCAATATCGCTGCTGTCAACGGCGTTTCAGCAGTCGTCGTCTCCGGTGACGTAGGCGCCCTCGAGGAACTGATGCGACGTTGTGAGGCTGACAACGTGCGTGCCCGCAGGATCGACGTCGACTATGCATCTCACTCCGCACAGGTCGACGCCATCCGTGAGCCTCTTGCCCAGGCACTGGCCGGCATCGAGCCGCGTTCTTCCTCGGTGGCCTTCTTTTCGACGGTCACCGGTGAACTCATGGACGCCGCCGGTTTGAACGCAGACTACTGGTACCAGAGCATCCGGCAGACGGTGCAGTTCGAACGTGCAGTGCGCAACGCGCGCGATGGCGGATACCAGGTGTTCATCGAATCCAGCCCGCATCCTATTCTGACCGCCGGCATCGAGGAGATCGCGGCGGTGCCGGCAACCCTGGCCGACGCCGGCGCCGTTGACGCCAGGGACGCGGTGGTCATTCCGTCATTGGGCCGCGACGACGGTGGACTTGACAGGTTTTGGCTGTCCGTGGGTCAGGCCCACGTCGCGGGCGTGGCCGTGAATTGGCGGGCAGCGTTTGTCACCGGCTGTCAGGTCGCGTTGCCGACATATGCCTTTCAGCGGCGGCGGTTTTGGTTGCCGGGTTCGGGTATTAGTGGTGGCGACCTGGGCGGCGTGGGGTTGGCGGGGGCCGAGCACGGCCTGCTGGGTGCAGTGGTGGAACGGCCCGATTCGGGCGGTGTGGTGCTCACCGGGCGGCTGTCGGTGGCTGCTCAGCCGTGGTTGGCCGATCACGCGGTAGCAGGGGTGGTGTTGTTCCCCGGGGCGGGGTTCGTGGAGTTGGTGTCGCGGGCTGCCGATGAGGCCGATTGTTCGGTGGTAGAGGAGCTGACGCTGTCGGCGCCCTTGCTGTTGCCGGCGGCTGGTGGGGTTCAGGTGCAGGTGGTCGTGGGCGCTGCGGGCAGCGCAGGCCGCCGGGCCTTGTCGGTGTATTCGAGCGGGGCTCAGCCTGATTCGGCATGGACGCTGCACGCGCAGGGCGTGTTGAGTGTGGGGTCGGCCGCGCCGGCCGCGGATTTATCGGTATGGCCGCCGGTCGGGGCGCTAGCGGTGAACCTCACCGACGCATACGAGCGGCTGGCCGGGCGGGGTTATCAGTACGGTCCGGCGTTTCAGGGTTTGCAGGCCATGTGGCGGCTCGGAGATGAGGTATTCGCCGAAGTCGTTCTCCCGGATGTCGCGGGGGTGAAAGCCGGCGGTTTCGGTATTCATCCGGTGCTGCTGGATGCGGCGCTGCATGCGATGGGAGTGGACGGCGAGCAAGCCCACACGGTGTTGCCGTTTTCGTGGCAGGGGATCCGCTTGCATGCCGCCGGGGCGTCCCGCGCGCGGGTCCGGATAGCACCGGCCGGCATGGGGGCGGTCTCGGTCGAATTGGCCGATGGCGCGGGCCTACCCATTTTGTCGGTGCGGGAGCTGGCGCTTCGTCCGGTCTCGGTGGCGCAGTTGTCCGCGGCAGCACCTTGTGCCGGTGGAGGGTTGTTGGAGGTGGTGTGGTCGCCGGTGACGTTGGAGCCCAATGGTATTCCCGCTGACAGTGTGGTGGTTTGGAAGCCGAGCCCCGGCGCTGACGGCGTGGTGGGTTCCGTTTATGCGGCGACGCACGAGGCGCTGGAGGTGTTGCAGTCGTGGCTGGCCGGCGATGGGTCTGGCGTGCTGGTGATACTGACACAAGGCGCGGTGGGACTGGCCGGTGAGGATGTCACGGATCTGGCGGGTGCGGCGGTGTGGGGATTGGTTCGCTCTGCGCAGGCCGAACATCCGGGTCGGGTTGTGTTGGTGGATTCGGACGGGTCGGTCGATGCTGCAGCGGTAATTGGTTGTGGTGAACCGCAATTGATCGTCCGCTCCGGTGTGGTGTATGCCGCTCGGTTGGCTCAGGTTGGGGCGGGATCGGTTTTGGAGCTGCCGCCCGGCGGTTGGCGGTTGGCTGCCGGCGGTGGGGGCACGTTAGAGGATCTGGTCGTGCAGTCGTGCCCACGGGTGGAGCTGGCTGCCGGGCAGGTGCGGGTGGCGGTGGCTGCGGTGGGGGTGAACTTCCGGGATGTGTTGATGGCGTTGGGGATGACGCCCGGCGGAGGAGAGCTGGGAGTTGAAGGCGCCGGGGTGATTGTCGAGGTCGGCCCGGGGGTAGCGGGGCTGGCGGTGGGCGATGCCGTGATGGGGTTGTTGGGAGTGGTCGGTGCTGAGGCCGTGGTGGATGCGCGGTTAGTGACCGCGGTGCCTGCGCGATGGTCCTTGGTGACCGCCGCCGGTGTCCCGGTGGTGTTTTGGACGGCGTTGTATGGACTGTCGGTGTTGGCGGGGGTTCGGGCCGGACAACGGGTGTTGGTGCATGCGGCCGCCGGTGGGGTGGGTATGGCTGCGGTGCAGCTGGCCCGGCATTTGGGTGCGGAGGTTTTCGCCACCGCCAGTCGTGGCAAGTGGGACACGTTGCGGGCGACGGGTTTTGACGACAAACACATTGCGGATTCACGTTCGTTGGAGTTCGAGGAGAAGATCTTAGCGGCCACCGGCGGCGCCGGAGTCGATGTGGTGCTCAACTCGCTGTCCGGTGAATTCGTGGACGCGTCGTTGCGGTTGTTGGCCGGTGGTGGGCATTTCATCGAGATGGGCAAGACAGATATTCGCGACCCCCAGGTTGTGGCAGCTCAGCACCAGGGGGTGCAGTATCAAGCGTTTGATCTGATGAAGGCTAGCCCGGACGACACCGCGGCCGCGCTGGCCCAGTTGACGGCGTTGTTCGCCGATGGTGTGTTGACGCCGTTGCCGGTCAAGACTTTTGATGTGCGGTGTACTTCGGCGGCGTATCGGTTTGTCAGTCAGGCCCGCCATATCGGCAAAGTAGTGCTCACCATCCCAGATGGCCCCGGCATGTTGCTCAGTGGGTCTGCGGGTGGCCTGGCTGGGGGAACCGTGGTGATCACCGGCGGTACCGGGATGGCCGGGGGCCTGTTGGCGCGTCATGTCGTGGCCCGTTATGGGGTGGCCAATGTGGTGCTGATCAGCCGTTCCGGTGAGCAGGCCGGCGGCGTCTCGGAGTTGGTAGCGGGATTGCGGGACGCTGGTGCCGAGGTGTCGGTGGTGGCCTGTGATGTGGCTGATCGTGACGCGCTGGCAGGTGTGTTGGCGCGGGTGCCGGCGCAGTATCCGTTGCGGGGGGTACTTCACGCCGCGGGGGCCCTTGATGATGCGGTGATCGCCTCGTTGACCCCGGATCGGGTGGATGCGGTGCTGCGGGCCAAAGTAGACGGGGCCTGGAATCTCCATGAGCTGACCCAGGATCTGGATTTGTCGGCGTTTGTGGTGTTTTCGTCGATGGCCGGGATCGTGGGCACACCGGGCCAGGGTAATTACGCGGCGGCCAACAGTTTCCTTGACGGGCTGATGGCGTATCGACGGGACCGCGGATTGCCCGGATTGTCGATGGCCTGGGGCTTCTGGGAACAAGCTTCGGCGATGACCCAACATCTCGGGGATCGCGACAAAGCGCGCATGAGTCGGTTCGGGCTGGCGCCGCTATCGAGCGAGGAGGCGGTGGAGCTCTTCGATAGCGCCATGGTCGCCGACCGCGGGGTGGTGGTGGCCGCTCGCTTGGACACGCGCGCGATGGCCGACATCAACACCGCTCTGCCCCCATTGTTCAGCCAGTTGGCCGCCCGCCGCACCGGGCGCGTCACCGCCGACACCACCACCGTGTCGACAACCGGCCTCACCAAACGACTACACGGGCTAAGCGCCGAACAGCGACACCGCGAGTTGGTGGACTTGGTGTGCAGGAACGCCGCCACCGTGATGGGCCGCGCCAGCGCCGCAGACATCGACGCCCACCGCGCGTTCCAAGAACTCGGCTTTGACTCACTGACGGCCGTCGAACTCCGCAACCGGCTCAAACCCGCGACCGGGCTCACACTTTCAGCCACCCTGGTCTTCGACTACCCCACCCCTAGCGCCTTAGCCGAACACCTCAACGCCCGATTGACCACCGCCGATCAACCTGACCTGATGGCCCGCTTCAACGACATCACCCGCGAGCTCCAAACGCTGCTCAACCAGCCCGACTGGAACCTCGACGACAAAACGCAGCTGAGCGCCCGCATCCAAACCCTCCTGACCACCGTCAGCAACGATCCCGACGACATGCTCGACGACGACATCCATACCGCCACCGAAAGCCAACTCTTCGCCATCCTCGACGAAGAACTCGGCTCGTAGCACCGCACCACAGGAGCATTAGTGTCGAGCACGACGAAGCACGTTGACTATCTGAAGCGCCTCACGGCGGATCTCCGCCGGACACGGCGGCGTCTCTCGGAATTGGAAAGCACACTCTCCGAGCCGGTGGCACTCGTGGGGATGGCGTGCAGGTATCCGGGTGGGGTGGATTCGCCGGAGAGCTTGTGGGAGATGGTGGTTGAAGGCCGTGACGCGGTGTCGGACTTTCCCGCGGATCGGGGCTGGGACGTAGCGGGGTTGTTCGACCCGGACCCCGACGCCCGGGGCAAAATGTATGTGCGCCAAGGTTCATTTCTGACCGACGCCGGCGACTTCGATGCCGGATTCTTCGGTATCGGACCCACCGAGGCGCTGGCGATGGATCCACAGCAGCGGTTGATGCTGGAGTTGTCGTGGGAAGCCCTGGAGCGGGCCGGGATTGACCCGCTGGGATTGCGAAGTTCGGCCACGGGGGTGTTCGCCGGGGTGATCCATGCCGGCTACGGGGGGCACGTGGAAGGCGAGCTGGAGGGCTACGGGTTCATCGGCGCGACGGCGAGTGTCGCGTCGGGCCGGGTGTCGTACGCGCTGGGCCTTGAAGGCCCGGCGGTCTCGGTGGATACGGCGTGTTCGTCGTCGTTGGTGGCGATGCATTTGGCGGCGCAGTCGTTGCGGTCCGGGGAGTGCGATCTAGCGCTGGCCGGTGGCGTAACGATAATGGCAACCCCCGAGGGGTTTGTGGAGTTCAGCCGGCAGCGGGCGCTGGCCGTCGACGGCCGGTGCAAAGTCTATGCCGCTGCCGCCGATGGGACCGCGTGGTCGGAGGGCGCGGGCGTGCTGGTGCTGGAGCGGTTGGCTGATGCGCGGCGGTTGGGGCACCCAGTGCTGGCGATCATGCGGGGATCGGCGGTCAATCAAGACGGCGCCTCCAACGGGTTGACAGCACCCAATGGGCCCGCGCAACAACGCGTGATTTCGGCGGCGTTGGCCAATGCGCGTCTGAGTACGGCTGATGTAGATGTGGTGGAGGGGCACGGCACGGGTACCGTATTGGGTGATCCGATTGAGGCGCAAGCACTTTTAGCTACGTACGGACAGGACCGGCCGGTTGATCGGCCGTTGTGGTTGGGGTCGATCAAATCGAACATCGGTCACGCGTCGGCTGCGGCGGGAGTGGCCGGGGTGATCAAGATGGTGCAGGCGATCCAGCACGGAGTGATGCCGAAGACGATGCATGTGGATGTGCCTACACCGCAAGTGGATTGGTCGGCGGGGGCGGTGTCTTTGTTGACCGAGTCGCGGCCATGGCCGGTGGAGGACCGACCGCGGCGGGCGGGGGTGTCGGCGTTCGGGATTAGCGGGACGAACGCGCACGTGATCGTAGAACAAGCTCCGGTGGACCCGCCGGCGCCGGAAAGCGAAGGCGTTTCGGCTGAGCGCGATGACCCGGTGGTCGCGTGGGTGTTGTCCGCTCGCTCGGCGCAGGCGTTGCCCAATCAGGCCAGGCGGTTGCTGGCGCATGTGGCTGGCCAGGACGGTTCGGGGGCCGGTCAGAGTCCGGTGGATGTGGGTTGGTCGTTGGTGACGACGCGGTCGGTGTTTGATCATCGCGCCGTGGTGGTCGGCGCTGACCGTGACCATCTCATGGCGGGGTTGGTCGAGCTAGCCGCTGGTGAGCCGGGGGCCGGCGTTGTGGTGGGGCGTGCCCAAGGAATGGGCAAGACTGCGTTTGTATTTCCCGGCCAGGGCTCCCAGTGGTTAGGGATGGGCCGGCAGTTGTACGAACGCTTCCCGGCGTTCGCCGAGGCCTTTGACGAGGCAGTGGCGGCGTTGGACCCGCATCTCCGATTGCCGCTGCGGCAGGTGATTTGGGGTGATGACGCCGCATTGTTGCAGAGTACGGAATATGCGCAGCCAGCCTTGTTTGCCGTCGAGGTGGCGTTGGCAGCGTTGTTACAGCGCTGGGGTGTGGTACCCGACGTGGTGATGGGTCATTCGGTGGGCGAGATCAGCGCGGCCTATGTGGCCGGGGTGTTGTCGCTTGCGGATGCGGCCAAAGTGGTGGCGGGGCGGGGCCGGTTGATGGCGGGGTTGCCCCCCGGTGGGGTGATGGTTGCGGTAGCCGCCAGCGAGGCGGACGTGGCGCCATTGCTTACCGAGGAGGTGAGCATCGCAGCGGTCAATGGCCCGAACGCCGTGGTGATTTCGGGTCCGCAAGAGCCGGTTGATGCGGTGGTGAATCGACTGCTGGAGTCGGACCGGCGGGTGCATCGATTGGCGGTCTCGCATGCGTTTCATTCGGCGTTGATGCAGCCCATGCTCGAGCAGTTCTCAAATCTACTGGCCGGGATTTCGGCCGCAAAACCGCGCATCGGGTTGGTCTCGAACCTGACTGGGCAATTGGCCGGACCCGGGTATGGATCGCCACAGTATTGGGTTGAGCATGTGCGGCAGCCGGTCCGCTTTGTTGACGGGGTGCGGGCCACCGAGTCGTTGGGGGCCGGGGTTTTTGTCGAGGTGGGTCCTGGTCGTGGTCTAACCGCCGCAGTGGAGCAGTCGTTGACTGCTCAGCAGGCGGTGTCGGTGGTCACGCTGGCCAAAGACCGCCCGGAAGCCGAGTCGCTGCTGGTTGCGCTGGGGCATTTGTTCACCCGCGGTGTGGGAGTGGATTGGCCCGCGGCGCTGGGGGGTGGACGTCGGGTCGAGTTACCGACGTATGGTTTTGTGCGGCAGCGGTTTTGGTTGCCGGGCGGGTCAGGGGGATCGCGAGATGTAAGCGGTGTGGGCTTGGTGCGCGGGGATCATCCGTTGTTGGGCGCTGTGGTGGACCGGCCGGATACGGGTGGCGTGGTGTTGACGGGCTCGTTGTCTGTGGGGGACTTCCCGTGGTTGGCCGATCACGTGGTTGATGGGGTGCTGCTGTTTCCCGGGGCGGGGTTCGTGGAGTTGGCGTTGCGGGCTGGCGACGAGGTCGGCTGTTCAGTGGTGGAAGAGCTGATGTTGTTGGCTCCGTTGGCGCTGCCGGTGGTCGGCGGGGTACGGGTGCAGGCGGTTGTGGATCCTGTGGACGAGTCGGGTTCTCGTGCGGTGTGGGTGTATTCGGCTGGCGCAGACCCAGATTCAGTGTGGGTGTTGCACGCGCAGGGCGTGTTGAGTGCGGGGTCGCCTGCAGCCGCCGCGGATCTGTCGGTCTGGCCGCCGGCGGGGGCTTCGGTGTTGGATGCCGGTGATGTGTATGAGGTGTTGGAGGGTCGGGGTTATGAGTATGGGCCCGCATTTCGGGGTCTGGGTGCGTTGTGGCGGCGGGATCAGGAGATCTTTGCCGAGGTAGCCGTCGGTGAAGGTGTGACGTTGGGAGGGTTTGGCATTCATCCGGCGGTGTTGGATGCGGCGTTGCATGCGTTGGGGGTTGCTGAGGGCGGGGACTCGACGATGTTGCCGTTTTCGTGGCAGGGGGTCTGTTTGCACGCTGCCGGGGCATCGCGGGTTCGGGTCCGGATAGCGCCGGCTGGAGCCGGGGCGGTGTCGGTGGACTTGGCTGACGGAGCGGGCCTGCCAGTCTTGTCGGTGCGCGAGTTGGTGGTCCGTCCGGTCTCGGCAAAGGCGTTGTCGGCCGCGGTGGCGGCGGCCGCTGGTGGCGGTGGGGCGTTGTATGAAGTCACGTGGTCGCCGGTGTCGATGGGGGGCGACGGTGTTGATCATGACGTAGTGGTATGGGAACCAAGTTCGGCAACTCACGGTGTGGTGGGTTCGGTGTATGCGGCCACTCATGAGGTGCTGGGGGTGTTGCAGTCGTGGTTGGCTGGCGATGGTTCTGGGATCCTGGTCGTGCTGACTCATGGGGCGGTGGGTTTGGCCGGTGAGGAAGTCACCGATTTGGCCGGTGCGGCGGTGTGGGGGTTGGTGCGCTCTGCGCAAGCCGAGCATCCGGGTCGCGTTGTGTTGGTAGATTCGGATGGATCGCTCGATGCTGGAACGGTAATTGGTTGTGGTGAGCCGCAATTGGTGGTGCGTTCCGGTGTGGTGCACGCGGCCCGGCTGGCCCCGATGGGGGCGGGGGCGGTGTTGGAGCTGCCGGCTGACGGGTGGCAACTGGCTGCCGGCGGTGGGGGCACGTTGGAGGACGTGGTGGTGGCCCCGGCCGGGCCGGTGGAGTTGGCCGCTGGCCAGGTGCGGGTGGCGGTGGCTGCGGTGGGCGTGAACTTCCGGGATGTGTTGGTGGCGTTGGGGATGTATCCCGGCGGTGGGGAGTTGGGGGCCGAGGGCGCGGGGGTCGTCGTCGAGGTCGGCCCCGGGGTCGAGGGCCTGGCCGTGGGCGATGCCGTGCTGGGGTTGTTGGGGGTGGTGGGTTCTGAGGCGGTGGTCGACGCGCGGTTGGTGACCGCGGTGCCGGCGGGATGGTCGTCGATGCAGGCCGCCAGTGTGCCGGTGGTGTTCTTGACGGCGTGGTACGGGTTGTCCGTATTGGCGGATGTGAAGGCCGGACAGCGGGTGTTGGTGCATGCCGCCACCGGTGGGGTCGGCATGGCCGCGGTGCAGCTGGCCCGGCATTGGGGCGCGGAGGTTTTCGCCACCGCCGGTCGCGGCAAGTGGGAGACGTTGCGGGCGATGGGTTTTGACGATAAACACATTGCGGATTCGCGATCGTTGGAGTTTGAGGAGAAGTTTTTAACAGCCACCGATGGCGCCGGGGTCGATGTGGTGCTCAACTCGCTGGCCGGTGAATTCACCGATGCGTCGTTGCGGTTGTTGGCCTCTGGTGGACGTTTCATCGAGATGGGCAAGACCGACCTTCGCGATCCGACGCTGATTGCCGAGCGGCATCCGGGTGTGCGGTATCGGGCGTTCGATCTGATGGAGGCGGGTCCGGACCGCATCGCGGGGATGCTGTCCGAATTGATGGACTTGTTCGCCACCGGTGTGTTGGCGCCGTTGCCGGTCAAGGGATTTGACGTGCGGCATGCCACGGAGGCATACCGCTTCGTGAGCCAGGCCCGCCACACCGGCAAGGTCGTGCTCACCCTGCCCGACGGCCCCGGCGGGCTGGCCGGGGGGACGGCCTTGATCACCGGCGGGACCGGCATGGCGGGTTCGGCGCTGGCTCGTCACCTCGTTGACCGGTGTCGGGTGCCCCACGTGATGTTGGTCAGCCGCAGCGGCGAGCGGGCCGACGGCGTAGCAGAACTCGTGGCCGAGCTGCGGGGCGCCGGGGCGTCGGTGTCGGTGGTGGCTTGTGATGTCGGCGACCGGGAAGCGGTGGCGGGATTGCTGGCGCAGGTGCCGGCGCGTCACCCGTTGCGGGGCGTCTTTCATGCCGCCGGCGTCCTCGATGACGGGTTGATTGCCTCGTTGACCCCCGATCGGATGGCCCCGGTGTTACGGGCCAAGGTCGATGGGGCCTGGAATCTGCACGAGCTCACAAAGGATTTGAATCTGTCGGCGTTCGTGATGTTTTCGTCGATGGCCGGCATCGTTGGCGCGCCGGGCCAGGGTAACTATGCGGCGGCCAACAGCTTCCTGGATGGGCTGGCCGCCTACCGCCGTGCGCATGGGTCAGTTGGGTTATCGGTGGCGTGGGGGCTGTGGGAACAGGCCAGCGGCATGACGCGGCACCTCGGTGACAAGGACCGGGCCCGCATGACTCGAGCCGGGTTGGCGCCGTTGTCCAGTCAACAGGCATTGACGCTCTTCGATGACGCGCTGCTGGCCGATCGCTCGGTGCTGGTCGCCGCCCGGTTGGACAGGGCGGCACTGGGTGGCGACGGCGCGGCGCTGCCGCCCATACTGCGCGGGTTGGCCACCCGCCCTTCGCGGCGCGTCATCGCCGACGCCGCCACGACGGCGTCGACGTCTGGCCTGCGGGCACGACTGCACGGACTCACCGCAGAGCAGCGACACCGTGAGCTGGTCGATTTGGTGTGCGGCAATGCCGCCACCGTGCTGGGCCATGCCACGGCAGACGTCAACGCCGACCGCGCTTTTCAAGATCTCGGGTTCGACTCCCTGACCGCGGTGGAGCTGCGCAACCGGCTCAAAACCGCGACCGGCCTTACCCTTTCGCCCACCCTGATCTTCGACTACCCGACGCCCGCTGCGCTGGCTGAGCACCTCGACACCGAACTGGCCACCACGATCACCAATGATCCGCCCGATCGCATGGCCCGTTTCAACGACGTCGCGCGTGAACTACAGACGCTGATCGATCAACCCGGATGGAGCCCCGACGACAAAGCCCGGCTGAGCGCCCGGATCCAGACGCTGCTTTCAACCCTGAGCATTCCCCACCCAGAGCCCAACCCCGACGAGTTTTTCGACGACGACATCAACACGGCGACCGACCGCCAACTGTTTGCCATCCTTGACGAAGAAGTCGGGCCTTGACTCGTGCAATCGACAGCCGTAGCGGTCATCGGGCTCGCCTGCAAATTCCCTGGCGCTGGCAGCCCCCGCGACTTCTGGCGTCTCATCCG
The DNA here is from genome assembly GCA_963802525.1 of uncultured Actinomycetota bacterium. Classification (GTDB taxonomy): domain Bacteria; phylum Actinomycetota; class Actinomycetes; order Mycobacteriales; family Mycobacteriaceae; genus Mycobacterium. The sequence goes on along the minus strand of CAWDJC010000017.1, from coordinate 42,059 downwards.
TAACGGAGCCGAAGCTACCCAGTTGCCCGGTGATGTCGCTGAGTTCGACGCAGATTTCTTCAACGTATCGCCGCGCGAGGCCGCCGCGATGGACCCCCAGCAGCGGCTGGCGCTAGAGCTGGCTTGGGAAGTCCTCGAAGACGCGTTCGTCGTGCCGAAGACGCTACGTGGAGAACAGGTCGCCGTTTACCTCGGAGCGATGACCGACGACTACGCGGTGTTGACGCTCGGCGACGCGGGCGAAGACCTCGATCATCAGTCCTTCGCCGGGGTTAGCCGGGCAATGATCGCAAACCGGATCTCGTATGCGCTTGCGCTGCACGGCCCGAGTTTGACGATCGATTCCGGCCAATCTTCCTCGCTGGTGGCAGTGCACCTCGCCTGCGAAAGCATCCGCATGGGCGAGTCGGAGCTCGCCATTGCCGGTGGCATTCACCTGAATCTGGCGAGCGAAACCACGCTGCTGGAGAGGGAATTCGGTGCGCTGTCCACATCGGGTCACACCTATGCGTTCGACGCACGCGCCGACGGTTACGTGCGAAGCGAGGGTGGGGGGCTCGTGCTCCTGAAGCCGCTACGCGCCGCGCTCGACGACGGCAACCGCATCCGCGCGGTCATTCGCGGCAGTGCGGTCGGCAATGCCGGGCACAGCGCTGCCGGACAGACCGTGCCGTCCGTCTCGGGACAAGTCGACGTCATCCGGCGTGCCATGAAGACCGCCGGCCTCGATAGCGGCCAACTGCAGTACATCGAAGCCCATGGAACGGGTACCGAAATCGGGGACCCCGTGGAGGTGAAGGCGCTGGGGGAGGTGTTCGCCGGACGTCGACGCCATCCGCTAAGTCTGGGGTCCGTGAAGACCAACATCGGTCACGCCGGAAGCGCCGCGGGCATCGCGGGTTTGCTAAAGACCGTGCTAGCAATCGAAAATGCGGTCATTCCGGCGAGTCTGAACTATGCCAGACCCAGTCCCGGAATTGATCTAGAAGGCCTCGGACTGCGCGTCAACACAATGCTGACCCCCTGGCCGGCGGGGGAGGGGCCGCGGCGGGCGGGGGTGTCGTCGTTCGGCATGGGCGGAACCAATGCGCACGTGATCGTCGAGGAGGCTCCTGCGCGACCCGAAGACGTGGTAACCGGACGTGATAACGCGCCGACGGCGTGGGTGCTGTCGGGTCGCTCGGAACGGGCGTTGGCCAATCAGGCCGCACGGTTGTTGGCGCATCTGACCGACGATGCGGGGTTGGGTGTCGGCGACGTGGGGTGGTCATTGGCGACGACGCGGTCGGTGTTTGAGCATCGGGCGGTGCTGGTCGGCGCGGATCGAGAGGCGCTCATGCCGGCGTTGGCGGGATTGGCCTCGGGGGAGCCGCGTCCCGACGGGGGTCGGGCACGCTCAGCCGGCATGACGGCGTTTGTGTTTCCCGGCCAGGGCGCGCAGTGGCTCGGGATGGGATCTCACTTGTACGGCCGGTTCCCGGCATTCGCACGCGCCTTCGACGAGGTCGCCGAGGCGGTGGGCGACCACCTGCGGCTGCCCCTGCGCGACGTGATGTGGGGAAGCGACGCAAAGCTGTTGGACAACACCGAATTTGCCCAGCCCGCGTTGTTCGCGATCGAGCTTGCGTTGGCGGCGTTGTTGCAGCACTGGGGTGCCGTCCCGGATGTGGTGATGGGTCATTCGGTGGGCGAGGTCACCGCGGCCCACCTGGCGGGGGTGTTGTCGCTGGCCGACGCGGCCAAGGTGGTGGCAGCGCGGGGCCGGTTGATGGCCGGTCTGCCCGCAGGCGGGGTGATGATTGCGGTGGCCGCCGGCGAGGCCGAAGTGGCCTCGTTGCTGACCGACGGGGTGGCGATCGCGGCGGTCAACGGCCCGGATGCGGTGGTGATCTCGGGTGCGGACGCTCCGGCCAGCGCGATCGCCCGAACCCTGGCGCACCAGGGCACGCGGGTGCATCGGCTGGCGGTCTCGCACGCGTTTCACTCACCACTGATGGAGCCCATGATCGACGACTTCTCGGCGGCGGTGGCCGATGTGTCGCCGATAGAGCCGCGAATTGCGTTGGTGTCCAACGTGTCCGGGCAGCTCGCCGGGCCCGGGTATGGGTCGGCACATTACTGGGTCGAGCACGTGCGCCGTCCCGTGCGTTTTGCCGACGGGGTGCGAGCCGCCGAGTCGTTCGGTGCCGACGTCTTCGTTGAAGTCGGCCCCGGTGGTGGCCTCGGCGCCGCCGTGGAGCAATCCCTGACGGCCGAGCATCCCGTGTCGGTGGTCACGCTGGCCAAAGGCCGCTCGGAACCTGAATCAGTGCTCACCGCGGCCGGCCGGCTCTTCATCACGGGCGTGGCGGTCAATTGGGGCGCTGTCCTACAGCACGGCCAACGGGTTGAACTGCCCACGTACGGTTTTGTACGCCAACGGTTCTGGCTGGGTGCCCGTACGGATAAGCCGTCCCCGGTTGCGACAAGGCCGGCCGAATTGGCCGAGCGTTTGCACCAACTGCCGCGTCACGAGCAGGGCCGCGAACTGCTTGAGTTGGTGTGTGTGCACGCGGCGGCGGTGTTGGGACATTGCGATGGCCACGCCGTGAATGCCGAGCGCGCTTTCCAGGACCTCGGGTTTGACTCCTTGACCGGGGTCGAATTGCGCAATCGCCTGAAAGCCGATACCGGGCTGGCATTGTCGCGCACCCTTATCTTCGACTATCCAAACCCGAGGGCATTGGCGGAGCATCTCGCTCAACGACTACTACGCGGCCACGATTCGTCCGATGACGAAAAGTTCTGGTCCGCGCTGAGAAAGATTCCGCTCCAGGAACTTCGGAGAACCGGATTGCTCGACAAGCTATTGCTGCTGGCCGGCGACCCGGAAAAATCGCTTACTAATTCAACCGTTGCCGACGACACAATCGACGCCTTGAGCCCCGACGCCCTGGTAGCGATGGCGCTTGACGCCGACGAAACCGGCGTCGTTGAATGATGAAACGCGTGTTGGCGGAATTGATTACGAGTCGTATCGAAGGCGCTTATTTGACATGTGTTGAATATCAACAACTTTGCGGTGGCGCACTAAAACTTTTAAACTTCTCGACGTCGAAGGGCAATCTCAGCCGCATGAGAGTTGTCATTTCCATCGGGTCGCGGCCTGAAAAGGCAGGGGCATGAGCGTCATCGCAAGTGTGTTCGGTGCGTTGCCACCGCATCGGTATAGTCAGACCGAGATCACCGACCAATTCGTCGAGTTTCCCCGGCTGAAGGAACACGAGGCGATTGTTCGGCGTCTGCATGCCGCCGCGAAGGTGAACAGTCGCCACTTCGTGCTGCCGTTGGAGCGCTACCCGTCACTGACCGACTTCGGCGAGGCCAACGAGATCTTCATCGAAAGCGCCGTGGATCTTGGCTGCGAGGCGCTGCTAGGCGCGCTCGACGAGGCCGGCCTGGAACCCCGAGACATCGATCTGATCGCGACCACGACGGTCACCGGCGTTGCCGTGCCGTCGGTGGACGCGCGGATCACCGGGCGACTCGGCCTGCGCCCGGATGTGCGCCGGATGCCGCTGCTCGGCCTGGGCTGCGCGGCGGGGGCGGCGGGGGTGGGCCGGCTACACGATTATCTGGGTGGTGCGCCCGACGACGTCGCGGTCCTGGTATCCGTCGAGCTTTGTTCGCTCACCTTCCCGGCGGTCAGGCCAACTGTGTCAGGTCTGGTCGCCACTGCGATGTTCGGTGACGGGGCAGCCGCGACGGTCGCCGTCGGCGACCGTCGCGCCCAACAAGTAAGAGCTAGCGGGCCCGACATCCTCGATTCGCGCAGCCGCCTCTACCCGGAATCGCTGCACATCATGGGCTGGGACGTTGGGTCCTCGGGCCTCCAGCTCATGATGTCTCCCGAGCTCACGACGTTTATCGAGCGCTACCTGGCCGACGACGTCAACGAGTTTCTCGCCTCGCACGGTTTGACCACGGGCGACATGGGCGCCTGGGTGTGCCATCCCGGTGGCCCGAAGGTGATTGACGCGATTAGCAAGAGCCTCGAGCTGCCCCCGGAGGCGCTCGAGCTGACCTGGCGCTCGATGGGCGAGATCGGTAACCTCTCGTCGGCCTCGGTGCTGCATATATTGCGTGACACGATCGCCAAGCCGCCGCCCAGCGGAAGGCCCGGGCTGATGATCGCCATGGGTCCGGGATTCTGTTCCGAACTGGTGCTACTGCGCTGGCACTGAGTCGACGACGTCGACGGTCAGTCCCGGCCGCGGCGACAGCGCGGCGAGGTTGTGCGCGCGGATCCGCTGAGTGGGCAGCCGCAGCGTGGTCCTGGCGACCAGCCGGGCGAGCATGACGGTCATCTCGGTGGTGGCCATGACCGCCCCGATGCACCGATGCAAGCCGCCGCTGAACGGAATGAACTCGTGTGGAGCGGGCTTGCGGTAACCGGGCGAGCCGGGATCCCAGCGCGCCGGCCGGAATTCCGTTGGCTCGGGCCATAGCTCGGGCAGCCGGTGCGTGACGTACGGGCTGAAGATCAGCAACCGGCCCGCCGGGATGCGGCGCCCGTCGAACCTGAGGTCACGCGTCACCTTGCGGGCGGAGATGACGCCGGGCGGGTACAGCCGCAGCGTCTCGTGTACGACGCCGTTGAGGTAGGTGAGCGCGTCGAGGTCGTCCGCGGCGGGCGTCCGGTCGCCGAGCACGCAGTGGACTTCCTCGGCGGCGGTGTCCCAGGCGCCCGGCAGTGACAGCAGCGTGTAGATCGCCCACGCCAGCGCGCCGCTGGTGGTCTCGTAGCCGGCGGTGATCAGCGAAATGACCGCATCCCGAATCTCGTTGTCGTCCAACGCATAACCCTCGTCGCCGCGACCATTGATCAGCATGCTCAACATGTGATCGTCGGGCCTGGGCTCCGCGCGGGCGTCGGCGATCTGGGCGTCGACGAGGTCGTTGATGCGTTTCCGGGCGGCCATCGCCCGTCGCCACGCCGGTGCGCGGACGCGTCGCTGCAGCGTCACCACCTGGGGGAGCCGGTGGGTCAGGTCCAGCAGGGGCTGAAGTTGCTCCCCGAGGAAGTCGGAGTGGACGGCCATGCGCTGGCCGAACAGGCTTTCGGCGGTGCTGCGCCGGACGGCGGAGCGGCACTGTCGGTAGATGTCCAGCCGCTGCCCGTTCCGCCATCCGTCGATGACGGTGTCGATGCTGGCGACCATGGTCTGCACGTACTCCTGGATCTGGCGGTGACGCAGCCCTGGCGCCACGACGCTGCGCCGGCGCCGGTGGTCGTCCCCGTCGCTGACGATCAGCGCGGTGGGCCCGTCGACCAGGGCCAGGTTCTGAAACGTCTCCCGCCAGCTGAACGCATCGGCGTTGGCAAACACGAACTTATTTGCCTCGGGCCCCAGCAAGTAGGTGTAGCCGTGCCGGCCGACCCCGGAATTGATGACCGGACCCCGCAATCGATACAGCGCCAGCAACGCTTCGCCGGGCGAGTAGCGCACCGGCCGATGCGGCCCCTGATTCACGGCGAGGCTCACGGCGAGTCCAGGAACCGCTGAACGGCGTCGGTCAGAATGCGGCCGCCGCGGGTATTGAGATGAACGCCGTCGATGTGAAACTCCCACCCGTTGATCAACGAAATCTCGTCGAAGCTGCGCCGCAAAACCATTTCCCGCACCAGATAATCCCGGTAAAACGACGGAAAAGAGAACCGGGTAAAGGGCTTGGCGGTCGTGGAGCGGTCCAGCTGCTCGCGGAAGGCTTCGTAGAAATCAATGTAGTCCGCCCCCTCCCGCGAGCAGACCTCCCGGATCGTGTCGCTATAGGCGGCGCACAGGTCGTTCAGCCGGGACTGAACGGCGTCGCGGGAATGCGGGTCTTCGCCCACGGGCGCAAGGGAACTCAGGGCGATCCTCGCCTCGGTTTCCCGCCGCAGCCTTCGCGTGATGAGGCGGAGGTTCTCCCGGAATCCCTGCACCGTGGGCTCGTGCGGCAGGCCCTTCCACAGCCGGACGATCCTGCGGAAGTTGGGAAAGACGCTGGCCAGGATGTCGTTCGTTCCGATCAGGATGATCACCCGGTCGGGCCGGAGGTCGATCACGTTGTGCAGGCGCCGCACCAGGTTGAACGACAGGTCGCCGCCCACCCCCAGGTTGACGAACCGGAACCGGCTGTTGCGCGGTCGGCTCTCCAACTCGGGGATCCACCGGTACGTTCCCTTGGACGCGGTGGTGCTCGAACCGACGCACGCCACCTTTTCTAAGCCGGAATGCACGATTCGATTATTCGAGCAGCTCCGATAGCTCCAGCCAGCGGCTCTCCATTGCGACGACCTCGTCTTCCAGGCCGCGCAGGTCCCGGGTCAGCCGCGTCAAGCCGACATGATCGGACTGGTCGTGCTCGGCGAGTTCGAGGTGTTTGGTGGCGATCCGATCGGCGAGCCGCGCCAGCTGACGGTCGACCGCGGCCAGCTCCTTCTCGGCGGTACGTCGCTGCGCGCCGGACATCGCCACCGGCTCGGCCCGCGGCGCGTCGGCGTCCGGCGCAGCCGTCCGATGCGCCGCCAGCCGCAGGTATTCGTCGATGCCGCCGGGCAGATGCCGCAGCCGGCCGCCGAGGATCGCGTACTGCTGATCGGTGACCCGCTCGAGCAGATAGCGGTCGTGCGAGACGACGATCAGGGTGCCCGCCCACGAGTCGAGCAGATCCTCTGTCGCGGTGAGCATGTCGGTGTCGACGTCGTTGGTGGGCTCGTCGAGGAGTAGCACGTTCGGTTCGGACAACAACGTGAGCATCAGCTGCAGCCGCCGTCGCTGACCGCCGGAGAGATCGCCGACCCGCGCCGACAGCTGGCCGCGGCCGAACCCGAGCCGCTCCAGCAGCTGGGTCGGGGTGACGTCCCGGCCCTCGACCTGATAGCCGCCGCGCAGCCCGCCCAGCACGTCGGCGATCCGGTCGCCGGCCACCGCGTCCATCTCCTCGCCCCGCTGGTCGAGCACCGCCAGCCGGACGGTCTTGCCGCGCTTGACGCGCCCGGTGTCCGGTTGGACGGTGCCGGCGATCAATCCCAGCAGCGTCGACTTCCCGGCGGCGTTGGCCCCGACGATGCCGGTGCGTTCGCCCGGTGCGATCCGCCATTCGACGTCGCGCAGCACCGGGCGGCCGCCAAACGACACCGACACGTCGAGCAGATCGATCACGTCTTTTCCCAGCCGCGCGGTCGCCAGCTTGGCCAGCTCGACGGTGTTGCGCAGCGGCGGCACGTCGGCGATGAGTTGGTTGGCGGCCTCGATCCGGAACTTGGGCTTGGAGGTGCGCGCCGGTGGGCCCCGGCGCAGCCAGGCCAGCTCTTTGCGCATCAGGTTCTGCCGCTTGGCCTCGGCGGCGGCGGCCTGCCGGTCGCGCTCGACGCGCTGCAGCACGTATGCGGCGTAGCCGCCATCGAACGGCTCGACGATCCCGTCGTGCACCTCCCATGTCGTGGTGGCCACTTCATCGAGGAACCAGCGATCGTGGGTCACCAGCAGCAGCCCGCCGGTGGTGCGCGCCCAGCGCTGTTTCAAATGATCGGCCAGCCAGGTGATGCCCTCGATGTCGAGGTGGTTGGTGGGCTCGTCGAGCGAGATCACGTCCCATTCGCCGACCAGCAGCCTGGCCAGCTGCACCCGCCGGCGCTGCCCACCGCTGAGCGTGGCGACCGTTGCGTCCCAGGCGATGTCGGACACCAGCCCGCCGACCACGTCACGGACCCGCGGGTCGCCCGCCCACCGGTGCTCGGCCTGGTCGCCGACCAAAGTCCAGCCCACCGTGTGATCACCATCGAGGGTGTCGGCCTGGCTCAGCGCGCCGACCCGCAGCCCGCTGCGCCGGGTGACCCGGCCGGCGTCGGGCTGCAGTTGGCCGCTCAGCAGATCCAGCAGGCTGGACTTGCCGTCCCCGTTTCGCCCGACGATGCCGATGCGCGCGCCGTCGTTGACTCCCAGCGTGACCGACTCGAACACCACCTGGGTCGGATATTCCAGGCGTACAGCCTCGGCTCCCAGTAGGTGCCCCACCGGGCAGACCCTAATGGGAATCGTTCAGCGAGCCTTCGGCCGGTAGGTACTTGTCCGCGGGAGGCTGATCACCGAGCCGCCGGCCGGTGAGCACTGGTCAAGACCCCGGAGTGTTGGTCGATTCCTAGGGCTAGATTGTGCCCCGGCCGGTTGGTGAGGTCGCCTGTAGCGCTGATGGGGTGTCGTGCCGCCGAGCACTGATCCATTAGGTTGCCGCCGGGTGCCCTTGGGCTCGGGCACGTTTCATTACATGAGCAAGGAGGCGATCACACTGATCTTTGTTGGGGACGACTGGGCTGAAGACCACCACGACGTTTATCTGATGAACTGCGACGGCGCTCGGTTGGCGTCACGGCGGCTGTCCGAAGGACTCGCCGGAATCCGCGGGTTTCATGAGCTGATCGCCGGCCATGCGCAGGAACCCGACCAAGTCGTGGTCGGCATTGAAACCGACCGCGGCTTGTGGGTCGAGGCGCTGATCGCGGCCGGCTATCAGGTGTTCGGGGTCAATCCGCTGGCGGTGGCCCGCTACCGTGACCGCCACTATGTCTCGGGTGCGAAGTCGGATGCCGGCGACGCCAAGCTGTTGGCCGACCTGGTGCGCACCGACCGGCACAACCATCGGCCGATCGCGGGGGACAGTCCAGACGCCGAGGCGATCAAGGTCCTCGCCCGCGCACATCAGAATCTGATCTGGGCCCGCACTCGGCACACCAATGCGCTGCGCAGCGCGCTACGTGAGTACTTTCCGGCGGCGCTGGAGGTGTTCGACAACCTGGCAGATCGTGATGCCCTGGCCATTCTGGGCCGCGCTCCCTCCCCAGACGAGGCCGCGCGTCTGAGCCTGTCCAAGATCCGATCGGCCCTCAAAGCCGCTGGGCGCCAACGCAACCTCGAGGCCCGGGCGTTAGAGATTCAGGCCGCGCTGCGCACTGAGCAGCTCGCCGCCCCCGCCGCGGTCACCGCTGCATTCGGTGCAAGCACCCGGGCCGCGGTTGGCATCATCATCGAGTTGAACCACCAGATCAGTGACCTCGAGGCCGAACTGATGACACATTTTGAGACACACCCGGACGCCGACATCTACCTCTCCCTGCCAGGACTCGGTGTTGTGCTCGGCGCCCGGGTGCTCGGTGAGTTCGGGGACGACCCGAACCGCTACACCGACGCCAAGTGTCGCAAAAACTACGCCGGAACATCACCATTGACCGTCGCCTCGGGCAAGAAACGCGCCGTGTTGGCCCGCCATGTGCGCAACAGGCGTCTCTACGACGCCATCGACCAATGGGCCTTCTGCTCCCTCAATGCCAGTCCCGGCGCGCGCCTGCACTACGACCAGCACCGAGCCGCCGGCGACACCCACCACCAAGCCCTCCGCGCACTGGGCAACCGACTCGTCGGGATCCTGCACGGCTGCCTCCGCCACCACACCCCCTACGACGAACACACCGCCTGGGCACACCGCCAAACCACCCCCGACACCCATGCCGCTTGACAAATTACGGACCTGGGATGTCTAGCCCGACGACGATCCGGCCCCCGGAGTGGTCTGAAATCGCGGCCGGAGCGCGCGAGAGGCCCCGCAAAATTTACGGTCCCGACTAATTTGATGGGCACGGATCGCCGGGTTAAGACAGCCGCGGGCAAACAGGCTGACCAAAACCGCCGGGCCCGGCGATGTGCCATGATGACCACGCTGTCAAGAGTCAGGGAGCAGCGGTGGATCTCAATTTTTCGATGGTCACGCGGCCGGTCGAGCGTCTGGTCGCTACGGCACAGAACGGGTTGGAGGTCTTGCGTCTGGGGGGTTTGGAAACCGGCACGGTGCCGTCGCCGTCCCGGATCGTCGAGAGCGTCCCGATGTACAAGCTGCGCCGGTATTTCCCACCGGACAGCCGACCCGGGCAGCCGCCGGTGGGCCCGCCCACGCTGATGGTCCACCCGATGATGATGTCGGCGGACATGTGGGACGTCACGAAGGAAGACGGGGCGGTGGGCATCCTGCACGCCGGCGGGCTCGATCCCTGGGTCATCGACTTCGGCGAACCCGACAAGGTCGAAGGGGGCATGCGCCGGACCCTGGCCGACCACATCGTCGCGCTGAGCCAGGCGATCGACACGGTGAAGGACGAAACCGGCCACGACGTCCATCTGGTGGGCTATTCGCAGGGCGGGATGTTCTGCTATCAGGCCGCGGCGTACCGACGTTCGAAGAACATCGCCAGCATCGTGGCGTTCGGGTCGCCGGTGGACACCCTGGCCGCCCTGCCCATGGGCATCCCGGCGAACTTCGCCGCACCGGCCGCGAACTTCATGGCCGATCACGTCTTCAGCCGGTTGGATATCCCAGGCTGGTTGGCGCGTGCCGGTTTTCAGATGCTGGACCCGCTCAAGACGGCCAAGGCCCGGGTCGACTTCGTGCGGCAGTTGCACGACCGGGAGGCGCTGCTGCCGCGCGAACAACAGCGCAGGTTCCTCGAGCGCGAGGGGTGGATCGCCTGGTCGGGCCCGGCGATCTCCGAGCTGCTCAAGCAGTTCATCGCGCACAACCGCATGATGACCGGCGGTTTCGCCATCAGCGGGCAGATGGTCACGCTCACCGACATCACCTGCCCGGTGCTGGCCTTCGTCGGCGAGGTCGACGACATCGGGCAGCCGGCCTCGGTGCGCGGCATCCGGCGCGCGGCGCCGTACGCCGAAGTCTACGAGTGCACCATCCGCACAGGCCATTTCGGCCTGGTCGTCGGGTCCAAGGCGGCAAGGGAGAGCTGGCCCACCGTCGCGGCCTGGGTGCGATGGCTGTCCACCGGCGGGGACAAGCCGGACGGCATCGACCTGATGGCGGACCAGCCGATCGAGCACACCGACAGCGGTGTCGCGTTCAGCTCCCGGCTCGCGCACGGCATCGGGGAGGTCTCTGAGGCGGCGCTGGGCATGGCGCGCGGCGCGGCCAACACCGTCGTCGCGGCCAACAAGTCGATGCGCACCCTGGCCGTCGAGACGGTCCGGACGTTGCCGCGGCTGGTCCGGCTGGGACAGATCAACGATCACACCCGCATCTCGCTGGGCCGCATCATCGAGGAGCAGGCGCACGACGCCCCGCAGGGCGAATTCCTGTTGTTCGACGGGCGGGTGCACACCTACGAGGCCGTGAACCGGCGCATCAACAACGTCGTCCGCGGCCTCATCGAGGTCGGGGTGCGGCAGGGCGACCGCGTCGGCGTGCTGATGGAGACGCGGCCCAGCGCCCTGGTCGCCATCGCCGCGCTGTCGCGGCTGGGTGCCGTCGCCGTGGTGATGCGGCCCGACGCCGACCTGGCCGCGTCGGTCCGGCTCGGGGGAGTGAGCGAGATCCTGACCGATCCCACCAACCTCGACGCGGCGCGCCAACTGCCGGGTCAGGTGCTGGTGCTCGGCGGCGGCGAGGCGCGCGACCTGCACCTGCCCGAGGACGCCTCTGAGCAGGCCCAAGTCATCGACATGGAGCAGATCGACCCCGACGCCGTCGCGCTGCCCGCGTGGTACCGGCCCAACCCGGGGTTGGCGCGCGACCTGGCGTTCATCGCGTTCAGCGCGGCCGGCGGCGAACTGGTCGCCAGGCAGATCACGAACTACCGGTGGGCGGTGTCCGCCTTCGGGACCGCCTCGACGGCCGCCCTCGACCGCCGCGACACCCTGTATTGCCTAACGCCGCTGCACCACGAGTCCGCGCTGCTGGTCAGCCTGGGCGGCGCGGTCGTCGGCGGTACCCGCATCGCGCTGTCCCGCGGCCTGCGCCCGGACCGGTTCGCCCAGGAGGTCCGACAGTACGGCGTCACGGTGGTGTCCTACACCTGGTCCATGCTGCGCGAAGTCGTCGACGATCCCGCCTTCGTGCTGCACGGCAACCATCCGGTGCGCCTGTTCATCGGCTCGGGCATGCCGACCGGATTGTGGCAGCGGGTCCTCGACGCCTTCGCGCCCGCTCACGTCGTCGAGTTCTTCGCCACCACGGACGGGCAGGCGGTGCTGGCCAACGTGTCCGGCCACAAGATCGGCAGCAAGGGCCGCCCGCTGCCCGGGGTGGGGCGAGTCGAGCTCGGTGCCTACGACGCCGAGCACGACCTGATCCTCGAGGACGAGCGTGGCTTCGTTCAGCTCGCCGCGCCGCATCAGGTGGGGGTGCTGCTCGCACAGTCCAACGGGCCGATCGATCCGAGCGCATCGGTCAAGCGGGGCGTCTTCGCGCCCGCCGACACCTGGATATCGACCGAGTACCTGTTCTACCGCGACGGCGACGGGGATTACTGGCTGGCGGGCAGGCGCGGATCGGTGGTCCACACCGCGCGCGGGTTGGTGTTCGTCGAGCCCGTCACCGACGCGCTGAGCTGCATCAACGGCGTCGACCTCGCGGTGACCTACAACGTGCCGGTCGGGAGCCAGCAGGTGGCCGTCACGGCGGTGACCCTGCTGCCCGGAGCCTCCATCACGGCGGCCGACCTGACCGAGGCCGTCGCCGACATGCCCATCGGGGTCGGTCCCGACATCGTGCACTTGTGCCGGGAGATGACGCTGAGCGCGACCTACCGTCCCACCGTCAGCGCCCTGCGCGCGGCCGGGATTCCCAAGCCGGGGCGCCAGGCGTGGTATTTCGACGCCAACAGCAACGAGTTCCGCCGGCTGACTCCGGGGGTGCGGTCCGAGTTGAGCGGCGCGCAGTAGTGCTCGACGATTCCCTGCTGAGCATCCTGGTGTGCCCGGCCGACCGGGGTCCGTTGCTCCTGGTTTCCCAAGAAGGAGGGGCCGAACTCCTTTACAACCCGCGGCTGCGGCGCGCCTACCGCATCGAGGACGGCATCCCGGTGCTGCTGATCGACGAGGCCCGCGACGTCGACGACGACGAGCACGCCCGTCTCATGGCCCGAGCACGTCCGGGAGATCCCCGGTGAGGTAGCGCTGCAGGTTGGGCGCGATGGTCCGCGCGATCTGGTCGGCCGGCAGCGACGCGAACGGCTCCAATTGCAGGATGTAGCGCGCCATCACGACGCCCACCAATTGCGATGCGACGAACTGGATCCGGATCATGCCGCTACCCGGGGGATCGTCGACGCGCGCACCCACCTCGACCGCGATCACGTCCTGGATGAACGTGCGAAACAGGTTGACCTCCGAACCGGCCAGGACTGACCGCAGCGTGGCGATGAACCCCGTGCCCAGGTCGGAATCCCACAGCGGCAACAACATCGACGGCAGTCTGTAGCCGATTTCCCCGACCGGCACCTCGCGCAACGGGCCGATGATGTCCATCGGGTCGATCGGGATGTGCACGGCGGCGGCGAACAGCTTTTCCTTGGTGCCGAAGTAGTGATGCACCAGCGCCGAATCGACGCCCGCCGCCGCTGCCACCGCGCGAATCGACGTGTTGCGAATCCCTTTGCTGGCAAATAGTTCTCGAGCGCTGGCCAGGATGCGATTGCGCGTGTCGGAGACACCCGCCGGCCGCCCGGGCCGCCTGCGCCGAGTGTTGGTGGCCGTCACGCTAGGGCGTCCGCCTGCGCAGCGTCGCCGCGGCCAGGCACAGCGCCGCGAGCGCGAATCCGAACACGACGAAGATGTCGCGCACCGCGATGTACGTCAGCTGCGGGTGCGCCCCCACCTGCTGCAAGGCCTCCAGCGCGTAGCTGGCCGGCATCACGTTGCTGACCCACTGCAGCCAGTGCGCCATCAACGCCCGGGGCACGATGATGCCGGCCAGCAGCAACTGGGGGACCATCACCAGCGGGATGAATTGCACCGCCTGAAACTCGGTGCGGGCGAACGCGCTACACAGCAGTCCCAGTCCGACACCGAGCACGGCGTTGACGATGGCGATCACGAACACCCACATCGGGCTGCCGGCCGTGTCGAAGCCGAGCAACCAGAACGACACGACGCACGCCAAAGTGGCTTGCGCCGCAGCGGCGATCGAGAACGCGGTGCCGTAGGCGATCAGTAGGTCGAGCCGGCGCAGCGGCGTGGTCAGGATGCGCTCCAGCGTCCCGGAGGCCCGTTCCCGCTGCATCGTGATGGACGTGATGATGAACATGACGAACAGCGGGAAGAGACCCAGCAGGATCAGGCACGCGTTGTTGAACGGCGACGGCGTGCCGGGGCGGTGCGGGGCGTTCTCGAACATGAAGTACATCAGCGTGATGACCATGATCGGCACGAACAGGATCAGCGCGACGCTGCGGTGATCGGCGGCCAGCTGACGCAGGATCCGCGTCGTGGTGGCCGCGTAGGGCTTGAGTTGTGCCCCCAGCCCTAACCGGCTTGGCGCGTGGTGCTGCGCCTGATGATGGACAGAAACGCGTCCTCCAGTGACGTGCATCCGGTGTCCTCTCGTAGTCGGGTCGGGGTGGTGTGCGCAACGAGGTGGCCCTCGCGCATCAGCAACAGGTCGTCGCAGTGGTCGGCCTCGTCCATCACGTGGCTGGACACCAGCAGCGTGGTGCCCCCGCGCGCCAGGGCGGTGAACTGCTCCCAGAGGTCGACCCGCAGCACGGGGTCCAGGCCGACCGTGGGTTCGTCGAGCACGAGCAGCTCGGGTTGGCAGACCAACGCGCACGCCAGCGACACCCGGGTGCGCTGCCCGCCGGAGAGGTTGCCGCAGAACGCGGTGCGATGGTCGGTCAGGCCGACCCGCTCGATGGCGGCGTCGGCGGCGTGGTTGTCGAAGCCGTAGAGCGAGGCGAAGTAGCGGACGTTGTCGACGATCCGCAGGTCGTTGTAGATCGTCGGGTCCTGCGGCATGTATCCGACTCGACGGCGCAGCGCCGGGCTTCCGGCCGGCCGGCCCAGCACCGTGACGGTGCCCGACGTCACGATCTGGCTGCCGACGATGCAGCGCATGAGCGTGGTCTTGCCGCAGCCGGACGGACCGAGCATGCCGGTGATTGTGCCCTGCGCTATTTTCACCGAAAAGTCTTGCAGGGCAGGGCGTTTGAAGCGGACCACGCGCAGATTCTCGATGCTGACCGCGGGAGCGTGGCCCTTCGACAGTAATTCATCACTTGATGAACTCATCATGTGATGAATATGCGCCCCCAGTTGAGGGTTGTCAAGACCGCAGGGCACACTCTCTGCGTCTAGGTAGTCACTAAATGGGATGACTGTCCGTCATCCGTCCGATCTTTCGGTAGCGGACCTTAGCCAGCACCGAGTACATAATCAGCAGCCGGATAGCAATCGGCAGGCTCGTACCATGGATCCGATCAATGGAGTCTGTCATGACCGAAAGCCCAGACCCGTTGGACCAGCACGTGCACCGCGATCTGCAGGAGCCGGCACCGCGATGGCCGGGCTCGCCGGGTCATCGGTTTCACGGTGGCGTCGGTACCACAGATGAATACCCCTGGTCGTGAAGGGAACAGCCGATGACGGGCTTGCTCGCGGAACCGCAATTGATCAACACGGCCGCCGGGAACGTAGCGGAAATTAGATCGGCGATCGGCGCGGCCAACGCGGCCGCCGCGGGCCCGACAACCGGTATGGCGGCAGCGGCCGCCGATGAGGTGTCAGCGGCGGCCGCAAACCTGTTTGGCAGCTACGCTCAGGAGTATCAAGCCGTCCTCAATCAAGCTTCGATTTTTCACGAGGATTTCGCCGCGGCGTTGGCCTCCGCTGGGAACGCATACGCGGCGGCCGAGGCCGCAAACGCCAGCGCGGTCTCTGGCGCGCTGGGAGCGCTCACCGCACCCGTCCGGTCGCTGCTGGGGGGCAGCTCACCGACGCCAATGGTGGTTCAGTCGCCATTGCAGGGAACGACCGTTGGTTTGGTCATGGGCGGCACCGGCAAGCCGATACCCCCGCCGTCCACCGTTACCGCCGCTCTCGACTATTTCAACCAAATCTTCAGTGTGCTTCCCTCTAATGCAGTTGCCGTGGTTACGCCCGAGGGCTTATATCCGTTCACCGGTGTCAAGAGCTTGACCCTCGACGTTTCGGTGGCGCAGGGCGTGCAGATTCTCGACAACGCGATCAAAAACACGCTCGCCGCCAACCCCTCGGGCAGCGTTGCCGTTTTTGGCACATGAGCGCCGACATCTCCTCGTTGGAAATGGAGAACCTCGCGAACCCCTTGCTCAACCCGAGCCCGTCGACGGCAAATCAACTCGGCTTCGTCCTGGTGGCTGACGAGATGAATCCCAACGGCGGCATCTTGGCGCGGTTCCCGGGCTTCCCGGCGGGTCAGCCACTACAGATTCCGAGTCTGGGGTTCACGTTCTACGGCGCGACTCCCTCCAACACCATCTACCCGACCAACGTCTACTCGATGGAATACGACGGATTCGTCGACTTCCCGCAATACCCGATCAACTTGATTTCGGACCTGAACGCCTTTGCGGGCATCTACTATGTGCACAACACTTATCCGGCGAATCCGTCGGCGCTTCCCCCTGGCTACGCCATTCAGCACCTGCCAACGTCGCCGGGCTACACCGGCGTTACCAACTACTACATG
Source organism: uncultured Actinomycetota bacterium (assembly GCA_963802525.1). Lineage (GTDB taxonomy): Bacteria > Actinomycetota > Actinomycetes > Mycobacteriales > Mycobacteriaceae > Mycobacterium. The sequence continues at coordinate 25,535 of CAWDJC010000017.1, read as the reverse complement.
TTCACGACGCAGAGCGGTCTGCCGCTGTTGGACCCGGTGCGTGCAATACCGGTCATCGGCAACCCAATCACAGACCTACTCCAACCGGATCTGACGACGATCGTCAACCTGGGCTACGGCAGCCCCACCCAGGGCTGGTCGACGGGCTACGCGAACGAGCACACCTATTTCGGGCTGTTTCCCCACGTCAGCCAGGCCCTCATCGCCCAGGATCTGATCACCAGAGCCCAGCAGGGGGCCCACGCCTTCGTCGGCGACATCCACGCAGAAGCCTCGGGCGTGTCGCTGGCCAGCCTGTCCGACTCGCTGACGTCGGTGGCGGGAACGGGCGCAGCGGATCTGTCCGCGCCCACGTCGGCTGTCCTCGCCCAATGGCATTATCGAGACCATCCAGGGGGCGATCACCAATGTCGCCAACGGAATCTCGGGTACTGCCGCGAACCTTTACGCAGCTGCGCTTCCGACAGCAGACATCGCGAATTTCCTGGTTACCGTGCTCCCGGCCTATGACGTCAATCTGTTCCTGAGCGGGATCCAGCAAGCGATCGACGGGAACGTTCTCGGCGGATTGCAATATGCACTCATCGCTCCGTTTGCTGCCGACGCGGGATTGCTCACACTCGCAGGTGGTTTTGAGCTTCTAGTGCTGTTCCAAGTCCTCTAATTGAGCTGGTTGGCGGATGAGCCGAGCCCGGCCTCGCTGATTCCTACGGCTCGAGCACCAACTTGACCCAGCACACCGCCGTCGGCCAGGCACTGCAGCGCCGCCTGGGCTTCCGACAACGGATAGCGTTGCGGCGGAGGCGGTTTCGGCCCCAGGAAGACCAGCTGCCTGGGTAGTTACTAAATGGGACAGCCAAGCGGACCACCCGGAGCTGTTGAGTTGCTGTGCCTGCCAGGTGTTGCTGTTGCCGTCGTACCAGCCGTCCTGGATTAAACCGCTTCCGTCGCGGTACGGACCGGTAACGGCCGTTCGCGGGGCCTTCCCTGGGAGAAGGACGACGCTGAGGGTTCGTGCTCAAGTTGCCTGCGGGCTGACGGCTGAAGCGGGGGAGTTAGATAGCGGCGGTGAGCGCCGATCAACTGCTCGTCGATCCCGTCGCGGCCGCGCATCGATTGCTCGGCGCCACCCTCACCGGGAGGGGCGTGCGCGCCATCGTCGTCGAAGTCGAGGCCTACGGCGGGGTTCCCGACGGTCCCTGGCCGGATGCCTCGGCCCACTCGTACCGCGGGCGCAACGGCCGCAACGCCGTGATGTTCGGGCCCCCGGGCCGGCTTTACACCTATCGCAGCCACGGGATCCACGTCTGCGCCAACGTCTCGTGCGCACCGGATGGGACCGCGGCGGCCGTCCTCCTGAGGGCCGCCGCCCTCGAGGATGGCACCGACGTCGCGCGGGCCCGCCGCGGCGAGTTGATCCGCGCCGCTGCGCTGGCGCGCGGCCCTGGGAATCTGTGCGCGGCGATGGGAATCATCATGGACGACAACGGGATTGACCTGTTCGACCCCGGCGGCCCGGTAACGCTGGAACTGAACGATCCGCTGACCGCCGCGTCCGGTCCCCGCGTCGGCGTCAGCCAGGCCGCCGACCGGCCGTGGCGATTCTGGCTCGCGGGCCGACCCGAGGTCTCGGCCTACCGCCGCAGCCCCCGCGCCCCGGCGCCGGGCGCCAGCGACTAGCCCCCGCCGAACGTCGAGTCGTTGCGCCAGAATGCCCCGAAACCCCACCACAAGTCGACGCTCGTCGCAGTACTGGAAAAATCGACACCATGATCCTCGACGAGCTGGGCTGGCGCGGTCTGATCGCCCAGTCCACCGACCTCGACGCGCTGGCCGCCGAAGCGCGGCGCGGGCTGATGACGGTCTACGCCGGCTTCGACCCGACCGCGCCGAGCCTGCACGCCGGGCACCTGGTGCCGCTGCTGGCGTTGCGTCGGTTTCAGCGCGCCGGGCACCGTCCGATCGTGCTCGCGGGCGGCGCCACCGGCATGATCGGCGACCCGCGTGACGTCGGTGAACGCGCTCTCAACGAGGCCGACACCGTCGCCGCATGGACCGAGCGCATTCGCGGACAGCTGGAACGCTTCGTCGACTTCTCCGATTCTGGGGCCTCACCCACCGGCGCCGTCGTCGTCAACAACCTGGACTGGACGGGCCCCATGTCGGCCGTCGAGTTCCTGCGCGACGTCGGAAAACACTTCTCGGTCAACGTGATGCTGGATCGCGACACCATCCGGCGGCGCCTGGAGGGCGAGGGCATCTCCTACACGGAGTTCAGCTACATGCTGCTGCAGGCCAACGACTACGTCGAGTTGCACCAGCGCCATGGCTGCACGCTGCAGATCGGCGGCTCAGACCAGTGGGGCAACATCATCGCCGGCGTGCGCCTGGTCCGCCAGAAGCTCGGCGCGACGGTGCACGCGCTGACGGTCCCGCTGGTGACCGCCGCCGACGGCACCAAGTTCGGCAAGTCCACCGGCGGCGGCAGCCTGTGGCTGGACCCCCAAATGACGAGTCCGTACGCCTGGTACCAGTACTTCATCAACACCGCCGACGCCGACGTGATCCGGTACCTGCGATGGTTCACCTTCTTGTCGGCCGACGAGCTGGCCGAGCTGGACTGGGCCACCGCCGAGCGCCCGCAGCAACGCGCCGCCCAACGGCGGCTGGCCCGCGAGCTGACCGTCCTGGTGCACGGCGAGGCGGCCACCGAGGCGGTCGAGCACGCCAGCCGGGCGCTCTTCGGGCAGGGCGAACTCGACCGCCTGGACGAGGCGACGCTGTCCTCGGCGCTGCGCGAGGCGTCGGTCGCCGAGCTCAAGCCCGGCGGTCCCGACGGGATCCTCGACCTCTTGGTGGCCAGCGGCCTCTCGGCCAGCAAGGGAGCCGCGCGCCGCACGATCGGCGAAGGCGGCGTTTCGGTCAACAACGTTCGCATCGACAGCGAGGAATGGGCGCCGCAGCCCTCGGACTTCCTACACGGCCGGTGGCTGGTGCTGCGCCGCGGCAAACGAAACGTCGCCGGCATCGAAAAGGTCTAGCGCGGGTGGACGGCTAACCCAAACCTTTATCGCGCCGTGTCGTGGACGTGACCGTCGACGACCACTGTGGTCACGGTGACTAGCGCGACACGCGTACTGCGGGTGGTGGGGGTGAGCGCGGGCGTGGCTGGTCTGACGGCGGCGCTGGCGGCACCCGTGCACGCCGACCTGATGGGTAACGCGTTCCTGCGGGCCCTCACGAACGCCGGCGTTCCGGTTTCGCAACCGGACAGCACGATGGCGCTGGGGCAGTCGGTGTGCCCGATGCTCGTGGGGCCCGGCGGGTCGTTCGATTCGGTGATCGCCGCGGTGGCCGACGGCCACGGAATGTCCCACGATGTGGCGGGCGTGTTCACCGTGGTCGCGATCGCGACCTATTGCCCGGCGGTCCTGGCGCCGCTGCTGGCCGACCAGGCCCCGGCCTAACGCGTGTCACCCGGCGCCGCCGGGCCCCCGTATTCTCGGCAGCGTGGTCGACGACAGGCAGGGCCCGCCACGGCGAGGGCCGCGCAGGGAGCGCGCGGGTTCCTGGTCGGGTCCGGGCCGTGCGCGCCCGGTGCAGCCGCGCGGCGCCGGCGACCAAGACGGCCAAGGCGATCGCGCGTCGCATGACGGACCCGCGATCCCGCCCGGCGTGGATGCCCGGCAGCTGGCGCCCGAAATCCGGCGCGAGCTCAGCACCCTGGACCGCGCCACGGCCGACGCGGTGGCGCGCCACCTGGTCGCCGCGGGCGAGCTGATCGACGAGGACCCGGAAGCCGCGCTCAGTCACGCCCGCGCGGCGCGGGCCCGGTCCAGCAGGATCGCCGCGGTCCGCGAAGCCGTCGGGATCGCCGCCTACTACTGCGGCGATTGGGCCCAGGCGCTGGCCGAACTGCGCGCCGCCCGCCGGATGGGCAGCAAGTCCCCGTTGCTCGCGCTGATCGCCGATTGCGAACGCGGACTTGGCCGTCCGGAGCGGGCGATCGAATTGGCGCGCGGAGAGGAGGCGGCCCAGCTCAGCGGCGACGACGCCGACGAGTTGCGCATCGTCGCCGCCGGTGCCCGCGCCGATCTCGGGCAGCTGGAGCAGGCACTGACCATCTTGTCCACGCCGCAGCTGGACCCGGGCCGCACCGGCTCGACGGCGGCGCGGTTGTTCTACGCCTACGCCGACACGCTGCTGGCGCTCGGCCGCAACGACGAAGCGCTGCAATGGTTTTTGCGCTCGGCGGCCGCCGACACCGAAGGCGTCACCGACGCCGAAGAGCGGGTCAGCGAGCTCGCCTGAGATGACCGGCCAGCCGTGAAAACAATTGCGCAACAGTATGATTGCCTGCTGATCGACCTGGATGGGACGGTGTTCCGCGGCGCCCAGCCCACGCAGGGCGCGGTGCAGTCGCTGGACGAGGTCGACAGTCGCAAGCTGTATGTGACCAACAACGCCTCCCGCAGCGCCGACGAGGTGGCGTTGCACCTGCGCGAGCTCGGCTTCACCGCCACGGGTTCGGACGTCGTCACCAGCGCGCAGAGCGCGGCCCGGCTGCTGGCCGAGCAGCTCCCGCCGGACTCCCGGGTGCTGATCGTGGGCACCGACGCGTTGGCCAACGAGATCGCCGCCGTCGGGCTGCGCCCGGTGCGCCGCTACGACGACAACCCGGTCGCCGTCGTACAGGGCCTGTCCACGACCATCGGCTGGCCGGATCTCGCCGAGGCGGCCCTGGCCATCCGGGCCGGCGCGCTGTGGGTGGCGGCCAACGTCGACCCCACCCTGCCCACCGAGCGTGGCCTGCTGCCCGGGAACGGATCGTTCGTGGCCGCGCTGCGGACGGCGACCGGCGGCGAACCGCGGGTCGCCGGCAAACCGGCGCCACGGCTGTTGCAAGACGCGGTGGCCCGGGGCGACTTCCGCGCGCCCCTGGTCATCGGTGACCGGTTGGACACCGACATCGAGGGCGCCAACGCCGCCGAGCTGCCCAGCCTGATGGTGCTCACCGGGGTCAACACCGCGCGCGACGCGGTGTACGCCGAACCCGCCCGCCGGCCCACCTACATCGGCCACGACCTGCGCTCGCTGCACCAGGACGGCGAGCTGCTCGCGGTGGGGCCGCAGCCGGGCTGGCACGTCGACGTCGGGGATCGGGCGGTGACGGTCAGCGCCAACGGCACCGACGAGGGGGACGGGCTGTCGGTCGTCCGCGCCGTCGCCGGCGCGGTATGGGGCGCTCAAGAGTCCGAGTCCTTGCCCATCGAGGCGGGCGACGATCGGGCCCGCGACGCGCTGCAGCGCTGGTCTCTGGTGCACGGCGACTGACCCATGACTAGCGTAAGAACACAATGAATATCGATCCCGAAGCGCTTCGCGCCGAAATCGACGCCCTGCTTGCCCAGCTGCCACAGCCCGGCGACCCGGAAAACCCCGGCACCGAGCCGTCTCTCGCCGAGCTCGAAGAGATAGCGCGCCGCCTTTCCGAGGCGCACGACGTGCTGCTGCGGGCGCTGGAGTCGGCGGAGAACGGCTGAGTGCCACGGTGGCACGGCGTGCCCGCGTTGACGCCGAGCTCGTCCGGCGCGGGCTCGCGCGATCTCGCCAGCAGGCCGCGGAGTTGATCGGCGCCGGCAAGGTGAGCATCGACGGCCTGCCGGCCCGCAAGCCGGGCACCGCGGTCGCCGTCACCGCGGCCCTGACCGTCGCCGGAGATGCCGAACGCGGCTGGGTGTCGCGCGGGGCGCACAAACTCATCGGTGCGCTGGACGCCTTCGGCATTCCGGTCGCGGGCCGCCGCTGCCTGGACGCCGGCGCGTCGACGGGCGGATTCACGGAGGTGCTGCGGGATCGGGGCGCCGCCGAAGTGGTGGCCGCCGACGTGGGGTACGGCCAGCTGGCCTGGTCGCTGCGCTGCGATCCGCGGGTGATCGTCGTCGAGCGGACCAACGCCCGCGACCTGACGCCGGAGGCGATCGGCGGGCCGGTCGACCTGGTGGTGGCTGACCTGTCGTTCATCTCGCTGGCCACCGTATTGCCGGCGCTGATTGGATGTGCTTGGCCGAGCGCGGATATCGTTCCCATGGTGAAGCCGCAGTTTGAGGTGGGGAAGGGCCAGGTCGGCGCCGGCGGGGTCGTACACGACCCCGGCTTGCGCGCCGACGCGGTGCTGGCCGTCGCGCGGCGTGCCGGGCAGCTGGGCTGGCACACCGTCGACGTCACCGCCAGCTCGCTGCCGGGCCCGTCGGGAAATGTCGAATACTTCCTGTGGCTGCGCGCCGAGACCGATCGGGGGCTATCCGCCGATGAGCTGGTGGACGCGGTGCACGGCGCCGTCGAAGAGGGCCCGCAATGACTCCTGAAAAGAGCGACCACCGCACCGTGCTGCTGGTGGTCCACACCGGCCGCGACGAAGCGACCGAGACCGCGCGTCGCGTGCAGAAAGTCCTGAGCGACAACGGAATCGCGCTCCGCGTGCTGTCCGCCGAGGCGGTCGACAGGGGATCGCTGCACCTGTCTCCCGACGACATGCGGGCCATGGGCGTCGAGATCCAGGTGCTCGACGCCGACGCGCAGGCGGCCGACGGTTGCGAACTGGTGCTGGTGCTCGGCGGCGACGGCACCTTCCTGCGGGCCGCCGAACTGGCCCGGAACGCCGGGATTCCGGTGCTGGGCGTCAACCTGGGCCGGATCGGCTTCTTGGCCGAGGCCGAAGCGGAGGCCATCGACCGGGTGCTGGATCACGTTGTGGCCCGCGACTACCGGGTGGAGAACCGCCTGACGCTGGATGTCGTGGTGCGCCACAAGGGTCGCGTCATCGAGCACGGGTGGGCCCTCAACGAGGTCAGCCTGGAGAAGGGCCCGCGGCTGGGGGTGCTCGGGGTGGTCGTCGAGGTCGACGGCCGCCCGGTGTCGGCGTTCGGCTGCGACGGGGTGCTGGTGTCGACGCCGACCGGATCCACCGCCTACGCGTTCTCGGCCGGCGGGCCGGTGCTGTGGCCCGACCTCGAGGCAATCCTGGTGGTACCCAACAACGCTCACGCGCTGTTCGGGCGGCCCATGGTCACCAGTCCCGAAGCCACCATCGCGATCGAGAGTGGAAGCGGACGGGCACGACGCCCTGGTGTTCTGCGACGGCCGCCGCGAAATGCTGATACCGGCCGGCGGCCGGATCGAGGTGACCCGCTGCGGCACACCGGTGAGATGGGCGCGGCTGGACAGCGCGCCGTTCACCGACCGCCTGGTGCGCAAGTTCCGGTTGCCGGTGACCGGGTGGCGCGGGAAGTAACGGCGCTGGCGCGGTGCTGACCGAATGCTGACCGAAATCCGCATCGAGTCGCTGGGCGCGATCAGCGCCGCGGTCGGGGAGTTCGGCCGCGGCCTGACCGTACTGACCGGCGAGACCGGTACCGGCAAGACCATGGTGGTGACCGGGCTGCACCTGCTCGGCGGTGCACGCGCCGACGCCAACCGGGTCCGGTCGGGGGCCGAGCGGGCGGTCGTCGAAGGTCGTTTCACCACAACCGATCTCGATGACGAGACGGCGGCGCAGCTGGACGAGATACTGGAATGCCTCGGGGGCGGAGCGCGACGAGGACGGCAGCGTCATCGCGCTGCGCTCGGTCAGCCGTGACGGACCGTCGCGCGCCTACCTCGGTGGCCGCAGCGTGCCCGCCAAGTCGCTGGGCGACTTCACCACCGAGGTCCTCACTCTGCACGGGCAGAACGACCAGCTGCGGCTGATCCGGCCCGAGGAGCAACGCGGCGCGCTGGACCGCTTCGCGGAGGCCGGTCCGGCCCTCGAGCGCTACCGCAAGCTGCGCGACGCCTGGCTCTCGGCGCGCCGCGACCTCATCGACCGCCGCGACCGGGCCCGCGAACTCGCCCAGGAGGCCGACCGACTGAAGTTCGCGCTCAACGAGATCGACACCGTCGACCCGCAACCGGGAGAGGACGACGCGCTGGTCGCCGACATCCTGCGCCTCTCCGAACTGGACACGCTGCGCGAGGCCGCCGCGACGGCGCGCGCCGCGCTGTCGGCCGACGACGCCGACGACGCGGACGACGCGGACGGACTCCGCCAAAGCGCGACCGACAGCCTGGGGAAGGCAAGGGCCGCACTCGAATCGACGGATGACGCGACGCTGCGGGCGCTGGCCTGCCAGATCGGCGAGGCGCTGACGGTGGTCGCCGACGCGGCCCGCGAACTCGGCGGCTTCCTGGACGAGCTGCCGGTCGACGCCAGCGCGCTGGAATCCAAGCTGGCCCGCCAGGCCCAACTGCGCACGCTGACCCGCAAGTACGCCGCCGACATCGACGGGGTGCTGCGGTGGGCACACGAATCGCGGGAGCGGCTGGCGCAACTCGATGTCTCCGAAGAAGCGATAACCGCGCTGGAACGACGGGTCGACGAATTGGCGCGCCAATTGTGCGAAGCGGCAATCGATCTCAGCAAGCTTCGGCGCAAAGCCGCCAAACGGCTGGCCAAGGAGGTTACCGCGGAACTGTCCGGGCTGGCGATGGCCGACGCCGAATTCACCATCGACGTGACGACCGACGTCGCCGCGGGCCGCGATGATCCCGCCGCGCTCGCGCTGCCGTCGGGCGAGCTGGCCCGCGCCGGCGGCGACGGTGTCGACGAGGTCGAGTTCGGCTTCGCCGCCCACCGCGGCATGAACGTGCTGCCGCTGGCCAAGAGTGCATCCGGTGGCGAGCTGTCCCGCGTGATGCTGGCATTGGAAGTCGTGCTGGCCACTTCCCGTAAAGAGGCGGCGGGCACCACCATGGTGTTCGACGAGGTCGACGCCGGCGTCGGTGGCCGGGCGGCGGTGCAGATCGGGCGGCGGCTGGCGCGGCTGGCCCGCACCCACCAGGTCATCGTCGTCACGCACCTGCCGCAGGTGGCCGCGTACGCCGACGTGCACCTGGTGGTGCATGGCGCCGGACCCAAGGGAACCAGTGTGGTGCGGCGGGTGACCGACGACGATCGGGTCGCCGAGCTGGCGCGGATGCTGGCGGGGCTGGGCGACTCCGACAGCGGCCGCGCGCACGCCCGCGAACTACTCGAAACCGCTCAGAACGACAAGAACTAGCCCCCGAGCGTCGACTCGTTGCGGGCAGATCGGCTCGTTCGGCCCAACGAGTCGACGTTCGAGATCGTCTCGACATCGACCTGTTACAGATGTGACTCTAGATAACTTCTGAGGCTGATGTTACGGCGCGCCTCCCCACCTCACCCGTGCTTCGCGGACAGAATCGCCCCCATGAAGATGTCAGGGCTGCTATCACGTAATACGTCCCGGCCGGGCCTGACCGGCACCGCCCGGGTCGACCGGAACATCGACCGCCTGCTGCGCAGGGTCTGCCCCGGCGACATCGTGGTCCTCGACATCCTGGATCTGGACCGAATCACCGCGGACGCGCTGGTGGAGGCGGACATCGCCGCCGTCGTCAACGCGTCACCCTCGGTGTCGGGCCGCTATCCCAACCTCGGGCCCGAGGTGCTGGTCAACAACGGGGTGACCCTCATCGACGAGACCGGACCCGACATCTTCAAGAAGGTCAAGGACGGCTCCAAGATTCGCCTCTACGAGGGTGGTGTCTATTCGGGCGACCGCCGGCTGATCCGCGGCACCGAACGCACCGACCACGACATCGCCGACCTGATGCGGGAGGCCAAGAGCGGGCTGGCCGCCCACCTGGAGGCGTTCGCCGGCAACACGATTGAGTTCATCAAGAGCGAGAGCCCGCTGCTGATCGACGGCATCGGCATCCCCGACATCGACATCGACCTGCGGCGCCGGCACGTGGTGATCGTCGCCGACGAGCCCAGCGCCGAAGACGATCTGCGATCCCTCAAGCCGTTCATCAAGGAATACCAGCCGGTGCTCATCGGTGTCGGCACCGGCGCGGATGTGTTGCGCAAGGCCGGATATCGCCCCCAGATCATCGTCGGCGACCCCGACAAGATCAGCACCGAGGCCCTCAAGTGCGGCGCCCACGTCGTGTTGCCCGCCGACGCCGACGGCCACGCGCCCGGTCTGGAACGGATCCAGGACCTCGGCGTCGGGGCGATGACCTTTCCGGCCGCGGGTTCGGCGGTCGACCTGGCTCTGCTGCTGGCCGATCACCACGGCGCCGCGTTGCTCGTGACGGCCGGCCACACCGCCAACATCGAGACGTTCTTCGACCGCACGCGCACGCAGAGCAACCCCTCGACGTTTCTGACCAGGCTTCGGGTGGGCGAGAAGGTGGTGGACGCCCAGGCCGTTGCCACCTTGTACCGCAACCACATATCGGGGGGCGCCATCGCGCTGCTGGCGCTGACGATGCTGATCGCCGTCATCGTGGCCCTGTGGGTGTCCCGCACCGACGGCGTGGTGCTGCACTGGATCACCCAGTACTGGAACCACTTCTCGGCGTGGATTCAGCACTTGATCTCATAGTTCTTTCGAGGGAGGTGCGCTCGAATGATCTCGTTACGCCAACATGCGCTATCGCTGGCCGCCGTCTTTCTGGCGTTGGCGGTCGGAGTCGTGCTGGGTTCCGGCTTCTTGTCGGACACCCTGCTGTCCAGCCTGCGTGACGAGAAGCGCGACCTCTACACACAGATCAGCGGGCTCAACGACCAGAAGAATGCGATGAACGAAAAGCTCGCCGCCGCAAACAATTTCGATAACCAACTGGTCGGCCGGATTGTGCACGACGCGCTCGGTGGCAAATCGGTGGTCGTGTTCCGCACCCCGGACGCAAGGGACGACGACGTCGCCGCGGTCTCGAAGTTCATCGGCCAGGCCGGCGGTACGGTCACCGGAACGGTGTCGCTGACGCAGGAGTTCGTCGACGCCAACTCCGCGGAGAAGCTGCGGACGGTGGTGAACTCGTCGATCCTGCCCGCCGGTCAGCAGCTGAGCACCAAGCTCGTCGACCAGGGTTCGCAGGCCGGCGATCTGCTGGGCATCGCGATGCTGATCAACACCAACCCGGCCGTGCCGCCGGTGGATGATCCCCAGCGCGACACCGTGCTGGCGTCGCTGCGCGACACCGGCTTCGTCACCTATCAGCCCGCCGACCACATGGGGGCGGCCAACGCCGCGCTGGTCATCACCGGCGGCGCGTTGCCCCAAGACGCCGGCAATCAGGGCGTCAGCGTGGCCCGGTTCTCGGCCGCGCTCGCCCCCCACGGCTCGGGCACCCTGCTGGCGGGGCGCGACGGTTCGGCGACCGGCGGCGCCGCGGTCGCCGTGACCCGCGCCGACGCCGGCATGTCCTCGGTCATCAGCACCGTCGACGACGTCGACGCCGCGCCCGGGCGGATCACGGCGGTCCTTGGCCTGCACGACCTGATCAACGGCGGCCACGTCGGGCAGTACGGCACCGGCCACGGGGCCACGTCGATCACCGTGCCCCAGTAACGGCCTCATCAAAGGCCTCCGTAAAGGCGCAGCGGCTGCCCGCTAGGGCGTGTTCGCGGCACCGTAGCGCGCCGGGGTGTTAGGGTGGGTTTCCGTGGGTCGGCAGGCCCAGCTAGTTAACGCTAGACAAATTCAAGCCCTGCCCGTCTTCACGGAGGTCGCCAGTGCGCAAGCACCCGCAATCCGCCACCAAGCATCTCTTCGTCAGCGGTGGCGTCGCTTCCTCGCTCGGCAAGGGGCTGACGGCCAGCAGCCTGGGGCAGCTACTGACGGCGCGCGGGTTGCACGTGACGATGCAGAAGCTCGACCCGTACCTCAACGTCGACCCGGGCACGATGAACCCGTTCCAGCACGGTGAGGTCTTCGTCACCGAGGACGGCGCCGAGACCGACCTCGACGTCGGCCACTACGAGCGGTTCCTGGATCGCGATCTGTCCGGTTCGGCGAATGTGACCACCGGGCAAGTGTATTCGACGGTCATCGCCAAGGAACGTCGCGGTGAGTACCTCGGTGACACCGTCCAGGTGATCCCGCACATCACCGACGAGATCAAGCGGCGCATCCTGGCGATGGCCCAGCCGGACGCCGACGGTAATCGCCCCGACGTCGTGATCACCGAAATCGGCGGCACCGTAGGCGATATCGAGTCGCAGCCCTTTCTGGAGGCGGCGCGGCAGGTGCGCCACGACCTCGGCCGGGAAAACGTGTTCTTCCTGCACGTGTCGCTGGTGCCCTACCTGGCCCCCTCGGGTGAGCTCAAGACCAAGCCGACGCAGCATTCGGTGGCCGCGCTGCGCAGCGTCGGTATCACCCCGGACGCGCTGATCCTGCGCTGCGACCGGGACGTTCCCGAGGCGCTGAAGAACAAGATCGCGCTATCGTGCGACGTCGACATCGACGGCGTCATCTCCACGCCCGACGCACCGTCGATCTACGACATCCCGAAGGTGCTGCACCGCGAGGAACTCGACGCGTTCGTGGTGCGCCGGCTCAACCTGCCGTTCCGCGACGTGGACTGGACCGAATGGGACGACCTGCTGCGCAGGGTTCACGAACCGCACGAGACGGTGCGAGTCGCGTTGGTGGGCAAGTATGTTGAGCTTTCCGACGCCTACCTGTCGGTCACCGAGGCGCTGCGCGCCGGCGGGTTCAAGCACCACGCCAAGGTCGAGATGGTGTGGGTGACCTCCGACGAGTGTTCGAATCCCAGTGACGCCGCCGCCGCGCTGGGCGACGTGCACGGTGTGCTGATCCCCGGTGGGTTCGGCATCCGCGGAATCGAGGGCAAGATCGGCGCCATCCGCCATGCCCGGGCGCGCGGGTTGCCGGTGCTCGGACTGTGCCTCGGTTTGCAGTGCATCGTGATCGAGGCCGCGCGCTCGGTCGGCCTCACCGAGGCCAACTCGTCCGAATTCGAGCCGGGCACACCGGATCCCGTCATTTCCACGATGGCCGATCAGGAAGACATCGTCGCCGGTCAGGCCGATCTCGGCGGCACCATGCGGCTGGGCGCCTATCCCGCGGTCCTGCAGCAGGATTCGATTGTGGCCCAGGCCTATGGCGCGACGGAGGTGTCCGAGCGGCACCGGCACCGCTACGAGGTCAACAACGCCTACCGCGACCGCATTGCCGAAAGCGGCCTGCGTTTCTCCGGGACCTCGCCCGACGGCCACCTGGTGGAGTTCGTCGAATACCCGGCGGACGTGCACCCGTTCATCGTCGGTACCCAGGCCCATCCCGAACTGAAGAGCCGGCCCACCCGCCCGCACCCGCTGTTCGTCGGCGTTCGTCGGGGCGGCGCTCGACTACAAAGCGGGCGAGTTGCTGCCGGTGGAAATCCCCGAGCAGTCGTCCAACGGCAACCAGCATCGAGACAGCGTTCAGCGGCCGCTAATCGAGCCCGCGGCCCGTGGCTGAACACGTCTTCGAGACGGCGTCATCCGAAACGCTGCACCGCGGAAAGATTTTCGCGTTGCGCCGCGATCGGGTCCGGATGCCGGGCGGCAAGGTCGTCACCCGCGAAGTCGTCGAGCACTTCGGCGCCGTGGCCGTGGTGGCGATGGACGACGACGGCAACATCCCGATGGTCTATCAGTACCGACATGCGTTCGGCCGACGGCTGTGGGAACTGCCCGCCGGGCTGCTCGACGTCGGCGGCGAGCCGGCCCAGCTGACCGCCGCCCGGGAGCTCCAGGAGGAGGCCGGCCTGAAGGCCGACACGTGGCGGGTGCTCGTCGACCTCGATTCCACGCCCGGTTTCAGTGACGAATCGGTGCGCGTCTACCTGGCCACCGGGCTCACCGAGGTGGACCGGCCCGAGGCGCACGACGAAGAAGCCGATATGACGCTCGAGTGGTATCCGTTGGCGGAGGCCACCCGCAAGGTGCTCAGCGGCGAAATCGTGAATGCCATTGCGGTGGCGGGGATCTTGGCCGCCCACGCGGTGACCGACGGGTTCGCGCAGCCGCGGCCCCCGGACAGCCCGTGGGTCGACAAGCCGACGGCGTTCGCCGCCCGAAAGGCCGCGCAATGACGGCGGTGGCGCTGGAGACACAACTGCAGGGCTACCTCGACCATCTGACAATCGAGCGGGGTGTGGCGAAGAACACGCTGAGCTCCTATCGCCGCGACCTGCGCCGCTACAGCAAGCACCTGTCCGACCGTGGGATCCACGATCTGGCCAAGGTCGGCGAGGACGACGTGAGCGAGTTCCTGGTGGCGCTGCGCCGCGGCGATCCCGATTCCGGGGCGGCGGCGCTGTCGGCGGTGTCGGCGGCGCGGGCGCTGATCGCGGTGCGCGGCCTGCATCGGTTCGCCGCCGCCGAGGGGCTGGCCGAACTGGACGTGGCGCGGGCCGTTAGGCCGCCGACCCCCGGCCGCCGGCTCCCCAAGAGCCTGACCATCGACGAGGTGCTGGCGCTGCTGGAAGGCGCGGGCGGCGAGAGCCCGAGCGACGGCCCGCTGACGCTGCGCAACCGGGCGCTGCTGGAGTTGTTGTACTCCACCGGATCTCGGATCTCCGAGGCCGTCGGCCTCGACGTCGACGACATCGACACCGAGGCCAGGTCCGTGCTGCTGCGCGGCAAGGGCGGCAAGCAGCGGCTGGTGCCGATCGGGCGGCCCGCCGTGCAGGCGCTGGACGCGTATCTGGTGCGCGGCCGCCCCGACCTGGCCCGCCGGGGCCGCGGCACGCCGGCGATCTTCCTCAACGCGCGCGGCGGGCGGCTGTCGCGGCAAAGCGCGTGGCAGGTGCTGCAGGACGCCGCCGAGCGCGCCGGCATCACCTCGGGCGTGTCGCCGCACATGCTGCGGCACTCCTTCGCCACCCACCTGCTGGAGGGCGGCGCGGACGTCCGGGTCGTGCAGGAGCTGCTGGGTCATGCCTCGGTGACGACGACGCAGATCTACACGCTGGTCACCGTGCACGCGCTGCGCGAGGTGTGGGCCGGGGCCCACCCCCGGGCCCAATAGCGCCCAACGTCCCCCCAATACCGCCCAACGTCCCCCCAATACCGCCCAACGTCCCCCTAATACCGCCCAACGTCGAGTTGTTGGGCTCATGCGCCCGAAATCGCGACATCAAGTCGACGCTGGACCCAGGTAGTCGGACTCCAACACCAGGTCTGACACCAGCGATTGGTATTCGAGGTGCGCCTTGTGCTCGACGGTGTTCCACAGCTTGCCCTGCTGCCGGCGCATGTATTCGCGGTACTTCGGCGCGCCGGGAATCCTGACGTTGTCGGCGACCACGACCGCGCCCGAACGCAGCCAGTCCCGGTCGAGGATGCTCATCAGGTCGTCCAGGTAGGCGTCCTTGTCGTGGTCTAGGAATACGAAATCGAGTGCGCCGGAAGCGAATCCGTGCTCGTTGGCCAGCGCGTCCAGCGTGCGCCCGCCGTCGCCGATGGTGCCGACGACACACGTCACCCGGTCGGCCACGCCGGCGTGCTCCCAGATCCGCCGGGCGTTGACGGCGTTGGCCTCGGCGAGCTCGACGGAATACACCCTGGCGTCGGGAGCGGCGCGGGCGATCCGCAGCGCGCCGTAGCCGCAGTAGGTGCCGAGCTCGAGCGCCAGTGCGGGATTGGCGCGACGCACGGCGGCGTCGAGGAGTAGCCCCTTCTCGTCGCCGACGTTGATCAGCATCGACTTCTCGTAGGCGAACTTGTCGATGGTGGCCAGCACGTCGTCGATGTCGCCGGCCCGGGCGTTCTTGACGACGTATTCGACCGCGGCGGCTTCGCGCCCGTCGCCGATCTGGCCGGTGGTGGTGATGTTGCGATTGCCGACGGCCATCCGCCATACCGACCACCGGAGGATGGGCAGTCGTCGCTTGAGGTCCATGAAATCCACGATAGTGCGGGCTACAGAAGTGATAGCGCATGCGATAGCGCTTTTGCGATTCACTCATGACCTCCCGAATGGTGCTGGTGTGACTGAAGTTAACTCCCCTTACGGTTGAGCGCCCCACCACCGATTTCCGCCCGTATTAGGCTGGTGACTCGCCCGCGGGTCGCACGGCTTAAACGCGCGAAGCCGTTAGACTTTCCAGCGATGTTCACCTCCCGAACACGCCGGGCGTGATGACCGAGCACCCGGA
Source organism: uncultured Actinomycetota bacterium (assembly GCA_963802525.1). GTDB lineage: Bacteria > Actinomycetota > Actinomycetes > Mycobacteriales > Mycobacteriaceae > Mycobacterium. The sequence goes on along the minus strand of CAWDJC010000017.1, from coordinate 9,515 downwards.
CAACGGCGTCGAGATCGGCTTGACGGGACGCCCGCCGCGGGCGATCCCCGAGCCGGCGCCGCGCACCTCGCACGGCCCGGCCAAGGTCGTGGCGATGTGCAACCAGAAGGGCGGCGTCGGGAAGACCACGTCGACGATCAACCTGGGCGCCGCGCTCGCCGAGTACGGCAGGCGGGTGCTGCTGGTGGACATGGACCCGCAGGGCGCCCTGTCGGCGGGCCTGGGCGTTCCGCACTACGAGCTGGAGAAGACCATCCACAACGTGCTGGTCGAGCCGCGGGTGTCGATCGACGACGTGCTGCTTTCCACCCGGGTCAAGCACATGGACCTGGTGCCCAGCAACATCGACCTGTCGGCCGCCGAGATCCAGCTGGTCAACGAGGTGGGCCGCGAGCAGACTCTGGCGCGGGCGCTGCACCCGGTGCTGGATCGCTACGACTACGTGCTGATCGACTGCCAGCCGTCGCTGGGCCTGCTCACCGTCAACGGGCTGGCCTGCGCGGATGGTGTCGTGATCCCCACCGAGTGCGAGTTCTTCTCGCTGCGCGGCCTGGCGCTGCTCACCGACACCGTCGAAAAGGTGCGCGACCGGCTCAACCCGAAGCTGGAGATCAGCGGCATCCTGCTCACCCGGTACGACCCGCGCACCGTCAACGCGCGCGAGGTGATGGCCCGCGTCGTGGAGCGGTTCGGGGACCTGGTGTTCGACACCGTGATCACCCGGACCGTCCGTTTCCCGGAGACCAGCGTGGCGGGCGAGCCGATCACCACCTGGGCGCCCAGATCGAGCGGCGCCATTGCCTACCGCGCGCTGGCCCGCGAGTTCATCCACCGATTCGGCGCGTGAACGTCAGCGCGAATGGTGAGGCGCCACAGCAGAACGGCTTCCAGGTCCGCCTGACCAACTTCGAGGGGCCGTTCGATCTGCTGCTGCAGCTGATCTTCGCCCATCGCCTCGACGTCACCGAGGTGGCGCTGCACCAGGTCACCGACGACTTCATCGCCTACACCCGCGAGATCGGTTCCCAGCTGGGCCTGGAGGAGACCACCGCGTTCCTCGTGATCGCCGCGACGCTGCTCGACCTCAAAGCCGCCCGCCTGCTGCCGGCCGGCCAGGTCGACGACCAAGAGGACCTGGCGCTGCTGGAGGTGCGCGACCTGCTGTTCGCCCGGCTGCTGCAATACCGCGCGTTCAAGCACGTCGCGGAGATGTTCGCCGAGCTAGAGGCCGCCGCGCTGCGCAGCTACCCGCGCGCGGTGTCGCTGGAGGACCGGTTCACCGACCTGCTTCCCGAGGTGATGCTTGGCGTCGACCCCGAACGGTTCGCCCAGATCGCCGCGGTCGCGTTCACCCCGCGGCCGGTTCCGACGGTGGTCATCGCGCATCTGCACGACTTGCAGGTCTCGATTCCCGAGCAGGCCGAGAAGCTGCTGGCGATCCTTGAAGGCCGGGGAAGTGGCCAGTGGGCGACGTTTTCCGAGCTGGTCGCCGACTGTCAGGGGTCGATGGAGGTGGTCGGGCGTTTCCTGGCGCTGCTCGAACTGTATCGGACCCGGGCGGTAGCATTCGACCAATCAGAGCCGCTTGGCGTGCTCCAAATTTCGTGGACCGGGGAACGTCCGACCAGCGAATCCCTGGTAGAAGTGCGGGACCAATAATGACCGACGAGCTGCCCGACATCGACCTGGATATCGAGATCGCCGAGGCGGCGCCGATGGATGCCGACGAACTCGGCTCCGTGCTGGAGGCGCTGTTGCTGGTGGTGGACACCCCGGTCACCGCCGAGGCGCTGGGCGCGGCCACGCAGCAACCCGTCTACCGGATCGCCGCCAAACTGCAGCAGATGGCCGACGAACTCACCGAACGCGACAGCGGCATCGATCTGCGGCAAAACAGCGAGGGCTGGCGGATGTACACCCGGGCCCGGTTCGCCCCCTACGTGGAGAAGCTGCTGCTGGACGGCGCGCGATCCAAGCTCACCCGGGCCGCGCTCGAGACGCTGGCCGTGGTCGCCTACCGGCAGCCCGTGACGCGTGCGCGGGTGAGCGCGGTCCGCGGCGTCAACGTCGACGCCGTCATGCGCACCCTGCTGGCACGCGGACTGATCACCGAGGCCGGAGTCGACGACGACACCGGCGCCACGACGTTCGCCACCACCGAGCTGTTTCTGGAACGCCTGGGGCTGACGTCGCTGACCGACCTTCCCGACATCGCCCCCTTGCTTCCCGACGTCGACACGATCGAGGACCTGAGCGAATCCCTGGACAGCGAGCCGCGTTTCATCAAACTGACGGGCGGCCCGGCGCCCGATCAGTCGCTGTCCTTCGACGTGGACCGGGATTGATGGTCGAAACTCAAGGGATCCGCTTACAAAAAGTGTTGTCCCAGGCCGGAATTGCGTCACGCCGGGCCGCCGAGAAACTGATCATGGACGGCCGCGTGGAGGTGGACGGGCAGGTGGTGACCGAACTGGGCACCCGCGTCGACCCGGACGTCTCGGTGATCCGCGTCGACGGGGCCAGGGTGGCCGTCGACGACTCGCTGGTCTACCTGGCGCTGAACAAGCCGCGCGGCATGCACTCGACCATGTCGGACGACCGTGGCCGGCCATGCATCGGCGACCTGATCGAGCGCCGGGTGCGCGGCAACAAGAAGCTGTTTCACGTCGGGCGGTTGGACGCCGACACCGAGGGACTGATCCTGCTGACCAACGACGGCGAGCTGGCGCACCGGTTGATGCATCCCTCCCACGAGGTGTCCAAGACGTATCTGGCGACGGTAGCGGGCGCGGTGCCGCGCGGGCTGGGGAAAAAATTGCGGGCCGGGATCGAGCTGGACGACGGGATGGCGCGGGTCGACGATTTCGCGGTGGTGGACGCCATCCCGGGTAAGACGTTGGTGCGCTTGACATTGCACGAAGGACGCAATCGCATCGTGCGCCGGCTGCTGGCCGCCGCGGGCCACCCGGTCGAGGCGCTGGTGCGCACCGACATCGGGGCGGTGTCGCTGGGTGAGCAGCGCCCGGGCAGCATCCGCGCGCTGCGGCATGACGAGATCGGGCAACTGTACAAAGCGGTCGGCCTGTGACTGGAACGAACGCAGTGAGTGACGGGAGTGAAGCGAACCAAACGCCTGTGAACGCCGATATTGTCGTCGCCATCGACGGGCCCGCCGGAACCGGGAAGTCCTCGGTGTCAAAGGGATTGGCGCGGGCGCTGGGTGCCCGCTACCTGGACACCGGGGCGATGTACCGGATCGTGACGCTGGCGGTGCTGCGCGCCGGAGTCGACCCGACCGATGCCCAGGCGGTCGAAGACGTCGCGTCGACGGTGCAGTTATCAGTCGGCTATGACCCCGATACGAACAGCTGTTACCTTGCGGGGGAGGACGTTTCGGTCGAGATCCGCGGTGACGAGGTCACCCGGGCGGTCTCGGCGGTGTCGTCGGTGCCGGCTGTGCGCGCCCGACTGGTCGGTCTGCAGCGGGCCATGGCCGAGGGCCGGGGCAGCGTCGTCGTCGAGGGCCGTGACATCGGAACCGTCGTCTTGCCCGACGCGCCGGTCAAGATCTTCCTCACCGCGTCGGCCGAAACCCGGGCCGAGCGGCGCAACGACCAGAACGTCGCGTCGGGTCTGGCCGGCGACTACGAGGGTGTGCTGGCCGACGTGCGCCGCCGCGACCATCTCGACTCCACCCGGCCGGTGTCACCGCTGCGCGCGGCCTCCGACGCGGTGGTCGTCGACACCAGCGACATGACCGAGCCGCAGGTGATCGCCCACCTGCTCGAGTTGGTCAAGCAGCGAAGCGGGGCGGTGCGGTGACCCAGGACGGCACCTGGGTCGACGAAAGCGACTGGGAGGCAGTCGATTCCGACCTGGAACACCCGGAGGAGCCCGGTCCGGCGCCCGTGGTCGCGGTGGTGGGCCGGCCCAATGTCGGCAAGTCGACCCTGGTCAACCGGATCCTCGGGCGGCGCGAGGCGGTGGTGCAGGACATCCCCGGCGTGACGCGCGACCGCGTCTCCTACGAGGCGCTGTGGACGGGCCGCCGGTTCGTCGTGCAGGACACCGGGGGATGGGAGCCCGACGCCAAGGGCCTGCAGCAGCTGGTGGCCGAGCAGGCGTCGGTGGCCATGCGCACCGCCGATGCGGTGATCCTGGTGGTCGATGCCACCGTCGGCGCCACCGCCGCGGACGAGGCCGCGGCCCGCATCCTGCTCCGCTCGGGCAAGCCGGTCTTCCTGGCCGCCAACAAGGTTGACAGCGAGAGGGCCGAAGCCGACGTCGCCGAGTTGTGGTCGCTGGGCCTCGGTGAGCCGCACGCGATCAGCGCGATGCATGGCCGCGGCGTGGCCGATCTGCTCGACGAGGTGCTGGCCGCGCTGCCCGAGGTGTCCGAGGCGGCGCCGGCGCCGGGCGGTCCGCGGCGGGTCGCGCTGGTCGGCAAGCCCAACGTGGGCAAGAGCTCGTTGCTGAACAAGCTTGGCGGGCGACCAGCGTTCGGTGGTGCACGAGGTCGCCGGGACGACGGTGGACCCGGTGGACTCGCTCATCGACTTGGGCGGCAAGGTCTGGCGGTTCGTCGACACCGCCGGCCTGCGGCGCAAGGTCGGCCAGGCCAGCGGGCACGAGTTTTACGCCTCGGTGCGCACCCACTCGGCCATCGATGCGGCCGAGGTGGTCGTCGTGCTGATCGACGCGTCGCAGCCGCTGACCGAACAGGATCAGCGGGTGCTGTCCATGGTCATCGAGGCCGGACGGTCGCTCGTGCTGGCCTTCAACAAGTGGGACCTGGTCGACGAGGACCGCCGGGAGCTGCTGGAGCGCGAGATCGACCGCGAACTGGTGCAGCTGCGGTGGGCGCAGCGGGTCAACATCTCCGCCAAGACGGGCCGCGCGGTGCAGAAGCTGGTGCCGGCCATGGAGACCGCGCTGGCGTCGTGGGACACGCGGATCTCCACCGGCCAGCTGAACACCTGGATCAAGGAAGTGGTGGCGGCCACGCCGCCCCCGGTGCGTGGGGGCAAGCAGCCGCGGATCCTGTTCGCCACCCAGGCCACCGCCCGGCCGCCGACGTTCGTGCTGTTCACCACCGGTTTTCTGGAGGCCGGTTACCGGCGGTTCCTGGAGCGGCGGCTGCGCGAGACGTTCGGGTTCGAGGGCAGTCCGATCCGGATCAACGTGCGGGTTCGCGAGAAGCGGGGAGCCAAGCGCCGCTGAGCGCTTTGAGTGTGCGCTCAGGGCCTTTAGTGTGTGCTCACGGTCTTCAGTGTGCGCTCATGGCGGAAATCCGGCGATTTTCTCGCCCTCGGCGCACACCCAACGCCCAGCGCGCACACTCGCGTAAACGTCGGACCCGCCCGATCCCCACAATTCCCGCTATGCGAGTAGTGACGTCTACCCCGGCCGACTCCATCTGCGGCACAGCGACCTCGACGGTGACCGCTTGACCGTGTCGTCGGAGTTGACCCTGCCCGACGGGCGGACAGTGCTCTCGTTGCAGCTGTGGGTCCGGGCCGGGCGTGCGGCCTCGCATGTCGCTCGGGCGGTGGCCGGGCTCGGGGTCCCTCTGCGGTAGGCTGTCGGCTTGCCGCCGGTGGACTCACTGGCGACCGGGCTGTGGCGCAGTTTGGTAGCGCACTTGACTGGGGGTCAAGTGGTCGCAGGTTCAAATCCTGTCAGCCCGACACAGGTCAAAGGCGGTTTTGCCGCTGAAAGACGGATACCCCGCAGGGGTTTGTGCGCCAATTAGTGCGCCAACCAGGATTTCGCTCATAGTCCGAGCCTGCCGCCGAGGGTGTCGATCGCGGCGCGGGCACCGGCTTCGCTGCCGTGGCCGTACACGTCGCCGGTCACGCTGATCGAGGAGTGGCCTAACAGGTCGGCCACCTGCTTGATGTGCACACCGTTCTCTAGCCACGTCACCGCGGCGCTGTGCCGTAGCGTGTGCACCCCCACGCCCCCCACCCCGGCTGTGGTGGCGGCGGTTTCGATGACGCGCAGGAAGTTGCGGGGATCGACCGGCCCGCCTGTCTCGGTGGTGAACACCAAACCGCTGTCATGCCATTGGTTGCCGGCGGCCAGCCTTTCGGCGAGCTGGGCGATGCGATGCTTGCGGAGCATCGCCACCACCGACTGGTGTAGCGGTACCTCGCGGCGCGACCGGGCGGTTTTGGGTTCGGAGATGACCAGCCGCCCGTTGATCCTCGAGATCGTGGCCACCACCTTCAATACCCCGGCGTCCAGGTCGACGTGGTCCCAGGCCAGCGCCAGGCACTCGCCTTTCCGGATGCCGGTCGACGCGATCAACGTCAACGCGCTGTGATACCGCGAGCCCTCAGCAGCTCGCAGAACCGCGGTCACGTCTCCGGTGTCTAGATGCCTTGCCTCGCGGCGTTTGATGCCCGGACGGGTCACCTGGGCGGCGGGATTGCGGGCCAGCAGCCCGTCGCGGACCGCGCCGTCCAGCCCCGCCCGCAAGATCGTGTACGTCTGCCGGATCGTACTGTCGGACAAGCCTTTGGCGTGCAACGCCAACACCAACGCCTCAACATCCGACGGGCGCAGCCGATCCAAGCTGACCGCACCGAACGGCGCGGGCTCGAGATGACTTCGCGATAGGCTGGCGTACAGCGCGCGAGTGGACTCTTTGCGGTCGGACACCGCCAAAGTTGTTGCCCGCCAGCGGTTCATCCAATCACTGACAGTCTGCTTGGCGTCCCGCGGTGGCGCGCCGGCCTCAAGCCGCTCACGAGTTTCTTTCATCTTGGTGCGCACCGCCGCAGCGGTAGGGCCGTCCACGCTGACCCGTTTACGCTGCCCGGTCACGGGGTCGATGTAGCTCAGCCGGGCCTGCCAGGTGCCGCCCGGCCGCTGCGTGATCGTGCCCTCGCCGTTATGCCGCCGTTTCGCCATTCTGACCGCCCCTTTCCCTCGAATTCCGTTATTATGCAGCGAACTTCGCGCGCACGACATGCCGGGGCGGCGGGTTGCCGTCCTCTATACGTCTACAAGGAACGTTGCGAAAGGTAAATGAACGCCGGCCGCGCGGACATACGCGACGCGCGTGCGTGACATCGAGGAACATCGATGCTGCACGGAACCAGGTCGCCCTAGTTCGCGTCTGAATAGTTGATCGGGCCGCCCTTGCTCTCCTCGGGGCGGCCCAATCTTTTTCTGCCAAGACAGACTAGCTGCCTAGTCAATCACTGATCGGAAAAATTCCCAGGGTGAGTGGGTAGGCGAGAGCACCCGGCGGAGCCGGGTTAGGTTGCGGGACTGTGTAGCTGGTTCAGGCGGCGGGTTCGAGGGTGACCCGGTAGCCGAGGGCGGTGAGTTGGGCGATGTGGTTGCGGACGCGTCGTTGGGTGACGATGCGGTTGGTGTGGTAATCGGCGCCGAGGTCGTGGAAGCGGGCGGCGGGGTCGGCGAGCAGGTGCCAGACGACGACGAGGATGGAGCGCGCGACCGCGACCAGGGCCTTGAGCTTGCCGCGGCGTTTGACGATGCGCCGGTAGCGTTCACCGAGGAAGGTGTTGGTCTTGGCGGCCGCGGTGGCGGCGTCGCCGAGCACGCCCTTGAGGTAGGGGTTGCCCTTGCCGGTACGGCCACCGCGGGTGATCGGCCCGGACTGGATGGTGCGCGGGCACAGTTTCGCCCACGACACCAGGTGCGCGGGGGTGGGGAATCGGGTCATGTCGGTCCCGATTTCGGCGAGGATGATCTGTGCCGCGTTTGGGCCGATGCCGGGGATCTCATCGAGCCGTTCGATCGTGGTGAGCTCGACGCCTTCACCACGTCGATCGCGGCCAGCCGCTCGATCACCAGCTGGTGGTGCGCCGAGACTGGACTCGTCGTCGGCGTCGGGTCCGTCACCGATGGTCGGGGTTTCGGACAGCGCACCGATGTGTTCATCGATGCGCGCGGTCAGCGTATCGATCTGGCCGGTGAGGGCATCGATCTGGTCGAGCAACATCCGGGCCAGTTCGGCGTGGTGGTCGTCGAACCGACCGGTCAGCGCATCGACCAAGGCGGCGCGCTTGGCCTTCATCCGGCCGCGGGCCAGCTCGGCGAGCAGCTTGGGATCCCGCTGCCCCGCGATCAGCGCCTCGATGATGGCGCGGCCGGACACGCCGGTGATGTCGGTGGCCACCGTCGACAGCTTGATCAGCGCGTCCTCGAGCAGCTTCTCCAGCCGCTGCACCTGTCGAGACCGGTCGTGGGTGAGATCGGTGCGCAGCCGGGTGTAGTCACGTAGCTGCCGGATCGGTTGCGGCGGAACGAAACTCGGACGCAGCATGCCCTTCTCGGTCAGTTTGGCCAGCCACACCGCATCGAGCTTGTCCGTTTTAGGGCGTCCGGGGACGTTCTTCACCTCCCGGGCGTTGACCAGCTGCACGTCCAGTCCGGCCGCCTCCAGCAGGTAAAACCAGATCCGCCAGTAATCCGATGTTGATTCGACGGTTACCCGCTGCACCCGCTGCGCCAGCAGCTGCGCGGCCAGGTCGGCGACCGCGCCGCTGGTCGTCCATGGCGTCGTCGTCGTGGCGCAATTGGGCGGCCTTGCGTGGATCGCCAGATTGCACAACGTCTTTGGCGTTGTTGCCGAGATCGACAGCGATGCGGCCCATTTCGGCGAAGTACCCGTTGACCTCCTCGGGTAACGCGTGGGCGGGGTGGCAGCGGCGGACGATCTGGGCGACGTGCAGAGCCAGGACACCCATACGCTCGGCGTCGGCGACGTTTTTCAGGGAGGCGACGACGGCGCGCAGGTCGCCAGCCACCAGGACCTGCAGAGCCAGCAGGGCAAAAGCGTCCTGTTCGGCGCGGGCGCCGTTGAGCATGATCTTGTCGTGTTCGTCGATGACGCGTTCGGCGAGCGCCGCATCAGCCTGCAGCAGTGCCTGGGTGGCATCCCGCATCGCGCGACCGGCCAGGGCACACATTTCGGCGATGGCGGCAGTCAGGGCGTCAAGCTGCTGATCGAACGCGGTCCGCATATGGCGTTTACTCTAGGCGGCCGAGCGTGCGGGCGGTGAGCGGGTGTCCGCGCAAGGCGGTGGCGGCGTCGACGCGCCGGCAGGGGTTTGGCCGGGATCAGCCCGCGCACGTTCGCGCCCGCCACGACGGTCATCGACCCGCACGTGGCGGTACCGCAGGACCTGTGGCGCGGCGTTTCGATACCGGTGAGCTGGATCGGGTGTGGACCTCCGACATCACCTAATCTAATGGACATCGGGGATCGCAAAGACGTGAAGGGAACCATGAAACTGATATCGCCGACCGATTCGATGTTCCTCTTGGCCGAATCGCGCGAGCATCCGATGCATTTCGGCGGATTGCAGTTGTTCAAGCCGCCCGAGGGCGCCGGTCCCGAGTTCGTCCGGGAGACGTACGAGGCGATGCTCGCCCAGACCGATGTTCAGCCCACCTTTCGCAAGCATCCGGCCAAGATCCTTGGCGGCATCAGCAACCTTGCGTGGACCTACGACAACGACATCGATCTCGACTACCAC
>CAWDJC010000016.1:0-148717 GCA_963802525.1 uncultured Actinomycetota bacterium | reverse complement strand
GGCGACCCGCCCGGATTGGTCAGCGCCGCGAACTCCTCGGGGGTGCACACCACCGGCTGGTACTGGCCGTGGGGTCGACGCCGGTGGCCGACTTGGCGCAGTGCGGCACGCCCGAGCGCGAGTAGAGGGTGATGGTCGGCTCCCGGCCCGAGGGCACGTACCGCAAGCGGTCGGCCCGGTCGCACCGGTCCTCGAAGGTCCCGCCTCGTCCGATGGTGAGGGCGGTGAGGACGTCGTAGCCGACCAGGCCCATGCCGGCCACGGCCACCGAGGATCCGGCCGGAGCGCTCTGGTCGAAGCACTCGATGGGGTAGGGCCGCAGGTAGTGCGCGCCGCCGCCGGCCCCGGGCTCGTCGTTCCAGGTGTGCCCCGAGGTCAGCACCACGTGGTCGACGGTGAGGGTGGTGCCGTTGTCGAGCAGCACCGCCTCGCGCCCGCCGAGGGCCGGCGAGATGTCGACGGCCGCCGCGTAGTGCCGGACGATCTCGAGGTTGGGCGGGGCGTAGGCCACCAGCGTGTCGTAGAACCAGACCAGGTACTCGCCCATCAACCGCCGGGGCAGGTAGTCGGTGGGCAGGATGGGGTCACCCCCGGCGCCGATGCGGCACTCGTAACCCACCCAGCGGTAGCCGCAGCCCACCGCCCACTGGTGCAGGCCCATGGCGTAGGGGGGAGGGCGTCCCCGTCGGGGGCGGCGTAGAGGGAGAGCTGACCGCAGGCGTTGTTGAGGACCAGGAAGTCGGGCTGCTCGGCGGCGTAAACCCCGCCTCCGAGCTGAGAGGGCTCGACCACGTGCACCCGCACCGGCGTCCCTACCCGCCGGGCCCGGCTCACCGTCCGCTCCAAGACGCACAGACCCCACGAGCCGAGCCCCACGATGGCCATCTCGATCATCGGACGCCTCCCATACACGCCACCTCAGATCGGCGGCCGCTGGCTGATCTCTGCGTTCGAGCCCGTTTAGAACGGCTTTCCTCGATCGCGGCCGCAGTGAGTCGGCGGACCGCGCATACCAGCTCGTCGACATCGTGGGTCGTGGTGGCAAAGGAGGTGACGAAACGGACGACACCTGGCTCCCAACGGCCGTGGTAAAAGTCGTAACCCTGGTCCAGAAGTCCGTCGATGACCTGCTGGGGCAGGCGGCAGAAGAGGATGTTCGCCTGTGGCGTGCCCGCAAGGCGAGTGCCGGGAATGGACTTCAGCCCCTCTTCGAGCCGCGCGGTCATGGCATTGGCGTGCCAGGCATTGCGCAGCCACAGATCGTCGGCGAGGTAGGCGTCGAGTTGGGCGGCGGCGAAACGCATCTTGGCGGCGAGTTGTCCGGCTCGCTTCGCCCGGAAGCTGAGCGCGGTGGTCATGGAGCGCTCGAAGACGACGATCGCATCGGCGGTTATGCTCCCGTTCTTGATGGCGCCGAAGGACAGCATGTCCACGCCGGCGCGCCAGGTTAGCTCGGCGGGGTTGCAGCCCAATGCGGCGACGGCGTTGGCGAGGCGGGCGCCGTCCATGTGAACGCGCAGGCCCGCGTGCTTCGCAATGCCGGCCAGGTGTGCGATCTCGGCGGGGGTGTAGACCGCGCCGGTCTCGGTTGCCTGGGTGAGGCTCAACACGGAGGGTTGCACGCTGTGCACGTCTCCGACCTTGCGATGCACCGCCGCCTGCAGCTCGTCGGCGTCGATCTTGGCGTTTTCCCCGCCCATGGCAACGAGTTTGGCACCCCCTGTGAAGAACTCCGGTGCGCCGCACTCGTCGTTGTTGATATGGCTGTCGCGGTGGCATAACACGCTGCCCCACGGTGGGGTCAGCGCGGCCAAGCTCAATGCGTTCGCCGCCGAGCCGGTGGAAACGGGGATCAGATCCACGTCGCAATCGAAAGATCTCGCTGAAGCGGCGTCGTGCACTCAACGTCCAACTGTCGGTGCCATAGGGCGGTGCCTGCCCGGAGGCTGCCGCTGCAACAGCTGCGATGATCTCGGGTGCACCGCCGGCGGTGTTGTCGCTGGTGAAGGAGCGACATGGCGTCATGGCGATCACAGTCCCGGCCTGCTTCTTCCGGACGATAACGAGCGAATGACGACAGTGACGTGCGCGCGCGGCCCGGCATCTCCTGCCGTCAACGCCGGCATTTCTGCCTGTGTGGTCGTCAACGACATGTGCTCCTCCTAACGGAAGCAGCCCAACCCGCGGTTGTTACGCCGACGCTTGAGTGCGAGGTATGTGTATACCGATGATCCACCTGAGCCCTAGCCTTACATACCATTAGACGCTAATAGAAACAGATTGCCGACGTTTAGTCTACAGGAATGCAGAAAGCATCAGCACCCCCGGAAGACTGGGTAGTGAACAGACCGCGCGGTTTTGTCAGGCAGTTCCTCGAGGAGATATCCGCCTGAGCTGCGTGAGCGCGCGGTGCGAATGGTTGCCGCGAGCAGCGATCAGCGCGAGTCGGGAGTGGGCGGCGATCGGCGAGGTTGCCCCGCTGTTGCTAGCTGCGCGGCGGCACTGTGCCTCGATGGTCGCGGCGCTCACAGTCGAAGCGGGTTCGAGCACGTAAGCGTAGGATTCGGCCCATCCCCTCCCGGTTCTGTGTTGTGTTTGGGTCATCGTTGAAGCCCCCAAGCATCCATGTGGCTGCCGCGCTTCGCATGACGCAGAGACCGGCCCTTCACCGACCATCCTTGCCGCAGCCCGAAACCGCCTCATAACCTGAGCAAGACCCGACCGCGTCCAGGAGTCTCGGCCTGGCGTGGTAGACGACGGCAACGCAGGCGGGAAGGTCAGGGCACAGCGGTTATCGCGAGTCGCCAGCTTCACCCCCCCGCAGAGCGACAACTCCGGCGGGAGATCGCAGTGCCCGAACTGACCGGCGCGCGAGCAGAAGAGCTCGCGACGATGGACCTCTTCGAGGGCTGCCCCACCGAGGACCTGGTGCCGCTGGCGGCCCATCTCCAGCCGCTGCGCTCCGCGGCCGGCCAGGTGCTGATGCAACAGGGCGAGCAGGCCGTTTCCTTCCTGCTCATCTCGTCGGGTACCGCCGAGATCAAGCACGTCGGAAGGGACGGTTCGGTCGCCCTCGGACAGCTGTCTCCCGGCACCATCGTGGGAGAGATCGCCCTGTTGCGGGACGCCCCGCGGATCGCCACGGTCACCACGGCCGAACCCCTGACCGGCTGGATCGGCGACAACGACGCCTTCACCCGGTTGCTGCACATTCCCGGGGTGATGCCGCGGCTGGTGCGCACGGTCCGCCAGCGCCTGGCCGCATTCATCACGCCGATCCCGATACGGGTCCGCGACGGGACCCACCTGATGCTGCGCCCGGTCCTGCCCGGCGACGACGAGCGGACCATGCACGGCCACATCCAATTCTCCAGCGAGACGCTGTATCGGCGGTTCATGACGGCCCGCGTTCCCACGCCGGCGTTGCTGCAGTACCTGGCCGAGGTCGATTACGTCGACCACTTCGTCTGGGTGGTGACCGACGGGGACGACCCCGTGGCCGATGCGCGCTTCGTTCGTGACGAGAGCGATCCGACGGTCGCCGAGATCGCGTTCACCGTCGCGGACGACTATCAGGGGCGGGGGATCGGTAGCTTCCTGATCAGCGCGTTGTCCATCGCCGCCAGGGTTGACGGAGTCGAAAGATTCTCGGCGCGAATGCTTTCCGATAACGCGCCGATGCGCGCAATCATGGACCACTACGGCGCGGTCTGGCAGCGCGAGGACGTCGGCGTCATCACCACCGTCATCGACGTGCCCCGCCAGCTGATTTTCGGGCGCCACATGGCCGATCGAATCAAGCGCGTCGCCCGTCAGGTGATCGAAGCGGTCGGCTGAACGGGCATGCGGCCGTTCTGGATTGGCCCGGTGGCGATTCCCGTGCTGCTGCTGGCCGGGTGCGCGCACTCGCCCGCGCCCACACCGTCGGCCGCGCCCACAAAGTCGGCGACGACGCAAAACACCGCGGTAAACCCCGCCAACATCAAGCGGGTCGTCCGCGAGCTGCCACCCAACTACGAGGTGACCACCGGCATCCCGAGCGGGGCCTCGCCCAGGGTGATCTGGAGCCTCGAGGCCGATGCGAAGGCGAAGCCGCCGCAATGCGCCACACTCGCCGACCCCGGCAACTGGACGCGACCAATCCGCACAGGGCTTCTCCGGGTCGGGTCCCGGCGGCATCGTCGACGCGGTGGTGGTGGCTTTGCCGGGGCCGGTGGACCTCGACCCGAGGGCCGTCGGGGCATGTGGCCGGTGGACCATGGTCGACGGGCACACCACGGCCAGCGTTCGCCTGATCGACGCCCCACACATCGACGGCGTGGCAACCCTGGGCATGGTGGCCGACACCAAGTCATCGGTCGAGTCGGGCACCGAAATCGATTCGCGTTCATACACGTTCACCGCCTACCTTGGCAACTACTACGCGTTCACCACGTTGATCACCGATCCGGGTTCGGCACTCCCCGCGCTGCCACCACAATTTGCCGCCGATCTGCTCGTCAAAACGGTGTCCACGTTGCGCAGCTGAACGTCTGCTTTGGGTAGATTGGCCACGATGTTGAAGGTGTTGCTCGCGATCGCATCCGTGTGCGTTCTCGCCGGCTGCTCATCGGGTACCGATCCTTCCGCGGTGAAGGCCGACATCAGCAAGGTCACCGACGTGAAATCAAGCTTCGGGCCCGATTACAAAGTCGCCGACATCTCCGAAAGGGCGATCGACCCTAAACTGCTATCGGCCCGGAAGCTGCCCGATGGGCTGAGTTTCGATCCCGCGAACTGCGCGAAAGTGGCGGTGGGACCGGACATGCCGTCCGACTTGCAGGGCAACATGGCCGCCGTCTCCGCCGAGGGCAACGGAAACCGCTTCGTCGTCATCGCCGTGGAGACCTCAAAAGCCCTGCCGTTCAACGACCCCGGGAAGGACTGCACCAAGGTCGCCTTCGCCGGGGCCGGGGTGCGGGGCGGCATCGAAGTGATCGATGCGCCGCACATCGACGGGGCTCGCACGACGGGCGTGCACCGGGTCCTGCAGGCGGTGGTGGCCGGGGGAGCGCGCACCGGCGAGCTCTACGACTATTCGGCTCAATTCGGTGATTACCAGGTGATCGTCATCGCCAATCCGCTGGTCATTCCGGACCAGCCGGTGGCGAAGATCGACACCCAACGCGCCCGCGACCTGCTCGTCAAGGCTGTGGCCGCGGTCCGCGGCGACCGCGTGCGGCACGACGTCGCGCGGACGGAACTGGATGCTGACGCGTGGACCGGCTGGGGGCCGACGTCTTGGGTACCGCATGCTCCCAGGTGCGTTGGCATGATCCGCCCATCACCAGCAGATCGCCATGTGCCTGCGGCAGCCGCAGCGACGGGCCGCCGCCGCGTCGCCTCATCGCGAAAGTACGTGTCGCACCGAGGCTGACGATCGCCACCATGGTGTCCTGCGAACTGCTGCGCCCGATGGTGTCGCCGTGCCAGGCCACGCTGTCGGAGCCGTCGCGGTAACAACACAACCCGACCGTGGTGAAGGGCTCACCGAGCTCCCCACCGTAAATGTCGTTGAGCCGCCGCCGCAGCCGCCCCAGCAGCGGATGTGGAGGATCCTCGACCGTCAGGTCGTGAAAGCTGACCAGCCGCGGCACGTCGACCACCCGGTCGTACATCTGGCGGCGTTCGGCCCGCCACGGCACCGTCGACAGCAGGGCGTCGAGCAGGCCATCGCATCCGTCACCCAGCCGGCGCGCATCTCGATGAAGGCGCCGTCACCGAGCTGTCTGCGCTCGGTGTGCTCGAACAGCGAGCCCTGTACCGCGATGCCCACGGCGACGAGTTTATCGCACATCCGTTCGATGAAGATGGGACCGGCTGAGCGACCGGCTACCGTTTTCACCGTGGGCGCTGTCGAGCTGAGCACCAATTCCGAGGTGGGCGCGCTGCGCGTCGTCATTCTGCACCGCCCCGGCGCGGAGCTGCGGCGACTCAACCCGCGCAACAATGACCAGCTGCTGTTCGACGGGTTGCCCTGGGTCGCGCGGGCGCAGGAGGAGCACGACCAATTCGCCGAACTGCTGCGCTCCCGCGGCGTCGAGGTGCTGCTGATGTCCGACCTGCTGACCGAGGCCCTCCACCACAGCGGGGCGGCCCGGATGCAGGGTGTCGCCGCCGCGGTGGATGCGCGGCGGCTCGGAGCGCCTCTGGCACAAGAGCTTTCGGCCTACCTGCGGGGCCTGGACCCGGTCGGCTTGGCCAATGTGCTGATGGCCGGCATGACGTTCAACGAGCTGCCGCCGGACACCCGGACCGACGTCTCGCTGGTGCTTCGGATGCACCATGGGGCGGATTTCGTGATCGACCCACTGCCGAACCTGGTGTTCACCCGTGACTCATCCATATGGATCGGGCCGCGGGTCGTGATCCCGACCCTGGCGCTGCGGGCCCGGGTTCGCGAGGCGTCGTTGACGGACCTGATCTATGCCCACCATCCACGGTTCACCGGGGTGCGGCGCGCCTATGAGTCGCGCACCGCCCCAGTCGAGGGTGGCGACGTGCTGCTGCTCGCGCCCGGCGTGGTCGCGGTCGGGGTGGGTGAGCGGACCACCCCGGCCGGCGCGGAAGCGTTGGCGCGCAGCCTTTTTGACGACGACCTCGCGGAAACGGTGCTCGCGGTGCCGATCGCCCAGCGGCGCGCGCAAATGCACCTGGACACCGTGTGCACGATGGTCGACACCGACACCGTGGTGATGTACGCGAACATCGTCGACACGCTGTCGGCGTTCACGATCCAGCGCACCCCCGATGGCGTCACCATCAGCGACGAGGCTCCATTCCTGGAGGCCGCGGCCAAGGCGATGGGCATCGACAAGCTGCGCGTGATCGACACCGGGGTGGACCCGCTCGTCGCCGAGCGCGAGCAGTGGGACGACGGCAACAACACGCTGGCCCTGGCGCCCGGTGTCGTGGTCGCCTATGAGCGCAACGTGCAGACCAACGCACGCCTGCGGGACGCGGGCATCGAGGTGCTGACCATCGCGGGGTCCGAATTGGGCACCGGCCGCGGCGGTCCGCGGTGCATGTCCTGTCCCGTCGCGCGCGACACGGTTCACTAGTTTGCGCCGAGATTGCCGCCATGGTCGTGCTGCCGCCGGAATCACAACCCTCACTGCAATCTCGGCGCCGGAAAGCGGGCCAGCGCGTCGCGTGCCCGTTGAATGACGACGTTTGGCCGGTCCTCGCTTATCACCCTGATCACGTGCCAGCCGAGGCGATCGACCATCTCGGCTCGCCGGATGTCGTTCACGTATTGCCTTCGGTCGGTGCGATGTTGGTCGCCGTCGTATTCGAGTGCCACCATCGGCCCTTCCCATCCCATGTCCAGGTACGCCACGAGGCGTCCATCGGTGACCCGGATCTGCGTGGCGGGCCGCGGTAAGCCGGCATCGATGAGGACGAGCCGCAACCAGCTTTCCTTCGGCGACTGCGCACCACCGTCCATCAGCGACAGCGCTGTTTGGCATTGGCGGACGCCTCGCGTGCCCTTGTGGCGGTCGATCAACGGCGTCACGTCGGCGGCGGTTAGGCCCGTAGCGGCCGACAGCGCGTCAAGATGGGCGACCGCGACACCACGCGGCAGATGCCGGGCGATATCGAACGCGGTTCGCGCCGGATTGGTCACGAGCAAACCACGCACTTCGACAAGATCTTCAACGCCGATCCGCTCGCGGCGAATGATGATGCCGGGGGGCGGATGGTTGAACGGCCCGACCACGTCTATCGGCGTGAAATCGTCGACCCATTTGGCTCCGTGAAGCGCGGCGGCAGCGCGGCCCGCGATGATTCCGATACGGCCCGACCATAACCAGGCCGCATGGATATCGGTCCACAGCGAGCGCGGCGCGTTCTTCGATAGGTACACGTCGCGATGGATCTTGCGGTAGTTCCAACGCAATTGGGCGCGGGTCAGGGTGCCGCGCGCTATCGCTTCGCTTCCGATAAAGACCCCCGCCACGCGCTCATGATGCGTGCCGCCACCGACAGTTCGCCGAGATTGCCGCCATGGTCGTGGTCGGCGGCCGAATCACAGCCCCACGGCAATCTCGGCGCAAAGCAAGAGAAACTATCGCCAGCTGGGCAGCCAGATCTCCATGTTCCACGTCTGCTGGGAGATGGGCAGGCCGGTGAGCACCGGGAACAGCCAGGCGAAGTTGGTCACCACCAAAGCAACATAAGAGCACACCGCGATCAGCCCCAGCGTCCGCCGCTCGGAGCTTTGACCGGGTCTTCGCGCGGGAGAATAAAGAATGTCGCCGCAGATCAGCGCGATGGCCATGGCCAGGAATGGCGCCATCGTCGCCGCGTAGAAGAAGTACATCTGCCGGTCGATGTCGGCGAACCACGGCAGCCACCCCGCGCAATAACCAGTCAAAACAGCGGCATAGCGCCAGTCGCGGCGGACCAGCATTCGCCACGTCGTGTAGATGAGCACCGGAACGGCGAGCCACCACATGGCGGGAGTCCCCACCAGCATCTCGGCCTTGACGCACGACTGCGCGCCGCAACCGGGAACGTTCTGCTGGTCGATGGCGTACAGAACCGGCCGCAACGACATCGGCCAGCTCCACGGTTTGGATTCCCATGGGTGGTAGTTGCCGGCGGAATTCGTCAGGCCCGCGTGAAACTCGAAAGCCTTGGAGGTGTAGTGCCAAAGCGAGCGAATGGCGTCGGGCATAGGAACAACGGAGTGGGGGCCAATCGACAGCCCTACCTCGTGGCGGTCGATCGCGGTCTCGGAGGCGAACCACGGCGCATAGCTGGACAGGTAGACCGCGAACGGGATGAGCGCCAGCGCGTACGCAGTGGGGATCAAGTCACGCCACAAAACCCCCAGCCAGGGCCGGGTTACCTGGTACTGCCGCCGCGCCGCCACGTCGAACGCCAACGACAACGCGCCGAAGAACAGCACGAAGTAAAGACCGGACCACTTTGTCCCGCAAGCCAATCCGAGCAACACCCCGGCGCCGAACCGCCACCAGCGCACACCCAGTCGCGGACCCCACACGGTTTCGGCGCTGCGGCCCTCTATGAGCGCAATGTGCAGTCGCTGGCGCACCTGATCGCGATCGACGATGAGCGCGCCGAACGCCGCGACCACGAAGAAGGTCAGCAAACCGTCGAGCAACGCGGTCCGCGCGGTGACGAAGCTGACACCGTCGCAGATGACCAGCACGCCGGCGATCGCGCCGACCAAGGTCGAGCGGCTGATCCGCCGGACGATCCGCATCACCAGCGCCACCATGACCACGCCGAGCAGCGCGCCGGCGAACCGCCAGCCCACCCCGTTGTAGCCGAAGATCGCCTCACCGATGGCGATGAGCTGCTTGCCGACCGGCGGGTGGACGACCAGGCCGAACCCGGGGTTGTCTTCCACGCCGTGGTTGTGCAGCACCTGCCAGGCCTGAGGCGCGTAGTGCTTCTCGTCGAAGACGGGAGTGCCGGCATCGGTCGGCGAGCCCAGGTTGAGGAACCGGGTCACCGTGGCCAGCAACGTCACCACGCCGGTCGCGACCCAGCCGCGGATGTGGTCGGTTGGCCCGAAGTCCGCGACCGGAACCAGCGGCCCGGGGCTGACGACGGGCACGACGCGCTCGACGCGGTTTTCCAAGGCAACGGAGGCTTCGCGGGGCGGGGCGGACATCACGTCGATCGTAGGCTGTCCGTCATGACCTCTGGTCGCCTATTGCTGGGCGCGACGCCCCTGGGCCAGCCGTCGGATGCCTCGCCACGCCTGATCGACGCGCTGGGTCGCGCCGACGTGGTGGCCGCCGAGGACACCCGCCGGCTGCGGATCCTGGCCAAGGCGCTCGACGTCGAAATCACCGGCCGGCTGGTCAGCCTCTATGACCGGGTCGAGGCCGTGCGGGTGCCCGCCCTGGTCGACGCGATCAAGGCCGGCGCGACGGTGTTGGTGGTCAGCGACGCCGGAATGCCGTTGATCAGCGACCCCGGCTACCGACTGGTGGTGGCGTGCGTGGACGCCGGCCTGCCGGTGCAGTGCCTTCCCGGGCCGTCCGCGGTGACGACCGCGCTGGCCGTGTCCGGTCTGCCGTCGGAACGGTTCTGCTTCGAGGGTTTCGCCCCGCGCAAGAAGTCGGCGCGCCGAACGTGGTTGGCGTCGCTGGCCGACGAGCGGCGCACCTGTGTGTTCTTTGAATCGCCGCGCCGGTTGGCCGCGTGCCTGGGCGATGCCGCGGAGCAGCTCGGCGGTGGACGTCGGGCGGTGGTGTGCCGGGAGCTGACCAAGGTGCACGAGGAAGTGGTGCGCGGGTCGCTCGACGAGCTGGCGGCGTGGGCGGCCGACGGGGTGCTCGGCGAGATCACCGTCGTGCTCGCCGGCGGGACGCCACGCGCCGACTTGCCGTCTCTGGTGGCAGCAGTGGAGGAGCTGGTCGCCGGAGGGGTGCGCGTCAAGGACGCCTGCAGCGAGGTGGCGGCGGCGCATCCGGACGTGCGCTCGCGCCAGCTCTACGACGCGGTTCTGCAGTTACGCCGCGAGTGAGTTGCCGGTCAGGTCAGGGCGTGCAGGCCCTGAGGGGACCGATTCCGGGCGTGCACAGGTGCGGGTGCGGCAGGGGCGGGGGAGCCGGCAGCGGGGGAGGCGCCGGGAGGGCAGGCAGGGCGGGTGGGGGGAGCGCGGGCAGCGCCGGCAAGGCGGGCGGGGCCGCGGGGAGCGCGGGCAGTGCGGGTAGCGCCGCCGGCAACGCCGGCATCGCGGGCAACGCCGGCATGGCCGGCATGGCCGGCAACGCCGGGAGACCCTGCGGGAGCGAGGCCAATACCGCCGGGATGGCCGCCGCCGCCCCCGGGACCGCGGCCGCGGCGGCGGGGAGACTAACCCCGGGGATCGAGGGGAGACCCAATCCGGGTATCGAGGGGAGACCCACCCCGGGTATCGACGGCAGACCTACCCCGAGGTTCTTTGGCAGGAGCCCCTCGTTTTGAAGCAGAGCGATCGTTATGGCGAGACTGGTGACCGTGCTCACGACGCCGGTGCCGAGGCCTACGACGCTGGAGCCGACACCCACGACGCCGTACACGACCGACATGGCCGTATTTGCCGCCGCGGGTGCGGCGTATATCCCGGCCGCGGAGTTTAGAGCCCCAGGCAGTTCGGGCAGGATCGCCGCGGCGTCAGGCAGCCCGGGCACCCCCACGTCGGGCACGCCGACCCCCGGCAGAGCCGCGGCCGGTGCGCCGCCCACGCCGACTCCCGGGCCGCCCACCCCGGGCACCGCGCGGACGGCTCCGGGCGCACCGCCAGGTCCGGACGGCGCGCCGGGCGCGATCACGTTGGAGGCCTCGGAGGACGGTGCGGGCGCCCCGCCCGGCTGCGCGGCCACGGGCTCCACGGCCGGCCCCGACGGTTTCGGCGTTTCGGGCATGATGACCGACGCCACTCTCTCGCACACGGCTCCGCCCTTGCCGCATGTTCCCGTCGCCGGCAGCGGCGTACTGACCGACGTCAGCGGCGTAACCGCCAGCGTCCCACCCAGCAGGGCAGACGCTGCGGCGCCCATGACAGCGATTCTCATGACGGACCCCTCCAGCAGTCGACTCGCGATCGGCGCGGGTCAGTGCCTGAAGCTTAGGCGGACGCGGGACGCCATGTGGGGGGTTATCCGAAATTCATGGCCGGGGTGCTGATGTTTCACCCAATCGACCTGTTAACCGCCCTACTAACCGACCCCAGCCGCGGCCGCGATGGACGGCAGCCCGACGATCGGGGCCGCCTTGTGCAGGCATTCCTCCCATTCGGCGTCGGGGTCGGAGTCAGCGGTGATCCCGCCGCCGACGCCTAGCACGGCGCCGCCGCCGGCGTGGAACTCGACGGTGCGGATCGCGACGTTCAGCTCGCATCCGGCGACGGGGGACGCCAAACCGACTGTGCCGCAGTAGATTCCGCGACGGCTGTACTCCCATTGCGAAATCAGTTGCCGCGCACGGTGTTTGGGAGTGCCGGTGACCGAGGCGGGGGGAAAGGCGGCGTCCAGCAGCGCCGACGTCGGGAGTTCGACGGGAACTTGCGCCGACACGGTGGACACCAGGTGCCACACGCCCGGCGCACGCCGCACGACCAACAGCTCGGGCACGGTGACCGTGCCGACGATCGCGACCCGGCCAAGGTCATTGCGAACCAGGTCCACGATCATGATGTTTTCGGCGACGTCCTTCGCCGAAGCTCGCAGCGCCGACGGCCAGGCATCCAGGGGCAGGGTGCCCTTGATCGGGCTGGACGTCACGACCGCACCGCGGCGCCGCAGGAAAAGCTCCGGAGACAGCGACGCCACCGCCCCCCACGGGCCCGCGACGTAGGCCGCCCGGGCCGGGGAGGTCCGCGCGACGCCTTCGATGAAGAAGTCCAGCGGGGACCCGCTGACCGACCCGGTGAACTGCGTGCACACGCAGGCTTGGTAGACCTCGCCGGCGCGGATTGCCTCGAGGCAGGCCAGGACCCCGCCGCGGTGTGCCGCCCGGTCGGCGGCGCCCCAGTCGATCCGGCAATCACGCGCGGGTGACGGTCTGGCGGCCAACGCGGCGGTCAACCAGTCCGGCATCGGCGCACCGGACAGGCTTTCGTACCACCACTGCCCGTCCCGGTCGCGGCGCAGAACGCAATCGGTCCAGCCGCCCGCGGCCTGGGGGATCCGGTTCGGCCGCCCGTCGGCGCCGGGATCGGGATAGGACAGGTAACCGATCCAGCCGCCGCCCACCGCTTGCGAATCGGGAGTCGGGGGGCCCAGCCGGACCGCGAACGCGTCGTCGACGTCCACCGGGTGCGCAGGCAGGCTCGGCGCGATTACCGCCAGCGCACCGAACCAGTCGCCGGTCAGTGCGGCGGGCGGCGGTAACCCGAGCGCGCCGGTGGCGTCACCGACCGCGCGCAGCACCCGCGGTGCGGCGCCAAGGTCGCCAAGCCGGTCGATTCGCACCGCCCTAGCTTGACAGAGCGGTCGTCGTTTAGGCGCGGCTGATGTCGCGCGTGGTGGCCAGGGCCGCCAGCTTCTCCGGGTTGCGCATCACGTAGAAGTTGGTGATCTTGCCGTCGCCGATCTCCAGCGTGATCACCCCTTCGAGCTGTTCGCCAAGGTAGAACAGCACCGCCGGAGCGCTGTTACAGGTCACCATGTCCACGCGCAGCGCCGCGCCGGCTCTGCGCATCAGGCCGGCGATCGCCCGGGCCACCCGCTCGGCGCCGACCACCGGCTTGCGGGCGGCGCTGACGATGCCACCGCTGTCGGCCGTCCACGTGGCGTCCGGGGCGAGCATCGTCATCAGCGCGTCCACGTCACCGCTGGCCGCCGTGGCCAAGAACTGAGCGGTGATTTCGGCGTTGCGTTGCGGGTCCACCGCGTCGAATCGCTTCCGTCGCGCCCGCACGTGTTCGCGTGCGCGGTGCGCGACCTGACGTACGGTCGCCGCCGGTTTGCCCACCGCCTCGGCGATCTCGCCGTAGTCGAAACCGAACACCTCGCGTAGCACGAACACCGCCCGTTCGTCGGGGCTCAGCGTTTCCAGCAGCACCAGCATCGCCATCGAAACCGATTCCGCCAAAACGACGTCGGCCGACGGGTCCTGGTCGTCGAGCAGCAGTGGCTCGGGCAGCCAGGGCCCGACGTACTCCTCGCGGCGGCGTGCGTCGGCCCGCAGCGCGTTCAGCGCTTGCCGGGTGACCAGCTGGGCCAGGTAGGACTTGGTGTCGCGCACGGTCGACAAGTCCACGGCCGCCCACCGCAGGTAGCTGTCCTGCAGCGCGTCGTCGGCCTCGGTTGCCGAGCCAAGGATCTCGTAGGCGATGGTGAACAGCAGCGGCCGCAGCACCGTGAACCGTTCGGCGTGCTCACCGCCCCGCGACGAGCGGTTCGACGAACGGGTCATGGCAGCGCGACCCGTTCGTCTGCCGGCGACTGTGCGGGCCGCGTGCCGCCCTTGAGCCAGAAGTACGAGCCGGGTTTGGCGGCCTCGCGCCGAATGGCCCACACGGTGGCCTTGCAGACCGCCTCCTTGACCGACGCCGCGAACCGGCCACCGACGGCCACGTTCACCGGGGTGTCATCTTTGCGGGCGAGCTGAACGGTGGCGTGTGAGCGGCCTAGGCTGATGCACTGACCGGTGAACGCCTGATTCAGCAGCGCCGGGGCGTCTCCCGCGATGCGGCTGAGCACCGTGTTGGCCGCCTGGGCCCCGAGCGGGCCGGCGGCTTGGCAGCTCATCCGCAACGGCTGGCCCGACGGCGCGGCGGCGTCACCCGCGGCGACGATGCGCTGGTCGTCGATGCTGGTCAGCGTCTCGTCGGTGAGCAGTCGGCCCAGGGCGTCGGTGCTCAGCCCGCTGCGCGCGGCCAGATCCGGCACGGCGAAACCCGCCGTCCACACCGTCACCGCGCTGGGCAGCACGGCGCCGTCGGTGAGCACCACCGCGTCCCAGCGCACCTGGCTGACTCGGATGGGTTCCAAAGCGGATTCCAGCACGTTGACGCCGAGGTGGCGCAGTTGCTTGGCCACCGAACGCCTTCCCCGATCGCTCAGCGACGGGCCGAGGATGCCGCCGCAGACCAGGGTCACGGGGCGTCCCCGCTCCGCCAGCTCGGACGCCGTTTCGATGCCGGTCAGCCCGCCGCCGACGACGGTGATGGGCGCGGCCATCGGGGTGTCGGCGAGCGCATAGCGCAGCCGCTGCGCGCTCTCCAGATCGGCCACGGAGTAGGCGAATTCGGCTGCCCCGGGCACCGTCAAGGGCATCGCGCCGGTGCTGCCGACGGCGTAGATCAGGTAGTCGTAGTTGAGCTCGGCGCCCGAGCCCAGCAACAGGCGCCGGTCGGTGGCCTCGATGCGGTCGACGGTGTCGACGATCAGCGCGATATCGTCGCCCAGCAGCGAATCGTAATCGGCGATCGCGGCACCGGTGTCAGCGGCCAACTGATGCAGGCGGATCCGCTCGACGAACACCGGACGCGGATTGACCAGGGTGATGTCGATGTCGGTGCGCTGCCGCAGGTGATTGGCGGCCAGCGTTCCGGAATATCCGCCGCCGACAACGACGACATGGGTTCTTGGGGCGGCGAGCTCGGTCATTTCTGTCTCCTACTCTCACGGGACTTGTGCCCTTGAGACACCGCAGCCCGGCCGGGCGTGACAGTCCCAGGCGAGACTGTGAGCTGTCTCACTCGCGAGGTGGCGGGTCAAACACCGTCTTTGGCCGCCGGCGCGAGCCAACGTTTCGCCGAGCGTGCGACAGGCGTCTGCGGTGGTTTCCCGTCCGTTGGGCTAAGCCGAAACGAGGCTGCGCCGGGTCGCACATGCTACGCTTCCAACCTGTTTCGTGAGCTGCCCCGGGCGGAAATGCAGCCACCGCGAAAGGATGAGGCTCCCCAGTGCGCACCGGTGTGCACTGGAAGAGGCAAACTGGAAGACGAATACCCCATTGGGCCCCCGAAAAGGCCAAGCCCAGCTGGGACCTGTGCCCCATCGGAGGAGTCCTTGCCGCGCAGCCTGGATCTCGTCGTAACCGCCGTGGCCACGGAGCTGATGGAGGCCACGGGATCCACCGCGACCGAGGTGAGCGAAAGGGTGCTCGCGCAGCTCGTCGAGCAGTTCGATCTCGACGCCAGCTTCCTGCGCCACCACGACCACGAGATCCGCGCCTCAGTCCTTGTCGCGGAGTGGCCGCCCCGCACCGATATTCCGGACCCGGATCCGATGGCCGTCCTCCACTTCACCAGCGCCGACCCGGTGCTGTCCCAGTGCGAACACGGCAGGAAGCCGGTCGTGATCCGGCCCGAGCCGAACAACCGTTCCTTTCCGCGTTGGATAGGCGGGGGCAAACAGGTCACCTCACCCTCGGTGGCTGCCGCGCCACTGGTCTCCGGCGAGACCACCACCGGCGTGCTCGGCTTCGTCAAGAGCGGCGCCCGGAAGTGGAGGCAAGAAGAGATCAACACGCTGGAAGCGGTTGCCGCCCTGTTCGCGCAGCTGCAAGCCCGCATAGCAGCCGAAGACAAGCTCCGCTATTTGGCCGAGCACGACGATTTGACCGGCCTCTACAACCGGCGGGCGTTGGTCGCGCACCTGTCCGAAAGGCTCGCGCCGGGCAGCGCGGGACCCGTCGCGATTTTGTACCTCGACCTGGACCGGCTCAAGCCGATCAACGATTACCTCGGCCACGCCGCGGGCGACTGGTTCATCCGGGTCTTCGCGCAGCGCATCCGGGTGTGCGCGGGAAGTCAGAGCATGATCGCCCGCCTGGGCGGCGACGAGTTCGTCGTCATCCCGGATCAGCCGATGTTGACGGCGACCGCCGAGTCGTTCGCCCGCCGGCTGGCGGCGATGCTGCGCGAGCGCCTGGCCATCGGCGGGCACATGATCACCCGCACCGTGAGCATCGGCCTGGCGGTGGGCATGCCAGGGCGGGACAACAGCACCGATCTTCTGCGCCGCGCCGACGAGGCCGTGTTGACCGCCAAGCGCGGGGGTGGCAACCAGGTTGCGCTGTCCACCGATGACATGTCGCTGAAAAGCGCCTTCCGCAACGACATCGAGCTGCATCTGCAAGGCGACATCGACAGCGAAGCGCTGCTGCTGCACTATCTGCCGGAGGTCGACCTTTGGACCGGCGCCATCGTGGCCGCCGAGGCACTGGTCCGCTGGCGCCACCCAATCTGGGGGCTGCTGCTGCCGGATTCGTTCATCGGGGTAGCCGAATCGACCAATTTGGCCGGGGAACTCGGCCGGTGGGTGATGCGAAGCGCCTGCGCAGAATTCAGCCGGTGGCGAGCCAACGGTGTTGGGCAGAGCGCGATCTTGCGCATCAATGTGTCGCCGATTCAACTGATCACGCGTGGTTTCGTTCGTACCGTCGCCGACACCATCGAGGAGTTCGGCATCGACGGCGGATCGGTCTGTTTGGAGATCACCGAACGGGCCGTGGTGCACGACATCGAAACCACCCGCAAGACCCTGGCGGAGCTCAAAGAGGTCGGGGTCCAGATCGCCATCGACGACTTCGGCACCGGCTATGCCGTTCTGTCGCACCTGAAGTCGCTCCCCGTCGATATGCTCAAGATCGACACCGGGTTCGTCCGCGACCTGGGCACCAACGCCGGCGATTTGGCCATCGTTCGGGCGATCATCGGATTGGCCGAGGCGTTCGGCCTGCAACTGGTCGCCGAGGGAGTCGAGACACCCGCCGCCGCACTGACTTTGATGCAACACGGATGTCACCGGGCGCAGGGGTTCTTGCTGTCGCGACCCGTCCCGGGCAATGCGATGGAGGCATTGCTGTCCGCGCGCTGGATGCCGATGCCGTTCCTCGCCGACCGCGAGGCGTTGTCGTTAGGCGCGATCTAGCCCCGGTGACGATGTTTCGTTCATTGGAAAAGGGCGCGGTGGTGGCCGTTCTCACCTGCACGGCGCTGCTGTTGGACGGATGCAGTGGTCACCCCAATCCGGGGCCGCTGTCCGCGATGGTCTTCCCGGCCATACCGCCCACCGTTCAGGAGATAGCCAACCCGCTGCGCGGCCAGTACGAAGATTTGTTGATTCCGCTTTTCCCGCAAGGCAATCCGGCGCAGCAGCGCTACCCGGCATGGCCGGCGTCATATGACGCCAGTTTGCGTGTCTCGTGGCGGCAGTTGCAGCCTACCGATCCGCGCAGCCTGCCGCCCGACGCCCCCGACGATCGCAGGTTCGACTTCAGCGTGATCGATGACGCGCTGACGAAGCTCCAGAACCGCGACATGCGGTTGACCCTTCGCGTGTACGCCTACAACTCCTGTTGCAACGACTCCTATCCCGACAACACCAATATCGCGATCCCCGACTGGATGCGGTCGGCGGCCACCAACTATCCGGCGCCGCCGAACAGCCCCACGCCCAGGGTGACGCAGGTGGTACCGAACTGGAACGACCCGAACTATTTGAACGCCTCCGGGGAGTTGCTCGCCGCGCTGGGCCGCCGCTACGACGGCGACGAGCGACTCAGCGTCTTCGAGTTCTCCGGGTACGGGGATTTCAGCGAGAACCACATCGCGTACTTGCGTGACGCTTTGGGCGCGCCGGGTGTGGCGCCCGACGAAAGCGCCGCGAAGCTGGGGTATTACAGCCAGTTCCGCGATCAAAGCATCACCATCGCCTCCATTCGGCAGCTGGTCGCGGCGAATGTAAACGCCTTCCCCCACACGCAATTGGTGATCACTCCGCAGAATCCCGAGATCGTGCGCGAGCTGCTGGCCGATGACGTGACCAAGAAACTGTCCGCGCCGGTGGGCATCCGCTCGGATTGCCTCGGTGTCCAGGCGCCGTTGCCGGCCTGGGCCGAATCCAGCGACTCGCATTACGTGCAGGTCAACGACGCCGTCGTCAACGCGATCAAGCAGCGGCTGGCGTCCGCGCCGGTGATCAGCGAGTGGTGCCAGCTGCCCAACGGGACCGACCCGCGGTCCTACTACGAAAAGGGTCTGCACGACGTCGTCAGGTACCACGTGTCGATGACGTCGAGCGTCAACTTCGCAGACCGCGACTCGACGTCGGCGATGGACCCCAACCTGTTTTTGCTATGGGCCCAAGCAAATGCCTCGGCCGGATACCGGTATTCGGTCGAGACTCGGCCGGGCTCCCAATCGATACAGGGCAAGGTGGCGACCATATCCGTCGTCTGGACCAACTACGGCACTGCGGCCGCCACCGAGCAGTGGACGCCCGGCTACAAGCTGGTCGATTTCTCGGGAGCGGTGGTTCGAAGCTTGCCGGCCACGGTCAACCTCACGACGCTTGTTCACGACGACACCAGCTCCTCACGCGAGGAGGCGGTCCCGGCGTCGTCGACGGAGTCGGTGCACATCGACCTGAAGGGCTTGGCGCCGGGGCACTACACGCTGCGCGCGTCCGTGGACTGGCAGCAGCACAAGCCAAATGCCTCGCACGTGGTGAACTATGCGCCCATGGCGTTGGCCCGGGATGGTCGCGACGGCGCCGGCCTGTATCCCATTGCCACGCTGGACATACCGCGCGACGTGACGGCCTCAGCGAACGGCCAATGACCCGTCGCGCC
Organism: uncultured Actinomycetota bacterium; assembly: GCA_963802525.1. Lineage (GTDB taxonomy): Bacteria > Actinomycetota > Actinomycetes > Mycobacteriales > Mycobacteriaceae > Mycobacterium. Next base: position 129,625 of record CAWDJC010000016.1, on the reverse strand, counting down.
CGGGCAGGCCCGCGCCGCAGCCCGAAGTCGATAGCGCGGCCACGTGCGGCGGTGCCCGGGGCAACGTTGCAAACGCCGGGAACAGCGCGACGCCGATCATCGTTGCGGGCCTCGCCAATCGATCACCGACCATATATACTTTTAGTTCGTAATGCGGTGCTGCACGCACCGTAAATATTTTTAATTTCGTAATCGCGACCCGCAGCGTTGAACACCGCGGTGCGACGACCGACTGCTAACCTCAGAGGCGGTCCCAATGCCGCCCGAGACACGCCCCTGAGTGCTGGCTCGAGAACCGAGGTGTGTGCCCTGCTCGATGGAAGGCATCGTCAACGTGAAAGCGATCGATCCGGGCCGTGACACAGGCCCCGGAATGATCACTCGCGTTTCTTACGCAGGAGCGCGATCAAGCCGCACTGGACAGCTGAGTTCCCGGTTCCGATGACCACCCATTCGACCGACGGACGCGCGGACGCGACGCGCCGACAGATTTTGCGGGCCGCCTCACACCAGTTCGCTCGACGGGCCTATCACGATGTCGGCCTCGACGACATTCTCGCGGACGCGGAACTGACTAAGGGCGCAATGTATTTCCACTTCCGTTCCAAGCACGCGTTGGCCGTTGCGATCATCGAACGGCAGACCGGCGCCGGCGCCATCGCGGTGGAAGATCTGCTTACTCGCGGACTTTCGGGCTTGGAGACCCTCATCGACTTCTCTTATCTGATCGCCGTTGGGGACATCAAGACCGACGGGGTCAGGGCGGGGCTCAATCTGCTCGAGTCGGTCGGTCGGTCGGAAGGGCTGCAGAAGCGGCTTCTGGAACAATGGACCAAAGCGTTGGCCGGAGTCGTCGAGCAAGCCATCGCCGAGGGCGATATCGACCAGCAGTGTGATCCGCAGGATGTGGGGCGCCTGATGGTGTCCCTGCACATGGGGTTGAGGCAGACCAGCAGTCTGGAAGAACCGGAGCGTTTCCTGCACGACCTGGAGAAGTGCTGGCTTCTGTTGCTGACCGGCATCTTGCAGACAGATCGGATCGAATACTTCCGCCAGTTCCTCAGGCGACGCGCAGCGCTCGCCATCAGCGCCAGCTCGACGGGATCGGATTCCGACTAATGCTATTTGCGGATCGCGCGATCGGGACCGCGTGGCGGCGGCTGTTAGGCTTAATCCCTCTTGCCGGAAGATTTGTGAACACGTCGAGATCCGGAATCTAAGCACATCGACGGAACTCCGGAGGTGCAGACGCGATGGCGCGCCAGGTTCGATCCGAAGCCACACGGCGAAAGATCCTCGATGCCGCAATAGACGTTTTCGGCGAGGTCGGGTACGCCGCCGCCGGGTGGAACACGATTATCGAGCGGACGGGGATGACCAAGGGGGCCCTCTACCACCACTTCGACTCGAAGGAATCGCTGGCGTCCGCCGTCATCGAGGAAGGTTCTGAGGCAATACTTGTCGCGTTCCGCAATGTGTGCGGGTCGTCATCGCCGGCGCTCGAGAACATGATTCACGGCACGTTCACGATCGCTAATGTGCTCGGCTCTGACAAAACGGCCCGCGCGGCTGAGCAATTAACCGCAGCCCTAAGCGGATTCAACGAAGCGGCCACGCGCTTTTGCGCGAACCTGATTGAGCTGATGGCGGCCCAGGCCCGGCGGGCAAGCGCCGAAGGCGACCTGCGACGGGATCTCGACGCGGTATCGATCAGCGAGGCGATCGTCGGCGCCATGTTCGGAACGCGTTTGTTATGCACTGCGATCGCGGCCAAGGGTGTCGAAGGGCACGGTGAAGTCGGTGGCGTCGCCGATGGCCTCGCCGCCCCCCCGACTCAATTCTGGGAACTCATCCTGGCCGGCATCGTCACGGAGGCGTCGCTTCCCTACTTCCGTGAATTTCTTGCGCGCGAGGCCCTCCGCCACGGCCCGCCTCTGGCATCGCCACCGACCGACGCCGTCGCGGTACCGGAGGTCAGCTAGGCGATGCGGGCCGCCGTGGGCGATCGAGAAGGTCCGGGTGAAAGGCCGTACTGCAAGTATCCAATTGCGCCGCAGTGATTCCTAACGGTTCACAAAGCGAACTCTAACGCTCCTTCACCCACAATTCCTCAGTCAGATCCTGAAACACCGCAAGGGCGAACTGATCATCCGCCCGCATGAGTGCCGACTTGCTCATCAAAGCACGCACGACCGAACCGTCCTTATGGTCCAATTTGACGACCACGTTCGCGAGGGCATGAACGACCGGAAGCAGCGATCCCGACTCCGGAGCCTCGTGGAAGATCTCGTGGAACCGCAGGGACAGAACCTCTTCGGGCTCGCAGCCCACCATCTCGGCGAACGCGGTGTTGGTGAACAGGATGCTGCCGTCATGCGCGATGGCAAGCACGGGAATCGGAATTCTCTCCAGGATGACCAACGCGGGCAACTGCGTCAAGGTAGTCATCGGTGATTGATTGCGTTGCCGGTTTCGTCGTCGCTCCACACGCCGATTATGGCCTATAACATCAGGCCGTTCGGGTGCCTTTTTCCAACAGGTGCAAGATCCCAGCTGAACGGGTCTGCCGTGCAATTCGATAACCGCTCATGCGCCTTGGAGTGACGGCGGCTGGTAGCGGGGGAAAACACCCATCGGTGGCGGCAGCACAGTGCCGGGGACCAGCCGCGCGCCGACGGCGGTGAACGCCCGTTGGTCTTCCCCCTGGCCGAGTAAGTCCAGCAGCCTGCCGGCCGACTCCGGCATGACGGGCTGGGCCAGCAGCGCCGCGATGCGGACCGCCTCGCAGGTCGTGTACAGCACGGTGCGAAACCTCACCTGGTCGGCCTCCGACTCGCTCTTGCGCAACACCCACGGCTGCTGCGCGGAGAAGTATTTGTTGGCCTCCCCGAGCATCAGCCAGATCGCCTCGAGCGCCAGGTGCATTGCCTGCGCGTCGAAGTTGGCGCGGACCCGGTCCATCAAGCCATCGGCGGCCGCCAGCAGCTCGCTGTCGGCGGCGGTGAGCTCGCCGGGTTCGGGCACCACCCCGCCCAGGTTCTTGGCCACCATCGACAGCGACCGTTGGGCCAGGTTGCCGAGCTCGTTGGCCAGGTCGGTGTTGATCCGGGTGATGATCGCCTCTTCGCTGTAGCTGCCGTCCTGGCCGAATGGAACCTCGCGCAACAGGAAGTAGCGCACCTGATCCACACCGAACGTATCGACCAGGGCCTCCGGGGCGACGATGTTGCCCACGGACTTGCTCATCTTCTCGCCGCGGTTGAGCAGAAACCCGTGCGCGAAGACCCTGCGCGGCAGCTCGATTCCCGCAGACATCAAGAACGCCGGCCAGTAAACCGCGTGAAACCGGATGATGTCCTTGCCGATCATGTGCAGATCGGCGGGCCAGTAGCGGCGGAACAACTCGGAGTCGGTATCGGGGTAGCCCGCCCCGGTCAAGTAGTTGGTCAGCGCGTCGACCCAGACATACATGATGTGATCGGGGTGGTCGGGTACCTTCACCCCCCAATCGAACGAGGTTCTCGAGATCGACAGATCGCGCAGCCCGCCGGAGACGAAGCTGACCACTTCGTTGCGCCGCACCTCGGGCGCGATGAAGTCGGGGTTGGCCTCGTAGTGGGCCAGCAGCTTGTCGGCATACGCCGATAGCCGGAAGAAGTAGGTCCGCTCTTCGGTCCAGGTCACCGGGGTGCCGGTTTCGGTGGCGATCCGGGTCCCGTCGACGACTTCGGTTTCCGATTCGACGAAGAACCGCTCATCGCGCACCGAGTACCAGCCCGAGTAGGCGTCCAGGTAGATGTCGCCGGCGGCCGCCATCCGACGCCAGATCTCCTTGGATGCCTCATGGTGGTCGGCGTCGGTGGTACGGATGAACCGGTCGAAGGAGATGTTCAGCCTCTCCTGCAGGCGCTGGAACACATCCGAGTTGCGGCGGGCCAGCTCCTCGGTGGGCAGCCCTTCGGCCGCGGCGGCCTGCGCGACCTTCAGGCCGTGCTCGTCGGTACCGGTCAGGAAGCGCACGTCGAAGCCGTCGAGCCGCTTGAACCGCGCGATGGCGTCGGTGGCGATGTACTCGTACGCGTGCCCCAGGTGCGGCGCGGCGTTGGGGTACGTGATCGCGGTGGTGACGTAGTAGGGCCTCATCGAGACTCACCCTATTGTGTGGCGGTGAGCTCCAACCGCTCTGGTAAACCAGAAGCGCCGCCCGCGCCCGAACCGCTGGCGCCCCTGATCGACGCCCATACCCACCTCGACGCGTGCGGCGCGACCGACGCCGGGGGAGTGCGGGCCATCGTTGACCGCGCCGCGGCGGTGGGGGTGGGGGCGGTGGTCACCATCGCCGACGATCTGGCTTCGGCGCGCTGGGTGACCCGGGCCGCCGAATGGGATCCGCGCGTCTATGCCGCGGTGGCGTTGCACCCGACCCGCGCCGACGCGCTGAACGACGCAGCCCGTGCCGAGATCGAGCGACTGGTGGCCCACCCAAGAGTGGTGGCCGTCGGCGAGACCGGGATGGACATGTACTGGCCCGGGCGGTTGGACGGCTGCGCGGAGCCGGACGTGCAGCGGGAGGCCTTTGCGTGGCATATCGACCTGGCCAAGCGGTGCGGGAAACCGCTGATGATCCACAACCGGGAGGCCGACGCCGAGGTGCTCGACGTGCTGGCCGCCGAGGGCGCCCCCGACGCAGTGATCTTCCATTGCTTTTCATCGGACAGTGCGATGGCCCGCCGCTGCGTGGATGGCGGGTGGTTGCTCAGCCTTTCCGGCACGGTTAGCTTCCGCAACGCTCGCGCCCTTCGGGAGGCGGTACCGCTGATACCGCTGGAGCAGCTACTGGTGGAAACCGACGCACCTTTTTTGACGCCGCATCCCTATCGGGGTTCAGCGAACGAGCCGTATTGCCTTCCTTATACTGTGCGGGCGATCGCTGAACTGCTGGATCGTCGTCCGGAGGACCTGGCGCGAATCACGACCAGCAATGCTCGCCGCGTCTACGGGCTGGCCCGATAAGCGGCTTTGGGGGGACGGTGATTTCCGCGACACCGTTGCGCCGGAGTTGCTCAACATTGGCCGATTCGTTACCGTCTTGTGATCGTATGGTCGGGCCCCTGGGCCCATTTGTCATTTTCTGCTGAATAGTTCGTTGAGTGGTTGCTGAGGTCGGGGTAGACGCGCGTTGAGTGTATTGGCAAAACTTCATCAAACCCCTTCGCTGACGTTGCGCCTCCTAGTTGGAGTGCTGCTGTTGGTTCTGGGGTTGGCCGGTGGGTTCGCGGTTTCGACATCCAAAACGGTGACGTTGACGGTCGACGGAATCGCGATGCGCGTGACGACCATGAAGTCGCGGGTGATCGACATCGTCCAGGAGAACGGCTACGGGGTCGGTGAGCGCGACGACTTGTACCCCGCCGGTGATGTGGAGGTCCGCGACGCCGCCAACATCGTGTTGCGGCGCAGCCGCCCGTTGCAGATCTCGTTGGACGGCCACGACACCACGCAGGTTTGGACGACGGCGTCCACGGTGGACGAGGCGCTGGCCCAACTCGCGATGACCGACACCGCCCCGGCCGCGGCCTCTCGCGGCAGCCGCGTCCCGCTGGCCGGGATGTCGCTGCCGGTCGTGAGCGCCAAGACGGTCGAGATCAATGACGGCGGCGCGGTGCGCACCGTCCGCCTGCCGGCCCCGAACGTCGCGGGGCTGCTGAGCGCCGCCGGCGCGCCCCTCCTCGAGACCGACCAGGTGGTGCCCGGCGCGACGTCGCCGATCGTCGACGGGATGCAGATCCAGGTGACCCGCAATCGGATTCAGCGGGTCACCGAGCGGGTTCCGCTGCAGCCGCCCGCGCGCCGGATCGAGGATCCGGAGATGAACGTCAGCCGCCAGGTCGTCGAAGACCCGGGCAGCCCGGGCACGCAGGACGTGACGTTCGCCGTGGCCACGGTCAACGGTGTCGAGACCGGTCGGCTGCCCATCGCCAACACGGTGATCACGCCGGCCCGTGAGGCCGTCGTGCGCGTGGGCACCAAACCCGGCACCGATGTGCCCCCGGTGAGCAACGGGTCGATCTGGGACGCCATCGCGGGCTGCGAGGCCGGCGGCAACTGGGCGATCAACACCGGCAATGGGTATTACGGCGGTGTGCAGTTCGACCAGGGCACCTGGGAGCGCAACGGCGGGCTGCGGTTCGCCGCGCGCGCGGACCTCGCTACCCGCGAGGAGCAGATCACCGTTGCCGAGGTGACCCGCGAGCGCCAGGGTTGGGGTGCCTGGCCGGTGTGCAGCGGAAGAGCTGGTGCAAGCTGACCATCCGGCTACTCGGACGCACCGAGATCAGGCGGCTGGCCAAAGAACTGGAATTTCGGCCACGAAAAGCTCTGGGGCAGAATTTCGTCCACGACGCCAACACGGTGCGACGGGTGGTCACGACTTCCGGCGTCAGTCGGTCCGACCACGTCCTGGAGGTCGGTCCCGGCCTCGGCTCACTCACGCTGGCGCTGCTTGACCGCGGCGCCACCGTCACCGCCGTCGAAATCGACCCCGTATTGGCCGGGCGGCTGCCGCAGACCGTCGCCGAGCACTCGCACAGCGAATTCCACCGGTTGACGGTGCTCAACCGCGACGTGTTGACCCTGCGCCACGACGAGCTGGCCATGGGGCCGGCAGGCCCGACAGCCTTGGTCGCCAACCTGCCGTACAACGTCGCGGTTCCCGCGCTGTTGCATCTGCTCGCCGAATTCCCGTCCCTTCGGGTCGTCACGGTGATGGTGCAGGCCGAGGTCGCCGAACGGCTTGCCGCCGAGCCGGGCGGCAAGGACTACGGCGTGCCCAGCGTGAAGATCCGCTTTTTCGGGCGGGTTCGTCGGTGTGGCACGGTTTCGCCGACCGTCTTCTGGCCGATTCCCCGGGTCTATTCCGGACTGGTTCGCATCGACCGGTACGCGACCTCGCCCTGGCCGACCGACGAAGCCTTCCGGCGGCAAGTGTTCGGTCTCGTGGACATCGCGTTCGCCCAGCGGCGCAAGACATCTCGCAATGCGTTCGCCGAGTGGGCCGGCTCGGGCAACGAGTCGGCGAATCGGTTGCTGGCCGCCAGCATCGATCCGGCCCGCCGCGGTGAGACGCTGTCCGTCGACGACTTCGTGCGGCTGTTGCGGCGTTCCGGCGACGGGGACGGGGACGACACGCTGCCGCGCGTTTCGGGGCACGCGTCTGCGAGCTGAGCAGGGCCTCAATAGGGTTGGTTGGGCGCCGTTGCGTGTGGTTCGCCTGTCGCGGCGTTAGTCTGCTGCGGTGGCTGACAATGTCTGACGGCAACACCGCCGCGCAGTGGGTGCCCACCGGGTCGGTCACCGTGCGGGCGCCGGGAAAGGTCAACTTGTACCTGGCGGTCGGTGATCGCCGCGAAGATGGCTATCACGAACTGACGACGGTGTTTCAGGCCGTTTCACTGCTCGACGAGGTGACGGTTCGCAACGCCGACGTGCTGTCGCTCGAGCTCGTCGGGGAGGGCGCCGCCAAGCTGCCCGTCGACGAACGCAACCTCGCCTGGCAGGCGGCCGAGCTGATGGCCGAACACGTCGGGCGGGCGCCCGACGTCTCGATCATGATCGACAAATCCATCCCGGTTGCCAGCGGTATGGCGGGTGGCAGCGCGGACGCGGCGGCGGTGCTGGTCGCGATGAACTCGCTGTGGGAGCTCAACGTGCCGCGCCGCGACCTGCGGATGCTTGCCGCGCAGCTCGGCAGTGATGTCCCGTTCGCCCTGCACGGTGGCACCGCGTTGGGAACCGGTCGCGGCGAGGAGCTGGCCACCGTGCTGTCCCGCAACAGCTTCCACTGGGTGCTGGCGTTCGCCGACAGTGAGCTGCTCACCCCGGCGGTGTTCACCGAGCTGGACCGGCTCAGGGAGGCCGGGGATCCGCCGCGACTTGCCGAGCCCGGGCCCGTGCTGGCGGCCCTGGCCGCGGGCGATCCCGAGCAACTGGCGCCGCTGCTGGGCAACGAAATGCAGGCGGCGGCGGTGAGCCTGAACCCGGGCCTGCGAAGCGCGCTGCGCGCCGGCGTGGACGCCGGTGCCCTCGCGGGCGTCGTGTCCGGCTCGGGTCCGACGTGCGCCTTCCTGTGCACGTCAGCGGCTGCGGCGGTCGATGTCGGCACGCAGCTGTCGGGGGCGGGTGTCTGTCGGACCGTTCGGGTCGCCAGCGGACCGGTGCCGGGCGCCCGCGTGGTGCCGGCCCCCACCGAAGTGTGAAATCGCACTCAAACCGCCGGTCAGTTTGGCAGTTACTTAAGAGGAGTTTAAGATAACTCGCGGTGACGAGTAGCGGTAAGCAAGACCTCTCGATTCCGTCGTCCGCCGGCCATCCCGGCGGACTCGTTCGCTCATCGCCGTTTCGAGATCTAACCGCTGCCCAACTGTGCTCGCGTGCCTGCTACAAAGTGGCGCTCAGCAGGCGGAATATGAGATCCCGGGCCTTGGGAGAAATGCCGCAACCGAGGAGGCTTTTGTGAGCAGGTTTACCGAGAAGATGTACCGCAATGCCCGGACCACGACGACGGGCATGGTCACCGGTGAACCCCACGAGCCCGTCCGGCACACCTGGGGCGAGGTCCACGAGCGCGCCCGTCGCATCGCGGGCGGCCTGGCCGCCGCGGGCATCGGCCTCGGTGACGCGGTCGGCGTGCTCGCCGGCCTCCCGGTGGAAATCGCCCCGACGGCGCAGGGGCTGTGGATGCGCGGGGCCAGCCTGACCATGCTGCACCAGCCCACCCCGCGCACCGACCTGGCCGTGTGGGCCGAGGACACCATGACCGTCATCGGCATGATCGAGGCCAAGGCCGTCATCGTCTCCGAGCCCTTCCTGGTGGCGATCCCCGTGCTGGAGGAGAAGGGCCTCAAGGTCCTCACGGTCGCCGACCTGCTGGCGTCGGATCCGATCGACCCGATCGAGGTCGGCGAGGACGACCTGGCGCTGATGCAGTTGACGAGCGGCTCAACCGGGTCCCCGAAAGCGGTACAGATCACCCACCGCAACATCTACTCCAACGCCGAGGCGATGTTCATCGGCGCCCAGTACGAGGTCGACAGGGACGTCATGGTCAGCTGGCTGCCCTGCTTCCACGACATGGGCATGGTGGGCTTCTTGACCATCCCGATGTACTTCGGCGCGGAGCTGGTCAAGGTCACGCCGATGGACTTCCTGCGCGACACGCTGCTGTGGGCCAAGCTCATCCACAAGTACAAGGGCACCATGACCGCGGCGCCCAACTTCGCCTATGCGCTGCTCGCCAAGCGGTTGCGCCGCAACGCCAAGCCCGGCGACTTCGACCTGTCGACCCTGCGCTTCGCGCTGTCCGGCGCCGAGCCCGTCGAACCCGCCGACGTCGAGGACCTGCTCGACGCGGGCAAGCCGTTCGGCGTGAGGTCCTCGGCGATCCTGCCGGCCTACGGCATGGCCGAGACGACGCTGGCCGTGTCGTTCTCGGAGTGCAACGCCGGTCTCGTCGTCGACGAGGTCGACGCCGATCTGCTGGCCGCCCTGCGTCGGGCCGTTCCCGCGACCAAGGGCAACACCCGCAGGCTGGCCACGCTGGGTCCCCTGCTGAAGGATCTCGAGGCCCGCATCATCGACGAGAACGGCAGCGTGATGCCCGCGCGCGGCGTAGGGGTGATCGAGCTGCGCGGCGAGTCGCTGACGCCCGGCTACCTCACCATGGGCGGCTTCATTCCGGCCCAGGACGAGCACGGCTGGTACGACACCGGTGACCTCGGCTACATGACAGAGGAGGGCCACGTCGTCGTGTGCGGCCGCGTCAAGGACGTCATCATCATGGCGGGCCGGAATATCTACCCGACCGACATCGAGCGGGCCGCCGGCCGCGTCGAGGGGGTCCGGCCCGGCTGCGCCGTCGCGGTGCGCCTCGACGCCGGCCATTCCCGCGAGACGTTCGCCGTCGCGGTCGAGTCCAATGCCTGGCAGAACCCGGCCGAGGTGCGCCGCATCGAGCACCAAGTTGCCCACGAAGTGGTGGCCGAGGTCGACCTGCGGCCGCGCAACGTCGTGGTGCTGGGCCCCGGCACCATCCCGAAGACGCCGTCGGGCAAGCTGCGGCGCTCCACCTCGGTCACCCTGGTCAGCTAGGTTTCGCCCCTTTTGGCATCGCGTGTGCGTCTAGGGCGGCGACACTCCGAGGGGCAAACGCGCTGAGTGCACACGCGACGCGGGCTACCCGGGATGGACGCGGTTCTGCGCGGTTTCTAACCCCAGTTCGATGAGCAACTCGGTGGCGTCGGCGGCCTCCTCGCAGATCGTGGGCACTTCGGGGCGCTCGGTGGCGGTGAAGTTTTCCAGCACGAACGCCGCGGGGTCTTTGCGTCCGGGCGGACGGCCGATCCCGATGCGAACCCGCTGGAAGTCCTTGGTGCCCAGCGCCGCCACCACCGAGCGCAGCCCGTTGTGGCCGCCTTCGCCGCCGCCGATCTTGAGCCGGATGCGGCCGAAGTCCAAGTCGAGATCGTCGTGGATGACGATGATGTCGGCCGGGGCAACCGAGTAGAACTTCGCCAGCGGCCCCACCTGGCGGCCGGACTCGTTCATGAAGCAGCGCGGCTTGGCCAACAACACCGAATGCCCGGCCAGCCGGCCGCTGACAACTTCAGCGCCGGATCGCTTGTGCGCCTTGAACTTCGCGCCCAGCCGCGCGGCGAGCAGGTCGGCGACCATAAACCCGAGGTTGTGCCGGGTGCGGGCGTAGTTGTCTCCGGGGTTGCCCAGGCCGACCACCAAACGGGGGTACCGCCCGCCTGCGGGGGACGGTTCGGCCACGTCGGTGGCCGCCTACTCGGACTCGGCTGCGGGCGCCTCGGCTTCGCCGGCCGCTTCTTCTTCCGCTGGAGCCGCTTCCCCCTCTGGGCCCTCGGCGACCTCGCCCGCGCCCTCTTCCTCGAGGTCTTCGGCGGTCGGCGCGTTCACCACGTTGACCACCAGCATGTCGGGGTCGGAGATGAGGTTGACGCCCTGCGGCAGCGTGATCTGCCCGGCGGTGAACTGGGTACCGGGCGGGGCGTCCTCGACGGACACCGTCAACTGCTCGGGAATCGACAGCGCTTCGGCCTCGATCTCGATGGTGTTGGTCTCCTGGGTGACCAGGGTGTCGGGCCCGGCCTCACCCTGCACCACGACGTTGACCTCCACGACGACCTTCTCGCCGCGGCGCACGACCAGCAGGTCGGCGTGCTGAATGGTGCGTCGGATCGGGTGGATGTCGAGCGCCTTGGTCAGCGCCAGCTGTTCCTTACCGGCGATGTCGAGGGTCAGCACCGCGTTGGTGCCCGAGTGCCGCAGCACGGCCGCGAAGTCGTGTCCGGGCAGTTCCAGATGCTGAGGATCGGCGCCGTGACCGTAGAGGACGGCGGGAATCTTGCCGTCGCGACGGGCGCGCCGGGACGCGCCCTTGCCGGTCTCGGTTCGCACCGCGACCTTGAGTTGGTTGATTGCCGACTTGGCCATTGCGTCGCTCCTGTTTTGCTCGGTACCCAGTTCGGGGCACGGCCAGGGTCGCGACTGCTCGTCGGTCTCCGTCGATAACGGTGCTGGCCAGCCAGCCACCCTCGCCGTGACGCCCGGTCAGGTTAGCGCATATGCACCTCAGAGGTGAAATTCGGAACGCGGCCCGGCCATCGGAGAGGCCGATGGGGCAGGTGTGACTAACGGGCCAGTGCCGACCGCGGCGCGCTACAGCGGAAACTTCGTGCCGGTGAGCTGCTCGGACAGCTCCCACAGCGAGGTCGCGGTGGCTGCGTCCCGCGCCCGCCGGCTGCGTCCGACCGGTTGCGTTCGGCCTACGTAGCCGAACTGTGGGCCGACGAACGTGTCGCCCGGTAAATCCTGTGACGCCGCGTACAGGGTTTGCCGGGCACCGTAGTCGGCGTCGGTGGCCACCACCCGGGTCGCCGCCGACATGAGCGCATCGCCCAACTTGCGGCCGGAGGCGCCCTGCAGGTTGGTGTGCGAGTAGCCGGGATGGGCCGCCAGCGCCCGCAGCGGTGACCCGACGGAATCGAGCCGTCGCTGCAGTTCGCTGGTGAACAGCAGGTTGGCGAGCTTCGACTGGCTGTAGGCCAGCCAGGGGGAGTACCGCCGGTTTTTCCAGTTCAGATCGTCGAAGTTGATGCGGCCCGGCCAGTGGGCCATCGACGACACCGTGACGACCCGGTCGGTGAGCTTGGGCAGCAACAGGTTGGTGAGCGCGAAATGACCGAGGTGGTTGGTGCCGATCTGGCTCTCGAAGCCGTCGACGGTCAGCGCGTGGGGGCGGCCATGATGCCGGCGTTGTTGATCAGCACGTCGGCCTTGTCCGCCCCGTCGGCGAACTGGCGCACCGACGACAGGTCCTGCAGGTCGAGCCGACGCACCTCCACGTCACCGGCCATCTGCTGCGCGGCGGCCTCGCCCTTGGCCGTGTTGCGGACGGCCATGACGATCTTGGCGCCCTTGCGCGCCAATTCGCGGGCCGTCACCGCGCCCAGCCCGCTGTTGGCGCCGGTGATGATCACGGTGCGCCCGGCGAACGACGGCAAATCTGCGGCGGTCCATTCAGTCATGGCTGACAACAGTAGTGACGTCGAACTCCAACGGCACAGCGGTGGGCCCGGTGATGCCGCTCATGGCCGGCGTAAATCTGCGCGGTCGATCGCGTAGACCTGCGCGCCCCGCCGGAGGCAATCTGCGCGTTGTGGCGGATGATTTGCTCGGCCGCGACCGCCACGCTGGCTACCATGAGCCAACACGCGGAGATGCCGCAGCTGAATTGGAGTGATCTGGGCGTGATCGAGTCGCTGCCGACCGGCACGGTCACGCTGCTGCTGGCCGACGTCGAGGGCTCGACGCGGCTGTGGGAGACCCAACCGGAACAGATGACCGCGGCGTTGGCATTGCTGAATCGGACCGTGAATGAGGCCATCGCCGCTCATGAGGGGGTGCGTCCGCTCGAGCAGGGTGAGGGTGACAGCTTCGTGGCGGCGTTCGCCCGCGCGTCGGATGCGGTGGCGTGCGCGCTGGCGTTGCAGCGCGCCCCGTTGGCCCCGATCCGGGCGCGGATCGGGGTGCACACCGGGGAGATCCAGCTGCGCGATGAGTCCAACTACGCGGGCCCGACGATCAACCGGACGGCGCGGCTGCGCGATCTCGCGCATGGTGGGCAGACGGTGTTGTCGGGCGTGACCGAGGCGCTGGTGGCGGATCGGCTGCCCGAAGGTGTGTGGCTGACGGATCTGGGCAGCTACCCGTTGCGGGGCGTGCCGCGCCCGGAGCGAGTGGTGCAGTTGTGTCATCACGAATTGCCCAACGAGTTTCCGCCGCTTCGTGTGCGCCAACCGGTGGCGTCGCATAACCTGCCCGCTCAGCTGACGAGTTTCATTGGGCGCCAAGTGCAGATGGCGGATTTGTGTCAGATGGTGACCGGCAATCGGCTGGTCACATTGACCGGTGCAGGCGGGGCCGGCAAGACGCGACTTGCCGTCGAAGTCGCCGCTAACCTCGCCACCGCGTTCTCCGACGGCGTGTGGTACGTGGATCTGGCACCGGTCACTGATCCTGCAGTGGTGCCGGTGACTGTCGCGCGCACACTGGGCCTGCCCGATCAACCGGGCCGCTCCACCATGGACCTGCTACTCGAGTTCTTTGGCGAGAAAGAAATATTGCTGTTGCTCGACAATTGTGAGCATCTGCTCGATGCGTGCGGGACCTTGGTCGTCGAGCTGCTCGCGGCCCGCCCGCGCTTGACGATTCTGGCCACCAGCCGCGAGCCGCTCGGGGTGCCCGGCGAGCTGAGTTGGCGGGTCCCGTCGTTGCCGCTGGCCGACGAGGCCATTGAGCTGTTCGCCGACCGCGCTCGGCGCGCTCGGCCGAATTTTGTTGTGGGCGAGGACAACACCGCGCTGGTTCAAGAGATCTGCGAACGGCTCGACGGCATGCCGTTGGCGATCGAGCTTGCCGCGGCACGGGTTCGGGCGCTGTCGTTGCGTCAGATCGTGGACAGTCTGCATGATCGGTTCCGGTTGCTGACCGGAGGTGCGCGCACCGCGGTGCGCCGCCAGCAGACGCTGCGCGCCTCGGTGGACTGGTCCCATGCCCTGCTCACCGAGCCCGAGCAGGTCTTGTTCCGGCGGCTCGCGAGCTTCGCCGGCGGATTCGATCTGAATGCCGCCCACGCCGTTGGGGCCGGCAGCGAGGTGGAGGGTTACCAGCTCCTGGATCAACTGAGCCTTTTGGTGGACAAATCCTTGGTGGTCGCCTTCGAAACCAGCACCGACTCCGGCGCCGGGATGCGATACCGGCTGTTGGAGACGGTGCGCCAGTACGCGCAAGAAAAACTCGGCGAGTCCGGTGAAGCCGACGAGGTCCGGACCCGCCATCGCGACTATTACACGGCTACGGCCGCTGAGCTGGAATCACCCGGCTACTCCGGCGATGAGCTGCTGCTGGACTGGGCGGCAACCGAGATCGACAATCTGCGGGCCGCATTCGCGTGGAGCCGCGAGAATTCCGACCTCGAGACGGCCCTGCAGCTCATCTTGTCGTTGCGGCCGTTATGGTTACGGGGCGGCCGAGTCCGGGAAGCACTGGCCGGGCTAGACGCCATCTTGGCTCACTCCGGGATAGCACCGGCGGTGTGGGCCGGCGCGGTGGCTCACCAGAGCATCGTCGCTGCGTCGATTGGCATCCCAACAGAGCTGAGTCGGGCGCAGGAGGCGCTGGCCATCGCGCGTCGGCTCGACAGCCCGGCACTGATCGCCCAAACCCTCATCGCGTGCGGGATGCTCGCGTTCTACGACGCCGAGGCGGCCCAGCACTACTTCGCCGAGGCCATCGATCTGGTCCGCGCGATCGGTGATCAGTGGAGCCTGTATCAAATCTTCAGCCATCAGGCAACGGTGGGTGTCATGGCTGGTGAACCGATCGCCGCGCGGGCTGCCGCCGAGGCAGGACGTGACCTCGCCGACGCGCTTGGCGACAGCTACTTCTCACGGAACAACCGAGCGTGGCTGGGCACCGCGTTGGTGAACCAGGGAGATCTCGCCCACGCTACCCGAGTCGGCCGCGCGCTGGCGGACGAGGCGGAGACGGCCGCGGACCCCATTCAGAGAATGCTGGGCCATTTAGTTCACGGCGCAGCGCTTGCATTCCAGGGGCAGCCGACTGCCGCGCACGCCGCAGCGCAATCCGCCCTGGCGGCCGCAACGGAAGTGGGCGCGATCTCCAAAGACGCGTTGTACTCCTTATTCGCCCTGGCCGCCCTCGCTGGCGGTGACGCTGCGGCGGCCAGGCAGGCAGCCGAGAAAGCCTTGCAGCACACCGTTCCAGCGCGTGAAGTGTTCACCAGGGGCGCTGCCCCGGCAGCCGAGGCCGCACTAGCATGTGGCGATCTGAACGCCGCCCGCCGTTTGGCTGACGAGACCGTTGCGGTGGTGCCCGGCTCGTGGAAAGTGATCGCTTTGACGGTGCGGGCCTTCGTGGCGATTGCGCTGGGCGAGCCGGAACAGGCCGAGCGCGACGCTCATGACGCGCTTGTGGTCGCCGGCCGCGTTCAGGGATATCTGCGGGTGGCCGACACTCTGGAAGGCCTGGCCCGCCTGGCGGCGGCCCGCGGCGATCACCAACACGCGGCGCGTCTCATGGGCGCGGCGGACGGAATCCGGCAGCGCCTAGGGCACGGGCGCTTCCCCATGTATCAAGCCGGCTACGATGCCACGGTGGCCGCAGTTCGGGAGGCGTTGGGACAGCGCGCTCTTGATGCTGTGTGGGCCGAAGGCGCCGCCCTGTCCATCGAGGAAGCAATCGCTTATGCGCAACGGGGTCGCGGCGAGCGCAAACGTCCGGCCAGTGGCTGGGGGTCGCTGACTCCGATGGAGCAAGATGTGGTGCGTCTGGTCCAGGAAGGGTTGGGTAACAAGGAGATCGGCGCGCGGCTGTTCATCTCACCGCGCACGGTGCAGACCCACCTCACCCACGTCTACGCCAAGCTGGGCATCTCGTCCCGCGTACAGCTCTTTCAAGAATCCGGCCAGCGCTCAACATAATTGCACCGAGATTGCCGTGAGGGCTGTGGTTCGGCCGTCAGCCACGACCACGGCGGCAATCTCGACGAAATCAGCGCGCAAACGCCCAATCACTTCGCGGCGACGACGAAACCGTGAATGATCGCCTCGATGTCGGATGCCTGCGCGGCCGCCTGGTCGGCCAGGCTGGTGATCGTCAGCTGAACCAGGTATCGCTGGTTTGCGGGCGGCGATCCGGTGGGGATGACGATCCGGTTGAAGCTGTGCAGCCGCATGCCATCGAGGTCGTAGCTGCCCTGGATCATCGACGACGGAAAGCCGTTGTAGTTCGCGGAAGAGGCGTCCAGCTGCTTGAAGTTCTCAAACAGCTGGGCATCGTCGTTGCCGTGCTTGATGACTTGGGCCGGGTCGAAGTCCCCGCGCAGCTTGAAAACCACGAGCCTTGCGGTCGGATACTTGTTGCCCTTGGAGATGATCACCGTCTCCGGCGTGATGTTCGGATTGGTGAACGGCGACCAGCCCGGCGGCGTCGGTATGGACACCGTCAGATCGGGCAGGTTTCCCGGCGCCACCTGCTGCCCGCTAACGCCGATGTTTTGCAGATACTGCGACAACGGGACGGGCTTCTCGGTCGCCGTGGTGGTGGTGGTGGTTGTCGAACTCGTCGTCAAGATCGACTGATAGTCAGGGGCTTTCGGCGCGCAGGCCACCGCAAACGTCAGAAGCGCGACGATCGCGCCAGCTCGCAGCCCAGGCCGGATTGCCCGGCTCCTCCTCGCGCCGTTCCAGCGCGCATCGTCACCGAGCGGCCTCACAGAATCTCGCGCACCGCGTCGATCGGCCGGGCCAGCCGGGTGCCCTTCGGCGTGACGACAAACGGTCGTTCGATCAGGATGGGGTGTTCGGCCATGGCGTCGAGCAGCTGGTCATCGGTCGCGTCGGCGAGGTTCAGTTCGGCATAAAGCGGTTCGCGCTTCCGCACGGCCGTGCGCACGTCGATGCCGGCGTCGGAGATCAGGCGCACCTGGGGGCACCTCCCGCTTGCGGGGGACTCGGCCCGCGATGGCGGGGTTTTAAGGTACTGGACAATGGTGGGCTCAAGGCCGTTGTCCCGCAACAGGTCCAGCGTCTTGCGGGAGGTGCTGCATTTGGGATTGTGGTAGATGACCGTGTCAGCCATCTAGGCGTCTCCGTCGAATAGCCCTGTGACTGAACCGTTTTCGAAGACAGCACGAATTGTGCTGGCCAGCAGCGGCGCAATGGACAAAACCGTGAGCTGGGGGAAGCGCTTGTCCTCGTCGATCGGGAGGGTGTTGGTGACGATGACCTCCCTGGCGCCGCAGGCGGCCAGGCGCTCGGCGGCCGGATCGGACAGCACCCCGTGGGTCGCCGCGATCACCACGTCGCTGGCGCCGTCGTCACGCAGCAGTTGCACCGCGCCGGCGATGGTGCCGCCGGTGTCGATCATGTCGTCGATCAGCACACACGTCCGCCCGGCGACCTCGCCGACGACGCGGTTGGAGACCACCTGGTTGGGCACGCGCGGGTCGCGGGTCTTGTGGATGAAGGCCAGCGGAACGCCGCCCAGCGCGTCGGCCCATTTCTCGGCGATGCGCACCCGGCCGGAGTCGGGGGAGACCACAACCATGTTGCCGTCCGGGTAGTTGTCCTTGATGTAGCCGGTCAGCAGGTTCTGGGCGCGCATGTGGTCGACGGGCCCGTCGAAGAAACCCTGGATCTGGTCGGTGTGCAGGTCGACGGTCACGATCCGGTCGGCGCCCGCGGTCTTCAGCAGGTCGGCGACCAGCCGCGCCGAGATCGGCTCGCGGCCGCGGTGCTTCTTGTCTTGCCGGGCGTAGGGGTAGAACGGCATGACGGCGGTGATCCTCTTGGCGCTGCCCCGCTTGAGCGCGTCGATCATGATCAGCTGTTCCATCAGCCAGTTGTTCACCGGCGCCGGATTGGACTGCAGAACGAACGCGTCGCAACCGCGCACCGACTCGTGGAAGCGAACGAAGATCTCGCCGTTGGCGAACTCCCGCGCCGTCTGGGCGGTGACGTGGACGTCGAGTTCCTTGGCTACCTGCTCGGCCAGCTCCGGATGCGAGCGGCCCGCGAAAAGCATCAGATTTTTGCGGTTATCGGTCCAGTCGTGGCTCAACGCACTACCCTCGCCGTTCGGGATCGAAATGGATAACCAATCGTACGAAGCGAATCGTACGGAATTGTGGCCGGGTTGCCAGATACCAAATTCACGGTGTCTATTCGGGCGTGGGTTTCTCGTCGGTCTTATCGGTGGCTTCTGCCGAGGCCTTTTCGGCGGCCTGCGCCGCCGCGCTCCCCGGCCGCTTGCGCTGCACCCAGCCCTCGATGTTGCGTTGCGGTCCCGCCGACACCGCCAGCGCCCCCGGCGGGACGTCGTCGCGCACCACCGTGCCCGCGCCCGTGTAGGCGCCGTCGCCAACGGTCACGGGAGCCACGAACATGGTGTCCGACCCCGTACGCACGTGCGATCCGATCGTGGTGCGCCGCTTGGTTTCGCCGTCGTAGTTGACGAACACGCTGGAGGCACCGATATTGCTGTGCTCGCCGATGTCGGCGTCGCCAACGTACGTCAGGTGCGGAACCTTGGTGCCCGTCCCGATGTTTGAGTTCTTGGCCTCGACGAACGCGCCGAGCTTGCCGTCGGCTCCCAGCGCGGTGCCGGGCCGCAGGTACGTGTACGGCCCGACCGTTGCACCGTCCCCGATCGTCGACGAGGTGCCGTGGGTGCGGACCACCGACGCCCCATCACCGACGGAGACGTCGGTAAGGGTGGTGTCGGGGCCGACGACGCAGCGGCCCCCGACCCGGGTGCGGCCGAGCAGCTGAGTCCCGGGGTGGACGACGGTGTCGCGGCCGATGGTCACGTCGACGTCGATCCAGGTGGTGGCGGGATCGACGATGGTGACGCCCGCCATCTGGTGCGCGGCGACGATCCGGCGGTTCAGCTCGGCGCCCAGTTCGGCCAGCTGGACGCGGTTGTTGACACCGGCCACCAGCGCGCTGTCGTCGACGTGCTGGGCGTGCACGGTCTGGCCGTCGCCGCGGAGGATGGCGATGACGTCGGTCAGGTAGAGCTCCTGCTGGGCGTTGTTGGAGCTCAGCCGGCTCAGCGCCGACCGCAACGCCGCGATGTCGAAGGCGTAGACGCCGGCGTTGACCTCGCGGATCTCGCGCTGCGAGGGTGTCGCGTCGGTGTGCTCCACGATCGCCGTCACCTCGTTGTCCTGGGTGCGCAGGATGCGGCCGTAGCCGACCGGATCGCGAAGCGTCGTGGTGAGCACCGTGACCGCGGCCGACTCCGCGCTGTGGGTGGCGATCAGACCGGCCACGGTGTCGGAGTCAAGCAGCGGTGTGTCCCCCGAGGTGACGACGACGATGCCGGCGTAGTCGTCGGGCAGGGCGGACAGGCCGCACAGGACCGCGTGACCGGTCCCAAGCGGTCGATCCTGCAGCGCCACGTCGATCGTGCGTCCCAGGGCGTCGGCGAGTTCGGCGACCACCAGCGCGATGCGCTGGTGATCGTGACCCAGGACCACGACCAGATGCTGGGGCGCCACCTTGGCGATCGCGTGCACGGAATGCGACAGCATGCTGCGGCCGGCGATCGTGTGCAGCACCTTCGGGGTGTCTGAGCGCATCCGGGTGCCGGGCCCGGCCGCGAGGACCAGGACCGCGGTGTCACCACGAGACGACATCAACTCTCCTATTGCTTTGTCCCACGCGACGCGGGAGGCCGACGCGCCGACATTCCGTCAAGCGTGTCATTTCAGCTGCTGTTGACGCAAAGACCGCGCCGTGGGCGGCCACTCAGGCCACATCGCCGACTAGGGCACTAAGTACGGAAACCGGCTCCAATTCGTGCGTAGGCCCCACACTCGACCCAAAAGGCGCAAACCGGTGCTCCGTCGCCAGGACTCGAACCTGAACTCTCAGAACCAAAATCTGATGTGCTGCCGATTACACCACGACGGATTGCAAGCCCATAGGCGCGCGCCAACAAGACTCTAGACGGTGTGCGGGTCCGTTGCGGCCCCGGACGGAAAGAGGGACGGTTCCGTTGCGCCGAACCGATACGCTGATTGACGTGGCCGTTCTGGACAAGGAGCCGGACAAGGAAGTGCGGGCGCCGCGCGCCCGCATGACCGGCAGCGAGCGCCGACAGCAGCTCATCGGCATCGCGCGCTCGCTGTTTGCCGAGCGCGGTTACGAGGGCACCTCGATCGAAGAGATCGCCCTGCGTGCGAACGTGTCCAAGCCGGTCGTCTACGAGCATTTCGGCGGCAAGGAGGGGTTGTACGCCGTCGTCGTCGACCGTGAGATGTCGGCGCTGCTGGACGGCATCACCTCGTCGCTGACGAACAACCGGTCCCGGGTGCGAGTGGAGCGCGTCGCGCTGGCGTTGCTCACCTACGTCGAAGAGCGCACCGACGGCTTCCGGATCATGATCCGCGACTCGCCGGCCTCAATCAGCTCAGGCACCTACTCCAGCCTGCTCAACGACGCCGTCAGCCAGGTCAGCTCGATCCTGGCCGGCGACTTCGCGCGCCGAGGCCTGGATCCCGACTTGGCGCCGCTGTACGCCCAGGCGCTGGTGGGTTCGGTATCGATGACGGCGCAATGGTGGCTCGACACCCGCGAGCCCAAGAAAGAAGTGGTCGCCGCACACCTGGTCAACCTGATGTGGAACGGCCTGACCCACCTGGAAGCCGACCCCCGGCTGCAGGACGAGTAGCCGGCGTCAGCCGCAGTCGCGCGAGAGCAGATCGGCGATCGTTTCCCGGCGGACGAGCGCGCGGGCCCGGCCGTCCTTGACCGCCACCAGCGGCGGCCGGCCGACCATGTTGTAGTTCGACGCCATGCTGTGGTGGTAGGCGCCGGTGCAGGCGACGGCCAACAGGTCGCCGGGGTGCAGGTCCGCCGGCAGCTCGATATCCCGGGCGATCTCGTCGCCCGCCTCGCAGTGGCGGCCGGCGACGGTGACCTGCTGCTTGGCTCCCAGCGGGTGCCGGTTCGCCAGCGTGACGGTGTATTGCGCGCCGTATAACGACACCCGCGGGTTGTCGCTCATTCCGCCGTCGACGGCGACGAAGGTGCGGCCACCGGGTTGGGTCTTCACCGAGCAGACCCGATAGAGCGTCACACCGGCGCGGCCGCTGATGGCGCGCCCGGGTTCAACCACGATGGATGGCCGGGGGAAGTGCTCGGCGGCGCAGGCCTCATCCAGCGCATCCTCGATGACGCGGGCCAGCTCGCCCAGGTCGAGCTCCCGATCACTTGCGATGTAAGGGACGGCGTGGCCGCCGCCGATGTTGAGCTCGGTGAGGGTGACACCGTGCTGGGCGCGGATGTCGGCCATCGCCGCGATCATCCGGCGAATCGCTTCGCCATACAGGGCCGGGTCGGTGACCTGCGAGCCGATGTGGCAGTGCAGCCCGACCAGGTCGAGGATGGGATGCGCCAGCACTCGCTTCGCCGCGTCGGCGGCATGGTCCCCGTCGAGGGTGAATCCGAACTTCTGGTCGCTGATGCCGGTGGTGACCGCGCGGTGTCCGTGGATGTCGATGTCGGGGGTCACCCGGATGAGCACCGGCTGGCGCCTCCGCGCCAGGCCGCCGAGGTAGGCGATCTCGATGCACGAATCCAGCACGATGCGCCCGACGCCGGCACGCACCGCGTCGCGCAGCTCGTCGGGCGATTTCGCGTTGCCGTGCATGATGATGCGAGCCGGGTCAACTCCGCCGGCCAGGGCAACGGCCAACTCGCCGGCCGAGCAGACGTCGACACCGAGGCCCTCTTCGCGCGCCCAGCGCGCCACCGCGGTGGTCAGCAGCGACTTTCCGGCGTAGACGACCTTGATGCCGCGCAACGCCTTGCGGTAGCGGCGGGCGCGGTGGCGGAAGTCGGTTTCGTCGATGACGTACGTCGGGGTGCCGAACTCGTCGGCGATGTCGGTCAGCGGGATGCCGCCAACGCAGAGCCGGCCCTCCTCGTCGGTAATGCGTGGTGACGGGCCAGATCGCGGAATCGCACCGCTTGGGGGCCGCGTGACCAAGAGACGGCAGGATGTCGAGCAATGTCATGACTTCAAGGTGCGCCCGGCAGGGTGGCCGGTGCCGTTTTCCTGACGATCCCTTGACGCCGCCGGAGCCAATCTTGACGAAGTTCGGTGCCCCAGATCGGCCCCTAGAATGGATTCATCATGACCGCACCGGGGCCTGCTCGCCCAGAAACCCCGATCGCGGGGCTCGTGGACCTGGCGCTGACCGCGCCGACCTTCCAGCAGCTGATCGAAAGCGCGGCGGCCCGACCCGCCGAATTGAGCCTGGTCGGGCCCGCCAGCGCCCGGTTGTTCGTCGCCAGTGCGCTGGCGCGGCTGGGTCCCTTGCTCGTGGTCACCGCGACCGGGCGGGAGGCCGACGACCTGACCGCCGAACTGCGCGGCGTCCTCGGGGACGCCGCGGCGGTCTTTCCGTCCTGGGAAACCCTGCCGCACGAACGGCTTTCGCCCGGCGTCGACACCGTCGGCACCCGCTTGATGGTGCTGCGCCGGCTGGCCCATCCCGACGCCCCGCTGGGCCCGCCCCTGCAAGTGGTGGTGACGGCGGTGCGTTCGCTTCTGCAGCCGATGACGCCGCAGCTGGGCCGGGTGGAGCCGCTGGCGTTGAGCATCGGGCAGGAGGTCGCCTTCGAGGAGGTGATCGCCCGGCTGGTCGAGCTGGCCTACACCCGGGTGGACATGGTCGGCCGGCGTGGCGAGTTCGCGGTGCGCGGCGGGATCCTCGACGTCTTTCCGCCGACCGCCGAGCACCCGGTGCGCGTCGAGTTCTGGGGCGACGAGGTCAGCGAGATGCGGATGTTCTCGGTGGCCGATCAGCGCTCGATCCCGGAGATCGACCTCGGCACGCTCGTCGCGGTCCCCTGCCGTGAACTGCTGCTCACCGACGACGTGCGGGCGCGGGCCGCCGAGTTGGCCGCACAGCATCCGGTGGACGAGGGCGCCATCACCGGCAGCCTGTCCGAAATGCTGGCCAAGCTGGCCGAGGGCATCCCGGTCGACGGCATGGAGGCGCTGCTGCCGGTGCTGCGTCCCGACGATCATGCGTTGCTGACCGATCAGCTTGCCGACGGCACACCCGTGCTGGTGTGCGACCCGGAGAAAGTGCGCCGCCGGGCCGCCGACCTGATCAAGACGGGCCGCGAATTCTTAGAGGCGTCGTGGTCGGTCGCCGCCATGGGCACCTCGGATGACCAGGCGCCCGTCGACGTCGAGCAGCTGAGCGGATCGGGCTTCGCCGAGCTGGACGACGTCCAGGCCGCGGCGGCCCAATCCGGTCATCCGTGGTGGACCCTGAGCCAGCTGCCCGACGAGTCGGCGGTGGAGCTGGATGTCCGGGCGGCGCCGTCGGCGCGCGGGCATCAGCACGACATCGACGGCATCTTCGCGATGCTGCGCGCGCACGTCAGCAGCGGCGGGCACGCCGCGGTCGTGGCACCCGGCACCGGGACCGCCCATCGCGTGGTGGAGCGACTGGCCGAGTCCGACTCCCCTGCCGCCATGCTGGAATCCGGCGCGGCTCCCAAGCCCGGGCTGGTCGGGGTGCTCAAAGGCCCGCTGCACGACGGCCTGATAGTTCCGGGCGCCGACCTGGTGATCATCACCGAGACCGACCTGACCGGAAACCGGGCCACGTCCGCTGAGGGCAAGCGGCTGGCGGCCAAGCGGCGCAACACCGTCGACCCGCTGGCGCTGACGGCCGGTGACCTGGTGGTGCACGATCAGCACGGCATCGGGCGGTTCGTGGAGATGGTCGAGCGCACCGTCGGCGGCGCGCGGCGCGAGTACCTGGTGCTGGAGTACGCGTCCAGTAAAAGGGGGAGTGGCAGTCAAAACAGCACAGACAAGCTGTACGTCCCCATGGACTCCCTCGATCAGCTCTCGCGGTACGTCGGCGGGCAGGCGCCGGCGCTCAGCAGGCTGGGCGGCAGCGACTGGGCCAACACGAAGACCAAGGCGCGCCGCGCGGTGCGCGAGATCGCCGGCGAGCTGGTATCGCTGTACGCCAAACGGCAGGCCAGCCCCGGGCACGCATTCGGCCCGGACACCCCGTGGCAGGCCGAGATGGAAGACGCGTTCGGTTTCACCGAGACCGTCGACCAGCTCACCGCGATCCAAGAGGTCAAGGCCGACATGGAAAAACCGATCCCGATGGACCGGGTGGTCTGCGGCGACGTCGGCTACGGCAAGACGGAGATCGCGGTGCGGGCGGCGTTCAAGGCGGTTCAGGACGGCAAACAGGTCGCCGTGCTGGTGCCCACCACGCTCTTGGCCGACCAGCACCTGCAGACGTTCGGCGAACGGATGGCCGACTTCCCGGTGACCGTCAAGGGCCTGTCCCGGTTCACCGACGGCGCCGAGTCCCGCGCCGTCATCGACGGCCTGGCCGGCGGGACGGTGGACATCGTGATCGGAACGCACCGGCTGCTGCAGACCGGGGTGCGCTGGAAGGATCTGGGCCTGGTCGTCGTCGACGAGGAGCAGCGATTCGGCGTCGAGCACAAGGAGCACATCAAGTCGCTGCGCACCCACGTCGACGTGCTGACCATGAGCGCCACCCCGATCCCACGCACCCTGGAGATGAGCCTGGCCGGGATCCGTGAAATGTCGACGATCCTGACGCCGCCCGAAGAGCGCTATCCGGTGCTGACCTACGTCGGCCCGCAGGACGACAAGCAGATCGCGGCCGCGCTGCGGCGCGAGCTGATGCGCGACGGTCAGGCGTTCTACGTGCACAACCGGGTGAGCTCGATCGACCGGGCCGCGGCCCGGGTCCGCGGGCTGGTGCCCGAGGCGCGGGTCGTCGTCGCGCACGGGCAGATGCCCGAGGAACGGCTGGAACGCACCGTCCAGGGATTCTGGAACCGCGAATACGACATCCTGGTGTGCACCACGATCGTGGAAACCGGCCTGGACATCTCCAACGCCAACACGCTCATCGTCGAGCGCTCCGATACCTTCGGCGTGTCGCAGCTGCACCAGCTGCGCGGCCGCGTCGGCCGCAGCCGTGAGCGCGGTTACGCCTACTTCCTGTATCCGCCGCACGTGCCGCTGACCGAGACGGCCTACGACCGGTTGGCGACCATCGCGCAGAACAACGAGCTGGGCGCGGGCATGGCGGTCGCGCTGAAGGACCTGGAGATCCGCGGCGCCGGCAACGTGCTGGGGGTCGAGCAGTCCGGGCATGTGGCCGGAGTCGGGTTTGACCTGTATGTGCGGTTGGTGGGCGAAGCCGTTGAAGCATATCGAGCGGCGTACCGGGCGGCCGCCGACGGCCAAACGGTCACCACCCCCGAGGAGCCCAAGGATGTGCGGATCGACTTGCCGGTGGACGCCCACCTGCCGCCGGACTACATCGCCAGCGACCGGCTCCGGCTGGAGGGTTACCGACGGCTGGCCGCCGCTTCATCTGATAGCGAGGTCGCCGCCGTCGTTGACGAGCTCACGGACCGCTATGGGGCGCTGCCCGAGCCCGCCGAGCGGCTGGTCGCGGTGGCGCGGTTGCGGCTGCTGTGCCGCGGCGCCGGCATCACCGAGGTCTCGGCCCCATCGGCGGCGACCGTGCGGCTGTCGCCGGTGACGCTGCTGGATTCGGCCCAGGTGCGGCTCAAGCGGATGTACCCGGCGGCGCACTACCGCGCCACGACGTCCACGGTCCAGGTCCCCATTCCGCGGGCCGGCGGCGTCGGCGCCGCACGCATCCGCGACGTCGAATTGCTCCAGATGGTGGCCGACCTGGTGACAGCACTCCAGGGGAAACCACAGAAAGAGATTGGTATAACGAGTGCGTCACCTACGGCGAGTGAGGAGCGACAAGCGCGTTGACGTCCTCCACCGGCTTAAAGCCGGTGGATTTCAACCCCGTCGCACCTAGGCAGCAGGAGAACAGAGTTGAGGTTCACGGTTCGCAGACCGGCTTGTGCCGAGGTCTCCCCGTGCTGTCACCGCCCGTCCGGCGGCGATGTTGCGTGCGGCGTTGACGTCGGCATTGTACGGCCCCGCGCCGCAGGCCACGCACTGGAAAACCGCTTGGCTCTTGCGATTTTCCGGCGCGACGTGCCCGCAGTGGGAGCATCGTTGCGATGTATACGCTGCTGGAACGAATTCGAGCCGCCCTTGGGCCTTGTGCTTCAACCGGGCCACCAGCAGTCCCCACCCTTGGCGGCTGATCTCACGGTTGAGGCCGCGTTTCTGCGCGACGTGGGTGCCCGGGCATTGACGACTACCGCGCGCCGAGCGGGTCATGCGCCCGCACCTTCAAGTCCTCGACGCGGATGGTGTCGAAGCGGCGCGCCACTTCGGTGGTGGTCTTTTCCACCCAGTCACGGCGGCGATCGGTTTCGCGGGCGCACAACCGGGCAATGGCCAGCTTCGTTCGTGCTCGCCGGCCAGATCCGCGTTGCGCCCGAGCCAGCCGCCGCTGCAATCTGCGCAGCCGCTTGGTTTGTCCAGCACCAAGGCCAGGAACACACAACAGGTCCCCGCTAGAGAGCGCCACCGATACCGCCACGCCGCGATCAACCCCAACGACGGTGCCATCATCGGGTCCCGCGACCGGTGTCAGGGATGCGCAGCAAAAGCGATGTGCCACCGCCCAGATCGATCCAAAGTGACTCGGTAAGACTTCACGATGTCGGGTATGGTGCGGGTCCACCGAAACCGCACCCACCCGACTTTCGGTATCCATATCTGCCCGTAGCGGCGGCTCAGCTTCCTGATGTGGCGCGGTTTGAGTCCGACCTGCCGGAATCCTTCATGGGTGCCGGCCTTACGCCAGGTCGGGCGGCGGTGGGTGCCGTGGAAAAAGTTGCGCATCGCTTGGGCGAAGTCGCGCAACGCTCCCCCGCAAGCGGGAGGTACCCCCAGCTGCTGCACGGTCTGCGACCCGGCGGCCAGCCAGTCGTATTCGGCGCGTGCCGCAGTCAACTGGCCGCACTGCTCGTGGTAACCGGGCGCGTGACGGCCCGGCTGCCAGAGCTGCTGCTGCTCAACGGCCAGATTCCACACAAACCGGGCGTGACGACAGTGTTCGGCCAACCCTGGCGCCTGCTCAGGGCTGGGAAGCAACCGAAACCTGCACACATCAGCAACATAGGCGGGACCACCGACAACCGGTTGAAAGGAAGGAGGCGGCGTTTCCTCCCCCGGCTGAAGCCGGCGGTTTCCACGCCCCAAATCTGATGATCGTCGTCTTGTTCGACCCCCGCCGTCCATCGCTGGTGCCGGTCGAAGCCATCGAGCACCTCACCGGTGAGGTGCAGTACACCGAGGAAATGCCCGTCGCGGTGCCCTGGTCGCTGCCCGCGGCACGGCCGGTGCATTCCGGGGACGAAGCGCCGGTGTTGCTGTCATCGGATCCGGACCACCCCGCCGTCACCGCCCGATTGGCGGCCGGGGCCCGGCTGATCTCGGCGCCGGACACGCCCCGGGGCGAACGACTGGTCGACGCCGTCGCGATGATGGACAAGCTGCGCACCGCTGGACCGTGGGAAAGCGAGCAAACCCACGACTCGTTGCGCAGGTTCCTGCTCGAGGAGACCTACGAGCTATTGGACGCCGTGCGCAGCGGCAACGCCGATCAGCTGCGCGAAGAACTCGGCGATGTGTTGCTGCAGGTGCTGTTTCACGCCCGCATCGCCGAGGATGCCCCGCAGTTTCCTTTCACCGTCGACGATGTCGCGGTCACGTTGATGCGTAAGCTGGGCAACCGGGTGCCCGGAGTGCTGGCGGGACAAGCGATTTCGCTCGAAGACCAGTTGGCGCAGTGGGAAGAGCGCAAGGCCGCCGAGAAGCCGCGGAACTCGGTGATGGACGACGTCCACACCGGACAACCGTCATTAGCGTTGGCGCAGAAGGTGATTCAGCGCGCCGAGAAGGCTGGCCTGCCTGCCGAGCTCATCCCGGCCGAGATCAAGTCGATCTCCGTGTCGGCCGATATCGATGCGGAAAGTGTGCTTCGCGCTGCGGTTTTGGAGTTCGTGGAAACGGTCCACAGTGCGGAGAGGGCGATCGCGGCAAAACGCCGCGGGGACAGCGTTCCAGAGGAGCTCGATGTAGCCCCGCTGGGCGAAGTCGCCGAGGAAGAGTGGCGCGCGCACTGGCCATCCGCTGAATTGGCCGTCGACGGCGAGCCCGCGGCAGCCGACGACACGGCCGCCTCAGGATCGGTGCCCGACGATACCGGTGAGGACGCCAACCAGCCCGTGGCCGACGACGAGTCCGATGCTTCTTCCAAGGCGTCCGGCGGGGGCTCCAAGAAGCGCCGAGGCCGGAAATGAGGCCGGTTTGTTCGGAGCTCGGGTCGATTCGAGAACAGCGATTACCATTATGTTTGCCGTTGCTGTCATCACTCGCCGGGTAAAGTCGCTTGTGAGTTGCGAATCCGAGTGATCGGCGTTGTCGCGAGTTCGCTAGCCATAGTTGCTGGCAGCTAACCGATGATTTGCTGGATTCGGACGCAAATCGGTGCGCCTGGAGGCGGAATCGACCGGGTAGTCCCGGAACCCGTGGGACGATGGTCGTGGCCGAAGTTCGTGCAGGGGAGCAGTAGGGGAGCTTAAAAAAGGTATGGTGTCGCCTAGGCGTTGGTTGCGTGCGGGCGCCGTTATCGGCGCGACCGCCATGCTTCTGGCCTCGAGCTGCACCTGGCAGCTCAGCCTGTTCATCCCCGACGGCGTGCCGCCCCCGGCCGGGGATCCGGTGCCGCCGGTGGACACTCACGTCAGCGGCCGACCCGCGGATCAGTTGCGCGAATGGGCGGGGCAACGGTCGGCGACACTGGAAATTCCGGTCATCGCGCTCGAGGCTTACGCGTACGCCGCCCGGGTCGCCGAGGTCGAGAACCCGAAGTGCCACATCGGGTGGACCACGCTGGCGGGCATCGGGCAGGTCGAGAGCCACCACGGCACTTACCGGGGCGCGACGCTGTCACCCAACGGAGATGTCAGCCCGCCCATTCGGGGTGTTCGCCTGGACGGCAGCGGGGGCACGCTGCGCATCGTCGACACCGAGGACGGCGCGGAGGGCAATGCCGGGGTGGCGCGCGCGATGGGTCCGATGCAGTTCATTCCGGAGACATGGCGGTTGTACGGGGTGGACGCCCACAACGACGGCGTCGTCAGCCCGGACAACATCGACGACGCGGCGCTCGCGGCGGCGGGTTATCTATGTTGGCGTGGAAAAGATCTCGCGACACCGCGAGGGTGGATCACCGCGCTGCGGGCCTACAACAATTCCGGTGTGTACGCACGGGCGGTGCGGGACTGGGCGACCGCCTACGCGTCGGGCCACCCGCTGTAGCAGGATGTATCGCTGACCCACGCTTTACGCTGAGGGCGGCCGGCTACGACAAGGAGAACCCAATGCCGATTATCGAGCAGGTAGGGGCCCGCGAGATCCTCGACTCGCGCGGTAACCCTACCGTCGAGGTCGAGATAGCTCTGATGGACGAGACGTTTGCCCGCGCAGCGGTGCCGTCCGGTGCGTCGACCGGCGAGCACGAGGCCGTCGAGTTGCGTGACGGCGGTGAGCGTTACGGCGGCAAAGGTGTGCAAAAGGCCGTGCAGGCCGTGCTCGACGAGATCGGGCCGGCCGTGATCGGACTAAACGCCGACGATCAGCGGTTGGTGGACCAGGCGCTGGTAGACCTCGACGGCACCCCCGACAAATCCCGGCTGGGCGCCAACGCGATCCTGGGTGTCTCGCTGGCCGTGGCCAAAGCGGCCGCCGATTCTGCCGCGTTGCCGCTGTTCCGTTATATCGGCGGGCCGAACGCGCACATCCTGCCGGTGCCGATGATGAACATCCTCAACGGCGGTGCCCACGCCGACACCGCGGTCGACATCCAGGAGTTCATGGTGGCACCGATCGGCGCGCCCAGCTTCGCCGAGGCGTTGCGGTGGGGCGCCGAGGTGTACCACGCGCTCAAATCGGTGCTGAAGAAGGAGGGGCTGAGCACCGGCCTGGGCGACGAGGGCGGATTCGCCCCCGACGTGGCCGGCACCACCGCCGCGCTTGACCTGATCAGCCGGGCCATCGAATCGGCGGGTTTCAAACCCGGGGTCGATGTGGCGCTTGCGATCGACGCGGCGGCCAACGAGTTCTACGCCGACGGCACCGGCTATCACTTCGAGGGCGCCACCCGAAGCGCCGAGCAGATGACGGAGTTCTACACCGGCTTGCTCGGCTCCTACCCGCTGGTGTCCCTCGAAGACCCGCTGTTTGAAGGCGATTGGGACGGTTGGGCGGCCCTGACCGCATCGATCGGTGACCGGGTGCAAATCGTCGGCGACGACATCTTCGTGACCAACCCCGAACGGCTGGAAGAGGGTATCGAAAAGGGCGTGGCAAATGCGTTGCTGGTCAAGGTGAATCAGATCGGCACGCTGACCGAGACGCTCGACGCGGTCGCGCTGGCCCACCACAGCGGATATCGCACGATGATCAGCCATCGCAGCGGCGAGACGGAGGACACCACGATCGCCGACCTGGCGGTGGCCGTCGGCAGCGGTCAGATCAAGACCGGCGCGCCCGCCCGCAGTGAGCGCGTGGCCAAATACAATCAGTTGTTGCGGATCGAGGAAACCCTCGGCGACGCGGCACGCTACGCCGGCGATCTGGCGTTCCCGCGATACGCGCCGGAACAGAAATAGGTTGGAATAGGTTGACGGCCAAGCCCGATCCGAAGCGTCGCTCCCCGGCATCGCGCCCGGGGAAGGCCGGCGATTCGGTTCGGCGCCGTCGCTTGATTGGGCGCTCTGCGCCGTCGCAAACCGCTACCCACGCCGGCCGCAATACGACACGGACGCTGCAGGAGCGTGTGGTCGAACCCATCAAGAGGCAGGTAGCCGAATCCGTCGAACAGCGGTCCGACCAGCGGCTGGGGTTCACCGCGCGGCGGGCGGCGGTGCTGGCCGCGCTCATCTGCGTATTGACCCTCACCATCGCCGGCCCGGTACGCACGTATTTCGCGCAGCGCACGGAGATGGATCAGTTGGCCGCAAGCGAAGCCGCGTTGGGCCGTCAGATCGGCGACCTCGAGCAGAAGAAGGCGAAGCTCGGTGATCCGGCCTATATTGCGGCGCAGGCCCGCGAGCGTCTCGGCTTCGTCATGCCCGGAGACATCCCGTTTCAGGTTCAACTCCCGCCGGCGGCGGCGGTGTCCCCGCAACCCGGAGCGGACACGGCAAAACCGGCCAAGAACGACCCTTGGTACACCTCGCTGTGGCATACCATCGCTGACGCCCCGCACCTGCAACCGGCGCCTCCGACCGAGGTCGCGCCCCCGACGGAACCCGGAGCGCCCGGCCCGGTGCCACCGGTTGCACCGAATCCCACGGCGCCCGGTGGTTGATCGTGCCGATCTGGAGGCGGTGGCGCGTCAGCTCGGGCGTGAGCCGCGCGGGGTGCTGGAGATCGCCTACCGTTGTCCCAACGGTGAACCGGGCGTGGTGAAGACGGCACCGAAACTCCCTGATGGAACGCCCTTTCCGACGTTGTACTACCTGACGCATCCGGTGCTGACCGCGGCCGCGAGCAGGCTGGAGACGACGGGATTGATGCGCGAGATGACCGAGCGGTTGCGGCGAGAGCCCGAACTGGCGGCCGCCTATCGCCGAGCCCACGAGTCGTATCTGGCTGAACGGGACGCGATCGAATCGCTGGGGACGACGTTCTCTGCCGGCGGAATGCCGGACCGGGTCAAGTGCCTGCACGTGCTGATCGCGCACTCGCTGGCCAAGGGTCCGGGCGTGAATCCGCTTGGCGACGAGGCGCTTTCGGCGCTGGCAGAGGACCCGCGCTCAAATTTAGCGGGCCCGCTATTGGTGGCGGGGCAGTGGTGAGCCGGCTCGCCGCAATCGACTGCGGTACCAACTCGATCCGGTTGCTGATCGCCGACGCCGAGGACGGCCGGCTGCGCGATGTGCACCGCGAAACGCGGATCGTGCGGCTGGGACAGGGTGTCGACGCGACGGGCCAATTCGCGCCGGACGCGATCGCCCGAACCCGCGCCGCGCTGGCCGACTACGCCTCGCTGCTGAAAGCGCACGGTGTCGAGCGGGTGCGGATGGTGGCCACATCGGCGGCTCGGGATGTCGCCAATCGTGATGTCTTCTTTTCGATGACGGCCGATGTGCTGGGCGCCGCGCTGCCTGGCGCGGTTGCGGAGGTGATCACCGGCGCCGAAGAGGCCGAGTTGTCCTTCCGCGGTGCGGTCGGCGAATTAGATAGTGCGGCGGCACCTTTCGTCGTCGTCGACCTGGGCGGCGGCTCCACCGAGATCGTGCTGGGCGGTGACCGAGTGGCGGCGAGCTACTCGGCCGACATCGGCTGCGTCCGGCTCACCGAGCGCTGCTTGCGCTCGGATCCGCCGACGCCGGAGGAAGTCGAGGCGGCCCGGCAGGTGGTGCGCGAGCGGCTCGACGTCGCGCTGGGCGTGGTGCCCGTCGAAGGGGCCCGGACCTGGGTCGGACTCGCCGGAACGATGACCACGTTGTCCGCTTTGGCCCACAACATGACGGCGTACGACTCTGCGGCGATTCATCTTTCGCGCGTCGCCGGCAGTGACCTGCTGGCGGTGTGCGAGCGGCTGATCGGCATGACGCGATCCCAGCGTGCCGCGCTGCGCCCGATGCATGAGGGCCGGGCCGATGTGATCGGCGGCGGCGCGATCGTGGCGGAGGAGTTGGCGCGCGAGTTGCGCACCCGCGCCGGCATCGACGAGTTGATCGTCAGCGAGCATGACATCTTGGACGGCATCGTGCTGTCGCTCGCGGTTTGAGCCACATCAGCCACAGACGTCTCGCCGCAGAGGGCGGCACGCCTTTTGCCCGCCTCATAGCGACAACCTGCGGCATCGTGTGCGATCGCCGGCTTGGTCACATCAGCCACAGACGTCTCGCCGTAGAGGGCGGCACGCCTTTTGCCCGCCTCATAGCGACTACCTGAGTAGATGTCATACCGCCGTGCGACGCTTCGGCAATGAACCTTCAAGGAATCGAGCTGCGCTACGTGCTCACGATGCACCTTGCCCACAATGGACCGGCAACCATCGCCGAAATGATGGATGCGCTTAACGCACAAGGCTTTCGCGTCTCCGGCAGGGCATCAAAAGCCATCTCGGATGCCCTGCGTTGGGAGATGGGCCGCGACAGGGTGCGCCGGCTTGGCCGGGGTCTGTATGGACCGCGATACATCCCGCGCGGCACCGAGCATCGAATACATCAACGGGTGCTCGCGTTGCGGGCGGCGGCCAAGTTGTCGCTACTGTGAGGCGGGCAGAGAGTCGATCGCCTTCCCAGCTGAGGCGCGTGGTGCAGATGTGACCTGAGGTGGCCGAGCTGGTCGGGCGCGTAAATCACGCCTCGAAGCGGTAGCCCATGCCCGATTCGGTCAGCAGGTGCTTGGGATGTGACGGGTCGTCTTCGAGTTTGCGCCGCAGCTGCGCCAGATACACACGCAGATAATGGGTTTCGGTGGCATACGCCGGGCCCCACACTTCCTTGAGGAGCTCCTCGCGGCCCACCAGCTTGCCGCGGTTGCGCGCCAGCACCTCGAGCATGCCCCATTCGGTCGGGGTGAGGTGCACCTCGAAACCGTCCTTGGTGACCTTCTTCGCGGCCAGATCGACGGTGAACGCGTCGGTTTCGATGACCGGCTCATCAACCTCCGACGCCGCCGCGTTGCGGCGGACCGCGGCGCGCAGCCGGGCCAGGAACTCGTCCATCCCAAAGGGTTTCGTCACGTAGTCATCAGCGCCGGCATCGAGGGCCTCAACCTTGTCCGACGAATCCGTGCGCGCGGACAACACGATCACCGGCGACGAGAGCCAGCCGCGCAGACCGGCCAGCACCTCGATACCGGATATGTCCGGCAGGCCGAGGTCCAGGATCACCACGTCGGGTTTGTGCTCGGCGGCCGCGCGCAGCGCTCCCGCACCGGTCGACGCGGTGATGACCTCGTAGCCACGCACCGACAGGTTGATTCGGAGCGCACGCAGGATGTGCGGCTCGTCGTCGATCACCAACACCCGGGTCATAGTGCACCAAACTCCTGCGGTGCAGCCAGTTCCACCACGACGGTGAGTCCGCCGCCGGGTGTGTCGCCGGCCGCGATAGTGCCGCCCATCGCTTCGACGAAGCCACGCGCCACCGACATTCCCAGGCCCACCCCGGTGGTGTTGTCGTGATCGCCCAGTCGCTGGAAGGCCTCGAAGATCTCATCCTCCGTGCCTTTTGGAATTCCGGGACCCTCGTCGATGACGTTGATCAGGACGCGATCGCCCACCCGTCCCGCGTTGACCCGAACCACCGAATTGGGCGCGTACCGCAGCGCGTTGTCGATCAGGTTGGCAAGAACCCGTTCCAGTAGCCCGGCGTCGGCCATCACCACCGCGTCACCCACGTCGACCTTGACGCGATCGATGGCCGATCGATAGAAGCCGGTGGCGCCCTTGCCGATACTGACCAGCGCGCGTTGCACAACTTCCTCCAGATACACCCGGCGCAGGTCCGGGTGGACCACCTCGGCGGCCAGCCGCGAGGAATCGAGCAGGTTCCCGACCAGCGCGGTCAGCTGGTCGATGGACTCCTCGATGCTGGCCAGCAATTCGGCGGTGTCCTCGGGGGAGAAGGCGACGTCTTCGGCGCGCAAGCTGGACACCGCGACCTTGGCCGCCGCCAGCGGCGTGCGCAGGTCGTGGCTGACGGCCGAGAGCAGGGAGCGCCGTAAATCGTCGGCCCGCACGATGGCTTCGGCCCGGCTGGCTTCTTCCACCAGCTCGCGCTGCCTGATCAGGCCCGCGGCCTGCTTGGCCACCGCGCTTAGCACCCGGCGGTCACGCGCGGAAAGCTTCCTGCCGGCCAGCAGCATCCAGAACTCTTCGTCGCCGACCTCGATCGCGGTGTCAGCGGAATCAACGGTCACACAAGGATCTTTGCCCACGCAGGCGACGATGTAGCTCTTTTTTCCGCTGGCGCGCTCTTCCTCGCTGGGTTCTCGCAGCATGCTGACCGCGCGCTGTGTGTAGGTCTCCCGCACGCGCTCCAGCAGCGTCTCGAGATCGGCGCCGCGCAGCACCGACCCGGCGAACAGCGTCAGCAGTTCGGCTTCTTGGGAGGCGCGTCGGGCTTCCCGGGTGCGTTTGGTCGCGCCGTCGACGAGGACCGCGACCGCGACCGCGATCAGCAGCAGCACCAATTCGGTGATGGCGCTGTTGGGTTCGGCGATGGTGAAGCTGTGCCGCGGGGCGATCAGGTAGTAGTTCAGCAGCAGTCCGGACAGCACCGCCGAAAGGGCCGCCGGGGCAACACCGCCCAGGAGTCCGACCAGCAGCACCCCGACGAAGAACAATGCGCTATCGCCGGCGTTGTCTAGGTACCGGTCCAGCACCGTCACCGTGACGGCGCAGATGACCGACGGCACGATAACGGCCGCCAGCCACGACGTGACCCGACGCTCGCGGGGCGACAGCGACGCTAGCCGAAAGCCACCTTTGGATTCCTCGTGCGTGACCATGTGCACGTCGATCTTTCCGGACCGCTCGAGGATTCCCTGGCCGATGCCCGCCTCGAAGATGCGCGCCCACCGGGGCCGGCGGGACGTACCGATGACCAGCTGGGTGGCATTGTTCTCGCGGGCGAAGTCAAGTAGGGCCGTGGATACGTCGTTACCGACCACGGTATGCAGCGAAGCATCCAGGCTGTTCGCCAGCTCACGGATCTTGCCCATCCTGCGCTCCGACAGGCCGGCCAGCCCGTCACCGCGGATGACGTGCACAACCATCAGCTCGGCGCTGGACTTCGACGCGATCCGGGACGCCCGTCGTACCAACGTCTCCGATTCCGGGCCACCGGTGACCGCCACCACGACGCGTTCGCGGGCCTCCCACGTGTCGGTGATCTTGTTTTCCGCGCGGTACTTGGCCAGCGCGGTGTCCACCTGATCCGCCAGCCATAACAGCGCTAATTCCCTGAGCGCCGTGAGGTTTCCGCGGCGGAAGTAATTCGTCAGCGCCGCATCGATTCTGTCCGGAGCGTAGACGTTGCCGTGGGATAGCCTGCGGCGCAGCGCCTCAGGGGCGATGTCGATGAGTTCGATCTGCGAAGCCTGGCGCACGATCAAATCCGGTATCGTTTCTTGCTGTTCGATACCGGTGATTTGGGCGACGACGTCGTTGAGGCTTTCCAGGTGCTGAATATTGACGGTGGAGATCACCGTAATCCCGGCGTCGAGCAGCTCCTCGACGTCCTGCCACCGCTTTTCGTTCTTGCTGCCCGGTGTATTGGTGTGGGCGAGTTCGTCGACCAGGACCACCTGTGGATGCCGCGCCAGCACGGCGGGCACGTCGAGTTCTGGGAAGCTGCCACCGCGATAGTCGATGTAGCGTGGCGGAATGACCTCGATTCCCTGAGCGAGCTCCGCGACTTTACGGCGGCCATGCGTCTCGATCACGGCGGCCACCAAGTCGGTGCCGCGTTCCAGGCGCCGGTGCGCCTCCCCGAGCATCGCGTACGTCTTGCCGACACCCGGCGCTGCACCGAGGTAGATGCGTAGTTCCCCGCGCTTGGGATGGTGGTCGTGAACGCTCACGTCAACCATCATCCCCCTACGGCGCTAGCTCGATACCGGATACTGGTGGTCGAGCTGAAGGTCAAGTTGCAGCACGTTCACCGTCGGCTCACCGAGGAAGCCAAAGGTGCGGTCACTGCGGTACTGCGCCACGACCGCACGTATCTGATCCGCGCTGACGTGCCGGGCCTTGGCCACGCGCGCGACCTGGATATCGGCGTAGGCCGGTGAGATATTCGGGTCCAGGCCGCTGCCGCTGGCGGTGACCGCATCGGCGGGCACCGCGGGGTTGGCCGGTGCGGCCCCGCGGATCGGCACGATCTGGCCGATCGTGTAGTCCTCGCCGTACTTGGCGCACTCGACCCGCACACCGTCGTAGAGCGTCAGGAACGGCGTCTGCGTCGACTGACACGGCTCGTTGACGCTGACCACCCGGGTCGGGTGAATGACGTTTCCGCGGGTGTCCCGGGGGCCGATCACCGACAGCACCGCGCCCACACCGCCGCCCGTGCAGAACGGACGCGACCCGTCCACACCCTCCAGCTGCCCCACGGCGGCGCTGCGCGTGCACACCTGCGTCAACAGGCTCGGCTTGAAGCCCGCGTCGGAGGCGGACTTGCCGGCCGTCAGCTGCGATGGGTCGGCGGGTGTGTCGACAATGTTTTCCGGCCCGAGGTTGCTCGCGCTCGACGACAGCGGGTCGTAGCCGTTGCCGGCCGCCGACGGGACGGCTCTGGAAGTACTGCGGCAGCGCGTTGCCGTCCTTGTCGGTGAACAGCTGGCCGATCAGCCGGCTGCCGACCGGCTTGCCGTTGGCGGTCAGAATCGACCCTTCGGCCTTGTCGTGCAGTCCCGGAATCTGCGCGACCAGCCAGATGAACAGCGGGTAGGCGAGACCGGTGATCACGGTCAGCACCAGGAGCGCGCGGAAGGCCGCCCAGTGCATGCGAACGAAATTCGAGAACTTCATGTCATGACATCCCGGGGACGAATTGGACGATCAGGTCGATCAGCTTGATTCCGATGAACGGGGCGATGATGCCGCCGAGCCCGTAGACATAGAGGTTGCGGCTCAACAGTTTTGACGCGCTGCTCGGCGTGTAGCGCACCCCGCGCAGCGACAACGGGATCAGCATGACGATGATGATCGCGTTGAAGATCACCGCCGACAGGATCGCCGACTGCGGGCTGTGCAGCCGCATGATGTTGATCATGTCCAGCCCGGGGAACAGTGCGACGAACATTGCCGGGATGATCGCGAAGTACTTCGCGATGTCGTTGGCAATGGAGAACGTGGTCAGCGCCCCTCGGGTGATTAGTAGCTGCTTGCCGATCTCGACGATCTCGATCAGCTTGGTGGGGTCGGAGTCGAGGTCGACCATGTTGCCGGCCTCTTTGGCGGCCGATGTCCCGGTGTTCATCGCCACGCCCACGTCGGCCTGGGCCAGGGCCGGCGCGTCGTTGGTGCCGTCACCGGTCATCGCGACGAGCTTGCCGCCTTCCTGCTCACGCTTGATCAGCGCGAGCTTGTCCTCGGGCGTGGCCTCGGCGAGGAAGTCGTCCACACCGGCCTCGTCGGCGATCGCCCTGGCGGTCAACGGGTTGTCGCCGGTGATCATCACCGTACGGATGCCCATTTTCCGCATCTCGTCGAACCGATCACGCATGCCCTGTTTGACGACGTCCTTGAGGTGGATGACACCGAGCACCGCCGCCTCGCCGTTGACGGTCTCTCCGACGACCAGCGGGGTGCCGCCACTGGCGGAGATGCCGTCGACGATCTCTCCGAGCTGCGTGGGAACCTTGCCGCCTTGCCCGCGTACCCATTCCGCGACCGAGCTGGCCGCGCCCTTGCGCAGCATGTGCCCGTCGAGGTTGACGCCCGACATCCGCGTCGCGGCGGAAAATTCCACCCAATGGGCGTGCGCGAGTTCGCCCGGCGTTCGTGCGCGCAGCCCGAAGCGTTGTTTGGCGAACACGACGACCGAGCGTCCCTCCGGTGTTTCGTCGGCGAGGCTGGACAGCTGCGCGGCGTCGGCCAGCTGCTCCGGGGAGACCCCGTCGACGGGGAAGAAGGCGGCGGCCTGCCGGTTGCCCAGGGTGATGGTCCCGGTCTTGTCGAGCAGCAGTGTGTTGACGTCGCCGGCGGCCTCCACCGCACGGCCGGACATGGCCAGCACGTTGCGCTGCACCAACCGGTCCATGCCGGCGATCCCGATGGCCGACAGGAGCGCGCCGATCGTCGTGGGGATCAGGCACACCAACAGCGACACCATCACGATCCCGGTGACACCATTTGTGTTGAGCGCCTGGGTGTCCGGGACGCCCGGATTGTTCATCTTGGAGTAGATCGCCAGCGGCTGCAGGGTCGCGACGGCGAAGACGAAGATGATCGTCAACGCGGCCAGCAGGATGTTCAGCGCGATCTCGTTGGGTGTCTTCTGCCGGTTGGCACCCTCGACGAGCGCGATCATCCGGTCGATGAAGCTTTCGCCCGGCTTTTGGGTGATCTGCACGACGATCCGGTCGCTCAGCACTGTGGTGCCACCGGTGACCGCCGAACGGTCACCGCCGGACTCGCGGATCACCGGCGCCGACTCGCCGGTGATCGCCGATTCATCCACCGAGGCAATGCCTTCCACCACGTCGCCGTCACCCGGTATCACCTGGCCGGCCTCGACCACGACGATGTCGCCCTGTTGCAGCAGCGGCGCAGCCACTTCCTCCTCGACAGCAGGGGCATCGGGCGCCCAGTTTTTGAGCCGCCGGGCCACGGTGGAGGTTTTCGCTTTGCGCAGCGTTTCGGCCTGGGCCTTGCCGCGGCCCTCGGCCACCGCCTCCGCGAGATTGGCGAACAGCACCGTCAGCCACAGCCAGACCACGATCAACCACGCAAACCAAGTGTTGTTGACGATCGCCAACACGGTGCTCCAGGCGGCGCCGATCTCGACGATGAACATCACCGGGTTGCGCCACAGGGTGCGTGGGTCGAGTTTGCGCAGCGCATCCGGCGTCGACTTCCACAGCATCTTCGGATCGAGCAACCCGCCCTGAACCCGTTTCGAGCTAGTGGGCGTCGCGGAATGCGTCTGCTCAGCCGGATCAATCGTGGTCGCGGTCATCAGTGGATTCCTTCAGCGAGAGGCCCGAGCGCCAGCATGGGCAGGAAAGTGAGGGCAACGAGAATCACCGTGACACCGGCGACCATCCCGACGAACTGCGGTCGATGGGTCGGCAGTGTGCCCACCGATTCCGGCGTGGTGCCCTGCTTGGCCAGCGAGCCGGCCAGGGCGAGCACGAGCATCATTGGCAGGAATCTGCCGAAGACCATGGCCAGCCCGAGGGCGGTGTTGTACCAGTCGGTGTTGACGCTGATTCCGGCGAATGCCGACCCGTTGTTGTTGGCCGCGGAGGTGAACGCATACAAGACCTCCGACAACCCGTGCGGGCCAGTGTTGAGCATGCCGGCGCGTTCGCCTGGCAGCGCCATCGCGATCGCGGCGCCGGTCAGCACGATCAACGGCGTGGTCAGGAAATAGGCTGAGGCCAGCTTGATTTCGCGCGGGTTGATCTTCTTACCAAGGTATTCCGGGGTGCGCCCAACCATCAGTCCGGCGACGAAGACGGTGATCACCGCCAGGATCAGCATGCCGTACAGGCCAGAGCCGGTGCCGCCGGGGGCGACCTCGCCGAGCTGCATGTTGAACATCGTGATCATCCCGCCGAGGCTGGTGTAGGAGTCGTGGAACGAGTCGACGGCACCGGTAGAGGTGAGCGTTGTCGAGTCGGCGAACACCGCCGAGTTGGCGACGCCGAACCGCTGCTCGACTCCCTCCATCGCCGCGCCGATCGAGGTCGGCGCCGTGCCGTGATGCTGCAACTGGAACCACATCATGAACGACACGCTGATCCCATACAGCGTCGCCATGATCGATGCGATCGCATAGCCCTGCTTGGTGCTGCCCACCATGCGCCCGAACGTGCGCGGCAGCGAGAAGCTGATCACCAGCAGCAGGAAGATCTCCAGCCAGTTCGTCCACGTCGTCGGGTTCTCGAACGGGTGCGCGGAGTTGGCGTTGTAGAAGCCGCCGCCGTTGGTGCCGAGCTCCTTGATGACCTCCTGGCTGGCCACCGGGCCGCCGGTGATCGTCTGCTGGGTGCCGCCGAGGGTGGTGACAACCTGGTCGTGCAGGTGGAAGTTCTGGATCGCCCCGCCGGCGACCAGCAGGATCGCGCCGACGACGGCGATCGGCAGCAGGATGCGCAGCACGTGCCGCGCACCAGGTCGACCCAGAAGTTACCCAGATCGCCCGTGCGCCTGCGGACGAACCCGCGCACCAGCGCGATCGCCACCGCCATGCCAACGGCGGCCGAGACGAAGTTCTGCACCGCCAGCCCGGCCATCTGCACCAGATGACCGTCGGTGGACTCACCGGAGTAGGCCTGCCAGTTGGTATTGGTGACGAAGCTGATCGCGGTGTTCCACGCCAGCCCAGGGGTCATTTTTGTGGCCGGATCATGCAGATGCAGCGGCAACTTGTCCTGCACGAGCTGGAACACGAACAGGAACAGGACGCTGATCGACGAGAACGCCAGGACGCTTCGGGCGTAAGCGCCCCACGTCTGCTCCGAGCGCGCATCGACACCGATCAGCCGATAGATCGCCCGCTCGACATGCAGGTCCTTCTCCGACGTGTACACCCGGTACATGTAATCGCCGAAGGGCACGTGCACCACAACCAGTGCCACGACGAGGAAGGCGAGGAAGATGATCCCCGCTGTTGTAGTGCTCACTAGAACCTCTCCGGGAACAGCAGGGCGCCCCCAAGGTAGAGCGCAAGAAGGATGGAAAGCACCAAGCCGACTACGTTTTCGTAGCTCACAGCCGCTCGACCAACTTCTGCGCCAGGCCGAGCAGGGCGAACACCGCCACTGTCAGCACGATGTATACCAAGACGCCCATCTTGTCTCCGTTTCAAGCCGGTCACGCGCATACCAGAAGAGCCTCATCGAGTCAGCCACAACGCAGTCCTCGGAGGCAAGGTCAGCTTGAAGTTAGCCGGGACGGGTCGGGTAGAGCCTTTGGTTGACACTTTCCTAACGCCGTCGCCGTGCGCCTTGACGTTTTCTTTACGCCCGTCTGTTCGAACGTGCCGGTCACCTTCACGGGGGTCATCGCTGGCTCCGTCAGCCGCCCAAGACTGTCCGTGTTTCGCACCTCGGCGCCGAACGGGTACATACTGTTCGCCGTGTGCCAATCACCCACGGCGACAAGGGCTATGAAGCGGCCTTATTCGTTGAGCCGGTCGTGAAGGGCTCGTAATGCGACGTATCGGCGCTCGACGTCGGCGCGATCGGATGCCTCGGGAACCGATTCGACGTTCGCGCGCTGGATCATGTCCGCCTGGGTCATCAGGACTTGTGCGCGTTGCGGGTCGGTCGTCTGTTCCATGATGGTCGTCAACGCGTCGAGCTGACGGATCATTACCGCCGGCATCCCCCGACCGGCTTGGCGGATCTTTTCAAAGGCTCGCTGCACCAGCCGCTCGTAGCTGACCTGGTCGGAGATGACGCGGATGAATCCACGATTGTCCCGATGCACCTGGGTGGGCGTCCATTTCGGCGCGATCTTGCACAGGCAGTCGCCGAGCCAGTCGATGCACGTTAGTGCAGTGAAGGTGTCGTTGACGGCCGGGGATAGCGCTCGGATGGCGATCTCGACCAGCTGATCGACGCCGAACGCGACGTCCTGTGTCAGGGTGCGGTGGGGTCCCGTTGCCTGTGCGCGCGCCAGGTAGTCGGCCACCTGCTCGGCGGCGTCGGGGGGCCAGACGCTGGCCAGTTCACGGCCTTCAACTAGGAAGTGGCCGGGGCGATAGGGCAGCCGGATCACCGCGTCCGCCTCGGTGGCAATCCGAATCAACGTCTGGTGGCGGATGAATTGCAGGTAGCCGCTTTTGGGGGTGCGAATGACGCTGCCGGAGGTATCGATGCGCGCGAGGAGCTCGTCGAGCGAGGGACCCTGCGCGGCGTTCTGCGTCGCGAACCGCGGCTGGTCGGTGCTCTGCACCGCGACGGCTTGGGCCAGGTCCTTGGCGATGCCGGCGATGACCTGCGGCAGCTGGATCTGGGCGGCGATGTGGTGAATGAAATAGATCAGCACCGCGAGATCGATGAGCACCAAACCGAAAGCGGTCGTGATCGAGATATGGGGGACGAACTCGCCGCGATCGCCGGGTCCGATCGACACCAGCACCACAACGCAATACACAAATGTTGCGACGAACGTTCCCAGCGTGAGCTGGGTGCCGCGGTCGCGGATGAAGTTGCGCAGCATCCGCGGCCCAAACTGCGTCGACGCCAGCGTCAAGGTCACGATCGTGATGGAAAAGATGATGCCGACGACGGTGATCACCGACGCCGCGATCGAGGTCAGAAGTTGACGGGCCGCGTCGGCGGAGCCGCTGATCACCCAGGATGGAGGCCGGAATCGGCCGTGGTAAGCGGCCCTGTCCAACCGCAGGGTAAGCCCGAAAAGCCCGAGGGCGCCGACTATCAGAATCGCGGGAACCAACCACAAGTTGGTGCGCAGCTCTTCGCGCTGCCACTGCGGCCACACCACACGAAGGCGTGGCGTCACATCAGTACAGCCCCCGCCGATCGAACATCGGAGCGTTCTCTACCACGGCGGCTATCTAACTGACCTGCCCCGATAAGCGCAAGTTGCTCCTGCCGACCGCTCCGGCTGCAGCCGTCCCGCTCACGCTCGCCGCGTCCGATAACGTGGCGTAAAGGTTAGGGCCTCGGGCGTATAGAAGTCGTTTGGATTAATAGTCGGCGTCGCGAATCAGGCGTACACCCAAATTCATGCGAAGGACCGTGCCGCGTCAACCCGAACCGGGCGTTCTCCTGCCGACCCAGAGCCCTCCGGCGGAATCGCAATGGTGGTCGCGGCTGCTCGACGGCGCCCACCACTGGGGATCGTTCGATGCCACGGTTGGCAGATACGGTGTTCGGCGTTATCGGTTGATCGTCTACCCGCCTGGAATCAGCACCACCGATCGGCGGTTGGCGCGGCTGTGGCGGGGGTGGCCGATCACCGGCGCCGTGCTCGGACTGATCGCGATCATGCTGTTCGGCAACGAGGTGGCCTCACCAAATGCCGTGCTGGCATGGGCCGTGGCTGTTTACGTCGGTTTCGGCGCGCTGCTCTTCCTGCGGGCCGGACCCGCCCGTGTTGAAGTCAGGTCCATGTCGATCATCCTCATGCCCAAAGTCGCCGACGCTCGCGAGCGGCGCAAATACATCGAATGGCAAACCGTGGTCTGGATGCTGACCCGGGCC
The DNA here is from genome assembly GCA_963802525.1 of uncultured Actinomycetota bacterium. Lineage (GTDB taxonomy): Bacteria > Actinomycetota > Actinomycetes > Mycobacteriales > Mycobacteriaceae > Mycobacterium. Next base: position 85,549 of record CAWDJC010000016.1, on the reverse strand, counting down.
GATCAGCTGTTAAGGACCGGTGCGATCTCCTTGGTCGAGCATGAGGCCAGCTGGTGGGAAGCTTACGACCGTCTCGAGGAGACCACGCATGTCTGAAACACTGTCGCAGATTCCCGAGGCCGTCGCCGCGGCAGCGACTATGCTGACCGTCTACTACTTGGGACGGCGAGGACATGGACGAGGCCGCACCGAATCGTTGCGAGGTCGGCGAAACCGCAAGGCGTAGAACGTCAATGATCCGCCACGACAGTGCACGTCGCGGCGTCAAAAAAACATCAATGAAAGCCCCGATAGCGTCAAGAAGCCGTAAGCTGCGTTGCCTGCGCGCGTGGCGGCTTGGTGCGATGGGTTCCATGGCCCGCACGACTGTTATCGCCGTCGCAGTGCCCTCGGCGCTGGAGCGTTACGGTGTGGGCTGGGACGACGAACCGCCGTCCCGCAGGCGAATCAGCCGCTGAACCGGGCTCTTTAGCGCTCGAGGTTCAGGCCTTTCTCGGCTCGTTCCTATTCCGATCCATTTGAACTGTATTCGTCGTCGCGTCGCATCGCGATGCCTGCAGTCGTACCTCAACTTTACGAGAGTCATTATGTCCAAGCTTATTTCCACCTCTCCTACAGTTCTCGTAACCGGCGCCACCGACGGCATCGGTTACGCAACTGCCCGCCGCTTCGTCGACGAAGGCGCGACGGTATATCTCCATGCGCCGGACCAGGACAGCGGTGAGAAGGCGATGACGCGGATGGTGCAGGACGGCGCGGAACCGACGCGCCTGCACCTGGTCGCCGCCGACTTCACCCGCCTGGAAGAGGTCGCCCGCCTGGCCGACACCCTCGCCGCGAGCCTGCCGGCGCTGGATGTGCTGGTCAACAACGCTGCGGTCGCTGCCCCCGAGCGGCGCACCTACACGCGGGACGGCCAGGAACTGACCTTCCAGGTCAATTACCTCGCGCCGTACTTGCTGACCACCAGGCTGGTACCGCTGCTCGCCGCCGCCGGCGGACGAGTCGTCAACGTGTCGTCGGCGACGCATGCCGGGGGAAACATAAAGTGGAAGAACCTGGCCGGCGAGCAGTATTGGCCACTGGCGGCGTACGCGCAATCCAAGCTCGCCCTGACGATGTACAGCAAGTCGCTGGCTGAGGCCGGCGGCGCCTCATTCGTCGCGCTTAGCGTTCATCCCGGTGTGTACCGGACCCGGCTGCTGTCCATCTACGACCGCGTCGGCCGACCGGCCGAAGAGGCCGCACCGATGCTCACCACGCTCGGGTCACGAACACATCCCGTGGTCGACGGTGGCTACTACGACGGCCTGAGCCTCGCGAATGCCGCAGCGCTCGTTGAGAATCCGCGCGCCCGCAGCCGGCTGGAGAAACTCAGCGCCCAACTCGTCGAGTCGGCGTTGAGTTAGAAAGAAGGCGAAGCGATGTCAAAACGAGCCGGCGGTCAGGCGCTGTCGGTGACCGGATCGATCATCGGAAGCCGTACCCGGAAGACCGTTCGGCCATCGGCGGATTCGGCGGTGACCGAGCCGTGATGGGCCTTGACGATCGAACTCACGATGGCCAGGCCCAGCCCGATGCCCGAACCGTTAGACCGGGACGAGTCCGCGCGGGCGAACCGCTCGAACAGCCGGGGCACAAGGTCCGCGTCGATGCCGGGCCCGTCGTCGGCAACGGTCAGTTCCGCGTAGGGCGCTTCCGTACCGTTGCGCCGGCAAGTGATTCCCGTCGTCACCGTGACGCCCGGCGGCGTGTGCACCCGGGCATTGCTGAGCAGATTGCTGACCAGTTGGTGTAGCCGGGCATGATCGCCCCGGACCCACACCGGCTCGTCGGGCAGGTCTTTGACCCAATGGTGTGTTGGCGCGGCGACCGCCGTGTCGTTCACCGCATTGGTGACGAGGTCTGCCAGGTCGACGTCTTGGGTCTGCAGGTCTTGGCCCTCGCCCAGGCGCGAGAGCAGGAGTAACTCGTCGACGAGCAGCGCCATGCGCTGCGCTTCCGACTCGATGCGGGCCAGCGCGTACTCGGTAGTCGGCGGGAGCGCCGAGCTGTCCTGGCGGGTCAGTTCGGCATACCCCTGAATCGCCGCCAGCGGAGTTCGCAACTCGTGGCTGGCGTCGGTGATGAACTGGCGCATCCGCAAGTCGGAGTCGGCGCGATGCGCCAGCGCGCTGTCCACGTTGTCCAGCAACCGGTTCAGCGTGTGTCCGACGATTCCCACTTCGTTGCTCGGGTCGGTGTCCTTCGGCCGCACCCGGACGCTGATCCGTTGGTCGTCGTCGGTCAGCGGCATGGCGGCGACTTCGGCGGCGGTCGCGGCGAGCCGGCGCAGCGGGCGCAGGGTGTAGCCGACCACCCAGATGGTTAGACCCGCGGTGACCGCGAGAGCCGCCGCGACGAGCGCCGTGGTGGTGATGTTCTTGCGGGCGATGATCTGGTTGGCGCGGGCCAGCGATACCCCGACGACCAAAAGGTCGGGTCCGTCGACGCGGCTGTCGACCCGATACGAACCGAGGCTGCCAAGCTTCTCGGTCTGTGGCGGGGCGTCGGGCCACGGTTGGGCTTCGATGGCGCGGACCACGTCGGGCGGCGCGGGTCGCGCTTCGGCTTCGGAAAAAACCGCCGAGCCGATCACCAGGCCGTCGCGGAGAACGGCGATGACGTTGCCCGGCGTTTGATCGGTGAACTCCAGCATCGCCTGTGAGATCGGTTGGGCGCTATGTTCGCCGTTGCGGTATTTGCTGTACGAGTTGCTCAGTGCGTCAAGGGATTGGGCGACGTCGGCGTCGCTCATCGCGGCGACGTAGCCGCGCAGGCTCAGCACGGAGACGATGCCAACCGTCACCAGCACCACGCTGACGACGGCCAATACGCCCAATAGCAACTGGCGGCGCAACGAATGGGGAAGCCACCGCGGAAGGGCCCTGGATGCCGTGTTCCGCTCGCGCGTCATTCCGGCGGTCGCAGCATGTATCCGACGCCACGGACGGTGTGGATCATCGGGTCCCGGCCGGAGTCGATCTTCTTCCTCAAGTACGAGATGTACAGATCCACGATGCTGGTGCGCCCGGCGAAGTCGTAATTCCAGACGCGGTCGAGGATTTCGGTGCGGCTCAGCGCGCGGCGGGGATTGCGCATGAGGAAGCGAAGCAATTCGAACTCGGTTGACGAGAGCGATATCCGGGTGCCGCCGCGGGTGACCTCACGGCTGGCGGTGTCGACGTGCAGGTCACCGACCTTCAAGGATTCGGCCGTGGGTGGGGTCAGCTGGGTGGAGCGCCGCAACAACCCCCGCAGCCGCGCGACCAGCTCCTCGAGGCTGAACGGCTTGGTCATGTAGTCGTCTGCGCCCGCGGTGAGGCCGGTGACACGGTCCATGACCGAATCGCGTGCGGTAAGGAACAGCGTGGGGGTGTAGGCGTCGGATTCGCGGATGCGCTGCAGAATCCGGAGGCCGTCCACGTCGGGCAGCATGATGTCAAGGACCAGCACGTCGGGGTTGACACTCTCGAACTTCGAGATGGCCTCGCGCCCGTTGTGGGCGATGTCGACGACCCAGCCTTCGTAATGCAGCGCCATCTTCACCAGGTTGGTCAGCGCGGGCTCATCGTCGACCAGCAAAACCCGGATCGGTGAGCCATCGGCACGGTAGATGCGGGGCAGCTGCCCGAGAATGGCCTGGCGTGGCCGCTGGCTGCCTGCGTAACCCGACATTGCGGTCATGTTCCTACATTCTCGCAAGAGCACATGCGGTTGTCACGGACTTCATAGAAGTCTCAAATAAACCTCTGTTCCGTGGCTCACACCGGCGCGCACTCAAATATGTGTTTTATATGTGTTGCATCGGTGAAGTTGAAGCGGGTCGGTTTCCCAAAAATACTGGTACGCATGATGGTTGGTGAGAGGAGCCGAGCCGCTCTCGGGGGAGATGTTCCAAATGAACGCTATAAGAACGCATTTCGTTGATTGAAAGACGCTCAATTTCAGCGCATGCCGTCGGAGCCCGACACGTACGCACGACGGCTGAGGACGCCGGTGTCCTGACTTTCGTTAACGTGAAGTTACGTGATGTTACGAATGTTGATGGCATTAAATGGTTTTCGTGGAAACGGTTTTGAGCGCACAGCCGAAGCCGGCTCCGCCGACGGTTTGTGAATCTCAGTTCTCCCCTCCCACGGGCTGCGTGACAGCCGCCGGAGATGTAACCCGTCCGCCTATTTCCGAATGGGTGGTGTCGAAGGCCGTCGACGGTGACGTCCGGGCGTTCGCCGGCCCGCTTCGCCGCGACCGTCGCCCTCGGCCGGCGGGGCGGCGCGCGGCCCTCCCGGGTTCACGGCGGGGCTTCGGCCGCGGCGGCGTTCCCGCCACCGGGGGCGGCGGCGCGAGTCGGGCGCAGCCGGATCAGCAAACTCAAGCGGGAGATAGGGAAGTCGATGGACTTCGGCGCATTGCCACCAGAGATCAACTCGGGTCGGATGTACTTGGGGCCAGGGCCCGCGACCCTGCTGGCCGCGTCCGCGGGATGGGAGTCGCTGGCTGCGGAGCTGACCGACGCCGCCAGCGGATACCAGTCGGTGATCGCGAGCCTCACCGACGAGTCGTGGCTGGGGCCGACGTCGATGTCAATGGCGGCCGCGGTGACGCCCTACATATCGTGGATGACGGCCACAGCCGCGCAATGCGAGCAGGCGGCCACCCAGGCCACGGCCGCCGCGGCGGCCTTCGAAACGGCGTACGGGATGACGGTGCCGCCGCCGCTGATCGCGGCCAACCGCGCTCAGCTCATGGCGTTGATCGCGACCAACATCCTCGGGCAGAACACACCGGCGATCATGGCCACCGAGGCCGAGTACAGCGAAATGTGGGCCCAGGATGCGACGGCGATGTACAACTACGCCGCCAGTTCGGCTTCCGCCTCAACGTTCAGCACCTTCGCCTCGCCGCCGCAAACGACCAATCCGGGCGGGCTTGGCGGCCAGGCCGGCGCGGTCGCGCAGGCGGCCGGCACCCAGGCCGGCAGCAATGCCCAGACGGCGACGGCGCAAATGATTTCCTCGGTGCCCCAGGCGCTGCAGACCCTGGCGACCCCAGGGTCGTCGTCCGGCGCGGGACTTTCGCAGGCGGCCGCGGGCACCGCGGCGTCGCTGGGATCGTCGGGCGCTTCCGCCCCCATCAGTGCGCTATCGAGTCTGACCGGCGCGTCGGGCAAAACCGCCACCAAGAGCGCGAGCACCGGTGCAGGGGTCCTATCCGGCTTGGCTTCGAGCCTTACCTCCGCACTGAGCGGAAATTCCGGTGGTCTGGGCCTTGACGCATTCGGCTTCGGCTCCGATGTGGCCGGGCTTGGTGCCGATGGTGCGGGCTTGGGCGCCGACGGCGGTGGACTTGGCTTCGACGCCTATGGCACCTCCCTCGATATAGAGGGTGCCGGCTCGATTCTGGGGGCCGAGGGGGCCGGCGGTCTCCCGGGCGGGGCGGGCCTGGGACCTGTGGCAGGTCTGGGGCAAGGCGCGTCGGCGAGCGTGGGTCAAGCCGCCGCGCTCGGCACCTTGTCGGTCCCGCCGAGTTGGGCCGACGCGGTTTCGGCGGTTACGCCGCTGCCCGCTCTCGATGCCAACGTCATGCCCGGTGGGTGGGGCGCGGCCCCATCTGCGGCGTCCGGCGCAGGTGTTTCGAAACTGCCCTTGGGCGGCATGGTCGGGCGCGAGTCGGAAGGTGCGGTTCAGCGGATCGGGTTCCGCTCCTCACTGATTCCGCGCTCGCCGGTCGCCGGGTAGCCCGGCCAGACAAACGACGGGGCCGCACACCAATCGGTGTGCGGCCCCGGTCTGGAGTTGCGGTGTCAGGCCCAGCTGGACCCGACGGCGCTGTCGGTGCTGGCCATGTTGCTGCCGGCGGTCTGCACCTTCTGGCCGTGGGCGTTGGCCTGCTGGTAGATCACCTGGAAGTTGCGACCCAACTGGGTGATGAACTCCTGGCAGGCCACCGAACCGGCGCCACCCCAGAAGTCACCAGCGGCCAGCACATCGCGCACGATGGCCTGGTGCTCTTGCTCCAGCGACGCGGCCTGCGCGCGGATCAAAGCGCCGTGGCTGTCCACATCGCCGAACTGGTAATTGATGGTCATGTTTGCGTCCTCCTGAATTGAAAGTTTGTGGGCTAGCTGCCGAGGATTTGCTGCGAGGCCTGCTCTTGCTGCTCGTAGTTGTTGGCGTCGCGGATCAGACCGTCACGCACCCCGTGCAGCATGTTCACGATGTTGCGGAACGCCTGGTTGACCTGACCCATGGTGTCGTAGGAGGTCGCCTGGGCCTGACCGCTCCAGCCCGCGCCGGCGATGTTCATCGACGACGCCCACATCTTGCGGGCCTCGTCCTCCACCGGTCTGCGCGTGGACCTCAAAACGGCCCGCCATCGCCCGCATCGCGTGCGGGTCGGTCATAAAACGTGTTGCCATGTTGCCTTTCTCCTTGTCTGTTAAGCCTTCAGTCTTTCGAAGTCTTGTCAGTTTGTGATCGATGCGGTGGTAGCCGCATCCCGGATAGATTACGGCTTACCGGTTAATTGCTCGCCTCAAATGGGTGACATATCCTCCCTGTTTTCCCTCCCTTTTTCCCGCATCAGACGACGACCTGCTTGGGCATGACGATTGGCTTGAAGCCGTACCGCGGGCCGGCGCCGTAGGCAGCGGCGCCCTTGGCCGCACCCGCCATTCCCGGCATGCCGGGCATCGCCGCGACCGGCTCCGCCTCGGATCGCGGCGGTCCAACCCGAGCCCTCGAGGGGAGCGGTGGACGAGGCCAACGTCGCCGGGGCGGCCGAGGACCAGCCGGCCGGCACCGACAGGCCGCCGACCGAGGACGCCTCGCCCAGAGCCGCCGATGTTGCTCCGCCTGCCGCCGGTCCCCGCACGCTGTTGACCAGGGCGCCTTCCCCGAGGCCGCACCAGCGGCCGGGGTGACGGCGTCGGCGGCGGCAGCTGCCGGCGCGGCGGCAGCCAGCGTGTGTCTGTAGCGACACCGCGGTCGGGATGGTGTTACCGACGAACCATGCCGCGGTGACACCGACCTGCTGAACAAGGTTGAAGTTGAACAGGGTGCCGACGAAGCCGTCAAGCGCGGTCAGGACCGTTTGTACGTTGGGAGGCAACGCGTGCAAAGATGTTGGTGCCAAATGTCTGCGGGTTCGACAACAACGACAACAGGTTGTCGATGATGGCGTCCTGGGCGGGCGGCTGACGCGGCCTGGGTGGCCGCGGCGGATTGGAGGCCTGCCCCGCCCGGGTTGGTGGTCGGTGACGCCGGCGTCAGCGGCTGAAGGACCCCGGCGGCCGCCGAGGCGGCCGCGTAGGTGTACATCGTGACCGCGTCCTGGACCCACATCTCGACGTACTGTGCCTCGGTGGCCATGATCGCCGGCGTGTTGATGCCCAGGAAGTTGGTCGCCACCAGCGCCGCCAGCAGCGACCTGTTGGCAGCGATCACCGCCGGGGGCACCGTCCCCGCAAACGCTGCCTCATAGGCGGCCGCCGACGCCGACGCCTGGGCGCCCGCCTGCTCGGCGGCCGCGGCCGTGGTGGTCAGCCAGCCCACATAAGGCTGGGCCGCGGCGGCCGCCGCTGCCGACCCCGCACCCGTCCACTGCTCGCCGGTCAGCGTCCCGATGATCGACTCCCAGGAGGACGCGGTGGTGCTCAGCTCGGCCGCCAGGTTGCTCCAGGCCGTCGCTGCGGCCATCAGCGGTCCGGAACCGGCGCCGGCGTACATGAGGCTGGAGTTGATCTCAGGGGGCAAAGCTGCAAAATCGAAGACCATTTTCTGTATCCCGTTCCTTTTGTCGGAATTTCGCTTGCTGTTGGAGTGCGCGACCGCTGGCCGCTGCCTAGACGGCCGTCGGCTTCGGCATGACGATGGGCTTGACGCCGTAGCGCGGCGCACCGAAGCCGGCGCTGTTGCGCGCGGCCGCGCCCAATCCGGGCATCCCGGGCACGATCGTTCCCGGGCCGGCCTGCGGCGCAGCGCCGGTCCAGCCCACGGTCTGCGATCGCGGTGGCAGGGCTGGCCCCCGGGGTGAAGGTACCGGCCCAACTCGGCGGCACCGACAACTTGCCGACCATGGTCGCCTGGCCCAGGTCTCCGACCGGCATCGCGGCCATGGCCGCCCATGCCGCCGCCGCCGGCGCCGTCACGTTCACGGCATCCGCAGCGCCGGCAGCGCGCCGCGGCGGCGTCACCGGCGTCGGCCGAGCGGCGCGGAAGCAGACCGCCACCGGCCATACCGAGGCAGTCGGACATGGCCGAGGCCCAGTTCCCGCCCTCGAAGCTAAGGAAGTTGGCCGCGTTACCGGACAGGCTGAACGGGTTGCCACCGACGCTGTTGGCGGGGCCACCGAGGAAGGTGCTGATGTCGTTGATGAACGTGGCTGAGTTGTCGGCGGGCGCCGACTGGGCCGCGTTGGCGGCCTCGGTCGCGGTGTACGTGCCGGAGCTGAGCCCCAGGGTGCTGACGAACTGCTGCTGGATGGCCTGAGCCTCGGCGGCGATCTGCTGGTACAGGGTGCCGTAGGTCGAGAAGATTGCCGACTGCAGGGCCGACACCTGGTCGGCGGCCGCCGGAGCGATCGGACGTCGTCGGTGCCGCGGCGCCCGCGTTCTGCGCCGTCAGTGAAGTGCCGATCCCTTCCAGCTGCGCCGCCGCGGCTAGCAACTCTTCAGGAATTGTTGTCAGAAATGACATCTACTGCTCCTAGTGTTGGGAAAGTGTCGACCCCCAACGGCGGTGGATCGACCCTGTGTGTTGGCGTAACGGCTCCTGTGCGTCGGCGTAAGGCTAACCAGCCACGACTCCACATTCCCGACGGAAAAGGCTAGGGTGACGGGCGTTTACGGCTTCTTAACGCTGGCGCTGGCAGTTTTAACAAGGTCCTGTCGGGCGACATAGGACGTGTCATCTGAGATCCGCCGGCCAAACCCGCTAGCGGTGCGCGGCGCGCGCATTTTAGGCCAAGCGCGGCCGTGGCGCATCTTCGGATTTTCGCCGATTTTGAGTGCGATACGGTGCCCTGGAGCACCCTCCGCGCGCTACATTCGCCGCCGGGCCCCCATAGCCCAATTGGCAGAGGCAGCGGACTTAAAATCCGTCACAGTGTCGGTTCGAGTCCGACTGGGGGCACGGTAAAGCAGCAGGTAAAAGCTGGGCCTGTTTCGGTGACCGCACAAACCTCGTGGCGGCCGAGGACGCGCCAAAACAAGGGACCGCACAATGACCGACGAACGTCCGGACAAGTACACGCACGGACAGCACGAGTCGGTGCTACGCGGCCATCAGCGGCGCACGGCGGAGGACTCCGCGGCCTATCTGCTGCCCCATCTGAAGCCGGGATTGTCGGTGCTGGACATCGGATGCGGCCCCGGGACGATCACCGCCGATCTGGCCGCGCGGGTCGCGCCGGGAACGGTGCTGGCGGTCGACCTGTTCGCCGATGTCCTCAATGTGGCCCGCGCCGAAATCCAGCGGCGTGACCTGTCAAACGTCACGTTCGCGACGGCCGACGTGCACAGGCTTGACTTCCCCGACGACGCATTCGATGTCGTTCATGCCCACCAGGTACTGCAACACGTCGCCGATCCGGTGCAGGCGCTCCGGGAGATGAGGAGGGTGTGTCGGCCGGGAGGAATTGTGGCAGCGCGCGACGCCGACTATGCGGGGTTCATCTGGTTCCCGCAGCTTCCCGCGCTGGATCTTTGGCGGGACCTCTATCAACAGGCCGCTCGTGCCAACGGCGGCGAACCGGATGCCGGCCGGCGGCTGCTGTCGTGGGCCCTTGAGGCAGGATTCGACGACATCGCGCCTACGGGTAGCCTGTGGTGCTACGCGACGGCCGCCACCCGCGAATGGTGGGGCGGAATGTGGGCCGATCGTATCCTTCATTCGGGCGTGGCTCGCGAGCTGCTGGCGTTGGGTCTGGCCACTACCGCGCAGCTCGAGGAGATCTCTGCGGCGTGGCGGGCCTGGGCCGCGGCCCCAGACGGCTGGCTGTCGATCCCCCACGGCGAGATCCTTTGCCAGGCGTAGAGCCAACGGCCAACACAGCTTCAGGCTGCAAACGCGGAGAGGGACGGTCTGAAAATCCGATCAGTGTCTCAGCCACGCTCATGCACCGTCACCCGATCGTGGACACCCCACCATTGAACAGGCTGGCGCGAATCAACCTCGGTCCAATCTCTGTCGAGTATCCGGCGCAGCTCGTCATCGCCGGTGTGGCCCTTATCCTCGCCGATGTAGATCAGGCGTGTCCCCGCATAGGCCGTTAATATGCGCGCGCCGACATCCTGTTGAAAGGGTGGCCAGGAAAGGAATAGCGTCCTGTCGGGGTGCAGTGCCACCGCTTCGGCGCCGTCCTTCGCGCAGACCTCGGCATAGAGGTCCTCGCCGTGCCAACCATTGGTGACCAGCGGCGTACCCGGGTTCATGTCGTAGCAGACGACGTCCACACCCAGCTGCCCAAGCAGGTAGGCCCAATAGCCCGTGCCCGCGATCGGATCGACCAGGCCGCCTTGAGCGTGCTTGGCGACAAACGCCACGGTGTCGGGGTCGGGAATGGTCCAGCAGTACTTCCTGACGAGCCGTTGCCGGTTCGGCGCGCGGGCCATGCTTGCTTCGACGGATCGGTCCAAACGGAACTCACCGACCACCGGGTTGCCCGCGAAACTGTCGGCCTCAACGCAATCCCTGACGGCCTCCCAAAAGGGGTTGTCGATGGTCACTCCCAGTACTCCCTCAAGCAATGTGGGCGGTGGCAGCGTGCCGCATAAATGCAATCATTGCCTGAAACGATGCGATGCACAGTTCCACTTGATTAGCAGGGCGCGGTTCGAGCGTCCGTGGACCGTCCGCGCTGAGTAGGCGGCACCCTTCCGAGGGGGACGGGGATCAATTCGGTCAAAGTCCCGGTGCGACTGGGCCCAGCAATCGCGCAGGCTGGTCCCGGTTTGCCGATGTGACACGGCGGCGATTGGGCGTGGGGCGGTTCGATCCTGCTGAATGTGCCCTGCCATTCCAGGGGGTTTGGGGTCGGCGCCGAAGGCAGATGCCTCGAGGCTGCTAATGCGGGATGTTGAAAATAACACCCTTCAGTCCCACGGCCAGTTGAGCGTCATGACAGAGCGGGACGCTTGAGTCGGCTGCGGAGCGCCTACCCAGCGGACGGTCCAAAATGGGACCCCGTGCGGTCTTGGGCCGCCGGGACGACCCGGGAGCCTGCGTCAGGATGCCTGTTTGATTTGTAGCTGGTTGGTTTGCGTGTATCCGGCCGGTTGGCCGCAGGCTGGGTAGATATAGGTGATTTGAGATGTGCCCGCAAGGGTGTTGGGATCCCACGTCATGTGGGAGTTGGTGGCTAATTGAAGATAAGTACCGTCCGGGCACATTAAGTCGTTGTTCCCATCTAGTACCCATTGGCCATCGACCAACCGCGCTTGGCCACCCCCCGCCCCGGCTTTTACGTAGACGCACCCGTCACCGCAGGGACCGACGGTCCATGAGGTGACAACGGCTCGGCCAGCTGGCGATGTCGAGGTCGCGTTGTAACTGCCGTTCATTGTCGGTAGGTCAGCCCACGCTGTGCCAGCTGCACCGACAGCTAAACCGGCGAACACAGCGGTTGCGGCGAAGCCCCGTGCGATAGCCATGCTCTTATTCCCCTCATGAGGCCATCAAGACGTCAGACCCTGTTGATGGTGTATCACAGTTCAGGGTTTGCGGCGACTTGGCAAACATTGCTGCTGTCGAGCGGCGTCTTCTGACAACCCCAGCATGGCGTTCGCCCGCCCCCGCGCGGTAATACCGGGAATGCGTAATTACTTGGCGGACAACCTCCGGCGAGCTCGGGCGAGATGTGTGTAGCGATCGGCGAGGTGCCGTCGGCGTAGGGCTCCTGTGACAATAAGAAGTCTGCGGCGAGTTCGAGACACTCGGGGTCTGGCGGTTGGGCGCTGGTGTGGCTGCCGAGGGATACGGGCGTTTGCACTGGTCGACGGTCGCCCGGCGGCTCGACGGCGCCAATCACCACCTACAGGCGCCTCGCCACCGCTCACCTGAACTTTGCCCCAACCTTACCGCCGAAACCACCGCGAACCGCCCGCCATACACTGGCCCACCGTGGGCATGCTGTTTGGTTTGGCGCCGTGGATCGTTTATTGGGTGCTGGTCGGTAACGTCCCGTTCGCCGCTGCGGCGCTGATCGCGCTGACGATCGCCGTCGCCGCGTCCGCGATCGGCGACTCCGCGGCCAGACGTTGGGTTTCCCTCCAAACCGGCGCCGTCGCAACGTTTTTGGTGCTGACAATCCTGACATTCGCGTTCGGCGACACGTTCAGCCAGCGGTGGGCGCTGCCGCTGAGCAACGCCGGGATCTTCGCGGTTGCGCTCGTCGGCGTGCTGATCGGCAAGCCGTTCGCCCGCGAGTTCGCCGCCGCCGAACAACCCGATGACGTCGTCAAGACGGAGCTGTTCGCCCGGATGGTCACGGTACTGACCTGGGTCTGGATCGCCGCGTTCGCCGGCATGACGGCGGCGTCGGTGATCCCGCCGATCGTGGACGCGAATGCGACCATCCGCGACACCAAGACCCCACTGTCGTACGTTTGCTACTGGGTCGTTCCGTTCTCGCTCTTGGGCCTGGCGGCGCTGGCGTCGCGGGTCCTGCCCGACCGGATGCTGGCCGGGATCGACGACGTCGCCCGCGAAACCTCATTCGTCGCGTACGACGAAGCCACCATCGACGAGCTGTATTACCTGGCCCAGGAACACGCCAATCGCGAGGTCGGCCCCGGAAAGGAGGCCTACAACGTCAAGGTCGGCGGGATGGGAACCCCGTTGACTGGCGACGAGTCCCGAAAGTCGTGGCCCTCTACCTACAAAGTGCGCGATAAGTGGCGCTAGAAGCGCAAAGATCGGCTCCATGGCATCCACCCGCCTGACGACGTTCCCCGCGTGGCGCCCGGGCGGTCGCGGCGGGAACGGCGTTGATCACGGTGGCGGCCTGCTCGTCGGATTTCTCGCCCGCTCAGTTGGCGCCGGCGGCGCAGGAACTGAGCACGAGCGCCGGCAAGGTCCTTACCATCTCCCCGGGCCAGCTGTTGGCCGCCACCAACGGCGTCACACCGGTGGCGTTCGGCAAACCCGCGCACGGCAACATCGCGTACGGCGCATACGGGGCGATGATCTACACCCCGGACGCCGGCTTCACCGGCGTCGATCAGCTTCCGGTCACCGTCAGCCACGCCGTCAGGCTCTACGCCGAGGACGAACCGCCGTTGCTCATCGTCGGCGAGGTCGCCGTACAGGCCAACGCGCACGGGTCGGCGATCGCCGCGGTGCCCGGCAGCGCCGACGAAATCTACGGCCTCGCCGACCGTGGCCCGAACGTAGACGGGCGCACCCCGGGCGAAAAGGTGCTTCCGGTACCGAATTTCCACCCGCAGATCGCCAAGCTCAAACTCGCCGGTGGCGTGGCGTCGCTGGAGCAGATCATCACGCTGACCGGAAAGGACGGCGCACCCCTGGTGGGGCTCGTCGACCCGCGGGCGTCCACGGGTGAGTCACTGGTGGACCTCAACGGCAATCGACTGGCGCCGTCGGATCACGGCCTGGACAGCGAGGGCTTGGTCGCCATGCCCGACGGTACGTTCTGGGTGTCCGACGAATACGGCCCATTCGTCGTCCATTTCGATGCCAATGGCAAAGAGCTGGAACGCTTTTCGCCGTTCGATGGCACCCTGCCCAAGGAGCTCTCGCTGCGCGGTCCGAATCGGGGGATGGAAGGGCTGACCATCACTCCCGACGGCGGCACCCTGGTGGGCATCATGCAGTCGGCTCTCAACACACCCGGCTTGGCCGGCCCGTCCGAATCCGTCCCCGTCACCCGCATCGTGACCCTCAACCTCGCCAACCGCGGCGATGTGCACGAATACCTCTGCCCGCTGGCCAATCCGCAGCAGACGAAGGTCGTGGTCTCGGACATCGCCGCCGTGAGCGCCACGACGTTTCTCATCGACGAGCATGACAACGAGCCGCAGCCCAACGGCGACAAGAAGATCTACGTGGCCGACATCTCGAGGGCCACCGACGTCGGACCGCACTCGGAGGTGCCGGGGGCGTCGTACCAGGCCGACGCCGGCGGGCTGCTGATCAACGGCGTTCCGATCGAGACGTTCGTCGGCGTCGGTACCGACGCGGCGGCCACCGACAAACTCAAGGCCGCCGGGATCACCCTCGCAACGAAAACGCTCAAGCTCGATCTCGGAGACCTGGTGCGTTCGCTGTCCGCTAACGGCGATTTCTTCGGGCACGAGAAGATCGAAGGAGTCATCAGCCGGGACGGCGGGAACACGCTGCTCATCGCGAACGACAGCGATTTCGGGCTGGCCGGGCTGGCCGCTGGGTCGGCTGCCACCCCGCCGTTTCAACTCAGGCCCAAGATGCTGCCCAACGGCACCCAGGACAGCGGCGAGATCCTGGTGGTCGACACAACCAGGCTGCCCGCCACGACGGAATCGGTGACGGTGCCGATCAAGGTCGGCTGAGCAGCACCGCGGTCACCCGGCGACGGGATTCGGTTACGTTGGTTGCGGCGGGGCGCACCCCGCAAATAGAGGACGAGCCGCACGCGCTTCGCATTCGGTTGCGGCCAAACAAGGAGCATCCCGATGAACGCGCCGAGTCCAGACGCCATCCGCGCAGAAACGATCACCATCACCGGCCACGGCGGCGACGAGATCGAGGCCTACCGGGCTATGCCACTCGCCGACGGATCGCGCGGGGGGCATCGTGTGGATCCACCACATGCCCGGCTACGACCGGGAAACCAAGGAGTTCGTCCGGCGGCTCGCCGTCAACGGCTATCACGCGGTGGCCCCGAACCTGTATTCGCGTGAGGCGCCGGGAGCCGCGCCCGATGACGCCGCGGCGGCGGCGCGGGCCGCCGGCGGCGTGCCCGACGAACGACTGGTCGGCGATGTCGCGGGTGCGGTAGAGCACCTGCGTTCCTTGCCGGGCGCCAACGGGAAGTTCGGCGTCATCGGGCACTGCTCGGGTGGGCGGCATGCGTACCTGGCGGCGTGCTCGCTGCAGTTCGACGCCGCGGTGGACTGCTACGGCGCGTTCATCGTCGAGGATCCGCCCGAGGGCATGCCCAAGGCGATGAAACCGATCCTGCAGTTGGCGCCGAACCTCAGCTGCCCGCTACTGGGCCTGTTCGGGGCCGACGACAGGTTCCCGGCGCCGGCGGCGGTCGCCACACTGGACGCCGAGCTGACCAAGCTGAACAAGCCGCACGAGTTCCACTCCTACGAGGGCGCGGGCCACTCGTTCTTCTCCGTCGACCGGCCGGCGTACCGGGCCGAGGCGGCCGTGGACGGCTGGCGCCACATCGACGAGTTCTTCGCGACCCATCTGAAAGGCTAGGCGTCCCAAGACATGTGCACCTATCTCACCGAACACGTACAAATCGACGGCAGCGGCAAGGGCGCGACCGGGTGGTTCGGCGCCAGCCGCGCAACGGTGTACGTCGACCACCCCGTCCACGCGCCCTACGGCCACACGGTCAACATCGACGTGATCAATCCGGAGCTGGGCCCGTCAGCGCGGGTCGCCCTCGAACTCACCGAAGAGAGCGCCCTGGCGCTGGCCGAGGCCATCCAAAAAGCGATCACCCATGCGCCGGCCAAGCTGGCCTCCAAGGACCAGTAGGTGACACGTGACCGCCGATCGTGACTACCCGCAAATGGCCGCCACCCGTGGACGCATCGAGCCCGCACCGCGCCGGGTCCGCGGTTATCTCGGCCACGAACTCGTCTTCGACACCACCGGGGCCCGCTATGTATGGGAATTGCCTTATTACCCTGCGTATTACGTGCCGCTCGCGGATGTGCGCACGGAGTTTCTGCGCGACGAGAATCACCCGCAGAAAGTGCAGCTGGGTCCATCGCGGCTGCACTCGCTGGTCGGTGCCGGCCAGACTCACCCGTCGGCGGCGCGGGTGTTCGACGCCGACGGCGACAGCCCCGTGGCGGGCACCGTTCGATTCGAATGGGATCCGTTGCGGTGGTTCGAGGAAGACGAACCGATCTACGGCCACCCGCGCAATCCGTATTCGCGGGTCGACGCGCTGCGCTCGCACCGGCACGTCCGGGTCGAGCTCGACGGAACCGAGCTGGCCGACACCGGGTCTCCGGTGCTGCTGTTCGAAACGGGTTTACCCACAAGGTATTACATCGATCCGACCGATATCGCGTTCGAGCATCTCGAACCCAGCCCGACCCAAACGCTGTGCCCGTACAAAGGAACAACGTCGGGCTACTGGTCGGTGCGGGTAGGCGATATCGCGCAGCCGGACCTGGCGTGGACGTATCACTACCCGCTGCCGGCGGTCTACCAAATCGCCGGCCTGGTGGCCTTCTACAACGAGAAGGTCGACATCATCGTCGACGGAACCGCGTTGCCCCGGCCGCAGACGCAGTTCAGCTAGCCAGCGGCGAACCGAAATCTATATTTAAACCGCCGCACACACACACGAAACATTCGGATTCGAGGCTTCACCCGTCTACGGCGTCTACCCACCGCGGCTGATTCACTAAGCCCATTGGCTCGAATTGGGGTGTGTCTGAACCATGTTGCCCTATCCCGATTGGCTGAATCCCGGAGACAACGCCTGGCAGTTGGTGGCGGCGACGCTCGTCGGCCTGATGAGCATTCCAGGCATCGCCGTCCTCTACGGCGGCATCGTCCAGAAGAAGTGGGCCGTCAACACCCTGCTGATGGCCTTCACCGGGTTTTCGCTGGTGCTGGTCGTGTGGGTGTTGTGGGGCTTCAAGATGGGCTTCGGCGAGCCGCTGAAGCTCGGCCCCGGCATTCTGCAGTCGGCGGTGGGTAAGCCCAGGACGATCCTGAGCAGCAACAACCAGCAGATCGCCTACATCCCGCTACTGGACGGCACCATGCCGTCCTTCCGCTTCTCCGAGACCACGCTGGCCTACTTCCAGTTCGTGTTCGCCGCGATCACCCCGCTGCTGTTTCTCGGCAGCGTGATCGGCCGGATGAACTTCAAGGTGTGGCTGATCTTCGTCCCGCTGTGGTCGACCTTCGCCTATTCGGTCAACGCGTTCCTGCTGTGGGGCGGGGGCTGGTGGGCCCACGCGGGCGCCCTGGACTACAGCGGTGGGTACGTGATCCACCTCGCCGCCGGAACGAGCGGATTCGTCGCCGCCGCGGTGATCGGCCCGAGGCTGAAGCGCGACCGGGAACACGCCGTGCCCAACAACCTGCCCCTGGCCGCGGTCGGCGCCGGCGTCCTGTGGTTGGGCTGGAACGGGTTCAACGGCGGTGACCCGTATTTCTCGGGTGCCGACGCATCGCTGGCGGTGCTCAACACCAACCTGGCCACCGCCGTCGCGTTGCTCACCTGGGTGATCTGGGACATCTTCGCGAGCAAGCAGCGCAAGCCGACGTTCCTCGGCGGCGTCAACGGCATGATCACCGGCCTCGTCGCCATCACCCCGGCGGCCGGCTTCGTCAACAGCTTCGGCGCGATGATCATCGGCGCCGTCGCCTCGTCCCTGGTCTGGATGTCCTGGAACTGGCTCGGCAGGACGAGGCCGTTCAAGAAGGTCGACGACACCCTGGGTGTGTTCCACACCCACGGCGTGGCGGGCTTGGCCGGCGGGTTGCTCGTCGGGGTGCTCGCCGACCCGCACATCGTCGAATACCTGGGCGGCAGCACCGGTACGGATGTGACCACCGCCGGTTGGCTATACGGTCACCACCCCAAACAGATCCTGATCCAGGCCGGCGCCGCGGGCACGGTCATCGTCTGGGACGCGCTCGTCACGTTCGCCATCCTGAGAGTCCTTGGCCTGTTTATGAAGCTGCGGATGCCCGACGAGGTCCTGGAAGCCGGCGACGTCGGTGTGCACGACGAAGAGGCTTACCCCGACGAAGGGATCGTCACGAGCCGGCGGGTCGAGCCGATAGGGACAACGCGGGCCGAGCCGGCGGGCGCCAAGCCCGCCGAGCCGGCGGACGATTGAGGCTGTGAGACGCCATGAAGCTGGTCACTGCGATCGTCAAGCCCTTCACGCTCGATGACGTCAGGCACGCCGTGGAGGCCGTCGGCGTGCTCGGGTTGACCGTCACCGAGGTCCAGGGATACGGCCGGCAGCGCGGGCACACCGAGGTCTACCGCGGAGCGGAGTACGCGGTCGAGTTCGTCCCGAAGGTCCGCGTCGAGGTGCTGGTCGACGAGGAGTTTGCCGACCGAGTTGTCGACGCGATCCTCGGCGCGGCCCGCACCGGGAAGATCGGCGACGGCAAGGTCTGGGTCTCGCCGGTCGAGAAGGTGATCCGTATCCGGACCGGGGAACGCGACCACGACGCGCTCTGACCTCGACGGCATTCCGGGCCCGCGGTCAGCAAATTTATTCCGGCCCCGACACGCGCGAACCGGCGAAATGTGAGATTTACCTCTTTTCGCTTGCAATTCTAAGATTTTCTTATTTCTCGGGGCCGCCGCGGCATTTTGAGAGTTAGCTACGCTGGTGATTTGGCTGATACGGCCTGCGGATGTGTTCGCCGTCAACTTGCTTAATAACGACAGCCTAAGTGACGCGTGGGCCGCAAGTGTGACCTGGCGAACAGCCGCCCTGTTGAATTCTTTTTGCCCGCGATTACGTCGGTAGCATTTGTCGAAAGCAGTCATCCACGGGCGCCGAAGTCCGGATTATTCCGGCCGGCGCCCGCGCACGTACCACGACCACAGCAAGGGCGGTGCCGGCATGCGCGACGTGAACCACCGGAAGGGATCCGGGGAGGGCCAAGTCATCGAGTTGGGCGCGGCACCGGGATTTCCGATCGTGGCCCAGATTGCCGTGCACCAAGGTCCGATCAGCGACATCGTCGCCAGCCCCGATGGCAGCCGGCTAATGGTGGCCAACTATGGCCGCGACAGCGTCTCGGTCATCGACACCGACAGCTGCCACGTCGTGCAAGACGTTCCCGGCCTCAACGAGCCCTTCGCGCTCGCCGTGGGCAGTCACGACGCCGATCGCGTTTACGTCAGCACCGTGTCGCCGGCGTACGACTCGATCGCGGTCATCGACGTCCCGACCAACACGGTCATCGCGACGCACCCGCTGGCGCTCAGCGTGAGCGACCTCGCGGTGAGCCCCGACGGAATCCACGTCTACGCCAGCCGAAACGGCGCCGGCGGTGCCGACGTCGCCGTCTTGGACACGACGACCGGCCACGTGGAGGTTATCGCCCTGCCAGGCGGGCGGGGGACCACCGCGGAATGCGTGCGGGTCAGCCCTGACGGGGGCCGCCTGTACGCCGCCACCAACGGCCCCGCCGGTGGACAGCTCGTCGTGATCGACGCGCACGCGCAGCCCGACGACGGACGGAAGAGCCGGCGACACCGGAAGAGCTCCACCCGGCGGCGCGGCGCGGGCGTCGTAGGCACAGTCGAGATCGGCTTGCCCATCCGCGACGTCGCGCTCAGCCCCAACGGCGCGCTCGCCTACGTGGCCAGCTGCGCTCCCGAATTGGGTGCGGTGATCGACGTTGTCGACACCCGCACCGCCAAAATCACCGGCACGCGCAAGATCGGCGAGGTCGGTGGCATTCTCACCGGGTTGGCGCTCAGCGGCGACGGCGATCGCGCCTACCTGGTCAGCGATGACGGCATCACGGTGCTGTGCACGCTCACGCACGACGTCGTCGGCACCATTTCCGTGGCGAATCAACCGTCGTGCGTGGTCGAAAGCGCGGACGCAAAGTACCTGTACATCGCGGACTATTCCGGCAAGGTCACGGTGGCGGCGGTCGCCTCGATCGTCACGTTGGGCACCGAAACCTCGGCGGACGACAGCGAGACCGCGGCCGAGTGGGTCGTGCCCGAGCTGCCGCAGTACGAGCCGGCCCTCGCCTAACCGCGCGCGGTAAAACGCGCATTGTCGGGGGAACCCGTTTTCTCATAGCCGTGTGCGGCGATAGCATTCGCCCGACCGCACCCGAGGCGGTGCCGCGCCGAGAGTAAGGCGGTACATCGATGGACAGCACGATGCAGGACTTTCCGTTGACGATCGCCGCCATCATGCGGCACGGCTGCGGTATCCACGGAGCACGCACGGTCACCACCGCCACCGGGGACGGTTACCGGCAGACCACCTACCGCGAACTGGGTCAACAGGCCGCCCAGCTGGCGAACGCGCTGCGCGGCCTCGGGGTTACCGGCGACCAGCGCGTCGCGACGTTCATGTGGAACAACGCCGAGCACCTGGCGGCATATCTCGCGGTGCCGTCGATGGGCGCCGTGCTGCATACCCTCAACATCCGCCTGTTCCCCGAACAGATCGCCTACGTGGCCAACGAGGCCGAAGACCAGATCGTGCTGGTGGACGTGTCGCTGGCCAAAGTGCTGGCGCCGGTCCTCGGGGAACTAAAGACCGTACAGACGGTGATCGTGGTCGGGGAGGGTGACGCCGGGCCGCTGCCGGAATCCGGCAAGACGGTGCTGCGGTACGCCGAGGTGATCGGCGGCGAGTCGACTGAATTCGACTGGCCGCAGATCGACGAGAGGTCCGCGGCCGCCATGTGCTACACCAGCGGCACCACCGGCAACCCCAAAGGCGTGGTCTACAGCCACCGTTCGAGCTTCCTGCACGCCATGGCGAATTGTACTGCCAATGGAATCGGCGTTGGGGCCGTCGATAGCGTGCTGCCGATCGTGCCGATGTTTCACGCGAACGCCTGGGGGCTGCCGTACGCGGCGCTGATGGCGGGTGCCGATCTGGTGCTACCCGATTGCCATCTCGACGCCCGATCGCTGATCGGCATGGTCGAAAACCTGCGGCCCACCGTGGCGGGCGCGGTGCCGACGATCTGGAACGACGTGCTGCATCGGCTGGAGGACGACCCCGACCACGACATGTCGTCGCTGCGTCTCGTGGTCTGTGGCGGCTCGGCCGTTCCGGTATCGCTGATGCGCACCTTCGAGGAGAAGCACGGCGTCCAGATCCGTCAGCTATGGGGCATGACGGAAACCTCGCCGATGGCCACCATGGCCTGGCCGCCGCCGGGTACCCCCGAGGACCAGCATTGGGCGTTCCGTGCGACCCAGGGTCAACCGGTCAGCGGGGTGGAGATGCGGATCGTCGACGATGACGGCGCGGTGCTGCCCAACGACGGCAACGCCGTGGGGGAGGTGGAAGTCCGCGGCCCGTGGGTCGCCGGCTCCTACTACCTGGGACGCGACGACTCCAAGTTCGACTCCGGCTGGCTGCGCACCGGCGACGTGGGCCGCATCGACGAGCGCGGCTTCGTCACCCTGACCGACCGTGCGAAGGACGTCATCAAGTCCGGCGGGGAATGGATCTCTTCGGTCGAGCTGGAGAACTGCCTGATCGCGCACCCCCACGTGCTCGAGGCCGCGGTGGTCGGGGTTCCCGACGAGCGGTGGCAGGAACGACCGCTCGCCGTCGTCGTGGCCAAACACTCGTCGCTGAGCGCCGAAGATCTGCGAACGTTCCTCGCGGACAAGGTCGTTCGGTGGTGGTTGCCCGAGCGGTGGACGTTCGTCGACGAGATTCCGCGAACCAGCGTGGGCAAGTACGACAAGAAAGCCATCCGCGCGCGATACGCCGAGCATGGCTATTGGGTGATCGAGGCGCGCGACTAGGCGCCGGCATTCGGCGCGAGCAGACGCAGAATCGCGTCGTTTCGCAACCAAACGTGCGATTCTGCGTCTGCTCGCCAGTGAGAAGGTGAGGGGACATGAGCCTGCGGGTCATTCAGTGGGCGACCGGGTCGGTCGGTGCGGCGGCGATCAAGGGTGTGCTGGACCATCCCGAGCTCGAACTCGTTGGCTGCTGGGTACATTCGCAGGCCAAGGCCGGCAAGGATGTTGGCGAGATCATCGGCACGTCGCCGTTGGGCGTGCTCGCGACCAACAGCATCGACGATGTGCTCGCGCTCGACGCAGACGCGGTGATCTATGCACCGTTGCTGCCCAACGTCGAGGAGGTCGCCGCGCTGCTGCGCTCGGGCAAGAACGTGGTCACCCCGCTCGGGTGGTTCTACCCGAGCGAAAAGGAGGCCGCCCCACTGGAAGTCGCCGGGCAGGCCGGCAACGCGACGCTGCACGGCGCCGGCATCGGCCCCGGCGCGGCCACCGAGCTGTTTCCCTTGCTGTTGTCGGTGATGTCAACGGGCGTGACTTTCGTTCGCGCCGAGGAGTATTCCGACCTCCGCACCTATGGCGCGCCGGACGTGCTGCGCTACGTGATGGGCTTCGGCGGGACGCCGGACAGCGCCCTGACGGGGCCGATGCAAAAGCTGCTCGACGGCGGGTTCACCCAATCCGTCCGGCTCTGCGTCGACCAGTTGGGCTTCGCCGCCGATCCCAATATCCAGTCCTCGCAGGAGGTGGCCGTCGCGACCGCGCCGATCGACTCGCCGATCGGGGTGATCGAGCCCGGCCAGGTCGCCGGGCGCCGCTTCCACTGGGAGGCGCTGGTCGGCGACACGGTGGTCGTGCGGATCACCGTTAACTGGCTGATGGGATCCGAAAACCTCGACCCCGCTTGGTCGTTCGGGCCGGCCGGGGAACGCTACGAGCTCGAGGTGCGCGGAAACCCGGACACCTTTGTGACCGTCAAGGGGTGGCAGCCGGAAAGCGTGGAAGCGGGGCTAGTGAGCAACCCCGGGATCGTCGCGACTGCCGCGCATTGCGTGAACGCGGTCCCGGCCACCTGTGCCGCCCCGGCGGGCATCCAAAGCTTCTTCGATCTGCCGCTGATCACCGGCCGGGCCGCCCCCCGGTTGGCGCGCTGAATGAATGAAAGGCCTTACACCGGTGACACAATCGCTCGTCGTCGACGAATCCCGCGTGATACCCGTCCCCGCCGAGGAAGCCTTTCACCGCACGCTGCCGGCACCGCTTCCCAGCCTTTTCAAACGCTGGCACGGCCCGATCCCGCCGGTCAAGGAGGTGCGTGAGCAGACGGGTGCCTGGGACGGCGCGGGCCAAACCCGCACCGTGCGGCTGGCCGGCGGCGCCAGCATGCGCGAGGAGCTGACCAGCGTCGACCCGCCGCGGTCGTTCGGCTATCGGCTGACGCAGATCAGGGGACCCATGGCGCTGTTGGTCGATCACGTTGTGGGCGAATGGATTTTCGACCCGGCGGCGGGCGGGACGGAGATCACCTGGCGCTGGGATATCCACCCGAAGTCGCCGCTGACCGCGTGGGCCCTTCCGCTGTTCGGCAGGATCTGGAAGGGCTACGCGCGACAGGCGCTGCGGGACCTATCGGAGATGCTGACCGGCTGACCGTCCGACCCCCTTCGGTACCGTCGGAGTCATGTGCCGACTTTTTGGCTTGCATGCCGGGACCGACGTTTGCACCGCGACGTTTTGGTTGCTGAACGCTCCCGACAGCCTGTCCGAGCAAAGCCGGAAAAACCCCGATGGCACGGGCCTGGGTGTCTTCGACCGGCACGGTCGGCCACAGCTGCACAAGGAGCCGATCGCGGCCTGGCAGGACAGCCAATTCGCCACCGAGGCGCACCAGCTGACCGGCACGACGTTCGTCGCCCACGTTCGTTACGCGACGACCGGGTCGCTCGAGGTCCGCAACACCCACCCGTTCTTGCAGGACGGCCGGATCTTCGCGCACAACGGGGTGGTCGAGGGACTGGACGACATCGATGAACGGCTGCGCGAGCTGGGCACCGACGACCTGGTCCTGGGCGAGACGGATTCCGAGCGGGTCTTCGCCTTGATCACCGGTTCGATCCGCGCCCGGCGCGGCGACGAGACGGCCGGTCTGGTCGACGCGGTGCGGTGGCTTGCGGCGAATATCCCCATTTACGCGGTCAACATCCTGTTGAGCACGGCCACCGACATGTGGGCGCTGCGCTACCCGGGGGCACATGAGCTCTATGTCCTGGATCGCCGCTACGAGCACCAAACCGGGGCGCCCGATGGCGAATTCGACTTGCGCACGCACCGAATCCGCGCGCAGTCAGAGCACCTGTGCACCCGATCGTCGGTGGTGTTCGCCAGCGAGCCGATGGACGACGACCCGCGCTGGCGGCTGCTTCAACCCGGGGAGCTGGTCCACGTCAACGCAGGGCTGCAGATCACCAGCGGTGTGGTGCTGCCCGATCCGCCCACGCATCTGCTCCGTCGGGCCGACCTGAGCGCGCCGGTCCAGCAGGCGCAGCACTGCGTGTGATGCCGCGGGACATGGCCACCAGACGCGCGCTCGTGCTGGCCGGCGGCGGGATAGCCGGAATCGCCTGGGAGACAGGGGTTCTGCGCGGCATCGCCGACGAGTCGCCGGCCGCGGCCCGGCTGCTGCTGGATTCCGACGTGCTGGTGGGGACCTCGGCCGGTTCCGCGGTCGCCGCGCAGATCGGCAGCGGCAGCCCGCCCGAGGTGCTGTTCGATCGGCAGGTCGCCGAGTCGTCGGCCGAGATCGATTCCGGCGTCGACCTCGACGACATCATCGAAATTTTTCTGACCGCCTTGAGCGAGCCGTACGACAACACGCTGGACAGGACCCGACAGCAGATGCAGCGGATCGGGGCCGTGGCGCTGGCGACCGAAACGCTTCCCGAGCCCGTCCGACGCAGGGTGATTGCTCAGCGCCTGCCGTCGCACGACTGGCCGGACCGGGCGCTGCGGATCACCGCGATCGACGTCGCCACCGGCGAACTGGTCGTTTTCGACCGGGGATCGGGTGTCGGGCTCGTCGATGCGGTGGCGGCCAGTTGCGCGGTGCCCGGGGCGTGGCCCCCGGTGACGATCGACGGCCGACGCTATATGGACGGCGGGGTCGCCAGCTCGGTGAACCTCGGGATGGCCGGCGATTGCGACGCGGCGGTGGTGCTGGTGCCCTCGGGGGTCGACGCGCCGGCGCCGTTCGGCGACGGGCCGGCCGCCGAGATCGCGGCGTTCGCGGGCACGACAGTTCGCGGTGTTCGCGGACGACGATTCGCTGGCGGCGTTCGGGCCCAATCCCCTGGATTCGCGCTGCCGCATCGCTGCGGCCCTGGCCGGACGCGAACAGGGCCGCCGCGAAGCGGCGGCCGTGGCGCGGTTCCTGGGCGCTTGATCGGCCGCTGGCGTCGGATCAGCCCTCGATCGCGGGCGGGGCGGCCTCGTCCGGCCCGGCCTCGAGGGCGTCCAGGGCCTCGTCGGCCAACGCCCGGCCCGCCGCGATCACCTCCGCCGCCCGGTGGAACTCCAGGCCCCGACACGTCGAACGCGGCACCTCGATCAGGACGTCGGGCGGATAGGCCGCCAGCGTATGGCGTGCCAGTGCGGATTGGGCGATGTCGATCGTCCGATTCATCACCTCGAAGCTGCCCAGTTTCGGAACCCCGGCAACGTCGGCAACGGCGTCGGCGTCAACCCCGTCCGCTTCCGGCGGTTCGGCATCGGGATCGTCGGACCAGCCATCCGACCCGCCGAACCTGCTCAGCATCGCTCGCGCGGTGGGCCGGTCCAGCAGCGACCGGGCGGCCGCGGTGTCCAGCAGCGCGGAGGTGCTGCGCACCATGCGGTTCAACCACTCAACGGTGGCGCCCGGCTCCCCGTCACGGTTGTCTCCAATGCCACCGACCTCGCTGCCGCTGAGGCTGACCGCGATGGTCAGGTCGGCGTTGACCGCGGCGATCGGGGCCATCGGCAGCGGATCCAGGATGCCGCCGTCGGCGAGTAGGCGTCCGTCGAGCGCGTGCGGGGCGATCACCCCCGGAATCGCGATGGACGCCCGGATCGCCTCGTCGACGGGACCGCGCTGAAACCACACCGACTTGCCGGCCAACAGGTCGGTCGCGACCGCGGTGTAGGGGATGGGCAGTTGCTCGATGGACACCGGACCGAGGATGTCGCGCACCGCGTCCAGGATCTTTTCGGCCCGCAGCACGCCGGCGGCGCTGATCGAGGGGTCCAGCAGCCGCAGGATGGTGCGCTGCGTCAGGGACTTCGCCCAGTCGGCGAACTCGTCGAGGCGTCCGGCCGCTTGCAAACCGCCGACCATCGCGCCCATCGAGGAACCCGCGATCCCGACGATCTCATAGCCGCGCGCCCGCAGCGCCTCGATCACCCCGATGTGGGCGTAGCCGCGGGCACCGCCGCTGCCCAGCGCCAGCGCCACCCGAGTCGGTGATGATCGACGCCCCACTCCTCCGCCACGTCCACCGGGCATGTGTTCATTTTGCGCGGCGGACCCCGCCTTCAGCGGTCGGGTCGGCACTTTTTCCTACCCGTGATCGCAATTGGTGCAGGGGGCCCGGGACGGGTTCCCGCGCTACCCGCACTCGTCGTTGGCGGCCGCCCGCGCGGCGGTGATCACGGCCGCCTGGCGGGCCAGCGTCAGGTCCGACCACCGGGCATTCCACGTTCCGGCCGTACCCGATTGCGACGCCTGGACCATCGCCAGATACGGCTCGAACAGCGACCCACCCGTCCTGGGCTGCGCCTCCATCCACCCTTTTGCGGCGTGACAGGCCTGGAAATACTCTTCCTCGGTCGAATCCGCGGGGATATCGACCCTGGTCGTCACGCCGGCGGGGGAGAGCCCGATGGCGCCCGGTGGTGCCGAGGTCGGGCCGCGGGGGATATCCGACGGCCGTGCCGACGAGGACGTGACTTTGCCGTCGGGGGCGCCGTGCGAGCACCCCGTGACCGCCAACAAAAGCGCCGCGACAACAACCGCGCCCCGCCGCAGGGGGCGATGACGGCACCAGCGCACGATGCCAATCTATGCAACACTGGGCGCCGTGATGGAGCGCTTCGGATTTTGCGAGTGTTGTCGGCCTTAACGCGCCGCCGCTTGCCCAATCCATTCGTCCCGGAGCTCCTCAATGTCTGTTCCCGTCGCGACGCCTGCTGTCGCCCCGCGCGCGCTGCGCCCCCGCACCGTCCCGTCGCCGTCGGCGGGACCGACGCGGCTGCGGGTGCCCGACCTGCTGCATGCCACCGACCAAGCCGCCGACCAAGTGCTCAGCGGACGGTGCGACCACCTGCTGCCCAAGGGCGGGATACCGAAATCGCGGCGCTGGTTCACCCGCATTGACGGCGACGAGGAACTGGATGTCTGGCTGATCAGCTGGGTTCCCGGTCATTCCACCGAGTTGCACGACCACGGCGGGTCTTTGGGCGCGCTGACCGTGGTGTCCGGGTCGCTCAACGAATTCCGTTGGGACGGACGAAGCTTGCGGCGACGCCGGTTGGACGCCGGCGATCAGGCCGGGTTCCCGCTGGGCTGGGTGCACGACGTGGTGTGGGCGCCCAGGCCCGTTCCGGAGCCCGCGACCACCGACCTCAGGGTGCAGCCGACCCTGAGCGTGCACGCCTACTCGCCGCCGCTGACGGCGATGTCGTACTACGAGGTCACCGACCGCAACAGGTTGCGCCGCCAGCGCACCGAACTGACCGACCAACCGGAAGGACCCTGATGAGCCGCATCGACGTTGTCCTGAGATCGGCCCGGCGCCGGTTTCGCCGCCTGCCCGCCGCCGAGGTGCCCGAGGCGCTGAGGCGCGGGGCGGTACTGGTCGACATCCGGCCGCAGGCCCAGCGATTCCGGGAGGGCGAGTTGCCCGGCGCGCTGGTGATCGAACGCAATGTCTTGGAGTGGCGCTGCGATCCGACCAGCGACGCCAGGCTGCCGGAGGCCGTCGGCGACGACGTCGAATGGGTGATCGTGTGCTCGGAGGGCTACACATCCAGCCTGGCGGCGGCCGCGCTGCTCGACATCGGCCTGCACCGCGCCACCGACGTCATCGGCGGCTACCACGCGCTGGCGGGTGCGGGTGTGCTGGACCGGCTGATCGGTGATTCGGCCGTCCCGGGACCGGGGGTGCTGGCGAACACGGGCACGACCGTTCGGCGCTGGCTGTAGCTACTCGGCGTGCAGCAACGGCCGCAGTCTCTCGGTTTGTTCCTGCGTCCACCCGGGCGGTGACAGCACCGCGGCCCAGCCGTCGGCGACATCGGCGACGTAGTTGTGGCCATGTCCGGGCGGCACTTTCTGGGCGACCGCCATGTCCGCCGAGACCTGAAGGAAGGTCACCACCGGTATCCACTCCGTCTGGGGTAGCACGTCGTAGCCTCGCTTCTCGCGCAGCCAGTCCGGTCTGGCGAACAACAGGTCGGGGGTCCACCACGCGATGGGATCGGAGGCGTGCTGCAGATACACCACCCGCGGGTGGCCCCACTCGGAGTTCGGGCGCGCCAAATTGCCTGGGCGAGCGACGAAGCGGACGCTCTTGCCGTCGTTGTAGATCGGTAACCACTCCGGCGAACCGGCGTCCCGCGTCGAGGTGAGGTCGGTCCAGATGGTGTTGTTGAACGTCGGCCCGCTGAACAAGGCGCCGTCGGTGCGAGCCAGGACGTTGTTCAGGCTCATGAACGGCGCCTCGCCGCCGAACGACCCCAGGCTCTCGCCGAACACCACGAGCTTGGGGCGTTGCCCCTCGGGCATATGCCGAATCAGCCGGTCGACGGCCTCGAAGAGCGCTTGGCCGGCGTGGCGGGCGTTCTCCTTGTCCACCAGGAACGACAGCCAGCTCGGCAGGAACGAATACTGCATGCTCACGATCGCGGTGTTGCCGTTGTACATGTACTCCAGCGCCGAGGGTTCCGCCTCGTTGATCCAGCCGGTTCCGGTGGTCGTTGCGACCGCGACAACGGCGCGCTGCAATCCGCCCGTGCGCTGCAGCTCTCGCGCCGCCAGTTCCGCGGTCGCCGTGATGCCGTCGGCGGAGTTGAGCCCGGCGTAGGCCCGGATCGGCTCGGTGGCCGGGGCCCCGTTGAAGCTGGTCAATTCCGCGACGGTGGGGCCGCCTCCGACAAAGATGCGGCCCTGGTGGCCAAGCGACTCCCACGACACCAGTGATTGCGGGCCGCCCGACCGCAGCGGCGTTTTCGGGCCCGCTGTATCGGGGCTCATCTCCACGTTGGCCGAGGCGAAGGTGTTGTTCATGGTGCGCATCGCAAACTTGAGCACGACGCCGTTGAGCAGGGTGATGGTCAACACCACGAGCGCGACGACCACGATGGTCGCCGAGAGGCGAAACGGCGCAAACCGGTCCACCTGTGCGACTAAGAGGGCGACCAGCCAGCGGATGAACTGGCCGATTTCGACCAGCGTGAACAGCACCACCAGCGACAGGATCGCGGCCTCCGGGTAGTCGTACCAGTTCAGGTGCCGCACTCCCATGAGGTCGCGCACGTCGTCCTGCCAGACGTGAAACCAGATCGCCATCAACACCATGCCGACGGCACCCACCGGGATCAGCACCGTCCACGCCCAGCGCGGCGCAGGCGGGCTGGAATCCTTTACCCACAGGTACCGGAACAGCCAGACGGCGAAGACGCCCAGCCCGTAGCCGATGGCGCCGGAGAAGCCGCTGACCAGCCCCTGAAACAGCGCGCTGCGCGGCAGCAGTGACGGCGTCATCGAAAACCAAATGAAAACGAGGCCAACCGCGGTGCCCATGAAGGTGTAATGGCGTACCCACCAAGGTCTCTCGCCAAGTCGTGGCTTACGCGCCGCCGGGGGGCCCGGAGCTTCCGGCCTGGCGTCGGGGCCGGCTTCGTCTTCCGGGGCGGTCGTCGCGGAACCCGGTTCGCTCATCGAAGCGTCCTAGCGGTGCGTGAAGTTGGGAGTCCGCTTCTCGATGAATGCCGCCATTCCCTCCGACTGGTCCTCGGTCGCGAAGGCCGAATGAAACAGCCTGCGTTCGTAGAGAAGCCCCTCCGCCAGGGTGGATTCGAAGGCGCGGTTGACGGCTTCTTTGGCCATCCGCGCCGCCGACCGCGACATCTGCGAAATGGTGGTGGCGACGGCCTTGGCCTCGGTCAGCAAGTCGTCCGCCGGCACCACCCGCGAAACCAGGCCGCTCCGTTCGGCTTCGGCCGCGTCAATGGTGCGCCCGGTCAGGATGAGGTCCATGGCCTTGGCCTTGCCGATGGCGCGCGTCAGCCGCTGGGATCCGCCCATGCCCGGCAGCACACCGAGTTTGATCTCCGGCTGGCCGAACTTCGCCGTGTCGGCCGCGATCAGCAGGTCGCACATCATCGCAAGCTCGCAGCCACCGCCCAGCGCGTGTCCGGCCACCGCGGCGATCGTCGGGGTGCGGACGGCGGCCAGTTTGCCCCAAGCGGCGAAGAAGTCGGCGCCGAACGCGTCGGCGAACGTCAGGGCGGACATTTCCTTGATGTCGGCACCGGCCGCGAACGCCTTGGCCGAACCGGTGATGATGATCGCGCCGATGCCGGGATCGTCGTCGAATTCGGCTGCCGCGCTGGTGACTTCGCCCATCACCTGACTGTTCAGCGCGTTCAGCGCCTGCGGCCGGTTCAGTGTGATGATCCCGACTCGCTCATCGCGCTCGACGAGGATGGTTTCGTATGTCTGGTACGTCCTGGACTCGGTCACCCAAACCGCCTTTCTAGAAACTCAAGTCGTCGTCGACCGGCGCGAAATACGCCTCGACATCGGCCGCCGTGACTTCGGCCAGCGTCGCCGGCGACCACTTCGGATTGCGATCCTTGTCGATGATCTGCGCCCGGATGCCCTCCACCAGGTCGTGCGAGCGTGCCGACGCGCTCGACACCCGATAGTCCTGGACCAGAACGTCTTCCAGCGTGTCCAGCTTGGCGGCGCGCCGTATCGCCTCCAGCGCCACCGACACGGCGATCGGGGAGCGGGTGGCGATCAGGTTGGCGGCGTCTTGAGGTCCGGTGCCCGCCCCGGCGTCATGACCCCGCAAAGCGGCAACGATGTCTTCGACGGTGTCACCCGCGAAGCACTCGTCGATCCAATCACGTTGTGCGACAAGTGGGCTCGGTGGCGGCTCGACCGCGTGGCCGGCCAGTGCGCCCTCGATGCCGTCGGCCACGATCGCCGCGGTGAACGCGCCGAGTTCGCTGTGCGGCACGTAGTGGTCGGCGAATCCCATCGCGATGGCGTCGGCACCGGAAAACGGCGCCCCGGTCAGCGCGGCGTGCAGCCCCAGCGCCCCCGGCGCCCGGGACAGCAGAAACGCGCCGCCGACGTCGGGGATGAACCCGATCCCCACCTCGGGCATCGCGACCTTCGAGGTCTCGGTCACCACGCGGACGCTCCCGTGCGCGCTGACGCCGACGCCGCCGCCCATCACGATTCCATCCATCAACGACACGTACGGCTTGGGGAACCGGCCGACCTGGCCGTCGAGCAGGTACTCGTCGCGCCAGAATTTCCGCACCTCGACGCCGTCCTTGCGGGCGCTGTGATAGACCGCCACCACATCCCCGCCGGCAGACAATCCGCGTTCGCCGGCCCCCGACAACACCACCGCGCGCACCGCGTCGTCGTTTTCCCAACGGGTCAGCACGGCGCTCAACGCGTCCACCATCTGCTGATTCAGCGAGTTGATCGCCTTGGGGCGGTTGAGCGTGATCAAGCCGATGCCCCCGTCGACTCGGGTCAGGACCTCATCGGATTCCTCGGTCACGCACCAGCCTCCCGTCGCCGCCAGGTCTCGACCAGCAATCTAGATCGTCACGAGTGCAGCGGTGCCCGCGGGTAAGGTTTATGTTTGAGCAGACGACAGCAGCAGAGTTCGAAACAGCAGGTCCGCTGGGAACCCGGGCGGGCCACCGATCGTTGAGCAGGTGTTCGCACAGCTCGAACCCACAGCCATAAGAGAGGATCCGACGGTGCGGGAGACAAGTAACCCGGTATTTCGTTCGCTGCCGAAGCAGGCGGGCGGATACGCGCAATTCGGCGCTGGCGCGCCCCAGGGGTATTACCAGGCCGACCCCTATATGGCTCCCTACCAGGAGACCAAAGCTTCCCGACCGCTGACCATCGACGACGTCGTCACCAAGACCGGCATAACGCTGGCCGTGCTGACGGGCGCGGCGATCGTCTCCTACTTCCTGGTGGCATCGAATCTCGCGCTGGCCATGCCGCTGACCCTCATCGGCGCGCTCGGTGGCCTGGGGCTGGTGCTGGTCGCGACGTTCGGTCGCAAGCAGGACAGCCCGGCGATCGTGCTCAGCTACGCCGTCCTCGAGGGCCTGTTCCTCGGCGCCGTCTCGTTCGTCTTCGCCAACTTCCAGGTGTCGAACGCCAACGCCGGTGCGCTGATCGGGGAGGCCGTCCTCGGCACCTTCGGCGTGTTCTTCGGCATGCTCGTCGTCTACAAGACCGGCGCCATTCGGGTCACGCCCAAGTTCACCCGCATGGTGGTCGCAGCGCTGTTCGGGGTGCTGGCCCTGATGCTCGGCAACTTCGTGCTGGCGATGTTCCACGTCGGCGGTGGCACGGGCCTGGGCCTGCGCAGCGGCGGAACGATCGCCATCATTTTCTCGCTGGTGTGCATCGCCATCGCCGCGTTCAGCTTCCTGATCGACTTCGACGCGGCCGACCAGATGATCCGGGCGGGAGCGCCGGAGAAGGCGGCGTGGGGAATCGCTTTGGGCCTCACCGTGACCCTGGTCTGGCTGTACCTCGAGATCCTGCGGCTGCTCAGTTACCTGCAAAACGACTAGCCGACACTGACGGGAAAAACCGGCACGCCAACTGGCGTGCCGGTTTTTGTGTGCGGAGGGCGTCGAGTGTGCGGCCGTGTCGGCCTAACTCAGCCGCTCGACCACCATTGCCATGCCCTGGCCGCCGCCGACGCACATGGTTTCCAGGCCCAGCGTCTTGTCTTGCGTCTGGAGGTTGTTGATCAGCGTGGTGGCGATGCGTGCGCCGGTCATACCGAACGGGTGGCCCAACGCGATCGCTCCGCCGGACACGTTCAGCTTGTCCTCGTCCATGCCCAGCTCGCGCGCCGAGCCGAGCACCTGCACAGCGAACGCCTCGTTGATCTCGTACAGGTCGATGTCGCCGATCGACATGCCGGCTCGTGTCAGCGCCTTCTTGGACGCCTCGATCGGCCCCAGCCCCATGATCTCGGGCGAGAGGCCGCTGACTCCGGTGGACACGATGCGGGCCAGCGGCGTCAAGCCCAGTTCCTTGGCCTTCGTGTCGCTGGTGATCACCAGCGCGGCGGCGCCGTCGTTGAGCGGGCAGGCGTTCCCCGCCGTCACGGTGCCGTTGGGCCGAAACACCGGCTTGAGTTCGGAGACTTTCTCGTAGGTGGTGCCCGCCCGGGGGCCGTCGTCGGTGCTCACGGTGGTGCCGTCGGGGAGCGTCACCGGGGTGATCTCGCGCTCGAAGAACCCGTTCTTGATCGCATCTTCGGCGCGGTTCTGGCTGCGCACGCCCCAGCGGTCCTGGTCTTCGCGGCCGATGCCGGTCAGGATGGCGACGTTTTCGGCGGTCTGACCCATCGCGATGTAGACGTCGGGCAGGTTCCCGTCGGCGCGGGGATCGTGCCATTCGTCGGCGCCCGCGGCGGCGGCCGCCGAACGCTCCTGGGCCTCGTCGAACAGCGGGTTCTTGGTGTCCGGCCACGAGTCGGAGTTGCCTTTTCCGAACCGCGACACGGTCTCCACGCCAGCGGATATGAACGCGTCGCCTTCGCCCGCCTTGATCGCGTGGAAAGCCATCCGCGTGGTCTGCAGCGACGACGAGCAGTACCGGTTGACGGTGGTGCCCGGCAGGAAGTCGTATCCGAGTTCGACGGCGACGACGCGCGCCATGTTGAAGCCGGACTCACCGCCCGGCAAGCCGCAGCCCAGGATCAGGTCGTCGATCTGGTGCGGGTTCAGGGCGGGCACCTTGTCGAGCGCGGCGCGCACCATCTGAGCGGCGAGGTCGTCGGGCCGCATGCTGACCAGCGACCCCTTCATGGCACGGCCTATCGGCGAGCGAGCGGTTGCAACGATGACGGCTTCAGGCATGAGAGTTCCCTCCGGTGGGATGCGGGCTCGCTCTAATTGGCGGGTGGTGTGTGGACCCCGACGGGCCAGACCAAATCTAGTTGGTACCGACCGGCGCGGACGAAGACGGGGCAGGTGACCCGGGTGCCGGGCGCCGCCACAGCCGCGACATCACGGTCAGCCGGGTGTGGACCTGAGGGAGCACCGGCGCGCCGGCGGGTGCCGGGACCTCGGGCGTCGGGCTCTCGACCGCTACGCCCAGCTCCTCGCACAGCGCGAGCAGCAGCGCGTCGGCGGCCAGCGCGTATGCGGTCGCCGAGGGATGGAAACCGTCGGCGGAGAACATCAGCTCGCGTGCGGCCCGGAATTTGGGTGCCAGCAGCTGCGCCATTGGGACCGGCACGCCGCCGGCCGAGCGGACGGCCGCCGCCTGGGCGCGGGCGAGTTGCGAAGTCCGCGCGTGTGCCAGCGAGCGAAGCGGCTGGGGGATTGCGCTGATGACCCCCAGGTCCGGACAGGTGCCCACGATCACCGTCGCCCCGTGGGCGCGCAACTTGCGGACGGTCAAGGAAAGACGTTGCGCTGACTGGCTTATCCCGTTGAGGGCCGTCACGTCGTTGGCCCCCAGCATCATCACGGCCACGTCCGGCGGCGCTCCGGCGACGAACATCGCGTCGACTTGACCGGCGACACCCTTCGACGTGGCGCCGACAATGGCCTTGGTGCTCAGCCGGACCGCCTTGCCGCTCCGCTCGGCGAGTCCGCGGGCGATCAGCACGCCGGGCACTTCCTCGGCGCTCATGCAGCCGTAACCGGTGGCCGTCGAGTCGCCGAAGATCATCAGGTGCATGTCGACGGGCATGCCGCGCTGCCACCGCTGCACGGGCCCGCCGCCACCCGCGTACACCCCGTCGGCGCGGGGCGGAGTCTCCCAGGCCTTCGGAATGACGGTGCGTGTGTGCGCCGCCTGGCCGACCAGCAGGTTGCGTGCGCCCAGATAGGCCGTACCCGTCGAGGCGAGTGCGCCCGCCGTGGCCAGGGCGATCGTCGAACGACGCAGCACCCGGATGGTCACGGGATCAGTTTAGTTCGGCTTGGAGGTTTGCGCGGGCAGCTTATGAACAATGTGGTCACGTTGTGAATCAAATGTGGTATCAAATCAGATTCTTCAAACGTTCTACTCAGAAAGGCCTGCCAAGCTAAGTTCAAGGGGTTGGCTGAACGCCCTGGCGATCAAGCTGAACCAGACGCTTAGCTGCCTCGTCACATGCTGTATGGGACTACAACGGCGTAGGAAGTGCTGAGCATGACCGCACCTAGCAAGGTATCCGGTTCCCCCCGGAATACCATTCGGCCACATGAGGTCCTCAGGCGACGTAGAGTTGAGGCACGCAGATTTGAAATCAGCGACGGCGCGCCGGTCGAGGTCCTCGAGTCCGGGCCCAGCGTTGCTGCACGGGTAGCTAACCTCGCGTCGCGACTGACCATCCGGCCGGTGCTGGCCGTCGGCAGCCACGCTCCCAACCTGCCATGGCCCTGGGGTCTCATCGACCTCGCCTCGCGGGTCCTGCTCCCTGTGTCGGCCACCGTCCGCGAGACCGTGAACTTGCGCAATGCTTCGGCGCAACTCGTGCGCGCGCCGGGAGTGCTGCCCGCGGACGGCACCCGCCGGGTCATCGTCTACTTGCATGGCGGCGCGTTTTTGACCTGTGGAGCGAACTCCCACGGCCGACTGGTCGAGGCCCTTTCGAAGTTTGCTGACTCGCCCGTGCTGGTGGTCAACTACCGGCTGCTGCCCACGCATTCGGTCGGGATGGCCCTCAACGACTGCCACGACGCCTACCAATGGTTACGCGAGCGCGGATACGAGCCGGCGCAGATCGTGCTGGCCGGTGACTCCGCGGGCGGGTATCTGTCCCTCGCCTTGGCGCAACGCCTGCAAAGGGAAGGGCAGGGGGAAGGGGAAGTGCCGGCGGCGCTGGTTGCCATCTCGCCACTGCTGCAGCTAGCAAAGGAATGCAAGCAGGCCCACCCCAACATCAAGAGCGACGCGATGTTCCCCGCCAACGCGTTTGACGCGCTCGTCGAATTAGTTGCTAGCGCGGCCGAAAAGAACATCGTCGACGGCAGGCCCGAGGAGATTTACGAGCCCTTGGAGCACATCAAGCCCGGCCTGCCGCGGACACTCATCCACGTCTCCGGCTCCGAGGTGTTGCTGCACGACGCGCAACTGGCGGCGAGCAGGCTGGCTGCGGTTGGTGTGCCGGCCGAGGTGCGGGTCTGGCCCGGTCAGGTCCACGACTTCCAGCTGGCCGCGCCGCTGGTGCCCGAGGCCATTCGTTCGCTGCGTCAGATTGGCGATTACATCCGCGAGGCCACCGGCTAGCGCCTGGCCGTTCCGGGGTTCCGCAGCGGCGAGCGGTTGTGCACCGTCTGAACGTGCCTGACACGATGAACGCATGCGTATCGCGCAGCACATCAGTGACCTCATCGGCGGAACGCCGCTGGTTCGGTTGAACTCCGTCGTTCCCGACGGCGCCGGCGTCGTGGCGGCCAAGGTCGAATACCTCAACCCCGGTGGCAGCTCCAAGGACCGGATCGCGGTGAAGATGATCGACGCCGCCGAGGCCAGCGGGCAGCTCCGGCCCGGGGGCACCATCGTCGAACCCACGTCGGGCAACACCGGCGTCGGCCTCGCCCTGGTTGCACAGCACCGCGGGTACAAGTGTGTGTTCGTCTGTCCCGACAAGGTCAGCGAGGACAAGCGCAACGTGCTGCTCGCCTACGGCGCGGAGGTCGTCGTGTGCCCGACCGCGGTGCCGCCCGACCACCCGGACAGTTACTACAGCGTCTCCGACAGGCTCGTCAAAGAAATCGACGGTGCCTGGAAGCCCGACCAGTACGCCAACCCGGAGGGACCGGCCAGCCACTACGCAACCACCGGCCCGGAGATCTGGGCCGATACCGACGGCAAAGTCACCCATTTCGTCGCCGGCATCGGCACCGGCGGCACGATCACCGGGGCGGGCCGCTACCTCAAGGAGGTGTCCGGCGGTGCCGTCCGTGTCGTCGGTGCCGACCCCGAAGGTTCGGTGTATTCGGGCGGCTCCGGCCGCCCTTACCTGGTCGAGGGCGTCGGCGAGGACTTCTGGCCGGACGCATACGACCGCACCGTGCCCGACCAGATCATCGCGGTTTCCGACTCCGACTCGTTCAACATGACCAGGCGGCTGGCCCGCGAGGAGGCGATGCTGGTCGGCGGGTCATGCGGGATGGCGGTGGTCGCCGCGCTCAAGGTCGCCGAGGAAGCCGGACCCGGCGCGCTGGTCGTTGTCCTGCTGCCCGACGGCGGGCGGGGCTACATGTCCAAGATCTTCAACGACGCCTGGATGTCGTCGTACGGATTCCTGCGCGGCCGCCTCGACGGGTCGACCGAGGAGGCCACGGTCGGCGACGTGCTGCGCCGCAAATCGGGTGAGCTGCCCGACCTGGTGCACACCCATCCGTCCGAGACGGTCCGCGACGCCATCGGCATCCTGCGTGAGTACGGCGTGTCGCAGATGCCCGTGGTCGGCGCCGAGCCGCCGGTGATGGCCGGTGAGGTCGCCGGCAGCGTGTCCGACCGCGAGCTACTCTCGGCCGTGTTCGAGGGCCGGGCCAAACTGGCCGATGCCGTCGCACTGCACATGAGCCCGCCGCTGCCGATGATCGGCGCCGGTGAGTTGGTCAGCGCGGCCGGCAAGGCGTTGCGCGACTGGGACGCGCTGATGGTGGTGGAGAAGGGCAAACCGGTCGGCGTCATCACCCGGTACGACTTGCTGGGCTTCCTGTCGGAGGGGCCTCGTGGACTGGCAGGGCGGCGTTAGCGGAGCGCCCATCGGGTGTGACGCGGGTCTCGCCTCACCGCTTCGCGGAGTCGGCCCTCAGGTACTGTAATGCGGCCTGGTTCAGCTAATCCGCAGTGGAAGGTTGCCCATGACCGATCAACCGCCGCCCGGCGAATCCCAGTTGCCACCCCAGCCACCTCCCGCGTCCGGCGGGCAGGAGCCGCCAGCGGGTGGGCGCGAGTCTCCATCCGCTCCCTCGACGCCCGGCGGCGCCCCCTCGGCTCCGCCGCCCCCGCCCAGCGGCGGTTCCTACCCTCCGCCGCCCCCGCCTTCGGGTGGGTATGCGCCGCCTGCCCCCGGACCGGCGATCCGCACGCTGCCGACGGACTCCTACGCGCCATGGCTCAGCAGGGCGCTGGCGTTCCTCATCGACATCCTCCCTTACGCCGTCGTGCACGGCATCGGGATCGGGATCATGGCCGCCACTCAGCAGTCGGCATGCGTCACCGACGTCACGCAGTACACCGTCAATCAGTACTGCTCCACCCAGAACTCGACCATCGGCATGTTGGCGCAGTGGTTGGCCTGGCTGATCGGGGTGACCTACCTGGTCTGGAATTACGGCTACCGCCAGGGCACCACGGGGTCGAGCCTCGGCAAATCGGTCACGAAGATCAAGGTGGTCAGTGAGGTCACCGGGCAGCCCCTCGGCTTCGGGATGTCCGTGGTCCGCCAGATCGCGCACTTCGTCGACGCGATCATCTGCTTCATCGGCTTCCTTTTGCCGCTCTGGGATTCCAAGCGGCAGACCCTGGCCGACAAGATCATGACGACGGTGGTCCTGCCGATCGAACAATGACCGGACGATGCGGCGACGGAGACGTTTTCGCGGCTGTCACTAGGCTGGGCGTCGATGAGCGAGGACCGTAACGGACAGCACCGATTCACCGGACTAGCCACCAAAGCCATTCACGCCGGCTACCGCCCGGATCCGGCGACCGGGGCGGTGAACGCCCCGATCTACGCCAGCAGCACGTTCGCCCAGGACGGCGTGGGGGGCCTGCGCGGCGGGTTCGACTACGCGCGCACCGGCAACCCGACCCGGGCCGCACTGGAGGCCTCGCTGGCGGCGGTCGAGGAGGGCGCGTTCGGGCGGGCGTTCGGCTCGGGGATGGCCGCCGCCGACTGCGCCCTGCGGGCAATGCTGCGGCCCGGCGACCACGTGGTCATCCCCAACGACGCCTACGGCGGCACGTTCCGGCTGATCGACAAGGTGTTCACCAGGTGGAACGTCACGTACACGCCGGTGGCGCTGTCCGACCTGGACGCCGTGCGCGCCGCGATCACGCCGCAGACCCGGCTGGTTTGGGTGGAAACACCGACCAACCCGTTGCTGACCATCGTCGATATCGCTGCCATCAGCGAACTCGGCAAACAGAACTCGGCAAAGGTGTTGGTGGACAACACCTTCGCGTCGCCCGCCCTGCAGCAGCCGCTGACGCTGGGCGCCGACGTCGTGCTGCACTCGACCACCAAGTACATCGGCGGCCACTCCGACGTGGTGGGCGGGGCGCTGATCACCAACGACCAAGAGTTGGACGATGCCTTCGCCTTCCTACAGAACGGGGCCGGCGCGGTGCCGGGGCCCTTCGACGCCTACCTGACGATGCGCGGCCTGAAGACCCTGGTGCTGCGGATGCAGCGACACAGCGAAAACGCTCTGGCCGTAGCGGAATTCCTCGCCGGACACCCTTCGGTGAGCGCGGTGCTGTATCCGGGTCTGCCCGGCCACCCCGGGCATGAAATCGCGGCGCGGCAGATGCGCGACTTCGGCGGCATGGTCTCGCTGCGCATGCGGGGCGGCCGGCGCGCCGCCGAGGAGCTGTGCGCCCGCACCGAGGTGTTCATCCTGGCCGAATCGCTCGGGGGTGTCGAGTCGCTGATCGAATTGCCCAGCGACATGACGCACGCGTCGACGGCCGGTTCCCAGCTGGAAGTGCCCGACGACCTGGTGCGGCTTTCGGTCGGCATCGAGGACGTCGCCGACCTGCTTGCCGACCTCGAACAGGCGCTCTAGCTCGCCGAGAGTGAATCTGCCGACGCGACGCGCCGGCGACTTGTCGCGGGATTCACAGTCGAGCGGGGCGGGGACTAGGAGTGATACGGCTCCGCGCTGACCAGCGTGACCTTGACGGTGTTGCCGTTGGGCACCGTGTAGCTGCGGGTCTCACCCACCTTGGCGTCGATCAGGGCGCCACCCAGCGGTGAATTCGGGGAGTACACCTCGAGCTTGCCCTCGTTGATGCCCTCTTGGCGGGTGGCGATCAAGAACGTCTCGTTGTCGGACTTGTCGCCGTTGAAGTAGACCTTGACCACCGAACCGGGCAGCGCGACGCCGGACTGCTCGGGCGCCTCGCCGACCTTGGCGTTGTTGAGCAGGTCCTGCAGTTGGCGAATGCGGGCCTCCTGCTGACCTTGCTCTTCGCGGGCGGCATGGTAGCCGCCGTTCTCGCGAAGGTCTCCCTCCTCGCGGCGGTCGTTGATTTCCGCGGCGATGACCGGACGATTCGCGATCAAATGGTCGAGCTCGGCCTTGAGTCGGTCATGTGACTCCTGGGTCAGCCAGGTCACGTGAGTGTCCGTCATCTCGTCGCGCTCCTCGTATTGTCGTTCCGCGTATCCGCGTTAAGCCTCTGAGCCCCGCTGTCCGGGCGTATCCGGGTTTACCCCGGGCTTTAATGCAGCAATACACGGTCCCAGCAGGAACCGTGCATTCATCCATGTTACCACCGCGCAAACAGTTGATGATTCGATATTCACTGCTCGACCTTTGTCGTGCGTCAGGACGGTCGCAGGTAGCCGGGCACGTCGGTGCCGCAACCGTAGATGTCGGCCATCGCCGGCGGCTGGAAGGACTTCACCGTCGTCGTCACCTGCACCGTGGCCTGGTCGGATGGGGGCACCAGCACCTCCCGCCTGCCCGTCTCGCTGCCGTCCTTGGCCCGGACCCGCACGATGCAGTCCACGGGTCGCGACGGGTCGGATCGCGTCACGCTGATCGTTACGGACGCGGTCTCGTTGTCGATCACCTGATAGCCGGCCAGGGAGCCCGCGACGTCGCTGGTGCCGAGCCGCTGGTAGCCGATGACGGCGACGACGACGCCGGCGGCCACCACCAGCACGGCCAGGCCGATGACCAGGCGACGCCGGGAGGCGCGCGACAGTCGCGAGCGCCCGTAGCGGGCCTCGGGACGCGGAAAGGGAGTTTCGGTCATGCCTGGGTATGCCTGGACTGTCGGCTGCCGGACGCCGGCCGACAGGGTGCAACGATCGGAACTGGAATTATAAGGTCGCTTCTAGCTCTTGTAGCCCTTCAGGGGCGACCAGCGAACGACAAGGGGGCACGTGAGCGAACTGCGGTTGATGGCGGTGCACGCCCACCCCGACGACGAGTCCAGCAAGGGTGCGGCCACCCTCGCCCGCTACGCCGACGAGGGTCACCGGGTTTTGGTGGTGACGTTGACCGGGGGCGAGCGCGGCGAGATTCTCAACCCGGCGATGGACCTGCCCGACGTGCTGGAACACATGGTCGAAATCCGTCGTGACGAAATGGCGAAGGCGGCCGAAATCCTCGGCGTCGAGCACACCTGGCTCGGGTTCGTCGACTC
This sequence comes from uncultured Actinomycetota bacterium, assembly GCA_963802525.1. Taxonomy (GTDB): domain Bacteria; phylum Actinomycetota; class Actinomycetes; order Mycobacteriales; family Mycobacteriaceae; genus Mycobacterium. The sequence goes on along the minus strand of CAWDJC010000016.1, from coordinate 44,162 downwards.
CGGCCTGCCCAAGGGCGACCCGCCGCCACCGCTGCCCGAGGGCTGCTTCGCGCTGGTGCCGCTGGAGGCGCCCGTCGAGGCGCTGGTGCGCGTCATCCGCGAGTTCCGGCCGCACGTGATAACCACCTACGACGAGAACGGCGGCTACCCGCACCCGGACCACATTCGCTGCCACCAGGTTTCGGTCGGCGCCTTCGAGGCGGCCGCCGACTACGCCCGCTTCCCGGACGCCGGCGAGCCGTGGACGGTATCCAAGCTGTACTACAACCACGGCTTCCTGCGCGCGCGGATGCAGTTGCTGCACGACGAATTCGTCAAGCGCGGCCAGGAGGGCCCGTTCCAAAAATGGCTCCAGCATTGGGATCCCGAGCACGACCCCTTCGAGTCCCGGGTGACCACGCGCGTCGAGTGCTCGGCATATTTCAGCCAGCGCGACGACGCCCTGCGGGCGCACGCCACCCAGATCGATCCGAACGCCGAATTCTTCGCCGCTCCCATCTCGTGGCAGCAGCGGCTATGGCCCACTGAGGAATTCGAGTTGGCCCGCTCCCGGGTCCCCGTCAGACTGCCCGAGGACGACCTGTTCGCCGGAATCGAGAGCGACGCGTGAATCAATTTCTTCTCAGGGTGATCGCCGACGCACCCCACAACCACGGGCCCGATTTCGGCAAGGCCAGCCCGGTGGGCCTGCTGGTCGTCGTGCTGCTGCTGATCGCGACCCTGTTCCTGTTGCGGTCGATGACCCGGCAGCTGAAAAAGGTCCCGAAGACGTTCGACCCCAAGCGCCCCGAGCCCGATCAGGCGGCCGACGAGGGCACCGACACGGTCGGGGAGGGCCCCGAGCAGGCGCCTGGACAGGCGAACGGATCGACGCGGCGAACCGACGATGAGCCCGGCTGAATCGACTGGATCGAACACGCTCGGGCTGGCCACCAGCCCGTACTTGCGCCAGCACGCCGACAACCCGGTGCATTGGCGGCAGTGGACGCCGCAGGCGCTGGCGGACGCGGCCGCGCGGGACGTGCCGATCCTGCTCTCCGTCGGATACGCCGCCTGCCACTGGTGTCACGTCATGGCCCACGAATCGTTCGAAGACGATGAGGTGGCCGCCGCGATGAACGGGGGATTCGTCTGTATCAAGGTCGACCGCGAGGAACGGCCGGACATCGACGCGGTCTACATGAACGCCACCGTCGCACTCACCGGACGGGGCGGGTGGCCTATGACGTGTTTCCTGACGCCCGACGGCCGACCCTTCTTCTGTGGCACGTACTACCCGAAAGACGGCTTTCTGCAACTCCTTTCTGCCGTCTCCGCCACTTGGCGGGACCGCCGCGGCGAGGTCGAGGAGGCGTCCGACCGCATCGCCGGCGAGTTGCGCGCGATGGCTGGGGCGCTCCCGGGGCTGCCCTCTGGAGGCCCCGACGTGGCGCCCGCGCTGTGCGACCACGCCGTCGCCTCGGTGCTGAGCGACCAGGACAGGGTGCACGGCGGGTTCGGGGGTGCCCCCAAGTTCCCGCCGTCGGCGATTCTCGAGGCGCTACTGCGCAACTACGAGCGCACCGGCTCAGCGGCGGCGCTGCAGGCGGTGGTGCGCACCGGCAACGCGATGGCCCGCGGTGGCATCTACGACCAGCTCGCCGGCGGCTTCGCCCGGTACAGCGTCGACAACGCCTGGGTGGTACCGCATTTCGAGAAGATGCTCTACGACAACGCGCTGCTGCTGCGTGCGTACGCGCACTGGGCCCGGCGTACCGGAGACCCCTTGGCCCGCCGGGTCGCCGCCCAGACGGCGCGGTTCCTCCTCGACGAACTCGCCGAGGGCGAGATGTTCACGTCGTCGCTGGACGCCGACGCCGACGGCCGCGAGGGCTCGACCTACGTCTGGACGCCGGATCAGCTGACCGAGGTGCTCGGCGCCGACGACGGGCGTTGGGCCGCAGAGGTTTTCGCGGTCACCCCGTCCGGCACGTTCGAACACGGCACCTCGGTGCTGCAAGCCCCCGCAAGCGGGTGGGGGTCCCTCCCGCTCGCGGGGGAGTACCCCCAGCCCGCCGATCCGGGCGATCCGCAACGCGCCGAACGCGTCCGCGCCGCCCTGCTGGCCGCGCGGCTCGCCCGGGCCCAGCCGGGACGCGACGACAAGGTCGTGACGTCCTGGAACGGGCTGGCGATCACCGCGTTGACCGAGGCCAGTGTGGCGCTGGGCGATTCCGAACTGGCCTCCGAACTGGCCCAAGCCGCGCGGCGCTGCGCGCTGGCGCTGCTGAACACCCACGTCGTCGACGGCCGGCTGCGCCGCGCCAGCCTCGGCGGCGTCGTCGGCGACAGCCCCGGCATCCTCGAGGACCACGCGATGCTGGCAACGGGCCTGCTCGCGCTGTACCAGCTGACCGCCGAGGAGGGCTGGCTGACGACGGCGACCGAACTGCTCGACACCGCGCTGCGCCACTTCGCCGACCCGCAGCAGCCCGGCCGCTGGTTCGACACCGCCGACGACGCCGAGCAATTGGTGCTGCGGCCCGCCGACCCGCTGGACGGGGCGACGCCGTCCGGCGCGTCGTCGGTCACCGAAGCGCTGCTGACCGCGGCGCACCTGGTCGACGGTGACCGCGCGGAGCGGTATCTGCGGGCGGCCGCGGACGCGCTCAGCGCGCACTCGCTGCTGCTCGAGCGCGCGCCGCGCTCGGCCGGACACTGGCTGGCCGTTGCCGAATCCGCGGTCCGCGGGCCGCTGCAGATCGCGGTCGCTTGTGATCCGTCGCGGTCCTCCCTGCTGGCCGACGCGCGTCGGCTGGCGCCCGGCGGGGCGATCGTCGTGGGCGGCGAAAAAGACTCGTCGGCGCTGCTGGTCGGCCGGGACCGGGTGGCCGACGCCGACGCCGCCTACGTGTGCCGCGGCCGGCTCTGCGACCTACCGGTGACCCGGGCGACGGAACTGGCGGCCGCCCTGGGTGTTTCGGGACAGTAGCCCGGCGGTTACCCTCCGTCCCATGCCAAATGCCCCGGACAAGGTCCAAGCGATCACGGACACGGTCAACCGCTACATCGAGCTGCTCGCCAAGGGCAGCGCCGACGAACTGGCCGAGTTGTACGCCGACGACGCGACCGTCGAGGACCCGGTCGGCGGCGAGGTGCATATCGGTCGTCAGGCGATCCACGGCTTCTACTCCGCGGTCAACGACGGGCAGCGCGAATGCGAGTTGGTGTCGCTGCGCGTGGCCGGCAACGAGGCGGCCTTTCAGTTCCGGCTGACCGTTGTAGCGGGGGAGCACCGGATGGTGATCGAGCCGATCGACGTGATGGTTTTCGACCACCGCGGCAAGGTCACCGCCATGAAGGCCTACTGGTCGGGCGCCGACGCCACCCAGGTTTAGCGTCAGGCGGGGTTGCCGACGTAAAAAACGGCGAGCCACATGGCGATGTAGTGCAGAATCGCCGCGATCGCCGTTAAGGCGTGGAAAAACTCGTGATAGCCGAACGTCTTCGGCCACGGGTCGGGCCAGCGCAGCCCATAGAGCAGCCCGCCGATGCTGTAGAACGCGCCGCCGACGGCGAGCAGCACCATCGCGGCCACCCCGGCGATGTGAATGATCGTCGGCGCGTACCAGACCGCCACCCAGCCCAGCAGCAGATACAGCGGCACGCCCACCCAGCGCGGCGCCGACGGCCAGCACACCTTCAGCGCGATGCCCGCCAGCGCGCCGCCCCACACGATCCACAGCACCAATCGCCCATCCGCGGGCGGCATTGCCAAGATCGCGAACGGTGTGTAGCTGCCGGCGATGAACACGAAGATCATCGAGTGGTCCAGCCGCTTCATCAATTTCCGGCTCTTCTGGGATTTCCAGTTGACGCGGTGGTAGGTGGCGCTGACGGCGAACATCGCCACCGTGGCCAGGGCGTAGGCGAACGTCGAGAGTCCGGCGCGGGTGGATGCCACCGCCCACGACACCGACACCAAGGTCGCCCCGCAGACGATCGCCAGCCACGCGGAGAAGAAGTGGATCCAGCCGCGCATGCGTGGCTTGGTCAGGGCCTCGGCGGCACCCTCGACGAGCTGTTCGACGGGATTGCCCGGCGCGAGTGCCCCGGGCTTCGATTCGTGCTTCGTGCTGGTCTGGCTGCTCATGTCTCCTGTTGCCTCGTGTCGCAGGTTGGAAGTTGTCCATCGCCGCTATCAACCAGAGTAATCGCGGATGGTCACGACACGCGTCGGACGTGCGGGGGCTTACATTATTGAGACCGCAGATGCAGGCCGGAATTTGTTGCCGCTCACAGTAGTGTGGAGCCTCGTGGAGATCATCCCGCCGCGGCTCAAGGACCCGTTGTATCGCGTCTACGAGCTGCGGCTGAGGCAGGGCCTGGCCTCCTCGAAATCCGAACTTCCCCGCCACATCGCGGTCCTGTGCGACGGGAATCGGCGGTGGGCGCGCAACGCCGGTTACGACGACGTCAGCGTCGGCTACCGGATGGGTGCCGCCAAGATCGCCGAGATGCTGCGGTGGTGCCAAGAGGCCGGCATCGAGATGACCACCGTGTACCTGCTCTCCACCGAAAACCTGCAACGCGATCGCGACGAGCTGGCCGGGCTCATCGAGATCATCACTGATGTGGTTGAGGAGATCTGCGCACCGGCGAATCGCTGGAGCGTGCGCACCGTCGGGGATCTCGGGCTGATCGGCGAGGAGCCGGCCCGCAGGCTGCGCGACGCGGTGGAGTCCACCCCGGCCGTGGCGCCTTTCCACGTCAACGTCGCCGTGGGCTACGGCGGCCGCCGCGAGATCGTCGACGCGGTGCGGGCCTTGCTGAGCAAAGAGCTCGCCAACGGTGCGACCGCCGAGGAGCTCGTCGACGCCGTGAGCGTCGACGCCATCTCCGAAAACCTTTACACCTCTGGGCAACCCGACCCGGACCTCGTCATCCGCACGTCGGGGGAGCAGCGGCTGTCCGGATTTTTGCTGTGGCAAAGCGCCTACTCGGAGATGTGGTTCACCGAGGCGCACTGGCCCGCATTCCGCCGCGTCGATTTTCTGCGCGCGCTGCGTGACTATAGCCAACGGCACCGCAGGTACGGCAAGTAGCAGCATGACAAACTAGATGCATGGCTGCGCTGTCGGCGGTGGTGTTCACGCTGAGCGGGTGGCTGGGGTTGTACCTGCTCGCCCGTGATCCGCGTAAGCCGGTGCTGGCGTTGGCGGCGATCGGACTGTGTGGCTTCGCGCTGGTGGTGGCGCTGGACGCGGTGCGCACCGCCGGCGCCCCGCACCTCGGACTGCTCAGCCGGCTTGAGATCTACCTGGTCGCCGTGCCCAGCGTGGCGTGGTTCGCGGTGCTCGTCGAGCTGTCCCGGCCGGGCGACCGCTGGCGGGCGCGCACGGGCGAGTTGCTGCTCGTCGGCGGTGTCGGCGCGCTCACCCTGTTCGGCGCGATGATGGCCGGCAGCGTCGACGGACCGCTGCGGCCGGGTCACGTGCTGATGATGGCGGTGATCTCGATATCCACCCTGGGGGCGATGGTCGTCGCGGTGCGGCGGCCGGCCCAGCCGACCCCGGTCGTCGGCGTCGTGGTTGTCGCGACCCTGTTCTTCGCGCTGGCCAATGCCATCCTGATCATCCCGTTGGGCCTGGTACCCAGCTGGCTGGCCCTGGCGTCGACGGGTTTCGATGTCCTGGCGCTCGGCGTGGCGGTGGCCCTGTGGGACGCCTTCGACGAGGGCCAGGCGCTGCGCGCCGACATGCTGCGCTCGTTCGTCGGCTGTTCGGCCGTGGCGGTGCTGTTCGGTGGCCAGGCGCTGGTCGGCTTGGCCGTGACCCGGCGTGAGCCCACCGCGCAGGCGGTTCTGACCGTGCTGCTGTTCACCACGTTGGCGATCGCGATCACGGTGCAGGTGCTGGCCGATCCGCTGGCCGGGGTGCTGGACCGGCTGGCGTTCTCGAAATCGCCGACGCTGCGCGCCGATCGGGCCGCGCTGCGGCACACCGGGGCGGGGTTGCCGCTGCGCTCGGCCGATCCCCTCCGGGATCTTCGAGACGTCGACGATGACACCTTCACCCGGCTCACCCGCCGGGCGCTGGGCCACTACGGTGACCTGACCAAACTGGTCGCCAGCCCGCTGACCGCGTTGCCCGTGATCGATGAGCGACTGGCCGCGCGGGGCGCGCCGGATCACCCGCTGGAGCGGGCCAACGAACTCAAGGCCGTCCTCGCCGACGGCATCGCCCGGCTGAAACCCCGCACCGCGAGCGATTTCGGAACCACCGAGGAGTGGCGTTACTACAACTCGCTGTACTTCCCGTACGTCGTGGGTGTGCGCGCGTATGCGCAGAACGCCACCGCCGCTGGATTGGATCCGACCGCCCGGCAAGCCTGGCAGTGGTTGGTCACCGAGGTCCCGCAGCGTTCGTTGCACAACTGGCAAAACGCCGCGGCCCGGCTCATCGCCGCCGATCTGCGGGGGCGGGTCCCGGTTCCCAGCGACTAGTTCGCCGGGCTGGGGGCACCGCCCGCTTGCGGGGGAAACGCCACGGCGAAAAATCGGCCCGGATTTCGCCGTGGCGTTACGCTCGCGGTCCGCGTTTGACCGGAGCGGGAATAGCCCGAAGAAATACCTGGTCTTTGTTTGCGTGGCAGTACTTGGCAGTGCCACGAGTCGATATGGCAGTGCTCTGGCGGCACGCTCAAACCTGTTCGACCCATCCGCCATCGCGAGGAGTAACCCCATGACCGCTGTTTCTGGTCTGACAACCCGACCCCTATACGACTCGACCGACTCGCTGCTGCGTTTCGCCATGCGTGCCGACGCCACCCTGACGGGGCTGTGCGGCTTGGCGGTCGCCTTCTTCGCCGACCCGATTTCGTCGCTGACCGGCCTGACGTCTGGCCAGGAATACGCGATGGGCGCCTTCTTCGTGCTCTACGGCCTCGCCGTGTTCAGCCTCGCGGCGCTGCCGAACCTGCGCCGTGCCGGGATCGGCGTCGTCGTCGCCAACATCGTGTACACGTTGGCCGCAATCGTGGCCGCCGAAGCCGTGCCGATGACGGCAACCGGGGTCGCCGCGACATTGGCCAGCGGCGTGTACACGGCCGCGTTCGCTGGGCTGCAGTACCTGGGAGTGCGTCGCCTCGCGGCGTGACCTCCCCACCCGCCGGCGCGGGGCGCCGCCCCTGGGCGTTGAAGTGGCGGCCGCCCCGCCCGGCCTTTTCGAGGTCTTTTCGAGGCCTTCGCGCCCTACAGCTTGCGCAGCCGGAGCCGGTTGATGGAGTGGTCGGCGTCCTTGCGCAGCACCAGGGTTGCGCGGGGACGCGTCGGCAGGATGTTCTCGACCAGGTTGGGCCCGTTGATGGACCGCCAGATCTCGCGTGCGGCGGCGACCGCCTTCGTGTCGTTGAGGGCCGAGTAGTGGTGGAAGTGCGATTCCGGGTCGGCGAACGCCGTGCCGCGCAGGGACAAGAACCGCGACACGTACCACTGCTCGATGTCTTCGATCCGGGCGTCCACGTACAGCGAGAAGTCGAACAGGTCCGACACCATCAGCGTCGGACCGGTCTGCAACACGTTGAGACCCTCCAGGATCAAGATGTCGGGATGGCGGACCACGTGCTTGGCCCCGGGGATGATGTCGTATTTCAGATGCGAATACACCGGCGCGCACGCGTAGTCGGAACCGGATTTGACCGACGTCACGAACCGCATCAACGCGCGGCGGTTATAGCTCTCCGGAAAACCCTTGCGGTGCATGAGATTTCGCCGATCCAGCTCGGCGTTAGGATACAGGAAGCCGTCGGTGGTCACCAGGTCCACCCGGGGGTGATGATCCCAGCGGGCCAGCAGCGCCTGCAGCACGCGGGCGGTCGTTGACTTGCCGACCGCCACGCTGCCGGCGACTCCGATGATGTACGGCACCGGCCGGTCCGGGTGTTGTTGAGGCTCGCCGAGGAATTCGGCGGTAGCGGCGAACAGACGCTGGCGGGCGGCGACCTGAAGGTGGATCAGCCGGGCCAGCGGCAGGTAGACCTCTTCGACCTCCAGCAGGTCGATCTGCTCACCGAGGCCGCGCAGGCCGACCAGTTCCTCTTCGGTGAGGGCCAACGGCGTCGACATGCGAAGCGCACGCCATTGCTTTCGGTCGAACTCCACATAGGGGCTCGGCTCGCTAAGCCGCGGCATAGTGACCAAGTGTTGCAGGGGCGGACGCGCGCCCGACGGCTGGGCTGGCTAAAACTGTGGCTGGATAGACTGGCGCCCGTGACTGCTGCACCTGATGCTCGTACCCGTATCCCCGGCAACGCCTCTCTGATGTCGGCCCCGCTCGCCGAGGTCGATCCCGACATCGCCGAGCTGCTGGACAAGGAGCTGCACCGGCAACGGGACACCTTGGAGATGATCGCCTCGGAGAACTTCGTGCCCCGCTCGGTGCTGCAGACCCAGGGCAGCGTCCTCACCAACAAGTACGCCGAGGGTCTGCCCGGCCGGCGCTACTACGGCGGTTGCGAGCACGTCGACGTCGTGGAGAACATCGCCCGCGACAGGGCGAAGGCGTTGTTCGGCGCCGAATTCGCCAATGTCCAGCCGCATTCGGGCGCCCAGGCCAACGCCGCGGTGCTGCACGCGCTGATGTCGCCCGGGGAGCACCTGCTCGGCCTGGACCTGGCCAACGGCGGCCACCTCACCCACGGGATGAGGCTGAACTTCTCCGGAAAGCTGTACGAGGCCGGCTTCTACGGCGTGGACCCGAAGACCCATCTGGTCGACATGGACGCGGTGCGGGCCAAGGCGCTCGAGTTCCGCCCCAAGGTGATCATCGCCGGCTGGTCGGCCTACCCGCGGATTCTCGACTTCGCCGCGTTCCGGTCCATCGCCGACGAGGTCGACGCCAAGCTGTGGGTGGACATGGCGCACTTCGCCGGGCTCGTTGCCGTGGGCCTGCACCCGTCGCCGGTGCCGCACGCGGACGTGGTGTCCACGACCGTGCACAAGACGCTGGGCGGCGCCCGTTCCGGCATGATCCTGGGCAAGCAGGAGTACGCCAAGGCCATCAACTCGGCGGTGTTCCCCGGCCAGCAGGGCGGCCCGCTCATGCACGTGATCGCGGGCAAGGCCGTCGCGCTCAAGATCGCCACCACCCCCGAGTTCGCCGACCGCCAGCAGCGCACGCTTTCCGGGGCGCGCATCGTCGCCGACCGGCTGCTGGCGGCCGACGTCGCCAAGGCCGGCGTCTCGGTGGTCAGCGGCGGCACCGACGTGCACCTGGTGCTGGTCGACCTGCGCGACTCGCCGCTCGACGGCAAGGCCGCCGAGGACCTGCTGCACGCGATCGGCATCACCGTCAACCGCAACGCCGTCCCGAACGACCCCCGGCCACCGATGGTGACGTCCGGCTTGCGGGTGGGAACGCCGGCGCTGGCCACCCGCGGCTTCGGCGACGCCGAATTCACCGAGGTCGCCGACATCATCGCCACCGCCCTGGCGGCCGGCACCTCCGCGGACGTCTCGGCGCTGCGGCAACGGGTGACGCGGCTGGCCAGGGACTTCCCCCTCTACGAGGGGCTGGAGAACTGGACGCTGGTCGACCGCTAACCGTTCCGGACCTCTTCAGGGACCAAAGTCACCATTTGGCGGCGACACGCGCCAACGATTTCACGGCACCTGTACCTACGAGTTACAGTTACCGCGTGGCACAGAAACCTGTTCCTAACACGCTGATCCTCGAACTCGAGCCGGTTGTCGAAGCGAACGTGAAACGCCACCTCGACACCGAGGAGATCTGGTTCGCTCACGACTACGTGCCCTTCGACCAGGGCGAGAACTTCGCCTTCCTCGGCGGACGCGACTGGGACCCGTCCCAGATGACGCTGCCCAGGACCATCACGGACGCCTGCGAGATCCTGCTGCTGCTCAAGGACAACCTCGCCGCCCATCACCGCGAGCTCGTCGAGCACTTCATCCTCGAGGAGTGGTGGGGTCGCTGGCTGGGCCGGTGGACCGCCGAGGAACACCTGCACGCCATCGCGCTGCGCGAATACCTGGTGGTGACCCGGGAGGTCGACCCGACCGCAAACGAGGAAGCTCGGGTCCAGTACGTGATGAAGGGCTATCGCGGCGACACCTACACGCAGGTCGAGACCCTGGTCTACATGGCGTTCACCGAGCGCACCCACGCCGTCTTCTGCCGCAACCTGGCCGGCCGCATCGAGGAACCCAATCTGGCCGGCCTCATCGACCGCATCGCCAGGGATGAAGCGCGCCACGAGCAGTTGTTCTCCAACCTCGTCGCGCACTGCCTCGAGCACACCCGCGACGAGACGATCGCCGCGATTGCCGCCCGGGCGGCGGACCTCCAGGTGGTGGGCGCCGACATCGACGCCTATCAGGACAAGGTGCAGAACGTCGCCGAGGCGGGCATTTTCGGCCCCGCGGACCTGCGGCAGGCGATCTCCGACCGCATCACCGAATGGGGACTGGCCGGCGAGCCTGCGCTGCAGCAATTCACTGTTGGCTAAGGTCGGCTAGCGAATCTTCGCGCGCTCGCGCACGGACCGGCGCGCCTGCGCGGCGGCCGAGCGGCCACGAGAGTAGCGTCGTTCTCGATGGCCAGCGACATGCTCTGCTGCCAGGGCGGCACCTCCCGTCACTACAACGGCAGGACCGGCCCCGGTCCTGGTGCTGCGGCTCCCGCCGACATGCCTGTGCGGGTCCGCGCGGGCTTACCCGCTCGAGGAGCGCTTCGTGACCGATCTCCGGACCTATGTGCTCGACACCTCCGTGCTGCTGTCCGATCCTTGGGCGTGCAGCCGGTTCGCCGAACACGAGGTGGTGGTTCCGCTGGTGGTGATCAGCGAACTGGAGGCCAAACGCCACCACCACGAATTGGGGTGGTTCGCCCGTCAGGCGTTGCGCCTCTTCGATGATCTTCGGCTCGAGCACGGACGGCTGGATCAGCCGATTCCCGTTGGGACACAAGGCGGTTCGCTTCACGTCGAATTGAACCACACCGATCCGGCGGTGCTGCCGGCCGGCTTTCGCACCGACAGCAACGATTCCCGGATTCTGAGCTGCGCCGCCAATCTCGCCGCCGAAGGCAGGCGAGTTACGTTGGTCAGCAAGGATATTCCCCTCCGGGTGAAGGCCGCCGCCGTGGGCCTGTCCGCCGACGAGTACCACGCGCAGGATGTCGTGGCCTCCGGGTGGTCCGGGATGTACGAGATCGAGACGGCCGCCGAGGACATCGACGCGCTGTTCGCGGACGGCGAGATCGACCTCGCCGATGCGCGGGATCTGCCCTGCCACACCGGCGTTCGGCTGCTCGGCGGCAGTTCCCATGCGCTGGGCCGGGTCACCCCGGCCAAACGCGTGCAGCTGGTTCGCGGTGACCGCGAGGTCTTCGGGCTGCGCGGCCGTTCCGCCGAACAGCGGGTGGCGCTCGACCTGCTGCTGGACGAGTCGGTGGGCATAGTGTCGCTGGGCGGCAAAGCCGGCACCGGAAAGTCGGCGCTGGCGCTGTGTGCGGGTCTCGAGGCGGTGCTCGAACGGCGCACCCACCGCAAGGTGGTGGTCTTCCGCCCGCTGTATGCCGTGGGTGGCCAGGAGCTGGGCTACTTGCCCGGCAGCGAGAGCGAAAAGATGGGCCCGTGGGCGCAGGCGGTCTTCGACACCCTCGAGGGCCTGGCCAGCCCGGCCGTGCTCGAGGAGGTGCTTTCTCGCGGCATGCTCGAAGTGTTGCCGCTGACCCACATCCGGGGCCGCTCGCTGCACGACTCGTTCGTCATCGTCGACGAGGCACAGTCGCTGGAGCGCAACGTCCTGCTGACCGTGTTGTCCAGGTTGGGGACCGGATCGCGCGTGGTGCTGACGCATGACATCGCGCAGCGCGACAACTTGCGCGTCGGCCGCCACGACGGGGTCGCGGCGGTGATCGAGAAGCTCAAAGGCCACCCGCTGTTCGCCCACATCACCCTGCTGCGCAGCGAGCGGTCGCCGATCGCCGCACTGGTCACCGAGATGCTCGAAGAGATCGCCGGACCGCACTGACGAGCCCTTGAGTGTGCGTCCTGGGCGGGGAAATCGCGTGGGACCCGCCCTGAGGACACACTCAAAGCCGTGAGTGCACACTGAAAGCCCTGACCGCAGGGTCAACGCCCGGATCGCGCGCTTGATGGCGGGTAGGCTGCCAGGGTGCCGAAACGACCCGACAGCCAGGCCTGGCGCTATTGGCGCACCGTTTTCGGTGTCGTCGCGGCCGCCGCCGTGCTGGTGATCGGCAGCCTCACCGGTCACGTGACCCGCGCCGACAACCTCAGCTGCTCGGTGGTCAAGTGCGTCGCGCTGACCTTCGACGACGGGCCGGGGCCTTACACCGACCGGCTGCTGCAAATCCTGAAGGACAACGACGCCAAGGCCACGTTCTTCCTGATCGGCAACAAGGTCGCCGCCAACCCGGCGGGCGCCAAGCGCGTCGCCGACGCCGGTATGGAATTCGGCAACCACACCTGGGAACACCCCAACATGACCACGATCCCGCCCGAGGACGTCGCCGGCCAGTTCTCGAGGACCAACGACGCGATCACCGCCGCGACCGGGCGCACCCCGTCGCTGTGGCGTCCCGCCGGTGGGCTGTCCACCGACGCAGTGCGCCAGACCGCGGGCCGGTTCGGGCTAGCCGAAATACTGTGGGACGTCATCCCTTTCGATTGGATCAACGATTCCAACACGGCCGCGACGCGGTACATGCTGATGACGTACATCAAGCCCGGCTCGGTGGTGTTGTTCCACGACACCTACTCGAGCACCGTCGACCTGGTGTACCAGTTCATCCCGGTGCTCAAGGCCAACGGCTACCGCCTGGTGACGGTCACCGAACTGCTGGGGCCGCGGGCACCCGGCAGCAGTTACGGCGGCCGGGAAAACGGGCCACCCGCCAACGCACTTCACGACATTCCCGCCGGCGAAATCCCAACCCTGCCCAACACGTCCTCCCCCAAGCCGATGCCCAACTTCCCGATCACCGACATCCCGGACCAGAACTCGGGCGGACCAAATAACGGCGCCTAAAACGCCCGGGGCGCACGCGCGGCTACCTTTATAGGGTGATCAAGCCGGGCTGGCTTCGGGCTCCAGCGGCAGGGCAACGAAAGTCCGCTCGCAGGTTAACGATTGAGTATGCGACCGCCCTGGCGCTGGCCTACGTTCTGGCCGTGGGCGATGCGGCCGCGATCTTGATCCCACTGAGGGGACACACGTCCGTCGCGGCCAACAACTACTTCGCGGAGAAGAACACGGCGACGGTCCTGGTCCTCGTTGCGCTGGGCATCGTTGGCGTCGCGGTGGGTGGCGCGCTGAACCTGGCTCCCTCGCTGCGTTGGTATGTCACCGGGGACGCACCGACCCCGGAGCAACGCGAAGCCGCGATGAAGATGCCGGGCCGCCAGTCGGCGATCTTCCTGCTGTCCTGGGGCGTGGCCGGGGTGATCTTCGCGCTGCTGAATCTCCCCGGCGGGGCTCAGGTTCTGCTGCCCATCCTGCTCGGCGTGCTGGTGGGCGGACCGGCCGCCGCCGGGACCGGGATGCTGCTGGCGCAACGCACCCTGCGACCCGTCATGGGTGCCGCCACGCTGGGGTGCGAGCCGCGGCTGGCGGTGCCCGGTGTGTTCGCGCGACTGGTCCTCTTGTGGTTTCTGTGCAGTGCGCTTCCCATCGGGGTGATCGCGACCCTGCTGGTGATGCGCTCGTACGGCTGGCTGATCGAGAAGTCCGCCGCGTTGGAAGTGCCCATCCTGGTGGTGTCGTTGGCGGCGCTGTTCCTCGGGCTGCCGACGATGATTCTGACGTCGCGCTCCATTTCGGATCCCGTCGGCGAGGTCGTCGACGCGATGGCAGAGGTCGAACACGGCCGCATCGACGCTCAGGTCGGCGCGTACGAGCGTTCCCAAATCGGGCGTCTGCAAACGGGTTTCAACAGAATGGTCACCGGGCTCGCCGAGCGGGACCGGTTGCGGGACCTGTTCGGACGCCACGTCGGAACCGACGTGGCGCAGCGCGCGATTCAAGAGGGCGCGTCGCTGTCGGGGGACGTGGTCGAAGCGGCCGTTCTGTTCATCGACCTGGTGGGTTCGACGCAGCTCGCGGAAAGCCGCCCCCCACAAGAGGTTGCCGAGGTGCTCAACGACTTCTTCCGGATTGTCGTGGACGCCGTCGACGAAAATAACGGGCTGATCAACAAATTCGCCGGCGACGCCGCACTGGCCGTCTTCGGAGCGCCGTTGCGGACGGCCGAACCGGCGTCGGCGGCGCTGGCGACGGCACGCGCGTTGGGCACCCAGCTGCGCCGGTTACCGGTGGTCGATTTCGGCATCGGCGTCTCGGCGGGCCGGGTCTTCGCCGGCAACGTCGGTGCCGAAAACCGGTACGAATACACGGTGATCGGCGATGCGGTGAACGAGGCCGCGCGGCTGGCGGACCTCGCCAAAACCGCCGACCGGCGGATCCTGTGTTCGGCGGCGGCCATCGATCGGGCCGACGACGCCGAGCGGGCGCACTGGGCCGAATGCTATTCCACCGTGTTGCGCGGGCGCTCGGAAGCCACCCACGTCTCGGCGCCGGCGGGCCCGGTTACTTCCTGACCTACTTCCGTACCTACTTCCGTACTTTCAGAGCCGCTATGACCCCGTTGATGATGCCCGCCGAACCCGCATCGCCGATGGGTGTCGCGCCCAGGAAGATGGTGACCGGCTTGGTGTCGACCGCGATGATGACCAGCGAGTCGCCCTTCACGTTGCGTGCCGTGTCGGCGATCGCGACGTCGGCGTCCACACGTGCGGCTTTGACCCCGTCGACCGTGATCGACGACTTCTTCGTCGGCCCGAGGGTGGGCGTCGCGTTCGCGTAGCCGGGCCCATTGGCCACGCAGTCCATCAGCTTCGATGCCTGGGCGCCGACGTCCATGCTGGAGACGAAGTTGGTGATGCCGACCTCGGCCTGCATCATCCACTGGTTGGCGCCGGGGACTTCCTGCCCCACGCCGACCGCGCCGATGAGGTTCGGGGTCTGGTCGTCCGAAAAACCCATCCAGCCGGGGGTCGCGCTGGTCGGAAACGACAGCTTGCCCGCGCTGATCGTGTCACCGGCGGGCTTGTCGCCGCCGGACACGTTGGGCGTGCATCCGGTCGCGGTCTGCTCGGAATTGTTCGGTTGCGACGACGGGGCGCTGGTCGACGACGATGTGGTCGCGGGCCCGGCCTTGGTCGACTTGTTTCCGCCGTTGAGGGCGATCACCAAGACCACCACCAGCACGAGGACGCCCAGCACCGCGAGGCCGGCGAGGATCAGCCAGGGCGCCTTGGAGCGCGGCCCGGGCGGCGGCGGTCCGGGCGGGTAGGGCCCGCCCGCCCAGCCGGGCGGAACCTGCTGGCCGGGTGGCGGGAACTGCTGGGGCGGAAAGGGGCCCGCCGCGTAGGGATTCCCGGCGCCCTGTGGATTGCCGTACGGGCCGCCCGGCGGTGGGTACGGGTAGCCGCCGCCGGGTGGCTGGCCGCCCCAATATGGGCCCTGGCCATAGGGATTCGTCCCGTAGGGATCCTGACCGTAGGGACCGCCAGGGGGAGCCGTCATCGTTGAACCACTCTCACTCTCATCTAGTCCTGCGGCTTGACTTCGTCCTGTACGCGGGCCATCGCCAACACGTCGAGGCGGCGGTCCAGCTCTTCTATCGACAGCTTGTCACCGATCAGGCCGCGGTCGATGACGGTCTGCCGGATGGTCTTGCGCTCCTTGAGCGCTTGTTTGGCCACCGCGGCGGCCTCCTCGTAGCCGATGGCCGAGTTCAGCGGCGTCACGATCGACGGCGACGACTCGGCCAGTGCGCGCAGGTGCTCGACGTGGGCGGTCAGCCCGGTAATGCAGCGCTGGGCGAACAGCTTTGAGACGTTGGTCAGCAACTTGAAGGACTCCAGGATGTTGCGGGCCATCATCGGGATGTAGACGTTGAGCTCGAAGGCGCCGCTGGCGCCGCCCCAGGCAATCGCGGCGTCATTACCGATCACCTGCGCGGCGACCTGGGTAACCGCTTCCGGCAGAACGGGATTCACCTTGCCCGGCATGATCGAGCTGCCCGGTTGCAGGTCCGGCAGCTGGATCTCCGCCAGGCCGGTCAGCGGGCCCGATCCCATCCAGCGGACGTCGTTGGCGATCTTGGTCAATGACACCGCGACGGTGCGCAGCGCGCCCGACGCCTCGACCAGCCCGTCCCGGGCGGCCTGCGCCTCGAAAGAGTTGGTCGCCGGGCGCAATTCGCTCAGACCGGTGGAGGCGACCAGCGTCTCGACCACCTTGGCGCCGAACCCGTCGGGCGCGTTGAGGCCGGTGCCCACCGCGGTGCCGCCGATCGCCAGTTCGCCCAGCCGCGGCAGCGTGGCCCGGACCCGCTCGATCCCGGCCTCGATCTGGCGGGCGTATCCGCTGAATTCCTGGCCCAGCGTCACCGGGACGGCGTCCATCAGGTGGGTGCGGCCCGACTTGACCACCGTGCGCCACTCGCGGGACTTGGTCGCCAGGGCGTCGTGCAGCACCTCGAGTGCCGGGATGAGGTGGCGCACCGCGGCTTCGGTGGCTGCGATGTGGGTGGCGGTCGGGAAGGTGTCGTTGGACGACTGCGACATGTTGACGTCGTCGTTGGGGTGCACCGCGACCCCGTTGGCGGCGGCGATGCTGGCGATCACCTCGTTGGTGTTCATGTTCGAGCTTGTCCCCGAACCGGTTTGGAAGACGTCGATGGGGAACTGATCGTCGTGTAGGCCGTCGGCGATCTCGGCCGCCGCGGCGATGATCGCGTCCGCCTTGTCCGGTGCCAGCAACCCGAGGTCCTTGTTCACCTGCGCGCAGGCGCCCTTGAGGAGGCCCAGCGCCCGAATCTGGGCGCGCTCCAGAGGCCGGCCCGAGATCGGAAAGTTCTCGACCGCACGTTGAGTTTGGGCGCGCCACAAAGCTTTTGCGGGCACTCGTACCTCGCCCATGGTGTCGTGCTCGATGCGGTACTCGTCGTTTGCGCCGTTTTCGGAGCCTTCAGAGGCCATCTATTGGTCTTCCTTGCTTTGGATTGGTTCAGGGCAGGGGATAGGCGGCAGAGCTGTCGCCGGTGAAGTCGATCGCGGAGTACTCGTTGAGCTTGGACAGCCGGTGGTAGGCCTCGATCATGCGGACGGTGCCCGACTTCGAACGCATCACGATCGACTGGGTGGTGCAGCCGCCGGGGTAATAGCGGACGCCCTTGAGCAGGTCGCCGTCGGTGACCCCGGTGGCGCAGAAGAAGACGTTCTCACCGGACACCAGATCCTCGGTGGTCAGCACCTGGTCGAGGTCGTAGCCGGTGTCCAGCGCCTTCCGGCGCTCGGCTTCGTCGCGGGGCGCCAGTTTGGCCTGGATGGCCCCGCCCATGCAGCGGATCGCCGCCGCGGTGATGATGCCCTCCGGGGTGCCGCCGATGCCGGCCAGCATGTCGGTGCCCGACTCGGGCCGGCAGGCAGAGATGGCGCCGGCGACGTCGCCGTCGGTGATCAGCCGGATCCGGGCTCCGGTTGTCCGGACGTCTTCGATCAGTCGGGCGTGCCGTGGCCGGTCCAGGATGCACACGGTCATGTCGTGCACCGACAACGCCTTGACCTTGGCGACGGCCCGGATGTTGTCGGCGATCGGCGCGGTGATGTCCAGCACATGTGCGGCCTCGGGCCCGACCGCGATCTTGTCCATGTAGAACACCGCCGACGGGTCGAACATCGCACCGCGGTCGGCCACCGCCAGCACGGAGATGGCGTTGGGCATGCCCTTGCTCATCAACGTGGTGCCGTCGATCGGGTCGACGGCGAAGTCGCACTCCGGGCCGTCACCGTTGCCGACCTCCTCGCCGTTGTAGAGCATCGGCGCCTGGTCCTTTTCGCCCTCGCCGATGACGACCACTCCGCGCATCGACACGGTGCTCACCAGCTCGCGGATGGCGTCGACCGCCGCGCCGTCGCCGCCCTCCTTGTCGCCGCGGCCCACCCAGCGGCCGGCGGCCATGGCGCCGGCCTCGGTGACCCGCACCAGCTCCATCGCCAGGTTGCGGTCCGGGGCTTCGCCGCGTGACCGCGTCGGTGACGAACCGGATCCCACTGAGCGATCGCCCTCAACTGTCATGGTTGCTGATTATCCCAGAAACGAATCGGTTGCCTGGAGCTGGGCTGCGGCTGGTGACGGGCGACTGGGATACTCGAGGAATGACCGAGCAGCCGCAGCCAAACGCCGAGGTAGGCGAGCCGGCGCCGGCGGCGTGGCCCGTTGCCGGGCCTGGTCCAAGGCCGGCCAAACCGCGGCTGTTGCAGGACGGTCGCGACATGTTCTGGTCGCTCATACCGCTGGTGATCGGGTGCATCCTGCTGGCCGGCCTGGTCGGCATGTGTTCGTTTCAGCCGGTCGGGACGAACAAGGGAGCGATCCCGTCCTACGACGCCGCGGCGGCCTTGAGGGCGGACGCCCAGACGCTTGGGTTCGCTATCCGGCTACCTCAGTTACCCGCCGGATGGCACCCCAACTCCGGCGGTCGGGGAAGCGTCGAGAACGGCCGAACCGACCCCGCGACGGGGCAGCGGCTGAACGCGGCCACCTCAACGGTGGGCTACATCAGCCCGACGGGAATGTACCTGAGCCTGACCCAGAGCAACGCCGACGAGGACAAGCTGGTGGGCTCGATCCGTCCGTCGGCGTATCCGACCGGAACGGTCGACGTCGACGGCACCAATTGGGTCGTCTATCGCGGTGCCGGCCCGAACGGCGCGGACGCCGAGCCGGTGTGGACCACCAGGCTTACCGGACCGGCCGGCGCCACCCAGATCGCGATCACCGGTGCCGGTAGCACCGATCAGTTCCGTACGCTGGCGGCGGCGACGCAATCGCAGCCGCCGTTACCAAGCCGATAGCCGGCCCGCTGAGGGCCCCTCTGAAGACCCCTAGTAGGAAGGCATAGCGTGACTGCACCCGAGGCAGACCTCTCCGGATGGTCGGTGGCACCGTTCACCGGTGGCGGCTACACCCACCACGTCTACCGCAAGGGCTCCGGCCCGGGGGTGGTGCTGATTCCAGAGATCCCCGGGATCCACCCCGGTGTGCTGGCCTTGGGAAATCACCTGGTGGACAACGGCTTCACGGTCGCGATGCCGTCGCTGTTCGGTGAGCCGGGCAAACCGAAGACGGTCGGCTACATCGTCGGCTCCATCACGCGGGCATGTGTCGCAAGGGAATTCGCGGCGTTTGCCACCAACAAGCAACGGCCGGTGTCGCTATTCCTGCGCGCGCTGGCCCGTGATCTCAACGCCTCGACGCCGGGCAAGGGTGTCGGCGTCATCGGCCAGTGCTTCACCGGCGGCTTCGCGTTGGCCGCCGCTGTCGACGACAGCGTGCTGGCCCCGGTGCTTTCCCAGCCGTCGGTACCGATGCCGTTGGGCCGTGCGCGACGCGCCGATACCGGTTTGAGCGAGTCCGAGATGACCACCGTTGCCGATCGCTGCGCCAACGACGGCCTGTGCGCCATGGGTCTGCGGTTCAGTGAGGACAGCATGGTGCCGCGGGAACGGTTCGTGACGCTCAAAGAGCGGCTTGGCGACGCGTTCGAGGTAATTGAAATCGACTCGCGGCCCGGCAACGAAGGCGGTTTCGGCAAGATGGCGCACTCGGTGCTGACCGACGAGGTCCGGGAGGTCGACGGCCAGCCTGCCTACGAGGCCCGCAAGCGGGTGGTCGAGTTCCTTACCGAGCGGCTCAGTTAGGAAAGTTCGAGACGCATGGCGACCGACAACCGCGTGGTCGAAACCACCCACGGCCCGGTCCGGGGTGCCGCGGCCTCGGCGGACGGCCACGTGCGGATGTGGTTAGGCATCCGGTATGCCGCGCCGCCGGTCGGCGACTTGCGTTTTCGGGTGCCGGAGCCCCCGCAACGGTGGACCGAGGTCGCCGACGCCACCTCATTCGGGCCCGCTTGCCCGCAACCGACCTTTCCCAACATGCCCCTCGACCTCGGTGCGCCCCAGGGCGAGGATTGCTTGACACTCAACGTCTGGGCGTCGTCGGGCACCGAGCCCGGTGACGCGAAACCGGTGCTGGTGTGGCTGCACGGCGGCGCCTACGTCCTGGGGTCCGGCAGCCAGCCGCTCTACGACGGCCGCCGTTTGGTCGCCGGCGGCAGTGACGTCGGGGTCGTCGTCGTGACGGTCAACTATCGGCTCGGGGCGCTGGGCTTTCTCGACCTGTCGTCCTTCAACACCGCGCGGCGCCGCTTCGACACGAACACCGGGCTGCACGACGTGCTGGCGGCGTTGCGCTGGGTGCGCGACAACATCGCCGCCTTCGGTGGCGATCCCCGACGGGTCACGCTGTTCGGCGAATCCGCCGGCGCGGGGATCGTCACGACGCTGCTCGCCGCCCCGGCAGCTAAGGGGCTGTTCGCCGGCGCGATCGCCCAAAGCTCGCCGGCCACTTCGGTATACGACAGGGGCAGGGCCCAGCGTGTCGCCGTCAGCCTCCTCGACGAGATGGGAATCGCCCCATCCGACGCGGGGAGGTTGCTCGACGCGCCGATCGCCGCGATCCTGGCCGCCTCGCAAAAGCTGTTCGACGAGGTGCCCGTCCGCAATCCGGGCACGCTCGCGTTCGTCCCGATCGTGGACGGCGATCTGCTGCACGACTACCCGGTCAAGCTCGCGCAAAAGGGCCGCTCCCACCCGGTCCCGTTGATCATCGGCACCAACAAGCATGAGGCGGCGCTCTTCCGGCTGATGCGCTCGCCGCTGATGCCGATCACCCCGCGCGCGATCACGTCGATGTTCAGCCAGATCGCCGCCGAACAGCCCGACCTGCAATTGCCCACCCAGGAGCAGATCGTGTGGGCGTATTCCCGGATGCGGCGCAAGGCAAGGTATTTGAGCATCGCGACCGACGTCGGGTTCCGGATGCCGTCGGTGTGGCTGGCCGAGGGGCACGGCAGGGTGGCGCCGGTGTATCTGTACCGGTTCGACTACTCGACCCCGTTGCTTAAGCTACTGCTGGTCAGCGCCGCCCACGGCACCGAATTGCCTTACGTCTGGGGCAATCTCGGTGGACCGAAGGACCCCACCTTGAAGCTCGGGGGCGCCACGACCGCCAAGGCGGTCTCGAAAAGGGTACGCACCAGGTGGATCAACTTCGCCACGCACGGGAAACCCGCGGGCCCGGCCGGCGAGCCGGACTGGACGGCCTACCAAGAGGCCGATCGCGCCTGCCTGGTCATCGACAAGCGCGACACCGTCGCGCACGATCTCGACGCGCACATCCGGGCCGCCTGGGGCAGCGAGATGGTGAGCTTCCGGTAGCCGCGCTATTCCGCGACCGACCGCGTAGCGCTCGCCTTGGCTTTCCGGCGCCGGAGCCGCTTGCGGCGGACGGGCTGTTCGTCGGGCGCCTCGAGTTCAACGCCTTTGTACACCGCAAGATAGACGTCAACGGTGGTGACGATAAGGATCATTAGCACCGGACCGATAACGATGCCCCACGCACCGAACATGGCAATACCTGCGAACACCGACAGCAACATGAGCGCTGGGTTCAGCCGTGCGTCGCGGGGAACGAGGAACGGGCGCAAGAAGTTGTCGATATTCGTGACCACAACCAGATGCCAAAGGATTACGAACGCGCCACCGGCGACGTTGCCGTAGAAGATCATTCCGATGCCAAACGGTATCGTCACGATCCCGCCGCCCAGCGGAATGATCGACAGCACGGTCAGCAGAACCGCGAAGATGAAGAAGCCGTGGTGGAATCCGGCGACGTAGATTGACGCGGCGCCGGCGACGCCTTGGCATAGCGCTATGACGAACTGGCCAGTCACGGTGCCGCGCACCATTGCCCCGGCCTTCCTCAGGTACAGTTCCGTGACTTCGTCGCCGAGCGGGTTGAGCTGGCCGATCAACGTTCGTATTTTGTCGCGGTTCACCAGCAGCGCGACGAACACGTACAGAAAGATGATCGCCGCCGTGACGGCGCCGGCGATGCCGCCGACGGCGCCCTGCAAGAAATGCAGGAGCCATTCACCGGCGTTCCGCCCCACCGTGACCATCGCCTTCCGGAGCGTCTCCGCGGTTATTGTTGTGTGCACAAACGGAACCCGGGCCAGCAGGTCATTGAGTACGTGCAGGACCTTGTCGCCGAGCCCGCTCAGATCGGTCGTCTTGGCCCATCCGGTGATGCTGTCGACCATGCGCGAAATCTGAACAAACGCCAGGACCATCAGGAGTCCAACCGGCACCATGACGATTACGAGTGCCGACAACAGGGTGCAGGCGGCCGACACGCCGGTGCCGAGACGTCTGTTGAACCGGTTGAACAGTGGTGTGAACAAATACGCCCCGACCGCGGCCACCACGATGAGCACGAAGTAGTTGCGCAAGAAATATGCACCGAACAGCAGCGCTATCAGCGTGAGAATCGCGAGGGCGCGCTTCTGGTTGAGCGTGAATTCGGTCTTCATGCGAACCGGGCCGCCCTCCGCGTCGTCGCTGTTGGGGTGAACCTTAGCCGGAGCCGGTGCTTTTCGTCAGCGTCCCGCGCAATTGCGCTGCCCGATCCTTGCTACCTCGAGCCGCTGACCGTCGGCTTCGCGGCTTTGGCGGCCAAGGCCTGGCTTTTCATCTCGTGGAACAGGTCCACGTAGTAGGGCAGGCATTCGGACATCGCCTTGTCGGTGGTGAACAGCGGCTCATATCCGAGGTCGCGCCGTGCCTTGTCGATCGAGAAGTAGTTGTCCAAATACAGCCGCTCGATGGCCAGCGGCTCCAGCAGCGGCGCCGGTATCCCGAACCGGAAATGCGCGCGCTGCCAACCGGTCATCGCCGCGCGCACCATCGGTCCGTTGACCCGGATTCGCGGCCAGTTTTCCCCGCAGGCCTCGATCACCGGCCGGGCGAACTCGAACATGTTGATCGGCTCGGCGTCGTTGATGAAGTAGGCCTGACCGGGCGCCGTTCCGCCGGGCACCAGATGCTGGGCGGCCAGGATGAAACCGTGAATCAGGTTGTGCACGTGAGAGTTATCGAGTCGGGCCGACTTGCGTCCGATCAGCACCCTGACGTGGCCGGCGATCACGCTTTCGAACAGCTTACGGAACATCGTCTGATCGCCACGGCCCCAGATGCCGCTGGGCCGGATCGCGCAGGTCAGCATGTCACCAACACCGTTCTGCGACAACACGAATCGTTCGGCGACCACCTTGGTTTCGGTGTAGAGGTCGTTGAACCGGTTGGTGTAGGGCAGCGTCTCGTCACCGCCGGTGATGTTCTGCCCGCCCATCACCACGCTGTTGGACGAGGTGTAGACGAACCGCTTCACCCCGGCCGCCTGCCCGGCGTGCACCAGGTTCTCGGTGCCGCCGACGTTGACGGCGAAGCTGCGCTGGCGGTATTCGTCGGTCACCGAAGCGCCGCCCATCAGCTCGATGAGCGCGGCGGTGTGGATCACTGTGTCGATGCCGTCCACCGCCGCGGCGCAGACGCCCGCGTCGCTGATGTCGCCCTGTAGCACTTCCAGCTGCGGGTGTTCGGGAAGCGGCGAGGGGGCGCGGTCGAAGGAACGCACCTGGTATCCGTGGTCGAGCAAGGTGGTCACCAGGTTGGCGCCGACAAACCCCGAGCCGCCGGTGACCAGGACGCGGCCGAGCTCGGTTGTCAGTGATGCATCACCCATAGTTCGCGAAGCATAGTCGAGAATAACTGAAACGTGTTCCAATTCTGAGCGGAAGTTTGAACTCGGTTTGCGCTCCGGCTGGCGGTCAGCCCTCCTCGGACTGGCCGGCCGTGAGCGCATCCTCGACCCGCTTGCGCGCGCCAGCTAAGTGCTCCTCGCATCGTTTTGCGAGTTCCTCGCCTCTTTCCCACAGCTTCAGCGACGCATCCAGGTCCAACCCGCCCTGTTCCAGGAGCCGCACCACTTCGATCAGCTCGTCGCGGCAGGCTTCATAGCCGAGCTGACTAATAGGCGTAATTGAGTCGTCGTCATTAGCGACCATCGGTCAGTCCCTCGCTTGTCGCCGCCACGGCGCCGTCGGCAACCCGTACCCGCAGCCGGGTGCCCGGCGGCGCGTCGCCGACGGAACGCAGCACCGCCGAAGGCCCGGCGTCGGGAACCGTCTGCACCACGGCGTAGCCGCGGGCCAAGGTGGCCGCCGGGCCCAGCGTGGCCAGCCGCGCGCTCAGGTGGCCGACGCGCTCGGTCTCGGCGGCGACCAGCCGCCTGATGTCGCGGCGGACCGCCGAGCGGGCGCGGTGGATTTCGTCGGCGCGCGCCGACAGCGCCGTCAGCGGCTCGGCCAACACCGGGCGGCTGCGCAACTGGGTCAGCGCGCGTTGCTCGCGCGAGACCCAATTGCGCAATGCCTGCGCGCTACGCCGGCGCAAGTCGTCGATCAGCCGCTGCTCGGCGGCGGTGTCGGGCACCACCTTCTTGGCCGCGTCGGTGGGGGTGGCGGCGCGCACGTCGGCGACCAGATCGCACAACGGATTGTCGGGTTCGTGCCCGACCGCGCTGATCACCGGGGTGCGGCACGCCGCGATCGCACGGCACAGCGTCTCGTCGGAGAACGGCAGCAGGTCCTCGACGCTACCGCCACCGCGGGCCACCACGATCACGTCGACTTCCTCGTGGCGATCGAGCTCGTATAGCGCTTCCACGATCTGCGCCACCGCGTTCGTCCCCTGGACGGCGGTGTTGCGCACGGCGAAACGCGCCGCGGGCCAGCGCCCGGCGGCCACCGTGATCACGTCGCGTTCGGCGGCACTGGCCCGGCCGGTGATCAGGCCGATCATGTTGGGCAGGAACGGGATTGGTCGCTTAAGCCGCGGGTCGAACAGCCCTTCGGCGTCCAGCAGCCGGCGTAGCCGGTCGATGCGTGCCAGCAGCTCGCCGATGCCGACGGCGCGAATCTCGCTGAGCCGCAACGAGAATGTGCCCCGACCGGTATAGAACGAGGGCTTGCCGCAAACCACCACCTGCGTGCCTTCGGCCAGCTTCACCGGCGCGTTCGCCACCAGATCGCGTGAACACGTCACGGTCAGTGACATGTCGGCGGCCGGGTCCCGCAGCACCATGAACACGGTCTTGGAGTCGGGCCGCATCGTGATCTGGGCCAGCTGCCCTTCGACCCAGACGGTGCCCAGCTTGTCGATCCAGCCCGCGACCCGGATGGCCACCGCGCGCACCGGAAAGGGGTTCTCGGCGGAGTTGGGTTCGGGATTGGCCGCTGGGGTCACTTCGCGTTCGCGCGGGTGATCCTGTTGGCGAGCAGCGTCTGGAACGGCGCACGGGCCTTGGTGGCCTGCTCGTAGGCCAGCAGGGCTTCCAGTTCGTCGACGCTCAACGATTGCAGCCTGGCCCGCACTTGGGCCAGCGTCAGCGCCGGATAGTCGAGTTCGGCCACGACCGGCGGTTGCGGGACCGCCGCCTTTTTCGATTGCCTGACGCGCCTGGTCGGGGCGTCGGAGGACTCGGGCGCGTCGGACACCGAGTACAGGGCGAACCGTCCCTCGGCCCGCCGATCGCCCTCGCCGCCCTCCGGCGATGCGTCGGGCGCGCCAGCCGTGTTCTCAGCGGCGTCGGGGATGTCCTCGTCGAAGGTCGCCCACTCCGGCTTCTCGTCCTTGGGCGGAAAAATTGACTCCAGCGTGCTGTCGCCCTTGATCACCAGCTCGGCCAGGTTCTGCTGAAAACGCATCACCAGGTGTGCCGCAGTGCTGGCCAACGTCATCGGGTACATCAGGATGGTTTTCGGCAGCTTCATCGTCTCCTCGACGGCGACTGTCGCCGCGCCGACTATCAGCCGAACTCCATACGGTGCAGAAGCCATGGGTCCAAGACTGCCTCAACCGGCGGCCAAGTCCAAGCCGGCGGCGGCATGTGCCGTATGGCCCGGCGGAAAGTACCCTGGGTGTCATGCCGCCGACTGTCGACATGGGAATTCCCGGCGCTTCGGAATCGGCGAGGTCGGTATCCCACGACCCAATCCGTAGAAGGGTGCTCCTGGCGGAGCCGCGTGGCTACTGCGCGGGTGTGGACCGGGCCGTCGAGACGGTGGAACGCGCCCTGGAGAAGCACGGCGCCCCCGTCTACGTGCGCCACGAGATCGTGCACAACCGGCACGTGGTCGACACCCTGGAAAAGGCCGGCGCCGTTTTCGTCCAGGAGACCGACGAGGTCCCCGAGGGGGCCATCGTGGTGTTCTCCGCGCACGGCGTGGCGCCGACGGTGTACGCCGCCGCCGCCGAGCGCAACCTGCACACCATCGATGCCACCTGCCCGTTGGTGACCAAGGTGCACAACGAAGCCAGGCGATTCGCCCGGGACGACTACGACATCCTGCTGATCGGCCACGAGGGCCACGAGGAGGTCATCGGGACCGCCGGGGAGGCACCGGAGCACGTCCAGCTGGTCGACGGTGTCGCCGCGGTGGAAAACGTGACGGTCCGCGACGAGAACAAGGTGGTCTGGCTGTCGCAGACCACGCTCTCGGTCGACGAGACGATGGAGATCGTCGAGCGGCTGCGGCGACGCTTCCCCAAGCTGCATGATCCGCCCAGCGACGACATCTGCTACGCGACCCAGAACCGGCAGGTC
The DNA here is from genome assembly GCA_963802525.1 of uncultured Actinomycetota bacterium. GTDB lineage: Bacteria > Actinomycetota > Actinomycetes > Mycobacteriales > Mycobacteriaceae > Mycobacterium. Next base: position 17,506 of record CAWDJC010000016.1, on the reverse strand, counting down.
GCGGTCAAGGCGATGGCGCCCGAGTGCGAGCTGGTCATCGTCGTCGGGTCGCGCAACTCGTCGAATTCGGTGCGGCTGGTCGAGGTGGCGTTGGGCGGCGGCGCCGCGGCCGCTCACTTGGTCGATTGGGCCGACGACATTGACCCGGCGTGGTTGGAGGGCGTCACGACGGTGGGCGTCACCTCGGGTGCGTCCGTCCCCGAGGTCCTGGTGCGGGGCGTGCTGGAGCGGCTCGCCGAATGCGGCTTCGACCTGGTGCAGCCGGTGACGACGGCTCAGGAGACCCTGGTGTTCGCGCTGCCCCGCGAGATCAGGTCGGTTCTCTAGTCTTCGTACTCCCAGGATTCGGCCGGAAAGCCGCGTGGCGCCCGGGAACGACCCCGGCGCTCGTCTCTTGGCTCGGCCCTGGGCTCGTCCAACGGCGCTTCCCCGCGGTAGCGCACCCGTGAGATGGGGTGGTGTGTCGGGTTGGCGCCGTTCCCGCTCGGGGTCGCGCGACGGCGCCGAGGCTCGTACGGCTCATACCGATCGAAGTGCTCAGGTGCGCCGGGCGGCTCGTACCCGTCGTAGCCGTCGAAGCGGCCGCTGCGAGGTATCGGCCGTTCGTACGGATTGCGGCGGGTGCGCGGGTCGCGACGGGTTTCGCGCGGCTGGACGCGCAGGTCGGGGTCGCCCTGGGGCCTGGGGCGACGGCGGGGCCGGGGCGGGGGCGGGGGGTCGGCGGGGTCGCGGGGCGATGCCTGGCGCCGGCGCCGCGGGCGCTCGGCTGAGACGTCAGTGGGTTGGCGCTCGTCCTCCCGCGGTGGTCGCACATGCCGGGAGTGCGTCCGGCTGGGGCGTGCGGCGGACCTATTGCTGCGCGCCGCGCGGGCGGCCTTCGGGGAACTACCGGCCGCGCGGGTTCGCTTCGAGCCAGAGGGTGCGTCCTCCGCATCCTCGTCGTGGGAAGCGAGGCCAAGAAGCGAATTCAGTTTTGCGGCAATGGCGCTGATGAACGAGTTCTCTTCTCTTGCCGCAGTCGCCGCCTCGTCCTGGGAGTCGGCCGCGGCCGTCGTGGGGTGTGACTTACCGAAAGACCACCGCACCAGGCCGATCAGCAGCACGCCGCCGGCGGTGCCCAGCATCAGCGGGAAACGCTCGATGAGCGGATAGCCGCAGTTGATCAGGAGGTCCTTGAGATTGCCGACCTTGCGTCCATGGAACATCCAGTAGGCGCCCGGCACCGCGCAGAAAAGAATCAGCGGTGGCTGAATGATCGCGGTGAACACGCCGTCCTGACGCACCGCCAGCACCGCGGCCACGCAGCCGGCTATATAGAAGCCGGCGAAGACGTGGGTCAGCTCCTTGTGACCCGATCCGGCGTCGACGGCATATCCCACAGCGGTCGCGGCCACGGCGATGACCAGGGCCGCCCACCACGGCACACCCGGGATGTTTGGGTGGATCGAGCGGTGGCTAGCCTCGACCGCCGATCTTGCCCGCTGTGCTGACACATGTAGACCGTACCGGGAATGGGCCAAAACGCCCGTAAAGACCTTGTTAGAGACCGTGGGCGTGCCATGGCTTCCCGCACGAAACGAACCGCGGCGACCGGTCCCGACGCCGAGCCCTAGACTTGAATCCCCGTGAGCCTGAGCCTGGGAATCGTGGGCCTGCCCAACGTCGGCAAGTCGACGCTGTTCAACGCGCTGACCCGGAACAATGTAGTGGCGGCCAACTATCCGTTCGCGACGATCGAACCGAACGAGGGTGTGGTTTCGCTGCCGGATCCGCGGCTGGCCAAGCTGGCCGACCTTTTTCATTCCGAACGCACCGTCTCGGCGCCGGTCACCTTCGTCGACATCGCCGGGCTGGTCAGGGGTGCGTCCGAGGGCGCCGGGCTCGGCAACAAGTTTCTGGCCCACATCCGCGAATGTGACGCCATCTGCCAGGTGGTCCGGGTGTTTTCCGACGATGATGTGACGCACGTCGCAGGGGAGGTGGATCCCAAATCCGACATCGAGGTCGTCGAGACCGAGTTGATCCTGGCCGACCTGCAAACCCTCGAACGCGCCGTCGGCAGGCTGGAGAAGGAAGCACGCACCAACAAGGAGCGAAAGCCGGTGTACGACGCGGCCTTGGCCGCCCAACAGACCTTGGACGGCGGGACGACGCTGTTCGCCGCGGGGGTTGACGTGTCGCTGCTGCGGGAGCTGAATCTGCTGACCACCAAACCGTTTCTTTATGTTTTCAACTCCGACGAGGCGGTGCTCACCGATGCCGCGCGGGTCGCCGAGCTGCGCCGGCTCGTGGCGCCCGCCGACGCGGTGTTCCTGGACGCCGCGATCGAGTCCGAGCTCGTCGAGCTCGACGACGAGTCGGCCGCCGAACTGCTGGAGTCGATCGGGCAGACCGAGCGCGGCCTCGACGCGCTGGCCCGGGCTGGATTTCACACGCTCAAGCTGCAGACCTTCCTGACGGCGGGCCCGAAGGAGGCGCGGGCCTGGACCATCCACCAAGGCGACACCGCGCCCAAGGCCGCCGGGGTGATCCACAGCGACTTCGAGAAGGGCTTCATCAAAGCCGAAATCGTCTCCTACGATGACCTGGTCGCGGCCGGGTCCATGGCGGCGGCCAAATCGGCCGGCAAGGTCCGGATGGAGGGCAAGGACTACGTCATGGCCGACGGCGACGTGGTCGAGTTCCGGTTCAACGTCTAGCGATACAGGTCAGCCCTGGTCTAGGACGCTGCTGATGTAGTGGCCCTTGGTGGGGTTTGTCGGCGGTATCGGAATTTCGACCCTCGCGGGCATTTGAAAATTGAGCCCTGGGTGTGGCTGGTGTTCGGGTCAGGCGACGGCCCAGCCACCGGGTCCGTGGTGCAGGCCGAGGGTGGCCAGTCGGGCGAGGTTCAGTGCGCTGGCTCGGGTCAGGATGTCAGTCAGGATGCGTTTTTTGCCGCGGCATCGGGCATGTCGGCCGCCCCAGGGGCGGCGGGTGAAGTGGCTGATCTTGCGTTCCACGACGGGCCGGTTGGCCCGGTAGTCCTGCTGCCAGGTCGGATCCTGTTGGCGGGCTTTGGCGTGCTGTAGCGCGGCTTCCTGAGGGTGGATGCTGATCACCCGTCCTCGGCGGGCTTTGGTGCACCGCGCGCGCAGCGGGCAAGACCCGCAGAGCACACCGAAGCGGGCGACACGGTAGCGCAGGCCAGCCCGGATCGCCACGGTGTGCTGAGCCGGGCAGGTGACGGTACCGGCGGCCAGGTCAATCGTGAACCGGTCTTTGGAATAACCGTTGGCGTTGCGCACCGGGGGCACCTTGGTGCGCATGTCATGGCCCCGAGCGCCCTGTTCATCCAGGGTGGCCCCGTCGGCGTAGGCCGAATCCCCGTACACTTCAAAGACTTTCAACTCCGAGGCAGCGGCCGAGTCGCTACCGGTGTGCGCGCCGGTGTCGGCGGCCGGCTCACCGGCTGCCGATTCGGTGCCCGCAGCCGACTGGCTGGTAACGGGTTCGGTGTCGGCGGCAGGTGCGACGGTGCCGGGTTGGTCCAGCAGTTCGTCGATGACCTCGCGGTCGGCGGTGTTGGCCGCGGTGACGGCCACGGCGGTGATCAGCTCATCGTCGGGATCGACCCCCAGATGCGACTTGTACCCATCGAAGGTCCGGGCCCGTGACTTGTGCCCATGGCGGGCCTCGACATCGACGGTGGAGATCAGCCGATCCCGGGCCACCCGCCGGGCGATGCGAAACACCCCGTCGTCGCCTTGTTCGACATCTTGGCCGGCCACCAGCCCCAACAGCTCGCCAGCCTCGGCCAGCGTCCCGTCGAGCTCGCGGCCATCCAGCGCCGCCAGCGCAGCCTGAGCGTCGCGCACCAACGCATCCACCAACGCTTCACGGGCTTTCGGATCGTCCCAGTCACACGGCGGCTTGCCCAAGCTGGCGTAGTCATCGTCGCGGGTCAACGCCGCCCGCACCGCGCACGCCAACGCCGGGTCCACCCGGTCGGCGGCAGTGAGCACCTTGCGGATCATTGCCCGCAGCTGAATCACCGTGTCCTGGGTGGCCACCGCATCAAACAACGGCGTGGAATCAAGGACCCGGCGCCGTCCCCGTAACAACCCGGCCGCCCGCGCGGTGGTGTTGACATCGTCGAACAACCGCCGCGGCCGATCCGAAGCCCGCAGCCGGTTACGCATCCCGACCAGCACCGTGGGGTGAAACGCCTGCGCGTCCACCGTCAAACCGGCAGCGGCCTTCCAGCGCAGATCAAAGGCCAACCGGTCACAGGCCTCCCGATCCGAAAGTCCCTCGTAGGCCTGCAACAGCATCACCGTGGCCACCACCCGTGCGGGCACCGTCGGGCGGCCCAACGTCGAGCGTTTGAACAAGTCGGCGAAGTACTCATCGCCGAACAGCGCACCACCATGCTCGGCCAGCAGTCGATAGATACTGCTCTGCGGCAGCTGATCGCCCACCAACAGCATCGCGTCATCGAATCGGCCCTGCCGGTTTTCACGTCCCAACGCCACACACCGATTCTCCAGGCGCACCCGCGCCAAACCCGCTCAGGCGCGCCGAAACCCGGGCCACTAAATCAGCGCCGTCCTAGCCGTTGTCGGTCCGCAGTTGGTCCGCAGTCGTGGACACAGCGCCGGCGAACAGGCCCGCCGCAGCCTTGCGGGTCCGGTCCTCCGCCTTCGGCCATCTGTGGGCGTAGGTGTTGAGTGTCACGGTGGCGGACTTGTGGCCCATTGCTCGCTGAACGGTGACCACATCGCACCCGGCATTGATCAGCCCGGAGGCATAGAAGTGCCGTAGGTCATGCAACACGTACTCCACACCCGCCGCTGCCCTGGCCTTGCGCCACAAGTAGCCCACCGAGTTCTGGTGTAGCGGGTGCTCACCCTCGCCCGGAAACAACCAGCGGTCGGGGTCGTCTCCGGGCACCTGGACGCGGACGTGCTCACTCAGTAGTTCGATAAGCCCATCGGGTGCATAGACGGTGCGGTTGCTCCCGTACTTCGGTGGCCGAATTTCGACTTGCTTGCCGTTGGCCCGCTGCACCTGACGATCCACGCGGATCAACTTGCGGATGAAGTCGACATCCGAGACCTTCAGTGCCGCTGCTTCACCGAGGCGCAGGCCGCCGAACGCACACAACCCGATGAAGGCCGCGAACTTCTCGTCGGCTCACCCGCCCGCAGCCTTCTTTGCATAGAGCCATCGAGGTCTCCTTACCGGGTAGCGGGAAGCAAAACGTGGACGCCAGCCTTGATGCGCGGCATCGGCCACGCACCGATCCTGGAAGCGCAGAGGAAGGGATCGTAGGGAAACAACATGACCATCATTGTGATCACACTCGGTGCCATCGCCATCGCCATCGCCATCGCCATCGATGTGGTGAAGCGACGGCTCCGAGAGCACCGGGTCTAATGAGGGCACTTGGTCGGCGCTACGAACTGTGGCGCTACCGCGAATGGGAGAAGCGTTACTTCGCCCGCGAAGTCGGCCCGTTTGAGTTCTGTTGGTGACGGGGCACACGGTTGTGCGGCAACCGCACTACGCACCGCTGGTCGCACGGTTCATCGCCAAATACGGCAAGTAGTGCTGGGGCTGGGCGGCGCGTCCGAAGGTGGGGGTTTTACGTCGAAATATGTGGGCCTTGCGTGGCGTTGGTCACATTAGGGTTGCGCCCAGAGAGGATGCACAAATGACAGACCAACTCGGCCACGGTGATTGCGTGTCATGGCAGACCCGCTTCGGTATGCAGGTGAGCGGCTGGTTCATCCGGTACGCCAGCAGCAACGAAGCCCTGATTCGGACCATGGACGGGCATCTGTTCCGCGTGCCGTTGGACAACCCGACGGTCGTGCGGGCCGAATGTACCCACCCCGCCCCCCCGACCTGGGCATTTCCAGTTTATCAGTGAATTGCATTTGCATAGCTCGACCCGATTTTCGGCGGGGATGGAGCCCCGGCTTTGCACGGGGTGTCCGGCCATGGTCGCGTTCGGGGTCCCCCGCCAGGCAAACAGAGCCGAGCATGCGAAGGACTGCCTCCTACTGCTTCGAGTTCCAAACGGGCAGCGCCATGATGGCCGACGCCAGTATCGAGGGGCACAGGACGACCGCCGTTACGGCATCGCCTCGGCCCACGCGATATGCCCCTCGAAGCCAAGCGATCTCGCCAAGTCGCGGTAGCGATCCCGGAAGTGCGCATAGGCTGCGGCATCGCCGTGAGCCCGCGCCAGCAGGGCGCGTAGCCGCAGCAGCCAGATGTCGCGCATCACCAGACCCTCATCGGCTGGCGCGGCCGCCAACCGCTCGATCGCGGCCTCGGCTTCGGCGATGTCGCCGTCGGCCCCGCGATCGAGCAGTGTCTCCACCAGAACACCCGTCGCAGGAACGCCCCACATCTGCAGATGTCCCTCGCGGAACAGATGGTCGACGGCGGCGCGCATGAACGGTATAGCGCCATCGCGATCTCCACGCCGAGCCCTCTGCCGTGCCGCATAGACATCGACGATCAGCACTTCGGGCTGGTTGTGGCCCCGGCGCAGGAACACTTCGCTGACCTCCGCGAGGAGCTTGTGTCCTTGGTCACGCTCCGCCTCACTATGGCGGTGCACCAGCGCGGCCCCCAGGGTCATCCGCGCGGCGAACAGCGCGAGATCATCACCGGATCGTTCCGCAATCTGCAGGGCATCCTCGATCTCGCGCATCGCGGAATCGTCGGGCCTCAGCACGCCACCGAGTATTCCCGGCCAAATAGGTGTAGCCGACCACCGTGGGTAGGAGTAGGGGTCGGCGCTGGCGGGCCATGGCCAGGGCCTGCTGCAGGTCGTCGCGCCATCCAGGACGACCCAGGGCATAGCGGACCATAGCCCGCGTCGTTAACGCGAACGCTAATGGAGACCCGACGATGAAGTTGCCTTTAGCCGGATCACCGTCGGCCAGGTCGATGACCTTCTGTGACCACCGCAGCGCGTCAGGCCACTCGGCGCTCGTCAACCTTGGCGCGGATCGCGGCGAAGGACAGCCCCACCGTCAAGGTCGGGATCGCCGATCGACTCGATGAGCGCCATGGCTTCGGATGCCAGCTGCGATGCCTCGCGCATCCGGGCCTGATACACGTGATCGATCACCAGCCCTGCCATGGCGATGGCCAGTGACCCCTTGTCTCCGGCGGCGGCGCACAACTCCCGCAATTCCTCAAAGCGGTCACCGGCCACGTTCATATGGACTCGATAGGCGATACCGCACAACATGGTACGAGCGGTGATGCGCATGGCTGTTCGGTTGGGGTCCTCGCGGGTAGGGCGTCGGCGATCGTTCGGGCGCGCTCCCAACTCAGCCGCGCCGCGGCGATGTCGCGGTTGGTCGCCCAGGTTGCGGCGCGCATGTGCCAGCCGTAGGCGGCGTGCAGATCACCGGCGGCCTCGAGATGCTCGGCGATCAGCGCCGCATGCTCCTCGGCCGCTGCCGGGTCACGCGATTCGATGGCGGCCGCGACACGCCGGTGCAGCTCAGCGCGATCCGATTTGAGCTGGGATTCGTAGGCCACCGTGCGGATCAGCGGATGGTGAAACACGTACTCGGGTTGCCGGGTGAACCTCACCTGATCGATCAGCTCGCGCGCCCAGCAGGTCCTCCAGGGCAGGATCAACCCCCAGCGTTTCCAGCAGGCCCTGAGGCTGAATCGCGAACCGATGACCGCCGCTGCGCTCAAGCGTGCGCTTGGCAGCCGGGTCGAGGCGGTCGATGCGAGCGGCGATGGTTGCCTGCAGCGTGGCTGGCACGCTCACCTCGGCGACCTCTGCCGTCGACACGTAGCCGCTGCGCTCCCCGTGCAGCACGCCGCGCTCGGCCAGTTCGCGCACGATCTCCTCGGCGAAGAACGGATTACCGGCGGCCCTCTCGCGCGATCTTCTGGCCCAGCTGCACCAACCGAGGGGTCGCGGGCCGAGCACCTCTGAAACCAGCGCTGCGGTCTCCGGATCACTCAGCGGCCGCAAGGGCTATCGTCTGTGCCCCGTGCACCCGCGTGAGTGCACCCTCATACTCGGGGCGGTACGTGACCAGCACCAGCGAGCGCGTCTGCGGGATCACCGTGAGGAAGTCGGCCAGCATCGACTCGCTGACCTCGTCGATCCAGTGTGCGTCCTCGACGACATAGACCGCCGGGGTCGGCGCGGGCCAGCGACACGGATTTGACCAGCGCCGTCAACCGCCGCCGCCGCGCATCCGAGGCGACCTTCGGCAGCTCCACATCGGGATCGGCGATCCCCAGCAGGTCATCGTAGAAGCAGTAAGTCCTCGGGGTCTGCGTCGGGAACGCGGGCGCGCACTCGATCGCGAGCGGTCTGCCCGTCAAGCCCCTCGACGCCGGTGCCCGCGCGCAACAGCCGTGCCACCGCATGGAAGTGGACTTGGTTGGTGTGTGACTCGCAGAAGACGGTGAATACGTCGACACCACGGCGACCCGCCAGCGCCGCCACCTCGCGCACCAGGCGGCTCTTGCCGATGCCGGGTGAGCCGACCACGCCGACCACCGCGCCGTGGCCCTCGATTGCACGGTCCAGCAAGCCTTCAACGGCGGACATCTCCCACCGCCGACCGACCAGATTCGACTCAGCGCGCAAGGCGGCGCGATGCGCTTCTGCCATGCCCAACAGTCGACGGGCGGGAACAGGCGCGTCAGCGCCCTTGATCTGAACCAACTCCGGCTCGCCGATAGTCGCCGCGCCTTCGACCAGCCGCGCGGTGGATGCGCTGAGCATCACCCCGCCGGGCGGGGCGACCGATTCCATCCGCTGGGCCATGCCGACCTGCTCACCGATGGTGGTGTAACCGAACAGTCCTGAACCGATTTCACCGGCGATCACCTGACCGGAATTGAGACCAACGCGCAACTGTAGGTCGATACCGTCCCGGTCTTTGACCTGAGCGGCCAGCCGGGCGGTCTCCTCTTGGATGCCCAGCGCCGTAAGACAAGCGCGGATGGCGTGGTCCTCCAACGCCACCGGCGCACCGAACACCGCCATGATCCCGTCACCAGTGAACTTGTCCACCGTGCCGCCGTACCGCTGCACAACTGCCGCGCAGCGGTCGGCTAGGTCGGTCATGATCTCCCGGAGCCGCTCCGTTCCCACCGCTGCAGCGATGTCCATGGAGTGCGCCACATCGGCGAACAGCACCGTCACCTGCTTGTACTCGGCATGGGTATCGTGCGCCGTGACCGGTGCACCGCAGCCGTCACAGAATCGCGCAGCCACGCGCAGCTCGGTGCCACACGTGCGGCACGCGGTCGCTGCGGTCATCCGGCCCTCCGCCGCTTCCGGCCCCCGAGGTCCCGGTTCACCAGCATAGGGCGCTAGACGATTCCCAGAACAGGTTTGATCAGGTCGCCGTCAGCGATCGCCGCGCGGCGGGGGTCTGGGCCGGATTCCGCCGATGTGTGAGTTAGGAGTGTGTCTGGTGTGCGATTCTGCTGGGGTGTCCGCTGATCCGGCGGTCGCTGCTCCCTCGGGGGTGGTGACGTTTTTGTTCACCGATGTTGAGGGTTCGACTCGTCGGTGGGAGGCCGACGCGGACGCGATGCGGAGTGCCCTCGCCGCGCACGACGAGGTGTTGTGCAAGGCGATCGAGGCGCAGGGCGGCTTCATGTTCAAGCACACCGGGGACGGGGTGTGTGCCGCGTTCGCGTCACCAACATCTGCGGTGAATGCGGCGGTGGGTGCTCAGCGGGCGTTGGAGTTGCCGGTGCGGATGGGGCTGGCGACCGGCGAAGCTGAGCCGCGCGACGGGGACTACTTCGGCGCGGTGCTCAACCGTGCTGCTCGGGTGATGGCGGCCGGGCATGGCGGTCAGATCCTTTTGGCCGACTCGACGGCGGTGTCGGTCAGTGGAGTTGATCTGGTGGATCTGGGGCTGCGGCGGTTGCGGGATCTGGCGACCCCGGTTCAGGTGTTCCAGGTCCGAGCGGAGGGCCTGCGCACGGACTTTCCGTCGTTGCGTGCGCCAGATGCGAGTCCGGGGAACTTGCGGGCTGTGGTTACCAGCTTCGTTGGGCGCGAGTCGGAGCTCGTCGAGGTGCAAGCCGCGGTGAAGGCTCATCGGTTGATGACGTTGACCGGGGTGGGCGGGGTCGGTAAGACGCGCTTGGCGCTTGAGGTCGCCGAACGTCTGCACGATGAATTTCCCGATGGTGTCTGGTTTTTCGAGCTGGCCGCGGTCGCCGATCCGGTGGCGGTGCCTGACGCGGTAGCGGCCGTGCTGGGCATCATCCAACAGCCGGGGAAGAGCGTGGCTGACAGTGTCGCGGCCGCGTTGGAAGAGAGAGTCCGGTTGTTGGTGTTCGACAACTGCGAGCACGTTGTCGACAGTGTGGCGGATCTGGTTGAGGCGATCCTGGCCGCCTCGGCGACCGTGACGATTCTGGCGACCAGCCGCGAAGGATTGGGGGTCAGCGAAGAACAGTTATGGCGTGTGCCGTCGCTGGATGTCAACTCCGGAACCCATTCCGCCGCCGTGAACCTTTTCGTCGACCGTGCTCAAAGTGTGGTGTCGGACTTCTCGCTGGCCCAGCCCGGCGAGGCGGACGCTGTAGTGGAAATCTGCCGCAGCCTCGACGGCATCCCGTTGGCCATTGAGTTGGCGGCCTCGCGGATGGCGTCGATGACCGCGATCGAGGTCCGTGATCGTCTCGATCAGCGGTTGCGGCTGCTGGTGGGATCGCGGCGCGGCCTGTCACGCCACCAAACCCTGCATCACGCAGTGGCGTGGTCCTATGAGCTGCTCACTGACGTTGAAAAGTCATTGTTGTCAAGGTGTTCGGTGTTCGCCGGGGGATTCGACCTTCAAAGCGCCTGGGCGGTGGCCGGATCGGGTGATGTCGACGAATACGCCATCCTGGATCTGTTGGACGCTTTGGTGCGCAAGTCGCTGCTGGTCGCCGACAGGTCAGCCGGGCGGACCCGCTTTTCGATGCTGGAGACGATCCGCCAGTTCGCCGAGGAACAACTCGTCGCGGGCGGCGAGGCCACCGAGGCGCGGGCCGCGCATGCCCACTACTTCGCCGGGCGCGAAGCCGACATCATGGCCCTGTGGGACAGCCCCCGGCAGCGCGAGGCGTACACCTGGTTCTCCACGGAGTTCGCCAATCTCCGCGCCGCGTTTCGGTGGGCCGCCGACCAAAGTGACCTCGACGTCGCCGCCACCATCGCGACATGGGCGGCATGGCTTGGCTTTTGGATGCACAATTACGAGCCGATAGCGTGGGCCGAGGAGCTCATCGAGCCCGCCCGTACCGCCGATCATCCGACACTCGCATTCCTGTATGCGATGGCGTCTTCGTGCTGGTGGCCCGGACGGATCGCGGCAGCTGTTGGCTACAGCGACGCCGGCCAGCTGGTGATCGGCAGTGGCCGCCATGACGAGGTGCCGTTCGGCCTCGAGGGCGTGCTCGGCGCTGCGTACCTGCACTTCGGCGAACCCGAACGGCAGGTCGAGTGGTGCCGCGCCCGGCTCGCATTCGGTCGCGACACCCATGGGATCACCAGGGCATTCCTGACCGTCGCACTGACGGTCGCGGGTTGCGGTGAGGAGGCGAGGGCCGCCGCGAATGGCCTGATCGAGGTTGCCGAGGCCACCGGCAACCCGGCTGCGCTCTCGTTTGCGCTCTACGCCTACGGTTACGCGTTCGGCGACGCTGATCCCGCCTCGGCGCTGGACGCCCAGCGCCGCGGTCTGGTGATCGCCCAGGAGAGCGGCAACCGCAACACCGAGACACGCATCGCGGGCAGTCTGTCCCGCCTCGAGGCCGAGTACGGCGACCCGCTGGCCGCGCTCGACTATGTCGCACTTGCGGTCCGGAATTTCCACGACGCGGGCAACACCACCATGATCCGTTTCCCGCTGGCTGTCCTCGCTGCCGTTTTCGACCGGCTCGGACGTTATGAGCCGGCGGCCACCAGCGCCGGATTCGCCTCCAGTCCTCTCACCACAGCGGCGAACCCTGAACTTGGCACTACGACCGCCCACCTCCGCGAAGTCCTCGGCGACCAGACCTACGAATCGCTTGCCCACAAGGGCGAGACGATGACCACCGCCGCCATGGTGACCTACGCCTATGACCAAATGGACCAGGCCCGAACAGAACTCGAACAACCAGGTGGGTCACTAGACCAGTAGATGTTCTGCGCCGAAGCTGTCAATCTGCGTCTTTCGGCAAGCACTCGGTATACCGTTGCCCTACTCACGCCGAGAGTGTTCGCAATCGTGCTCGCGGATTCACCGCTGGCGTTCATCCGCTGCGCCAGAGCGGCCTTCTTCTCGTCAAGCGCCTTGGGACGCCCGATGTGCTGTCCCCGTGCCCGACGCGCTTCCCGTGCCGCTGCACGGCGCTCACGGCCTAGCTCAAGCTCAAGCTCTGCCAGGCTGGCGAGTACCCCGGCCACCATCCGACCAGTGGCGTTAGAGGTGTCGATGCCCTCCCTCAAAGACCGAAGGACGATACTCCGTCACCCAGATCCCGAATCGTGGTCATCACCTCAGCGGCGTTGCGACCCAACCGATCTATGCCAACCACAACGATTGCGTCACCGGGTCGTGTGTAGTCAAGCAATGCGGCTAGGCCAGGTCGTTGCTCGCGTGTCGACGTGCCGGACAGCTTGTCGCGATAGATCCGGTCAGGGTCGACCCCTGCTGCAGTGAGGGCGTCCAGTTGTTGGTCGAGGGACTGGTGGCCAGTGGAGACGCGGGCGTATCCGATTTGAACACCCGTGGGAGCCGTAGCGGAGGTCATGCCTTGAGCGTGTCGCAAAAGTCTCAGAAACACAAGTATTGCGACGATAGTTCTGAGGCGACTTTTGCGACTGCGCGACGTGGGCTTTCCTCTGCGCCAATAGGACCTGCGGCGCCTGTCTCATATTTAAAGTTCTGAGACACGATGGGGACAATAGCTACAGGCTTTCCCCTGTCGCCTCAAAGACAACGCGATGCCCTATAGCCACGGCGTGGTCTGCGAAGCGTTCGTAGAACCGACCCAGCAGGGTGACATCCACGGCTGCTGTGACGCCGTGCTTCCACTCCGTATCCATCAAGACGCTGAATAGTTGTTGGTGAAGTTGATCCATCGCATCGTCTTCCCGGCTGATCTGAGCGGCTTGCTTCGGATCACGCGATAGCACCACTTCCTTGGCGCTGTTGCCGAGGTCTACAGCGATCCGTCCCATCTCGCCGAAGCAGCCTTCGACTTCGTCGGGCAGGGCATGGTGGGGATGGCGGCGGCGAGCGATTTTGGCGACGTGCAGTGCCAGAGCGCCCATCCGTTCAGCGTCGGCCACGTTCTGGAAGGAACCGAAGACAAGGCGCAGGTCGCCCGCGACAGGTGCCTGCAACGCGAGCAACGCGAAGGCAGCTTCCTCTGCGCGGGTTTGCATGTGGGCAAGCTGGTCATGGTCGCCAATAACCTTTTCGGCCATGGCCAGGTCCGCGTGCAACAGCGCCTGCGTCGCACGGTCCATCGCCAACCCGGCGAGGCCGCACATGTTGCTGAGCATTTCGGTCAGCGAGTCGAGCTGTTCATGGAACGCCGTGCGCATGGCATCACCCTAGAACCGCGTAGACCGAGCGCACCTAGCGTTGGTGAACTGGTCATGAATACAATCTTTCCGAATAATCGAAGAAGTTGCCCTGGACGGTACAGGGGAACCAGGGTTGATGGCGCGACGATTCGCGTTGCGGGGGTGACCATGCCGCTATCCGGTTTGCTGACGCGGATTGTGGCTTTCCTTCGAGCGGGCTACCCCGAGGGCGTTCCCACGAATGACTACATCCCTCTGTTGGCGCTTCTTCGCCGCCGCCTGTCCGACGACGAGGTCTTCGCCGTTGCCACCGAATTAATGTCCATCGGACACACGCCGGTCGAGGGCACTGACGTGCGGGTCGCGATCACCAAGCTGACCGACGACATGCCCTCGCCGAAGACACCGAGCGTGTGAAGCGGCGGCTCGTTGCGGCTGGCTGGCCGGTGACCGATCCTTTGGGCTTCTTGGGGTAGACGGGTAGTGGTTGCGACGAGCACAGGTGATGAACCATCGACGGGCAGCGCCGTTATTGCCGAGGTCATTCCCCTTACCCAACCTTCTGAGCGGGTCCAGGCCCAACTGTTCGCCAAAATACTGCGCCACGAGATCGCGGCGATGAAGCGGAAAGTGAGCAGCGCCGAATCAGAGTGGCAACGCCGTTGTGAATCCGAAGGTTACGTCGATCCACCGGAGCGTCTGGCGGTGGTGCGGGAACGCATCACCGAAGCGAGAAAAATGCTCACCGCGCTGAATGCTCGATTCCCTCGGAGCTAAGCCCTACCGGCGATTCATCCGTGAAATCAGGTCGGTGATCCAGTCGGCACCGATCACGTCAAGCTCCGCGCAATCCTCTTCGCCGCAAGAACACCCGCGAGGGGTTACATGGTGGAAATCGGTCAGCCTCTCAAACTGCCTCAGCACGCTCTCCCGCGACCTGAACGCGGCTAGCATCTTCTCCTTGTACTTGTCGGCACGATCTTCAGCCGCGTGCCATAGGTCCACCGTTTCGTCCCAACGCTTGCGGACCTCGTCCTCGTGTTCTTGCGCCATCTTGAGTTGCTGTCCCTGGTGCTCATTGCACATCCGGCAGCGCCAGCCACGGTTGAGTCCGTAAGCGTTGTTGAGCGGTGAAGCGAGACCGCGGGGGGTGTCTAGCTCGCAGCAGTCGCATGCGACGGTTTCGTTCGGTTGCATCGGGGTCTGCTTCGTTGGGTCGGACATCTAACACTTTCAACCGTGGCACAAGGGGCTGACGAATACCGGCCAGGCGCGCCGAGGACGCAGGACTGCCAGCAGCAAGGCCCCGTGCCTGAAAGCGCGAAGCACGGGGACTTGACCTGCGGACTCACCTAGCCCAATCGCTCAATGATCGTCGCGTTGGCCATGCCGCCGCCCACCAAGCGGGTGGCCAATGGCGATGGCACCGCCGTTCTCGTTGGTCCGGCGACCGCTTGTCCTGGTCCGCAGTCGGTCCGCAGTTTGCGCCGTTGGGCGGTTGTTGGCACATCGCGATCTGTGCTGGTCGGAGCAGTTTTGCCCGGTCTGACCCGCCTGGCCCAACGTGGCAAACGACCAGCGCAACGTTCCGGTTCAACGTCTAGGGCCGAGAAGTCGGAGTTGGGCGGGAGCGACGCTGGTCGCTGGTACCGCACTTTATGACTCGGGATGACTTGGAAGCGCCACTTGCCTGGATTCGGGTCTAAGGGATGGGAGGTGGCGGCTGTGAAGCAAAAGAGACCGTGGGTTTGGCGGTCTACGAGGTTGCTGGTGGGTGGCGGATTGGCCGTGTCCGCTTTCGGACTGGCTGGACCCGGGCCCAGGGGCCCCGGCCCCTGCGCCCAGCTATCACTGGTGCCCGGGTGCTCAATGGGACCCGGGATGGGGCAGCGTCTACGACTGGGACTGGAATCACTGCCACGACTGGCAAGGTCCGGCAGGCCAAAGCGGTCCGGCGGGCTGGGGGCCCTGGGGACCCCCGCTGTGGGCGCCGCCGCAGCCACCTCCACCGTCGTGGGCGCCCGGGGCTCAGCTGATGTGGAACCCGACTGCCCGTGTTTGGGGATTCTGGAACAACGGAATATGGACTCCGGTCTGACCAAACGCCGGCACTCGCCAGGGAACTGGCTCCGGACAAACAGCGCCTGGTGCGTCGATAACAATCGGCCGTCACCGGGGGCTTCGAATGCACGTCGACGTCGACGTGGTGGAGTTCCGGTTTCAAGCAACGTCTGGGCATGACTTCATGAGCGAGGAATCGCCCCTCGAATCCACCACCGCAGAGCGTCACAGTGGGATGAGCCAGCACGTTGTAGTACCACGCTGGATGCCGGGTACCGCCGTAGTCCGATGCGACCAGAATCACGCGATCGTCGTCAGTGAAGTAAATCAGCGGAGGTAACCGCGCATTGTTATTCCGGGATCCAGATGGAAACCTCGTCAACCTGTTCACTCCGGTCATGGACGAGGCCCGTGCCAAGTTCGGAGTTTGACTATCGGCGAAGAGTCGGACGGCGACGCAGTCGAGTTCCGTCACGCAACAACAAAACCGCCTGTAGCCGATTGATAGCGTCCCCAAGTGACAACTACCATCGTCGCGGAGACACATCTCACAAGGAGGCGGAATATGACATCGTCGTCGCTCGCTTCGAAATTCGGTGCCGAGCTGTTCGGCACGTTCTGGTTGGTGTTCGGTGGCTGTGGCAGCGCAATTTTTGCGGCCAAGCAGATCGCCCAAGCCGCGGATGGCAGCGGCGTGTACCAATTGGGCATCGGATTCCTCGGAGTGTCATTGGCATTCGGGCTCACTGTCGTCACGATGGCTTACGCCGTCGGTCACATCTCGGGCGGACATTTCAACCCCGCGATCAGTCTGGGCGCCGCGGTGAGCGGTCGGCTGCCGTGGAAGGATCTTCCTGGGTACTGGATCTCCCAGGTTCTCGGCGGCCTGCTCGCAGGCTTGGCGCTGCTGATCATTGCGAAGGGAAAACCCGGATTCTCATCCGCCGGGAATATGGCCGCGAACGGGTACGGCGCGCATTCGCCAGGCCACTACTCGCTTGCAGCGGTGATCATCACCGAAGTCTTGCTGACGGCGTTCTTCCTCATCGTGATACTGGGCGCGACCGACGACCGGGCCCCGAACGGATTTGGGCCGTTGGCCATCGGTTTGGCGCTGACGCTCATCAACCTGGTGGCCATCCCGATCAGTAACTGCTCGGTCAATCCGGCCCGGTCCACGGGCGTCGCCTTCTTCAATGGGGACGGCGCACCCGGCCAACTGTGGGTGTTCTGGCTGGCACCACTGATCGGGGGTCTTATCGGCGGTCTGATCTACCCGCTGCTGTTTGAGAGGGGAAAGTCGCCGACCGGTGAGACGGCGCCGCAGGCCAACTGATGCGCAACGGCCAAGTGGCCCAGTTCTGACACGGAGAAACAACCAAGCCGGGAAATGGGTGAGTCAGCAGAGGCGGCTCGGAATCGTTCTCGGTCTCAATCTGTCCCTCATCGCGACACTGGTGATCGTGGGTCTGGCCGCACATTCTGTCGGGGTTCTCGCGGCCGGGGTGACACCGCGGAGGTCTTAAGGCCGTCGCGGGGCCGCGGGGGCCGAAGTCGATTTCAACGCCCCATTTCGGATGGACCGTAGCTCCGGTGGTTTCATTGAGCCATCGATGTTTCTACCCGGGCGGTACGCGAGGAAGGGAAGCGGACAGGGGTGGCGGGAAATTCTTGGGTCCGCCCGGCCCCTCAGGCCGCCCAGGTGTGCCAGAAAAATGCCCGTCTGCGTAATCGTTTGCTGAAAATGTGGCGTACGCCATTACTCAATTTGCGCATGACGGAGGCCACAAATTTTGGTTTTCAATGAATCCCATTGCTAGCGTGCCTGCCCATGGTTGTAATAGCAACGTTGATGTCGCTCATCAATCAGGTCTC
>CAWDJC010000015.1:0-85803 GCA_963802525.1 uncultured Actinomycetota bacterium | reverse complement strand
AGGCCGCCAGCTTGCGCATGCTGCTGTAGTCCATCCCCGGCTGCCGCTCCTTGAGGTACTCGACCAGCAGGTCGCGAACCGGTCGGCAGGCAAGCTGATATCGGTCGATCAGTTCCTCCGGCGTGCGCTGACCGATGGAGCGCAGCTCACCCAGCCGGTGCGGGGCAGAGGGACCGAATACCCCGATTCGGCGCATCATCCGGTAGAAGTCGGCGCCGTGGGTCCTCGGCTGCCGGTGGATGCGGGCCTCGGTGTCCAGCAGTTCCAGCACATCGCCGATGGTGATCTCGCCCAACGTGCCGCCCTTGGCGGCGATGATCAGAGCGGCGCGATGCAGGGTGTGATCACGTCCCCGCGCCGACACCAGGGGATCGCTGTCGCAGAGATGACGCAGGCGGGCGAACCCGTCCGGGTCGCGGGCTTCCATCATGTCGTGCGCGGCGATCAGCGAACGTGTCCCGGCCGCGACGAGCCAGGCCAGTGACGGGCGGACGAGGTCGGCGGCGATCGCCACCGCGACCGCCGCGCACAGCGCGGCATGACGGCCCGGGTTGAAGTGGTCATGGCGGCGCAGCCAGTCGGCGGGAACCTGTCGCCAGTCCGCCGCGGCGGCATCGACACCGCCGGACATCCACCGCTGCTGCCAGCTGTCGCCCGGCTGGTCGCTCAACCAGTCCAGCAGCAACCTCAGCCCCCGCGACCGATGCTTCTGGCTGGCGGCGCCGTCGAGCACGAACGGTGGGCGACTCAGCCGTGCCGTGACCTCGTCTCGGCCAGCGGTGGTCACCGACCACGCCGCGGTCGGCACACGCGCGGGGAATCGGGTACCGCCCGGATCGTCCACCAGCGCGGGCGGGATCGGCTCACGCAACGCGGGCTCGACGAGTTCGATCGTCATCAGACCCGGCCTCCGAACAACACATCCAGCGACTCGGGCCGGTATCCCGGCGCTGGGGCGGGTCTGCTCCGTGCGGCGGCACACCGGGCTTGCTCGTCGTGATGGGTGAGCACCCGGCGCACCACATCCTCCTGGCGAGGCGTCAGATAGATCTGCGTCGTGGTCAACTGGGCGTGGCCGAGCACCAACTGCACATCGGTCAACGGAAGCCGCGGATCCTCGGCCATCCGGTAGGCCGCCGTATGCCGCAGCGAGTGCAGCGTTGCCGCCGTGCCGGCCCGGTCGTTGACCCGCTCGAACATGCGATGCACGGCATGATAGGTCAACGGCCGCGCCGGCATTCGCGAAGTCCACCACAACGGCTGACGCTTCCCCTTCGGGAACTGCCCGTCCATCTCCACCTGGTAGAGCCGCAGCCACACGAACGCGTCCGACGATGCCGGCAACTCCTGAGTCTCGCGAGTTCCCTTGCGGATCACCGTGATCAGCTGTCGACCCGGATCGACGTCGCCCTGGGTCACCGACAACAACTCCGAGGCCCGAGCACCGGTGGACACGTAGAACGCAACCAATGCCCGATCCCGGTGCGAAGGCAGCCGGGCGAAAATCTCGTTGAACTCCGAATCCGGCACGCTGCGCGGGATCCGCGACGGCACCCGCGGCCGATACAACCCCGCCCGCTCGTTCCGGTACGGCTCCATCGGATTGTGGTGGGGATGGGTCCGGCCGCTGCGCGGCCGGGCCAGCGGGAACGGATTGACGATCGGCCCGGTGCCCGCCTCGAGGTGAAAGCCGTAGAAGCTGCGCAACACCGTTTCGGCGTGCACACGCACCGACGGCGCGTACGCCACCACCCCAGCCCGGTCGGGTATCTCCCGCGGTCGTCGCCAGTGCGGGCGAGAAGGCTTGCCCGCCACCAGCATCCAGCGGCAGAAGTCACGTGCTTCTACCCGGGTGACCCGGTTCCACGCGATCCCGATCGCCCACAGGAACCGAAACCAGCGCAGCAGATCCAGACCGTAGGAGCGCATCGTCGCCGTCGACCGGCCGATCGCCTGCAGGTCACGGAAGTACGCCGACACCGCCTCCACCGGCTCACCGGCCGGGTCGACCAGACGGTACGGCAGCCACGGATCGCCGGTGTCCTGCAACGAGCCCGTCAACGGCACCGTCAACGCGGCCAGATCACGGGCGTGCCCGTCATGTTCGACCACGAGCCGGACAATAACCAACAAACCGACAATCGCCCGTCAAGCTGGGCAAACGCGTGTCGTAGTTCAGTCAACAAGTAACACCGCCATCAGCGTCCTCCGACTCGACGGCCACGACAACATCGCAAAGGCCCTGCGCCACAACGCCCGCAGCCCTCACCGACCCGTCAAACTACTGCTGACCTCATGAAACACGACTTTGCCGAGGCCCTGGGTACTGCGCCAGGGCTCCGGCGTTGTTGACTTGCGACGCCGTGACCTGCGATGACGGACTTGGGTGACACGGCGTTTCGCTGCGGGGCAGGCATGGGCTTCTCGAGAACGATGGAGTTCTCTCTTCACGCTGCATCGATCACCCGGAGTCACCCATGCCCGCTGGTTTAGTATCGCCCGTCGAATCGATCACGCTGGCGTTGGACCGCTGGCGCGCCGGGGACGGCGTCGAGGTTCTGCACTCGGAGTTCCTGGATGTACTGGCGTCGGTGCCGGACCCACGGGATCCGCGCGGGCGGCGTTATCCGCTTGCCGGGTTGCTGGCGATCTCGATCCTGGCGACCGCGGCCGGTATGCGCGGGTATGCCGGGTTCGCCACGTGGGCGGCCACCGCTCCGGCGGAAGTGCTTTCTCGACTGGGTATTCGGTTCCGACGGCCGAGCGAGAAGACGTTCCGGTCCGTGCTGTCGCGGCTGGACCCGGCAGACCTGGATCGCCGGTTCGGGGCGTACTTCACGACAGTGGCCGCCGCCGAGACGGTGGCCACCGGCGGGCTGCTGGCTGTCGCTTTGGACGGCAAGACGCTGCGCGCCGCGCGCCGGATGGGTGCGGCGGCCACGCATCTGGTCGCGGTCTTCGCCCACCGCGCGCGGCTGGTGCTCGGCCAGCTCGCCGTCGCCGAGAAGAGCAACGAAATACCCTGCGTGCGAAAGCTTCTCCGCACATTCCGGAAGGCGCGGCTGCTGGTCACGGTGGACGCCATGCACACCCAGACCGCGACCGCGAAGCTGATCTGCGGCACACTGAAATCGCACTACCTGATGATCGTCAAGTCCAACCAGCCCAAGCTGCTGGCCCGCATCCAGGCGCTGCCCGGGCCCAGATTCCACTCAGCCACAGCGAGGACTCTCAGCCCGCGCATGGGCGCATCGAAACCCGCACGCTGAAGGTGCTGACCACCGTGCGCGGCATCGGATTTCCCCACGCGCGTCAAGTAATTCAGATCACCCGCGATCGGGTCGCCGTCGCCACCGGCGAGCGCAGCCGCGAGGTCGTCTACGCGATCTGCAGCGTCGCATTCGAACACGCCCACCCGCGAGTGATCGCCACCTGGCTGCGCGAGCACTGGAGCATCGAGAACGCCGTGCACTGGGTGCGCGACATCACCTTCGACGAGGACCGCTCCACCGTGCGCACCGGCACCGCACCCCAGGTCATGGCCAGCCTAAGAAACACCGCGCTCAACCTGCACCGCCTGGCCGGCCTCCGACAACATAGCCGAAGCCTGCCCGAGTCACCGCCTTCAGCGCCGACCGCGGCCTCAACCTGCTCAAGACCCCCAAATCAGCAGGTCACAAGCGTGCTAATCAACAACGCCGGAGCCCTGGGTACTGCGCATTCTCTCGCGACAGCGTCAAAAAGATAAGCCTGTTCGGGTGACTTATCAGCGTCGAATGCCGTAGGCCTATACCTGACGAGCGAGGATGCGTAATACGTTACAGCGTAGCGAGCGAGTGATGGCGGCATCACCAATCTTTTTGTTTTGTAGAGATACGGCGTAATTATTGCATCTGCGTTGCCATAACCACGAACAACGAAAAAGTCTGAGATATCGCTCATGATCGCTAGAACATCGTCTATCAAAAGTGGGTTTCCAGTGACAGTTCGCTTGCTCTCTAAGAAGCGGGCTGGGCGGCGCAAACGCTTACTTATCGCGAAAACTTCTCGCCACTTTTCGGGAGCCTCGACCTCTCGAAAGTATCTGAGTATGTGTGATTTGGTGAGCGAGCGCTCGTTCATGAAGGGGGGGTCGATTCGCATAAGTATCCACCCCTCGGTCGGCTGATGGACGAGTGCGACATCGATCGACGTGACACTAGCGCGAGCGACACCGGAGTCGTCTAGTTGGGCACCAATCTCCGGTATTGCGCGGAGCAGCCGGCTGAGCGGCAACTGCGTGCCGTTTAGCAATTGGTAGCCGGTACGCCATTCGTAAAGTAACGGGAACACGCCAGTCGTAACTGTTAAGTAATCGCCAGCAACCGACTTTGCTCGAACAGCATTGAAACTCAGCCCGTGTCTAATCTTTTGGTCCACAATTTGCGAATGATGCTTATCCAATAGCTCGGCTTTTGCGAAGTTCAACATTGCATAGTAATAAAGTAGACTCGACGATCGATTTCCCACACCCATAGCGACCTCAAAGTTACTCATCGCCTGCCGAACGAAATTACGATAGTGTGTCCACAGTCGATTAATATGCGAAGTGGGCCCATTCATTCTGGCGGTACCCACACTTTTCAACTCTGATTGACGGCTCAACGCCTCCATAAGAATCGACGGGCGCGGCTCGTCACTCCACGCATGAGGAGATGACCCAGGCGGAACCGGCGGTTGCGTGAAGTAATAGCTAAATTGGCGCGCCTTTGGCAGTGGCATGAGTCCCCTGACAGCAGATCCGAAGCCGTTCCTACGTGAATTGGCACTCTAGTTGAGGTCTGGCCATTTCGGACACGAACTCCCCTCGCCCACGCTTTCAGGCGCTGTAACTCTCGACGGGTAGCCGCCCCTACACGCGAGGGGTCGCCGCCGGTGTCGCGCCGAGCTGGACGGTAGAGCGAGGTTTCGGGCATCGTCGCAGGTCAGGCCGTGCGCGACTTTCGCCGGACTTTCGTCGCAGGACAGCCAGCAAACGGCTACGCCAGATCGTGCCCGGTGTGACTCGGCGCTGGTCAGGGATGCGCCTCTAGGGTCGAGCCATGTTCGCCGTGACCGCGACCTCGTTCCACCCCGACGACCCGCTGGCGGGGCTGACGCTGGGCGAGGTGCCTGACACCGTCGTGCCCGAGGGCTGGGTGCGGGTGCACCTGCGTGCCGCCAGCCTCAACCACCACGACCTGTGGAGCCTCATGGGCGTCGGGCTGCGCGAGGAGCAGCTGCCGATGATCCTCGGCGGGGACGCCGCAGGCGTGCTCGACGACGGCACGCCGGTCATCGTGCACGAGGTCATCGGCGACCCGCAGGCCGGCGGCGGGGACGAGACCCTCGACCCGCGTCGCACGCTGCTGTCGGAGAAGCACCCGGGGACGCTCGCCGACACGGTCGCGGTGCCGGCCTACAACGTCATCAGCAAGCCCGAGGCGCTCAGCTTCGAGGACGCCGCGTGCCTGCCGACCGCGTGGCTCACGGCGTACCGCATGCTCGCGACGAGGTCGGGTCTGCGCGTCGGCGACAGGGTGCTCGTGCAGGGTGCCGGCGGTGGCGTGGCCACTGCGGCCATCCAGCTCGCGAGCGTCATGGGCTTCCGCGTGTGGGTCACCAGCCGTGACGAGGGCAAGCGCGCCCGGGCCGTCGAGCTCGGCGCGCACGAGGCGTTCGAGTCCGGCGCACGGCTGCCCGACAAGGTCGACGCCGTCATCGAGACCGTGGGCGAGGCGACGTGGTCGCACTCGCTGCGGGCCCTGCGCCCCGGCGGCACGATCGTGGTCTCCGGGGCGACCAGCGGCCCCAACCCGCCGGCGGACCTCGCGCGCGTCCTCTTCCTGCAGCTCAGCGTCGTCGGCTCGACCATGGGGACGCGCGACGAGCTCGAGCGCCTCGTCGACCTCGTGCTCGACACTGGCGTACGACCGACCATCGAGTCGACCTACGACCTCCGCGACGCCCGCTCGGCCTTCGAGCGGCTCGCGTTGGGCGACGTCGTCGGCAAGGTCGTGCTCACGAACCGCTGAGCTGCTACTTCGCGTCGGCTCACGACTGCGCGACCGACACGTCGGCGACGAAGCGCACGGCGCTCGATCGAGCTCGGCACCAAGGGCCCGCTGACGGCACAGACGACCGCGTGCGCGGCGTCGAACATGGCGATCGGCGACGCGCTCGACGCGATCAGGCTCGGGCGTGCGCACACGATGTTCGCCGGCGGCGCCGAGCCGCTCAAACCCCGTCACCACCCTGTCGATCGCCTGGCGCTGATGAGGCTTGGGCGTTTCGGCGGGAGCGGTCGGGCGTGCAGATCCGACGGGGGAGGCGGGCCAGTCGACCTCGGCGGCTTCCAGGTCACCGAGCAGCAGCACGCTGGCCTGCTTCTGCTGGGCCTCGATGGTGCGCTTGGCGGTGTGCCCGATCAGGTCGGTGGTCGCGATCAACAACCGGAAGGCGAACTGCGGCCGCCCCGACTCGGCCAGGAACCGGACTCACGGTTCTGCAACAAGTGCGGTGCGCCGATCACGCCAGCCGCTACATCGGCTGAGTACAAGCAGGTGACGATCCTGTTCGCCGAGCTGGTTATTCCTCAAAGAGAGACAAGCTGACGCTGGAAACCCCCGCCGTGGACCGATGAACCGACGGGGTAACTGGTCAGGTCGTGGCGGGCAGCCAGGGTTGGCCCTCGGCGAGCATGACGAAGGTGTCGAAGAAGTTCCGGCCGTGTTTGGCGGCGGTGGATAGATAGCTTCGTATGGCGCAGAATTGTTTCGCGCCGGTGAGGGTGCGCAGGCACCCGGACACCTTCTGCCGCAGTTTGATCATGCGGATGTCGCGTTCGGATCCGTTGTTGTCGGCCGGTATTCGCCGGCCGGTGGTGAAGCGCAGGTAGTCGTCTTGCCGGTCGAGCAGGCGACGGGCGAGCGCGTTGTGCTTCTGCATCGGTTTGTCCGAGCGGGCGGCGGTCTCGGTGAGGCCGATCTGGGCGGCTGAGCGGTAGCGCCGGACCTGTTCGGCGAGGGCGTCGGGATCGATCCTGTCCGCGCCGGTGGCGATCGCGTCGGCTGCCAGGTGTTGCATCGCGACCAGCGCGTCGGATACCTGGGTGGCCCAGCACCATTGGGCATCCGGTGGCGCGGTGTCGGCGACACCTTGCAGTTCCCGCAGCGCGTGGGCGCAACACAGCTGATGTTCGGACTCGATATAGGTGTCGTAGGGCGCCCAGGCGTCGTGCACCGCCACGCCACGGACGTTGCGGCAACGAGATGTGCGTCAACCCGGCGCACATGGACGTGATCAGGGGCCGGTGGCGACGCAACAACGGCACCGAAATTGAGGAGCAGCAATGAGTGACGAAGAGATCGCGGTGGGTGCTCTGAGGCGGCGGCCGCGCGTGCGGGGTGGGTTCGCCAGCCAGGATCGCCTTGATGTCTTCACGACGACACCGCCAGCGACCACCTGGCAACTTCACGCCGGGCAGCAAGCCGTCGCGCAACTGGGCCTGAGTGCGGTACAAGCTTTGGCCTAGCGCGGCGGCGACTTCGTGGCTGTCGAGCATCGCCGGCAGATCATCAGCGGGGGTGGCCATCCCGAACCTTCCGAGATCGAAGCGACCGCCGACCCAGTTGGGTTTGAGCCCCAAATATGACGGTGGATTGCGCCGTCGAGCACGGGGTATGGGATGGCCACCACATTTCGTCGGCCACGGCCTGCCAAGCGCCGGCGTCGTCGCCGGCTCTAATGGCCGCGGCGATTTCCTCATGTTGCCGTAGGGATTTGTCGATGCGCCCGGGGGCGGTGGCACGTCGAACGTCAGGTCCATGTACCGCCATTATCAACATCGGCGGTCAGGATGTCACCGAGTTCGTCAGCCGTTTGAACCTTGAACCCAGATCTGCTCGCCAGCGCGTGAGCTGGATCAGCTGAGCGACTAGGACCAGCCGTCAGCGGCAAGCATGGCCACTAGTGGAGCTGCCGGGAATCGAAACCGATGCTCTACCAGGCAAAATGGCTTCTGAGGTGCCGGTTCGTTCCGTTTCGATCCGATTCAGTACCTCTCGTTACCTGTGGTTTCGTTCTCGGGTCTTGACGGCGTCAAGAGCCTGACGCGGCGGTTCTACTCCTCGTCGCCGCAATTCGCTCCTTGGCCGTGCCGGTTTGTAGGCTTTCGGGCATGCCGTTCAACAACGGTGAAGTCTTCGCTGGCTACGTTATTCAGCGCTTGCTCGGCACTGGTGGTATGGGTGAGGTTTACCTCGCCCAGCATCCTCGTCTGCCTCGTCACGACGCGCTGAAGATCTTGTCATCGGCCTCAACAGCCGACGAGGAGTTTCGGGCGAGATTCAACCGCGAAGCCGAATTGGCAGCGACGCTGTGGCACCCACATATCGTCGGGGTTCTGGATCGTGGTGAGTTCAACGGCCGGCTCTGGATCTCGATGGACTACGTGGACGGCACTGACGCAGGTCGATTGGTTCGCGAGCGCCACCCGAGCGGCATGCCAGAAGAAGACGTCTGGGAAATCGTGACAGCGGTGGCTGATGCGCTCGACTTCGGTCATGATCGCCGTCTGCTCCATCGTGACGTCAAGCCTGAGAACATCCTTGTGACCGCGGCCGATGGCCACCGGCGCAGGGTGTTATTAACCGATTTCGGCATCGCTCGCAGAATCGATGACGTCAGCAACCTCACTGACGCCAACGTCGCCATAGGAACTATCAGTTACGTGGCCCCCGAGCAACTTTTGGGCAAGCCGCTTGACGGCCGAGCGGATCAATATGCGCTGGCTGCCACGACCTTTCACCTATTAACCGGCGCCCCACCTTTTCAGGACTCAAATCGCGCTGTCGTAGTCAGCCACCATCTCAGTACGCCACCACCGCGGATATCGGAGCGCCGACCCGATCTCGCGCACCTGGACGCCGTGCTGGCAAGGGCGCTGGCCAAGGACCCGAGCGAGCGATACCCGAATTGCGCCGACTTTGCCCGAGCCCTCACGCAGCAGGGTTCCGGCCGCGATGCCGCTTTACCGCATCCGCAATCCGGCTCACAGACGTCGGGGTCGGGCCCCGCCGAGGACCTCGGTTCAGGCGAACGTCCAGCCACGCAGCGTCTCGAGCGGGTGGTCGTTAATGGGACAGCACGCGGCGTACAGCAAAGCGCGGTCGGTGCTCAAAATCAGGTCGGGATCCTGTCGTTCCAGGTGGTCCCATATGGCCCACTAGACAACCGGCATGCCCATGTTCCGGTCGAAATGCCAACTGATCTCGTAGCGGGTCAGCTCGCAGACGGGGATGAGGTCGAAATCAGCGGCGCCTGGGACGGCGACACCCTCGATGCCGACAAGATCATCAACTTTTCAGTTGAACCTCCTCCAAAGCGACGCCGGTCCCGGCTCCCCGACAAATCGCCGCGAGACAAGGCACCGAAAAGCAGAAAGGTCCGGATCGTTGCAGTCCTCACCGCCGTCGGCGTGATCGTGTTGACCGCGGCTGCGGTTCTGTACTTCACCGAGGGATTCGGCATCTGGACTCGCCCCGGACCAATAGTTAAGCCAGTGAGCGCAACGGTGTTTTCACCCGACGGTGCCCCCGACAATCCGCAGCAGGCCAACTTGGCGATCGACGGCAACCCAAACACGGCGTGGTCCACCGTTACCTATAAGGACGCCGTTCCTTTCCCGAAATTCATCGAAGGAATGGGTCTGCTGCTGCACCTGTCCGAACCGACCGCGCTGAGTGCCGTGACGATCGACGTGTCCAGCACAAGAACCCAGGTGCAGATCCGCTCGTCGCCCACCGACGCCCCAGCCAAATTGGCCGACACCACCGAGCTGACCCCAACCGCTCCACTACAGCCGGGGCACAACCGCATAGCGGTACATGACAGGACCAAGACCTCCAATGTGCTGGTGTGGATCTCCACCTTGGGCACCACGGATGGCGAGAGCCGGACGGAAATCTCCGAGATCACCCTGCGGGCGGCTGCGTAAGGTTGTCTTCCTGCTAGGCGACCGCGGCAATGACTGCGTCCTGCGGGCAGTGACTCGGCCGTTCTCAGTGGAGCTGCCGGGAATCGAAACCGGCGCCCTACCTGGGCTTATAGACCCTGATCAGCGGTTTCGTTACGTTTCGTTGCGTCTCAGTCCCGCTCGTTAGCTGCGGTTTCGTTCTCACATCTTGACGCCGTCAAACGACAAAGCCTGAGGCGTCCCACCTCGGCAAACGCTGGTTTCAGCGCGGTGACCTAGCTATTCTCACGTCTGTCATGACTCATCGAGCGGACCCCTCAGGCGATGTAGAAGCACGTTCGCGGATGGACGGGCCCCGGCATCGCCTACACCGCAGCCACTTGGTTGCGGCCGGCGCCAAGGTGCTCGCCGCGCTGGTATCGGCGGTTGTGGTTGTCGTCACCGGCATTGGGTGGATCGCCTACCGCACTGCATCGGCCGGCATCACCACATCTGATGCGTTGGCCGGCGAACCCGCATCGACCGGGAGTGATCAAAACATCCTGATCATGGGGCTGGATAGCCGTCGCGACCAGAGGGGCCAGCCCTTGCCGCCAGACATCTATGACGCGCTGCACGCAGGCGGTGAAGATTCCGGCGACGGCGACGCCGACTCGCTCATAGTGTTGCACCTGCCCGCCGGGGACGCCCCGGCCACGGCGATCTCAATCCCTCGCGACGACTATGTCGATCTGGCCGGGTGCCCGGACTCGGATTGCCGCGGCAAGATCAAGGAGGCCTACAGCGCCGCCTACCAGCGCGTGATGGACCGCGGCGGCTCCGCCAACCCGCAATCCGATCGAGCCTCGCCTGAAGGGCGAGACTCCACGGCGAAAGAACAGGCGGCGCGTGAGGCGGGCCGCAAAGCCGAGATCAGCACGGTCAGGCGTCTGTTGCAAATCCCGATCGACCACTTCATTGAAGTCACCTTGGTCGGGTTCTTTCAGGTCGCCCGGGTGGTCGAACCCATCACCGTGTGCCTGAACGAGGACACCGCGGATCGCTACTACTCGGGCGCGGACTTTCATCAAGGCATCCAGCAGATCAGTGCAGCCCAGGCGATGGCGTTCGTTCGACAACGCCGCGACGCCAACGATGAGATGTTCACCGACCTTGATCGAACCCGCCGCCAACAGGCCTTCATCGTCTCGCTGGTCCGTGCGCTGCGCCGCAGCGACGTGTTGTCGACCCCTACCCGGTTGCGCGCCCTACTGGATGCCGCCAAGCAAAACGTCGCCGTCGACGCTGGTTTCGACCTGGAAGACTTCGTGCATAACGCGTCGGCGTTCCCCAACAGACCGGTCGCGCTATACACGCTGCCGGTCACCAATTTCGGCGAAATCTCGAACGGTGCATATGTCAATTTCATTGACGTACCGACCATCCGCACCGTCGTGCACAACCTGGTGGCCGCCGATTCGCCCGTGGCAGCCTCGACCAGCCCCACCAGCGCAGCACCGCAATCAGGCGATGGCGCAGCGCTGACCGCAGGCAGCGTCGCGCTGGACGTGGTCAATGCCTCGGGCAGGCAAGGCGAAGCCGCGCACCTCGAAATGTCCTTAGCGACAGGGCACTTCACTGCGGGGACGGTCAGCACCGCCGACTCCACCAGCCGGACAAGCACCATCGCCTACGGACCCGGCGCCAAGGCGGCCGCCGCCGAGCTCGCCGATGAATTAGGCATAAATGCCGCCGCATCCGACAGCGTCGCCCGCAACACGGTGCGACTGACCGTCGGGACCGATTACTCCAGGTTCGACGACCTCAATGACACGTCGGCATCGCCGACCACAACCGTCACGGCGCCGGTCACCACGGTGCCGGCCACCGGCACCGGCACGCAAGCACCGACACCTACCAATCTCACGCGCATGACCGCCGATGACGTTCCCTGCGTGAAATGACAAGGCCCCAGGATTCGCAGCTCCGACGAACTCCGCTGCGGACAGCTTGAGCCGTTCCCTGTACCACCCGCGCCAGCCAATATCAGGGCCGCGGTCGGTGTCGTGCCCTGTAATGCCTTCTCCCTCACCTGTATTCAGCTGCCTGGCAGCTACGCAGACAGCGAGTGACGGTGCCTAGTTACGAAGTGTTCGGCCGTGAAGACGCAAGGCCTGGGCTGTCGCCGTAGCCACTTCACCTCGCAGGTTCGTGATCGGTGGATTGCCCCGCGGATGGATTGCGTTGGCGAGCAGAATTACGTAGGTATCTGAGCCTGGGTCCAGCCAAAGCGAGGTTCCAGTAAACCCTGTGATGCCAAAGCTACCGATGGGAAAGACCATGCCTCGCGGCTTGGAATAGGCCGTATCGATATCCCAGCCAAAGCCGCGCAGGTTTTGTCCCTTGATCGCCGGATAGCGCGGAGCAAGCAGCGGATCTGTGGTGTTTGGTGTCTTTGCGATGGCTTCTCGGCTGGCACGGTTCGCTGCGTCGAGTTGTTCAGCCGTATGTCCGGGCTGCTCAGGAGTCGTCATCAACTCCAGGGTCGCTTGCTGCAGCGGAAACTCGCTCGGGCGGCCCGCAAGCCGATCAAGCAGGGCCTGCGCATAGACGCTGACATCGTGCGCCGTCGAGAACACACCGGCATGCCCGGCCACCCCACCCATGCGGCGCGTCGTCGGGTCATGCACGACGCCCCGAAGCAGGTAATCATAATCGGGATTCTTGCTCGGATCGGTTTTGCTTTCGTCGTCATGTGTTGTTGGTGCGATGCGCGACAAAACACTGGTGCTCCAGCTCCCCACAGGACAGCCGACCTGCTCGCGCCGTTGTGGCGCGGGAGCCCACGCAATCGCAGCTCCTCGCATCGTGTGTGGACCACATGCTTTGGCCGGCGGAAGATAGCGGGTCTCTGCCATGCCCAGCGGCGCAAACACGTTTTGCTGAACGTAGACGTCTTCGGCCTCGCCGCTGACTTTCTCGATCAGCGCGCCAAGCAGAATGAAATTGATGTCGGCGTAGCGGAAAACCCCACCGGGACCCGACTGCAGCGGCGTGGTCAGCGCACGATGAATGCCCTCTGTTTTATCGGCTCCGTCCAGTCCCCACGGATCTTTGAGGCTGACGTCTCCCTCGTCTCCGGCTACGCCCGAAGTGTGCGTAAGCAACATGCGAACCGTCACCTTTGCCCGCTGGGGATCGTTCGCCGTGTTGAAGTCAGGCAAATACTTCTGCACGGGATCGTCGAACGCAACCTTGCCCTGCTCGTAAAGCTGCATGACGGCACTCGCGGTTGCCAGGCACTTCGTCAACGACGCCAGGTCGAAGATCGTGTCCTCAGTCATCGGCTCTGCAGGTGCCGGCGATCCATCTAGCCCCGGTTCCCCGGCCAGCTTGCGCGAGCCAAAAGCCCGATGGAAGACGATCTTGCCGCCGTGCCCAATCACAACCACAGCACCCGGCAGCCCATGTGCCGCAATCGCATCGTTCATCAGCTTGGACACAGTTGCGAAGTCAGCTATGGGAGCCGCATCCGGCGCCTGCGTTGCCGGCGCGCCGTCTCTTACTGCTGTGCGCGCTGCATAGCCGGGCGAGGAAGCCGCGGCGAATGTAAGCAAGACAGCGACTCCGAAAAGAACGAACCATGTGAAATGTGTGGCTGGCCCGATCATCCACCTGCCATTGGTGCAGCGGACCAAATCGCCGACTACGGGCATATCGCAAGGGTAGGTCGACGGCTTCGCATCGTGTAGTAAATCTGTCAGCCGACCGCCAAACGGCAGCCAACAGGATCCCTTGGGCAGTCCTATGGTTGATCCCCGATGCTTTGGCGGCAGTGTTGGAAGCAACTCGTGAACTCATCCCAATTGACGTCGTGCAGGCGGTGGGTTTCCGTGCAGGCGGGCGTGATGGCAGCTGGTGTCACGCTGGTGCAGTGCGCCGGCGCCCCGCCGCCTCTTGTGGCCAGACCATCACCGTCGGCCTCGGCGTCGTCGGCGGCCGGTGCGCCAGCCCCTGACGGTGGGACCGCTCAGCCGGTCACTCCTGCGGAACTCGGCGCGAGCTGGCGGCCGGGTTGTCAAGTCGAACCCGCGCAGCTACGGCGGGTAAGCGTCGACCACATCGGTTTCGACGGCCAGACCCACCGCGGCGAGCTGATCGTGAACGAAGACCTGGTGCCGGAGGTCATCACGATCTTCGCGCAGCTTTACCGACTGGGGTTTCCCATCGAGAAGGTCCGCACGGTCGACCACTATCCAGCCGCTGATGACGAGCTATCAATGGAGGACAACAACACTTCGGCGTTGGTGGCGTCCCAGGAGCGGTGTAAAAGTGGTCTGACGTGGGCTCCGCTCACTTGCGTTCATATTCTATGCGACGGCGGTGGAATCCGTTGGTGCCAGGGCGGTTTCTGCTCGGCTTGCCGAGTTTGGTTGCGGCAGTTGGGTCGGTGGGTCGTGCAGCGATCGGCGCAGGTCGGCCAGCAACCGCAGTCCGGCCGGGGTCATGGTGAACCCGCGCCATCCGGTCGAGGCGCGATCGAGCACTGCCCACACCAGCGACAGGCAGGAGTGCTCGCCTGGCAGCCGGCCGATGACCTTCACCCGCCTGCGCGTTTCCCCGAAGGTGCGTTCGATGAAGTTGGAGTGCCGGATGCGGTTCCAGTGCTCGCGCGGGAATCGCAGGTAGACGGTCAGCGACTCGCGGTCAGCGAGCAGGGCTCGCACCGCCGCCGGGTAAGAGTCGCGCCAGCGCTTGGCGAACGCGTCGATGTTCTTCTGGGCGAGTTGCGCCGCGTCGAGACCCGGTTCGACGTCGTCGCCCAGGTCGAAGATCGCCCAGTAGTCGGCCTTCACCTCGGCTTGGCCGTTTTTGGGCACCTTGGCCAGGATGTTTCGGGCGCGATGGATAAGACAGCGTTGCCGCAACGCGGCGCTCAGGGTGGTCTCAACCGCGCCGATCAGCCCCGATGCCCCGTCGCTGATCACCAGCAGCGGGCAGCGCAGCCCACGCTCGGTGAGCCCGGACAAAAACCCCGCCCACGCGTCGCCCGACTCCGACGAGGCGGCCTCTAGCCCAACGAACACCGGCTTGGTGACGAGTCGTTAAGGTGCCCTCATCCGGGTGGGCCTCACGAACATGGGTTAGACCGCACTGAGCCGGTCGGTCGGTACCGCTGACGGGGTGCCCGGTCACGGGTCGGTGTCGGTTGCTTGTCAATTGTGCTGTCAGTCGCGGCGCGAGCTGGCCAGGTCAGCGCACCAGCCGCACACTGCCGGGTGTCTGCAACTTCACAGCCAGACCACGGGGAGCGACCACCATGCAGACAGACGCACACAACATGGGCCGCGAAGAGCGCCGCGCGCTGCTTGAGCAGCGGCGCGCAGCCGTCGCACGCCAATTGCGGCGTCTGGCAATCGAATTAGCGGACCTCGACAGACAGCTTGACGAGATCGAGCAGTCGGAGCGTTGACTAAAGTGCGATCTGGGGTTCTGCACGCTGGCTGGCACGCTATTGTCCGATAGCGCCGCCGCAACTGGAAAAGATGGTCGCCCGACGGTGGGTAAACCGCGACAGCTAAAACTACTCGGCGACCAACTGGTCGCTGTCGACGAAAACCAGACCGCCGTCGTCGAGCGCCACCGCCCATCTCCGCGCCGGGTCAACTATACGATCACCGATATTCACTGCGTGCCCCGCCAGATCGCCGAAATCCTCGACCACAGTCCCCCCGACCTCGCCGTCCGTCCCCGGATATACACGCACCCGCACATTCACCGCCACGCGGCTATCGCCGGTATCGCCAGCCGTCCCGCTAGCGTCTTTCATCCGTCCGTCGTCACCCTAGGTTGTGCGCGTGAAAATAGTGACGCAATTAGAGCACGACCAGCTAACGCCGTCCAGGCTTATCGTCCATGACTACCACCGCGCCGCACCGGCTCCCCCTACCAGGCTCATGGCATCGACTAGGCCGAAGTTAAGGCTGTTGAAATAGGCGAATCCCCGGGTTGACCTGGGGATTCGTTGGTTTCGGTGGGTGGTTGTTCTGGCTACGCGGCGATGGTGAGTGGGATGGGGGCGTCGATGAGTTCGAAGGCGCGGCGCTGTTCGGGGGTGGCGTCGGTGAGCTTGTCGATTTCGATGTCGGTGTCGTGGTAGCGGATTCGGTCGCGGGTGAGGGTGGCCAGGTGGTCGAGCAGGTCGCAGAAGTTGCGGACCGGGTTGCCGTTGGCGTCGTGTTTGGTGGAGGCCTTGGCTTCTTCGCCGTAGACGAAGTGGCCGCCCTCCGATGCGCGTGGAAGCAAATGCGCGACCGTCGTATAGCGCGTTCGAAGCGGGCAACCCGGCACAAGTAGCACGCCGACGAGCAGAGTCACCGGGCTACCGGGCGAATACTTCGAAAATCTCGCACCGCAACGTAACAACAGGGTGCAATCAAGGATCGGCGCATGATGCTGGGCCACCAAGAACACGAAATTCTTTGCAACACAGCAGGTTTAAGTTCTTGGTTATCATGCATGTTCAGTCTTCACCACTTTCGCTGAGGCGGCGGCCGCGCGTGCGGGGTGGGTTCGCCAGCCAGGATCGCCTTGATGTCTTCACGACGACACCGCCAGCGACCACCTGGCAACTTCACGCCGGGCAGCAAGCCGTCGCGCAACTTCGCCTGAGTGCGGTAGAGGCTTTGGCCCAGCGCGGCGGCGACTTGGTTGCTGTCGAGCATCGCCGGCAGATCATCGGCGGGGGTGGCCATCCCGAACCTTCCGAGATCGAAGCGACCGCCGAACCGGTTGGGTTTGAGCCCCAAATATGACGGTGGATTGGTCCCGCGAACAAGCCGACAAATACGCCGAA
Source organism: uncultured Actinomycetota bacterium (assembly GCA_963802525.1). Classification (GTDB taxonomy): domain Bacteria; phylum Actinomycetota; class Actinomycetes; order Mycobacteriales; family Mycobacteriaceae; genus Mycobacterium. Next base: position 68,974 of record CAWDJC010000015.1, on the reverse strand, counting down.
TCCGGAGGAACCGAGGCCGCGGACATGAAGGGGAAACCCATCATCCTGCTGTCCACAATCGGAGCCAAGTCCGGCAAGCTCCGCAAGACCCCGCTCATGCGCGTCGAGCACGACGGCGAGTATGCGATCGTCGCCTCGCTCGGCGGGGCACCGAAGAACCCGGTCTGGTACCACAACGTCGTGAAGAACCCGCGGGTCGAGCTGCAGGACGGCAGCGTCACCCGCGACTACGAGGCCCGCGAGGTGTTCGGCGACGAGAAAGCCGCCTGGTGGGAGCGTGCCGTCGAGGCCTGGCCGGACTACGCCGACTACCAGAAAAAGACCAACCGCCAGATTCCGGTGTTCGTGCTGACCCCGGTGAGCTGAATCCCCAGCTGGGTGGCATGGCACCATTAGTCGGTGTCCGCTGAACTGAGCAGTAGCCCGCGCACCCCAGGGACGCAGCCGCTGTCCGCGGCGGACATCGACGCCGCGGCGCAGCGGATCGCCCCGGTGGTCTCTCCAACCCCATTGCAGCTGAGCGATCGGTTGTCGGCGATCACCGGCGCGCAGGTGTACCTCAAGCGGGAAGACCTGCAGGTGGTGCGCTCCTACAAGCTGCGCGGCGCCTACAACCTGTTGGTGCAGCTGTCCGAAGAGGAGCTGGCCGCGGGCGTGGTGTGCTCGTCGGCGGGCAACCACGCGCAGGGCTTCGCCTACGCCTGCCGGGCGCTGGGGGTGCACGGCCGCGTCTACGTGCCGGCCAAGACGCCCAAACAAAAGCGCGACCGGATCCGCCACCACGGCGGGGAGTTCATCGAGCTGATCGTCGGGGGATCGACCTACGACCTGGCGGCCGAGGCGGCGTCCGCGGACGTCGAACGCACCGGCGCCACGCTGGTGCCGCCGTACGACCACCTGCACACCATCGCCGGCCAGGGCACCATCGCCGTGGAGCTGCTCGATCAACTTGATGCCGAGCCCGACCTGGTGGTGGTCCCGGTGGGCGGCGGCGGCTGCATCGCGGGCATCACCACCTACGTCGCCGAGCGGACGACGAACACCGCGGTGCTGGGTGTCGAGCCTGCCGGCGCCGCGGCGATGATGGCCGCGCTGGCCGCCGGCGAGCCGGTGACGCTGGACCACGTTGACCAGTTCGTTGACGGCGCCGCGGTGAGACGGGCGGGCACGCTGACCTATGCCGCGCTGGCCGCCGCCGGCGACATGGTGTCGATCACCACGGTCGACGAGGGCGCGGTGTGCACCGCCATGCTGGACCTGTATCAGAACGAGGGCATCATCGCCGAGCCGGCGGGTGCGCTGTCGGTCGCGGGCCTGCTGGAAGCCACTGACGGGCCCATCGAGCCAGGGTCCACCGTGGTTTGCCTCATCTCGGGCGGCAACAACGACGTGTCGCGCTACGGCGAGGTGCTGGAGCGCTCGCTGGTCCACCTCGGCCTCAAGCACTACTTCCTGGTGGACTTCCCGCAAGAGCCGGGCGCGCTACGCCGGTTCCTCGACGAGGTGCTCGGACCCAACGACGACATCACCCTGTTCGAGTACGTCAAGCGCAACAACCGGGAAACCGGTGAGGCGCTGGTCGGTATCGAGCTCGGCTCGGCCGCGGGCCTGGAGGGGCTGCTGGCGCGGATGCGTGCGACGAAAATACACGTCGAGGCCCTCGAGCCCGGTTCGCCGGCATACCGCTACCTGCTGTAACTGCCGAACGTCGAGTTGTTGCGCCGGAAACGCCCTGAATCGCGGCAACAAGTCGACGCTCGGGGCTAGAGGTATTGCGGCAGCGGGGTGGCCGGGTCGAGGTCGTCGGCGGGCACCGGCGTTCCGGCCGCCACTCCGAGCGGCACCACGCCGGCCCAGTGCGGCAGCAAGCGGTCCTCCGGATCGTCGACCGGGCCTCCGACGCGCACCTTGGCCGAGACTTCGACGAGGTCGAGGGCGAGCACCCCGGTTGCGGCGAGTTCGCGCGCGTTGGGCGTGCGGCAGTCGTCGGCACGCCCGGGCCGGATGTGATCGAGCAGGCAGCGCATGGCCCGCAGCTTCTCCGCCGGATCATCGACCACGCGCGCGGCGCCCAGCACGACCACCGAGCGGAAGTTCACCGAATGGTGCATCGCCGCGCGGGCCAGCACCAGCCCGTCGACGAGGGTGGCGGTGACGCAAACGGGCAGGCCCGCCGGTGCGGCCTTGGCGGCCAGCATCGGACCGCCGCCGGTGGAACCGTGCAGATAGAGGGTTTCGCCGAGGCGCGCGTGCGTCGTCGGTAACACCACCGGCCCTCCAACACCCACGTAACCGAGGTGACAGATCAGGGCCTCGTCCAGGATGGCGTGGACGGTTTCGCGGTCGTAGTGGGCGCGTTCCCGGTAGCGGGTTGGCGTGCTTCGCGGCGTAGGGCGGTATGCGGTTTCCAAAGGATTGCCTTCGAGTTTGTACTAGTACATAATGATCCTCGTGCCAGTACAATATACGGGGACGGGTGCGGAATCCATAGCCGCCAACGTCGAAGAGGCCATCTCCCACGGCACGTTGGCGCCGGGCGAAGCGTTGCCGCCGATCCGCGAACTGGCCGGCCGGCTCGGCGTGAACGCGAACACCGTGGCCGCGGCGTACCGCCTGCTGCGCGAACGCGGGGCCGTCGAGGCGGCCGGGCGGCGGGGCACCCGGGTGCGGCACCGCCCGGCGACCACCCCCCGTTCGCTGCTTGGGCTGGACGTTCCCGCTAGCGTGCGCGATCTGTCGACCGGGAACCCCGACCCGGCGCTGTTGCCCATAACGTTCGCCTGGGTCCCGCAGGCCAGACCGCTGCTTTACGGGGAGCCGGCGATGTCACCGGAGCTGGTCGACTACACCCAGGCGGCCCTCGCCGCGGACGGGGTCCCGGCCGGTCACCTGGCGGTTGCCAGCGGCGCGCTCGACGGCATCGAGCGGGCGCTCATCGCGCACCTGCGCCCGGGTGACCGGGTGGCCGTCGAGGACCCGGGCTGGGCGAATCTGCTGGATCTTCTTGCTGCGCTTGGCCTTGCGGCCGAACCCGTGCGGGTCGACGATGACGGGCCGCTGGCCGCTGACATGGCTCGGGCGCTGGGGCGCGGCGTGCGCGCCGTGGTCATCACGAATCGCGCGCAAAACCCGACCGGTGCGGCGCTCTCCGCGGATCGCGCGGACGCCCTGCGGGCATTGCTGGCCGGCCGCGCCGACGAGGTGCTGCTTGTCGAAGACGATCACTGCTCGGGCATTGCCGGCGCGCCGTTGCGGACGCTGGCCGGATCGACCGGCAACTGGGCCTTCGTGCGGTCGGCGTCCAAGGCCTATGGTCCCGACCTGCGCGTCGCCGTGCTCGCCGGAGACCGGCGCACCGTCGAGCGAGTGCACGGCCGGCTGCGGCTGGGTCCGGGGTGGGTGAGCCACCTCTTGCAGGATCTCGCGGTCCGGCTATGGCGGGACGAGGGCGCGACGCAGCTCATCCGGGCGGCCGAGGAGCAATACACCAACAACCGCACGCGGTTGTGCGCCGCGTTGGCCGAGCGCGGCGTCGCCGCTCACGGTCGGTCCGGGCTCAACGTGTGGGTACCGGTGCCCGACGAGACGGTCGCGATCACCCGGCTGCTTGGCGCGGGTTGGGCCGCGGCGCCGGGGACTCGGTTCCGGATCCGCACGCCGGCGGGCATCCGCATCACCATCGCCGACCTGGCCGCCGACGAGATCGACCACCTCGCCGACGCCGTCGCCGAGTCGGTGCGGGGCACCGGACGCCGCAGTGTTTAACGCAAGTGATGTGTATCATTGGTGTATGTCGCGCACCAACATCGACATCGATGACGAACTTGCCGCCGAGGTAATGCGAAGGTTCGGCCTCACGACAAAAAAAGCGGCCGTTGACCTTGCTTTGCGACGATTGGTTGGTCTGCCGCTGACGCGTGAATTCCTGCTGGGGCTCGAAGGGGTCGGTTGGGATGGGGACCTCGATGACTTGCGAAGTGAACGGCCCGACACATTCCGATGATCCTCGTTGACACATCGGCCTGGATCGAATATTTTCGCGCGACCGGATCAACAGCCGCGATCGAAGTGCGCCGACTAATCTCCGACGAGGGGCGTCAAATCGCAATGTGCGAGCCGATCGCGATGGAAATCCTGAGCGGAGCGACCAACGACAACACCTACGTGATGCTCGAACGGCTTGTGAACGGCTTGCCATCGTTGAGCCTGGACAACGCGATCGACTTTCGGGCCGCCGCCGACATCTATCGCGCCGCCCGGCGAACGGGGAAAACGATTCGAAGTATCAACGACTGCCTCATTGCGTCGGTGGCGATCCGCCATGGTGCCCGCATTGTCCACCGCGATGCAGACTTCGATGTCATCGCGCGAATGACCACCCTCGAGGCAACATCGCTGCGTTGAGCGTGCGACCTGAGGTCTCGATAGCAAGAATTTGGGACGTGAAGCCGGGCACGGCATTCGCGGTGCAATCAGGGCCGCGAGGACGTTCACGTCTGCTCGCGCGCCGACAGAATGGCGAACGAATGGCCTTCCAGCACGCTGGAATCGGCATCGACCTTCGGCTCACCCCATGCCAGGACCACTTCGCCAATGACGGGCACCTTCACCGACTCGGCGCCCAGGTTGCAGACGATGCGCAACCCGCCGCGGTGAACGGTGATCCACTGTTCCTCTTCGTCGTAGTCGACGGTGAGGTGCTCCAGCCAGGGGTCGGCCATATCTGCGTCGTTGTGCCGCAAGGCGATCAGATCCCGATAGACGCGAAGCAGGCGGGCGTGTTCGCCGGAGTCGACCTCGGTCCAATTCAGTTTGGAGCGCTGAAACGTCTGCGGGTCCTGCGGATCGGGGATGTCGTCGGCATTCCAGCCGTGCTCGGCGAATTCGGCCTTGCGACCCTCGGCGGTGGCCCGGGCCAGCTCCGGCTCGGGGTGCGAGCTGAAGAATTGGAACGGAGTCGACGCCGCCCATTCCTCGCCCATGAAAAGCATTGCGGTACAGGGTGACCCGAGCGCGAGGGCGGCCTTGACCGCCAGCTGGCCCGCGGTCAGGTGGTGCGACGGGCGGTCTCCGAGCGCCCGGTTGCCGACCTGATCGTGGGTGCAGGTATACGCGACCAGCCTGGTGGCCGGAATGGTCGATGCGTCCAGCGGTCGCCCGTGGCGGCGGTGCCGGAACGACGAATAGGTGCCCGCGTGGAAGTAGCCGTGCCGCAGCGTCTCCGCCAGAGTCGCGAGCGAGCCGAAGTCGGCGTAGTAGCCCTGGCGCTCGCCGGACACCGAGGTGTGGATGGCGTGATGGATATCGTCTGCCCACTGCGCGGTCAGCCCGTAGCCGTTGCGATCGCGCGGGGTAATCAGCCGCGGGTCGTTGAGGTCGCTTTCGGCGATCAGCGACAGCGGGCGGCCGAGCTGGCTTGACAGCCAATCGGTTTCGGTGGCCAGTTCCTCGAGGATGTGGATGGCCGTGGTGTCCACCAGCGCGTGCACGGCGTCCAGCCGCAGGCCGTCGACGTGGAAGTCGCGCATCCAGCGCAGCGCGCACCCGATGATGTAGCGCCGCACTTCGTCGGAGTCGGCGTCGGCGATGTTGATGCCTTCCCCCCACGGGTTGCTGGCCGACGACAGGTAGGGCCCGAACCGCGGCAGGTAGTTGCCTGACGGGCCAAGGTGATTGAACACCGCGTCGATCAGAACCCCCAGGCCACGCGCGTGGCAGGCGTCGACGAGCCGGACCAGGCCGTCGGGACCGCCGTAGGGTTCGTGCACGCTGTACCACAGCACGCCGTCGTATCCCCAGCCGTGGGTGCCGGCGAAGGAGTTGACCGGCATCAGCTCGACGAATTCGATGCCGAGATCGACCAAATAGTCAAGCTTTTCGATGGCTGAATCGAACGTGCCGGCGCCGGTGAAGGTGCCGACATGCAGTTCGTAGATCACCGCGCCCTTCATGGACCGGCCCGGCCAATCGCCGTCGGTCCAGGCCGCGGCGGCCGGGTCCCACAGCTGCGACCGGGCGTGCACGCCGTCGGGTTGACGCGGCGAGCGGGGGTCGGGCAGCACGGTGGGGTCGTCGTCGAGGAGGAATCCGTACCGGGCCTCCGACGGCGCAGCGACGTCGGCGTGCCACCAACCGTCGTCGGAGCGCGTCATCGCGTGCACCGCACCGTCGACGTCGAGTCGCACCAACGCGGGTTTGGGCGCCCAGACCCGGAATTCACTCATGGCGACGCTCCAGCAGAACGACGGGCAGGTCCGAGAACAATTGGGCGGCCGACGCGGCCCCGCTCGCCACGGCGCCGCTGAGCGCGTCGGTCCAGGTGCCATCGGGTAGCGGGACGACGGTGTTACCCCAGCCGGTTTCTTTGAGCCGCACCGTCCAGCGGGTCACCGCGACCAGGATGTCCTCGCCGCGGCGAAACGCCACGACATGGTCGCTGGCCTCGCCGTCGGCAAGCACCGGCTCATAATCGCCGTGCAGGAAGCAGCCCGGGTGGGACCGCCGCACCCGAAGCGCAGCGGCGACGACGCGAATCTTGGCATGCTGCAACTCTTTCAGGGCGGCCCTACGAGCGCCGTAGTCGACGGCGCGACGGTTGTCGGGGTCGACCAGGCTGTCGTCCCACAGTTCGGTGCCCTGGTAGACATCGGGTATCCCGGGCACGGTCAGCCCGAGCAGCTTCTGGCCCAGCGCGTCACTTGCGGCGTGCGGATTGAGTTGAGCCACAAGCTCGGTCAGCTGGCCGGCCACCGAGCCGTCGAGGACGGTATCCAGCCAGCGGTGCACCGCCCGCTCGAAAGCGGCGTCCGGGTCGTTCCACGAGGTGTGCCAGGCCGCTTCCCGGATGGCCTTCTCGGCATAGGCGTGCAGCCGCCCGCGCAGCTCGTCGGTGACCTCGCCATTAACCGGCCACACGCCGAAGATGTTCTGCCACAGGAACAATCCGGTCGCGGGATCGGGGGAGGGGGCATGGACTTCCCAGCGAGCGACGAACTCGGTCCACAGCGAAGGCACCTGGGACAGCACGCCGATCCGGGCCCGCACGTCCTCGCCGCGTTTGGTGTCGTGGGTGGTCAGCGTCGTCATCGTGTGCGGCCACGACCGGGCGCGGCTGGCGGCGGCGTAATGAAACTCCGCCAGGCCGACACCGAAACGGTGCGGTTCGCCGCCCACCTCGTTGAGCGACACCAGCCGGGCGTCGCGGTAGAACAGGCAGTCCTCGACGGCCTTGGCGGTCACCGCACCGCAGAGCTGCTGCAGCCGGGTGGCGGGCTCGCCGCCACGGGCCAGCGCCGCGGCGAGCACCTCGAGTGCCGGCCCCAATTGTGGTGATTCGGCCTGGGTTTCGGCCAACGCGGTGGGCAGCAGGGCGGCCAGGCCGGGGTAGTCGCTGCGGTAAACGCCGATGTGAGTGAGCAGAGCCGCGATCGCCTCGGGCAGCAACGGATGATCTGTGCGGGCCGCCGCCGCGATGGCCCGTCGCAGCCTGGCCAGCTCACTGGCCAAAGTCTCGGTGGCCGTGCGGGTCTTGAGCTCGGCGAGCAGCTTCGGCATGGCGTGGTAGTCCACCCCCGCCGAGTCGACGAGCGCGGTGAGCGTTTCTTCGCCCGCCGGGTCGACGAAGACCCCGCCCACCTGCCGGAGCACGTCGTAGCCGGTGGTGCCGGCCACCGGCAGCGTCGGCTCGAGCGCCTCGTCGACGGCCAGGATCTTCTCGATGACAATCCAGGCGTTCGGCCCGACCACCTCACGCAACCGGGTCAGATACCCGCAGGGATCGGACAATCCGTCGGGGTGGTCGATGCGCACGCCGTCCACAAGTCCCTCGCCGAACCAGCGGGCGACCTCCGCGTGGCTGGCGTCGAACACCGCGGGATCTTCCTGCCGCAGTCCGGCCAGCGAGGTGATGGAGAAGAAGCGCCGATAGCCGCAGACCCCATTTCGCCAGCCGACTAGCCGGTAGTGCTGGCGGTCGTGGACTTCGGGGCCCGTTCCCTCCCCGGTGCCGAGGGCGATGGGCAGCGCCAGGTCGCCCAGGCGCAACAGGTCACCGTCGACTTTGAGGTCGGCCACGTCATCGTCAGAACCCAATATCGGCAACACAATTCGGCCGGCTTCGTCGAGGTCCCAGTCGATGTCGAAGAAGGCACCGTACGGCGACCCCTGGCCGTGCCGCAACACGTCCCACCACCACGCGTTCTGCTGCGGGTTGTCGATGCCGACGTGGTTGGGGACGATGTCGACGACCAGGCCCATGCCGCGCGCGCGGGCGGCCGCGGACAACCGCGCCAGACCGTCGGGCCCGCCCAACTCCGGCGAGACCGTCGTCGGGTCGGTGACGTCATACCCGTGGTTGGACCCGGGGGCCGCGGTCATGATGGGGGAGAGGTACAGGTGGGTCACCCCGAGGTCGTCGAGGTAGTCCAGCAGGTTTTCGGCGTCGGCGAAGGTGAACTCGAATCCGCTGGACGCACCACGCAGCTGCAGACGGTAGGTGGAGAGAACTGGTAAGGCCATGCGTCACAAGGTCTTACGAAGTACCAGCAGCGAACGTGCGGGCAGCGAGACCTTCTCGTGGGCGTTCACCACCTGGTCGGCGTCACCGACGGGATGGTTGGTGTCCAGCTCCACGGTCCACTCCTGCGCGTAGTCGCCGTTCGGCATCACGAACTCAACCGATTCTTCGTCGGCGTTGAAGCACAACAGGAATGAGTCGTCGACCACCCGCTCACCGCGGGCGTTCGGTGCGGTGATGGCATCGCCGTTGAGAAACGCCGCCACACACTTGTGAAAGCTCTTGCCCCAGTCCTCATGCGTCATCTCCTGGCCGCCGGGCGCCAACCAGGCGATATCGCGGACCTCGTCGCCGCTTCGGATCGGCTGGCCCTCGAAGAACCGGCGGCGGCGAAACACCGGATGGTTCGTGCGCAAGGTGCTCACCTTGCGCGCGAATGCCAGCAGATCCGAGTTCTTGTCGACCAATGACCAGTCCATCCAGGACAATTCGGAGTCCTGGCAGTAGACGTTGTTGTTCCCGTTCTGGGTGCGCCCGAACTCGTCACCGTGCGCGATCATCGGCGTGCCCTGGCTGACCATCAGGGTGGCCCAGAAGTTGCGCATCTGCCGGCAGCGCAGCGCCACGATGTCGGGGTCGTCGGTGGGGCCTTCGACGCCACAGTTCCACGAACGGTTGTGGCTTTCCCCGTCCCGGTTGTCTTCGCCGTTGGCCAGGTTGTGTTTTTCGTTGTAGGACACCAGGTCGTTGAGCGTGAATCCGTCGTGGGCGGTGACGAAGTTGATGCTGGCGCCGGGGCGCCGACCCGTCGCCTCGTACAGGTCCGACGACCCGGTCAGCCGGGACGCGAACTCGCCCAGGGTCGCGGGCTCGCCCCGCCAGTAGTCACGCACAGTATCGCGATACTTCCCGTTCCACTCGGTCCACAAACCCGGGAAATTGCCGACCTGATAGCCGCCCTCGCCGACATCCCAGGGCTCGGCGATCAATTTGACCTGGCTGACCACCGGATCCTGCTGCACGAGATCGAAGAACGCGCTCAATCGGTCGACGTCGTGCAGTTCGCGGGCCAGTGTGGCGGCCAGGTCGAAGCGGAAGCCGTCGACGTGCATCTCGGTCACCCAGTAGCGCAGCGAGTCCATGATCAGCTGCAGCACATGCGGGTGGCGGGCGTTGAGGCTGTTGCCGGTTCCCGTGTAGTCCTTGTACAACCGCAGGTCTGTGTCGACGAGCCGGTAGTAGGCGGCATTGTCGATGCCGCGGAAGTTGATCGTCGGACCGAGGTGGTTGCCTTCGGCGGTGTGGTTGTACACCACGTCGAGGATGACCTCGATGTCGGCCTCGTGAAAGCTGCGCACCATGGATTTGAACTCGGCGACGCTGGCCTTGCGGTTGGCGGCGTACTGGTTGTGCGGGGCGAAGAAGCCAAAGGTGTTGTAGCCCCAGTAATTTCGCAGCCCGAGATCCAACAGCCGCGAGTCGTGCATGAACTGGTGAACCGGCATGAGCTCGATGGCGGTGACGTTGAGCGACTTGAGGTGGTCGATGACCACCGGGTGGGCCAGCCCGGCGTAAGTGCCCCTAAGCTCCTCGGGAATGCCGGGATGGGTCTGCGTCATGCCCTTGACGTGGGCCTCGTAGATGACCGTCTCGTGGTACGGGGTCAGCGGCGCCCGGTCGGACCCCCAGTCGAAGAACGGGTTGCTCACCACGTTGGTCATGGTGTGGCCGAGCGAGTCCACCATGGGGGGAGTCCCGGGGTCGGCCCCATCGGCGTTGGGGCCTTCCGGGTCGACGGCCTTGAGGTCGTAGGAGAACAGCGCCTGGCCGAAGGTGAAGTCGCCGTGGAATGCCTTGCCGTACGGGTCCAACAGCAGCTTGCTCGGGTCACACCGGTGGCCGGCCGTGGGATCGAAGGGGCCGTGGACGCGAAATCCGTAGCGCTGACCCGGGGTGATGTTCGGCAGATAAGCATGCCAGACGTATCCGTCAACCTCGTCCAGGGGGATCCGCGACTCGCTGCCGTCGTCGTCGATCAGACACAACTCCACCTTCTCGGCGATCTCGGAGAACAGCGAAAAGTTCGTGCCTGCGCCGTCATAGGAGGCGCCGAGCGGATAAGGGGTCCCGGGCCAAACGGTGGCCAGTCTGGGCTGGGTCCGGCCGGCAGCATGTGCCGCAGCGCCTGCGGCAGCGCCCGTCCCCAAGGCTGGATTGTTGGTCGGCATCACTAGACCTTATCCGCGCCCGAAGCGCGGGGGCCCGTTACCACCAACCGGTGCCGGCCCCGATCTGGCTGCCCAGCTCATTCGCCATGGTCCGCACGTAGGTGGGGGACAGGTGATGAGCGCCGTGGTAGATCAGGATGTTTCCCTCGACCGGGCGGCAGACGTCGGCGCGGCAGATCGCGTCCGACATGTCAAGAACCTTGAGCAGCGGGAACTGCGTGACAAAGTCGAGGGTCTGGTTGCGATCGGACAGCACATCGGAGCGCTTGACCGCGCACGACTGCGGGCTGCCGCCCTTCTTGGCCAGGCAATCCGCGGGGTCGAAGGGCTTGCCATCCTTCACCAGCCACGGGGTGTCCCGCATGCCGAGGATCGGAATGTTGTTGTCGGACAACGTTTGCCAGATGCCGATGTATGTCGCCGGCATCACGTCGCCGGTTTTGATGTTCCACGGCCGGGTCGTCGTCGTGAACACGTAGTCGGGACGGTCGACCACCAGCTTTTTCATCGTTCGTTGGACCCACTCACGGCACTGCATGTACGGGGCGTTGTTGCCCATGATCAGCGGGACTTCCTCGGTGGACAACGGGCAGCCCATCTTCAGATAGGTCACCACTTTGAAGTGGTGCATGCGGCCGAGAAGGTCCAGCGCGGGCAGCCAGTGCTCCGCGTGCGACCCGCCGGCCAGGGCGATGGTCCGAGTGGCGGCCACGTCGCCGTAGGCGCAGTTGACCACCGCCGGGTTGACGAAGTCACTGATGCAGCCGTCCCGGGTCGAGACCGGAATGTCGTCCTTGACCTCCAGGACGGTGGGCCGCATCGGCAGCGCCGGCACCCGCACGTGTTCGGTCAGGGCACGCGCGCCGGGGTAGTCCTGCGGGTTGAGCACGCTGAGCTCCTTGCCCGCGGCGCGCAAGACCGTGACGTGCTGACGCCAGGTGAATGAGGTCGCGGTCAGCGTGACACCGAGCAGCACCACCATCGATCCCAGCGCCATCGTCGGCCTGCGCAGGCGCAGCCACCAGGGGGCTGAGGGGCCTGAGGGGATCGTCGCGGCGGGCGCACGGGATGCGGCACCGATGGATTTCCGGTAGCGCAGCGGGTCCTCGACGAGCCGGGTGGTCAGATAGGCCAGTACCCCGGATACCAGCAGCACCACCGTGCCCTCGAAAAAGCCGGCGTGTCGGTGGCCGCTATAGGAAAGCCAGAAGATGAGCAGCGGCCAGTGCCACAGGTACAGCGAGTAGGCCATCGCGCCCAGCGCCACGAGCGGCCCGGCCGCCAGCACCCGATTCGGCAGCGGCATCCGGTCGGGGGTGCCGGGCCGATCCTGCAGGTTAGACCCGGCAAGGATCATCAGCATGGTGGCCCCGACGGGGACGAGTGCCCAGGGGCCGGGGAATTCCTTGACGCCGTCGATCAGGGCCCCGCACGACACGACCGCAGCCACCGCGACGGTGGCGACGGCGGTACGCAGCCACATCGGCCAGCGGATGTACGTGACCAACGCGCCGACGAGAGCGCCCAGCAGCAGCTCCCATGCCCGGGCGAAACTGTCGTAGTAGGCGGTCGCTTGGTCGTCCTGATGGGCGACGATCGCGTAGACGAAGGAGGCCACCGTCAGCGCGGTCAGCAGCACCAGGAACATGGTCCGCAGGTGGTTGCCAAGCGGACGCCGGAAGATGTACGCGCACCCCACCACCAGCAGTAGGAAGCCGATGTAGAACTGGCCCTGCACCGACATCGACCAGATGTGCTGCAACGGGGTGACGGCCTCACCCGCCTTGAGATAGTCCGACGCGGTGTTGGCCAGCTCCCAGTTCTGGTAATAGCCGAGACTCGCCAGGCTCTGGTCGGCGAACGTCTCCCAGCGGGTCTCCGGTTGCACCAGGACGGTCAGGAGCCCGCAGCCGGCCAAAACCACGACCAGGGCGGGAAGCAGGCGGCGGACCAGCCGGATCACCTCGGCTACCGGCGACAGCGAAACGTCCGGGTTGAGCGCGGCGCGCAGGATCTTGCTGCCGAAGAAAAAGCCGGACAACGCGAGGAACACGTCCACACCGCCGGAAACCCGTCCGAACCAGATGTGGAACATGGCGACGAGCGCGATCGCGATGCCGCGCAAGCCGTCGAGGTCGTAGCGATAGAAGCCCGAGCTCCCTGCACGCGCCCCCGCAGCAGCCACCGGGTTGGCAGGGACAACCGGTGGACGAGGCGGTGACAGGCTCTGCATGGTCAACCGCCAATTTACCGAAAACCGCCACCTGCTCCCGACCGCTGGCGCTCCGGCGAGCCTGCTCAGCGGGCTCGTCGGCAATCGGTCGCCGTCGACGAGGGAGCAAGTGGCGGGTGTTCGGCGGCTGAGTACACCCGCGCTAAGGGTTACCGCGTGATGCCCGGGACCTGCTGGACTGGCGCCAGCGGCGTCGGCGATTGCAGCAGGGGCAGCTGCTGCAGCGGTGCCTGCTGGACCGGCGCCTGCTGGACCGGCGCCTGTTGCAGCGGTGCCTGCTGGACCGGTGCCTGCTGGACCGGCGCCTGTTGCAGCGGTGCCTGCTGGACCGGTGCCTGCTGGACTGGTGCCTGTTGCAGCGGGGCCTGCTGGACTGGCGCCTGCTGAAGCGGGGCCTGCTGTGTCGGCGCTTGCTGCACCGGCGCTTGCTGCACTGGCGCTTGCTGCAGTGGCGACTGTTGCGCCGGCACCTGCTGCAACGGCGCCTCCTGGGTCCCGAGCACCCGTACCAGGTAGGGCGTCATGCCGTTGGCGCGCACCGGCGAGACCTGGACGACGTCGCCCACCTCCAGCATCTGGTTGTTGCCGAGGTACATCGCGACGCTTTGGGTGCCTTCGGGACCGTAGAAGATCAGGTCGCCGCGGCGCGCTTGCTGCGGCACGACCTTCTGACCGAGCCGGTACATCTCACCGGAGGAACGCGGCAGCTTGATCCCGGCGCCGGCGTAGGCGTACTGCATCAGGCCCGATGCGTCGAAACCGACGGTCATGGCGCCGGTGCCCTTGCCGCGAGAGGGGCCATTGACACCGCCGCCGGCCCAGGAGAACGGCACGCCGCGCTGGGAAAGACCGCGCATCACGACGAGGTCGGTGGCCTGCTGGTAATCCATCGGCCTGGTGCCCGGGTCGGCGGTCGCGATAATGGCGCCGACCAGCGCGGCCGCCAGCATCGCGAGACCGATCGCGAAAGCGTAGATGCGTTTCATGGGGCTGCCCACCTTCTTCGGTTCTGGGCCTCCGTCGCGGTGACTTCGCGCGGCGGCCGCTACTGCAGGTGGCGAAGGCCTCTGCTTCGGGGCCGAACGCCGCTGCATGACGCTTGGAACATGAACCCAGCGGGGCTAGCCAGCTGAATTCACACCAGTCACTACAGTAACTTTTACAACAGAATTTGCCAGCTGAAAATAGCTGGTGAGCTCGGCGAATGATTCTTTGTCGTAACGTGACCGGACGGTGACTGGCGGGCCTAATCCCGGGTGCGCGGTTGTGATTTGGGTCTCAGCCGGGTGGCCGCGCGGTCAGAGCCAATAGCGTTCGCTGAACGTGGTCAGCATGAAGCCGGCCACAGAGGTGACCATGAGGATCGCGAGAGCCAGCACCGGCCAGAAGGACATGTACCAGCCCTTCAGGAGGGACACGAACGGGCCGATTCCGGCCGCGGCGATCGCCGCTCCGATGCCGCCCCACACCACCGGGTGGATGTAGTAGTCGATTCCGAAGGGCACCGGTCCGCATGTGTCCCCCTCGCACACCTTCGCGAGGAAGCCAAACAGCCGCGTCGGCCAGGTCGTCGCCGTTGCGAGGACGACCAGCAGCACCAGGAGTGTGACGGTGCAGACGACGTCCCAGGCCGCTATGCGCAGGCGAAGCACCCGGGGTGCCCCGTGGTCGGACTGATCGGGCTCGTCGAGCGCCGGCGGCGAGGCGGTGCGGTCACCCGGGGAGGGGTCGTCGGGCTGAAGCGGCGAAGCCATGCCGTCAGATGCTTCCCGATGGGCGCGATTTGTGCGACCCGGCTGCTTTACGCTCGATCTCTATGCCTGCGGCGAGGGTTGGGCTGACGCCCGAACAAATCAGCGCGATCGACGCGGCGCACCTATGGCACCCGTATAGCACTATCGGCAGGGAATCGGTGGCGCCGGTGGTGGCGGTCGCCGCCCACGGCGCGTGGCTGACGCTGATACGGGACGGCCGGCCGATCCAGGCGCTCGACGCGATGAGCTCCTGGTGGACCGCGATCCACGGGCACGGCCACCCGGAGCTGGACGCGGCGCTGGCCGCGCAGCTGGCCACGATGAACCACGTCATGTTCGGCGGGCTGACCCACGAGCCCGCGGCCCGGCTGGCGCAGTTGCTGGTGGAAATCACGCCGGCGGGATTGGAGACGGTCTTCTTCAGCGACTCCGGGTCGGTGTCGGTGGAGGTCGCGGTGAAGATGGCGCTGCAGTACTGGCGCAGCCGTGGGCGGCCCGGCAGGCGGCGGCTGATGACCTGGCGGGGCGGCTACCACGGGGACACCTTCACGCCGATGAGCATCTGCGACCCCGACGGCGGCATGCACTCGCTGTGGACCGACATCTTGGCGCCGCAGGTGTTCGCCCCTCAGGTCCCGCGCGACTACGACCCCGCCTACAGCGCGGCGTTCGAGGCGCAACTGGCGCAACATGCCGCGGAACTGGCCGCCGTGGTCGTCGAGCCCGTCGTGCAGGGGGCGGGCGGGATGCGCTTCCACGACCCCCGGTACCTGCGCGACCTGCGTGACCTCTGCCGTCGGCACGACGTGCTCCAGATCTTCGACGAGATCGCCACCGGCTTCGGCCGCACCGGCGAGCTCTTCGCCGCCGACCACGCCGGGGTCAGCCCCGACATCATGTGCGTCGGCAAGGCGCTGACCGGCGGATACCTCAGCCTGGCCGCCACGTTGTGCACCACCGACATCGCGCACACCATCAGCTCCGGTGAGGCCGGCGCACTGATGCACGGGCCCACCTTCATGGCTAATCCGCTGGCCTGCGCGGTGTCGGTGGCCAGCGTCGAACTGCTGCTCGCCCAGGACTGGCGGTCGAGGGTGGGGGAGATAGCCGACGGCCTCGCCGAGGGACTCGAACCGGCGCGGGCGCTGCCCGGCGTGACCGACGTGCGGGTGCGCGGCGCGATCGGCGTCATCGAATGCGACCGGCCGGTCGACCTGGCGGTCGCCACCCCGGCGGCGCTGGACCACGGCGTCTGGCTGCGCCCGTTTCGGAACCTGGTCTACGCGATGCCGCCGTACATCTGTTCTGGCGACGAGATCGCGCAGATCACCTCCGCGATGTTAGAAGTCGCACGGCTCATCGGCTGAAATCGCACTTCGGAGGACGGCGGGTCTTGTGGTTCCGGGCGCGTCCGCTCAGCGAATTCTTAGCAGATTCTTCGGCCCCGGCTAGCTCGGCTCAAAGGATCCTCAAAGTCGCCGGCCTCATCATTGACCCGCATCCACCGGCGGTACGGGCGGCAATGGCGGGGACGCGATTTTGGGGAACTATCCCTTCTATACGGCGGGTAACGCTACCGGCGGCAACGGCGGGGCCGGTGGTACCGGTGCCTTGGCCGGTGGCGCCGGCGGCAATGGCGGCGTTGCGTTCGACTACGCCGGGGGAACAGCCACCGGCGGGACTGGCGGAGTCGGCGGCGCCGCGCTCGGCCTCGTCGGTGTCGGCGGAAATGGGGGCACCGGCGGCAACGCTTACGCCATCGCCGGGGGGACAGCCGCTGCCGGGACGGGTGGGGCTGGCGGGAATGGCACGACCCCCGGCTCCTCGGGTGCCAACGGCACCGACAACACGTTGTAGCGAATCGCCCGGCGGGATTCTGCGGAGATCGGACACACCCGCCCCGCGACCTTCCCGGATCGATTGTCATCGGCCAGACCAGCCAGCCCGCCGCGTCCCGTGGCTTCCGGCCGGACTTCGCCGAGGGCTCCAACAAAAGGGCTGCGTCCGGGTTCTCGAACGTTCTCGTAGGCTCTAGGTCCATGAACGCCCCCCAGCAGGCACCGATCGAGGCATCACCGCTGGCGTGGCTGGACGAGGCGGAGACGCAGCGCCGTGCGGCCGGCCTGCGTCGCTCGCTGCGGCCGCGTCCCGCGGTGGCCACCGAGCTGGACCTCGCGTCCAACGACTACCTCGGTCTGTCCCAGCACCCCGACGTGATCGAGGGCGGCGTTGCGGCGCTGCGCATCTGGGGTGCCGGGGCCACGGGCTCCCGCCTGGTCACCGGCGACACCGAGCTGCACCAGCAGTTCGAGTGCGAGCTCGCCGAGTTCGTCGGCGCCGCCTCGGCGCTGCTGTTCTCGTCGGGATACACGGCCAACCTGGGCGCGGTCGTCGGCCTGTCGGGCGCCGGTTCGCTGCTGGTGTCCGACGCCCATTCACACGCATCGCTGGTGGACGCCTGCCGCCTGTCGCGGGCGCGGGTGGTGGTGACGCCGCACCGCGACGTGGACGCCGTGGATGCGGCCCTGGGTTCCCGCGACGAGGAGCGCGCCGTCGTCATCACCGACTCGGTGTTCAGCGCCGACGGCGCGCTGGCCCCCCTGCGCGAATTGCACGAGGTGTGCCGTCGCCACCGCGCGCTGCTCGTCGTCGACGAGGCGCACGGTCTCGGCGTCCGCGGCGGCGGGCGCGGGCTGCTGAACGAGCTCGGGCTGGCCGGCGCGCCCGACGTGGTAATGACCACGACGCTGTCGAAGGCGCTCGGCAGCCAGGGTGGCGCCGTGCTCGGGCCGGCGCCGGTGCGCGCCCACCTGATCGACGCGGCCCGGCCGTTCATCTTCGACACCGGCCTGGCGCCGGCGGCGGTGGGAGCCGCCCGGGCCGCGCTGCGCGTCCTGCAGGCGGAAGCGTGGCGGCCGGACGCGGTGCTGAGGCACGCGCGCTTCCTGGCCGAGGCCTGCGATGTGCCAGAGCAGCCGCAGTCGGCGGTGGTGTCGGTGATCCTGGGCGCCCCGGAGGTGGCGCTGGCCGCCGCGACCGCCTGCCTGGACGCCGGCGTGAAGGTGGGCTGCTTCAGGCCCCCGACCGTGCCCGCCGGGACGTCGCGGCTGCGGCTCACCGCGCGCGCGTCGCTGGATGCGGCCGAGCTCGAGATGGCGCGCCGGGTGCTGACGGACGTGCTCGCCGTGGCCCGCCGTTGACCGTCCTAGTCGTCACGGGCACCGGCACGGGGGTCGGCAAGACGGTCGTCACAGCCGCGCTGGCCTGCCACGCCCGTCGGGCCGGGATCGGCGTGGCGGTATGCAAACCGGTCCAGACCGGCACCGACTGCGGGGACGACGACCTCGCCGAGGTGGCCCGCCTGTCCGGGGTCACCGAGCTCGCCGGGTTGGCCCGGTACCCGCAACCTCTGGCGCCCGCGGCCGCGGCCGCGCAGGCCGGGGCGGCGCTGCCCACCGGCGCGCAGCTGCTGCAGCTCATCCGCGGCCTGGATCGCCCGGGGCGGCTGACGTTAGTCGAAGGCGCCGGCGGGCTGCTGGTCGAAGTCGGCGACGCGGGCGTCACGTTGCGCGACCTCGCCGTCGGGCTGGGTGCGGCGGCGCTGGTCGCCGTCACCGCGGAACTTGGCACCCTGAACCACACCGCGTTGACCCTGGAAGCCCTTGCCGCACAAGGGGTTCCGTGTGTCGGGTTGGTAATCGGCAGCTGGCCGGCGCGGCCGGGGCTGGTGGAGACGTCAAATCGGGCCGCGCTGGCCCGGCGGGCCCCGGTGCGGGCCGCGCTGCCCGCCGGCGCGGCGTCGCTTGAAGCCAAGGAGTTCGCGGACATGAGCGCGGCAGCGTTCGACCGCGACTGGGTGATCGCGCTGGTGCGCTGATGGTCCATTCGATCGAGCTGGTCTTCGACCCCGACACCGAGGCGGCGATCCGCCGCATCTGGGAGGGCCTGGCGTCTGCGGGAATTCCCAGCCAGGCGCCGGCCAGCCGGCCGCACGTGACGCTGGCCGTCGCCGAGCGCATCGATCCGGAGGTCGACGAGCTGCTGAATCCGATCGCCCAACGGCTGCCCCTGGGCTGTGCGATCGGGGCGCCGGTGCTGTTCGGGCGGGCCAACGTCGTGTTCGCGCGGGTGGTGGTGCCGACGAGCGAGCTGTTGGCCCTGCACGCCGAGGTGCACCGCGTGTGCCTTCCGCATCTGGCGCCGGGGCCGATGGCAAACAGCCTGCCCGGTCAGTGGACCGGTCACGTCACGCTGGCCCGCCGCGTTGGCGGACACCAACTCGGGCGGGCGCTGCGCATCGCGGGCCGGCCATCGCAGATCGACGGGAGATTTGCCGGCTTACGCCGCTGGGATGGCCATAAAAAGGTCGAGCACCTGATCGGCGGCTAGCCGCCGAAGAGCAGATACAAGCCGGTGAACGTGTAGCCGACCATGACCAGCATCATGGTGAGCTGCCCGGTGAGCAGATGGCCCGCGGGCAGCAGGCGCAGGGCTTTGTCGTGGGCGGCGACCACCGCCACGATGTGCCAGGTGACCACGCATGCCACCTTGATCCCGGCCAGGACCGGGGGGTGCGTAGACAGCACATAGGCCACATGCAGGTGCGCCAACCCCAGCGGGTTCCAGCCGAGGCCGAACGGATCGGCCAGGGCGATGACGGTCTGTTGTCCGCGCTCGACGAGGTAGGACAGGTAGTGCGCGAAGATGTAGCCCACCACGATCGGGATCAGTGAATGCGCCATCTGGTCGGGCAGGGCCCGACGTTGTTCACGGCCGACACCGCCGGTAGCGCGCGCGGCAAGCGAAAACGTCACCGCCACAATGGAAATGAAGACGATCAGCCCAGCAGTTCGCAACATCGACGACGACAGCGTGGCCGATACACCAACGGTGCGCGAAAGGCGATCGGCGAACCCGCGCCAGGTTGGGGATGACGAGAAGCTGTCGAACGCCGTCGACCCGAGCAGCACCGCCAGCAGCACGACCACGCCGGGCCGAACGGGCAGCGACGGCAGGTGGTCGAGCGGATTGCCGACGACGATCTTGCCGGTGGCCGGATTGCGGCGAAACGGCGAGAGGCGGGACACCGCCATGCTGTACACGCCGAACGGGTCGGCCCGGGCCAGCCCGCGCTGCCCGCACAGCCACGCCCCGGCCAGCATCGCCACGGCATAGACCGACAGCCACGCCCTGACCAACGGCAGTGACGCCGAGTTCGGGCTCGCCAGTTCCATCCAGACGAAGGCGAACAGGCCCAGCGCGGCGGGGCGATATCCCCAGCCTTCGGGATAGGACAGTCGCGGTCGGCCGAGTCGCACGGGCGTGATGCGCCGCAGCAGCAGATACACCGTGCGCACCGGGGAGATCACCGGCCATACCGGTCCGAGGACCAACGACAGCGCCACCAGCCCGACCCACAGCAGCACATAGAACGCACCCAGCAGAGCGTTCGACTCCGATTGGGGCCCCCAGAGCCCGGCGAGCACCACCCACACCGCGAAGACCAGCGCCAGCCCGGCGACCGTCCAGCGGGTCGCCCTGGCGTCGACCAGTGTGGTCAGTGCCGTCGGCAAGGGGTGGCCGGGCTTGAGCGGATCAAACCGCGGCCGCCGCCACGCGGAGAACACCAGCGCGAAGGTGAACGTCAACGCCCATGCCGCACCGACCATCGCGTAGGCATAGGGGACCGGAAGGTCGCCCGACCCGCCCAGACCGTGCGCGAGCACCACCGTCGCGCCACCGGCGCTCACGGCTGGACTTGGATGGTCGCGATCGTGCGGTCCAGGTGATGCAGCTCGACCTCGACGTTGCCGGGGACGTCGACGCTGAACTGAAACGTTTGATTGGGTGCGGCCGCCACCTGGAACTTGTGATCGGGCGTCGAGTGCACGTGCAGCTCATCGGTGACGTCGCTGGTGACCTGGAAGGTGATCTGTTGGTGCACCTTGGCCCGCAGCGTGGCGTTGGTCGGGGTGACCTGGCCGTTGGCGATGGTGACGTCGACGTTCAATCCCGCTGTGGGAGGCTGGTTTTGCGAACCGCCACACGCGGCCAGGCCGCAAGCCAGCGCCGCCACCCACGCCGTCAGGAGAGTGCCGCGAAGCGTCATCGCCTCAGGCCGCTCTCGGCAGCGGTTGCTTCTCCTCCACGGGCTCCGGCTGGCTGGCCGCGTTGTTGATGCGGCCCGCGCCCCACGTCAGGGCGGCGATGACCATCAGCGTGAAGATCAACACCAGAATCGAGCCGGCGGTGAACAGCCAGCCCGGGGCGTTCAGGTCGCGCTCGCGCTGCAGAATGGTGATCTCCTGCACGAACGGCCGCGTCGATTGCGCCAGCGCGGGAACCTCGGCCGCGGGAATCGCGTCGTCGGCGGGTTCCCAGATCGGCACCGCGGTCATCGTGTAGCCGTCCTGGACCCTCATCAGCGTCTTCCATGATCCCCACACCGGAACAGGCTGGGTGGACCGGTAATGCCCCGGCCCGACGCGATCGAGCCGGTCGATGACCAGGCCGCGCTCATTCTCCATCCGCCCCTGCCAGGACAGGATCGTCACCCAGTCCGGGCGGTCGGTGACCATGGTGGGCGGCGTGATCTGCACGTCGGCCGACACCAGGCGCTGCCCGGGAGGACTGGGCAGGTCCCTCAGGGTGATCGTGGCGGTGTCTTGCTTCGGCACGACGACGTGCAAGCCGTTGGCCACCGCGCCGCCGATGGCCAACACCGTCAGCACCACCAGCGAGATGCCGATCGGACGACCGGGCAGGCGCTGCCCGGTGAGCACCATTCCCATCATCGCCCCGCACAGCCCGGCCAGCACCGCCGCCGGCACGGCCATCGCCAGGGCCTCGCCCCACATGCTCGTCGGCCAGGGGTAGTGGTACACCGTGCCGATCCACAGCGATTCCAGCCATAGGCCGACCGTGCCAATACCCAGGCCGGCGACGGCGCCAAAAGCCATGGGCCGCTTGAGGAGTGGTGTCAGCGCCAGCACCTCGACCACCACCGCGGGACCGAGATACAGGGGGAACCAGTTGATCGGAGCCCCCAAGATCGGTCCGACCAGCAGGGCAACCACGCCGCGCAGCGCGACCGCGAACACGGCGGCGATGATCGCCGCTCCCCGCCCCATCGCTATGCGCGCCACCACCAGGCCCAGCGACGCGACGACCGCGATCATCATCGGCTGAATTACCAGCCGGAATTGCTCGACGCCGAAGTCGTATTCGATCTGATACACCGACAGGCCGATAAGCAACCCGCCGCATGACAGGTAGCGCAGGAATCGGACGAACGGCCGTTCGGCGGGCGGTTCCGGGAGCGCCCGGCCGCCTTCGTATTCCAGCATCAGCACCGCGAACAGGGACAGTCCCGCGCCGCCGATCATCATCAAATGTGTTGGGCCCCAAAGGGTAACGTCTTGACCGAAGATGCGGTGCCAGATGTCGTCAAGCGGAAAGCCGAGGAGCGCGTACAGCCCGCAGCCGGCCATCAGCACGCCGCCGACGGGAGCGTGCCAGTTGCGGGTGATGCGAACCGGTGCGGGTCCGGGTTGGTCGAAGGGAATGACGATCGCCAACATGCCCGCGACGAATATCCCGAACAAGCCGATGATGATGAAGTAGTGCGCGGGGTTGGCCAGCGGGCCGGGATCGCGGCCGTTGCCGATGTGCCAGCTGACGTCCCAGATGAACCCGAACAGGGCGCAGATGATGAACGTGGTGAAGATCAGGACGGGTAGGGCCACCCACGACGGCCGGTTGAATTTCTCGCCCATCCGATCGGCGAACCGGGTCAGCCAGGTGATGCGATGGGTGCGATGCGCCCACCCGATCCACAGCATCAGCAGTGTTACCACCATCGCGGCGATCGAGAGACCGATCACCTGGTTCAGCCCCGCACCGCGCGCGGGTGCCTCGGCAACAAACGATCAGTTCCGCCGACCTCATCGTCAAAACCCTCCCAACCCGCCGGGCGACTTCGTGAGCTGTGATCCAGGACGCAGGAACCGGAATGCCCCGATCGGAGGCTCGTCAATCACGCTTTTCACCGGCCGCGTCAGGTCGCTGGCCGGCATCGCCCGGTTTGCCGCCGTTGCGGCGGTCCCGCAGCGCGACGTACAAGATCACGGCGACGACGATGATCGCCGGCAGGAACGCGGGGACCGCCAGCAGGATCCAATGGTGGGCCAGGTATTCGACGTGCGGATCAGTCTGCGGATAGATCATTGTCCTGGCGTACCCCGGCAATCCCCATGTTCTGCGGCCGTTAAGCTACTTTGAACACCGATTTGTTCAGGCTGCCATGACCAAGCGGCAGGTGCGGCTGTGCGCGCACGTAGAAGATGCAGGGGAGTACCTGGTGACTCAAGCGGCAACCCGGCCGACCACCGACGCCGACGACTCGAACGACGACATTCTCGCTGACATATTGAAACAAGCCCGGCAGCAGGTGCTGGAGCGCGGCGAGGGACTGAGCCGGGACCAGGTGCTGCAGGTGCTGCAGCTGCCCGACGACCGGCTCGACGAGCTGCTGGCGCTGGCCCACGAGGTGCGCATGCGCTGGTGCGGCCCCGAGGTCGAGGTCGAGGGCATCATCAGCCTGAAGACCGGCGGGTGCCCGGAGGACTGCCACTTCTGCTCCCAATCGGGGCTTTTCTCCTCCCCGGTGCGCAGCGCGAGGCTGGACATCCCCAGCCTGGTCGAGGCGGCCAAACAGACCGCCAAGTCGGGTGCCACCGAGTTCTGCATCGTCGCCGCGGTGCGCGGCCCGGACGAGCGGTTGATGGCGCAGGTCGCGGCCGGCATCGAGGCGATTCGCAACGAGGTGGAGATCAACATCGCCTGCTCGCTTGGGATGCTGTCGCCCGAACAGGTGGAGCAGCTCTCGGCGATGGGGGTGCACCGGTACAACCACAACCTGGAGACCGCCCGCTCGTTTTTCCCCAACGTGGTGACCACCCACACCTGGGAAGAACGCTGGGAGACGTTGTCGATGGTGCGCGACGCCGGCATGGAGGTGTGCTGCGGCGGCATCCTCGGCATGGGCGAGACCTTGGAACAGCGCGCGGAATTCGCGGCTGATCTGGCCGCACTCGGGCCCGATGAGGTGCCGTTGAACTTCCTCAACCCGCGACCGGGTACCCCCTTCGGCGATCTGGAGGTACTGCCGGCCACCGAAGCCTTGAAGTCGGTGGCCGCCTTCCGGCTGGCGTTGCCCCGCACGATCTTGCGTTTTGCCGGGGGCCGCGAGATCACCCTGGGTGACCTCGGCGCCAAGCAGGGCATCCTGGGCGGCATCAACGCGGTGATCGTCGGGAACTACCTGACCACGCTCGGCCGCCCCGCCGAGGCGGATCTGGAACTGCTCGAAGATCTGCAGATGCCGATCAAGGCGCTCAACGCCAGCTTGTAAGAGACTAGGAGCCGTGGCCGAAAAAGTGGGCGATTTGGGCGCCCCGGTCAGCGCCGGCGTCTACAACGTCTACACCGGGGAGTTGGGGGGCACCGCCGTGCCGACGGCCGCCCAGCTGGGCCTCGAGCCTCCCCGGTTCTGCGCGGAATGTGGACGCCGGATGGTGGTCCAGGTTCGTCCCGACGGCTGGCGGGCGCAGTGCTCGCGGCACGGGCAGGTGGACTCGGCGGACATGGAGGCACACCGGTGACCGAACACGCCGGGCTCGACACGCCCGAACCCGCCGACATTCCCCGCACGTCGCGGGTGCGCGCGACCGTCGCCGCGGCGCTGGGAGTCGCGGCGACCGGTGCGGTGATCGGCGGGCTGTGGGCGTGGATCGCCCCGCCGATCCACGCGGTGGTGGCCATCACCCGCGCGGGCGAGCGGGTCCACGACTACCTGGGCACCGAATCCGGGCACTTCTTCGAGGCGCCATGCCTGCTGCTGGGCTTGCTGACGGTGCTGGCGGTGGTGGGGACGGTGCTGGTGTGGCAGTGGCGCGAGCACCGCGGTCCGGCGATGGTTCTCGGGCTGTCGCTCGGCATGGCGATCGCTGCCGCCGCCGCTGCGGCGGCGGGCGCGTTGTTGGTCCGGCTGGTCTACGGCGCGTTGAACTTCGACGCGGTGCCGCTGTCGGGAAAGCCGTCGGTGGCATACGTCACTCAGGCGCCGCCGGTGTTCTTCTCCCAAGAGCCGCTGCAGGTCGCGGTGACCCTCGCGTGGCCCGCCGGCATCGCCGCGCTGGTGTACGCCCTGCTTGCGGCCGCCGACGCACGCGACGATCTGGGGGCCATTCCGGTAGCCGATCGACCGTCTGATCCGCGGCCGATGGAGCCGGAGGCCCCGGAGGCCGCTATCTCATAGCGGCCTGTGCGGGATCCTCCGGCCGGTGAAGACCTTGGCGGCGATCTTGACCAGTCGCGCCATGCCGACGTAGGTCATCGGGTTGAACATCGTCGGCCACGCAGTCCTGATCAGGTGCTCCGTCAGTGGTCGACCTTCGAACCGGTCCGTGAGCCAGCGAAGCGTCATCGGCGCCGACAGCGGATGCAGGATCAGGTGTTCGTTGAATGCGTCCCGGTGATAGGTGACCCGGGCGCCGCCGGCCGAATAGACGTCGGCGAGCTCGTCGATGTCCTTGACGTCGATGAGGTAGTCGTGCACGGCCTGCACGATCAACACCGGCGGCGTCGGCACCGCCGCGCCCAGCTTGATGCTTTCGAAGACGTGCATGACCTCGGGCGTCGACAGGATGTCTTCCAGCGGCTCGTCCAGGTAGTCGCCCACGTTTTTGCCCGCCATCTTGAGGACCGCCTCCACGGTCGTCATCTTCTCCAGCGCGTCGAGCACGGCGCGTCCCTCTTCGTTGGTGTGTTCCCTGATCACCCGGTCGAGGTCGGGGTAGACGTGCGCGAGGGCGGCGGTCACCAACGCGGGCAGACCCGCGAGGAAGCTCCCGTTGAGCCTGCGGAAGGTGTGACCGAGGTCGCCGACCGGTGCTCCCAGTACCGCGCCGACGATGTCGAGTTCCGGCGCGTAGGTGCCACACATTTCGGCGGCCCACGCGCTGGCCAGTCCCCCGCCGGAGTATCCCCACAGCCCGATCGGGGCCGACGGCGTCAAACCCCGCCGTTCGGAGCCCAGGGCGGCCCGGATCCCGTCCAGGACGCGGTAGCCGGGCTCATACGGCGCGCCCCACAAACCGTGGATGCCTTCGTGGTCGGGGACCGAGACGGCCCAGCCCTCGGCGACGGCGGCGGTGATCAGCAAGAACTCGAACTGGCTCAGTGACCCGAGGGCCTTCGCCCGGCGCCGCAGCGCGTAGGACGGAAAGCAGCGGGACGTCATCGCGTCGATCGCGCACTGGTAGGACAGCAGCGGACAGGTCTGCCCGGGAGCCAGCTCGGCCGGGACGATCACGGTGGTCACCGTCGCCTCGGGCTCGCCGTTCATGTTCATCGTCCGGTAGAGCAGCTGGACAGCGGTGGCGGGCTGCGGGATCAAGCCCAAAAATGCCAGCTCGACGTCGCGCGAGCGCAGCACCGTCCCCGGCTCGGCGTGCTGATAGCCGGGCGGCGGCTGATAGAACGGGTCGTCCGAGGGCAGCAGCGGCCGCACCTTGGGCTGCAGTTCCGCGTGTTGCGGGCGTCCGATCCACTGCGCGTCACGCGCCCCCGCGAGATTGCCGAGCTCAACCATTCAGGATCCCTTCTTGGCCATTTGGCATTCTCGCGCATGAACGGGCGGTGGCCAAAACGTAATCGCCGTATTGTGAGCCAGTTCTCGTCGGTCCCTGCAGCTCACGGTGACGGTGTTGCAGCCCAATGTACCGGCGTGTCACGCGTTCGTTTCCCCGTTCGTCCGGCCGTGCGGCATTCAAAGCTGACTCAAAGCTGGCCGGGGGGCCGAAACGCCGCGAATTCGTCGGTGACCCGCAGCCGGGAGTCGGTGAAGTGGTACAGCGCCGCGGGCCGCCCTCCGCTGCGGCCGGACTGCGCGATGGTGCCCGTCTGGGTGATGACCCCGCGCCGGACCAGCACCCGTTGCAGGTTCGTCGCGTCCACCTGGTAACCCATCGCGGCACCGTAGATGTCGCGCAGCGTGGACAGCGCGAATTCCCTTGGTGCCAAGGCGAACCCGATGTTGGTGTAGGACATCTTGGCGACCAGCCTGGTGCGCGCGTGGGCCACCATCGGGCCGTGATCAAACGCCATCGGCGGCAGCGAGTTCACCGGATGCCAGCGGGTGTCCGGTGGCAGCTCCGGGGTGGCGGGGGAGGGCACCAGGCCCAGGAACGTCGACGCGATCACCCTCTTGCCCGGGAGCCGCTGCGGATCGGAGAAAACCGCCAGCTGCTCCAGATGTGCCAGCTCTTTCAGGTCGACCTTCTCGGCCAGTTGGCGGCGAACGGAGGTGGTCATGTCCTCGTCGTTGCGCAGCCGTCCGCCCGGCAGCGACCACGTGCCCCTTTGCGGATCCTTGGCACGTTGCCATAACAGCACGTTCAGCTGCGGTTTTTGCGCGCTTAACGCTTTTCCAAGGGCTGTCGTCACCCTGCGAACCTGGAACACGACCGCGAGCACCTCGTGTTCAGTGCTAGTATGGCTCATGTTTTCGATTGTAAGTCGAAAACCTCTCGGCGCGAAAGGAGCCCCATGACGGTGTTGACTCGCATGGACACGCTCGCGGACGACATGACTGCCCGTATCACGGACACGCCCACCGGCTTCACCGGTCTCGAGGGCGACGAGCGGTGGGCGGCCGAGGTTCGCCGGCTGGCGAAGTTGCGCGGCGCCACCCTGCTCGCGCACAACTACCAGCTGCCGGCGATCCAGGATGTCGCCGACCACGTGGGGGATTCGCTGGCGCTGTCGCGGATCGCCGCCGACGCGCCCGAGGACACCATCGTGTTCTGCGGTGTGCACTTCATGGCCGAAACCGCCAAGATCCTCAGCCCGGACAAGACCGTGCTCATCCCGGATCAGCGGGCGGGCTGCTCGCTGGCCGATTCGATCACCCCCGACGAACTGCGCGCTTGGAAGGACGAGCACCCCGGCGCCGTCGTCGTCTCCTACGTCAACACCACGGCCGCCGTGAAGGCGCTCACCGACATCTGCTGCACCTCGTCCAACGCGGTCGACGTCGTCCAGTCCATCGACCCCGACCGCGAGGTGCTGTTCTGCCCGGACCAATTCCTCGGCGCCCACGTCCGTCGGGTGACGGGCCGCAAGAACCTGCACGTGTGGGCCGGTGAATGCCACGTGCACGCCGGCATCAACGGCGAAGAGCTCTCCGACCGGGCGCGGGCAAACCCCGATGCCGAACTCTTCGTCCATCCCGAATGCGGTTGTGCCACTTCGGCTTTGTACCTCGCCGGAGAGGGCGCCTTCCCGACGGACCGGGTGAGGATCCTGTCCACCGGCGGCATGCTCGAGGCCGCTCACGAGACGCAGGCGCGCAAGGTTCTGGTCGCCACCGAGGTCGGCATGCTCTACCAATTGCGCCGGGCGGCACCGCAAGTCGACTTCCAGGCGGTCAACGAACGCGCGTCGTGCAAGTTCATGAAGATGATCACCCCGGCCGCCCTGTTGCGCTGCCTGGTTGAGGGCGCCGACGAGGTTCACGTCGACCCGGGGATCGCGGCGGCGGGCCGGCGCAGCGTGCAGCGGATGATCGAGATCGGCCAGCCGGGCGGCGGCGAATGATGGCCCGTCCCGATTGGACCCACAGTGCCGACGTCGCCGTAATCGGCACCGGCGTGGCGGGATTGGCCGCCGCGCTGGCCGCCCATCGCGCCGGGCGCAGTGTCGTCGTCCTGTCCAAGGCGGACCAGGCGCGGGGGGTGACCGCCACCCATTACGCCCAGGGCGGGATTGCGGTGGTGCTGCCCGACAACCCGGAAAATCAAGATTCCGTCGACGCCCATGTCGCCGACACCCTGGCCGCGGGCGCGGGCCTGTGCGACCCGGACGCGGTGTGCTCGATCGTCGCCGACGGCTACCGTGCGGTGTCCGAATTGGTCGGTGACGGAGCGCGATTCGACGAGGTCGTCCCCGGCCGCTGGGACGTGACGCGCGAGGGCGGCCACTCGCGGCGCCGCATCGTGCACGCCGGCGGCGACGCCACCGGCGCCGAGGTTCAGCGTGCGCTCGACCACGCCGCGGCCATGCTGGACATCCGCACCAGCCACGTGGCCCTGCGGGTGCTACACGACGGTGCCTTGGTTACCGGCGTGTGGGTGGGCAACCCGGACGGGTACGGAATCGTCAGCGCGCCCTCGGTGATCCTGGCCTCCGGCGGACTCGGGCACCTCTACGGGGCGACCACCAATCCGGACGGCTCCACCGGCGACGGAATCGCTTTGGCGTTGTGGGCCGGTGTGGCGGTCAGCGATCTCGAGTTCATCCAGTTCCACCCGACCATGCTTTTCGCCGCTGGAAGCGGCGGACGGCGCCCGCTGGTCACCGAGGCCATCCGCGGTGAGGGTGCGATATTGCTTGACAGCCAAGGCAATTCGGTGACGGCCGGTGTCCACCCGATGGGCGACCTGGCTCCGCGTGACGTCGTCGCGGCGGCCATCGATGCGCGCATGAAGGAGACCGGTGATCCGTGCGTCTTCCTCGACGCGCGCGGCATCGAGGGCTTCGAGATCCGGTTTCCGACCGTCACCGCCGCGTGCCGGGACGCCGGGATCGACCCCGTTCGTCAGCCCATCCCCGTCGTTCCCGGCGCGCACTACAGCTGCGGCGGCGTCGTCACCGATGTGTACGGCCAGACCGAGCTGCCCGGACTGTACGCGGCCGGTGAGGTCGCCCGCACCGGAATGCACGGCGCTAACCGCTTGGCGTCCAACAGCTTGCTGGAAGGGCTGGTGGTCGGTGGCCGCGCCGGAAGGGCCGCGGCCACGCACGCGGCGGCGGCCGGACGTCGCCGCGCGGTGGCGCCCGAGCCGATCGCCCACACCGCACCCGCCCGCGCCGACCTGCAGCGCGCGATGAGCCGGGACGCCTCGGTGGTGCGCGACGCCGCCGGGCTGAATCGATTGTCCGACAAGCTGTCCGGGGCACCGGTGCACACCGTGGCCGGGCGCCGTGATTTCGAGGACGTCGCGTTGACAGTGACCGCCCGCGCGGTCACCGCGGCGGCCTTGGCGCGCAACGAAAGCCGTGGTTGTCACCACCGTGCGGAGTACCCGGACGCCGCGCCGGCAGAAGGCCGCAGCAGCGTGCTCCGGCTGGCCGACGACCAGAACACGGTGCTGGTGGAGGCGCTGGCGGCGGTGGGCTGACGATGTTGTCCGACTGCGAACTTGACGTCGCTCGAGACACCATTCGGCGTGCTCTGCAAGAGGATCTGCGCTACGGGCCCGACATCACCACGCTGGCCACGGTGCCGACCGGCGCGGTGGCCACGGCGTCGATGGTGCCCCGCGAGCCGGGCGTGATCGCCGGCGTGGACGTCGCTTTGCTGGTCCTCGACGAGGTGCTCGGTGCCGGCGGTTATCGGGTGCTCGAGCGCGTCGAGGACGGTGCCCGGTTGCGGCCGGGGGAGTCGCTGTTGACGGTGGAGGCCGAGACCGGTGGGCTGTTGACTGCGGAGCGGACCGCGCTGAACCTGATCTGCCACCTGTCGGGGATCGCGACCGCGACCGCGGCCTGGGTCGACGCGGTGCACGGCACCAAGGCCAAGGTCCGCGATACCCGCAAAACCCTGCCCGGCCTGCGGGTCCTGCAGAAATACGCGGTGCGGGTCGGCGGAGGCGTCAACCACCGCCTGGGGCTCGGTGACGCGGCGCTGATCAAGGACAACCACGTGGCGGCCGCGGGATCGGTGGTCGAAGCGCTGCGGGCGGTGCGCGAAGCCGCCCCCGACCTGCCGTGCGAGGTCGAAGTGGACTCGCTCGAACAGCTCGATGCCGTGCTGGCCGAAAAGCCCGAGCTGATCTTGCTGGACAACTTTCCGGTGTGGCAGACGCAGACGGCCGTGCAGCGTCGGGACGCCTTGGCGCCCGCCGTGCTGCTCGAGTCGTCCGGCGGGCTCAGCCTGGAGAACGCGGCGACCTACGCCGCGACCGGTGTGGACTTTCTGGCCGTCGGTGCGCTGACGCACTCCGTGCGCGCGCTCGACATCGGCCTGGACATGTAGGTCCTTCCGTTGAGTGTGCGACGCGTGCGCTTCAAGGCGGAGAAATCGCCGAAATCCCGCCCTGGGCGCACGCTGAACGCCGTCAGCGCACACTCGATGCGGCCGAACTAGCCGCGGAGCAAAGTGCGCGCCGCGGGCTTGGCGGCGTCGAGCGCGGCCGCATCGCCGGCGATGCGGGATAGGATCAATGCTCCCTCGATCAGCGAGATCACCGCAACAGCAACGTCTTTCGCCTCTGCCGCGGACCAGCCGTCGGAGCGCAGCCTGTCGCCGATCGCCACACACCAGCCCTTGAAGACCCGCGCCGACGCCTCGCGCACCACCGGACTCGCATTCACCGACTCGGTGGCGATCGGCTCGATGGGGCAGCCGTCGCGCTGGTCGCCGGCCAACCCCGCCGCCAGCAGGTCGACCCAGCGATCGACGATGTCGGCCACCGGCCGGCCCGTCGCCAGGAAACGGCGCAGCAGTTGCTCGATGCCGGCGCCCTCGGCGTCAACGACCGCGGCGGCCAGCTGTTGCTTGCCCTGCGGGAAGTGGTGATACAGCGAACCGGGTTTGACGCCGGCCTCCTCGAGGATCTGGTTGAGGCCGGTCGCCGCATACCCCTGGCGGCGGAACAGGGTGGCGGCTTTGTCGATCAGCGCTGCGCGGCTGCGATCTGGTCTCGGCACCCTATTGACTTTACTTGAGTGATCGCTCAAGAATGCTGAGATGAGGCAATTGACCTATGAAGAGACCGGGCGCTACGCATGGCGCGAGGTGCCCGAACCGCAGATCACCGCGCCCGAGCAGGCGCTGGTTCGGCCGCTGATGGTGGCCTGTTGTGACCTCGACGTCGCGGTGTGCCACGGGCGGCTGCCGTTGCCGCCGGGCTACGCGGTGGGCCACGAGGGATTGGCCGAGGTCGTCGCGGTCGGCGACGACGTCCAAGGCGTTCGGGTAGGCGACCGCGTGGTGGTGCCATTCCAGATCAACTGCGGAACCTGCCGCGAATGCCGCCGCGGCGTGACCGGTTCATGCGGCTCGTTGCCATTGATGGCCTGCTACGGGATGGCACCGATCGCCGGACTGGACGGCGGCGGCTTCATGTCGGATCTGGTGCTGGTGCCGTATGCCGACGCGATGCTCATCCCATTTCCCGACGCCGTCGACCCCATCTCGATCGCGTCCCTGTCGGACAACATTCCCGACGGCTGGCGGACCGTCGGGCCATTCAACGACGAGCTGGACGGGCTCGATCCGGTCGATCGCCGCGTCCTCGTGGTCGGACGGCTGTCGATCGGGTTGTACTCGGCTGCCTTCGCCGCAGCGCTGGGGGCCCACGTCGACTACGTCGACACCGACCCGCAGCGGCTGGCCGCCGCCGAGAAGCTCGGCGCGGTGGTCCATGACATCGACAAACCCGACAAGTCCTGGGACCCCTATCCGGTCACGGTGCATACGACCGGCGATTCGGCGCTGCTCTCGGCGACACTGCGCGCGACCTGGCCGGACGGAGTGTGCACCGACACCGGGATCTATCCCGAGTACAAGGTCGAGATGCCGTTGCTGCCGATGTACACCCGCGGTGTGCAGTTCATCACCGGACGCGTCAGTGCGCGCACCGTCATCCCGCGGGTGCTCGAGTTGCTCGCCGATGGCCTGGACCTGTCGCCGGCCGTCGACCGCGTAGTGGCATGGGAGGACGCGCCCTCGGCCTGGCCGGCGATGATCGGCAAGACCGTCTTCACCAGGGCGTAGGCCGCTTGGGTGTGCTTGCTGGGCGTTGGGTGTGCGTCGTGGGCTTTGCGTGTGCGTCCTGGGCGGAGAAATCGCCGAAATTCCGCCCTCAGCGCACACTGAAAGCCCTCAGCGCACACTGAATGCCGTCAGCCGCACGCGCGATGCGGCCGCGACGGCGACGTCAGGCGATATCGCCGACGAAGACCCCGATCCGGCGCAGCTGCACGCGTGCCATGAACGGCAACCCTTGAACATCGGGGCCGTCGGAGCCCGCGGGCAGAATCCGTGGGTTGGTGATGTGCACCTGGCGGCGGGTGCTGAACTGCACGTCAGCCCCGCCGGCGGCCAGCACGTTCTTGGCCCAGTTCGTCTTCCCGTGGCCCAGCGCGATCGCCAGCACGTCGCCCTTGCGGTAGGTGGCCACGATGGTCTCGTACGGCTTTCCCGACGTGCGGCCGCGGTGCTCGATGGTCGCGGTTCCGGGCAGATACCGCGCGATCGGCTTGAGCGCCGGGTTGATGTACTTGATCTGAAAGCGCTCGA
Organism: uncultured Actinomycetota bacterium; assembly: GCA_963802525.1. GTDB lineage: Bacteria > Actinomycetota > Actinomycetes > Mycobacteriales > Mycobacteriaceae > Mycobacterium. The sequence continues at coordinate 35,877 of CAWDJC010000015.1, read as the reverse complement.
ACCAGGGCGGGAACACCATGGGGACGCCCGGGGCGTTGTTCGGGTGATCCTTTGCGGACATAACGGCTCCCTTGAGGAAACTCTGCGGGCCTTTCACCGGCACTGTACCGGTCGGATATCCACTTGAGCTGCTCTGGGACAATGGAGACCGTGACCCCCACCCAACCGTCGCCGATCGCCCGCATCGACCTGCGGGGCGCGGAGCTGACGGCTGCCCGATTGCGCGCCGCGCTGCCGCGCGGTGGCGCCGATGTGGAGACCGTGCTGCCCAAGGTGCGGCCGATCGTGCAGGCCGTCGCCGAGCGCGGGGCCGAGGCGGCCTTGGAGTTCGGGGCATCATTCGACGGTGTGCGGCCGGCGGCCGTCCGGGTGCCCGTCGCCGCGCTGGAGGCGGCGCTGGCCGACCTGGACCCCGACGTGTCCGAAGCGCTGCAGGTGATGATCGAACGCACCCGCGCCGTGCACGCCGACCAGCGTCGCACCGACGTCACCACCACGCTCGGCCCCGGCGCGACGGTCACCGAGCGGTGGGTTCCCGTCGAGCGGGTGGGCCTGTATGTGCCCGGCGGCAACGCGGTCTACCCGTCCAGCGTGGTGATGAACGTGGTGCCGGCGCAGTCCGCCGGTGTCGACTCCCTGGTCGTGGCCAGCCCACCGCAGGCCCGCTTTGACGGGCTGCCGCATCCGACGATCCTGGCCGCGGCCCGGCTACTGGGTGTCGACGAGGTATGGGCCGTGGGCGGTGCGCAGGCGGTCGCGCTGCTGGCCTACGGGGGCACCGATACGGACGGCTCAGAACTCGTGCCGGTCGACATGATCACCGGGCCCGGCAACATCTACGTCACCGCCGCTAAGCGGCTGTGCCGCTCCCGCGTGGGCATCGACGCCGAAGCCGGGCCGACCGAGATCGCCATCCTCGCCGACCACACCGCCGACCCGGCGCACGTGGCCGCCGACCTGATCAGCCAGGCCGAACACGACGAGATGGCGGGCAGCGTGCTGGTGACCCCCAGTGAGGGCCTGGCCGCCGCCACCGACACCGAATTGGCCGCCCAGCTGCAAACGACGGTGCACCGCGAACGGGTGACAGCCGCGCTCGGCGGACGCCAATCGGCGATTATCCTGGTCGACGACCTGGACGCCGGCGTCAAGGTCGTCAACGCCTACGCCGCCGAACACCTGGAGATCCAGACGGTCGACGCGCCGCAGGTTGCCAACCGAATACGTTCGGCGGGAGCCATTTTCGTCGGCCCGTACTCTCCGGTGAGCCTTGGCGACTACTGCGCCGGGTCCAACCACGTGCTGCCGACCGGCGGGCTGCGCCCGCCATTCCAGCGGCCTGTCGGTGCAGACGTTCCTGCGCGGTATCCACGTCGTCGACTACACCGAGGCGGCCCTCAAAGACGTCTCCGGACACGTGATCACGCTGTCCAAAGCCGAAGACCTGCCGGCGCACGGCGAGGCGGTACGGCGGAGGTTCGAGCGATGACCCGACCCGAACAACCGAAGCCGGCGCTCGAGGACCTGCCACTGCGTGACGACCTGCGCGGCAAATCACCTTACGGCGCACCGCAATTGGCGGTTCCGGTGCGGCTGAACACCAACGAGAACCCGCACCCGCCCACCAAGGCGCTGGTCGACGACGTCGTGCGGTCGGTGGGGGAGGCCGCAGCAGACCTGCACCGCTACCCCGACCGCGACGCGGTGGCCCTGCGCGGTGACCTCGCGAGCTACCTCACCACGCAAACCGGCACCCGGCTCGGTGTCGAAAACCTCTGGGCCGCCAACGGTTCCAACGAGATCCTGCAGCAGCTGCTGCAGGCGTTCGGTGGGCCGGGGCGCACCGCGATCGGGTTCGTCCCGTCGTACTCGATGCACCCGATCATCGCCGACGGCACCCGCACCGAATGGCTCGAGACCGCCCGCGCCGACGACTTCAGCCTCGACGTCGACGGCGGCGGTCGCCGCCATCGCCGAGCGCAACCCGACGTGGTCTTCATCGCCAGCCCCAACAACCCGTCCGGACAGAGCGTTTCGCTGCCAGACCTGCGACGGCTGCTCGACGTGGTGCCGGGCATCTTGATCGTCGACGAGGCCTACGGCGAGTTCTCCTCGCAGCCCAGCGCGGTGGCGCTGGTGCGAGGAGTATCCGACCAAGCTCGTCGTCACCCGCACCATGAGCAAGGCGTTCGCGTTCGCGGGAGGCCGGCTCGGGTACCTGGTCGCCACGCCGGCGATGATCGACGCGATGCTGCTGGTGCGGCTGCCGTATCACCTGTCGTCGGTCACCCAGGCCGCGGCCCGGGCCGCGCTGCGGCACGCCGACGACACCCTGGGCAGCGTGGCGACGCTGATCGCCGAACGCGAACGCGTCACAACGGCGTTGAGCGGCATGGGTTTTCGGGTAATCCCGAGCGACGCCAACTTCGTGCTGTTCGGACAGTTCGCCGATGCGCCGGCCACCTGGCAGCGCTACCTGGACGCCGGCATCCTGATCCGCGATGTCGGGATTCCGGGCTACCTGCGTGCCACAACGGGCTTGGCCGAAGAGAACGACGCGTTCCTGCGAGCCAGCGCCCAGATCGCGGCCACCGAACTGGCCCCAGCCACCCCGAGCCCGGTAGGAGCACCGTGACCACTATTGCAACGCGTCGCGCGCGTATCGAGCGCCGCACCAAGGAATCCGACATCGTCATCGAACTCGACCTCGACGGCACCGGGCAGGTTCACGTCGACACCGGTGTGCCGTTCTACGACCACATGCTCACGGCGCTGGGTACCCACGCCAGCTTCGATTTGACGGTGCGCACCAAGGGCGACGTCGAGATCGAGGGGCACCACACCATCGAGGACACCGCCATCGCGCTGGGGCAGGCGCTCGGGCAGGCCCTGGGCGACAAGAAGGGCATCCGCCGCTTCGGGGACGCCTTCATCCCGATGGACGAGACGCTGGCCCACGCCGCGGTCGACGTGTCCGGCCGGCCCTATTGCGTGCACACGGGGGAGCCGGATCACCTGCAGCACACCACGATTGCCGGCGGCTCGGTGCCCTACCACACCGTCGTCAACCGGCACGTGTTCGAAACGCTGGCCGCCAACGCCCGCATCGCGTTGCACGTTCGCGTCCTGTACGGGCGCGACCCGCACCACATCACCGAGGCGCAGTACAAGGCCGTGGCCCGCGCGCTGCGTCAGGCGGTCGAGCCCGATCCCCGGGTGTCGGGTGTGCCGTCCACCAAAGGTGTTCTGTGACCAGCCTTTTTCGGCGAAAATCGGTGGTCGTTCTGGATTACGGCTCGGGCAATCTGCGGTCGGCACAACGCGCGCTGGAGCGGGTCGGCGCGTCGGTCGAGGTGACCGCCGACGCGGGTGCCGCCGCGGCCGCCGACGGGCTGGTGGTGCCGGGCGTCGGGGCCTTCGAGGCGTGCATGACGGGCCTGCGCAAGATTGCGGGGGAGCGGATCATCGCCGAGCGGGTGGCCGCCGGGCGCCCGGTGCTGGGTGTCTGTGTCGGCATGCAGATCTTGTTCGCCCGCGGGGTCGAGTTCGGAGTGGAGACGAAAGGCTGCGGGCAGTGGCCGGGGGCCGTCACCCGGCTGGACGCCCCGGTGATCCCGCACATGGGCTGGAACGTGGTGAATGCCGGGCCGGGCAGTGCGCTGTTCAAGGGGCTGGACGCCGGCGCGCGGTTCTACTTCGTGCACTCCTACGCCGCGCAGCGCTGGGAGGGGTCGCCGGAGGCGGTGCTGACGTGGGCGACCCACCAGGTGCCGTTCTTGGCCGCGGTCGAGGAGGGTCCGCTGGCCGCGACCCAATTCCACCCCGAGAAGAGCGGCGATGCCGGTGCGGCCGTGTTGAGCAATTGGGTTGAGGGGCTGTAGATGCCGTTGATTCTGTTACCGGCTGTCGACGTGGTCGAGGGTCGCGCCGTGCGGCTGGTGCAAGGCAAGGCCGGCAGCGAAACCGAGTACGGCTCGGCGCTGGACGCCGCGCTGGGATGGCAGCGCGACGGGGCCGAATGGATCCATCTGGTCGACCTGGACGCCGCGTTCGGCCGCGGCTCGAACCGGGAGCTGCTCGCCGAGGTGGTGGGCAAGCTCGACGTGCAGGTGGAACTGTCCGGCGGGATCCGCGACGACGACTCCCTGGCCGCCGCGTTGGCCACCGGGTGCGCGCGGGTCAACCTGGGAACCGCGGCGCTGGAGAACCCGCAATGGTGTGCGCGGGCGATCGGCGAGCACGGTGACAAGGTCGCCGTCGGGCTCGATGTGCAGATCGACAAGAACAATCCAGTGGGCGAGCACCGGTTGCGCGGGAGGGGCTGGGAAACCGACGGCGGAGACCTGTGGGAGGTGTTGGAACGCCTTGACGGTCAAGGATGTTCGCGGTTCGTCGTCACCGACGTCACCAAGGACGGCACGCTGGGTGGCCCGAACCTCGACCTGCTGGCTCGCCGTGGCCGATCGCACCGACGCCCCGGTGATCGCGTCGGGCGGCGTGTCCAGCCTGGACGACCTGCGCGCCATCGCCACCCTCACCGACCGCGGGGTCGAGGGCGCCATCGTCGGCAAGGCCCTCTACGCCGGGCGGTTCACCTTGCCGCAGGCCCTGGCCGCGGTGCAGCGGTGAAGGTCTGAGCACATGGACCTCAACGCGCTGGTGTCTGTCGCGTCCACAATCCTGGACGCCGCCGTCCCGCGATTCCTGGACGGCCACCGCGCCGACTCGGCGGTTTCCAAGAAGGGCAACGACTTCGCCACCGAAATCGATCTCGCGATCGAGCGACAGGTCGTCTCGGCGCTGCTTGCCACCACCGGGATCGGCGTGCACGGCGAGGAATTCGGCGGCGCCGACGTGGACTCGCCATGGGTGTGGGTGCTCGATCCCATCGACGGCACGTTCAACTACGCCGCGGGATCGCCGATGGCTGCGATCCTGCTGGCCCTGCTCCACGACGGCGATCCGGTGGCGGGCCTGACCTGGCTGCCGTTCATCGACGAGCGCTACACCGCCGTCGCGGGAGGCCCGCTGATCAAAAACGGTAAGCCGCAACCCTCGCTGAACACCACGGACCTGGCCGACACCCTCGTCGCGGTCGGAACGTTCAGCGCCGACTCGCGAGGACGGTTCCCGGGACGCTACCGGCTTGCGCTGCTCGAGGATTTGAGCCGGGTGTCTTCCCGGTTGCGCATGCACGGGTCCACCGGGATTGACCTCGTCTACGTCGCCGACGGAATCCTCGGTGCCGCAATAAGTTTCGGTGGACACGTCTGGGACCACGCGGCCGGGGTGGCGCAGGTGCGGTCCGCGGGCGGCATCGTCACCGACCTGGCCGGTCAACCGTGGACTCCCGCGTCGGACTCGGTGGTGGCCGCCGCGCCCGGCGCGCACGCCGAGATCCTCGACATCCTGCGCAGCATAGGCGAACCGAAGGACTACTGAGATGTATTCGGGTACCGGCCTTGCCGTGCGCGTGATCCCATGCCTGGACGTCGACGCCGGACGGGTGGTCAAGGGCGTCAATTTCGAAAACCTGCGCGACGCAGGCGATCCCGTAGGACTGGCGGCGGCCTACGACGCCGAAGGCGCCGACGAGCTGACGTTTCTGGACGTCACCGCGTCGTCGTCGGGCAGGGCGACGATGCTCGAGGTGGTGCGCCGCACCGCCGAGCAGGTGTTCATCCCGCTCACCGTCGGTGGCGGGGTGCGCACCGTGGCCGACGTCGACACGTTGCTGCGCGCGGGGGCCGACAAGGTCTCGATCAACACCGCCGCCATCGCCCGCCCCGACCTGCTGGCCGAAATGGCAACCCAGTTCGGCTCGCAGTGCATCGTGTTGTCCGTCGACGCCCGCAAGGTGCCCGCCGGATCGGCGCCGACGCCGTCGGGCTGGGAGGTCACCACGCACGGGGGTCGCCGCGGCACCGGCATCGACGCGATCGAGTGGGCGGCCCGCGGCGCCGATCTCGGGGTCGGGGAGATCCTGTTGAACTCGATGGACGCCGACGGCACCAAAGCGGGGTTCGACCTGCCGATGCTGCGTGCGGTCCGCGAGGCGGTCACGGTGCCGGTGATCGCCAGCGGCGGCGCGGGGGCGGTGGAACACTTCGCGCCCGCGGTAGCCGCCGGCGCCGATGCGGTGTTGGCGGCCAGCGTCTTTCACTTCCGCGAGCTGACGATCGGGCAGGTGAAGGGCGCGATGGCCGCGGAAGGGATCATCGTGCGATGACACTCGACCCGAAGATCGCCGCGCGCCTGAAGCGCAACGCCGAAGGACTGTTCACCGCCGTCGTCCAGGAGCGCGGCAGCGGCGACGTGCTCATGGTCGCCTGGATGGACGACGAAGCACTGGCGCGCACCCTGGAAACCCGTGAGGCCACCTATTATTCGCGATCGCGCGCCGAACGGTGGATCAAGGGGGCGACCTCCGGCCACACCCAGCACGTGCACTCGGTGCGCCTGGACTGCGACGGCGACACGGTGCTGCTGACGGTCGACCAGGTCGGCGGCGCCTGCCACACCGGTGATCACAGCTGCTTCGACGCCGACGTGTTGCTGGAACCCGAAAGTTAGCTCGGCGCGACGTCCAATCCGTTGGCCGCGGCTATCGCCGCGCGCGCCCATTCGTGGCGGAAAACGGCTGGCGAGATTCGGTCGCGGCGAATCATCTCGAGATCGATCGCCTTTCCGGTGAGCACCGCGTTGGGCACCCGGAAGGAGAAGGCCGGCACGTCGGTGGCGACCGCCAGGATGGCGTCGCTGTCGGTGAAATTGTTGGCCAGCATGGTGTCCTCGGCCCACTTGAACGGCTTGAGGCCGCCGAAGTTGTTGACGTACACCACCCAGAGCCGGGTGCCGCGTCCGTTGTAGAGCTTGGTGATCGCTCGGTTCACCGCGTCGTGCTCGAGGGGTCCGAGCACGCCCGACTGATCGGTGATCTGACCGGATAGCTTGATCGCCGGGGGCGCGGCATTGCCGGGAAGCGGCGCGGCGTTGCCGGGCGGCAGCGGCGCAGCCGACTGCGCAGGCGCGCTGCTGTTGTTGTGCTGGTGGCTTCGGGCGCCGAGCATGCGGACCCCGGCGTAGGCGCCCACCGCAAGGAGCGCGACGGCGACGAGCGCCGCGATGACCATCACCGGTCCCCGCGAGCCGCGCGTCTTGGGCGAGGCCGCCGACGGGCCGGCGGGCTTTGCGATCACTTCCGTCGGTGCCGGGATGACCGCAGTGGGCCCCCCTATCAACTCAGTCACCTCGGGCACCTCGGACGCGGCGGTGTTGAGCTGGCTACCGAGCGCCGCAGCGAAATCGGCGCACGTCGGGTAGCGGTCCTCGGGTTTCTTGGCGAGGGCCTTGGCAATGGGGCCGTCGAGGTCGGCCAGTTCTGGTCGGCGCTCGCTGATGTTCGGTGGTGGCGCGGACAGATGCTGTGTGATGACCACCGCCGGGTTGGAGTGGTGAAACGGGGCGGACCCGGCCAGCAGGTCAAACGCGGTGCAGCCGAGCGCGTATTGGTCGGCTCGTCCGTCCAGATCCGAACCCTGCAGCTGCTCGGGCGCGCAGTAGGCGGTGGTGCCCACCAGCATGTTGGTGGCGGTCAGACCGCTGATGTCACCCAGTTCGCGGGCGATGCCGAAGTCGGCGAGCAGGATCCGTCGCCGAGGGCTGGCGTCGGTCAGCAGGATGTTCGCCGGTTTGACGTCCCGGTGCAGCAACCCGCGCGAATGGGCGTAGTCGAGCGCGTCGGCGACGGCCGAAATGATCTCGACGACATCAGCTTTCGGCATCCCGGACGGATATTTCGTGCGCAGCAATTTCGCGGCGTCGGTTCCCTCCACGTAGTCCATCGAGATCCACAGTTGCCCGTCGTATTCACCGCGGTCGTGGATGCCGACGATGTGCTCGTTGTAGAGGCTCGCGGCCAGGTCGGCCTCGCGGTTGAAGCGTTGCCGAAACTCGTCGTTCGCGGTCAGCTCACTGGGCAGAATCTTGAGGGCGTCGCGGCGGGGCAGCCGCGGGTGCTGCGCCAGATACACCTGGCCCATGCCGCCGGTCCCCAGACGCCGAATGATCGTGTATCCAGCGAACACCTGCCCCTCTCGCAGGCTTTCCCCGCGCGCATCGCTGTTCGGCATGTGAGCATGCTACTGAGGCTGTCGCCGCGGCTGAACGCCATCGATGAGAATGGCGGGCGATGTTGAAACGGCTGTCCTGGAGCTCCTGGACCACAGTGGTGCCGCTGATTGCCGTCGTCGTGCTGACGGCCACCTGGGGCGAGCACCTCGGGCCGGTGTTGATTGGGCTGCAGGCCGCGCTGTTGATCGGTGCCGTACTGGCCGCGGTCCATCACGCGGAGGTGGTCGCGGCTCGCGTCGGCGAGCCCTTCGGGTCGCTGGTGCTCGCGGGCGCGGTGACGGTCATCGAGGTCGCCCTCATCGTCGAGCTGATGGCGTCGGGCGGCAATGAGGCGGCGACGCTGGCCCGGGACACCGCGTTCGCCGCGCTGATGATCACCACCAACGGGATCGCCGGTTTGTCGCTGCTGCTGGGTTCCCGCCGCTACGGCGTGACGTTGTTCAACGCCGAAGGCAGCGGGGCCGCGCTGGCCACGCTCACGACGCTGGCGACCCTGAGCCTCGCGGTGCCCGCGTTCACCGTCAGCCACCCGGGCAAGGAGTTCTCACCCGGCCAGCTCATCTTCGCCGCGGTCGCCTCGCTTCTGCTGTACATGCTGTTCGTCTTCACTCAGACCGTCCGCCATCGCGACTTCTTTCTGCCCGTCGCGCAGAGGGGCCAAAAAAGGCTCTTCGAGGAGGATGAAAACCACGCCGATCCGCCGAGCGCCCGCTCGGCGCTGATCAGCCTCGTGCTGCTGCTCGTTGCTCTGGTTGCGGTAGTGGGTCTCGCCGAACAGGAATCGCCGGCGGTCGAACGTCTGGTGACAGCGGCCGGATTCCCGCAGACGTTCGTCGGGGTGGTGATCGCGATGCTGGTGCTGCTGCCCGAGACACTCGCGGCGGTGCGGGCGGCGCGGCGAGGCCGCATCCAGACCAGCCTCAATCTGGCGTACGGCTCTGCGATGGCCAGCATCGGCCTCACCATCCCGGCCATCGCGCTGGCGAGCATATGGCTCAAAGGCCCACTGGTGCTCGGCCTGGCGCCCACCCAGCTGGTGCTGCTGGCCCTGACCGTGGTGATCAGCATGCTGACCGTGGTGCCCGGCCGCGCCACTCGACTGCAGGGCGAGGTGCATCTGGTGCTGCTCGCCGCTTACGTGTTCTTGGCGATCATCCCCTGACCGTATGTCGTGCTAGGCCGCCCGACGCTGGGACAAGCCCTCGCGTCGCGGACCGGTCCCGCCCCGATGCGCCCTCTCACTCACCGGGGGCCTCTGGGCCGCGCTGAACCGACGCCAGCGAGAGCTGGCCACGGTGGTGGCGATAGTGTCTGGGTGCCCATTGGAGCAGGTCAACGCGGTCCATGCACGGTGTGAAGTACGGGTCCCAAGACGAGGGGACGGCCATTCCGCGGTGAAGGGCGTTCGTATCGGCATGGTCATACCAGTTCAGGATGCTGCTCGTGACCCGGTCCATCTGTCGCCGCATCGACGGAACGGTGTTGATACGTCCGCCGACGACACCACCAAACCAGTTGAGCTCGTTATAGGGGCGGGTGAACGCGGCCAGGACACGGGCAAAGCCTCTGGACGCTCCGGGTGGCAGGCGGGAGAAGCCGCCCATTACCACTATGACCATTCGCGTAATGCGCTGACCCAGCAGCATGTGAAACAACAGCTGCCTGTTGGTCCAGCGGGTTCCGACACTCGGGGCATCCAGTTCATCTACCTGGGCCGAGCCAAGCAGACGCGCGAAATCAACTGCGACCCAAGCCAAGTCGGCCCTGATCGCGTCCGTCGAGTCGTTCATCGACCCCACCCGATCCCTCTAGCCCAGACGCACTCAGCGTATAGGCGCGACGTCGATCAGCAACAAGAACACTGCGTCCCGCAACTCCTCGGCTCCGCGCAGGCGCGCTGGCGTGCCGTGAGCGCACAACACCTTGCCGCCCTCGTGCGCACAGGCGCCTGCTTCGAGAAATCCAGCCCTTAAGGGGCACGCCGAAATAAAAGGCGGTCGGCAGGTGGCGTGGCGCGCCCGTCCGCGAGGTCTATTCCGCCTATGCGGAAGACCGCGCCCGCAGGGTCTCCAACGCCTTGTCGGCGTGGGTGTCCATGCTGAATTCGCTGGCGATCACGTTGAGCACCTTGCGATCGGTGTCGATGACGAAAGTCGTGCGCTTGACCGGCATCAGCTTGCCGAGCAGACCGCGCTTGACGCCGAACTGCGTGGCGACGGTGCCCTCGGTGTCCGACAGCAGCGGGTAATCGAACTTTTGCATCTCGGCGAACTTGGCCTGCTTCTGCACGGGATCGGCGCTGATGCCGACCCGGTTGGCTCCGACGGCGGCGAATTCTGAGGCCAGGTCGCGGAAGTGACAGGCTTCCTTGGTGCAGCCGGGCGTCATTGCAGCGGGGTAGAAGAACAGGACCACGGGCCCGTCGGCAAGCAGGGCGCTGAGCTTTCGAGGCGTCCCCGTCTGGTCGGGGAGTTCGAAGTCGGCCACGGTGTCACCAGTATTCATGGGCGTCACGCTACGCGTGCTGTCGCCGGGCGCTAACGGCACGGCGGAAAATGGGGCCGAAAGTCGCCGTGGCGTTACATTCGCGGGTGGGCCGGGGCTGACTACCCAATCTGCGAGGATGGTTCAGTGCACGCCCACCTCGCCGCCACCACCTCACGAGAGGAGTTCCGCCAGCTCGCGGCGGAGCACCGGGTGGTTCCGGTGACCCGCAAGGTCTTGGCCGACAGCGAGACGCCGTTGTCGGCCTATCGCAAACTCGCCGCCGACCGGCCGGGCACGTTTCTGCTCGAGTCTGCCGAGAACGGCCGATCCTGGTCGCGGTGGTCCTTCATCGGCGCGGGGGCGCCGTCGGCGCTGACCGTGCGCGACGGCGAAGCGGTGTGGCTGGGCGCTGTGCCGCAGGATGCGCCCACCGGAGGGGACCCGCTGCGGGCGCTGCGGGCCACGCTTGAGCTGTTGGCCACGGCCGCCATGCCGGGGCTTCCGCCGCTGTCGGGCGGCATGGTCGGCTTCTTCGCCTACGACCTGGTGCGGCGCCTGGAACGCCTGCCCGAACTGGCCGTCGACGACCTGCGCCTGCCCGACATGTTGCTGCTGCTGGCCACCGACCTGGCGGCCGTCGACCACCACGAGGGCACCATCACGCTGATCGCCAACGCCGTGAACTGGAACGGCACCGACGAGCGGGTCGATGAGGCCTACGACGACGCCGTCGCCCGGCTGGATGTGATGACCACGGCGCTGGGTCAGCCACTGCCGTCGACGGTCGCCACGTTCGGCAGGCCCGAGCCCCGGCAACGAGCGCAGCGCACCGTCGAGGAATACGGCAAGATCGTCGACTACCTCGTCGAGCAGATCGCGGCCGGAGAAGCCTTTCAGGTGGTGCCGTCGCAGCGCTTCGAGATGGACACGGACGTCGATCCCATCGACGTGTACCGGATGCTGCGGGCAACCAATCCAAGCCCCTACATGTATCTGTTGCACGTGCCGAATAGCGCTGGCGCGACGGACTTTTCGATCGTCGGGTCCAGTCCGGAGGCGCTGGTCACCGTCGCCGACGGCTGGGCCAGGACGCATCCGATCGCCGGAACCCGCTGGCGCGGGCAATCCGATGAAGAGGATCAGCTGCTGGAAAAGGAATTGCTGGCCGACGAGAAAGAACGTGCCGAGCACCTGATGCTGGTCGACCTGGGCCGCAACGACCTCGGCCGGGTCTGCACGCCGGGCACCGTTCGTGTTGACGATTACAGCCACATCGAACGCTACAGCCACGTCATGCACCTGGTGTCGACGGTGACCGGGATGCTCGGTGAGGGCCGCACCGCGTTGGATGCGGTGACGGCCTGCTTCCCGGCCGGCACGCTCTCGGGTGCACCCAAGGTGCGGGCCATGGAGCTGATCGAGGAGGTGGAGAAGACGCGCCGCGGACTCTACGGCGGCGTGGTCGGCTACCTCGACTTCGCCGGCAACGCCGACTTCGCGATCGCCATCCGCACCGCGTTGATGCGTGACGGCACCGCCTATGTTCAGGCCGGTGGTGGGGTGGTGGCCGACTCCAACGGCCCCTACGAGTACACCGAGGCCACCAATAAGGCCCGGGCGGTGCTCAACGCGATCGCCGCCGCCGAGACACTGACGCCTCCGCCCCCGAGCCGCAATGGCTGATACCCGCCCGGCCCGGCCGGGCCGGCTCAGGATCCGGATAGCCCAACTGCTGCTGGTGGTTGCCGCGGGGGCGCTGTGGGTGGCGTCGCGGCTGCCGTGGGTGGTGATCCGCTCGTTTGACGGGCTTGGCCCCCCGAAGCAGGTGATGCTGTCCGGCGCATCCTGGTCGACGGCGCTGCTGTCGTTGGCGCTGCTCATGCTGGCTGCCGCCGTTGCCGCGCTCGCGGTGCGCGGCTGGGCGCTGCGGGTGCTGGCGGTGCTGCTGGCGGCGGCCAGCCTTGCGGTCGGCTATCTGGGGGTCAGTTTGTGGGTGGTTCCCGACGTGGCGGTGCGCGGCGCCGACCTCGCGCACATCCCGGTGATGTTCCTGGTGGGAAGCGAGCGGCGCTACTGGGGGGCCGGGATCGCGGTGGCAGCCGGCGTGGGCACGCTGATCGCCGCCGTCCTGTTGATGCGGTCGGCTTCGGATTCCCGGTCGGCCCGCGACAGCGCGACGAAGTACGCGGCGCCCGCGACCCGCCGATCGAATGCGCTACGCGAAGACGCCGCCGGGGCGATGCTGGAGGGGCAGGAGACGCCGGAGATGTCGGAGCGGATGATCTGGGATGCGCTTGACGAGGGACGCGACCCGACCGATCGGGCCCGCGAGTCTGACACCGAGGGTCGGTGACGGACCGCGAGGCGACGGTCGCTACCCTTCATTGACGTCATCGAAATCGGCTAAGTAAACGTGGCGACAGTGGGTTGGCAGTGGGAAGGGAACGACAGGCATGAGTCCGGCCTCCGTGCTTGACTCCATCCTCGAGGGAGTCCGAGCCGACGTTGCCGCGCGCGAAGCCGTCATCAGCCTGTCCGAGATCAAAGCGGCCGCCGCGGCCGCGCCAGCACCGCTGGACGTGATGGCCGCGTTGCGCGAGCCCGGTATCGGCGTCATCGCAGAGGTCAAGCGCGCCAGCCCGTCGGCGGGTTCACTGGCGCCCATTGTCGATCCGGCGAAGCTGGCCCGGGCCTACGAAGACGGTGGTGCCCGGATCATCAGCGTCTTGACCGAGGAGCGGCGTTTCCAGGGCTCGCTCGACGACCTCGATACGGTGCGGGCGGCGGTCTCGATTCCGGTATTGCGCAAAGACTTTGTGGTGCAGCCATATCAGATCCACGAGGCGCGCGCGCACGGCGCCGACATGCTGTTGCTCATCGTTGCCGCGTTGGAACAGTCGGCGTTGGTGTCGATGCTGGACCGCACCGAATCACTCGGGATGACGGCCCTCGTCGAAGTGCACACCGAGGAAGAGGCCGACCGGGCGCTGAAGGCAGGGGCCAACGTGATCGGCGTCAACGCCCGCGATCTCGCGACGCTGGAGGTGGACCGGGATTGCTTCGCCCGCATCGCTCCCGGGCTGCCCAGCAAGGTGATCAGGATCGCCGAATCCGGTGTGCGTGGCACCGGAGACCTGTTGGCGTACGCCGGCGCCGGCGCCGACGCCGTATTGGTCGGTGAAGGTCTGGTCAAGAGCGGTGACCCGCGTGCGGCGGTTGCCGATCTGGTCACCGCGGGCACCCATCCGTCCTGCCCGAAACCGTCTCGCTAGCCACCGATGAGTCGTCCCCGCGTCGAGCATTGGTGATGGTAGAGCTGTCCCGCCCGGAGATTCCTCCTTCGAGTGCGGCCATCGCCGAACCCACCCGCCACGACCCCGATCCGGGTGGTCATTTCGGCGTCTACGGTGGGCGCTATGTCGCCGAGGCGCTGATGGCGGTGATCGAAGAAGTCACCGCCGCCTACGAGAAGGAACGCGTCAACCCGGATTTCCTGGAGATCGTCGACGAGCTGCAGGCGAACTACGCGGGCCGGCCGTCACCGCTGTATGAGGCGACTCGGCTCAGCGAGCACGCGGGCTCGGCGCGAATCTTCCTCAAGCGAGAAGACTTGAACCACACCGGTTCTCACAAAATCAACAACGTGCTCGGCCAGGCGCTGCTGGCGAAGAGAATGGGCAAGACCCGGGTCATCGCCGAGACCGGGGCCGGTCAGCACGGCGTGGCCACGGCCACCGCATGCGCGTTGCTCGGGCTGGATTGCGTGGTCTACATGGGCGCCGTCGACACCGCGCGGCAGGCGCTCAACGTCGCCCGGATGCGGCTGCTGGGCGCCGAGGTCGTCTCCGTCGAGACCGGTTCGCAGACGCTCAAGGACGCCATCAACGAGGCGTTCCGGGACTGGGTCACCAACGCCGACAACACGTACTACTGCTTCGGCACCGCGGCGGGGCCCCATCCGTTTCCCACCATGGTGCGCGACTTTCAGCGCATCATCGGCCTGGAGACGCGCGTTCAGATTCAGGCTCAGGCGGGCCGGTTGCCCGACGCGGTCACGGCGTGCGTCGGCGGCGGATCCAACGCCATCGGGATCTTCCATCCGTTCATCGACGACCCGGGCGTGCGGCTGATTGGATTCGAGGCCGCCGGCGATGGCGTCGAGACCGGCAGGCACGCCGCGACATTCACCGGCGGCTCACCCGGGGCCTTCCAGGGATCGTTCTCCTACCTGCTGCAAGACGAGGACGGTCAGACCATCGAATCCCATTCCATCTCGGCCGGTCTGGACTATCCCGGGGTGGGCCCGGAACACGCCTGGCTCAGGGAGACCGGACGCGCCGAATACCGGCCGATCACCGACGCCGAGGCGATGGACGCATTCCGCCTGCTGTGCCGCGCGGAAGGCATCATCCCGGCCATCGAATCCGCGCACGCGGTGGCCGGCGCCCTCAAGCTGGGCAATGAATTGGGCAGGGGCGCGGTCATCGTGGTCAACCTGTCGGGCCGCGGCGACAAGGACGTCGAGACGGCCGCGAAGTGGTTCGGCCTGCTAGGGCTTGGCGGGCAATGACCGTCGAGCAGGGCCAAGCAAGTCGGCTGGGGCCGACTTTCGATTCCTGCCGCAAAGACAACCGGGCTGCGCTGATCGGTTACCTGCCCACCGGGTACCCCGACGTGCCCACTTCCGTGGACGCGATGATCGCCCTGGTCGAATCCGGTTGCGACATCATCGAAGTCGGTGTGCCATATTCGGATCCGGGCATGGACGGCCCGACCATTGCCAGGGCCACCGAGGCCGCGTTGCACGGGGGAGTGCGAGTTCGGGACACGCTGGCCGCCGTCGAGGCGATCAGTACGGCCGGCGGTCGCGCGGTGGTGATGACGTACTGGAATCCGGTGCTGCGCTACGGGGTTGACGCGTTCGCACGGGACCTGGCGGCGGCCGGCGGGCACG
Source organism: uncultured Actinomycetota bacterium (assembly GCA_963802525.1). Lineage (GTDB taxonomy): Bacteria > Actinomycetota > Actinomycetes > Mycobacteriales > Mycobacteriaceae > Mycobacterium. The sequence continues at coordinate 20,303 of CAWDJC010000015.1, read as the reverse complement.
GCCTGATCACTCCCGACCTCATCCCCGACGAGGCCGCGCAGTGGCTGGCGGCGTCGGAGGAGCACCAGTTGGATCGCATCTTTCTCGTGGCGCCGTCCTCGACGCCGCAACGGTTGGTGACCACGGTCCAGGCGTCGCGCGGATTCGTCTACGCGGCCTCGACGATGGGCGTGACCGGTGCGCGCGACGCGGTGTCGCAGGCCGCACCCGAATTGGTGAGCAGGGTAAAGGCGGTGTCCGACATACCCGTCGGTGTCGGTTTGGGGGTGCGGTCGCGAGAGCAGGCCGCGCAGATCGGCAGCTATGCCGACGGTGTCATCGTCGGTTCCGCGCTGGTGTCGGCGCTGGGCGATGGCGGTCTGCCGGCATTGCGCGCACTGACCGAGGAACTGGCCACGGGTGTGCGTCAACGGGCGGCCGCCTCATGACGATGTTGCCCACCTATATCCCCAGCCCGCCGCGGGGCGTGTGGCACCTTGGGCCGTTGCCCATTCGCGCCTACGCGCTGTTCATCATCGCCGGCATCGTGGCCGCGCTGGTGATCGGCGATCGGCGCTGGGAGGCCCGTGGCGGCCAGCGCGGCGTGATCTACGACATCGCGCTGTGGGCTGTGCCGTTCGGATTGCTGGGCGGCAGGCTCTATCACCTGGCCACCGACTGGCGGACCTATTGGGGTCCGGGCGGCGCCGGGTTCTGGGCGGCGCTGCGGATCTGGGACGGCGGCCTGGGCATCTGGGGCGCAGTCGCACTCGGCGGCGTCGGCGCGTGGATCGCCTGCCGGCGTCGCGGAATTCCGTTGCCGGCCTTCGCCGACGCGATCGCGCCGGGAATCATTCTGGCGCAGGCCATCGGTCGGCTCGGGAACTATTTCAACCAGGAGCTCTACGGCCGGGAGACCACGCTGCCGTGGGGTTTGGAGATCTTCAAACGGCGGGACCCCTCCGGATACGTCGGCCCGCAGTCGCTCGACGGCGTCTCGACGGGGCAGGTCGCGTTCGTCGTGCAACCGACGTTCCTCTACGAATTGATCTGGAACGTGCTGGTTTTCGTCGCATTGATCTACGTGGACCGGCGGTTCAAGTTCGGTCACGGACGACTGTTTGCGCTCTATGTCGCGGCCTACTGCGTCGGGCGTTTCGGTGTTGAACTGCTGCGCAACGACACGGCCACGCACATCGCCGGGATCCGGATCAATGTCTTCACATCGACTTTCGTGTTCATTGGCGCCGTGGTGTACATCATTCTGGCGCCGAAGGGCCGCGAGGACCCCGCGAGCCTGCGTGGCACCGATCACGATGCCGAAGAAGCAGCAGAACCCGAGCCGGAACCCGAGCCGGAACCCGAGCCGAACTAACCGGCGCTTCGGTTGCGGCGGCGGCCGGGGTGGCGGCGGTTTTGGCGGCGGGGAAGACGGCGAAAAGGCTGATTCCGCGCAAGCGGTCGGATCCGGTGAAGTTCGCCGAGGCGGAAGCCGCGGAGGCCGAGACCGTGAAAGCGGAGGCCGAAGTCCCGGAGGCGAAGGTCGCCGAGACGACGGCCGAAGAGCCTGAAACCGCGGTGGCCGAGGTCGCGGCGCCCGAGGCCGCGGAGCCCGAAGCCGAAGAACCGGCGGCCGAAGCGGAAGAGCCTGAGGTCGCGGAGCCCGAAGCGGACGAGCCCGAGGCCGAAACGGAAGAGGCCGAAGCCGAAGAACCGGCGGCTGAAGCGGAGCCCGAAGCGGACGAGCCCGAGGCCGAAGCGGAAGAGGCCGAAGCCGAAGAACCGGCGGCCGAAGCGGAAGAGCCCGAGGTTGCGGAGCCCGAAGCGGAAGAGGCCGAAGCGGAAGAGGCCGAGGCCAAAGAACCGGCGGCCGAAGCGGAAGAGCCCGAGGTCGCGGAGCCCGAAGCAGAGGAGCCCGAGGCCGAAGCGGAGGAGCCCGAGGCCGAAGGACCGGCGGCCGAGGCGGTAGGGCCCGAAGTCGGGGAGCCCGAAGCGGAAGAGGCCGAAGCCGAAGAAGCTGAAGAACCGAAGGCCGAAGCGGAAGAGCTTGAAGCCGAAGAGGCCGAAGCAGAAGAGCCCGAAGTCACGGAGGCGCAGGCCGCCGTGGCGGAGGCCGTCGAAAGTGAACCGGCGAAGCCCGAGTCCGCGGAGGCTGAGGCCGTCGAAAGTGAACCGGGGAAGCCCGATGCCACAGAGGCGGAGGCCGTCGCGACGGAGGCGGCGGAGGCTGAAGCCGCGGAGCCTGAATTCGCAGAGCTGGAAGCCGAGCCCGACACCGCCGAACCCAAAGCCGAAGAACGAGAAGCCGATTCAAAGTCAGTGCAACCGGAAGAGCCCGCACAAGACGCCGCCGAGGCGCAGCAGGAAGCCGAGACGGACGCCGGCGCTGAAATGGCCGCCGAAGAAACCCCATCCACCGATGGCATCGGCTCGACCCGGCGGCGATTGAGCTTCCGACTGAGGAACCGAAGGGGCCGCTAGCAGCCGAGCCCGTCCAACGTCGAGTTGTTGCGCGAAATGCGCGATTCTCGACGCATCTAGTCGACGTTGGCCGGATTGGTCGCCGAGCTCGTCCAACGTCGAGTCGTTGCGCGAAACACGCGGTTTTCCACCCAATTAGCCGACGTTCGGCGGACGAGCGACAGATCTGGCATGCTGAAAACGTGACTGACCAGCCGTGGAACGACGCTGCGGGACCTGGCTCGCCGCCGCAGCAGCCACCGGGATATCCGCCCGGATACCCACCCCAGAATCCGCCGTATCCGCAATATCCCGGGCCCGGACCGTACTACGACCCGGCCGCACCCTTTGGCCGCCATCCGGTGACGGGGCAACCGTTTTCGGACAAATCGAAAACGATCGCCGGGCTTTTGCAGCTGCTCAGCCTGATCGGCATCGGCGGGATCGGCCGCTTCTACATCGGCGACATCGGGATGGGTGTCGCACAGCTGCTTGTGGGCTGGTTTACCTGCGGGATCGGGCTGATTTGGAGCATCGTCGACGCGATCTTGATCTTGACCGACAAGGTCCCCGACCCACAGGGTCGCCCACTGCGCGATGGAACCTGATCTGTCTTCGCGGGCCGCGCGGCAGTGTCGTCAGCACGGCCCGCACCGTCATCGCGGGTACCGCACGTACACCGTGGCGGGTACCGGCGCGCTGCTGGCCGGCGCGCTCGGTTACGTCGGGCTGGTCGACCCGCACAACACGAATTCGGCGTATCCGCTGTGCCCGTTCAAGTGGCTTACCGGCTGGAATTGCCCGTTGTGCGGTGGACTTCGGATGACACACGATCTGCTGCACGGTGACCTGGTTGCCGCCATCAACGACAACGTCTTCCTACTGGTCGCTATCCCGTTGCTGGCCGGATGGATCCTGTTTCGCCGCCGCCACGGTCAGTCGCCGCTACCGATACCGGCGACGGTGACGATCCTGGTCGCGGCCATCGCTTGGACGGTGCTGCGCAATCTTCCTGGCTTTCCGTTGGTTCCGACCGTTCTGAGCGGGTAGCCGCTGCGCCGGTTCGGTCAACCCGGGCCGTCGTGACCCCGCGCGACTATGCTGGCGCCGTGAGTAGACGCGGAAAGATCGTCTGCACCCTTGGTCCTGCAACTAACTCCGACGAGCTGATTCTGGCGCTGGTGGAGGCCGGAATGGACGTCGCTCGAATGAACTTCAGTCACGGCGACTACGCCGATCACAAGGCCGCCTACGACCGCGTGCGGGCCGCTTCTGACACCACCGGCCGCGCGGTCGGCGTGCTCGCCGACCTTCAGGGCCCGAAGATCAGGCTGGGGCGCTTCGCCACGGGGCCCACGTTCTGGGCCGACGGGGAAACGGTCCGGATCACCGTCGCCGAATGCGAAGGCAGCCACGACCGCGTCTCGACCACCTACAAGAAATTGGCCAAGGACGCCGCGGTCGGTAACCGCGTCCTGGTCGACGACGGCAAGGTCGGTCTCGTGGTCGACGCCATCGACGGCGACGACGTGGTCTGCACCGTCGTCGAGGGCGGGCCGGTCAGCAACAACAAGGGCATCTCGCTGCCGGGCATGAACGTGTCCGCCCCCGCCCTGTCAGACAAGGACATCGAGGATCTGATCTTCGCGCTGAACCTGGGCGTCGACCTGGTCGCGCTGTCATTCGTGCGCTCGCCGTCCGACGTAGAGCTGGTGCACGAGGTGATGGATCAGATCGGGCGCCGGGTGCCGGTGATCGCCAAGCTGGAGAAGCCCGAAGCCGTCGACAATCTGGAAGCCATCGTGCTGGCGTTCGACGCCATCATGGTGGCCCGTGGGGACCTCGGCGTCGAGCTGCCGCTGGAAGAGGTGCCGCTGGTGCAGAAGCGGGCCATCCAGATCGCCAGGGAGAACGCGAAACCCGTGATCGTGGCGACCCAGATGCTCGACTCGATGATCGAAAGCTCACGGCCCACCCGTGCCGAGGCTTCCGATGTCGCCAACGCCGTGCTCGACGGCGCCGACGCGCTGATGTTGTCCGGGGAGACCTCGGTGGGGAAGCATCCGATGGCGGCGGTCCGGACGATGTCGCGCATCATTTGCGCGGTCGAGGAGAATTCCACGGCCGCCCCGCCTTTGACGCATGTGCCGCGCACCAAGCGGGGAGTGATCTCCTACGCCGCCCGCGACATCGGCGAGCGACTCGACGCCAAGGCTCTGGTCGCCTTCACCCAATCCGGCGACACCGTGAAGCGATTGGCGCGCCTGCACACCCCGCTGCCGCTGCTGGCCTTCACCGCCTGGCCCGAGGTGCGCAGCCAGCTCGCCATGACGTGGGGCACCGAGACGTTCATCGTCCCGATGATGACGTCCACCGACGGCATGATCCGCCAGGTCGACAAGTCGCTGCTCACGCTCGGCCGCTACAAGCGCGGCGACCTGGTGGTCATCGTCGCCGGCGCGCCACCTGGCACAGTAGGGTCGACGAACCTGATCCATGTGCACAGGATCGGGGAGGACGACGTCTAGCCAGCCCGCCTGACGACGATGCAGGCCGCGTCGCGGCCCGAGAAGGAGGCGGGCACATTGACCCTAAGGAGAGCCCGTGCCGGTCGGCAATCAGCCGAATGCGCGAGAAGAACCCGCGACGCCATCCACTTCTGACTTCGAAGAACTGCTGGCGATACTCGACCTCAACCGGGTAGCCGATGACCGGTTCGTCGGGTCCCATCCCAGCAAGAACCCGATGCGCACCTTCGGCGGGCAGCTCATGGCGCAATCGTTCGTCGCGAGCAGCCGCACGCTGATCGGCGACAACCTGCCGCCCAGCGCGCTGTCGGTGCACTTCATCAACGGGGGAGACACCGCCAGGGACATCGAGTTCCACGTGGTGCGGCTGCGGGACGAGCGTCGGTTCGCCAACCGGCGCGTCGACGCGGTGCAGGACGGCATCCTGTTGTCGTCGGCGCTGATCTCGTACATGTCGGGCGGTAGCGGCCTCGAGCACGCCGTCGATGCGCCGCAGGTGGCCGAGCCCCACACGCAGCCACCGATCGGCGAGTTGTTGCGCGGCTACGAGGAGACCGTCCCGCACTTCGTCAACGCCCTGCAGCCCATCGAATGGCGCTACACGAATGACCCGGCCTGGGTGATGCGGGATAAAGGTGAGCGGCTGCCCCACAACAGGGTCTGGGTCAAGGCGCTGGGTGCGTTGCCCGACGACCCCGTGCTGCACACCGCGACCATGGTGTACTCCTCGGACACCACGGTGCTGGACTCGGTCATCACCACCCACGGGCTGTCGTGGGGTTTCGACCGCATCTTCGCCGCGTCCGCCAACCATTCCGTGTGGTTTCACCGGCAGGTCGATTTCAACGACTGGGTGTTGTATTCGACGTCGTCGCCGGTGGCCGCGGACTCCCGCGGGCTCGGCACCGGGCATTTCTTCGATCGCTCCGGCCAAATCATCGCCACGGTGGTGCAGGAGGGCGTGCTGTTATATTTTCCGTCCTCCCCCCGATAGACAGTTGACGGGATACCGCAGGGACAAGCGTCCGATTTCGGCCCACCAGGGCCGTGATCAGGCGTAAGTTCAAATCAGCCGGGTTTTTCGGTGCGAGTGGAACTGATCGCATCGGGAGGTGAGAGTGAACGGACCGGTCGACGTAGCAGCGAGGCCCCGCGCGCGCGAGCGCGTTGTCGTCCACGTCGATTCACTGGCGGCCCGCTGGATCGGTGCCTTGGCCCTGCTCTCCGCGGCGGGCTGGCTCATCCTCATACTCGCCCGCCACCACCAACAGCCGTACTGGCACTACGCCGACCGGCTCGGCTGGTCGCTGGCCGTCCTGGGCGCGGTGGCGTTCATCGCTCGCGGCATCTTCCTGGGCCGTCCGGTGACGGCCATGCACGCAACCACCGCCGCGCTTTTCGTGTTGGCGGGGTTGGGTGCGCACGTGCTGTCCTTCGACCTGCTCGGAAATCTGCTGATCGTCAGCTCCGGAATGGTGTTGGTGTGGCCGACGTCGGCGCATCCCCGATCGGAGGACCTGCCCCGCATTTGGGCATTGATCGATGTCACCGGCGACGACCCGCTGGCCCCGTTCGCCATGCAGACGGGCAAGTGCTACCACTTCACCGCGGACGGTACCGCCGCGCTGGCATATCGGACACGGATGGGCTTTGCCGCGGTCGGCGGCGACCCCGTCGGTCGCGAAGAAAAGTTCCCCGAGCTGGTCGCCGACTTCGCCGCCATGTGCCATGACCACGGCTGGCGGATCGCGGTGGTGGGCTGCAGCGAGCGGCGCCTCGAGTTGTGGAGCGACCCCGCGGTGATCGGACAATCGCTGCGGCCAATACCGATCGGCCGCGATGTCGTGGTCGATGTGTCCGGCTTTGAGATGGTGGGGCGCAGGTTCCGCAACCTGCGTCAGGCCGTGCAACGCACCCACAACTCCGGCATAACAACCGAGATGGTGGCCGAGCAGGAACTCGACGACGAGCGACTCGCGGAGCTGATCGACGTGGTGCGGGCGTCTCCCAGCGGCGCCCACACCGATCGTGGCTTCTACATGAACCTCGACGGGGTGCTGGAGGGCCGGTTTCCCGGGATACAGCTGATCATCGCCAGGGACGCCAAGGGGCGGGTGCAGGGCTTTCATCGGTACGCGACCGCCGGCGGCGGCAGCGATCTCAGCCTAGACGTCCCATGGCGTCGCCGCGGCGCCCCCAACGGGATCGACGAACGGCTCAGCGTCGACATGATCATGGCCGCCAAAGGTGCTGGGGCACAGCGGGTATCGCTTTCTTTCGCGGCTTTTCCCGAGATCTTCGAGGACAAAGACCGCGGTCGGGTGCAGCGCGTCTTCTACCGGTTGATCCATGTCCTCGACCCGCTGATCGCGCTCGAGTCGTTGTACCGGTACGTGCGCAAGTTCCACGCCATGGACGCCCGGCGCTACGCGCTGATATCGATGACCCAGCTGGTTCCCCTGGTGTTCGTCTTGCTGACGCTGGAGTTCATGCCGCGCCGGCGACACCTCTGAGCGGTCTTGAGTGCTGCACAGGACCGCGCAGGCGTCGGCTCACCCTGGTTGGTGATGGGCCGAATGTCCGACCGCGGCCGCGAGCCGGTTTGTGAGAAGTTGGATGTGCTCGATGAGCTCGGTGGGTTCGTGCACGGTGCAAGGGAATTGGAACAAACCGACATGGAGAGCGAGTTCGTCGAGGCTGTTCGATCCGGTATGCAGAAGGCAGCTTTGATCGCCGCTTGATTCGAGCAGCCCAACGTTTGCTGAAATACGTTCAGCAGCAACGTTGATAGGGACATGCAGAGTGATCCGAGCCCGATATCGATAGGCGTTCGTAGTCACACCGCGGGACACGTACGTGGCGAGGTCGACATTTGGGGGTTCGCGAAGCGGAAATCGGGGCCCGGTGGGAATGCGCGGGGTCAGTCGGTCGACCCGGTACGTGCGCCAGTCGTCGCGTTCGATGTCCCACCCGATCAGATACCAGCGCTTGCCGGTGTGTATGAGCCGATGAGGTTCCACCGCGCGGACCGAGGGCGCCCCGTCGTGGCTGAGATAGTCGAAGCGAAGCCGGTGCTGATCGCGGCACGCACCGGCAATGGCGATGAGGCTCTCCGGGCTGACGGTAGGGCCGGGCGGGGTAACGGCCTCGGTCATTGCGGTCAGCAGATTGATACGGTGCCGCAGCCGCGACGGGAGCAGTTGTTCGAGTTTGGCAAGCGCCCGCACCGAGGACTCTTCAATTCCCGTTACGGAACTCGTCGTGGCGGTGCGTAATCCAATCGCCACCGCGACAGTCTCCTCGTCGTCGAGCAGTAGTGGCGGCAGTTGGGCCCCCGCGCCCAGCCGATAGCCGGAGCGCCCCGAGGTGGCTTCGACCGGATAGCCCAACGACCGCAACTTTGCGATGTCGCGGCGCACCGTGCGCACATCAATGCTCAGCCGCTCGGCCAATGCAGCGCCCGTCCATTCGCGGCGCATTTGTAACAGCGCAAGCAGGCGAAGCAACCGCGCGGACGTTTCGAGCACAACCCCAATTCTGCCCGCAACCTAGGACAAAAGCTGACCTGACCGGCTCCTACGTTGGATGTCATGACCGACGACATCACCCCGTTTCGCATCGATATCCCACAGCAGCAGCTCGACGACCTGCAGGATCGGCTTGGTCGCGCTCGGTGGCCGGCGGCCCTTCCCGGCGACGACTGGGACACCGGCGTTCCCGTTCACTGGCTGCGTGATCTATCCGACTACTGGCGCACCGGCTATGACTGGCGGGCCGCCGAGGCCCGCCTGAACGAATACCCGCAGTTCACCACCACCATCGACGCACAGCGCATCCACTTTCTTCACATACGCTCACCTGAGCCAGGCGCTCTCCCATTGGTTTTGACTCACGGCTGGCCGGACTCGATAGTCGGGTTTCTCGATCTCATCGACCCGCTCACCGATCCTCGCGCACACGGCGGTGACCCCGCTGACGCGTTCGACGTGGTGATTCCCTCGCTACCGGGATTTGGTTTTTCTGGGCCGACTATCGATGGTGGCTGGAGCACCGATCGGATCGCCAGGGCGTGGGCCGAGCTGATGAGCCGGTTGGGCTATCACCGTTACGGCGCCCAGGGCGGAGACCTCGGTGCGTCGATCAGCCCCCAGCTCGGGCGGGTGGCACCAGATCACGTCACCGGCGTGCACCTCAACGGCCCCTCGATCGTGCCGCCGTTGCCGCTGCCTGACGAAGAACTCGCCGAGCTTTCGGAGATCGAGCGCGACCGGGTTCACCGGATCGGAGCGTTTATGCGAGAGGAGTACGGCTACATCGCGATCCAGTCCACCCGTCCCCAAACCATCGCCTACGGGCTCACCGACTCCCCGATTGGGCAGCTGGCCTGGATCATGGACAAGTTCCGAGAATGGACGCACCCGCGCAACGCGGTTCCCGACAAGATCATCGACCGTGACAAGCTACTCACCAACGCGTCGATCTACTGGTTCACCGGAACAGCGGGATCGGCCGCATACGTCGGCTATGCGCAAGGAAGCGACTGGACGGCGCCGCACATCAACTCCGGAATACCTACCGCCGCTATCGTTTTCGCACACGACGTCAGCATCCGTCGCTACGCCGAAGGACAGAACACCATCACCCGCTGGACCGACATCGACCACGGGGGCCACTTCGCCGCCATGGAGGAACCGGTCGTCCTCACCGCCGACATCCGCGAATTCTTCCGAGCGCACCGCTCGTAGCGGTGGTCATCGACGCCGGTCTTCGGCCCACCCTTAGGCCGCGTTATCCCGCCTGATCGATGCGCAGTTCGCGCCACCGCATGCCCTTCGGTAAGTGGTGAGTAGCGACCACGACGGTCCGTTCCGCGGACATCAGCCCCGATTTCGGGCCCAGCAGATCGCACAGGATCCGTTCGGCGTCGATCGCGTCGAGGTGTTCGGTCGGCTCGTCGAGCAGCACGATCCGGGCGGGTGAGATCACCGCCCGAGCCAGTAGCAGCCTCCTGCGCTGGCCCGCCGAAAGCGCCTGCGCGCCACCGGTTAACACCGTCGACAGGCCTTCCGGCAAACTGGCGAGCCACCCGCCGAGGCCGACCGCGTCCAGCGCCGCGGTCAGTTCGTCGTCCTGGCAGTCCCCGCGGGCCACCAGCAGATTGTCTCGGACCGTGGTGGCGAAGACGTGCGCGTCCTCGGCGAAAAAGCTCAGGGTCCCGTGCAATTCGTCTTCATCGAAGCGGTTGACGTCGGTTCCGTCGAGCAGCACCCGCCCGTCGAGGGGCGGCACCAGCCCGGCAAGTGTCATCAGCAGTGTCGTCTTACCGGAACCGCTGGCGCCGGTGACGGCCAGCCGGGCACCCGGCGGTAGGTCGAGTTCCACCCGGGTGAGTCGCACCGCACTCGCGTGGCCGTAACAGACATCGACGGATAGCGTGCCGCTGCCGAGGGGTGTCGTCGGCGCCGGCTTCGCGGGATCATGCGGACGGTCCGGGGGAGCCAGATCGAGCAGGCGGCGCGCGGCGATCCGCGACCGCGTCAGCTGCACCGCGGCGGCCGGTAACGCCGTCGTCGCCTCGAACGCGGACAAGGGCAACAACATCAGGACGGCCAGTGTGGTGGGTGCGACCGTGTGCGCCAACGCGATCCCGGCCACCACCGCGCCGAGCACGCTGGCCCCGATCGCCGCGGTCGGCATCGCCTCGGCAACGGCGGCCGGTCTGGCGGCGGCGTCGAGGGCATCGGCCCAGGCGCGTTGGCGGCGTTGCGAATCGGCGATCACGCCGGGCAGGGCACCGGCGACGCGCAGCTCCGGCGCGTGTTCGAGGGCGATCATCGCCGAGGTGTCGCGGTCGGAATGGTGTTGGCGGGCGACCTCTTCCTGCGTGGCGGCGGCCCTGCCGGCGAGCCGGGGGGCAACGAAGCCGGCGATCAGCAGACAGATCGCCAGTACCGTGGCCGCCGGCAGCGAAATGGCCGCGACGACCGCGGTTGCCGCCAGCGCGAGCACCGCCGCGACCCCGATCGGCACCACGGCACGCACCAGCACGTTGGCCAATTCGTCGACGTCGGCGCCCACCCGCGCCACCAGCTCACCGCTGTGCAACCGGACGGCGGCCGCCGCGGATCCGCGGGCCAGCCGGTGATAGATCTGCGCGCGGGCGGTGCCGGCCGCGCGCAGCGCGGCGTCGTGCGTGGCCAGCCGCTCGCAGTAGTGCAGCACGCCACGCGAAATCGCGAACGTGCGCACCGCGACGACGGCGACGGACAGGTCCACCACGGGCGGCATCTGCCAGGCCCGCGTGATCAGCCACGCCGAAAACCCGGCCAGGGCCAGCGCGCTGCCCAGCGACAGCACGCCGAGAGCGACCGCCGCCAGGATCCGCGGCAGCCGCGGGCGCAGCAGGCTCGCGGCCCCCAGGAGCGGATCAGACCCGCGCATGGCTCACCCCGGCGTCGGCGGACACCTCGACCACCCGGTCACCGATCGCGACGACGGGCTCGCGGTGGCCGACGACCACCACCGTCGCGCCGGCGCGCGCCCGCTCGACGATGGCGCGCAGCACCCGCTGCTCGGTGTGCGCGTCCAGGTGCGCGGTGGGCTCGTCGAGCAGCAGCACCGCGGCCGCCGATCCCAGCGCTCGCGCGAGGCCCAGCCGTTGGCGCTGTCCCAGGGACAGCCCGACGCCCCCGCGCCCGAGCATGGTGTCCATCCCGCCGGGCAGCTCGGCCAGCACCGCGTCGAAACCGGATGCGGCACAAGCCTCGTCGAGATCGTCCAACGCTCCCAACAGGAGCAGGTTGTCGCGCACGGTGCCCGGGACCAGCACCGGGCGTTGCGGCAGCCAGGACAGCTGCCGCCACCACGCGGTGGGCTCCAGGTCGGCGACGTCGACCCCGGCCACGGTGACCCGGCCGGATGACGGCACGGTGATCCCGGCGATCGCCTGCAGCGTGGTGCTCTTGCCGGCGCCGTTGCGTCCGGTCAGCACCGTCACCCGACCGGGTTCGATCAGCGCGGTGAGATCGCGCGGCGCGTGGCCGTCGCGGCCCACCACGCCGAGGCTTTCGAGGCGGATCTGCTTGCCGCGCGCGTTCACCGCCTGGTCTCGCACTTTCGGGGCGGCGGGCTCGCCGATGAGGGCGAACGCCTTGTCGGCGGCGGTCCTACCGTCCTGTGCGGCATGGAATTCCACGCCGATCCTGCGCAGCGGCCAGTAGACGTCGGGTGCCAGCAGCAGCACGGTCAGGCCGGTGGTCAGGGTCATCTCACCGAACACCAGGCGAAGGCCGATACCGACCGCGATCAGTGCCACGCCCAGCGTGGCCAGCAATTCGAGCACCAGCGCCGACAGGAACGCGATCCGCAGCGTCGCCATCGCCGAGCGCCGATGTGCGGCAGCGAGTTCGGCGATCCGGTGTTCCGGACCCCGGCCGCGTCCCAGCGCCCGCAGCGTCGGGATGCCGGCGATCAGGTCCAGCAGCCGGGCCTGCAGGGTCGTCATGGCCTCCAGCGCCGCCGCCGACCGGTCGGCCGTCGCCAGCCCGATCAGCACCATGAAAACCGGTATCAAGGGCAGGGTGATCACCACGATCACCATCGATTTCAGGTCGTACACCGCGATCACGGCAACGGTCGCCGGGGTCAAGATCGCGGCAAGCAGCAAGGTGGGCAGGTATCCGGTGAAGTAGGGGCGTAACCCGTCCAGACCACGGGTGACCACAACCGCGGCGGCGTCCCGCTGTGTCGCGAGTTCACTTGGCTGCCGCGCGGTCACCGCGGCCAGCACCTGACCGTTGAGATCGGCGATGACGGCGCTGGCCCCCCGCTGACCCAGGTGGGCCTGAAACCAGTGTGTTGCCGTGCGAAGTACCCACAGCGCCAACAGGATTGACAGGGGTCCGAGCCAAACCCGCAGGTCGCGTGCGGAGGGGTCGCCGATGACACGCGCGACGATGCTTGCCAGCACGATCGCCGAGCCGATCGCACAGCCGGAGATCACCACCCCGCAGCCCACCGCGGCAACCAGATACCGGCGCAAGGCGGTCGATGCCCGCCACAGGCGCGGGTCCACGGGGCCCCGGCTTGCCGTGTCTTTCTTGGTCAGGACGCGCGCCTCGCCAGGCCGATGGGCGGCGGTATCCGTTCCGCGGAGATCCGTTGCCGGAACACCCAATACGACCACGCCTGGTATACCACCGTCAGCGGAGCCATGATCGCCGTCACCCAGGTCATGATCTTGAGGGTGTATGGCGTCGACGACGCGTTGTAGATCGTCACGCTCCATTGTGGGTTCAGCGTCGAGGGCACCAGGTTGGGATACAGCGCGCCGAACAGCAGGACCACAACGGCTGCCACTACCACGGCGGTGCACGCAAAAGCCCAGCCGTCGGATGCACGTCGCCACACCAACACGACCGCCGCCAGCTGCGCGACCACCGCGACACCCAGAACCAGCCAGGTCCAGTCCTTGCCGTGCGCCAGTTGCGTCCAAAGCCCAAAGCCCGCAACCAGTCCGGTCACCGGAAGCGATAACCACACCGCGAATCGGTATGCGTCGTCGCGGATCGCGCCCGAGGTCTTCAAAGCGATGAACACCGCGCCGTAGAGCAAAAACAGCCCGGCGGTGGCCAAACCGCCCAGCAGTGTGTAGGCGTTGAGCACATCGGTGATCGACAAGTGGACGTGCCCTTGGGCGTCCACCGGGAGCCCGCGGACCAGGATGGCGAACGCCACACCCCACAACACGCCGGGCAGCCAGGACCCGGCGGCGATCCCGAAATCGGCCCAGCCGCGCCATTTCGTGTCGTCGATCTTGCCGCGCCATTCGATGGACACGGCACGCAGGATCATGCCGAACAGGATCGCCAGCAGCGGTAGATACAGCGTGGAGAACACGGTGGCGTACCAGCCGGGAAACGCGGCGAACATCGCCGCGCCGCCCACGATCAGCCAGACCTCGTTGCCGTCCCAGACCGGCCCGATGGTGTTGAGCACTGTGCGGCGGCGGATTTCGGGGTCTCCCATGCCGATGCGGGCGAACGGCTCCATCAACATGCCCACGCCGAAGTCGAAGCCCTCCAGGATGAAGAACCCGAGGAACAGCATGCCGATGATGCCGAACCACAACTCTTGCAGTCCCACGGTCAGCTCCTTTCCAGTCCTTGCGGCGGTAGCGAGGCCCTAATAAGCAAACGAAAGCGGCGCCACCTCGTCATCGCTGGGCGCGCGCGGCGGTGCCGGTTCCGCGTCGTGTTCCTGCGGCCCTTCGACGATGTAGCGCTTGAGCAGCCAGAACCAGATGACGGCCAGCACCGCGTAGACCAGGGTGAACGTCACCAGTGAGGTGATCACCATGCCGGAGGCGTGGCTGGAGACCCCTTCGCGAACGGTGAGCCGAACCTGCTGGTCGCCGGTCGGGTTGGGGACGACGATCCACGGCTGGCGGCCCATCTCGGTGAACACCCACCCGGATATGTTGGCCAGGAACGGCGCTGGAATGGTCACCAGCGCAAACCAGGAAAACCACCGCTGATTGGGGATCCGGCCACCGCGGGTCAGCCACAACGCGGTCAGCGCGAACAGCACCGGAATCGCCAGCAGCCCGATCATGGCGCGGAATGACCAATAGGTGACGAACAGGTTGGGCCGGTAATCGTTGGGTCCGAAACGATGTTCGTAGTCCTGCTGGATATTGCGCACACCCTGCAGCGTGACGTCGTTGATGCGGCCTTCGGCGAGGAACGGCAGCACGTAGGGCACCTCGATCACACGTGTAACGCTGTCGCAGTTGTTGTGCGTGCCGACGGTGAGGATCGAAAAGTCCGGATCGGTTTCGGTGTTGCACAACGATTCCGCCGAAGCCATTTTCATCGGCTGCTGAACGAACATCAGCTTGCCCTGATGGTCACCGGTGAAGAACAGGCCGACGGTGGCGGCCAGCGCAACCCAGCACCCCAGGATGGCCGCCGGGCGAAACATGGTGCGGGCGTCCGACTCGGCCGCGTCGGTGGCCGAAGCGGGATTGCGAGAACGGACCAGCCACCACGCGCTGACGGCGGCGACGAAGGTTGCGGCCGTCAGCAAAGCACCGGCCACCGTGTGTGAAAACGCAGCCAGCGCAGTGTTGTTGGTGAGCAGCGCGGCGATGCTGTTCAGCTCGGCACGCCGGCTCGCGGGGTTGTAGTGCGCGCCAACGGGGTGCTGCATGAACGAGTTCGCCACGATGATGAAGAACGCGGAAATGTTGACACCGATCGCGACGATCCAGATGCACGCCAGGTGCACCAGCTTCGGCAGCCGACTCCAGCCGAAGATCCACAACCCGATGAAGGTGGATTCGAAGAAGAAGGCGAAGAGGCCCTCCATCGCCAGCGGCGCGCCGAAGATGTCGCCGACGAACCGGGAGTACTCGCTCCAGTTCATGCCGAATTGGAATTCCTGGACGATCCCCGTCGCCACCCCGATGGCGAAGTTGATCAGGAACAACTTGCCGAAGAACTTGGTGAGCCGATACCACGCGGCGTTACCCGTCGCCACCCACACCGTCTGCATGACGGCGAGGAGGGGGGCCAAACCGATGGTGAGCGGCACGAAGATGAAGTGGTAGACGGTGGTGATACCGAACTGCCACCGCGAGATATCGACGACATTCATCTGTCATCTCCCCAGACTGCGGACGCTGATGGAACAGCTACGACGAAGTGTAGTAACCCGGCTTGGGCCAGCGCTACTGGCAATGTTGTGCGGCCTTAACCGCCGAGCGTCTTGGACGCCTTGCGAATGCCGAACGACGACACGATCTCGAACACGCCGATGACCACGAACCAGACGCCGACCACGATCGCCAGCGTGACAATCGATTCGAACGGCGACGCCAGGACGACGATGCCGGCGAGCAGGCTGATCACGCCGATGAAGATCGACCACCCTCGTCCGGGCAGCGCCGGATCGCTAATGGCCGAGACTGTCGTGGCGACGCCCCGGAAGATGAACCCGATGCCAATCCAAATGGCCAGCAACAGGACTGCATATCCCTGGCCGAAATGACGAAACGCCAAGACCGCCAGGATGAGTGACGCCGCCCCACTGATGAACAACAGGATCCGGCTCCCCGCCGAAACATGCAGGCTGAACGCGAAGACCACCTGCGCGACACCTGTGATCAACAGATAAACGCCGAATGCGACCGCAGCGGCCAGGATGGAAATTCCCGGCCACGCCAGGATCACGCCGCCAACGATCACCGACAGAATTCCGGACAGGAGAGCCGATTTCCACAAGTGCGGCAACAAGCTTGGAACAGGGGTGGTTCCAGGAGTGGTTTGCATGGCCGCAGTCTGACATAAACGCAGTGCTCGGTATAGGGCAATTCGGCTCAGACGTGGGCCGTGCGCGGTTCCTCGGCGAGCAGGTCGGTGGATTCTTCGGTTGCCTTGCGGCCGATCAGGTACCAGGTGCGCATGGAGCCTTTGCCTTTGACGTCGATGCTGCCGCGCTCCTGCAGCACGAACTCGTTTTTGAGGCGGTCGTGTATCGCCTCGGGCACTTGGATCCGGCCCACCGAGTCGGTGGATTCCATCCGCGACGCGACGTTGACCGCGTCTCCCCACACGTCGTAGAAGAACCGGCGGGAACCCACGACACCCGCGACCACCGGCCCGCACGCCATGCCCACCCGCAACAGCACGGGCTGGCCGTGCGGATCCTTCAGTGCCGCCGCGACATTGACCATGTCGAGAGCGAAATCGGCGAGGGCCTGGGCATGGTCGGGCCGCGGGCGCGGGACCCCGCTGACCACCATGTACGAGTCCCCGCTCACCTTGATCTTCTCGAGCCCGCGCTTGTCCACGAGGGCATCGAAGGAGCCGTATAGGCGGTCGAGGAAGCTAACCAGCTCGGCCGGCGGGGTGCTGCTGGCGCGTTCGGTGAATCCGACGATGTCCGCGAACAGAACCGAGGCGTCGTCGTACTTGTCGGCGATGACGCTGTGGTCGGGCTCCTTGAGCCGCTCGGCGATGCTGGCCGGCAACATGTTGGCCAGCAGCGTCTCGGAGCGGTCGTACTGGGCTTCCATCACGGCCTCGGCGCGCGCGGTGTCACGCAGGGCGAACCACACCGTCACGACCACCATCACGACGCTGGAGACGGCGGTGACGACAAACCCCGTCGACGTCGCCCAGGCCGGCTGCAGCCCGGTGTCGCGCGGGACCAAGAACTCGACCGCGATGATCAGGCCGGCGGCCACGGCCGCCAGCGCGGACGCCAACACGATGTGTTCGATTCCCAGCAGCAGCACCACCAGGCAGGCCCCAACCAGGAAGAAGAACTGCCCTCCCGAACCGGTTCCCACGTCCCAGACGCTGGCGAAGACCGAGACATAGGCCGCGCCGAGAAAGGTAAGCGGCGCAACCAATTCCCCGAATCGCTGCAGCCACGGCACCATCGCGAAGACCATGGCGCTGATGACGTTGATCGAGCTGACCTGCCAGGTCCAGGATCCGGTGACGATCTGGACGAGCAAAAAGCTCGCGAGCACCAACACGGCCAGCCAAGCGGTGATGGTGAGGATCCGGCCCCGGCGCGCGGCGCTGGCGGCGTAGTGCTGATTGCGGTCGCGGGTTTGCGCCCGCACCGCGGCCACGCAGTCCGGGTTTTTCGGCGAGCCGTCCGACCTGGGTGGGGCTCCGCATTTCTTAGCCGCCACGCTCAAAAGCGTACCCGGTGACCTCGACGTCTGTCGGCCGGTGAGCCAGCCCCGGCGCGCGGCCGGTGGTGTACGGCATTGACGTGGTGTGCCCTCGGTGGGATTCGAACTCTATTTCGCCACCTGTTCGCGGGATCGAAAATGCGTCTATCTGCAAAAAGACATCACGGTAGTTCACGTGAGTTATCTACTTAGCTCCGAACGGCGTCAGTCGCGGGGCCAACGCCTGAGTTTTATCCGATCGTCGAGGTCTTGTTACAGACCGGCGCGGTTCTGGGGACTGATGGTTGTTCGCCAGCTACGGCCTCGCTCTAGCAAACCCTTGACGTGGATCACTCTTCGTGCCATCGCGAGTTTATGCGTGTCGCGCCAGGGTGGGGCGGGGGCTGGTAGGTGGGATTGAGGTCGTGGTTCAAGCCCGCCTGCACGGAGGCAACGTCTCAGTTTTCTGGAGCCCCGAGCTCTCAACATAGACCGACGCCGTGCGGGTCGCTGGGATCGCGAACAGCTCATCGGAGGGAAGGCCATCGAGCCTCGTAAGTAGAGCGCTGCGCATCCTGCACGGGTAGACCCGCGCCATATCCGCATCACGGTTGGAGGGAAGCAGACATGACACTGTTCTGCGGCATCGACTGGGCCGAAACCCATCACGATGTCGCCATCATCGACAGCGACGGCCAGCTGGTCGCGAAGAAACGTATCCCCGACGATCCTGCCGGCTTCGAGCAGCTCGTCGAGCTGCTCGCCGAGGTCGGCGACTGCGCCGAGGCTCCGATTCCGGTGGCGATCGAGACCCCGCGCGGCCTGTTGGTCGCGTCGCTGCGGGCGACGCGGCGGCCGGTGTACGCGATCAACCCGCTGGCGGTGGCCCGCTATCGGGAACGCCATTCGGTGGCACGCTCGAAGTCCGATCACGCCGACGCGATGACCTTGGCCAACATCCTGCGGGTCGACGCCCACCTGCACCGCCGGCTGCCCGCCGACAGCGAACTGTGCCAGGCCATCGCGGTGCTGGCCCGCGCGCATCAGGATGCGATCTGGCGGCGCACTACGGCACATCACCAGCTGCGGTCGGTGTTGCGCGAGTTCTACCCCACTTTCCTGGCCGTCTTCACTGGTCGGTTCACGCTGGGGATCGCCAGCCCGGAGGCCCGCGCTGTGCTGGCGATCGCCCCCACCCCAGCCGCGGCCGCCAAACTCTCGGTGAGCCGGATCGCCGCGGCGTTGCGCCGCGCTGGCCGTAGCCGCGGCGTCGATCAGACGGCCGCCGAGATCAAAGCCGGGCTGCGCAAAACCCAACTGCGCCAACCACTTCTGGTCGAGACCGCGATGGGTAAGCAGGCGCTGGCATTGCTGGCCGCTCTCGACACCGCCTGCGCCAATGTCGACGAACTCGGCCAGGCCTCCGCTGAGCTGTTCCAACAGCATCCCGACTACGCAATCATCACCAGTTTTCCCGGGCTGGCCGACTCGACCGGCGCCCGGGTGCTCGCTGAAATCGGCGACGACCGTGCCCGGTTCGCCGACGCCCGAGCGTTGAAGGCCTACGCCGGATCCGCACCCGTCACGCGGGCCTCCGGGCGCTCGATCTCCATCACCCACCGCCACATCAAGAACAACCGGCTCGCCAACGTCGGCTGGATGTGGGCCTTCTCGGCCGCCTCCAACTGCGAGCCTGCCCGCCAGCACTACCGCCAGCGGCGGGAACGCGGCGACCGGCACGCCGCCGCCACCCGTCATCTCTTCAACAAACTCCTCGGCCAGCTCCACCACTGCCTGCAACGCCAACAGACGTTCGACGAAGCCAAGGCCTTCTCGGCGCCGCTGCGCACCGTTGCGGCCTAACCAGCAGCCGCTCAGCGGCCCTGGACATCAGCTTGACAACTGAGACAAGCTCGATGTCCCTCCGGGGGACGCCTCGCGGGCGTGAAAATGGGGTCGGGTCGCCTGTCGACGCCGATCGTTTCTTGGGTCGTATGAGCCCGCAGACAAGCTTGGCGCCGGGGCCCGACCTAGAAGGGTCACGCATTGTCGCCTCGAGCACGCCGGTCAGAATTTCGGTTCCCGTGTGTCCTTGACGTGGAAGGGAGTTCGATGTAGGTAGAGCTTGCTGAAGCGGTGCTGTGCAGGAGATGAAGGATTGCTGGCCCTTCGGAGTCGCCCTGCGGGGGGAGGCTTCAAACCACCACATGCTGCGAAAGCGGTGACGCGATCGTGGTGAGCGATGCGGAAAAGGCACGCATGACGTGTCAGGTGGGGATCGGGAAGGCGAGCGCAAGCGATTCGCTGTCGACGTGTCGAAATAAATACAGGTGACATCGAAACCGGGGTGTGGGAACGATCCCGGGATGAGTCTGGCGGGTGCCCGCTGATTAGCCAGGCGGTGTCCGGCATGAAGGCGACGCGAGCCCGGTCTGCGGCTTCTGCATGGAAAAGGAGAAGGCCGGAACCGACACTTCTCATTCGGGCTCTCCGAGTGGGAGAGAGGGAGTAGCCCGTGCGTTGCGCGGGTGTGAGTACCGTCGCGGGTCCGGCTGGCGGACCGGCTCGTAGTAGTGGTGAAGCCCCGTAATGGGGGTGGAGCGAAGGAGGTGCGCCGGGATAAACCGGCTTGGAGGAGGAGATGGAAG
>CAWDJC010000014.1:0-54599 GCA_963802525.1 uncultured Actinomycetota bacterium | reverse complement strand
TACCCGCCGCGTAGCTATAGCACGCTAATGGAGACAAGCATTATCGTTGTCTCAAGTGTGGCTTTCTCCCTGCCTGCTATGTTGGGACTTTTTGCGTTGCAGGGACATCATTTTCCAGGTTTTCCGGATCTCGAGCAGCTAGCAGAACAGCCGGCAAAATACGCTGCCACGCACCTGGCGGCCGTCATCTTAATGATCGTGTTAAGTGTCGCGGTGGCCGTTGGGTTGGCTTTCGCCTGGGACTGGGTGCTTCAGAAGAAGCGCCCCGCCCCCTTAGTCACGCGTGATTCAGTTTGGTTCGAAGTATTGGTCGGAAGGGCCCGCCACAAAAACTCAAAGGCTGCCATTATCACGGTCGAACTGAAGGATGGCGGGGCTGTCATGGGCGCAGTAAAGGCTCACGGTTTGAATGATGACTCCGAGTTAGATTGGATTGTTCTCGACTCACATTCTCAATGTCCGCTGCAAAGCCGGAGCAAAGGCGGTGATTTTCGAGTTCTCGGACGTGAATGGCCTTATTACATCATTTCGGGAGATGAAATTCGCGCAGCAACCGTTGGGTATGCGGATACCGCCCAATAGCCCGCGTTCTCGGCGATTCGCGCGTCGCCTGGCGCAAGACCAACCAGTGACGCCGATCGGTGACAGGTCCACCGGCACAAACATCTGCGCCGTATGCCGCCAGACGTTCACCTGGCGCAACCGCGAGCCCAACTACTGCCCGAAGTGTGAGCGCCGCTGTCCACACTCTCACGCCTCCGCGCGCGGCAGCACACATCGCCGAGTCTGCGAAAAGCACCGCGGGCTGACCAATGATGAGTTCGTCGATGAGGCGCCGCCCTTGAGCTTCCGTCAGCTCGACACCATCGCGCGATTGATGGGCGGGAACGTCGGACCGCCCTGTTGCAAGGAATGCGGGAATCGGATGGCCGAGTACGGCCGGATTTGCGATAGGTGCATTGCGCGACTGCATTTGTGAGTTCTGCGTGACCGGTTCGGCTCACAGCGGCTGCCATTCGGCGGCGACCTGAATGTACCGCCCGTGACGCGTGATCTCTGACCAATCCGCCAGGTCACCCATAGCCAGACGCTGCTCGGCCGCATCGCTGATGGACGTATACCAGAGACCCTCGCTACCGCCGTCATCAGCGACGTTGATCGCAACCAGGTACCGCCCGTCGACCGTGAACCGAATGACTGCAAATTGCTCGCGCGTTTGCGTACTACCGCGTTGATCGACCGGGAGCCACGTCCGGACTATCTCGAATCTGCGGACCCGGACTTCTAACTCTTTCCACGACATCGCCTGGTTGATAGATCCCCAGTCGCCGGTTGCGGTTGTCTCCCAACGCTGGCCGCGCCGGACAGCTGCGTAGTTGTAGTTCCCTCGGGACTTACTGAACCGGACGACGGAGCCGTCAGGGGGTTCCTCGACGATCCGCGGAAACACGGCGGGCATCGGCGGTATCGGCGTGAGCAGCGGTGCCATCACGCGAAGGTTGTATTGCCTTGGATCCGGCAGCTCAGAAATCAGATACAGAATTTGCGCGGGGTCCCCATTAAGCACATCATCGGTAGCTTCGTTTGCCTTAACGGCGTCTATGCGGACCTCGGCGGCCACTGCCGAACCAGTGATGTCACCCCAGCATGCTGTCAACAAGTCACGGCCCTGCAGATGCCTGATCATTGGTAGAAATCGTTGACTCATCTGCGGGGTGAGCTCGCCGATGCACTCATCGTCGATACGTACCTCGACGTATGGCTTCTTCCGCCCCTCGGTAGATAGGTGCTCGTGCAACGTGACGAGATATTGTCAAGACCTGTGGATGGGGGTGTTTCAGGCGACCTCCGTTTCATGTGATTCGTCGGGTTCTGCTGGTGTGATGTCGATGGGCCGTTCGAGGAGTTTCCCTTTGTGGAAGACGGCGCCGTTGCGGACGAGGGCGACCAGGTGTGGTGCGTTGACCGCGCGCCAGCGGGTCTGTGCAGCCTCGATCAGCTTGTAGGCCATCGCCAGGCCGGCTGCGCGCGATCCGGGTCCCTTGGTGACCTTTGTTCTCAAACGTACTGTGGCGAAAGTGCTTTCGATCGGGTTGGTGGTGCGGAGGTGCACCCAGTGCTCGGCGGGGTATCGATAGAATTCGAGTAGCACGTCGGCGTCGGCGACGATCTTGGCCACCGCCTTGGGGTACTTGGCGCCGTAGTCGATCTCGAACGCCTTGATCGCGACCCGGGCCTTGTCGATATCCTCGGCGTTGTAGATCTCTTTGAGCGCCGCGAGCGCACCGGGATGCGCCGACTTCGGCAGCGCGGCAAGAACATTGGCCTGCTTGTGCCACCAGCAGCGCTGCTCGCGGGTGTCGGGGAACACCTCCCGCACGGCCTTCCAGAACCCCAACGCGCCGTCGCCGACCGCGAGCACCGGCGCCCGCATGCGGCGGCGGCGGCAATCACGCAGCAGATCGGTCCAGGATTCGGTGGATTCCCGGAAGCCATCGGTGAGCGCGACGAGCTCCTTGCGGCCGTCGGCACGGACCCCGATCATCACCAGCAAGCACAACTTCTCCTGGTCCAGACGCACCTTCAGGTGGATCCCGTCGACCCACAGATACACATAGTCGACCTCGGACAGATCCCGCTCGGCGAACGCGCGGGCCTCATCCTGCCACTGCACAGTCAGCCGGGTGATCGCCGACGCGGACAGCCCAGCGCCGGTGCCGAGGAACGCCTCGAGCGCCGGGGCGAAGTCACCCGAGGACAGCCCGTGCAGGTACAGCAGCGGCAACACCTCGGTCATCTGCGGCGACTTACGAGCCCACGCCGGCAAAATCACGGAGGAAAATCGTTGCCGTTCACCGGTTTGCGGGTCGACGCGCTTGTCGTTGACCCGCGGAGCTTTCACCGCCACGGCGCCCGCCGCGGTCAGCACGGTCCGCTCATCGTGGTAGCCGCTTGCGGACCACCAGCCGATACCCGCTCTCGTCGACCTCACCGGCATGGGCATCGACGTAGGCGGCGACCTCGGCCAGCAACGCGGCCGTGAGCATCTGCCGGGCACCGTCGCGAACGATTCCATCGAGCAACGACCGAACGACACCGTCGTTCTTCTCGTTGGATTGATTCCTGGTCGTGAACTACCGTGAGCATGGGCGTACCTTCCCGAACCAGCGCGCGAACGCCGGCTCTTGATCAGACCAACTGGGACTTTCAGATCATCCTCGGGAAGGCGCGCCCCTTCACGTCACCAGGCCGAGGGTCATCCACCCGGTTCTGATCATTGCTCCAACGTGACGCAGACGACCCCGTAACCACCCGGCGGAACGAACTTCAGCAGCGCATCTGAATATTGGTCTTCCTTCGTGACCTGGATGATCGATGACTTCGGCAAAAGCGTGTAAGGCACCGTCGGGGGATCGTTGATCGGAAGCGCCTCATTAGGCCGCCCGAGACGGATGCGCACGACTGCGGTGAAGTTGTCTGCTGCATCCCAGCTTTCGTAGTTCTGCGCCCATATCTGGCCCGTAGTTGTGGGAACTAACCCAGATGCAATCACACGCCGAACGACCGGCGCCCAGTCCACCTCATCCGCTGCGTCCAGATACCCGAGCGTTCTGCCCGCCGACCGCACCGATATCGCCCATTCGCCGCGCGGGCCTTGCGGTTCCGCAATGAGTTCGACATTGTCTAGGTTTACGGTCTGACTGCTGTTCGACCAATCCTCCGAAACCAGACTACGGATCGCGGGTATGTGTTCGGACTCGGTAGTCACTTCGTATTCGCACCACGACGGCCTCCCGCAGCTCCACAAACGGTAACGCGGTGTCACCTGTCGCAGCCCCCAGCGTCACGCGTCCACCTCGTGCCGATCATGACCGGAGGCTACGCCAAGCGCGGATCCAGCGGAGCCGATTACTTCGTGGCGTCGAACTGGGGGAGCGATTCGGTTAGCCCGAAGTTACGGGTCTTGTGACGGCGAATTTCCTGGTTGAGCTGGGGGTTCGCGTGTTTCGGTGTGGTGGTGTCTGACTACGCGGCGGTGAGTGGGATGGGGGTGTTGATGAGGTGGAAGGCGCGGCGTTGGTCGGGGGTGGCTTGGGTGAGCATGGGGATTTCTGTGTCGGTGCCGTGGTAGCGGATCTGGTTGCGGGTGAGGGTGGCCAGGTGATCGAGCAGGCCGCCGAAGCTGCGCAGTGGGTTACCGGCGGGGTCGTGCTGGGTGGAGGCCTTGGCGTCGGCGTCGGCGGAGCGTTGCGCGGGGGCGACCGGGTTGTCCCGTTCGGGTGGGTGTTCGTCGGTGAATGTCATTGGGGCCCAGGCTTTGCGCAGGTGCCAGACCAGGTAGCAGGCCAGCATGCAGATCAGCACGTGGGCCTTAACACGGTCTTCGAGGCGGTGATGGATGGGTCGCAGGTCTAAATCGTCGACTTTGATGATGCGGAAGTCGCGTTCGACGTTGGCGAGGTTCTTGTAGCCGGTCACCACCCCCGCCGAGTCGAGCTGCTCGGCGGGCACGGTGGTGCGCAGCACGTAGATGCCGTCCAGGGCGGCTTCGGCAGCGATCTGATCGTGTCGGCGTTCGATGGTGAGGCTGGTGTTGGTGATCCGGTGGTCGAAGTGCTTGCCCACCTTGTATTTGTTGATGACCTTGCCGACCGCGACGCCGATGGCGTCGGCGCCGATGAGACCGCCGGTGTGGACGCGGGCGACGATCAGATCCAGGAGTTTGGCGGTCGCGTCGAGTAGCTCGTTGCGTTTGCGGGCGCGTTCGGCCGCCAGTGCCGGGTTGCGGCAGGCGATCAGCCGCTCACCGGGGTAGTCGGGGTGAGCGATCTCGGCCAGATCCTGCTGGTCGAACAACGACATCTGCAGGGGCCCGTTGTCGGCGGCCAGTTTGGCGATCTGGGGGGCGCGCAGCGCGGTGATCCAGCCGAAGTCGGTTCCGCCCTCGTTGAGTTCGCGCAGCGCAGCGATGCGGGCCGAGGTGATCATGCCGCGGTCGCCCACCAGCACCAGGTTGTCGAGCGAAAACCGGGTGCGCACCATCGTGACGATCTCGGTGAACGCGGTCGGGTCGGCGGTGTTGCCGTCGAACACCCGCACCGCCACCGGGCGGCCCTCACAGTCGCACAGCAGCCCGTATTCGATCTGTTCGTAGCCCTTCTTGCCGTCGCGGGAGTAGCCGCGCGCGGCCAGCTGGCAGCACCGCCCGGTCACCCAGGAGCTGGTCAGATCGAACAACGCCATCCGCGCCGGGTTCACCTCGGCATCCAGATGGCGTGCCGCCAACTGTTTTTCGATGCTGTCCTGCCGGTCGGCCAGCCAGTCCATCGCGGCGTAGATCTCGTCGGTGGACGCGCCGGCCACGTCAAGATCGACGCCCAAGGTGGTGTCGGCCCACCACGACAACGTCGACAGCTTGCTGGCGGGTCGGATCACCCGCGAGCGAATCAATGCCATCCCCAGATCCCGCGACCGGCACGGCGGGCCCAACAGCGCCGGCAACCCCAACTGGTGGGCCTGTGCCGTCACGGCCGCCATGTGCCCATGCGGCATCGATCGGGTGATGGCGAATTGCTCAGCCGGCGGGCACCAGGGTCTGCCCCTTCAACGTCGCCTCGATCGCGGCCACCGCCGCCTCGGGCAGCATCGACAGGTTGGCCAACGTCTCGTTACGCACCCGCCCGCCGTCGCGGTAGGTGCGGCGCAGATACACCGACTCGTAGTCGCGCCGTTTGCCCTGCTTATCCACATGCGACGTCCGAACTCTGACTACATGAGCCTTACCATTGCTTCGCCGCATACCTTGCATCGTAACCGACGCAACCCAATGACACCGACAATGACACACCAGAATTCGTACTACAACAATCAGCCGGTTCTACCCGATACCATCAGGCCACACCACAAATCAGCCCTCAGCGAGCCAGCGTCGGGCGCGGACATAAAGGAAGATCGCGTCATCGGGCCCGTAAGTAAGCTCGCATCGTGGCCAAACCGGCAGTCTGTCTTCCCCCCGAGTCCAAAACCGAAAATTCAGCGTCGAATGTCGGGACGCCGCAACAGGCTTTACTCGGCCCCCGTGAATGTGACGTTGAACAGGTACACCGAGGCGTCGTCAGGACGCTTCCTTGGTGCCCCACCCGTAGTCGATGGGTCTGATGCCGTTCTGGATGTTCACTGCTCGGCCGCCGTGGGATCCTGATGGGATCGAAGCAGGGTTTCCTCGCTTTGCGCCCCGTTCTTACTCGGCCTCGACGGCGCGGTGTCGTCCCGGGGGACTTGGCCATAGCGCATCCAGTATCGACGGAAGGTCTAGAACGGCTCGCCTAATTGCACGGTAGTCGTCCTTGGGTATGGTTACGTCTTCATACAGATCGCCATAGAAAGCCTCGAGTGCATGGTTCTCGTCGACTTCGCCGATCAAAGCTGTTGGCGCAGCGGCAGTTCCAAGAAGGTTCATATAACATCCGTAGTCGATTTGGAGCACGTCGAAGTGCTTGCCAGGCTCGTCTTTGCTGGAGTATCCCTGCTTGATGATGTGCAGGAGTCGCTCGTCGACCAGTTTCTGGATTAGAGGGTGGTTGGTGAGCTCGCGGTCGAGCAGAAAGGCCCGGGCTTTGCGTACACCGATTACATCCTCATTGATTTTCTCCAGCAGGTCACGGGCATCTGGGTCACCGTTGAGCTGGGTAGCCTTTGATGTCAGATACAGCTGGCCGGCTGCGTTCCGGACGTGGTTGACCGAGATTTTCTCACCGCCGGACCGTAGCGCGGCTCGCCCGAGGATGGTGAGGGCGTCTCGGGGCACGCCTTCCGCCGCACGAACCAGCTCGTCGTGGGCGGTGACTTGGGTGAACAACAGCGACATCATTACAGCGATGTCGGGCAACGCTTTCAATTCCATGGTGGACAGCGCGTAATTCAGGTGCCGAAAGATTAGGTTCTGAAAGAACAGGCGCGATCGGTCAGCATGCTCAGCTCCTGTGCGGGCTGGGAATACTACGAATTCGTCGAGGTCAAGCAAGCAGAACAGTTCAGCGCCTACCTCAATGCCCAGATATTGGCCTTGGTCTCCCGGAATACGCCAATTCGTGCGGTATGGTATCGCCGCAATCCGCACCGTGACCTGGGGCTGTCCAAAGAATAGTTTTCTGAGCATTTCAGCGAGGAATGGTTGGAGGTCGACTGGAATGCCGGTCCACTCGTCAAGTAGTATCCAGAATCGCTTGGACGCGAAGCTCTTCAGAAACTGCCGCATCAGCCCGCTCACGCCACCGAAGCTAATGCGGTGGCGGACTGTGCCGGATCCGCTGACGGTTTCCTCGGCAGTACGGCCGGTGGTGGTTTGAGTGTCTAGGCCGACCGATATGCTCGTAGATCCCAGCCCGACTTTTGCCGTGTCTTGAATGGTCTCGGGATCCCGCAAGGTTCCAGACTGGGTGATCTCTCTCCTTACGACCACCTCTTGGAAATGGTCCATCATGCGGTCGAGAAGTTCGATACTAGCATCGGCGTGACCGCTAAAAGCGGCTTCTAGGAACGCGTCATGGACGATGCTCAAGACGTCGACAACGAGGCGGGTGGCCCGCTCCGCCAACGACAGAGAAGTATCGACATAACGTCCTTCGGTTGAGCCAATATCTTGCTCCATGTCGATATAGACGACACACTCGCCGCTTTTGCGTCTCGTTTCTGCGAGGTACTTCAGAGCATGTGTCTTGCCTGTGCCGCGCCTTCCCAAAATGATTCCGTTGTCTGACGCCGTGAGCGCTCCGATTAGTGAAGGATCGTCGACGTAGGTGGTGATCACATATTCGTCTGCGGTGCGCTCAGTTGATCGCTCTTCTCCCGTAACGTTGAACCTACAACGAGGGCGCAGGCCGGCTGGACTGCCGTCAGCCTGATCCTTAGCGAACACTGACGCACTGCGGGATGGCGGTCGCGTCCACGGACTGAATCTGGCTACTCTTCTTCACGGCGGTCCCCTTGCTGTTGGTGTGTCTTGGCGGACGCCCGACACCTACCACACGGCAGGTCTCGAGCGGGGGACCGCCACCTCAAGTTCTACGAGACCCGGGACAACCTCCGTCTGCGCGGCGGGACAGGCATGCACCTGTCGCCTAGTCCGCGTCTGCGTCTGAATAGTTGATCGGGCCGCCCCTGCTCTCCACGGGGGCGGCCCGATCGGTGTCAGACGGCCTGGCGCGGCGGCGTTTATGAGCACCATGACAGCGGGCCGTCGCCGTTGAACTGAAAAGTGTCCACGGCCGTGAAACCTTACAGTGGAGCCGGCCCCGGACTAGGAGGCGACCGGGACCGGCCCCCCCGACGCTGCCGGGAGAAACCCGCAGGAGGTGACAGCGTGGCCGACGATGATGCCGGCGAAGCCTTGGGGCTACAAGCTTGGTGCCTCGGAGCGCCAGTGAACCCTGCGTCCGAGTTTGCCCAAGCGAGCTACTTCGTGGAAATCATGCGGACGGAGCTCGTCGAGGTGCGGAAAGTGGCCAAAGAAGCCCAACGACGTTGGTCAGCTCGCCGAGTGAACGACAATACCGAGATACCAGAGCACGTAGTTCGGCTAAAGAGGCGCGTGCGGGAGGCCAACCGTGTCCTCAAAGCACTTGAGAAGCGGTTCCCAGGCATTTGATCGCGTGCGTTGGTTGTGCGACGAAGCGCAAAAGCCTGCGCGCGCAAAGCATGCGCACAGCAGCCGAGGCTGGTGGCCCGCAATAAGGAACCAGCTCGCCCTAGTCCACGTCTGACGGTAGGCGCGCGACGGCCGCAGCACAGTTCGCCTCGCATCGATCAGGTCCTAGACACGAACGAGAAGGCGCTGCTTCTGCACGTTGAATTCCTCGTCGGTCAGAATCCCTGAGTCGCGGAGTGCGCCGAGTTTGCTTAGGAGTTCAGTGAGTTCGCCTATCTCGGCGGCGATTCCCGTCATGGGGCCGCCCGGCGACCTGGGCGACGGCGCCGGGTATGCACGAGTAGTCGCCCCGATACGCGCCCAGCGTCCCGGGCTAACAGGGCCGCCGATCGCCCGCCCGGCCATGCTTGCCAGGGCCATCTCACCGAACAGGCTTCCCGGGCTACCGGCGAAAACTTCCGGGGCGGCGCCCAAGCTGGTGGCCGGCAACGCCACCGCGGCCAGCCTGATCGCCGGGGCCGCCGCGGTCCAGCCCGGCGGCACCGACAACGCCCCGACCGAGGCCGCCCGGCCCAGACCCGCTGAGCCCGCCGACCCTACCGCTCCCAACTGATCGAAGCGGCTCATAATTCGACCCTCCATGCCGGTAAGTTCGCTTGTGTCGTCGAGAATTTCTGCGTCGCCTTGCGCCGCGGAGTTCCGCTCTTACCTGTCGTCCCCCACGCGAAGACGGGGCCAATGTCGCGGATTCGGCAGTATGGTCCAGGCTGCGGCGCGTAGATAAATTGGCCGCAACCAACAGCGCCACGCCATATGCCAGCCATTGCAAGCCGCACCACATCGAGCTGACACACCAAGCCGGTTCGCTCTAGCAGCTTGTCGGCTCAGGTCGTTCATCCAGCAGCGCATCCGCCACGTCTATCGACGCCAGCGGACCGCCACCAACCGCAGCTCGGAGTCGATGGTCTCGATGTCGCGCATGCGCGGAGCTTAGCTCCGTGTGCCGCTGTTGGCAGTTCACCCATCTCCACTGGCACCGGATGCCGTCGCGGGGCTATAGATGAACCATGCTGCAATGGGAAACAGTGGACGAGAACGCGACCTACCCGTTCGAGCGCTACCGTGCGATCAGCGGCAAGCATGAATACCGGGTCTTCCACGACCCCACCGGGGCAGCAAGCCAAGACCTCCCCTGGATTCTGGTGGTCCGGGAGGCGCCGGAGGGTGGCGTCTCGACGCACGTCCACCACGGCGCCTACAGCACCATCGACTGGGCGAAGCGACACGCTGAGCTATGGGAAGGCCCGCCACCCCAGGAGGGATGACAGGGCCGAGTCTCAGCCCTTCCGCGTGTCCTGTATGAGTGTGCGGATCTCCTCGAGAATCAGGCGAATCTCGCCGAGCACACTTAATACCTCGGTCATGTCGTCGCGCGACGCAGGCCGTTCCCCAGGCGGGATCGGGGGCATCGGCGGCTGCGTCCGCCCGGCAGTGTATGGATCTTGAAAGCTCACAAGCTACGACCCTGCCACAGACCCCACGTTTGCAACGTCGAGTTGATTGCCGCCTGGGTAATTCCCTGTAGTGATCTTCCAGACACCTCGTCGAGCCCGAAGCGCCTGACTAACTGTCCTGACGATGAATTGAGCCGCCCCCGAGGAGAGCACGGGCGGCCCGATACTGAAAACATGGCAATAAATGCGAGCGATTGGTGCGAGCGCCATCACGTCTGGTGGGCCGACAACGCTGGAGATAAACAGTTTCCCGACACCGAGTACCGGATGAAGATCATGGAAAACGGCATGCTCCTCTTCCAGCACAAGGAGTTAGGCGGAAACTACGTCTGCGCGCCTCACACTTGGAGACGGGTAAGGACCCTCGGAGTCGACCCGACGGAGTAAACGGGCCGCACCTCGAGGAGAGCAGCGGCGGCCCGATCAACTATCAGACGCGGCGATCCGGTTCCCAATGGCGCGGTATTTCCACTTAGGGGATTGACGAGGCAGCCCGTAAATGTGGGGTCCGGCACGGATGACTCCGGCTGTTCAGCGGCGGTCGGTGGCCGGGGCGAGGTGGGCCATCCCGCGCAGGATCCACGGTGCGCGCCTCGCGATCACCTCCACGGCGCGGTCCGAGCGGCGCATCGCGGTCCGACGGCCAGGAGTGGGCATTGATACCAGTTTGGCCTCGGCCGATCCCGCCGGCGGGCCGTGGCGATCGACCGCCAGCAGTTGCCAGGTGCCGGGCACGCCACGCAGCTCGACGCTGCCGCGGTCCTCGAAGCCCGTGCCCGAGCCGACGACCAGGTCACGCACGGTGCGGGACACGAGGATGTCGCCCGCCCCTGCGTGCCCGAGGATCCGCGCCGCGATGTGTACCGCGATCCCGCCGATGTCGGCGTCCAGCAGTTCACACTCGCCCGTGATGCCCGGTTTGGGGGATGCTCGCCGCCCACCGTGCCGTGATGCGCTCCGGGTGGTCGTGGGCAAGCGCGTCAACGGCCAGGCGCGGCCGGCGGCGCTGGCGGTGCAGCCACCAATCTCACACCCCAGGGCCACGCCGCCGGCCCCGCCCAAAGCCCTCCGGCTTGCGGGGAGTACACATGCACATCAGCCACAGCGATGGCGCAGAAGAGTCGGAGGCGATCGCTTTCTGATCGCGCGGTCGCCCGGTCAGTGGAGACTTAAGCAGCGATCGCGGCAGACTTGGCTGCGTGCCGAAGTTCTCACCCGGTGCGGACAGGGTGGCCGTCATCGTCTTCAAGGAATCCGAACGCACCGGCGAGCCGGTCAGCATGGGCCTGGTGAAGCGCGTCGTCAACGACCTACTAATGCACCCGGAGCAATGTCAGGGGTTTGCCAGGCCGCAGCCATGGCGATCTGGTGGGCGATGTTGACCGCGGCGTCGGCGGGGTTGTCGGAGCACGCTGCGACGTCGATGGCGATGTTGTTGCTCACGGTCAACGCGCGCTGACAGGCCCACCCGTTACCGCCCTTTAGAGTGTCGGTGGTGCTCAGGGTGCCGTTGGTGTTGGCGATCGGCCCCACCGTCCAAACCTTGTCGGGCTTGCCGGGGTCGATGTTGTGGTATTGGCGATTCGAGCAGGCCGGCCAGCCCCGCTGGGCCGACGCGCTGAAGAAGCGCGCCGCGTCGTTGGCGGAGGGAAACGCCACGACCGCCTGCAAGACTTCATGATCGAAGTCGTCACCGGGTTCGTGTAGGTGCTGTGAGCGCATGGCGATCCATCCGCTGCCGTCATAGACCCAGGTCTCCGCTGGGTCGATGAATCGGCAATCCTTGTCCGGGATATTGGCACTGTCGTCAAACAAATCGGTGTATGTTCCATTGACCAGTATCCCGGTAGTACCCATCGCGGTGTTGATCTCGGCGGGGCTAAGCAGCAGCCCGTAGAGGACGCCCGCCGCGACCGGTGCGGGCGTGGACGATGTCGTCGTGGGTGGTGCGGCGGTCTTCTGATCGCCCCTGCTACAGGAAGCAACGAAAATGCACGCGCTCGCCAGTGCCAGTGCCACTGTCAGCTGTCGCATGTTCATCGCCCCAGCTCTCCCGATTCGGTAAATCCAGAGATATAGCAGTCATCCGCAGCGCCACTCCGTTGTCGACCAGCGGGATGCTGTTGTGTGCGCTCTTCGCCGTTCAGGTAGCGGCGCTGTAGCCGATCGATGAGAGCCTGTGCTTCTTTGATGTCTCGGCGCAGCGCGGCTGCCCGGCCCTTCCTCATGGTGGTGACATCTTGGCGTTCCACCCGGGCTAACTGGGTGGTCATATCGTGCAGTTGATGCCGCAACGCGCGGACCAACTCCGCGGCCTCGGCGGCCTCGCAGTCTCCCATGACGAAATAGTCGCATTCCGGTGCCTTTCGCGGGGGGAAAGTCCGCTAAAACGTGTCAAATCAAACCTTTGTCTTGGCAACCGTGTCCTCGAGAGCACCTGTCGCCTTGATGAAGGGGGGTCGGCCCGCCACCGAAGTGATGACCGGCCAGTCCGGTTCGTGAAGTCATTCGGTCAGCACGTCGACCTTCGTCGGCGGCCGCGATGAGCGCCCGCGCCAGCTGCCGCGCCTGCTGCGGCGTGATCGGATCATCGGCGTGGAGCTGGTGAACCACGATCTCTCCTTATCCCTTTCTCGCGTGGCATGTCATCCCCTGTTGTGACAGCCCAGGCACGTATTCAAAGGTGGAACGATTACCCGAAGGGCGGTATGTAGTCGGGCGGGTCCCGCGGCGACGGCGCGGGTTTCGGCTTTTGGAGCCATTGGTTCAACGCGGGAACCAGGTCCGGGCAGAGGTTTTTGACCGCGGCGCCGACGATAAACCCGGCGTCATGCTCGCTGTACCCGGCCGCTGTCTCTGAGTCGATGGCAGTGTCGAAACTATCGCCCTTCTCTAGCCTTTGACAGATGGATAGCCCTGCGTTGGTCGCATCGGTCGGGTCGCAGCAACACTGGCATCGCCGGGTCGAGCGCATAGGTGGAAACCGCGGCCGACGACACAATCGAACTGTGCCACGCCGGGGGCGGCCGCTCCGTTCAGTTATCCACAGAACCGCCATCTGAGCCGGGGTCCTCTTGCTCGAGGTGGGCGATGGCTCGTCGATACCGCTTGTGTTGCCGCCGATGATCCGGTCGATGAAGCCAGGCCGGTTCGTTCGAGATTCTCTGTGGCGGGCAGTGTTGCCAGACGGCGTCGCGGACGTCCGCACCGGCGTGGAGTACCCGACGCCGCTGTGTTAGTCGGCGCTGTTATGCGGAGCCCGTCTATGAGCCCGTTTACGTCTATCTGAGGTTGGATTCCGGCGTTTCCCGCCAGGCCCGGTGAGCTGCTTAGTCCGCCTGACGCCGGTGCCGCCCGCCAGATGCCCTAGACGAGCTGGGGGTGGGGGTGATGGTGGCGGTTCCTTTGATGTTGGTGACTGAGGCGCCCGCGGCGCCCACGGTGACGGTGGCGATATGGCGTGGGGGGGTTATGACCTCGGCCGTGTGTGTGCCGGTACCGGTGACGGTGGCGGAGCCGCTGACAAGCTGGACCAAGACCGCGGTCTGACCGTATTGGGTGAGGGTGATGGGGCTGGAGGTGGCAGTGTGTCGAGTCCCGGCGCGGATCAAGGTGCTGCCCTCGTAGCATTTAGTGAGGCTGGTGGCAGTGCTGCCGACGTTGATGGTGACGGGGCCGACGGCGTTCTTGACGGTGGTGCTGGCGCCGTTGACGCCGATGAAGCCCCTGTTGACGTCCATTTGAGTGCTGGTCTCGAGGGTGCTGGTCCCGAGGGTGATGGTGCTGCCGGGCGGGGCGTTGGCGGTGTAGCCGGGCTCGACGGGGATGACGGTGGTGGGGTCGGCGGTCTGCACTGCGGCGTTGGTCGCGCCGAGCTGCTGGGCCGTGGCATTGGTCGTGCTGAGCTGCGCCAGGGATTGGGCGTGAGCGCTGGTGGCGGTGCCCGCAGTCTGGCCCACCGCGCTGGCCTGAGCACCCTGCCCGGCAGGGTTAGTGGTGCGCGGCGGTTCGTTAAACGGGGTTAGGGTGCGCGCGGCCGATGAGGCACCGGCATCGTCATACATCGCGGTGGCGTCTTGGGCCGACATCTCGGCGTACTGGGCTTCGTCGTCTTTGTCGTCTTTTTCGCCGTTGTTGCGATCCGTCGCGTGGGTAATTGCGCGGCGCCCGGTCATCATTTCCATCAGCGCCTCCTGGAACGTGCGCCATGGTGGGCTCCCCTGGTGGGTCTCACGCGAGTTCATGTCGGCGTGTCGAAGATCCGAGCCCAGTCGGTGACCTTGGTGGCATCAGCGTCGGTGGTCATGCGTGGCGCCCTTCTCGCTAGGTAATCCCACTTTAAGGACAACCCAGGCAGCTGGTCAGGCGGGGAAGTCCGGTCAGCTCGCGGCGTTTCATCCAGCAGCGCATCCGCCACGTCTATCGACGGCAGCGGCCCACCCCGCTCCCGAGCCGCACGGCGCAGAGCCGCCACCAATCGCAGCTCGGCGTCGATGGTCTCGATATCGCGCACGCGCGGAGCGTATGTCCGCGCGGCGCCGGCGGCACTTCATCCCTCAGAACGTCACCCCGCGCCACTGGTACTAAGCGCGCAAAGGCCGACGTTGTCTGGGTGGCGACCGCGGACGGCTCGGCTCGATCGCAGTTGTCGATCGAGTGCGGGCCAGCGGCCGCGTGCCCGACCCACGATTCACCAGTTACCGGCGGCCGGCTGCTGTCGACCCCCGCCGCCGCAGCCGGGGTGCACGCCCTGACAGCACTCAGGGGCCGCGGGCTCGCCGGCTACGGCAACCCGTTCATCCCGTTTTGGCCAAGCAACAGCCCGGGAGTGCCTCCGGTACCGGGACTGCCCGGCGTGGGGCCAGTCCCGGCGTTGCCGCCGTTACCGCCGAGCCGATCAGGTGGGCGTTGCCGCCGTCACCGCCGTCGAGAGGCGAAGCGCCGGCGCCGGCGTTGCCGCCGCGACCGCCGTTGCCCACCAGCATCCCGCCGGCGCCGCCGGCCCCGGCGGCGCCGCCGTCGCGGCCCAACCCCACGCCGTTGGCGCCGTTACCGCCGCTGCCACCGCTGCCGAACAGCCCGGCGTTGCCGGCGTTACCGCCGGCGCCGCCGGCGCCCGAGCCAGGCCACATCAGCTCGTCGCGGCCCTTGCCCTCTGCCGTGGCGGCCAGCGCGTCCACCACGACGGCGGCCAGCACCACGGTGCGGTTCTTCCCGCTCTTGAGCGTGCCGACGTGGGTCTGGCGGCCCACGGTCACCGCGTTGCGGTGCAGCACGATGCGCCGGCGTCTGAGCAAGGGGACAAGGGACCGCGCGACTGCGACAGATTGTTACAGTCCCGGATACCAACGTCCCGGAGTTGTCCACTCCGGTCCGGGCGGAGGCCCATCAGTCGGGCACATGTACTTGTCCGGAAACCTCACACACGTCGGCGGCAGCGGCTGATTTGGGCCGTCAAACGTCGGCAGGACGTGCAGCCACCCGCGATCCTGGCACAGGAAGTAATCGGCACCCGAACCACCATGCCGGACGGTGCCGTTAACGCACGGGTCGGCGTGCGCCACCGCCGGGACGCTGAGAAACCCCGAGACGATCACGGAGGCCACCGCGACGACGACCGCCCTCATAACAGATTGACGCTAGTCCAAGCCGACCTGCCCAGTGAACCGAATCGCAGAACCCAACGAGGTCAGGTGCTTGCCCGCTCGACCCGCTCGGCGGACAGCCGCCCGCGATGCGCGGCGACCCGGAGCCGGTGGGCTGAAGTCGGCGAGCTGGACGGGCCCGCTCCTTGCCGGGCGGCGGGCCACTCGGGCGCTGCGCGGCTTGTCCTCTCGGGCCGCGCGGCGTTCGAGCGCCCTATTCGCCTCATGCTTCCTGCCAGTTCCCAACCCTGACCAGGACCGTATATCACGGTTCAATCCTGACCGGGGGCTCCGCGCTTTCATCGGCGAGCGTGCTCAGTCGGCGCCCGCGGGCGTGGTCACCGCTGCCCGCGTGCCACCGCCGATCGTCGACGTGAGCTTCATCGATCCGCCCATTGCGTCAATGCGGACCGCCAGCGACGCGAGTCCGATGTGCCCGTCGGCGACACATCGATCCAGGATGGCCGGATCGAACCCGATCCCGTCGTCGACGACGCTCAGCGTTAAAGCGTCGGCCGTTCGGGCGAGGCGAACCTGCACGGTGCTCGCCCGCGCATGCTTGTGTGCGTTCGCGAGGAATTCGCGGGCCGCCCGGTACAGCAGGGATTGTGACCGTGGCCGACCGACGTCTTCGAGATCGGCTTCGATGGCGAAGTTCCCGCGTTGCTCGTAGTCGCGAATCAGCTCACGCAGCGCCGCGGTGAGACCCACTTCGGTGAGCACCTGGGGATGTAATGCGGTGACGGTGCTG
This sequence comes from uncultured Actinomycetota bacterium, assembly GCA_963802525.1. Classification (GTDB taxonomy): domain Bacteria; phylum Actinomycetota; class Actinomycetes; order Mycobacteriales; family Mycobacteriaceae; genus Mycobacterium. The sequence goes on along the minus strand of CAWDJC010000014.1, from coordinate 38,042 downwards.
CGCAGCTGGGTTGCCGTGTCCTGTACTGCCTGGTAGGCGGCGTCCAGCCCCGGATCGGGATGCCGTTCGCGGACTTCGTCGAGTTCGAGTCGCGCCGCCAACAGATCCTGCAGTGGTCCGTCGTGCAGTTGCTCGGCCAGTGCTCGGGAGTGGCGCTCGTCGGCGCGCATCGACTCCGAGACAAGCGTGCGGCGCATGTCGAGCAATGCCGCCACCCGCGCCGCGGCGCGAGTCAGGAAATAACACAGGGCGGTCATCGCAGCCGCCAACCACAGCAGCAATCCGAAATGGGTGTACACGACGCTCGGCAGCTCAACGGTGTCGTCGCGCTTGGAGTAGACGACCCACACAGCGAGGTACCCGACGGCGGTGCAGATTCCGACGACGGCCGCCAGCGCCGGGCGGTCCTGGAACGCCACCGAAATTGGCAGCAGGAAGAACACCGGCAGCAACGCCACCGTGGCTCCACCTGACAGCACACACAGCGCCACCACGGCTAACACGTCGATACCCGTCGAGGCCCAGCCCGCCCACGGCGGCACCGGGCCGCGCAGCACCACTACCACCCACACCAGTGCGGCGACGCTATAGGTGCTGAGTATCGCCGCATAAGCCAACGGCAACCAGTGCTCAACCTCCCACACTGAGACCAGCAAGACGATCAAACCGATCAGCGGCAAGCGCAGAAACGCCGACAAGCGGACGGGTTCGGCCGCAACGTAGTCGACCAGTCGAGCCACCGGGCGGCTCATAACTATTCGATCAGCCCGCGCCGCATCGCCGCCGCGACAGCCGCGGCGCGATCACCGACGCCGAGTTTCTCGTACAACCGTTGCACGTGGGTCTTGACCGTGGACGGCGCCAGGTACAGTTCCGCAGCGATCGCGGGGACGCTGAGACCCTGGGCGATGAAATTCAGCACCTCACGCTCGCGGGGGCTGAGCACCGGCGTCTGGTCCTCGCCGCGGCGGCGGATCTCGCCCGCCAGACCGGCGGCCAGGGCCGCCGACACGACATCTCGGCCCTTGGCGCAGTCCAGCACGCCCTTCACGATCTCGGTTTTCGTCGATTCTTTGGGCAGGAATCCGGCGGCACCCTCCGCCAGGGCGTGGAAGACGATCGCCGACTCATCGTGCGCCGACAGCAGCAACACCCTTGTCGGCAGGTCATCACGCCGTACCGCGGCGGCGACCGTGGCACCGTCCATCCCGGGCATCCGGTAATCCAGCAGCGCGACGTGCGGCCGATGGGTTCTAATCAGGGCCAAGGCAGCGACGCCGTCATCGGCTTCACCGACCACATCCACTGCGCCGCTCGACCTCAGCGCGCGCACGAGCCCGTCGCGGAAGAGCGGGTGATCTTCGCCCACGACCACGCGCACTTTCTCGGTCACCGCCGCGTCGATCACGGCGTTTAGTGTCCCATAGCGGTTGCCGCCGTTTCCCCCAATCGGGGGACCCGCGATTCATCCCGCGCTCCGACTGGTCGGCGGACAGACACCGCGGAATGGCGCCGGAATAGTCATTGCCGGGGGCCGATACCGCGCAAAGGAGTATCCAACATGGATGCAGCCGCCCACATGGGCAGGATGGCCGAAGGCGGCCGGATCGCGTGGGTGTCGAAGGCTCGGTGTCGCTCTACCGATCCCGACGAACTCTTCGTTAGCGGCGCGGCGCAAAGGAACGCGGCTGCTATTTGCCGGCACTGTCCCGTCGTCGCCGAGTGCCTCGCCGACGCGCTCGACAACCAGATGGAGTTCGGTGTCTGGGGCGGCATGACCGAACGCCAGCGGCGGGTGTTGCTCAAGCAGTACCCAAACGTGGCCTCTTGGTCCGAGTTCCTCGCCGCCCAGCGCAAGTACCGCAACAAACCGGCGTAACCAAGCACCAGCAGGACTGGCACCGCTTGCCGACCGCCTACCGGCGGCGGCCAGAAGTTAGTCGCGACCCCAAGCGCAGGACCCAGCGGCGCGGCCCGCCATTTCGAGGCCGCCCATCGGTAGCCCTCAGAACCGAAACCGTTGGGGTGGCGACGACCCGGATTACGGTTGGCCCGGGATGGCTGGCAGACCATCCCGGATGCCTTGCAGATCACCTTGGATGCCTTGCAGATCACCCTCGGCGGCTTGCAGATCAGAGAGAGCCTTCTGGAAGCCTGGCTGTATCTCGCCCGGGCTACCGGGTTCGTACTGAGGGCAGTACGAGACGACGGCACCAGCCGCGAAGCTGGCGCTTTGATTGGCGTCCCAAATTGACGATCGCTGCACGAAGCTGATGGCCTCCGCGAAGTTGGGCTGGTGCGCTAGGTAATCGCAGACTGCATGCCCTTGCGTCGTCACGTATTCGTTGCTGGGAACTGGCACGCCATCGTGTTTCAACGCGTCGATGAACGCCCGGTCGACGATGTCAAGCGACGGAGCGTGTGCTTCCGCTGGAGCGTGTGCTTCCGGCGCAGCCGGGCTGGGTCGCGCACCCGACGGCGGCGGGACTACCGCCGGCTCGGCCGCTGGCTGTGGCTCGTGGACCGCGGACATCACTACTACCATCGCGGCGCCGGCGACCAGAGATAGCGGCAACGCCGCAAAGGGGCCGAAGCGGCGCAGCACACTCTTACGTCTGGAACGCGTGACGCCGCCGGTTTTATGGCGCTGCGGCGGGGTGTTGGCGAAACCCTCGGTTTCACGCGCTTCAACCGCCTCGGTTTCGGATGCCCCCGCGCGATGGCCCAGGCGCTCGTCGAGCAGTTCGTCGGCCTCTCGGATCGACGGCTGACCGCCCTGCTCACGTATCGACCGGCGCCCAAGAGCGATGCGCCGCAATTCTGAGTCGATCGTCTCGCGATCGCGCATATCAGCCAGTCTGATGGTGTCACGACGTTGTCACAAGTGCCGAAAACACTATGCGCCGCCTGATAAGCGAGCGATCAGCTGAATCCTCACAGGGGCTCCGTTTTATGGGAGCAGGTTGGTCAGCTCCGTCTCCAGCCCACCGAGGCTGGTGCCGGTCACGGCATGGACCAATTCCCGGGTCACCGCGAAGGGGAACCGAACGGTCGCGACGGCCACTTGGTCGGCACTGTCTGCAACCGTGTTCACGATCGTCGTCGGATCGCCGGTGCCAAGGGCCTGCAAACTGTTCCAGGCCGCAAATTGAGGCGCCGTGATCAGGTCGCGCACGTCGACGAATAGCTTCGTTGGCAAGGACGCGGGCGGGACCGGTACGCCGTCCCAACTGACCATCGTCCAGCCCCCCTGGGGACTGCCCTGCACCACGACGGTGCCGGTGTTGGGCAGCGGGTGGGTCAGCATCAGCAAGGGATCGGGGTTGTTGACGTTCATCAGCGTCCCCACCTCGATCGCGAATTCGCTCGAGAATGCGACGTCGGTGATCTTGCCGTTTGCGGCGACGACCGGGTTCGCCAAGGCGTTGCCATACATCGTTTGCAGCGCGCTGGTAAAGCCCTGGTCGAACACGATCCCGTTGATGTGGGCGGAGCCGAGGGCCGGCATCGGCACGATGGGGAATCCCAGCGTCCACGCCATCGGGGCCACGAGGTAAAGGAGGCCCTGGGGGCTGATCTGCGGTGCGCCATCGAAAATGCCGGCACTGATCTCGTTGAGCCCGGGCAATGCCGGCACGTTGATCGTCCCCAGGCCGGCCAACGCGGCGGTCTGCTGCACCCTGGTCAACTGCGATTCGAAGATCCCGGCGACGGGGCCCTGCCCCGCGAGTGCGGTGCCGATCGCCACCGCCTGTTGCTGGCCCAGCTGGGTGAGCGGCAATCCGGGCACCGCCGTGTCGATCAGGTTCGCCGCGTTTCCCAACGACTGCCCGTGCCGCACGAAGTCGATGACGATCTGCGTCCCGTTGCCGCCGGTGCCGCTGGTCCCGAACAACAACGCCTGGCCGCCGGTGCCGCCGATCAGATCACGCCCGAACAGCGCCTCGGTGGGCGCATTGATAATCGGATCGACCAGGCGGCCGAGCGGGCTGTTGATCCAGGCTTCGGCGATCGTGTTATTCGGGCCAGCCAGGGCAACGGCATTGGCCGCGACGCCGAGCAGTGGGCCGCCCAGCAGTTGAGTGGGCACCGCGGCCACGGCGCCCGGCGCCCCCTGCATCGACGTGGCGATGGCCGCCTCGGTGCCCACATACGATGCCGCCGCTGTGCTCAGGGTGCGCACAAACCCCTCGTAGTACGTCGCCGCCTGGGCCGCCGACGCCTGATATTCCTTGGCATGCGCGCCAAACAGCGCGGCAATCACCGCCGACACTTCGTCGGCGCCCGCAGCTGCCACCCCGGTCGTGGGAATGGCCGCGGCCAGATTGCCGGCACTCACGGCCGAACCGATCTGCGCTAGATCGGCCCCGGCCGTTTCCAACACGTCCGGCACTACAAGCACAAACGACATCGCCTAACCCCCCGGTTGCCATCGCGTACTAGACAGCATGAGGCTCGAGGCCAGGAAAGAGGCGTGCTTCGAACAAATGAAAACGAGCTGTTGCGGCGCTATAGGGCTGAGGTTTTCCTCGTCATTCGGCGCCGGCCGCGGGCCAGCCGGGGAAGGGCGGCAGCGTGGGAAAGTCGGAGCGGGGATGCACGCCGTTGAGGAGATACAGCCGGCGATCCACAGGGTCGGGTGCGCTGTCCACGCATGCCTGACCGTCGGCGAGCTCTGAGGGCCACTCCGCCGGATTGAGATTCCGCTTCATGGCTGGATCCGCGGTGATGTACCCATTCACTTGCCAGCCGCCGAAGACGTCGTCGACGGGTGCCGGCGCGGGTCCTTTTTGAGGCGGCAGCGGCGGTGTCGGGGTTTCTGCGGGAGCCGTCATCGCGACCCAACGCAAAGCAATCCCCGATGCGGGGTCGGTTGCGGTCAAGTTGCTTTTCCAGCCATACGCCCCGTTGCCGAGGTCAAGCGCTTCGCCGTACCCGTAGCCGCACACGATCGCGGTGACCTGACGGCCGGCGGTGTCGATCCTCAGGATGTGGTAGCGGCCGGTGCCGACAATGCGATCACGCCTGGGGTGATCGGTGTTTGGCCAGCGATCGCGGGTGCTGTCCGGCTGACCCTCGGGTGCGTTCGGTGCGACCGCGCGGGTGAACCCGGGATAGACGTAGCCGATATCGCCCTCAAATTCCGCTAAAGAGACCGATTCCATATAGGCGCGGACCACAACGGCGGGTCCGGTGAGCAGATCGATCCCCGGCTCGGCGCTCCACACCACGCGGTCTTCGGCCAGGTTTCCCGTCCAGGGGATTTTCGGCGGTGGTGCGGCGGGGTGCTGAACGGTTGGCCCACGACAGCCGGCCAGAAGTCCAATAAGCACAACGGTGAGTACGGATCCAATGAAGCCATGGCGCCGCCCAAGATTCACGGGAATTTCCTATGGGTTGGGTATTTGTGTCACATCATCATACTGATGCTGCATATGTGGAATTATGGAGTTATCGCCCAATATTCCTTGCACCGTATTCTTGAGCGTCTGGTTGAATTGATAGTCATTGAGAGGCGGCGGACTGCCTTTGTAATTGCCAACGTATTCGTCGTACGTTGCGATGTGTAGCGGACTGTTCGGGTCGCCGGGGACGTCCGGCGCGAAGAACTGGGACGGTAGCCCGAGCGGAACGTGGTTGGTCACCAGCCCGTCCAGCACCTGTGAGTACGCGGTGCTGTCTTGCATGTGGGGTATGGCGACGTCGGGCGGCGTCGTCGAGGATGGCGGCGCGCCAATAATGTCTTGTTTCAACGCGTTCCCACCCATGGTCAGTGCGGGGCCGCCGATCGTGCCGACCATGTTGTATGGCGGTGGCAGCGCCTTGCCCGCCAACCCCGCCACGGTGCCGCCGCCCTTGATAACGGCGTCATACGCCGACGTTTTGCGGGAGTAGGCCTCCGACGCCTGCTGCGCGCCGTTGAGCCCTTCGGCGTGCACGGCGTTGTTGACGCCGACGTCGACCAACGCCTTGAGTGTTGCGGCCTGTTGCATATCGGCATCGTTGGCAACGGCGCCCGGTAGATGGTTTGCCACGGCCTCGGCGTAACGGTTCTGGTCCTGCATGATTTGCTGCATTGCGGCACCATTGAAAATGTTCGACGCGTCCTTGTCCGTGCTGAGCACGGAGAAAATGCCTTTCGCGAGCGGAAGCTTCGATTCCACGTCTTGGTTTGAATCCGGTGTGTGGAAATACTGCGACAGGTCATTGGTGCCGCCGGCGATGTTGGAGACGTAGGGCGACAGCCCGGTGGCGAATGCCTGCGTTAGCTTGGGATCGATCTGGCCGAGGGTGTGGTGGCCCGGCAGATCCAGCAGCTCGTGGGAGTTCTGGCCGAGATAGGCCGCGTAGGCCTGGGCGGTCTGCCCGGCGATTTGGGCTTCCGGTCCGGCCGCGTCTTTGGTCCAGCTGAACAACGACCCGGCCGCCTCACCGCCGTCGGACCAGGTGTGGTGGGTGATGTTTTTCAGGAAATCTTGGGTCGACTGGTCGCAGATGCCCTGTTGATTGACGATCCAGTTGACCGCGGGGTGGTCTCGTCCAGCCGCGGAAAACACCGCCTCGACCGTCGGGTCGAAGGTGTTACGCGACCAGTCCTGGGTCATGATCTGTGCCGCTTTGTGCAGCAAGCCCTGGTCCACGCCGGTGTTGCGCTGCAGGGCGGGATTGCCGTCCTTGACGATGTCGGCGATCGTGTGGGTCTGATCGGCAAACAGCCAACCCGGTGCGTTCAGGGTCTGCTGCACACTGTCCGGCAGCTGCCCCGCTCCCCCTCGCACAGTTTCCGACCCTTGCTTGGCGCCAACGGTCAACGGGGTCCTGGGGAAAACGAGGTTCGGGTTGCTGATCAGCTGCCACGAATCGCCGATAATGCCTCTGTCGTCGCCCAGGCGTTGCTCGGCGGCGTTGAGCGCGTCGATGGACATGCCATGCTCTTGAGCCTGCAACTGGCTCAGCACCGCGGCCTGCTCGGGGTTTAGTGGCACCTTCCCGGCCAGCTGATCGGGGGTGATGGAGCCCAGCACCCCGTTGACTCGGGCGGCCGCCGCCTTGTCGCCCCCAAGGGCGTTGTGTACGTCTCGTTCGGCTGACTCCGGCGTCTCGGCCTCGTGGCCGTCGACACCCCAAACCCGGGCCGGGTCATATCCGTCCGTGGCCAGGTTTGACTGCCCTTTCTGCAGGATTTGTGAGTAGCCGTTGCGAATCGAATGCAGGTGATCCAGTGCGCGTTTGGTGACCTCTACGGCGTCGTCTTCACAAGTGTTGATGAAAGCATTGAGTGCATTGCGATCGTCGGTGGTGAGTTTGGGATCTTTTTCCATGTCGACGGCTTGGCCGATCATGTCGTCGAGTTCCTGCAACGAACATTCAAGGCCCGCGATCGTTGCTTTCCCGCCTTTTTGCGCCTCGGCCAAGGCCGCAGCGACCTCCTCGAGATGGGCGCCGATCTTGGGCAACTGCTCGGACTGAGCGCCCAGCGCCTGCGCGGTGCGCTGCACTTCAGCGGAGTCATTGATCGGGTTCTCGCCGTTTTCGTGAGTCCAGGCGGCCTCGAAGCGGCGACGCGCTTGGTCAAATGTTGCGTCGGCCTCGGCGGTGCTTCGTCCCGCACCGTGAAAAGCCGCAGCTAAAGCGGAGATTTGCGCCGGACGACCGTCCTGCAGGCTTTGATTGATCGCCCAGGGATCACCACCGGCCGCGGCGATCAGCGCAGCTTTGCTTATGTACCGGAGGTGCATACCACTTCCGCCAGCGGTCCCCGCGACATCGCCTCCCCCTTCCCGAACTGGTGATAACCCTACTGCCGCAGATTCGCCGGTCAATTCATCGTGCGGTCGCACAGCATGACAGCGAAAGTGCAATTACCGACACGTTTCCAGCACATCCGTCGGCGGTTGCACTTTCACGGCTGAGGCTTATTCGCGCCCGGCCGACACCCAGCTGAGGTCTTCGAAGCGATCGCCCGCGACCGCCGAGCCGGCGGCATCCAGCGCGGCCAACTGCTCCGGGGTGAGCGCCACCGCCAAGGACCCGACGTTTTCGTCCACCCGAGTCGGCCGGCGGGTCCCCGGGATCGGCACAGACGTCACGCCGAAGGTTTCGCCACGATGCCGCAGCCACGCCAGGGCCACCTGCGCGGCGGTCGCCCCGTGCTCCTCGGCGACGGACCTGACGACGTCGACCACCGCGAGGTTGGCATCCAGTGCCCCCTCTGCGAACCGGGGCAGAGCGCGGCGGAAGTCGCCCGGCGACGACAGATCGGCGGCCGATCGGACGGTTCCGGTGAGGAAACCCCGTCCCAACGGTGAATACGGCACGAAGCCCACACCGAGTTCGGCGGCGGCCGGCACAACCTTGCGTTCGACGTCGCGGCTCCATATCGACCATTCGCTTTGCACGGCGGCGATCGGGTGCACCGCGACCGCCGCCCGAAGCTCCTCGGCGGTGACCTCTGACAGTCCGAGGTGGCGCACCTTGCCGGCGGCGACGAGCTCGGCCATCGCGCCGACCGTCTCCTCAATCGGCACGCGCGCATCGGGCCGATGCATGTAGTACAGGTCGATGACGTCGGTGTCCAGCCGCCGCAGGCTCTCGTCGATGCACTGACGGACGTAGGCCGCATCCCCACGTACCGAACGCTCGCCCGCCGCCGGGTTGCCCGCGATACCGAATTTCGTTGCGAGCGTGACCTCGTCGCGGCGATTCTCCAACAGCTTGGCGATGAGTCGCTCGTTGTCACCGCCGCCGTAGATGTTGGCCGTGTCGATGAAGGCGACGCCGACATCAAGGCAATGATTCAGTGTGGCAAGCGATTCCGTGTCGTCGACTTCGCCGTAGACGGGCGTTAGCGCCATCGCGCCGAAGCCGATCGCGCTGACATTCAGTCCGTCACCGAGGCCCACGGTGGGTATTGGGGTCGTCATGGGTGGGCTCCTCATCGTCGTGTGGTCAATCGGCGCTCGCCTTTTTATAACCGGCGCAAGGCCGCTGCTATGCCCTAATCACCGTCTCAATAGCAGGGCAACGGCAGCTGGCGCCGTTATGGTTTCGCGGAGAACTCGATGTGCAGCGCCTGCAACCCGCGCAGGATGTAGAGCGGAACGTAGTCGAACTGCCGTGCCTCCGGCGGGCCGTGCTGGATTTCGGATATCCGGATGTCGGACAACCGGTCCAAGATCCGCTCGATCGTGACGCGCCCTTCGATCCGGGCGAGCGGGCCTCCGGGGCAACTGTGCACCCCGCGTGCGAACGCCACATTCTGACGTGCGTTCTGCCGATCCACCCGCAGTTCTGCCGGGCAGTCGAAATGGGCCGGATCGCGGTTGGCGGCCCCGGGCAGCAGCATCATCGTGGTGCCGGCGGGAAGGTCGACGCCGGCCAGCGTCGTGGCGACGCGCGTCAATCGAAAGTCGCTCTTGATCGGACTCTCCAGGCGCAGCATCTCTTCAACGAAGTTGGGAACGAGTTCGCGGTTCCGGCGCAATGTCTCCTGCAGGTCGCGATCCTCCGCCAAGACGCGCAGCGCACTGGACAGCAGGCGGGCGGTTGTCTCGTGGCCCGCGATGAACAGGAACGTGGCGATCCGCACCAGGTCCGTCACCTCGGGCAATGTGCCGTCGGGAAAACGCTGGGTGGCCATCTCGGTGAGGATGTCGTGTTGCGGCGACACGCGCCGGTCGGTGATGTACGCGGTGAACCACTTGTCCAGGTAGGCAAGGGGATTCATGTTCACGGAGCCGTGCTCGTCTCGCTCGACCCAACCCGGATCCTCCGCGGGCCCTTTGCCGGCCAGCAATTCGCGGAACATCGAGTGGTCGGCCTCGGGCACGCCAAGCAGGTCCGCAATGACCAACAGCGGGAACGGCTGGCCGTAGGCCGCGGCGAACTCGCAACGCGCGTCGTCGATGAACTCGTCGATCAGGCGATCGGCGAGGCGCCACATGAATTCTTCGTTCTCCTTCAGCCGCTTCGGCGTAAAGAGACCGTTGAGCAAGGCGCGGTGCGCGGTGTGCTTGGGCGGGTCGAACGACACCAAATGCTCGCTCATCGGAAAGCGGTCGCGGTGCGATTCGAGTTGCTCGGAGATGTCGTCACCGGTGACGTCGAACGGCAGCGGGAACGGTCCCAGCGACGAATTGACCGCCGAGAAGGTCGCACTGTCCCGGTACACCGCGACGAGTTCGTCGTACCCCGTCACCGCGACGACGCCGCTACTGGGGACATGTGCGACCGGGCACCGTCCGCGCAGGTACTCGTAATACGGATAGGGATCGCGAGCGACCCGGGCGTCGGTGAAGAAGTTGACCTCGCCGTAGTCGCTAGCGCCCCCATCGGCCATTCGGCGACGCTAACATTGCTTACACATACTGTAAAGGATGTAAATGACCGGTCAGACCAGCCACGACCCGATGCGTGAACGGATCCTGCAGGCAACGTTCAAGCTGCTGTGTCGCCACGGCTACGCCAAGCTCAACCTCTCCGATGTGGCCGCCCAGGCCGGTATCTCGCGACCGACGCTGTACAAATCGTTCTCGTCGAAGGACGAATTGCTCACCGCGTTCAGCGAATTCGAACTGCGGCAGCTGCGCGACGACCTGGAGCGGGCGATCGCAGGGCAAACCGGCCGGCGACGCCTCGATGCACTGCTGCAGTTCCTCGTTGACTTCCACGGCACCTATCAGATGCGCGGGCTCGTCGAGATCGAACCGGGACTGGTGCTCGAGCAGATGAGTCGTTCGGTGCCACTGCTCGTCGGCGTGATCGCACCGGTGCTGAAGGGTCAGGTCCGCAATCACGAGACCGTCGCCATGGCGCTCGTGCGCCTTGCCGTATGCCACTACCTCGTTCCCAGCGACGACGAAGGCCGGTTGCTCGATCAACTCCGCGCCGCGGCGGGTGTGCAGTAGCCGGCCAATGGCACGGCCGGGCTAACTGTTGCCTTTCTTGCGCGAGAGGAATGCCCGCATGTGCTGTTGCGGCTCCCCGGTCAGGAACGCCAGACCGAACTGCTCGACGCTGTCCTCGATCGCCCCATGAACCGTCATGTCGAACCACTTGTTGAGCAGGCGCTTCTGTTGTCGGACCGCGTGCGGGCCGAATCCGGTGAGTTTCGCGCTGAGTTCGGCGATGCGGGCGTCGAGCGCGTCGGCCGCAACGACCTCGTGCACCAAGCCCCAGCCGGCGGCGGTGGCGGCGTCGATCGTTTCGCCGGTCAGCAGAAGCCACGCTGCGTGCGAGGCCCCGATCAGCGCCGGCATCAACGCCGAATGGATCACCGATGGGATGCCGACGGCCACCTCCGGCATTCCGAATTTGGCGCCCGACTCGGCGATCCGCAGATCGCACGACATCGCGACCTCCAGGCCACCGCCGAGGCACCAGCCCGCGAGTCGGGCGATGACGGGGACGGGGCATTCGCGAATCGCCTCACACAGGGCCGCGAGTCGCCGAATGAACACTTCCGCGCTGGACCGGTCGAGGGCGACCATCTCGTTGATGTCGGCGCCACCGATGAACGCCTTCTCACCGGCCCCGCGCAATACGACCACCCGCACGTCGCTGTCTTGGCTGACCGTGCCGAATGCCTTTGTCAGTTCCTCGACAGCGCCGGTGCCGACAATGTTCAGCGGTTTGGAGTTGATCAACTCGACAGTGACCGAGCCGCCGTCGCGACCGAGCCTGACGAACCGTGTTTCCGTCGTGTCCATGCTTCTACGCCTACACGAGTCGCGGAGGAAGGTCAGCACTCACCGGAGTTGGGGTCCGGAGCAACTGAAAGCCGCCCCGCGATGCCCGGGGCGGCCTTCACAAAGGGCTCGGCGGCGTCAGTAGAGCGGAACCCAAACGCCGAAGAACCAGTAACCCCAACCTCCGTAATACCAATTGAAGACCGGGAAGACGGTGAAGGTGTTGTAGTTGAACGGGCCGAAGTCGGAGCGGGCGTAGACCACGTCGCGCGGCGGGCCGTACCACGGCCGGTTCCACCCACCGGGAGGCGGCGGACCGTCCCACCCGCCGGCAGGCGGCGGGCCCACCCAGCCGGGCGGCGCGCGGTGCGGAGCCGGACCGTCGTTCCAGCCCCATCCTCGCTCCGGCGGCGGAGGCGGCGCGCCGCGGCCCACGATGCTGAATTGGATATTCTCACCCCCGGGGCCGCCTATTTGCGCGCTGGCCGTGACCAGATCTCGGCGGGGGACGTAGGCCGGGTGCGGGGGCTGGGTGCTCGGCGGGTTGAGGGCCGGGCGCGCCTCCCGGTTGGACGGCGGGGTGGTTTGGCCGCTAGCCGGCGCGGTGGTCTGCGGACTCGGCGCGGTGGTTTGTCCGCCGGGCGCGGTGGTTTCCGACCTCGGCGGCTCGCTGCTCTGTGTCCACGACGGGTGCGTGCTTTCGGTGGCCGGCGGCTGGCTGGATTGGGTGGCCGGCGGCTGAGTGCTCTGGGTGGCCGGCGGCTGGGTGCTCTGGGTGGCCGGCGGCTGGGTGCTGTGCGTGGCCGGCGGCTGAGTGCTCTGGGTGGCCGGCGGCTGAGTCTGCGTGCTCGGCTCATGGGTCTGTGGCGGGCTCTGCGGGGCCTGCGTCCCGCCGCCCGCCCCGCCGGGGCTGCCCGGGTTGCCGCCGCCGCCACCGCCGCCGTGGCAGTTCGGGCAAGGCGGCGGGGGGTCCAGTGGGGCGGAGCTGGCGAACCCAGGGTTCAGCGTCATTGCGGAAATGCCGAGGCCCGCCGCAACCGCCGCCGCGCTGACGACACGTTTCATAGACATAGCTTCGTCCCTTCTCGGGTGTCGGATGGCCCGCGCTACGGGCAGGTCACGTCCAACTCAAATGGCTTGGTCACCGTCTGCGGCTGCTGCGGGTTGCTCATATCGGTACCCGTCGCGGTGCCCTTGATCGCGTAGGACTTGCCGTTGACCGCGGCTCCCGCATTGCTGGCCTGGTTGGGAGCGGCGTCGGAGAAACCGAGTGCGACCCCGTTGACGCTGCCCAGTCCGACGGAATGGACGATGGGCGGATTGTCGGTGCTGATCACCGCGCCGACTCCGGCTGTCGCGTCACCGATGCCGATGGTGATGGCGCCGTTGGCGGAGTTGCAGGTGACTTGGCCACTGACGTTCTGGTTCTGACCGTCGACGATGACCTGCGGGCCAGCCGCCGACGGCGCCGAACTCGATGATGCTCCCGTACTGGACTTGTTGCTCGAACAGCCGGCGCAAGCCGCGATTGCCACGGCCACGCCCGCTACGCCGACCACGATCCCACGCTTCACTATCGCTCTCCTTCGTGTCGCTGGCTCGCTAACTTTTCGACTACAGGCTCCTACCGATGGACGCTCACGACGCCGGTCGGCGGATACCCGTTCTTAACATTCGCAAACGTCGGTTCTCGCACCTGGTGGGTGGTCTGACCGTTGACCGGTGGTCAGCGCACTCAGGGCAGGACATGCAGGCCCCAACGGCCGAGCAGTGGGTTCACGAGGGCGAAGTACGTCGTGTAGTCGTCCCCGTCGGGCGAGGACATCAGGAGGCCGACCGCGCTGACCGTGCCGTCCGGGTTCTTCACGAAACCGGGACTGCCGCTATCGCCGTTGAGGCTGTAGACGCTGGCTTCGACGACGTCGCCCGCCACGTCCTTGACGGCACCACACGTCTCACCGGTGACCGAACCGATCTTGCAGAACGGCATGCCGACCTGAATCTGTGTCGCGCTCAACACATCCCGGACCAGATACTTACCGCCGACGTGCCCTGTCGGCGCGCCGACGCTCGGGTCGAGGAGGATGATCGCGGCATCCCTCGTGTCGCCTTCGTGCTCGCTGGCGGTGATCCTGCCGAGCGGGACGTCGCCGCCATAGGTCCATTGCGAACCGTCGTGCGCGTCGCAATGCCCACTGGTCATGAGGTAATAGCTGCCATCGTTGCCTTGGGCAGCGAAACCCGCTGTGCAAGCGCTGTTTTCAGCCTCGACTTTGATGCCCGGCGTCACTCGCGGATCGGCCCGCACGGGGTTTGCCAACGCCGTCGCGGCAAATGACCACGGCACCGAACAGCCCCCACCCTCGCAACCAACGCATGGTCACGCCGCCTCTCTTCTCGTGTCGGGCAGCATGCTAACAGCAGCAACCGAGTTCGTGCCGAAGTCATTATCCGGTTCGGAGCGGAGGACGATGGTTCGGTATCGGCACCCAGCGGCTCGAGCGAAAGCTGCGCCAGCACCGAAGGACGCCGATGGCTACCGTCTTGGCCGCGCGCGGCACCATACCTGGCCTCTACGAGACGGCCGACGAGTGCGAGGCGATGAGGCAAAGACTGCTCGGGCAGTAGGGAACTCAGGACAGGAGCAGGAATTCCCCTGCCGGACAGACACTTCCGTTAGTTGCGGGGAACGTCATCCGGCGTCCACATGCCGGGCGAGGAAATTCAGGACGGCCTCGGCGAACACGTCGTTGCGATCGCCGGCGACCATGTGCCCCGCGCCGCGCACATCGGTGAACTCGACCTGCGGGAACCGGGCGAGGAATTCGTCGGCGCGCTCCTGGCTGACCAGGTCACTCACCTGACCCCGAATCAGAAGCATCGGCACGCCGTTACGCAGGATCGCGTCGACGGCCGCGTGCATGCGATCGGCGTCGGTGACCTCGAACGGGGGAAACGGCGCCGTGCCGCTGATGAACTGCGGATCCCAATGCCAGTACCAGCGATCGCCGCGGCGGCGCAGGTTGGTGGTCAGGCCGTCGAGATCGGTGGGTCGGGGGCGATGCGGGTTGTATTCGGCGATCGCGTCCGCGACCTCTTCGAGCGAGTCGAAGCCCGATTCCACCCGGTCGGCCATGAAGGCGTGTATCCGATTCGCCCCGGACTGCTCCATGTTGGGCACGATGTCGACCAGAACCACGGCGCCGGCGATACCCGGCGCGAGTTCCCCCTCCAGCAGCATCGAGGTGAATCCGCCTAGGGACGCGCCGACCAACACCGGCTGGGGCGGCAACGTGCGCAACACCTCTAGGACGTCGGTGGCGAAGCTGACGACGCGATAGTCACCTTCGCTCGACCAGTCGGATTCGCCGTGGCCCCGCAGGTCGATGGTGACGGCCTGCCACCCACGCTTGGCGACGGCGGCGGCCGCCTTCGCCCACGAGCGACGCGTCTGCCCGCCGCCGTGCAGGAAGACCACGGCACGCGCTTGGGGGTCGCCGAGGCGGTCGGCGACGATGCGAATACCGCCGGTCGCCTGGGTGGAGAACGTTTCCGGTGCCGTGGGCTCAAGAGTCACTAGGAGATAGTAAGGCGCCCCCGATCGGCCCCTGGATGCCGCGAGTCACTTTCGGGGACACTCGCGGCGGCTCAAGATGGCGGTGGCGACGATCCCGGTAACCATGACCGAGGCGAACCAGTTGGGCCCGATATTGCCCAGTACCTCGACCCGCGTGTGCGGCGACGGCCCGCCATCCGCATCCACAGTGGCCATAGCCCCATACACTCCCAATGTGATGCGTCCCGCGCAAACGCGCCGCGCCGTGACCAGGGCGCCGCTGGCGGTGGCCATTGCCGCCCTGCTGGTGATCGCCGTCCTCGCGATTCCGGTGAAGCAACGGTGCGGGGGCGCCGGGGCTGTCGTGCGCAAGTGCGCTGGATCCGCAGGGCAATATTCATTACTACTACGAGGTAGAACCGCTTGGGGTATACCTCGCGGAAATCATCACGGGCTCGAATATCCGCTTCTACTACACCTCGGGTGAGGATCTCGTGCGAGCCCGATAGCTTTGGGGCACAGGGAGGCAACATGTGGAGACACGCCGGCGCCGCCGCGATAGCAGGACTGTTCGTGATGTCGGCCGCACCCGGCAACGATGTCGTGCTCGTCGATGCGCAGCAAAGCGTCTGCGGCACAACCGCTTTCTGCCCCGCCGATCCAGCGCCCGATGCCGGTGATCAAGCCACCGCCGAGCAGAGGATCATCGACGGCTACGTCAAGAAGCAGGTCAATTGCACACCGGACCTGCCGCCCAACCCCCAGTCCATCACCTGGGATCCCCCGGGTTCGCGCCGAACGTCGGGGGCTCCGGTGTCATCCGCGATGCCAATCCGCAACTGGGCGGCCAGTACCGCGCCGACTATGTGAACGGCCGGTGGCACATCGAATACCTGTACTGCTGAATGACATTCCCTTTCGCCAACCGCGTCCCGAACGTCGACTAGTTGGGCGAAAAACCGCGGATTTCGCGCAACAACTCGACGTTGGATGCCGAGGGGTAACGAGTTGGGCTCGATCTCGGCACGATCGCGGCGGACAGGTTCGGCGTTTGTGGCAAAAGCGCTGGTAGGGGCCGATTGACGCCGTGAAATCCGGGCATTCCCGGCGCGTGAGCCTGCTTACATCGACCCGCTCAATTGGAGGGTTCACAGCAAGCTACCGCATACTTGACGGCATGCTGCAAGCGACATCACCGCAAACCACGATTGCGGTATCCGGTGGTGCGCTGGTTTTAGGACGAGGTTTTTGATGTCACGCTCTGGCGGTGCTCATCACCGCCATCGCGCCGTTCGGCAACCCTCACGCTTCGGCAAGGCGCTGACGCGTGGCTTCATGACGCTGGTCTCCGTGGCGGCGGTGGGACTGACCGGCGCGGGATATTACGTGGCCCATGGGGCGCTGGGTGGCATCACCGTGTCGGACGCGCTTTCGCCGGAGGACCCGCGATCCAGCGGCGACAACATGAACATCTTGCTCATCGGGCTGGACTCGCGCAAAGAACAGGACGGCAACGACCTGCCATGGTCGATCCTGAAGCATTTGCACGCCGGCGATTCCGATGACGGCGGCTACAACACCAACACGCTGATCCTCATACACGTTAGGGCCGACAACAAGGTCGTCGCCTTTTCGATACCCCGCGACGACTGGGTGCCGTTCAACGGTGTCCCCGGATACAACCACATCAAGATCAAGGAGGCCTACGGGCTTACCAAGCAATACGTCGCAAATAAGCTCGCCAACCAGGGTGCGAGCAGTCAGAAGGAACTCGAGACGCGGGGCCGTGAGGCCGGCCGGGCGGCGACCTTGCGTGCGGTGCGCAGCCTGACCGGCGTTCCGATCGACTACTTCGCGGAGGTCAATTTGGCCGGTTTCTACGACCTTGCCCAAACTTTGGGCGGCGTGGAGGTGTGCCTGAATCATCCCGTCTACGACTCGTATTCCGGGGCCGACTTCCCGGCCGGGCGACAGAGACTGGATGCTTCCCAGGCGCTGTCGTTCGTCCGGCAGCGTCACGGCCTGGAAAACGGGGACCTGGACCGGACTCATCGCCAGCAGGCGTTCATTTCGTCGGTCATGCAGGAACTGCAGGCTTCGGGCACCTTCACCAACCTGGACAAGCTCAAGAGCCTGATGGCCGTGGCGCGCAAGGATGTGGTGCTGTCGGCCGATTGGGACGAGGACCTGATCCAACGGCTGGGCGCGCTGGCCTCCGGCGGCAACCTCGAATTCCGGACGCTGCCCGTGGTGCGCTACGACAACATCGACGGCCAGGACGTCAACATCATCGACCCGGCCGCGATCAAGGCCGAGGTGGCCGCCGCGATCGGCGCGCCCGCGCCGACGACCACGCCCGCCACCACCGCCGCCAAGCCGAGTCCATCCACCGTCGTCGACGTGGTCAACGCCGGCAGCATGAGTGGGCTCGCCACCGAGGTCTCCCGCACCCTGAAAAAGCACGGCTACACCATGGGCCAAGTGCGCGACCGTAATTCGGGTGAGCCGACCGCCACCACCATCCAGTACGGCGCCGGCGCGGAAACCGACGCGGGCAACGTGGCCACCCTGCTCGGCCTCGACGCCCCCAAACAACCCGATCCCGCAATGCAACCCGGACACATCCGCGTGACCGTCGACACCTACTTCTCGATGCCGGCGCCCGACGACACCACGATGGACGAAACCACGACCACCACGACGTCCAGCAAGGCCAACACCTATTACTACAACGGAACCACCACCACCTATCCGACGCCCGATCAAGGGAAACCGATCGACGGCGGCGGGGTTCCTTGCGTTAACTAGGCGTGCGTGCCGCCGTCGATGCGGATCTCGGTGCCGGTGATCCAGGCGCCGTCGTCGGATACCAGCATGGCGATGACGCCGGCGATCGCAGTGGGCTCGGCCATCCCGGCGCCACTGGACTCGCAGCGTGGTCGGCAGGATTGGCATCAGCCTCGGAAACAATGACCAGTCAGCGTCTTTCGGAATGTATCCCCCGGTGGCGTCGGTGATTCCGGACTTGATGCTGCCGGGCGCCACGCACGCCGCGCGCAGACCGTCGCTGGCGTATTCGAGGGCCAGCGAATGGGTGAAGGCCTGAATGCCACCCTTGCTCGCCGCGTAGGCCGCCATGTAGGGATGGGCGAAAGAGGCCGACGTGGAGCTGAAGTTGACGATCGCGCTGCGCGAGTTCGCCAGTAACGCCGGAAGCGCTTCCCGGACCACCAGAAACGTTCCGGTCAGGTTGATGCCGACGATCCGGTTCCACAGTTCGAGGCTGGTCTCGTGCGTGTGCGCGGCGCGCAGAATGCCGGCGGCGTTGACCAGCGAATCCAGGCCGTCGAGTGTCTGGACGGCCCAGCACACGCTGTCGATCACCGAATCCTCGTCGCCCACGTCCATCGTCACGGTGGTGAGGCGGTCGGCGGTCGCGGCCTCCTCCGCCCGGGCCCGGGTGGTGGCCAGGCCGTCTTCGGCGACGTCGGAGGCCACCACGGTGGCGCCCTCGTCGAGCAACCGCAGCGCGGTGGCCTGGCCGATCCCGGACGCGGCGCCCGTCACCAGGATCCGCTTGCCCTCGAGTCGCTTCATCTGCCGCTCCCGTCACTAGGCGTGCCCATCATCGTAAGGAGCCTCCCAAACAGGGCCCCAAAGAAGGCAGAGTGGGCGCATGGACATCGGATTCATCGGCCTGGGCAAAATGGGCCAGGGCATGGCGGCGAACCTGATGAAGGCGGGTCACCGCGTCACCGTGTACAACCGCTCCCCCGGCAAGGCGGAAGCCCTCGTCGCGCAGGGCGCGACCGCGGCGGGCAGCGTCGCCGAAGCGAGCAGCGCCGAGGTGGTGTTCAGCATGCTGGCCGACGACGGGGCCGTCGAGGCCGTAACCCTCGGCGAGCAGGGCATCGTGGCGTCGCTGCCGGCGGGCGCCACGCACGTGTCGTCGAGCACCATCAGCGTCGCCCTGTCGGAACGCCTGGCGGCCGCACACGCCGAAGCCGATCAGCGGTATGCCGCCGCGCCGGTGTTCGGCAGGCCCGAAGCAGCCTCCGCGGCAAAGCTTTTCGTCATCGCGGCGGGCGCCCCGCAGGTCCTGCAGCCGTTGTTCCCGATGTTCGACGCGATCGGGCAGCGCACCTTCGTGGTGTCCGAACAGCCGCCCACCGCCAACCTGGTGAAGCTGAGCGGCAACTTCCTGATCGCGTCCGCCATCGAGAGCGTCAGCGAGGCCGTCGCACTGGTCGCCAAGGCCGGCGTCGACCGGCAGCAGTACGTTGACATCCTCACTTCGACATTGTTCGCCGCGCCGGCCTACCAGACCTACGGCGGGCTGATCGCGCGACAAGAATTCGAGCCGGCCGGCATGGCAGCGACCCTCGGTCTCAAGGACGTCCGGTTGGTGCTCGCCGCCGCGGAGCAGCTTCAGGTGCCGCTGCCGGTGGCCAGCGTGCTGCGCGACCGCCTGCTCACGCTGGTGGCGACCGGCGGCGGGCACCTGGACTGGTCGGCGCTCGCCACGCTCGCCGACCGCGACGCAGGGATATCGGGCTCAGACCACCCCGCGTAGCCCCTCGGCGCCGAACGCGGGTTCCAGCATCGCGGAATAATCCGGTCCGCGTCGCAGCATGAGGCCGCCGTCGACGTTGATGACCTGCCCGGTGACATAGCTGGCCGCGTCGCTGAGTAAGAACATCGCCAGGTTGGCGACGTCTTCGACCTCACCGGGCCGTGGCAGCGGCGTGCAGTGGCGGTAGTCCGCGCTCACCTCCGGCGAAGCAAATACGGGCGCAACCAGATCCGTGCGGATCAGGCCCGGGCGGATGCTGTTGACCCGTACCCACGACGGGCCGAGCTCGTCGGCGGCCAACTGCATCATGTGGTCGACGGCCGACTTGCTGACCCCGTAGGCGCCGAACCATCGGTGGGTATTGCTGGCCGCGATCGACGAGATCCCGACGAAAGAACCGCCGCCGCCGCGGACCAATTCGCGCGCGGCGTGCTTGAGCACGTACATGGTGCCGTTGACGTTGAGGTCGACGGTGCGTCGCCAAGCCTCCGAGTCGATCTGGGTGATCGGCCCGATGGTCTCCGACCCGCCGGCGCAGTGCACCACACCGTACAGCCGGCCGTGCCACACCGTCGCGGCGTCCACCACGCGGGCGGCCTCGTCCTCGTTGGTGATGTCGGCGGGCTCATAGCGAATCGAGCCGTGCGCCTTGAGCACTTCGATGTCTTCAACCGCGGCCGCCAGCCGGTCGGGGTTGCGGCCGACGATTATGACGGAGGCCCCGGACGCGACCAGCCCCGCGGCCACCCCCTTGCCGATTCCGCTGCCACCACCGGTTACCAGGTACGTCCGGTTTTCGAAAGAAAGCTGCACGCCGCGCCCCTCACGCCGAATCTGAAACGGGTTCTAGCATAGGCGGCGCTGTCACATCCGCCACTCAGGTCCCTGGCCGAGGCGGTCAGGGTTGAGTGCGCGCAGAGGGCGTCGGGTGTGCGCTGAGGGCGAAAATTCGTTGAATTTTCCACCCTGAATGCACACTGGAAGCCAAGGCCGCACACTCAAGCGGGCTGGGTGGCTTACGGGACGGCCGTTGCTACGGCGTATCGCGGCGGGCGAGCTTCGTCGGCTTGGCGTTACGCCAGTCCTCGACATCGGGCGGCAGGCCGACCGGGTACCTGTTCTCGTTGTGGGCCGCCCAGTGCGCGTGACCCAGCTCGTGAATGTGGAACGCGTGCCGCAGCGCCTCGGTGAATCCCATCGCGTCGGAGGCGGCGTTGACCGAATCCTTGATCAGCATCGCCGCCATCGTGGGCCGCTCGGCGATGCGCCGCGCGAACTCCAGCGTCTTGTCCGCCAGCTCGTCGGCCGGGAAAACCTTGGACACCATGCCGAGCCGATAGGCCTCGTCGGCGTCCAGCGCATCACCGGTCAACAGCAGCTCCTTGGCCTTGCGCGCGCCGAATTCCCAAGGGTGAGCGTAGTATTCGACGCCCGGCATGCCCATCCGCACGGCGACCACGTCGCTGAACTTCGCGTTGTCGGCGGCAACGATCAGGTCGCACGCCCAGATCAGCATCAGGCCCGCCGAGATCGCGTTGCCCTGCACCTGGGCGATGGTGATCTTGCGCAAATCGCGCCAGCGGCAAGTGTTTTGGAAGAAGTAATGCCATTCCTGCAGGTAGGTCTTCTCGGCGATCGGATCACGGGTCGCGCCGTTTATCCGGAAGCTCGGGAGCTGGCCAGGTCCGGGCATCCGCTCCGCCAGCGCCAACTCCGAGCCCAGGTCGTGGCCGGCGGAGAAGTTCTTGCCGCGCGCCGCCAGGATCACCACGCGAACGGTGTCGTCGGCCTCGGCACGCAGGAACGCCTCGTCGAGCTGAACCAGCAGGCCGCGACATTGCGCGTTGTGGGCCTCGGGCCGGTTGAGCCAGATCCGGGCGATGCGACCCTCCTCGAGGGTTTCATAGGTCACCAACTCATCGGTGTCGGCAGATGACCGGCTTGAGCGCCGGCTTGCTCGGAGAGTGTCATTCGGCCCACCTCATTACGTCGTCAGATCCGCCTTGTTTACACATTACGGCCATTGTGTAAGCGGGCCCCGACGGGGTGCCGCCCGGGCGCTGCGGAGAGACGCCTGCGGGCGAATATCGGCGTCGCCTACAGTTGTGTCATGCCTACGAAATCTGATCCTGGCGAAATCGGCGATGTGGAACCGCTGGCCGACAGCACCGCAAGCCAGGCCAGGCGAGTCGTCGCAGCGTATGCGAACGACGCCGACGAGTGCCGCATTTTCTTGTCCATGCTCGGTATTGGACCGGCGAAGCACGACACATAAATGGCTCCCAGGGAAGGCCAGTCTTCGAAGAAGACGTCAAATTCCGAGCATTTCGGCAATTCCGACTTCGTTGTGGTTGCCAATCGGATGCCGGTCGACCTCGAGCGGCTTCCCGACGGCACTACCACCTGGAAACGCAGCCCCGGGGGGTTGGTCACGGCCCTGGAGCCCCTGTTGCGCCGCCGGCGCGGCGCGTGGGTCGGCTGGCCGGGAGTCGCCGATGACGACGACGAGCTGGATTACGAGCCCATCGTCCAGGATGAGCTGCAACTTCATCCGGTACGGCTGACCACCGACGACGTCGCCGAGTACTACGAGGGATTCTCCAACGCCACGCTGTGGCCCCTGTACCACGACGTGATCGTCAAACCGATATACCACCGCGAGTGGTGGGACCGCTACGTCGACGTCAACCGCCGCTTCGCCGAAGCCACGTCGCGCGCCGCCGCCCGCGGCGCGACCGTGTGGGTGCAGGACTACCAGCTGCAGCTGGTCCCCAAGATGCTTCGCGAACTGCGGCCCGATCTCACCATCGGTTTCTTCTTGCACATCCCGTTCCCGCCGGTGGAGCTGTTCATGCAGTTGCCGTGGCGCACCGAGATCGTCGAGGGCCTACTCGGCGCCGATCTGGTCGGCTTCCATCTGCCCGGCGGCGCGCAGAATTTCCTGTTCCTGTCCCGGCAGCTGATCGGCGTCAACACCTCGCGGGGATCGGTCGGGGTGCGGTCGCGGTTCGGTGAGGTAGAGCTCGGGTCCCGCAACGTTCGGGTGGGCGCCTTCCCCATCTCCATCGACGCCACCGCGTTCGACCACGCCGCCCGCCACCGCGACATCAGGCGCCGCGCGCGGGAGATCCGCGCCGAGATGGGCAACCCCCGGAAGATCCTGCTCGGCGTCGACCGGCTCGACTACACCAAGGGCATCGACGTTCGCCTGAAAGCCTTTTCCGAGCTGCTCGCCGAGGGCCGCGCGAAACGCGATGACACCGTGCTGGTTCAGCTTGCGACGCCGAGCCGCGAACGCGTCGAGAGTTACCAGATCCTGCGCAACGACATCGAGCGCGAGGTCGGCCACATCAACGGCGAATACGCCGAGGTGGGTCATCCGGTGGTGCACTACCTGCACCGCCCGGTCCCCCGCGACGAACTCATCGCGTTCTACGTGGCCAGCGACGTCATGCTGGTCACCCCGCTGCGCGACGGGATGAACCTGGTGGCCAAGGAGTACGTCGCTTGCCGCAGCGATCTCGGCGGTGCGCTCGTCCTGTCCGAATTCACCGGCGCCGCAGCCGAACTCCGGCAGGCATACCTGGTCAACCCGCACGACCTCGAAGGGGTCAAGGACAAGGTCGAAGCAGCGCTCAACCAGACGGTCGAGGAGGGCCGTCGCCGGATGCGGACGCTGCGCCGCCAGGTGCTCGCCCACGACGTGGACCGCTGGGCACGGTCATTCCTCGACGCTCTCGCCGAGTCGCATCCACAGCAAGCCAAGTAGCTGGCGCGAACCCATGGTCTCGCCACCGAAACGCTGTGATACTCAATGCAGCGTGGAGGGAAGGCCCAAAAGGGGGACAGCATGAAGTCCCGTCACGGGCTGGCCGCCGGCGCCGGCATCTTCTCGGCCGTCGCACTGGGACTCGCGCTAGTATCGGGTGACCCGGCGCGCGCGGTCGGTCCACCGGCGGACGGCACCTACACCTTCAACGAGGCGGGTGTATCGGGGGTTACCTGGACGATCACGGCTCTGTGCGATCAACCGTCCGGAACCCGGAACATGAACGACTATTCCGACCCGATCGTCTTCGCGTTCAACTGCGCTCTGAATGTCGTGAGTTCGACGCCCGAACAGATCTCCAGCGCCGACAAGCTGCAGAACTTCAGCGGCAGGGCTCGAATGTCCAGCATGCTTTGGACCTTCAAGGTGGATAAGGCGGACGGCGTGTCATGTCCGGGCGGCGGCACCGCGCCGTCCACCGAAACCTACGCGTTCAGCGACGAAACCATGACCGGCACCCACACCAGCCTCCACGGTCCCATCTGTGGGATGCAGTCGGAGATGAAGAAGCAACCGTTCTCGCTGCAGATGACCGGGCCCCCGCCCAGCCCGATCCAGCGTTATCCGTTGCAATGCAACAACATTGCGATCTGCTACTGAGCGGCTTCGGCCCAGAGGGTGTGCTCTCATTCAGAATTTGATATCGCATGTGATATCAAATTCGCGATTAGGGTACGAGGGACTTGACGGTGCTGCTGTGGCTGATGTGGCTGCCCGCGTATCCCCGGCTAGATTGGCGTGATGTAGGCAATCAGCCATTGTTTGCCGATTTTCGTGAAGTCGACCCGCAACCGGCTGCCGTCATAGAGCGGCTGCCGTGACTTGTCCGTCACGGTGCGATTCATGTAGACCATCACCGACGCCGAATCGCGCTTGGCGGACATGACGCCGACGCCAACGACGTTGGCCTGCACGACAACCTCACGCTTCTTCGCCTCCGGAATGATCTGCGTGTTAGCGCTCTTCTGGAACTCCTGGCGATAAGCGGGCGTCAGCAACGGGTAAGCGGCCGAGAGGCTGCGTTCGACGGTCTGGTAGTCGTAGGCGAAGACCTCGGGTATCTCCTTGGCGGCCAGCCCCGGCAACACCGCCCGCGCCGCCGCCTCGCCGCGCGTCTGCACCCGCTCCCAGTAGAACCAACCGCCCGCCGCGGACAAGCCGACGAAAGCAGTCACCAGGAGGGAGCCCGCGACGGCGATCAGCCACCGCATCAGTTACCCCCCTCAGGATACTTCAGGTCGTAGCCGGTCATCCGCCCCTGCTCGTCCTCGTGCACGACGACGCGCAGGCGATACGGCATGGACGGCTTATTGGTTCCGTCGATGTCGGCGACCGTGACCCGCACCGACACCAGCACCGAGGCGTTGTCGGTGACCGAATCGATGCCCTCCAGGGCAGCGCCGTTGACGACGGCCTCTGAGGTCGCGTTGGTGGAGCGGAACAGGCCCTTGAGGTTCTCGATGTTGTTGTTGGCGCCGAGCATGCCGCGCAGCGGGCCGCTGGTGGCGTTGTAGAACCGGTTCACGCTGTCGTCGATGTTGTCCTGCTTGTAGCTGAACATGTTTACCACCGTTTGCGTGGCGGTGTCGACGAAGCGCTGCCGTCTAGCGTGTCAGCGGCCTGGTTGATCGCCTTGCCCAGCGGCCCCTGCACCGATCCCGTCGTCGGACCCAGCTGAACGGCCAGTTGGGTCAGGGCCTCCTTCACCTCGTCCCATTCCACCGGGACCGCGGTGCGCCCCAGACCGATGCTTCCGCCGTCGGGCAACATCGCCCCGCCTGTATAGGCCGGGGTGAGCTGAATGAACCGCGCCGACACCAGGTTCGGCGAAATGATCACGGCCCGGGCATCCTTGGGGATCTTCAGATCCTTGGACACCGACATGGTGATCTTCACGTCGGAGGGCCGCGGCTCAATCGTGTCGATCGAACCGACCGGCACCCCGAGGACGCGGACCTGGTCGCCGGGATACAGCCCGACCGCAGACGTGAAGTAGCCGATGATGGTTCGGTTATTGCCTTGCGACGCGAGCACATACGCGCCCGCCACCGCCATCGCGACCAGCGCGATGATGGTGGCGATACGCAGCCCCCTGCTGCCGGCAATCCGGTTCGTCATGGCGACTTCGGCCTGATGACCCAACGTTCCTGAATCAGCCCGCGCAGGTAGTCGGCGAGGCTGGCCGGCAGCTTGCCCGGCTGATAGAAGAAGTCGAACACCATCGCGACCATCGGCGCGGGCAACACGCTGAAGACGTTGACGTTGAACCCGGGCCCGGAGCCGACCACCTCACCCAACTCGGTGGCGTAGGTGGGCAGCCGTTTGAGCGCCTCGGTGATGTAGTCGCGGCGCTCGTTGAGGTTGTCCAGCACCAGGTTCAGCTTGCTCAGGGCTGGGCCGAACTCTTTGCGGTTGTCGGCGACGAAGCCGGAAATCTGTGTCGAGAGACCGCTGATGCCCGAGATGAGCTGGCTCAGCGCGGCGCGCCGCTCATCGAGCGCGGCGAACAACTCGTTGCCGTCGTCGACCAGCTTGTTGACCTGGTTGGCGCGCTGCGACAACACCGCCGTCACCGACTTCGCGTGCGCCAGCAGGCTTTGCAGCGCCTCGTCACGGCGGTTCAGCGTGCGGGACAGCGATGTCACCCCGTCCAGGGCACCGCGCAATTCGGGGGTGGCGTCGTGCAGCGTGTCGGTGAGAACGTTCAGGGCCTGCTCGAACTGCGGCTTGTTCAGATTGTTCGCGTTGTTTCCCAGATCCTCGAGCGCGCCGGCCAGCGTATACGGAGTCGTCGTCCGGCTCAGCGGAATGGTGGTCGCCTTGCCGCCGCCCGCCGGGGTCACCGAAATGGAGCGCTCACCGAGGATGGTGTCGGTGCGGATCGCGGCCAGCGACTGGTCACCGACGGTGACGTGGCGGTCCACCGAGAAGGTCACCTTGGCGCTGTCCCCGGCCAGACCCACGGACTGCACCTTGCCGACCTTGAAGCCCGACACGTAGACGGCGTTGCCGGGCGTGATGCCGCCGGCGTCGGTGAAGTAGGCGTCGTACGTCTTTCCCTGCGGCCAGAACGGCAAGCCCGCGTACCCGAATGCGATGAGAACGACACAGACCACCAGCACCACACCGAAGATGCCGGTGCGCAACGGGTCACGGTCGCGCCTCGAACTACTTGGCAAAAGCGCACCTCCCCTTGCTGGGATCCACCTGGCCACCAAGCGGCAGCAGGATGTCGCCGCCGGCCGGCCCGTTGATCTTGATCGTCACCGAGCAGAAGTAGATGTTGAAGAACGACCCGTAGGCGCCGAGCGCCGCTAGTCGCAGGTAGTCCTCGCCCAGTTGCTCGACGTCGTTGTTCACCTCGGCCTTGCGGTTGTCCAGCTCGGTGGCCAGCGGCGGGGTGTTCTCCAGGATGCCCTGCAACGGTCGGCGTGAATTCTTCAGCAGCTCAGTCAAATCCGTCGTCGTCGAGGCCAGCGGCGGGATGGCCCCCGCGATCGTGTCCCTGTTCTTGGCCAGCTCCGTGATCAGCTGCTGGAGCTGGTCGACGCTGGCCGAGAATTGCGCGCTCTTTTGGTCGATCGTGCCCAGCACCGTGTTGAGGTTGGTGATCGCGTCACCGATCAGCTGGTCGCGCTGGCCCAGGGCCGAGGAGAAAGCGCTGGTGTCGGCCAGCACGTTGGACAACGCTCCGCCCTGGCCCTGCAACAACTGGATGACCGCGCTGCTGATGGTGTTGACCTTGTCGGCATCCAGGCCCTTGACCAGCGGCCGCAGCCCGCCCAACAGCGCATCCAGATCCAGCGCGGGCTGGGTGTGTTGGGAGTTGATCGTGCCGCCGGCCGGCAGCTTACGCAGCTCCCCCGGACCCGACGTGATCTCCAGATAGCGGTCGCCGACCAGGTTTTCGTACCGGACCACCGCGCGCGTCGACGAATACAGCGTGTAGCGGCGATCGACCCCGAACGTCACGTCGATGGTGTTGTCCTGGTTGAGCTTCACGCCCGACACCGAACCGACCGGCACTCCGGCGATGCGAACCTTCTGACCGGCCTTCAACCGCGACGCATCGGTAAAGGTTGCGTGGTAAGTGCTTTCGGGCCCGAACCGGAAGTCACCGAAGACCACCACCAGCGCCGCGGCCACCACCAGCATCGCCAGCGCGAAGATGCTCACCTTGATCAGCATCGACCGGTGCGACGGTACGGCCCCGGCCGCCATCAGAAGTCGTCCCGTTCCGCGAAGGCGCCGTGGAACAGGAACTGCAGCGTGGAGGGCGCGTCGAACTGGAATTCGGTGAACGGCTCGTACGGGATGTTTGCGTTATCGGTGACCAGGAAGGGCGACCGGAAGAACGACCCACCGGTCTGCTTGGTCGGGATGTCGGGCAATCCGCGGCAGTTCGGACCTCCGGAGGCGTTGACGATCGGCAGGGACTCCGGATACGTGTACGACGGCGCGCCCAACACGAAGCTCGACGACGTGAACAGGCCCGCCTTGCGGACACCGAGCAACGGGGCGAACTCCTTGATGCCGCGCTCGATACCCGCGAACAGGCAGCCGAATTCGGGCGAATAGTCGTGGGCCACCTTGATCGGGGCGCGCAGCCTGTTGATGGCGTCGATGAAGTTCTGCTCGGCCGGCTCCAGCGTCTCGTAGGCGTTGTTGGCGAGGCCGATCGTCGCCAACAGCGTGTCGTTGAGGTTGTGCTGTTGGTCGACGACCGTCCTGTTGATCGTCGGCAGGTTGTCGAAGACGGTGTTCAGATCGGGGGCGGCGTCGGCGTAGGTGTTGGTGACGACCCCGGCCTCGCGGAAGTCCTCCTGCAAGGCGGGCAGCTTCGGGTTCGCCTGGCGCGCCAGCGTATTCAGTCCCGACAGCAGCGAGCCGAAGTCGTCGCCATGGCCACGCAGGCCTTCGGACAGTGCGCTCAGCGTCCCGTTCAATTCGACCGGGTCGATCTTGTGCAGCAGGTCGATGAGCGACTGGAACAAGGTGTTGACCTCCAGCGCCACCGCCGAAGCCTCCACATGCGCGTCCGGGCGCAGTGATGTCGGCGAAGGTGCCTGGGGCGCAATGAATTCCACCGACTTGGCGCCAAAGATGGTGTTGCCCGCGATGTGCACCGTCGCGTTGGAGGGGACGAAGTGCATCTGGTCGCTGTTGATGGCCAGCGTCAGCCGCGCCTGGTCGCCGGAGTAGTCGATGTCGGACACCTTGCCGATCTGGATGCCGCGATACTTGACCTTGGCGCCCTTGTCCATCACCAGCCCCGCCCGCGGCGCTGAGACGGTGACGGTGTCGGTCGAGGCGAAAGCCGCTGTGTAGGAAAGGTAAGTGACGACGGCGAAGGCCACAATCAAACTGGCCAGCAGCGCCGCTGCCAGCCGAACAGATGTGCGTCGCGATCCTCCGTCTGACATGTTTGCTTAGCGGTCCCCCTTACCCGGAGAGGTTGAAGTTACCGGACGCGCCGTACACGGCCAGCGAGATGAACAAAGTGATGACGACGACAACGATCAGCGAGGTGCGCACGGCCTGGCCGACCGCGATGCCGACGCCGATCGGACCGCCGTGGGCGTTGTAGCCGTAATAGGTATGGACCAGCATGACCGCGATGGACATCACGATGGCCTGCAGGAACGACCACAACAGGTCGGACGGTATGAGGAAGGTATTGAAGTAGTGGTCGTACAGGCCTTTGGACTGGCCGTTGATGTACACGGTGGTGAAGCGGGCGGCGAAGAACGCGGCGAGCACCGAGAGCGAATACAGCGGAATGATCGCGATCAGGCCGGCGATCAGCCGGGTCGACACCAGGTAAGACACCGAGTGGACCGCCATGCACTCGACGGCGTCGATTTCCTCGGACACCCGCATGGCGCCCAGTTGGGCGGTGGCGCCGGCGCCGATGGTGGCCGCCAACGCGATACCCGCGATCACCGGCGCGACGACGCGCACGTTGAGGAACGCCGACAGGAAGCCGGTCAGCGCCTCGATGCCGATGTTGCCCAGCGACGAGTAGCCCTGTACGGCGATGACGCCACCGGAGGCCAGCGTCAGGAAGGCCGCGACCCCGACCGTGCCGCCGATCATGACGAGCGCCCCTGCGCCCATCGTCATCTCGGCAATGAGCCGGATCGTTTCCTTGCGGTACCGAGTGAGGGCG
Organism: uncultured Actinomycetota bacterium; assembly: GCA_963802525.1. Classification (GTDB taxonomy): domain Bacteria; phylum Actinomycetota; class Actinomycetes; order Mycobacteriales; family Mycobacteriaceae; genus Mycobacterium. The sequence goes on along the minus strand of CAWDJC010000014.1, from coordinate 8,228 downwards.
TTGGGGACGAAACGCACGGTTTGGCCGTAGAACAACGCCTGCTCGCCGAAGTCGTCGACCGGTCCTTGCAGCCTCGCCACCAAGTTGCGGAGCCGGTAGGTGAGGTCGTAGCTCATCGGGTGCTCACTCGCCTCATCACTTAGCCGTAATCCGCACGCCGATGGCCGTCATCACCACGTTGATGACGAACAGGCAAATGAACGCGTAGACGACGGTTTCGTTGACCGCGTTACCGACGCCCTTGGGCCCACCCTTGACGGTCAGGCCGCGGTAACACCCGACCAGCCCGGCCATCACGCCGAACAGCAGCGCTTTGACCTCGGCGAGAACCAGCTCGCGCAGCCCGGTGAGCACGGTCAATCCGTTGATGAAGGCGCCGGGGTTGACGCCCTGGAGAAAGACGGAGAACACGTAGCCACCGGATAGACCGATGGCGCACACCAGGCCGTTGAGCAACAGCGCGACCACCGTGGACGCGAGAACCCGCGGCACCACCAGCCGGTGGACCGGGTCGATACCAAGCACCCGCATCGCGTCGATTTCTTCGCGGATGGTGCGGGCACCCAGGTCGGCACAGATCGCGGTGGCGCCGGCCCCGGCCACGACGAGCACGGTCACCACCGGCCCCAGCTGGGTGATGGTGCCGAATGCCGTTCCCGCGCCGGACAAGTCGGCCGCGCCGATTTCGCGCAACAGGATGTTGAGGGTGAACGCCACCAGCACGGTGAACGGGATGGAGACGAGCAGCGTCGGCACCAGCGACACGCGGGCGATCATCCACGTCTGTTCGAGGAACTCACCGAATTGAAACGGCCGGCGGAAAGTCGCACGGCCGGTATCGATCATCATCTCGAAGAACCCGCCGACAGCGCGGGCGGGAACCGAAAGTTGTCCTATCAACTCGGCACCCCCCTCGCTGCTCGCGGCGAAGTCTGTCTATCGCCTTTACGTTGTCTTCGGTCGCTCGCGGCCCGGAGTGAGCCGATCATATTAACCCAGAAGAACTTCGCGGTGTCAATGAACAGGATTTCTGTATCACGACCGTTAATTTGTCCAGGTCAGGGCTATTGACAACGATTCAATCTGACACAAGTTCTACTTGCCGATTTCCCCCCAAAAAATTTGTCTACACGGTCATTGCTCCATCAGGCCGACGGCGGAGAAATTCCGCTCCGGATCACGTCCAGCAAAGTATTCCCGCAGGGCGCTGCCGAGTTGGCCGGGCTCCCACGCCGGCCCGTCGGCCTTGAATCTGTGCTCCGCGGTCGGTGCGGAAACCAGTGTCACCTGGGGGCCGTAAACAATGAACACCTGGCCGTTGACTTCCGCGGCAGCCGGCGATGACAAGAACTTGACCAGACTCACCACGTGCTCCGGCGAGAGCGGGTCGATGCCGCCCGCCCCCATTTCAGAGATCTCTGGGCCGGGTCCGAAGACGTCGGCCGTCATCGCGGTGCGGGCCCGCGGGCAGATCGCGTTGGCGCACACCCCGTAGCGGCCCAGCGCCCGCGCGGCCGTGAGGGTGAGCGAGATGATGCCCGCCTTGGCGGCGCCGTAGTTGGCCTGCCCCACGGGCCCCACCAGGCCGGCCTCGGAGGCGGTGTTGACGATGCGGCCGAAAATCTTCCCGTCCTCGGCGTCTTTGGCTTTCGAGCGCCAGTAGGTAGCCGCGTTGCGGGTCAGCAGGAAATGGCCGCGCAGGTGCACGGCGATGACGAGGTCCCACTCCTCGTCGGACATGTTGAACAGCATCCGGTCGCGGGTGATCCCGGCGTTGTTCACGACGATGTCCAGGCCGCCCAGCCCGTCGGCAGTGGCAACCAGCTCGTCGGCGGTGGCGCGTTGGCTGATGTCGCCGGCCACCGCGACGGCCTTGGCGCCGGCGTTGGAACAGGTCTGGGTGATCTCGTCGATGATGTCGGAGGCGTCCAGCGCGGCGGCGATGTCGTTGACGACGACGGTGGCGCCGAGCCGGGCCAGGCCGAGCGCCTCGGCGCGTCCCAGTCCCGCGGCCGCGCCAGTCACCACCGCGACCTTTCCGGACAGATCGGCCGCGTTTGTGCTGCTAGTCAATTTATGAATACCTCTAGTCTTGGCGCAGCAGCGCGGCGCGCGGGCACTCGGCGATCGCCTGTTCGGCCAGCTGCTCCCGGTCGGACGGAATCGGATCGGTCTTCACGACGGCGTAGTCTTCATCGTCCAGGTCGAAGATGTCGGGTGCGATCCCCAAGCACACCGCGTTCCCCTCACACCGGTCTCGATCCACGATCACCCGCACGGCACCCTCCTTGAACCTGGCCCTCAACCCGAGCACCCGCCCTGTCGGTATGTAGCTACACCATAGGGCCCCGATGCGTCGGGCGAAACGGTCGCTGGATTCCCAGACTAGAACGTGTTACAACCGGGGAGGCGAACGGGTAGCCGTTGGTCGAGCTGCGGCGTGCGACGTGGCCTTGGATCGATACGGACGCTTAACGACAAGGACGGCTTGGAATGCGTATCAGTTACACCCCTGAACAGGAGGAGCTGCGTCGCGAACTGCGGTCGTACTTCACCACACTCATGACGCCGGAGCGCCGCGAGGCGCTGAGCTCGGTCCAGGGCGAATACGGCGTCGGCAACGTGTACCGCGAGACCGTCGCGCAGATGGGCAAGGACGGGTGGCTCACCCTGAACTGGCCCAAGGAGTACGGCGGCCAGGACCGCTCCCCGATGGACTCGCTGATCTTCACCGACGAAGCGGCCATCGCCGGCGCTCCGGTGCCGTTCCTGACGATCAACAGCGTGGCGCCGACGATCATGGCCTACGGCACCGACGAACAGAAGAAGTTCTTCCTGCCGAAGATCGCGGCGGGCGACCTGCATTTCTCGATCGGCTACTCCGAGCCGGGCGCCGGCACCGACCTGGCCAACCTGCGCACCACCGCCGTCCGCGACGGCGACGACTACGTGATCAACGGCCAGAAGATGTGGACCAGCCTGATCGTGTACGCCGACTACGTCTGGCTGGCGGTGCGCACCAACACCGAGGCCAAGAAGCACCGCGGCATCTCGGTGCTGATCGTGCCGACGACCGCCGAGGGTTTCTCCTGGACGCCGGTGCACACCATGGCCGGCCCCGACACCAGTGCCACCTATTACTCCGATGTGCGGGTGCCGGTGAGCAATCGGGTCGGCGAAGAGAACGGCGGGTGGAAGCTGGTGACCAACCAGCTCAACCACGAGCGCGTCGCCCTGGTGTCGCCGGCGCCGATCTTCATGTGCCTGCGCGAGGTCCGGGAGTGGGCACAGAACACCAAGGACGCCGGCGGCGCCCGCCTCATCGACTCGGAGTGGGTGCAGCTCAACCTGGCGCGGGTGCACGCCAAGGCCGAGGTGCTCAAGCTGATCAACTGGGAGCTGGCGTCCTCGGAAGGTGACTCCCTGGGGCCGGCCGACGCGTCGGCGGCCAAGGTGTTCGGCACCGAGCTCGCCACCGAGGCCTACCGGCTGCTGATGGAGGTGCTCGGCACCGCGGCGACGGTGCGCCAGGATTCGCCGGGCGCGTTGCTGCGCGGCCGGGTCGAGCGGATGCACCGGGCCTGCCTGATCCTGACCTTCGGCGGCGGCACCAACGAGGTGCAGCGCGACATCATCGGGATGGTCGCACTGGGACTGCCCCGGGCCAACCGCTGAGCTTCCTCTTTCATAAGGACGAGAATTCATGGACTTCACGACAACAGAAGCCGCACAAGACCTCGGCGGTTTGGTCGATACCATCGTGGACGCGGTGTGCACGCCGGAGCGCCAACGTGAGCTGGACGCGCTCGAGCAACGATTCGACCGCGAGCTGTGGCGCAAGCTGGTCGACGCCGACATCTTGACCAGCGCGGCGCCGGCGGCGCTGGGCGGCGACGGCTTCGGCGTCCTCGAGCAGGTGGCCGTGCTGGTCGCGCTCGGCCACCAGCTGGCCGCGGTGCCCTACCTGGAGTCGGTGGTGCTGGCCGCCGGGGCGCTGGCCCGGTTCGGCCCCGAGGAACTGCAGCGGAGCTGGGGCGTGCCGGCGGTCGGGGGCGAGAAGATCCTCACCGTCGCGCTCGACGGCGAAATGGGTGAGGGGCCGGTGCAGGCTGTCAGTGCCGGCGAGGGGTATCGCCTGACCGGGACCCGCACCCAGGTCGGCTTCGGCCCAGTGGCCGACGCCTTCCTGGTTCCGGCCGAAACCGATTCCGGCGCGGCCGTTTTCCTGGTCGCCGCCGACGACCCGGGGGTCACGGTGACGGCGATCGAGACCACCGGCTTGGGCAGCGTCGGGCACCTGAGGCTGGACGGGACCGAGGTGGATGCCGGGCGCAAGGTTGGCGACGGCATCGTGGCGGCCTGGCTCGACACGCTAACCACATTGGGGCGCAGCGCATTCCAGCTCGGAGTGCTCGAGCGGGGATTGCAGATGACGGCCGAATACGCCCGCACCCGCGAGCAGTTCGACCGCCCGATCGGCAGCTTCCAGGCGGTGGGACAGCGGCTGGCCGACGGCTACATCGACGTCAAGGGCTTGCGGCTGACGCTGACCCAGGCGGCCTGGCGCGTGTCGGAGGACATCCCCGCCGAGATCGACGTGGCAAGCGCGGCGTTCTGGGCCGCCGATGCGGGGCACCGGGTCGCGCACACCATCGTGCACGTGCACGGCGGCGTCGGCGTCGACACCGATCACCCGGTGCACCGTTACTTCCTGGCCGCCAAGGAAATCGAGTTCGCGCTGCACGGCGCCACCGGGCAGCTGCGCCGGATCGGCCGCGAACTGGCGGAGACCCCGGCCTGAGCGCCCGGGGGCGACGAGCGTGAAGCCGGCGTCACGTTCGAGCGGGAACGCGCAGGCAGCGTCACGCTCGAGCTCCGACCAGGAGCGCTTCGTGATTCCCGCTGACCCGACGGTCACCAAACTGCTGGTGCCGCTGGCCGAGATCGACGAGCAAGGCGTCTATTTCGAAGGCTCGTTCACCAGCTGGCGCGATCACGTCCGGCAAGGCGCCGCGATCGCGGCGACGCTGCGTGAACGCCTCGACCCGGCCAAGCCGCCGCACGTCGGCGTGCTGCTGGAAAACACCCCGTTCTTCTCGGCGATGCTGGTGGCGGCGGCGATGTCCGGCATCGTGCCGGTGGGGCTCAACCCGGTGCGCCGCGGCGAGGCGCTGACCCGCGACATCGCCCACGCCGACTGCCAACTGGTACTGGCCGACGCGAAATCTGCTGAGACACTCGGCGATATCGATCACGTGAACGTCGACGCCGCCGAGTGGGCTTCCGAGGTGGCGGCACATGCCGACGCCGAGCCGCGCTTCCAGTCCGCATCAGCCGCGGACCTGTTCATGCTGATCTTCACGTCGGGCACCAGTGGGGAGCCGAAGGCGGTGAAGTGCAGCCACGGCAAGGTCGCGATCGCCGGCGTGACGATGACACAGCGCTTCGATCTCGGCCGCGACGACGTCTGCTACGTGTCGATGCCGTTGTTTCATTCCAACGCGGTGCTGGTCGGCTGGGCGGTGGCCGCGGCGTGCCAGGGCTCGATGGCGTTGCGGCGCAAGTTCTCCGCGTCTCAATTCCTGATCGACGTGCGCCGTTACGGCGCCACCTACGCCAACTATGTGGGCAAGCCGTTGTCGTATGTGCTTGCCACGCCCGAGCGGCCCGACGATGCGGACAACCCGCTGCGGGCGGTGTACGGCAACGAGGGCGTACCCGCCGACATCGAGCGCTTCGCCCGCCGGTTCGGGTGCGTCGTCCGGGACGGCTTCGGTTCGACCGAGGGCGGGGTGGCGATCGCCCGTACCCCCGACACCCCGCCGGGCTCGTTGGGCCCGCTGCCGGAGGGGATCGAGATCGTCGATCCGGACACAAACGAGCCGTGCCCGGTTGGGGTGGTCGGCGAGCTGGTGAACACCGCCGGGCCGGGCCGTTTCGAGGGTTACTACAACGACGAGGCCGCCGAGGCCGAGCGGATGGCCGGCGGCGTTTACCACAGCGGCGACCTCGCCTATCGCGATGCGGGCGGCTACGCCTATTTCGCTGGGCGGCTTGGCGATTGGATGCGCGTTGACGGCGAAAACCTGGGCGCGGCCCCGATCGAGCGGGTGCTGCTGCGCTACCCCGACGCCACCGAGGTGGCGGTGTACGGGGTGCCCGACCCCGTTGTCGGCGACCAAGTGATGGCCGCGTTGGTCATCGCGCCCGGAGTGGAGTTCGATCCCGAAAAGTTCCGGGCCTTTCTGGCCGGGCAGCCCGACCTGGGGCCCAAGCAATGGCCGTCGTACGTGCGGGTCAGCGCGGAGCTGCCGCGGACGGTGACCTTCAAGGTGCTCAAGCGGCAGTTGTCGGCGCAGGGTGTCGACTGCGGTGATCCGGTGTGGCCGATTCGCCGGTAGCGCGGGCCGGGGCGATCCGGGGCGGTTCGGGGCGGTTCGGGGTGGCGGCACGGATATCACATGTATTAGCTGGAAACATCGAATGAGCTGCGCCGACCGGCAGCGGCGGCACCGCCTGAGGTTGACGCCTTCCGCTTCGTATTAGCCTCAGGGGGTTACGCCCACCACAGCCAGGCAGGACATGACTCCCCCACAGCTGGAAGCGAGCTTCGAAGAGCTTGCCGCCACCGTGCCGGCAACCACCGGAATCGCGATCGCCCGTCCGGGCATAACCGAGGTCCATTCGCTGGGCCGATGGTCCGGCGGTGTCGCATGGTCAACAATCAAGGTGCCGTTGGCGATCGCGGCCCTGCGTAACGATCGCGCCCGCGCCCACGACTTGGTCGTCAAGGCCATCACCGAATCCGACAATCACGCGTCGGAGCAATTGTGGTCCCAACGGGCGGGCCGGCCGATTGCGCCCGGCTGGTACAAGCCGTCGTCAACGAATGCGGCGACACGGCCACCGTGGTCGAATCGCGACGACTTCGCCCTGGCTACACCGCATTTGGTCAAACGCAATGGCCGCTCGATCGGCAGGCTCGTTTTGCCGCGCGGCTGCCATCCATCGGTGACGCCGCCACCGTGATCGAGCTGATGGCCCGTCTCACGAGCGGCCAGCGCTGGGGCTTGGCCGCCAAAGGCGTTGCCGCCAAGGGCGGTTGGGGCCCCGGGGTGAGCGGCGACTACCTGACACGGCAATTCGGCATCGTGCCAACGGAATCCGGGCACTGGGTGTGGCGTTTGCGGCCGAGGCACGCACGTTCGAGGCCGGAATCGACGTCCTCAACGCGATGACGGACTGGCTCTTCGGCAACCTTGCGGCGCTAACCCAGCAGTGACGGCACCACCGCGTCGATCAGGTGCGGCCCGGGTTCGGCAAAGGCCGCGCGCAGGGCGTCGGCGAGTTCCTCGGCGGTCGTCACGCGACGCGCCGGAACGCCCATGCCCTCGGAAATCTTGACGAACTCCATTTTTGGCCTGGATAAATCGAGTAAATCAAGCGCCTTGGGACCGGGAGCGGACCCGGCGCCAACGCGTTGACTTCGAATGCGCAAGATGTCGTAGGCGCTGTTGTCATAGAGCACGGTGGTCACGTTGAGGTTCTCGCGCGCCTGGGTCCACAACCCCGAAATCGTGTTCATCGCCGATCCGTCGGACTCCAGGCACAGCACCGGGCGATCGGGGGCGGCCACCGCGGCACCCACCGCGGCCGGAATGCCGTAGCCGATCGCGCCGCCGGTCAGCGTCAGCCAATCGTGGGCCGGTGCACCGGCGGTGGCCTGCGCCAGCAGCACGCCGGACGTGTTGGATTCGTCGACGACGATCGCCCGTTCGGGCATCAGCGCCCCGATCACGTCGGCCGCCGACGCGGACGTCAGGGCGCCCGTCGGCAGCTGCGGGCGCGACTCGGCCGCCAGCGGCGCGACCGTGCCGGGCGCCACCTCGTCGGCCAACACTGCCAAAGCGTTTGCGGCACCGCTGTATTCGGCCAGCACGTGCACCTCACAGCCGGCCGGGACCAGGTCGCTGGGCATGGCGGGGTAGGCGAAGAAGGACACCGGCGACTTGGCGCCCGCCAGCACCAGGTGCTTGGCGCCGTCCAGCTGTGCGGTGGCCGCCTCGGCGAAGTAGGCCAGCCGCTCGACGGCCGGGACGCCCGCGCCGCGTTCCAGCCGCGTCGGGAACGTCTCGCACAACAACCGTGCCCGGTTGCCTGGGAGATCCGCGCGGCGGCGGCCAGCCCCGCCCGCGGATGGCGTCGCCGCCGATCATGAGCACCGTGGG
>CAWDJC010000013.1:0-133146 GCA_963802525.1 uncultured Actinomycetota bacterium | reverse complement strand
TTGGCCAGCAACGATAATATGGGAGTGCGGTTGCCCAGAGGTCTGTTTTGATGCGGGGGCCGCGGGGCGCATCACAGGCAGACGTGAACAAAATTGACGGCCTAGATGTGACCAGACAGTGGCAGGTTGCCATGTTCGACCTTGACGACACGTTGTGCGCATCTAAGACCACTATCAGCCCAGAAATGGCCCATATGCTGCGGTCATTGCTCGGTGTCGTTGATGTCTGCATTATCTCCGGTGGCAGGTTCGAACAATTCGAAGTCCAGGTGTTGAAGCCTCTTGGTGTCTTCCCAGAATTGAGGCGGCTCCATCTGATGCCCACGTCTGGAGCTCGCTATCTGCGCTGGGACGGGGCTCGATGGAACGAAATCTACTTCGAGCGGCTATCTGAGTCGGAAAAAGAGCGTGCGTTCAAGGTGCTAAGAGACGGCGCCGAGGAGTTTGGCTTCTGGCTAGAAGATACGTGGGGGCCTGCGCTGGAGGATCGGGGAAGTCAAGTCACCTATTCCGCACTTGGCCAAAAGGCTCCGGTAGAGGAAAAAGCTAAATGGGATCCCGACAAAAAAAAGAGGCATCTGCTTCGCGAATACGCGGCACAGCGTTTGGGTGACCTCGAGGTAAGAAGTGGCGGTTCTACGTCCATTGACGTAACGAAAGCGGGTATTGATAAGGCGTATGGAACAAAGAAGCTCATGGCAGAGTTGGCGATTGCCGAGACCGATATTCTCTTCTTCGGCGATAGGCTAGACCCGGGAGGCAATGATTATCCCGTTAAGGCCCTAGGTGTGGAATGTATAGCCGTAAAGGGCTGGAAAGATACCATTTCAAATGTGCAGGCGATATTTAGGCTAGCCTAGTAAGTAACTGCAGAGTCTAATCGTCTGAACTCGACACTTAGAGTCCCGCGGCCCGGTGGTACGGTTAAGCGCAACCGTACAGGGAGGTTCGGCATGCCAGGCACCGCTCAAGTGCTCGTGGTCGCCAATCGCACCGCCGATTCCGACGAACTGCTCGCCGCGCTGCTCGAGCGTCAGGCGCAAGGCAGCATCAGCGTGACGCTCGTGGCGCCCGCTAAATGGGAAGTCACCCACCCCCACGGCGGCAAGCATGCGGCGCTGAGCCGCTTGCGGACCGCCACCGACCGGCTCGGCAACGCGGGGATCGAGACCCAGGGCATCGTCGGCGATCCCGATCCGTTCAGGGCGGTCGCGGACATCTGGAACCCGGAGCGGTTCGACGAGGTGATCGTCTCCACTCTGCCCGGGTACCTTTCACGGTGGCTGCGGTTAGATCTCCCCCGGCGCGTCGAGCGCCTCACAGGTCGACACGTCCACCGCGTGGTCGTGCACGAGCGTGCAGCTGGCGGTGCACACCGGTGGGCCGGCAGTACTTGATCCGCTGCGTCGCGCGCTGTTTACAATTCACCCCGACGGATAAACTCCTGCAAGCTTCATAGTCCGAGTCGCGCCCCTTCCCCCGTAGTGGCTGAGGTCGGCGCGGTGGTGTGGTTGCTGTCAAGGCTGGGCCCGTGGCCAACCGGGTAGCGGCGTGGCCTTGACAGCAACCCCACCACCGTTAAGCACAATGTCGACCCCTGGGGTGGGGCTTGCTCTAGTGGCCGATGAGCGCCCCCGATCTATCTACGTTCCGCGCGCACATCGGCCAGCTCAGGCAGTTTGGCTACGGGTTACTCGCTTTTCGTCGGCAGCTGGCACAGGTGGTAGGTGGTAGCTGGCAGGTGCAGTGTCTGGACTTCAACCCGCGTCGGTTCACCCCGACGGATCTACAGTTGGTTCGAGCCGCGGACTCATAATCCGTCTTTCTGCGCGTTTGTTGCCGCTGGTTGATACTTGTGCGATGTAGCCATCCTGGCTCTTGCTCGGCGAGCATGACGAAGGTGTCGAAGAAGTTCCGGCCGTGTTTGGCGGCGGTGGATAGATAGCTTCGTATGGCGCAGAATTGTTTCGCGCCGGTGAGGGTGCGCAGGCACCCGGACACCTTCTGCCGCAGTTTGATCATGCGGATGTCGCGTTCGGATCCGTTGTTGTCGGCCGGTATTCGCCGGCCGGTGGTGAAGCGCAGGTAGTCGTCTTGCCGGTCGAGCAGGCGACGGGCGAGCGCGTTGTGCTTCTGCATCGGTTTGTCCGAGCGGGCGGCGGTCTCGGTGAGGCCGATCTGGGCGGCTGAGCGGTAGCGCCGGACCTGTTCGGCGAGGGCGTCGGGATCGATCCTGTCCGCGCCGGTGGCGATCGCGTCGGCTGCCAGGTGTTGCATCGCGACCAGCGCGTCGGATACCTGGGTGGCCCAGCACCATTGGGCATCCGGTGGCGCGGTGTCGGCGACACCTTGCAGTTCCCGCAGCGCGTGGGCGCAACACAGCTGATGTTCGGACTCGATATAGGTGTCGTAGGGCGCCCAGGCGTCGTGCACCGCCACGCCACGGAACCGGCCGAGCACGCCCATGTCGTCGATGCCCTCGCGGCCGCGCTTGGTGTGGCAGGTGATCAGGGTGTAGCGGCCGGTGCGGGCGCAGTGCACCCAATGCAGCTTGCCGGCGACCCGCAGCCCGGTCTCGTCGAACCCGGCGGTCTCGGACTCGACGATGCGGTCCTTGACCTGGTCGAGGAACCCGTCCAGCCCGTCGGCGGCCCGCGTGGTCATGGTCGCGACGGTGCCCTCGGACACCGGGGTGCCGAACAGTTCGGCCAGTGCCTGGGCGGTGCGTTTCTTCGACATGAACTGGCCCACATACAGATACAGGATGATCGCGGTGATCCGCGGCCCGTACTGCACCGGCGCGGTCACACCCGCCGGCGGCGCGCCGCAGGTCGTGGTCCCGCACGAGCAGCGCCGCGCGATCAGCTGATGCTCGGTCACCCGACATGCGGCGATGATGCTTGTTGCGTTAGCTGACGCTTGTGAGATCTGAAAGCACTGCGGTATCCACTGCGGTATTCAACAAAGGGCAACAGTTGTGGCTGCAGAGGCGAGACGTCGTCGCCGGTCCTGCTGCGTGGATCACGTCTGCATGCGGGTGTCGATGGCGTGCACGGCTATCACCGCGTCGGGCCCCACTTCGGCGTCGTGGACGTAGTGGTGGCGCAGTAGGTCGGCGGTTTCCGCCGTGCCCACCGCGCCCAGTGTCCGCACGATGTAGCTGCCCGCGCTCCGCGGTCCGTGCTGGTGGGCTGGGCCGAACTCGTCGCGGTGGGTCAGCGCCCACTCCAGCAGCCGGCGGATGTGGTCGGGGCAGCCAGCGAGCAGCAGCTGGTGGGGGGTGAACTGCGCGCGGCCGCTAGCGGAGGCCGCCTTGTTGGCCGCCCGCAAGGCGCTGTCGATGTCGGCGAGGACACCGGTCGCCGCGATCGGCAATTCGGTGATCAACTGCTGCCAGATCTGATCGGCGCGCTCCGGGTCGATGTCACCGCGCAGCAGCGAGAGCAGCAGCTCGTCGACGAGCCGCCAGACGATCGCCAACGGGTCGGTGGGATCGGCGTCGGTGGTTGCCGGCGGCAGCGTGATCGAGATCTTCGCCCACCCCCGCAGCCCGTGCAGATGCGCGGCGACCTCTTCCTGGACCAGCCCGGTCTTGGCGGGAACCGCTGCGGCGCCGTGCGCCAGCGCGCGGGCGATTATGCCGTCGCCGCTGGCGACGTTGTCAGCGAGGTGACGCATCGCGTAGTCGTTGCTGACGCTGAGACCCGGGGCCAGCACCGACATGGCGTACAGCGTCAGCCGCTGATCATCGGGCAGCGCGTCGACGGCCTCACTGAAGGGGCCTAGGACGCGTTCGTCGTCGAACATGTTCGACACGATTGAGCGGGCAACCGTTTGGTGGTCGGGATCGTCCACGTCGCGCAGCGCCTCGGCGATCGAGGCCTGGATGCCTTCCAGGGTGTTCAGCGGGGTGATCTCGTCGTAGGCGGCGAGCGCTTCGATCAATGTTGTGCTGGTGCCCCAATCCCCGGGCAGCGGATCGTATCCGTGAAGGACCTCGATCATCCGTTGGCGCGCCGCGCCTTCCAGCGAAGTGCAGCCGTACTGTGCGGCCTCCAGCAGCATGAGACGGAGGTGGTAGCCGCCCATCGACAGGCCGGTTGCGACGAGTTCGGGCAGATTATCGGCATCGTCGGGATGGCGTACCGGGTGACTGAGCAGCGCGGCCATGTAGAGGCGGCCGTAGCAGCGCGGGTTGGGCTTCCACATCTCGGTGGCCGTCGGTGTGTCGGCGGGGTCGTCATTGAAGACGCGCGCCAGATGGGCGGCGTGAGCGACGATGCTGGCAGCCGCATCGTCGGCGCCGCGGCTGAAGGGAGCGAAGGTGGCGCCGATGACCGTGGTGATAGGGCTGGTGTCCGCGGTTGTGCGCAACGCGGTGATGGCGGCGCATACGGCGATGTCGGTGGCGTCCATCAAGGCTGCGATTTCGTGATGGAACAGCCCGCTGCGCACACAATGGCCAGCGGCCGTCAGCAGCACATGCTCGGTGGGTGTCCATTGGTGGGTGCTTTGCCAGGTTCCGGCGAACCATGCCGAATCGCGGTTGTCGACGGCAAAGGTGGACTCCGGCGCTGTGGCCGTGACCTGGACAAGCAGTGCGGTGATGTCGGCGCGCGCCTGTTTGGCGGTGTCGTCGCCGAATCTGCCGCGGGCGGCGTCGGCGATCAGGTGCCAGTCAGCGAGGTGGCGGATGGCCTCGTAGCGGCGGCCAGCATCGCTTTCGAGCAGCAGCGCGTAGTCCTGCAGGTCGTGGTGGGCGGGCTGGTCGAGCAGCTGAGCCAGGGCGGCGCCGTCAGGAGCGGACAGCACGAGATGTTCGGCGGCCAGGAAGCGGCCGAGTTGTTCATGGTCGAAACGCAGCCGGGCCTGATGGATCGCGACCAGCTGAGAGGCCAGCGTGTCGTCGATCGCCGAGGGTGTGATGGCCAGCGGCGCGCAGCGGCGCAGTGTCAGCATCGCCTCGGAGATGGGCAGAGCGGTGCGCACGCCGTCGTCCATCGCGGCGGCCAGGCAGCGTAGCCCGGTGCGGACGGTCTCGTTCTGGGTGCGCCGCCGGATATAGGAGTCCAGGACCGCGGCGGTGCTGGCACCTGCGCCCAGATCCGTAATTACCTGTGCCGCCAGTGTGATGGCATAGCGGGTGGAGTATTGGCCGGATTCGGCGACGCCGTCGGAGGTGCCGTAGATGGTGGCCAGGCGGGTGCGTTCTCCGCTAGTCGGGGCGGCCAAGTCGATGCGAGTGGTGGCGGCCAGCGGCTCGGTGCCGGCCGGGTCGGCGGTGGTCACCAGCACCGAGGCCGGATGCTGCTGCTGCAGCGCATGCAACTGCTTGAGCAGTTCCTCGCGGTGGGCGCACTTTTCCAGCGCGTCGATGATCACGGTGATCCCCGTGCCGGTCTCGGCGGCCTTGGCCAACAAGGCGTCGGCCTTTTCGGTGCTGAACGGTCCGACTGCGCGGGCCAGCGAACGGCTCAGCCTGCCCTTCTCGTAATCGTCAGCGGCCACCCACAGCACCGTGTGGCCGTTGTCGGTGAGAGCAAGCGCCGCGTGCTTGGCGAGGTGGGTTTTGCCGTCGCCGGAGGCGCCGGCCAACAGAAGCCGCCCGCGCTGCGGGGTCAGCTCGGCGGCCAGGGTTGGGGCGTCGATGGTGGCGGGCTGCCCGCCGACCCGTGCGGTGGCCGGGATGAGCGGTGCCAGTCCGGCGGCGGTGAACTCACGGAACCGGCGCCGGTAGTCCTGGATCGCGGCCACGTCGGCGCGCCGCCGCAACGCTGCGGGGTCGTCCTCACCTTCGGCGTACAGGCCCAGGCGGCGGATCACTTCGCCCCAGTGCTCGGCAGTCCAGTGCGCTAGGCTGGGTCCGGGCCGGGCGACGCGGTCGACGAGCTCGTCGAGTCCGACCACGGACACGTTGCGGTACCGGGGTGTGGTCGAGCCGGCGGGGATGCGCGGGTCCACGCACACGAAGGTGTCGATGTGCATGAAGAACTTGTCACGCAGCGGGCCGGGCACCACACCCTTGGCGGCCAGATCGGCCATGGTGTCCGACAGGCCATAGGTCTGTTGAATCGCCTGGTCGTAGAAGTTGCGATCCATCGGCCGATTAGAACCGTCAGGCAGAACCTGGCGCCAAGGGCCGTTGGGAGTGGCGATCAAGGGCAACCCAGAGTCGAGGCATTTGAGCTCGGCGATTAGGCAGCGCTCGTCAGTAACGATGACCAAGTCGATCTGGCGGCCGCCATTGGCGACGACAGTAAAGTTGACCAGCAACGTGGCCGCGATGTTGCGGCGCGCGAGTTCGTCACGCACCACGTTGATGGCCCGACGCTCATGAGCGTGTGCAGGCTGCTCGCCGTAGAACACGGCGACCTGTGTGTATTTTTTGGTCATCTATCGCCACCTCGCGGTGGCACTGCCGACAGACTACCCGACCGCCGCGACAATCGAGCGGGGCTGCCGATCAGACCGGTCACGCGGCGGGAGATTCGTTACACCAAACAGTGCCGGACACGCGAAGCAACATGGCAACAGGTTATGCCGCCGGCCGCTCACGGCACGCCCCGAGCGCACAACCACTATCCCAACCCGCTGCCCACCCGTCGCCACCGCCTGCCGATGTCAGGGGCCTACTGCGACCTGCCCCCAGCTTCAGCAGATCGCTTGACGCCGTGGCGGTTCGGCGGGAGGTGCTAGTTCTCAACCTGCGTGGCGGATACTAATGCCTTTACCTAGCCGAACCTCAAGCTTCGTCGAGCCAAGCGTTGATCGCAGTGATCAGGGTGGGCAGGGCCGGCTTGCGCAGGCCCTCGGGCAAAAACAGCAGACCGTGCGGCTGTGCTCCGCGGGTGGCGTAGTCGGTGACCCGGCCATCGTGGCGCTGCGGATCGGAGTCGACGCGCAACAACCCGAGCCGATCGAGCATCTGGTGAGCGGCGAACGCGTCGCGGCTCAAGCCGTAGTGCAGCAGACGTGTCCCCGCAGGCATGCGCTGGACGACCTCGCCCCCCTGGTGGTGCATACGGGCGGCGATGAGCAGCAGCGCGAGCTCGCTGTCTTCGAGGACGTAGATCCACGAATTGGTGAACAACTCGAACGGGACTGTGAAGTACTCGGCGGGATCTTCCGGGGTGCGGTAGTAGTCGTTGACCAGGTCGCGTCTCGCGTCGTCGCGCATCAGCCTGAAGTGTTCATAACGGTTGCGCGTGCGGGGGCCGCCGGCGAGCTCGACGAGGCGCTCTGCCACCAGCCGGTCGAGGGTGGTCTGCACTTGCCGCTGCTTCTTGTCGAGGACACCCATGCGGTGCCGGCCGTCCCCCGAAGGCGTGGCCCCCGAGGCAATCAGGTCGGTCCACCCGATGTCCTCGCTGGTCTCCCGGCGCAGCATCAGCGGGGTAGGGGCGGCCTTCTTCCCAGGTAGGGTGCGGCTCTGGGCTTCCAGGATGGTGATCAGAGAGAACGGCAGGGCAATGCCGTTGGGGCTCATCAGCCGGGTCGAGGCCGGCCGATACTTCAGGTCGGGCGCGCTGCGGTCGGAGATGTCGACGCCGGCACCCGGCGTTTTCATGCGCACAAATCCGTGCCGCAGCCGCAGGGCGTCGACGTGTTCGCTGGCATCCGTGACCAGTCCCTCGACCAGCGCAGTGGCCTCGCCGACGGATTTGGCCAGTTTGTCGTCGAGTCGGTCGAGGCGCCGCTCGAGCGCGGCGCGCTGTTTCTTCGTCAGCGGGCGATCATCGTCGCCATCGTTGGTCCGGCCAGTGCGGCCAGAGGCTTCGACAAACAATTCGAAACTCATCCGCACTCCTAACCGTAACGTTTTAACCGGCCAGAAGAACGCCTTCTGCCTCCGCCTGACCGGAAGGGTTTCTGGCGGGTTAAGCCGTGTCTTGAGGATACCACAGTTCCCCAACGGGTCCGGTAGAAATGAAGTCGCCGCAGGTCAGCGGCCTGCAGATGGTCGCGGCGAGGCCGAGGCCCGGTGCAGAGGTCGCGGCCCCCGGGGTGGTCTCCCGGAGGCCGCGGGCGTTGTCATCCCCTCTAGTACGGGAAGGAATCCAACATTGTCCAGAGTATCTGCCGGGCGCAAGCCCCCGGAAGGTCGCCGGCGTCCCCCGCCGTTGCCGCTGCGCTGGGTGGTCATCGGTCCGTTGACCGCTGGCGCCGCCACAGCGGCCTATCTGGTGGCCGGCGCGGTGGCGGCGATCATGGTCGGGTGCGCGGTCGCCACTGCGGCTCATAAGCTCATCGACTGAGCTGCTGCGGATCTGTGCTGGTGTGGCGGGGTTGCTCTGCGCCACACCAGCCAGGTGCCAACACCAAATCCACGGTCTCGTGACTCGGTGGGTACGACGCGCGCGGTCCTGGATTTAGTCCTCGTCGTCTACAGCCGCAGCATCACCGCGTCGCTGTAGCTGTGCAGGTCGTCCAGCAGCCGCTGGAGGTTGGCCCGTTCCGGGCCACCCGGGTCGAGTCTCTCCATCGCCTGGGTCACGTCAGCGCCAGTGCATGCTTCTTCCTCAGTTTGCTTTCGCGCTTGGCAAGACCGAATACAAGCCCGAGGACTCGAAGAAGGCGGTCTACAGCTTCCTCAACACCGTGCAGAGGCAGACCGATGATTTTGTCGAGCAGGCCAGGGACGAGATGAAGGCCGCTGGTTTCAAGACGGCGCCGTGGAACAACTACCAGCGCAAGACCCCGGAGACTCCGGAGCCGGTTATCTGGGGGGTGGGAATGGCGGATCGGAACGGGGAACTGAAAGCGCAGACGGGGCTGACCTAAACGAGGTTCAGCTTGGGATCGCCTGTCTCAGAACTTTAGTTACGAGAGGCCGAAATAATAGCATTTAGTGGGGAGATTAACCCTCGTCAGTAGTCTCGAAAGTTCTCTCGTATTGAAAGAGCGTGGCGCAGAGTTTCGAGATAGACTCGACGGTATGACACCACCCTCCGCCGCTGCCCCTCCTGCCGCCCTCGGCTATGTACGTGTAAGTACCGGGCATCAGTCGCTTGACGCGCAGCTCGACGCGTTGCACGCCGCTGGCGTCGATCCTGAGCGGGTCTACCGGGACAAGCTCACCGGTACATCGACCAAAGAGCAGCGGCCGGGGCTGGCTGCGCTGCTCGACTACGCCCGCCCCGGCGACACCATCGTGGTCGTCGGCATCGACCGGCTTGGGCGTAATGCCGCCGAGGTCATGTTGACGATTCGTGACCTCGGTGAGCGTGGCGTCGTGTTGCGGTCGCTGCGGGAGGGCATCGACACCAGCAACGCGACCGGCCGGATGGTGGCCGGCGTCCTGGCGAGCCTGGCTGAACTTGAGTTGGAGTTGGGCCGGGAGCGCCGCGCTGCGGCGAAGGCTGCGCGTAAGGCTCGCGGGATGCCGATTGGCCGGCCGCGCAAGCTCTCGGGTGACAAGTTGGCGTTGGCTGAGCGGATGCGCGCGGGTGGTGAGCCGGTGCCGGTGATCGCGGCGACGTTGCGTGTGAGCACGCCGACCATGTACCGGCTGTTGGCCGAACGGAGCAGCAAGGAGGAGGCGTCGTGAGAGACGAAACCGCCGCGACAGCGCCAAGGCCGCGCACTCGCGCGGTTTCGGATGCCTCGGGCCGTTTGGTGTTTTATTTCGCTTGAGGCAAACCAAACCGCCGGATTCGCTCCACGCGCAGGCAACGCTCTATTAGGCTCACGTTCAGCCATAACGATCATCGGATGATCGCCCTAAGTGAGTCGAGGGAGGCTTGGTATGTCGTTTGTCGTCGCAGTGCCGGACCTCGTTCAGGGCGCGGCCCAAGATTTGGCAGGTATACAAGCGTCGTTAGCCGAGGCTGCGGCGACTGTTGCGGCTCCCACGACGGGGGTGGTGCCTGCGGCCGCGGACGAGGTGTCTGCCGGGATCGCCGCAATGTTCGGCAACTTCGGCCAGGAATTCCAGTCGCTCAGCGCCCAAGCGCAGGCATTTCATGCGGAGTTCGTCGGCTTGATGAACGCGGGCGCGGGCGCCTACCTCAGCACCGAGGTCGCCAACGCCGAACAGGCTCTGGCGAACGCGGTCGATGCACCGATCCAGACGATACTTGGGCAGTCGTTGATACCGACTAGTGGCTCGGTCGCGTCCAGCGGCGCTACTAGTGGCCTCCTCGGAGGACTCCTCGGGGGTGGCGGTATGACCGGGGGGTCGCTTCTTGGCGGTTTTACCGGTGGTAGCAGTGGGTTGCTTGGTGGTCTTACCGGTAGCACGGGTCTCCTGGCCGGTCTAACCGGCACTACCAGCGGTCTCAGCGGGGTTCTGGGCGGGTTGGGCTCGCTGGGCGGCAATCTGAATTCGATTCTCTCGGGGGCCCTTCCCGGTTTACCCGCTGCCCAGACAGAGTTTGCGATTTCTCTGTTTCCCGGGCTGCTGGGGGTTGGTACGGGCGGCACCGGCTCCACTGATATCGCCGGCCCGTACGTAACGCTCATCGAAAATACGATCGCCAATCTTCAAAGCCTCGGCGCCGGCTGGCTCGCCGATCCGTTCCCGTTCCTGCGCCAGGTCATTGCGAACCAGATCGGATACGCGCAGCTGGTCGCGACGGCCTTTGGGGACGCGGCGCATTCGTTCCAAGCTGGATTGGCCGACTTGCCTGCCGCCTTCCAAGCTACCTCGCAGGCCTTCGCGGCCGGCAACTACGTCGGAGGCCTCAGTGATTTGGGTACAGGCTTCGAGGGTCTCTTCACGGGTACCGTCGGAGACCTCTCACCTATCTTCGCCATACCCGGTGACATTTTCCAGAACATATCCAATGTCATCAAGACACTCACTGACGCCAGCATCACGTTCGTATTTCAGCCTGACACCAGTGCCCTGCCTCTCAGCCTTGTTAATTCGACGTTCACGCTCAATTTGGGACTGCCGTTGGCGCTCGGCCTTGACGCGATAGGTGCGCCGATCACCACGATGTTCGCATTCGAGGCGAGCGAGGCGGCGTTTGGCAGTGCAGTGCAAAGCGGAAATTTCGCGGCGGCGTTGACCGCTCTCGTCGATGCCCCCGCCGTCATCGCAAACGGCTTCCTGAACGGCCACGCGACCTTGGCCCTGCAGCAGTCGGTTTCGGCGAACCTCGCAATACCAGTGACGGACCAAGTGACGGTCGAAATACCAGTGACGGAGCAAGCGATGATCGGAATTCCCTTAGGGGGGGTTCTCACTCCTCTCGCGCCCGCCACGGTTATAGTCGGGCCGGTCACCATTGGGCCTGTCACCGTGGGGCAGTTCTCGATTCCGATTCCGCCCATCACCGTTGGGCCGTTCACGATTGACGGTTTTCCCCCCATTGGGCCGTTCACGATTACGATTCCGCCCGTCACCGTTGGGCCGTTCACGAGTCCGCCCGTCACCTTTGGGCCGTTTCCATTCACAGTGCAGGGCACGCCCTTTGGCGGCATCATCCCAGCCGTGGTGAACTACGCGCCGCAGCAGCTCGCGCACGCTATCGGCGCACCCGCGTAGCCGGTGCCCGCGAAGCCTCCGGTGCGGCGATCCGCATCCGCTCGGCCGGATTCCCGACACGTAAATGTTGGATGCCCTTATGCAAGCGCGGCTGGCCGGACATGTGGTCGCGCAAAGAGCAGCGTGCCGAGTGGGACGAAAACAAGAACAAGTGAGCGGGGTCCGCGCCGGGCAGCGGGAGGCGACCGCATAGGCCGACGATTCCGGCCGTCGCGCTCGCGCACAGCGAGTATTACACCGATGGGATTCTGGACGCAATTGCTGTACGCCAGCGGCCCGCTGGAGCGGCTTTAACCACGGAATCGGCAGGCGTGTACCCGTGGGTGGGTTTCGGGGCTCTGCGGGCTTCTCAGGGCCTCGCTGAGATCGCTTGCCGGTCAGGAGAACACCTACCTCGTGTAAGTGAATTGAGCTGTGTTGCAACCGGTCCCGTGGTGACACAACGTTGTGTCACGATAACGCCGCAGCGCTGGTGCCGTGCACGTCCGCCAACTAGCCTCTGGTGCATGACGACCGGTATGACGACACCGATGTTCGACCCGGCGTCGCGCTCGGCGAGCTCGTGGGGTTCGAGGCTGGCGGGGTTGCGCTCCCACGGCGCCACCGACGACGATCCGAGGGTGCGGGAATGTCTTGCCGCATCGTTCTTTTGGGATATGAAGCGCCAGGCCGACCGCGCGGTGGAGCGCGGCATCATCTCGGCGGGCCTCGCCGAGGCGTACGTGGGCAAGCTGCGCAACTACAGCCCCGAGGAGTTGCTGCGCGAGCCCGAGGTCAAGCCGTGAAACTGCCCCTGAGCCAGAGGACCCGGCGCGCGGCCCCCGAACCGGCGCCCGGTGCCGTGGCGAGTCGTGGTGACTCCGGCGGTGTTCGGCGCCGTCGTGTGCCTCCCGCCATCCCCGAGCCGGTGTTCGACCAGGCCGAGCTGCGCGTGCGGAGGCGCGGACGTCAGCGGGTGGCTTACACCGGCGATTTCAGTTTGAGCCGCGAGATCGACGATGTGTGTTCGCCGCCGGCCGCCCGAATCGCCGAGTTGCCCAACCCACGCGGCGCGTTGGTCTGGGTCAGTGACCTGGCCGAGGCGACCCACGAGGCCGTGAGCGTCATTGTTGGCTGGCTGGCCGAGGTTGACGCGAAACGCAAGACCGAGCACCTGGCCGCCGAACCGGCCCGCAGGCGCAACGCGATTACGCGGCTGGTCGATTTGACACCGCGCCCGCCGCTGCCCGAGATCAGCGAGGATGACCTGAGAACCGGAGCGTGGGTGGCCGTGTTGACCGCGCTGGTGCAGCCCTACACCGCGCCGTTGGCCGAGCTGCTGGCCCGCGCCCATCCACCGGACGCCGAGGCGCTGCGGGGCACGCCCTCGCGGTCCCAACGCCTGGAGCGTCTGCTGGCCGAAACGGTGGACCGGCGTGCGCTGTCGCTGGAACGGTTCATTGATCGTGCCGCCGCGACCAGACGCCACCGGCCGGCCGACCCCGCCGAGGCGAAGCGCGACCAGGCGCGCCGGGAGCTGGCAGAGCTGGGAGTGCAGTGGGATGGCACTGAAGGGTAAGTGGTTCACCAGGTGCGAACGGTGCGGGAAGCGGCTGCGCAATCCTCGCGGCACGGCCGCCGACGAGTGGGCGATCAAGCTGGTGAGCCCGTACGGGCCGGCGAGCGTGATCTGCCCGGACTGTTTGACGGTCGGCGAGAACGCCGAGCGGGTGGTGCGTGGGGCCACCCAGGTTCCGGCGGGGCTGGGCAGGTTGGCACCGAAGACGGGGAAGCCGGGTACCTGAAAGGGCAACGGACACAATGACTCTTACGATTGCCGATCTCACGCCCCGCGAGCGTGAGCTGATCGAGCTGTGTATGCACGAATCGGCACACGCGCTCGCCGGTGTCGTGCTCGGTGGGGTGCTGCGCGCCGCGACGGTGTCCGGCGGGCTGCGCCACGGCGACATATCCGGCCTGACCACCTTCGAGCCGGTGCCGGGCTTTAATGAGCCGCAGGTCGCCTTTGCGGGCGTCTGGGCACAGGCACGCTGGCGTTACGACCGGCGACCGACCCAGCGCGACATCTTCGCCGTGTTGGACGGCACCGGCCGCGGCGACGACCGGGTGCTGAGTTTGGCCGGCGGCACGGCTGCGGGTGCGGGCATCGTTCCGTTGCTTGAACGCTGCTTTCCCGCGATTCGAAGGGTTGCGGCGCAGCTCTACCGCGAGAGCGCCGTTAAGCACGGCGACGTGCTCGCCGCGCTGGGGCTGACCGAGGACACGGCTCCGATGGGCCTGGCGGCGATCAGATCAGGTTGCCGGCCGGGCTCGTTCACGATCACACGACCCGCCGCCTGACCTTTCCGACCTCACCGCCGTCTCCGCACCACGGGCAACCGAAACCCGAGGAGGAGACAGCGATGACCATCACAACCAACCGCATCGAGGCGACGGAACCGACTGAGGCCGAGATCGAGAGCGCGATCCTGCCCGCGCTCGCACCGAGCGGCGAAAACCTCGTGCCGTGGGCCAAGGTTCGTGATCACCTGCCCGGCGAGTTACTGGGACTAGGCCCGCGCGCTGTGGCGCCTGTACCAGAGCGGCCGGGTCTGTGCCGGCGGCCTGGGAGTTGAGCAGCCCGCGCACGGTCGCGGCCTGGAAGCGGCGGATCATTGCAGGGTTATCCGCTTATCACCTGTACCAGTCTCGGCGGCGATCGTCGTGGACACGAGCGGCCAACCACCGCTTGGTATCGACAGGGCTGAGATGAATCTGACGACTGTCCAGAGACACGCTGTCGCCATAGCCGGGGAACTGTGACAACGGCTCGTCGGGATCGACCTTTCGCCACTGGCGCCCTTGCTGAACGATCATCATCGGATTGGCCTTGCGCGCCGCCCAGCACGTCATCATGGCATCGGTGAGCGACTCAACGAGCTGAGCAGTCGAGTCACAGAGGCCGTCGAGCACGTCGGTGCCCGCGGTGAGGATGAACGTGTCGAAGATCGGCCGATTGGGCGGCTTGCTACCGAATACCAGCGCCTGCACCTCGCTCCACCTTGGTTGCCTGTAGAACAGGCGAGCCATGCGATCACCGGCGGCTGCGGTGAATTTGCTCGCCGGCGAGCGGTGTGTTAGCCCGTGTCGCGCATCACGCATCCAGGTCAGCCAATCGGTCGGCCCGAATTGCTGCCACCCGAGAACGGGCGCCACCAACGCTTCTTGGGCGGCTCGCCCCGGTGTGCCGAGCGGTTCGACCGGTGTCATCAGCGCCTGCGTCGTGGCTTGCCGCGATGTCCCGGGCGGTTGCGAAGTCGTGCTTGCTGGACTTAGGGGCGCGGCGAGCTTCTCCAGATCACTCCAATAAGCAGTCGCCACGTCCTTAAACCCGAAGCCTCCCACGATGATCACCGCGGCGGCCAGGCGGTCGAGTGTCTGGCCGAGATGGAACAGACATGCCTCCGCTGACTCCGTGATGGTGAGCGACCGGCGCCGTGCGTGCGGCACATTCAACAGGGCGTTCAGGAAAGTCTCGGTGTCTTGGGAGCCCGACGCCTCGAACTCAGCGAGAGCTTTTCGAAAAACCTCATCTTCCTCGGAGCGGGCTTGCCGGTGCACTTCTGCCTGCAACGACGCCGACAGGAGCGATTCCGACGTACCGCCGAGTGATTGCACCAGATAGTCGGACAGCATGGTGAGGGTTTTCCAGTCGGAGAACCCTGTCCACCACCGAAAGCCGCCGTTTTGACGGTCTAATTCGTCTGCCAACTGGCTAGTGAACTCGCCGAGGCGGCGCGTCGCACCAGCAACACGCTGCTCGTAGTCTTCGAGATCCTCGGGCGTCACGGCCCGCGAGTCTACTGCCGTTTATGACGCACGTCGCCTGACTTTTCGTCTGGCCGCTTCCCAACTGGCAAGGCCCACAGCCAGGTCAGTCACGACGACCTGACCCAGGCGCTGGGGCTGTCCGTCGAAGGGTCGTTGTCGGGCTGGCACACTTGATTGCCGTGCGGATGTCGGATGTCGCCGAGATCGTCGCGCTGGACCTGCGGGCTGCCTGAGTGAACGGCTGCCCATGACTGCGCTCGGTGATCTTTTGGGCCGACTCGATCTCGATCCTGTTCGGCGGGGCAGGCAGTTTGAGCGCATCTGCAAGTGGTACCTGACGCACGACCCGCTTTACACGGGCGAGCTTCACCACGTGTGGCTCTGGAAAGACTGGCCGGGCCGATGGGATATTGACGCCGGTATCGACCTCGTCGCCGAAGACCATCACGGACGCCTATGGGCGATCCAGGCCAAGGCATATGAACCCTGCCTACCGGATCACCAAGCACGACGTGGATATCAGGTTCGCCGGAGAGCAACGATCAGGTCTGGGGTGGGGTGGTTGTACCGGGGAAATCCGGGGCGGAGGTGATTACCGACATGTTGACGTGGGAACCGCCGAAGATGTGATCTAGGGCAGGTCGTCGTCGTAATGCGTGGGTAGATCATTGCGGGGATACCGGCGCGGGTAGGCGCGGTCAGGCCAGCAGACCACCACCAAGGCGACAACCCACCCGATCAACGTCCAGCCGAGAACCAGGTTGACCAGCACGAGGGGGACAGTCAGCCGGGAGCGACGGAATAGGGCAATGATCGTCGGGAGGAAGTAGAGCACGAACAGCAGGACGAGTAGTACAAGGTGCCAATGGGGCCAAGTATTCATTTCAGTCACAAAGTCCCATCGTGTTTATTGCACTACCGCGCTGGGGGCGGCTGCATAGGCCGCGTGGGGCACGGTTCCGCGTGAACGAAAACTTCCCGGTCCTTCGACGCGTCGTTTACGCCACGCTTGAACGCCTTCGTGTAGTACCAGTGCGGCACGATAATGTGGCCGCAAAGATCGCAAGTCAGCGCTTTAGCCATTGATCAATCGTCGCAGGCTGACCGCTCGCGTGGTAGTGAGCCGGCGTAGAACCACAGCATCATAAGCGCCGCCGCCCAAGCTTGATCATGCTCATCGTCGGGCGGTCATTAGCTCACTTGATCAACCTTGTCGCCAGCGGGCTCGCGCGGCCCGCGACCCAAGCCAAGGTAGGCGCCATAGGTTATCTCGGCGGCCGTCTTCCCCAACAGCGCTTCACGGCATATCGCCGCATCGACACCAGGCTCATGGTCATCAGCACGGGCAGTCGGTGCCAGCACCAGCGCGCAAATCAGTAGCGCCGCGAACCAGGTGCCAATACGCCGGCCCTTCCGCCTGCATTCGGAACACCGTGCGCCTGGCACCCAGGTGGGTTTCGCACAGACCGGGCAGCTCCACAGTCGCGGCGGCTTGGGCTTCATCGTTCACATTCTCCAATTCTCGAGGTCGCCGAGCGTTGGAAGGTATCGGTGCGCACCGTCCAGCGGTACATCACCGAAGGCAAGATCAAAGCGGTGCGTCTGCCCGGGGGCCAGTACCGGATACGGCCCGAGGATGCCGACGCGGCACTGGACGAGACTTAGTTAGCCGATACCAGCGGCGGCACCTAAACGCGCCGGGCCACCGGGACACCCTTGTCGTGCTGGCCCTCGTATTCGGGGACTTTCACCTTGCGGACCATCGATCTGCCGTCGTCCAGCTTGACCCGCACAGCAGCTAACGCGATCGGGCATGTATTGGGCACGAGCCCTTGGGGAAGTCCGGCAAAAGTGCCTCTGCCCTGCGCAAACACTTGTGGTCCCGGCTGGGATCGAACCAGCGACCTTCCGCGTGTGAAGCGGACGCTCTTCCACTGAGCCACGGGACCCGGCGCCGAGGGGCGAACGACGTCGAAGACTAGCACGAAGCGGAGATCGCAGGACGCGACACGTACGTCACCGGGCGCGCTAGCCTGGACCGGCAACGCAACCGAGAGATTTGTGTGCGCCCGCTGAGGTGGACTATCGTCGTCCTTCGCACCGGGCGACGATCTCGCCCGTTGCGCGCGGACGTAGCGCAGTTGGTAGCGCATCACCTTGCCAAGGTGAGGGTCGCGGGTTCGAATCCCGTCGTCCGCTCGAAGGTGCAAGTGGCATCAATCCCCAGCGGTGGAGTGGCCGAGTGGTGAGGCAACGGCCTGCAAAGCCGTGCACACGGGTTCGATTCCCGTCTCCACCTCCAAGTTCGAACCCCTAGCGCGATTAGCTCAGCGGGAGAGCGCTTCCCTGACACGGAAGAGGTCACTGGTTCAATCCCAGTATCGCGCACCACGTCTGACCTGTGGTTATGCACCTTTGCATCGGCCCGCGTGCCACAAACATGCCACTAGCCCGGAAACGGGTGTTTGCTGGGGGTTAGTTGCGGCTATCAATGACAGCCCAGAACCGGCCCGCGCAGCACTCGCGCACACTGCCGGGGTCCACGCCGGGCGGTATCGGGGCGGGATTGGCGACCCGGCAGGGCTGCCCGATAGCCGCGCACGCAGTCGGGGCACGGGGTGGCCAGGATCAGCGCGGGAATAAACCGGCACGCAGTTCATACACAACAATCCCCGCAGCTTGCCGGTCCATTACGGATTCGGTATCCCTGGTGTTAACGCTCCCGGTATCCCCGGTGTTACTTGCAACGCGGGTGCTGGTGGTCCCGGTGCGGGGACCCGTCGTCCCGGTATTTCCGGTGCTTCCGTTGGTCGCTCATCTGGCGGGACTCCCTCAGTCGGTAAAACCGGTTCGCCCCAAAAACCGTTCGGTGCCATGTGGTCTTTGCAGAAATTCGTAGAGTTCATCACCACCATGTATTCCCTCCACAACCCTGGCGGGTTAGGTGCCGGTGCCAGCGCGCCGTCTGGACAGCGCCACGTACAACTAAGAGCGCCGATACCGGCGCCACCGAATGCGAAGCTACCGCCGCCGCTAGTGGCTTGGCCGATAATGCCGTTGACGCCGAAACCACCTGCCTCGCAATGCATATGCGAGCCGTTGATCTCGGTCGGGTAGTCGCAGAAGCCACCTTGCGCGAACAAAGCGCCGCCACCGGACCCAATGCCGGGATACGGGCAGAGGTCGGCGTGAGCCGATCCAGCCGGGAGAAATATTGACGCACAGAAGCCGAAAGATACCATTGAAGCGCAAGTTATGATTTTCTTCATTCTTTTCATCCGATTCATGTACTCCAAGTTTGGGCCCTACGCATTCGGATTCTGCTCCGTCCCATCGCCCAATGTGGTCCGTTTGATCCAGCTTGCTGAATGAACAATGCTCAACTCCGGGGTATAGGGATTGTGAAAGCGTGGCCCTGCGTAGGGGCTCACCGGCGCGGACCCACACCGGCCGAACGGAGCAATGAAGGCCGCCGCCGAGCAGGCCGACGCATGACAGTGACGACCTCCACAACCCGCACGGCGCGGTTGTTGCAGACTGCATGGCTTGCGCCCAGATACAGCCCCAATTGGTGGGCGCCTGGGTAGTCGGCGTGGTCAAGGTGCCACTTCTGGTTTGGCGCGATCCATTCGCGACAGCGTGCGCATCGGGCGCCGCCGGCTTCGACAACTTTCCTGACGCGGGCGCGTTCCTTTTGGTGACGCGTCCCGTAACCTCGTCTGCTGGTTCTGCCGTTCGCAGTCATCGCACTGATAGGACGCGTCCGGGCGGGCCGTATTCGATCGGCGTGCGGCCCTGGACGCCCCGCGATTCAATTCGCTCCCAATGCACGCACCAGTCGCATTGGCCGGGTCTGATGGTTTCGGCGCGGCATGTTGGGCAGGGGTGCGATGCGGGCAAGGTGGCTCGGTTGATGATGTCGAGTGCGCGTCGGGCGCGTTGCGCCACCTCGGCGGCGGTGGGTGCGTTGGTGAGCTGTGATCAACACCTCGTCATGGGCGGCCAGCGCCACCCGCATCCCCTCCGCGTCGGCCTCCCACCGACGGGTCGAACCCTCCACATCGGTGAACAAAAACGTCACCACCCCCAAAGGAGCAGTGGCCGCAGGAGCGGACACCCCTGCAGAATCTCACACCAGACGCGCTCCTACCTGCCACATCGGCGGAATCCGGCCCAGACCCCCGCGCCGAGCGCGGCGTGGATGCGCGGTCGCGTTCGTTCTTCGCCACAGATTGAATCCATCCCGGCGGCCCTTAGAAATGCGCTTCAAGATCATTCACAGAAAAATCCCCGGGCAAGTGACAGCGGGCTGCTAGCTTCGATCGATGAGTAAGACTCTCCGCGCTGGATTCTTGGTTCCCCTCGTTCTCTCATGACCGGATTTCGTGTGGGCATAATGCACATGAATGTCGTCTCCCGCCCGACGGCCGAAAGTTTGACACGGGCCGAGTACCTGAATGCGCTCGCCAACCGCGTCGACTCGTTTTGGGTTCCTGACCACCTCAACGGATTGTTCCCGCGTTCGTTGTGGAAGCAGAAGTATTGCGGTGCAACCAAGCTTGTGCCAACCCTCGATGCGTACATGGAGCCGTGGACCATGCTCGGGCACCTCTCCGCGCGCAATCGAGTGGGTCGCATGTCCCTCGGTGTGAGTGTGACCGACACCGGTCGACGCAACCCGGCCGTTACCGCGCAGGCCGCGGCCACGCTGCACCTACTCACGCGCGGTCGGGCAATCCTGGGCATCGGCCCCGGCGAACGCGAAGGCAATGAGCCCTACGGGGTTGATTGGTCCAAACCGGTTGCGCGGTTTGAGGAGGCGATGGCCACCATCCGCGCGCTGTGGGGTTCGGGAGGCCAACTCGTCAACCGCGACTCACCCTATTTCCCGCTGCGAAACGCGCTATTTGATCTGCCGCCCTACCGCGGTAAGTGGCCCGAGATCTGGATCGGAGCCCACGGCCCGCGCATGCTGCGCGCCACGGGCCGCTATGGCGATGGCTATTTCCCCGGCTTCCCGCACCGGCCACAGGACTACGCGCAACGGCTGGAAGTCGTTCGGGCCGCCGCCTCCGACGCCGAGCGCGACCCCATGTCCATCATTCCCGCCGTGTTTTTGCCGGTAGTCACCGTTCGAAGCCGTGACGACGCCGATGAGGCGCTCGACTCCGAAATCATCAAGTCGTGGGGGCTATCGGCTTCCGATGAAGATTTCCGACGTCATGGTGCTCAGCACCCATTGGGAACCGGGTTCTCGGGTGCGCAGGATCTGCTGCCGTTCAACATGGACGAGCAAACGGCCTTGTCCCATCTGGCTCAGGTGCCGCCGGCACTGCTGCGGGAGACAACGCTGAATGGAACGCCCGACGAGGTCATCGAGCAGGCCGCGCAGTGGCGCGACTGCGGAGTCCGTTACATGGTGTTGATCAACGCGAGCCCCTTACAGCGGAGCTTACGTAAGGGGCTGGCCTCAATACAGCCGTTGAACAAGATCATCCGTGGGCTCAAGAGACTCTAGTCGTGCGCCTAACTTGAAGTGTCCTTCGCGTGTCTGGTGTCATATGTGGTTCGGTCAGCCGCCCTCTGCGGCTGGGGAGCGGGATGGGCCGCTGCCGTCGATAGAGTTGGCCGCAATTCGTCCGGAGGCGAATGTCTCGCCAGTCATCGTATTAAGCAATCCGGCTGTGCCGCAGCACCTTTAGACGGGTTGATGTAGCCGCATTGTTGGCAGCGTCTGCTGTCGTCGCTGAGGTAGTGTCCGCACTGTTGGCAGCGATCGATCATTTCCCAATTGTAGAGGCGGTCCGCTGCCGTCGATAGACGTGGCGGATGAGCTGCTGGATGAACGCTGCGAGTGGACGGAACGGGTTACAACCGTGCCCGCGGGCTAATGCTCCGGGGTTCGCCGCGGCGGCCTCAGAGCGCCTCGAAGGTCATAGCGACGCCATTCATGCAGTACCGCAGACCGGTCGGCGGTGGTCCATCGTTGAACACGTGGCCGAGGTGGCCTCCGCATCGGCTGCACAGAACTTCGGTGCGAATCATGCCCAGGCTGGTATCTGGGCGTTCGAGCACCGAGTTGTCCATGGCCTTCCAGAAGCTCGGCCATCCGGTGCCGCTGTCGAACTTGGTGTCCGAGGAGTAGAGGTGCAGCGCGCAGCCCGCGCAGCTGAACACGCCGCGACGGTGTTCGTCGTTGAGCGGGCTGCTGTATGGGGCCTCGGTGCCTGCGTTGCGCAGCACGTCGTATTGGGCTGCGGTCAGGAGTTTTCGCCACTCAGCGTCGGTATGGGTCACGGCGAACTGGGCGTCGGCCGATGCCGACATCGCACTCTCGACGCAGTTGCTTATCGTGACCACCGACAGCGCGGTCACACTCGCGGTGATGAGGAACCGCCGTCTCGTCACGTCCATGGCATTACTACCTAGAGCTGTCGGGGGAATCCGATGCAATCACCGTAACGTGGCCGACGCTACCCGGTCGCTGCTTTTTCGTCATAGCTCTTAAGGGTCGCGGAGCGGCGAGCGCCCCGTTCCCGCGACCGTCCGCTCCTTGGCTGATCAGCCAACGCGCCCGCGCCTCGCCGCGTCTTCCAGCAGATCCGCGGCTCGGGCGACGCTTTCGGCGGATTTGGTCATCTGGGTGGCGGCCTCACGGGCGCGAGTGGCGTAGTCCGGGGTGACGATCAGGCGCAGGTCGGTAACGAGGGATTCCTCGGTGGAGGCAACAAACTGACGCGCCGAGCCGACTTTTAGCCGTTCGAGGCCGGCCGCCCAGACCGGCTGATCAAGCCAGAGCCACAGGACCAACGTGGGAATTCCGGCCCGCAGGCCCGCGGCCGTGGTGCCGGCACCCCCATGGTGGACGACCGCGCGGCACGCCGGAAGGATCGCCGCATGGTTCACCGCGTCCACAACCTTGACGTGGTCGAAACGCGGCACATCCGCGAAGTCATTGGGCCCGCTGCAAATCAGCGCCCGCTCGCCTAGCTGCGTGCAGGCCGCCGCGACCATGGCGACCGTGTCCGCGAGAGACGAGATCGGCGTGCTGCCCAAGCCGAAGCAGATCGGCGGCCTTCCCGCGGCGATCCACGACAAGGCGTCGTCGTCGGCATCCGTCGGCGACTCGAGCGTCAGGGCTCCGACGAAGGGCCGTCGGCCATCCGGTTCCACCCATTCGGCGGCCGGTCCGGGTAAGCAGAGCGCATCGTAGGCCTGGATTTCCAGCGATTCATGCGAGGGCCCGGCCGCCTCCTGCAATCCGAGTGCACGGCGCTGGGCTTCCGCGACCCCCTTCGTCATGTTCGAATACAGCACCCCAGTGGACAACAAACGAGCCGGGAAGAAGTGCAGCGCCGCGAACGGAATGCCGTGATATTCAGCAACATTGGCGGCAAGCTCCTGCTCATTGATGCCCGCCAATACCAGGTTGGCCTCGTTTGCCAGCGACGTCAGCGTCGCGCTTTTCTCCGTCCAGATGTGCGTAAGACGCTCCATCACTTCGGGCAACGCGCTGATCGGGTTCGCAACGCTCCGGACGATGTGCGCGGCCGCATTCATTTGCTCCCGCGTGTCCGGTCCGTAGGCGACCGCGGTAAGCCCCGCCGCCTCGACGAAGCCCATCATGTCCGGCGAGACCGCCATGCGGACGTCGTGACCCCGACGCAGCAGCTCCCGGCCGACCGCGGCGCAGGGCTCGACATCGCCCCGACTCCCATAGCCGGCCAGCACGAACTTCATTCGCCGAACCTAACTCGCGGTGATGCTTGCACGCTTGCCGGATACCGCTCCAACCACGCCGTCGGTGCGGACCTGACTCATCCGGCCGTCGGATGCCGGCGAAAGTCGTTGCCTGACAGCACCTTCCGATGGCGCCAGCCCGCGCCCGTAACCCGGGTTGAGTGACACCGCTCACGCGGGCATCCTTAACGGTATGCACGTGATCAACGGAGTCCGGGACCCGGCGGCGAGCTTTCCCCTCGAGACTACGGCCGACGATGCGAACGAGCGTCGCCAGGCCAACCGCGCCGTCGCCGTCAGCGCCGTCGGGTTGGCGCTGACCGGGCTCGTCGAATTGGCCATCGCTCTGGTGTCCGGATCGGTAGCCCTGCTCGGCGATGCGCTGCACAACCTGTCGGATGTTTCGACCAGCGCCCTGGTGTTCGTCGGGTTCCGGGCATCCCGCAAGGTACCCACCGAGCGTTATCCCTACGGCTACGAACGCGCCGAAGACCTCGCCGGCATAGGTGTGGCTGTGGTGATTTGGGGCAGCGCTTTGGTCGCCGGTTTTGAAAGCGTCACGAAGCTGCTCCGGCATGGCGGAACCGGTCACGTCGGCTGGGGCATCGCCGCGGCGGCCGTGGGCATCGTCGGCAACCAACTCGTCGCGCGCTACAAGCTGGTGGTCGGTCGACGGATTCGTTCGGCCACCATGGTGGCCGACGCCAAGCATTCCTGGCTCGACGCGCTGTCGTCGGCCGGGGCGATGCTGGGGCTGATCGGCGTGGCGTTCGGCTGGGGCTGGGCGGACGCGGTCGCCGGAATCGTCGTCACCGCGTTCATTTGCCACGTCGGCTGGGAGGTCACCGCCGACATCGCTCACCGCCTACTCGATGGCGTCGACCCCGAAATCATCACGACGGCCGAAACCGCCGCCGCGACGGTTCCGGGTGTCATGCACGCGCACGCCCGAGCCCGGTGGACCGGGCGGACCCTGCGGGTCGAGGTGGAAGGCTTCCTCGACCCGAAAACCCCACTGGCAGCGGCCGATCAAATCGGTCGCAGCGTGGCCGCCGCGCTGGCACCACAAATCCCCGAGATGCACAGCTTCACCTGGACGGCGCGAGCCGCCTGAACCGGGCAGCATCTCACGCGGGCAGCCCGCTCTTGATAGCCGCATCCTGCTTCCGCCCGAGATCGAGCACGAAGTCCGGTTGCACCGGATCATTCGGCGGGCTTTCGAACTCGAGGACCGTAAAGGTCTTGCCCTCGGTGAACATCACGATCGCTTTCGACTTCGAGCCGTCCGGCGACGGCCCCACGGCCATCTGGCCGCCGGTGCCCACGTCGGCCGGTGCCGGCGGGGACTTCACGCTCAGCTCCTGAATCCCCTTGGCGCTCTGGTCGAGCGCCTGCGACGCCGCGCCGGCGTCGGGATAGACGTAGATCGTGTCGTCGACCTTGCGGGAGCCGCCCTGATTCATGAAGACGCCTTCAGCTCCGGCGGGGTTGGGAACGGGCAGCGTCTGCGTCAGGAGTGAAGGTGTCGCCGGGCACCACGATGTCGCTGGCCTTGATGAGCAAATTGCTGTAGTCGGAAGGCTGGGCGGCTGCGCTGCTCGATGTCTGTGGCGCGGACGGCGACGGGGCGGCGGAAGCCTACGTAGACGATGACGATGACGTTGACGACGACGGGCTCGACGACTTGTTGTCTCCACAGCCCGTGACCGCGACGCCGACCATCAGGCCGCTCGCCGCCAAGCCCGCTGCCATGACCGATACCTTCATCACCATTGGCTCCTTTGGGTGCGGTCGGCAGTCGCCGACGTCTCGCGCAACATAGCGGACCGCTCGAGCCACCGGGCGGACTTCATGTTGATTTCACATATTCGAGCGCGCCGGACCTCCTGGCCGCGCCGACTCTAGGAATCGTCGAGAATCCGTCGCTTCTCGGCTTCGCATTCCTCATCGCCGAGCGCCCCCGAATCATGCAATGACGCAATATCTTCCAGCCGCCGCAGGGGCGTCTTCGGCTTGGGCCGGACGGCTGGCCGACTGCTCCGCCCCACGAACGGCAATGCCACCAGGGCCGCCAGGCTGAGCACGCCCAGCCAGAGAAACAGCCCCGGCACGAATCGGTAGTTACTGCCGTGACCGAACGACAGGCGAGGACTGATGAACGCATTCGCCTTTCCATTCGCCGTGACGGTGTAATCTCCCGCACCAGGAATGCGCGCCACTCCCACCGGTCTGTGCATATCCTGATTGTCTCCGGTCGTACCTCCGATCTTGCGGGTGAACTCCGGCTGTGCCACCCCGCTCGGCGGGGCGATCGCCACCTCCGAGGTCCTGCGGAATCGGCACCTCACCGCCTTCCATCGAGCCGGCGATTTCCGTATGGAAGGTGACCTTCACGTCGCCCTGAGGTAGGTGCAGGGTCCGGGTGCCGGGGATGGGCACCTCGCCGTAGGCGTCGTACTGGTCGAACACGAACACGTTCAAGTACCACGAAACGCCGAACGCGACGATCGACACAACGAGCAGCACCGCCAGCGCGATGCCAACCCTCTTGCGCATGGCTCATTATGACGGGCCAGTTCGCGGTGGGGAACGGTCCAAAAACGCGGCTATCCGTGCGAAACTCCGTTGAGTTTCCGTTGTCACCGACCCCAAGGGCGCACATGACTTCACCCGACCGGCAGGCAGCTCCCCCCGCGGAGGTGATGCAGGAGCTGATTCTCGCCGCCTGGATCTCGCAGGGCATCACCGCGGTTGCCGACCTGGGCGTCGCAGACGCGCTCGCCGGCGGTCCGCTATCGATCAATGAGTTGGCCGGCAAGGTCGGCGCCGAGCCCGACGCGCTCGGCAGGCTGCTGCGCGCCCTGATCAGCAAGGGCATCTTCGCTCGACGCGACGACGGCCGTTACGAGTTGAGTCCGCTGGCCGACCTGTTGCGCTCCGATGTCCCGGTGTCGGTGGCGCCGATGGCGCGCTTCATCGGCGCGCGGCAACACCGTGAGCATTGGAGCCTGCTGACGGAGGCGATCAAAACGGGCACCACCGTTGTTCCGGCGCTGCGCGGCAAGAGCTTCTTCGACTACCTGGGCGACGAGCCCGAATTCGGGCGGATCTTCAATGACGCGATGACGGGCCAGTCCGGGTTGTCGGTCGGACCCGTCGTCGACGCCTACGACTTCACCCGATTCGGCACGATCGTCGACGTCGCCGGCGGCCACGGCCGTCTCCTCGCCGCCATCCTGGCGTCGGCGCCGGATGCCCAAGGCGTGCTGTACGACCTGCCCGAAGTTATTGCCGGAGCGCTGGCCCTGCTGCGGGAAAGCCATGTTGCAGAACGGGTTCGGCTTGCCGAGGGATCGTTTTTCGACGGCGTCCCGGCCGGTGGCGACGCCTACGTCCTCAAGCACATCATCCATGACTGGGACGACGACGCGTCGGTGCGGATCCTGCGGAATGTACGGTCGGCCGCGGCCACCGGCGCCGCGTTGCTGCTCGTCGAGACGGTCATCCCCGAAGACGACAGTGGATCCATTGCCAAGTGGACGGACATGGAAATGCTGATAATCAACAACGGCCGGGAACGCACCGTCGGCGAGTATCGCCGCCTGTTCGATGAGGCCGGTTTCCAGATGATCGGTGTGGTCGACACCGCTTCGCGGTTCAGCATCATCGAGGGCCGGGCGGCTTAGCCTCGCCGGAATCGCTCGCGCAGTTGCGGGTCGTTCTCCCACCACAATCCCGACGGCGCGGCACTTTCGCCCTCGACCGCTTCCGCCGCGTCCAACTCGGCGTCGACTGCGACCGCGTGCGCCTTTTCGTCGCGGGACAGCGCGCGCATCAGCAGCAGCACGAACGGCCAGCCGACCACGTCCCCGAGGATCCATAAGACGCCGGCGCCGATCGTCTGATCGAGCCGCCGATCGGGGCCCCAAGATCGGTGCAACCCCGCGTAATACGCCGCGCCGATCAACGAGCCCTGCCAGATGACCAAGCCGAGCACACCGTCGCCGAGGGCCTCGGCGACGGTGATCAGCAACGAAATCGCCTGGGAGTACCTGCGGGGAACGGGATCCGCCTGGAGCCGCGCGTAGAAGTACCCGAAACCAACCGCTACCAACAAGATTCGAGTGGGCGCACCGATCCACTCGCTCTCGAGGGCTGCGGTGTACCAGGGCGTCAGGTAGAGCAGCCACGGCGTGCCCAGCATCGCCAGCGACGTGGTCAACGGGTGTGCGAGCACCCGTGCGAACCGGGTCGCCAACAGCCGGTCAAGGCGGTCGCGCCCGGCGGGGCCGAGCGCGTCGCGCACAACGGTGACCGGCCTGCCCTGCGCGATGAAGAAGGGCACGACGTAGAGCAGCAGCAGTACCTGCAGCGCACGCATCCAGAACAGGACGTAGGCGTAGGCGCCGACCGCGCTCATCGTCGCCAATGCCCACAGCACCACGCCGACCCCAAAGAGGCCCGCCTGCGCGGGCGGGACCGGTCGCTCGGCGCTTCGGCCGCGCCGATAACACCAGGCGTATGTGGCGGCCGCCAACAGGATTACGGTCGCGGAAATCAGGTCCAGATGCCAGGTCTGGACCAGGGCGGCCCATGTCAGCGGCCCCGGATCGACGCGCATAACCGTTTAGCCTATTGCCGCGCGTCGGCCCGGCGCCCTCTGGCCGGTGAACTGTGTGCGACGGCTACGCCGCCGGTGCGCGGGAGATCTTGGCGGACCGCATTGCCGGCCGGCTCATCCGCAACGACTCCGGTAGCGCTCCAACCTGGTGGCGATCCGGGATCTCCCAGATGTCGCCGTCGAGAACACCGGGCAGTCCGGCCTCGCTGGCGACGAAGACCGGGTGTCTGCCCTGGGCGGATTGGCGGTGAAAATCCCGCACCGCCGCGAACGCCCACCTGCCCAGCAAGCAGATCGCGACCAGGTTGACGACGGCCATCAGCGCCATAGCCAGATCGGCGAGCGCCCACACCAGCTTGAGTTGGGACATCGCGCCGAACACGATCGCCAGCAGCGTCACGACTTTCAGCATGTTGATCGCCAGGCGCCGGCCACCCAGGAAGAAGAGGTTGGCCTCGGCGCAGACGTAGTTGCTGAGCACCGAGGCGAACGCGAAGACGAAGACCACTGTGGTCATCAGCACGGTGGTCCACGATCCGAGGCCGGCGGCGATCGCGGACTCGGTCAGGCTTGCTCCGGCGATCGAACCCGTGTGAGCCGGATCGTAGATGCCGGGACCCGACATGAGCACGATGAACGCGGTCGCCGTGCAGATCACCATGGTGTCGACGAAAACCGCCAGCGACTGAATCAGCCCCTGCTCCACCGGATGTGAGACCGTCGCTGCGCCGGCAATGTTGGGCGAACTGCCCATCCCCGCCTCGCAGGCGAACAGGCCGCGCTTGACCCCGGTCAGCATGGCCGTCGCGATGCCGCCGGCGAAACCGCCTGCCATCTGCCTGATTCCGAACGCGCCGCCGACGATCTCCTCGATGACCGCCGGCAGCGCGGTGATGTTGACCGCCACAATCGCCAGCGCCAGCAACGCATATGCCAGCGCGACGACCGGAATGACCAGTTCCGCGACCTGGGCGACTCTGCGCACCCCGCCGAAGAGCACCGACGCCGCCAAGACGGCCAAAACCACTGTCGTCCAACCGACGTCGACGCCATGCGACGACTTCAAGACGCCGCTGACCGCGTTCGTCTCCACCATGTTGAACGCGGTCGAGAACGTGACCACCAGCAGCACGGCAAAGACGATGCCGCCCGTCCGCGAGCGCAAGCCGCGCTGGATGTAGAACGCCGGGCCGCCGCGGAAGGCACCGTCCGCCGAGCGCACCTTGAAAATCTGAGCGAGGGTGGCCTCGATCAGCGCCGTCGCCATGCCGACCCCGGCCACCACCCACATCCAGAAGATCGCGCCGGGCCCACCCATGGTGAGCGCGATCGCGACGCCGGCGATGTTTCCGGTGCCGACCCGCGACGCAAGGCCAACGCAAAAGGCCTGAAAAGATGAGATCCCACCGTCTTGGCGGTGGGATCTGCGGAGCTGGCGCACCATACGCCCGAAGTACCGGATTTGAATGAATCGGGTGCGCACCGTGAAATAGATGCCGACACCGAGGAGCAGGTAAACGAGGACGTGGCCATTCAGGGCATTGCTCAGCGGATCGATCAACTGCGCCTGAACGAAGTCCAAACTCGCGTCCTTAAAACCGGGTGGTCATTAATCGCAGAAGCGTAAACGCGAAATGTTGACGACAGGTTTCGTTAACCCGCCGTTAGCGGGCGCGATTGTAAAAATCCGATCACAAGCCGCTACGAATCGCCGCCGACCTTCCCACCAACGACCGACACCGCTTGGGGGCAGTACACGCTGGCCGCGATCGCCGTAAACCTGGCCGCGTTGTCCCCGTGCAGCCCGGGGTTCTGAGCTTGGATCGTCGTGACGACGTCCACCATTTGCGTCCCCTTACCCACGGCTTGGCACACCCATTTGCCGGCCCCTATCACCGTGGCCGGATCCGGAAAGGTGATGCCGGCCGCGTGGAGTGAGGCCAGGAATGCGTCGTCGTTGCTGTCGGCGCGCACCGGCCCGGCCATGCCGACCATGGCGGCAAGGCTCGTCAGCGTCAGCAGCAGTGGTTTCACGGCCTCCTGATCGTCCCAGAGGGGCGGGGAGGCTGCAATCTCGAGCTCATCCCCTTTAGCGGCCCGGCGCGCAAGGCGCGCTCGAATTGACCTTCCGCGAGGCGCTTCGGCTCGGCCACAACTACATCGGCACCGAGCACCTGCTGCTGGCGTTGCTCGAACTCGACGACGGTGCCGGGCCGCTGCACCGGTCCGGCGTCGACAAGGACCGCGCCGAAACCGATCTGATGGCCGCGCTCGAATCGCTGGGCAGCGGTCAGAACCCCTCCCCCTCGCCATAGCGCGTGTGCGATCATGCGAAGGTTCCCAGAAGGGAGGCGAAGATGCACCGTTGGCTGATCGTTCTGTCCACCTTCCTCGTCGCCGCCGCGAGCGTCACCGCCGTCGGCGTTGTGTCCGCGCCCCGCGCGTGGGCCGGCGACGCGCCGATCGGCCACATCGGTGACACCCTGCGGGTGGACACCGGCAAATACATCGCCGACGTCACCGTCAGCAGCGTGGCTCCCTGCGATCCGCCGCCCGGATTCGGCTACACGCGCGAGGGCGTTCCGGTAAAAAGCTTCCCCGGCAGCACCGTTGACCGCGCCGACGTGACGATTCGCGCGATCCGGGTGCCCAATCCGTTCATCATGGCGACCGACTTCAGCTTCGACGGTGTGACCCCGTTCGCCGACGCGTACAAGCCGCGGGCCTCCGATGCGCCCGACGCGCTGGACAACGTGCTCGTCAATGCGCCGAACGGAGCGATCGTGCGCGGCGGAGTGTATTGGGACGCCTACCGCGACCCCGTCTCCACCGTCGTCCTGCTGGACAAGAAGACGGGCTACCACCTCGCCCAATGGAATCTTTGACAAGCCAGTCGCCGGCCGTACGCGTCGTCACGACGGGTTCGGTCGACACCGCGGAGCTGGCCGACGTTGCCGCGCGCACCTTTCCGTTGGCGTGTCCCCCCGCGACGCCGCCGGAGAACATCGCGTCGTTCATCGACACCAACCTGTCGGCCGAGCGTTTCGCGGAGTACCTGGCCGATCCGCAACGCGCCATCATCACCGCCGCGCAGGACGGCCGAATCATCGGTTACGCCATGATCGTTCGCGGCGACGCTGACGACACCGCCGAGCTGTCAAAGATCTACGTGCTGCCCGGCTACCACGGGGCCGGGGTGTCGACGGCGCTGATGGACCTCACGCTGGCCACCGCCGAACAATGGGGTGTGCGCAGCGTGTGGCTGGGCGTCAACCAGGCAAACCGGCGCGCGCAACGCTTTTACGCCAAGGCCGGCTTTACGATCAACGGCACCAGGACCTTTCAAGTGGGCACCGGCCTCGAAAACGACTACGTCATGGTTCGCGAGCTTGGTTGATCCCGGCGCCGGTCAGCGCGACCAGCCGTGAAGTGGCCCGCAGGTACTTCTTTCGATAGCCACCGGCGAGCATCTCCTCGCTGAAGATGGTGTCCAGCTTCGCCCCCGAAGCCACCACCGGGATGCCGGCGTCATACAGCCGGTCGGTCAGCGACACCAGCCTCAGCGCGACGTTCTGGTCGTCGATTCCGTGCACGCCGGTCAAGAACACCGCCGTCACGCCCTCGAGCAGCGTCAGATACCGCGACGGGTGCATGGTGGCCAGGTGCGCGCACAGCGCGTCGAAATCGTCCAGCGTCGCCCCGTCGACCTCCGCGGCGCGCGCGGCCACTTCCTCGTCGGACAACGGCTGCGGCGCCGGCGGCAGGCCGCGGTGCCGGTAGTCGGGTCCCTCGATCCGCACCGTCGTGAAAATGCTTGCCAGCGTGTTGATCTCGCGTAGGAAGTCCTGAGCGGCGAAGCGGCGCTCGCCGAGCTGTTCGGGCAAGGTGTTGGAGGTGGCGGCCACCGACACGCCGCGCTCGACCAACGTGGAGAGCATCCGCGAGATCAGGGTGGTGTTGCCCGGGTCGTCGAGCTCGAACTCGTCGATGCACACGGCCGTGTAATCGGCGAGCATCTCGATACACTCGACGAAGCCGAACACGCCGGCGAGCTGGGTGAGCTCGCCAAATGTGGCGAACGCCTTGGGAGATGGGGGTTCTGGCCCGTGTCCGGGCAGCTGGTAATAGGCCGAGGCGAGCAGGTGCGTCTTGCCCACGCCGAAGCCGCCGTCGAGGTACAGCCCGACGCCGGGCAGCACGGCCCGCTTCCCGAACAGTTTTCGGCGGCCCGCCCGGCGCTCCACGGCCTGCCGGCAGAAGTCTTGACAGGCCGCGACGGCGCCCGCCTGGGTCGGTTCCGCCGGATCCGGGCGATACGTCGCAAAGCTCACGTCGGCAAACGTTGGCGGCGGCCTTAATTGAGCGATCAGTCGCTCCGGCGACGCAGTCGGCTGCCGATCCACCAGGTGGGCCACTCGGCCAGAAGTGGACCCGTGCATGCAGGAACTGTAGCGGCGTGTTGCAATCGAACTCATGGCTGCCGAGACCCCACTGACGCTGCTCGGGTCGACACGAGAACTCGACGACGGCGAACTTCACCGGCTCTACGACTATCCGGAACGGGACGGGACGTGGGTCCGGGCGAATTTCATCACCAGCGTGGACGGCGGCGCCACCGCCGATGGCAGCAGCGGCGGGATGGGAGGCCCCGGCGACCGGCACATTTTCAACCTGCTGCGCGAACTCGCCGACGTGATCGTGGTCGGGGCGGGCACGGTGCGGATCGAGAACTATTCCGGCGCGCATCTTGGCGTCGCCCAGCGGCAGCGGCGGCAGGGCCGCGGGCAAGGCGAGGTCCCGCAACTGGCGATCGTCACCAACTCGGGTCACCTCGACCGGGACATGCCGGTGTTCACCCGGACCGAGGTGCCACCCCTGGTGCTCACCTGCGCGGCGGCGGCCGAGAAGGCGCGCCGGCTGCTCGGCGACCTGTGCGAGGTGGTCGACTGCTCCGGCGGCGACGCCGGCGAGGTCGACGAGGCCGCTTTGCTGGAGGCCCTCGCGGCGCGCGGCATGCGCCGCATCCTGACCGAAGGCGGGCCGACACTGCTCGGGGCGTTCGTCCAGCGTGGCATGCTCGACGAGCTGTGCCTGACGGTCGCGCCGTATCTCGTCGGCGGCCTGGCCCGACGCATCGCGACCGGCCCGGACCAGCTGCTGACCCACATGCGTCGCGCCCACATCCTCACCGACGACGCCGGCTACCTCTACACCCGATATGTGAAGGCCTAGCTACTGTGGTCGGCATGAGTCGGCAGATCGCACCCGCCACGATCCTGGTGGCGGTGACCGCGATGGTGGCCGGCTGCGTTCCCGGCCTGGCCGCGGACCCGCGCTTCGCCACCAACTCCGGCGCCCGGCCGCAAGGCGTGGCCACGACGAAGCCCCCGCCCAGCGGTCCGCCACCGATCGCGGCACCCAAGAACGACCTGTCCTGGCACGACTGCACCTCGCGGGTCTTCACCGACGCGGCCGTCCCTGCAGCGCCCGGCGTCCAGCTCGACTGCGCGAACTACGACACCGACCTCGACCCGGTCAACGGCGGGTCCGGGACCCTGAGCATCGGCGTGGTCCGCGCGCGGTCGAATCAGACGCCGCACGATGCGGGCCCGCTGGTCTTCACCACCGGCTCCGACCTGCCGTCCTCGACGCAGCTGCCGGTCTGGCTCTCCCGCGGGGGCGCCGATGTGCTCCAAACCCACCCAATCGTCGCCGTCGACCGGCGCGGCATGGGCATGTCGAGCCCCATCGACTGCCGCGATCAGCTTGACCGCCAGGCGATGCGCGACCAGGCGCAATTCCAACCCGGCGACGACCCGGTTGCCAACCTCTCGGAAATCTCCAACACCGCGACCACGAACTGCACCGACGCCATCGCGCCGGGCGCGTCGGCCTACGACAATTCGCACGCCGCCTCCGACATCGAGCGACTCCGCAGCCTCTGGGACGTGCCCGCGGTCGCGCTGG
Organism: uncultured Actinomycetota bacterium; assembly: GCA_963802525.1. GTDB lineage: Bacteria > Actinomycetota > Actinomycetes > Mycobacteriales > Mycobacteriaceae > Mycobacterium. The sequence goes on along the minus strand of CAWDJC010000013.1, from coordinate 99,517 downwards.
TCGGGATCGGCAACGGCGCCCAGGTGGCGCTGGCCTACGCCGCATCGCGGCCCGACCGGGTCGCCCGGCTGATCCTCGACTCCCCCGTCGCGTTGGGCGTCAACGCCGAAGCCGCCGCCGAGCAACAGGTCAAGGGCCAGCAGGCCGCGCTCGACGCGTTCGCCGCGCAGTGCGTCGCGGTCAACTGCACGCTGGGTCCCGATCCGAAGGGCGCCGTCAGCGCGCTGCTGTCCGACGCCCGCGCCGGCAAGGGGCCCGGTGGCGCACCGGTGGCCGCGGTGGTCAACGCGATCACCGTCGCCTTGGGCCTCCCCTCCGGCGGCCGCGTCAACTCCACGACGAGCCTGGCCAACGCGCTGGCGGCCGCCCGTTCCGGCGACGCCAACCAGCTGAACAACCTGATCAACCACGCGTTCGCCACCAACGACTCCGACGGCCAGTTCGTCAACTCCTGCAGCGACGCCATCAACCGCCCGACCCCGGACCGGGTGCGCGAACTGGTGGTGGCGTGGGCGAAGCTCTATCCGCAATTCGGCACCGTCGCCGCACTCAACTTGGTCAAATGCGTGCACTGGCCCACCATTCCGCCACCGGCACCGCCGAAGGATCTCAAAATCGATGTCCTTCTGGCGGGCGTGCACAACGACCCGATCGTCGGCAACGAAGGGGTCGCCGCGACGGCGGCCACCATCATCAACGCCAACGCGGCCAGCAAGCGGGTGATGTGGCAGGGCATCGGTCACGGCGCCAGCATCTATTCGCCTTGCGCGGTCCCGCCGCTGATCGGCTACCTCAACAGCGGCAAGCTGCCCGCAACCGACACCTACTGTCCCGCCTGACACTTCGCTCCCGCCTGACTGCCCAGCTCTCCCCCGCGTAGCGGGCGGTACCCCCACCTCGCCCGCCACGCGGCCGCATCGTCGCCGGGCTGAGCCCCCCGGTGTACCGTGCGCTGGTGACCGCAGCTGACTCGACCCGAACCGGCCTGCGCGATTGGGTCCTTGCCGCGTTTCGTCCCCGCACCAGCGCACCGAGCGCCGCGACGATATTGCGATCGGCGCTGTGGCCGGTGGCCATCATGTCGGTGCTACACCGCAGCATCGTGCTCACCCTCAACGGCAATATCACCGACGACTTCAAACCGGTGTACCGCGCGGTCCTCAACTTCCGGCACGGCTGGGACATCTACAACGAGCACTTCGACTACGTCGACCCGCATTACCTGTATCCGCCCGGCGGCACGCTGCTGATGGCGCCGTTCGGTTATCTGCCCTTCACGCCGTCGCGGTATCTGTTCATTCTGATCAACACCGTGGCCATCCTGATCGCCTGGTACCTGCTGCTGCGGCTGTTCAAGTACACGCTGTCCTCGGTGGCAGCCCCGGCCCTGCTGCTGGCGATGTTCTGCACGGAAAGCGTCACCAGCACGCTGGTGTTCACCAACATCAACGGTTGCGTGCTGCTGGCCGAGATGCTCTTCTTGCGCTGGCTGTTGGACGGCAGGGTCAGCCGTCAGTGGTGGGCCGGCCTCGCGATCGGGCTCACACTCACGCTCAAACCCGTGCTGGGCCCACTGCTGTTGCTGCCACTGCTCAACCGCCAGTGGCGAGCAGTGCTCACCGCGATCGTGGTCCCCGTGGTGATCAACCTGGCAGCGCTGCCGCTGGTCAGCCACCCGATGGAATTCTTCACCAAAACGCTGCCGTACATCGGGGGCACGCGGGACTACTTCAACAGCTCGATCGAGGGCAACGGCGTGTACTTCGGCCTGCCCACCTGGCTGATCGTGTTCCTGCGGATCTTGTTAACGCTGCTGGCGATCGGCGCGCTGTGGCTCCTGTACCGCTACTACCGCACCCGGGACCCGCTGTTCTGGTTCACCAGCTCGTCGGGCGTGCTGCTGGTGTGTTCCTGGCTGGTGCTGCCGCTGGCCCAGGGCTACTACTCGATGATGCTTTTCCCGTTCCTGATGACGGTGGTGCTGCAGAACTCGCTGATCCGCAACTGGCCGGCGTGGCTCGGGATCTACGGCTTCATGACGCTGGACGACTGGCTGATTTACAGGTGGATGCGCTACGGCCGCGCGCTGCACTACCTGAAGATCACCTACGGTTGGTCGCTGCTGCTGATCGTCGCATTCACCGTGCTCTATTTCCGTTACCTGGACGCTAAGGCCGAGGACCGGCTGGACGAGGGCATCGACCCGGCGTGGCTGACGGCCGAGCGGGAGCGCGCTAGCGTGGACGCATGAATCCGAAGCTGCAGCTGACCGATGACGAGTGGCGGCAGAAACTCAGCCCAGAGGAGTTTCACGTGCTCCGTCGCGCGGGCACCGAGCGGCCGTTCACGGGCGAGTACACCGACACCAAGACCGAGGGCGTCTACCAATGCCGGGCCTGCGGCGCCGAATTGTTCCGCAGCACAGAGAAATTCGAGTCACACTGCGGCTGGCCTTCGTTTTTCGACCCGGCGAACTCCGACGCGGTGATCCTGCGGCCCGACCATTCGATGGGCACGACGCGCACCGAGGTGCTGTGTGCGAACTGCCACAGCCACCTGGGCCACGTATTCGCCGGCGAGGGGTATCCGACGCCGACGGATCAGCGTTACTGCATCAACTCGATCTCGCTGCGCCTGGTGCCGGCTGGGGCTTAGCCCGGCTCGGCTGGCACTTTCGCGACACTTAAACCACGCACACGACACGCCGCAATGCGGCGCCGTCGTTTAAGCTTCGCGGACCTCGCGGCTGCGTGGTGACGTCTTTCATTTGTGGACGACGTTTTTGTGGGCAGCGAAGCCCTGCGGCTGGGAACACTGACCCGGTATCGGCTGCGAACCAGGTTCCGTGCAATCCATCCCGACATATATCTGCCGGACTGCGCCGCGCCATCGCTGCGCACACATTCGGTTGCGGCGTGGTTATGGTCGGGCCGACGCGGCGTCCTGGCCGGACTGGCCGCGGCCGCGCTGCACGGCTCGAGTTGGATCGACGACGACGAGCCCATCGAATTGATCTGGCGTAACCCGCATCCGCCCGTCGGCGTGATTACCCACAATCAGCGAGTCGAGCCGGACGAGGTGACCCGTGTTGCCGGTCTGCCAGTGACCACTCCGGCCCGGACGGCGTTTGACTTGGCCAGGCAACTGCCCATCGGCCAGGCGGTGGCACGGCTCGACGCGCTGATGCGGGCGACGCCGTTCCCGAGAGAGGATGTGCTGCTGCTGACTAAGCGGTACTCGCGTGCGCGAGGCTTGCGGAGCCTGCGCGCGGCGCTCCCCCTCGTCGATCCGGGCGCGGCATCGCCCAAGGAGACCTGGCTGCGCTTACTGTTGATCGACGCCGGGCTACCCGTTCCCACCACCCAAATACCGGTGCAGGAGAACTGGCGCCTAATTGCCTTCCTTGACATGGGCTGGGAGAATTACAGCGTGGCCGTCGAGTACGACGGCGACCACCATCGCGCTAACCGACGGCAATACGCCCGCGACCAGGACCGGCTGCGCAAGCTCGAAGAACTCGGCTGGATCGTCATCCGAGTGATCGCCGAGGACAAACCTGAGGACGTGGTGCGACGCGTGCGCGGCGCGCTCAACCGTCGGGGATGCCGCGACACTTAAACCACGCACACGACACGCCGCAATGCGGCGCCGTCATTTAAGTTTCGCGACGCGAGAACCGTGAAACGGCCACGCGGCGGCTAGTCCACCCGCGTGGCGTGAACCTCCCAGAACGGGGCGTGCACCCGGCCGTTGACCAGCCACGGTTCCATCGCGCGGAATCGCTCCAACATCGGCTGCACCTCGTCGGCCATGTCGGGATTCCGCGCCGTCATCATCTCGATCGTCTGAACGCTCAGGTTGATCAGGTAGGTCGTCGGGCCCAGGTAGGTGATCTCCCAGCCACCAAGCGGTAGCACCTGACGAAAATCGTCCTCGGATAACGACCGCATCATCGTGAAGCCGTTGACGTCGTGCTCGCCGAACTCGAACATGTACAGCCGCGCCCCGGGCTTGGTGGCCCGGTGCAGGGCCTGCACATACGACTTCTGCAAGTCGGGATCGGTGCTGAAGGTGTGGTAGAAGGCGCAGTCGATGACGGTGTCGAACCGATTCTCGAAACCCTCCAGCTTTGTGGCGTCGGCCAGCTCGTAGTTCACCGACACCCCGGCCCTCCGCGCGTTGTCGCGGGCCCGCTCCACGGCGGCCGCCGACCCGTCGATCCCGGTCGCCGAATAACCCTTGGAGGCGTAGTAGATCGCATGGTGACCCGGGCCGGTGCCGGGGTCGAGCACCTCACCCTTGATCGCGCCCAGCGCGACCAGCCGCTGGACCACCGGCTGCGGACCCCCGATGTCCCACGGCGTGGCGGCGGGCAGTCCGTGCGACATCCGGTCGTCGCGATACATCTCCTCGAAGCGGGTGGGATCGGTCGGGTCGGGCTCAGTCATGAGCGCCGCTCCTCCTCATCGCGTCGCTCTGCATCGTCGCCGGCGCGGTCATGGCAGCGAGCTCACCAGCTGCTCGACCGGCACCCGCGGCCCCGTGAAGAACGGCGTCTCCGCACGGGTGTGCCGGCGGGCGTCGGTGGCGCGCAGCTCACGCATCAGGTCGACGATGCGATCCAGTTCCAAGGCCTCGAACGCCAGGATCCATTCGTAGTCACCCAGCGCGAACGCCGGCACGGTATTGGCGCGCACGTCCTTGTACTCGCGGGCGGCCATGCCGTGCTCGGCGAGCATGCGGCGGCGTTCCTCGTCGGGCAGCAGGTACCACTCGTAAGACCGCACGAAGGGATACACGCAGATGTAGGCGCCGGGCTCCTCGCCGGCCAGGAACGCCGGGATGTGGCTCTTGTTGAACTCGGCCGGCCGGTGCAGCGCCACACTGCTCCACACCGGCGAGCAGGCGCGGCCCAGGATGGTGGTGCGCCGGAAATCGGCGTAGGTCGCCTGCAGCGCCTCGACGCGTTCGGCGTGGGTCCAGATCATGAAATCCGCGTCGGCGCGCAGGCCCGCCACGTCGTAGAGGCCGCGCACCACGACGCCGCGCTCCTCCTGCAGCTTGAAGAAGGTGGACGCGTCGTCTATGGCCTCTTTCCTAGCGTCGCTCCGCTCCGGGCCGAGCACACCGGGCCGCACCGAGAACACCGAGAACATCAGGTAGCGAAGCGTCGAGTTCAGGGCCGCATAGTCCAGTTTGGAATCGAGTTTGGCCATGAAACCTATCGTGCCACTTCCGCGTCTAAGCCCTCGACGGCCCTGATCACGCGCTCGGCCGCCCGGCCGGCGGCCCCGACACACGCGGGCACCCCGATCCCGTCGAGGTAGCTGCCCGCCACGGCGAGCGTCGGCGGCAAACCGGCTCGCACCTCGGCGACCACATCGGCGTGGCCGGGACCGTACTGCGGCATCGCGTCGATCCAGCGCCGGATGCGGGCATCGACGGGGTCGACGGTCAGCCCGAATACGTCCGCCAGGTCTTGTACCGCCCAGGCCAGCAGCTCGTCGTCGGTGGCGCGAGACGCGAGATCGTCGCCGAACCGCCCGAACGACAGCCGCAGCAGCTGCGTGTCCCCGCGCGCACCCCACTTGCGTGACGACAGCGTGATCGCCTTGGCGTGCAGGGGCTCCCCGCTGGCCGCCAGCACCCCGGAACTTTGCGGGAACGGGGTGTCGGCGGGCACGGCGAGCGCCACCACCACCGACGACGCGCTCTCGATCCGGCTGGCGGCGACGGCGGTGCGCGGGGCGATGTGCTGAACCAGGCGCGCCAGCCGCGGGGCCGGCACGGCCAGGACCACGGCATCGGCATGCCAGCCAGCACCGGTGTCATCCAGCAGCCCCCAGCCAGGCTCGGCTGGGTCGAGCCGATCCACCGCGGCAGGGACCCAGCGCAGCCGGCTGCGCTCGACGAGCTCGTCGACCAGTACCTGGTAGCCGCCGTCCAGCGCCCCGAACACCGGCGCGCCGGTGTCCGGCGGCAACCCCTGCCGCACGGCGTCGGTCAGGCTGGTGGCGCCGCGGTCGAGGGCCGCCGCCACGCTGGGGGCGGCCGCGCGCAGACCGATCGTCGCCGCGGAACCCGCGTAGACCCCGCTCAGCAGCGGATCCACCGACCGGGCCACGACCTGCGCGCCGAACCGGTCGCCGACCAGTTCGGCCACCGCGGGATCGCCGCCGCGTTGCCAGCCCAGTGGGCGGCTGGGTTCGGCGTCGATGCGTGCGACGGTCGCCTCGTCGACCAATCCCGCCACCGAGGCGGCCGACGACGGGATCCCGACGACCGTGCCGGCGGGCAGCGGGTGCAGCACTTGCCGGCTGTAGATCAGTGGCCGGGCGCCGGTGGTGGCCAATTGGCGCCCCGACAGGTCAAGCTCCGCCAGCAGCGCCGGCATTTCCGGCCGCCGCAGCACGAACGCCTCGGCACCCAGGTCCATCGGCCGTCCGCCGACCGGCTCGGTGCGCAGGACGCCGCCGAGCCGATCGGCGGGATCGAACAGCGTGATCGTCGCGTCGTCGCCGGCGGCCGCGCGGAGCCGGTATGCCGCCGTGAGCCCCGAGATACCGCCGCCCACAACGCAATACGAGCGAGCCGTCATAGCGAGTGGACCAGCGAAACCAGGTCGGTCAGCACGCCGGGGTCGGTCTCGGGCAGCACCCCGTGGCCGAGGTTGAACACGTGGCCGGCCGCTCCCGCGTCGACGGCGCGGCGTCCGTCGTCGATGACGGCCCGAGCGGCGCGTTCGGTCACCGGCCAGCCCGCCAGCAGCACCACCGGATCGAGGTTGCCCTGCAGCGCCGTGCCGGGTTCGACCCGGGCGGCGGCATCGGCCAGGGACGTTCGCCAGTCGACCCCGACGACCGTCGCCCCGGCCCCCGACATGGCGCCCAGCAGTTCGGCCGTCCCGACCCCGAAGTGCGTCATGGGCACGCCGTATTCCGACAGCGCGGCGAACACCCGTGAGCTGTGCGGCAGCACGTATTGGCGGTAGTCGATCAGCGACAGCGTCCCCGCCCACGAGTCGAACACCTGGATGGCGTCCACCCCGGCCTCGACTTGGCCGCGCAGGAACGTGACGGTGAGGTCGGCCAGCTTCGACATCAGCGCATGCCAGCTGGCCGGTTCGGCGAGCATCATCGCCTTGGTGCGGGCGTGGTTACGGCTGGGGCCGCCTTCGATGAGGTAGGACGCCAGGGTGAACGGCGCACCGGCGAAACCGATCAGCGGAACCTCGTCCAGTGCGGCCACAAGCAGCGAAACCGCCTCGCAGACCGGCTGAATCGCTTGCAGCTCAAGAGGTTTCATCGAATCGATATCGGCGTTCGTTCGCACCGGGTGCGCGATGACCGGCCCGACGTCCGCGACGATGTCCAGTTCTACGCCCGCGGCGCGCAGCGGCACCACGATGTCGGAGAACAAGATCGCCGCGTCGACGCCGTAGCGACGAATCGGCTGCAGCGTGATCTCACAAGCCAACTCGGGCTCGAAGCAGGCCTGAAGCATGCTGTGCCGTTCGCGCAGCGCCCGGTACTCCGGCAGCGAGCGCCCGGCCTGCCGCATGAACCACACCGGCACGTGGCCGGGCTTGCGCCCGGTGACGGCGGCCAGATACGGCGACTCGGGAAGTTCGCGACGAGTACGCGCAGGGATGTCGGGGTTATTCATCGGCCTCAATGCTGCCACGGGGACCGACGACACCGCCGCTGCGTAACATCACCTCGGTGCCAAAGATGCCAATCACCTACGACGAGTTCCCCAGCCTTCGCTGCGAACCCAGCGAGAACGGCGTGCTGACCGTGGTTCTCGACGCCCCCGGCCTGAATTCGGTCGGACCGCAGATGCACCGCGACCTGGCCGACATCTGGCCGGTGATCGATCGCGACCCGGCCGTGCGCGTCGTTCTCGTCCGCGGCGAAGGCAAGGCCTTCTCCTCCGGCGGCAGCTTCGACCTGATCGAGGAAACCATCGGCGACTACCAGGGCCGGATCCGCATCATGCGCGAGGCCCGCGACCTGGTGCTCAACATGGTCAATTTCGACAAGCCCGTGGTCTCGGCGATCCGGGGGCCTGCCGTCGGCGCGGGCCTGGTGGTGGCGCTGCTCGCCGACATCTCGGTGGCGGGCCGGACGGCGAAACTCATCGACGGGCACACCAAGCTCGGGGTGGCCGCCGGCGACCACGCCGCGATCTGCTGGCCGCTGCTGGTCGGCATGGCCAAGGCCAAGTACTACCTGCTCACCTGCGAGACGTTGCTCGGCGAGGAGGCCGAGCGCATCGGCCTGGTCTCCACCTGCGTCGACGACGACGAGGTCCTGGCCACCGCAACCCGCCTCGCCGAGAATCTGGCGCTGGGCGCGCAAGACGCGATCCGCTGGACCAAGCACAGCCTCAACCACTGGTACCGCATGTTCGGGCCCGCCTTCGAAACGTCGCTTGGCCTGGAATTCGTCAGTTTCAGCGGCCCCGACGTCCGGGAAGGCCTCGCCGCGCACCGCGAGAAGCGCCCGGCCCGGTTCAACGGCGGGACCGCAAGCTGACCAGGCGTTATGGCCTTTGTGAGGCCCCGGTAAGCCCTGGTAACGGCTTGGTCGCGACGGCGGCGAAATTCGGCGCGCCTGTTTCGGCGTGTAGGCCGATGGGTCTACCGTCGAACGCTGTGACATCAGCTGAACCGGCCCCATTCCGCGAGGCGGTGGCGGCGATGAATGCCGTCACGGTGCGGCCGGAGATCGAGCTGGGCCCGATCCGCCCGCCGCAGCGCCTGGCGCCCTACAGCTACGCCCTGGGAGCCGAGGTCAAGCATCCCGACCTCGAGATCGTCCCGGAGCGATCCGAGGGCGACGCGTTCGGCCGGCTGATCCTGCTGTACGACCCGGAGGGCGCCGACGCCTGGGACGGGACCATCCGCCTGGTCGCATACATCCAGGCCGACCTGGACCCGAGTGAGGCCGTGGATCCCCTGCTGCCGGAAGTGGCGTGGAGCTGGCTGGTCGACGCGCTTCAGGCGCGCCTCGAGCACACCACCGCCCTGGGCGGCACCGTCACCGCCACCACATCGGTGCGCTACGGCGACATCTCCGGACCGCCCCGCGCCCACCAGCTGGAGCTGCGGGCGTCGTGGACGGCGACCACCCCCGAAGTCGGGGCGCACGTCGAGGCGTTTTGCGAAGTGCTCGAGCACGCCGCGGGCCTACCGCCGACCGGAGTCACCGATCTGAGCTCGCGGTCACGCGCCTGACATGGGCGAACCGGCGACCCCTGGGCCCGGCAGCACCCCACCCGAACCCACCCCGCTACTCCACCCGGCCGACGGGATTCCCGATCTCGCGGTGACCGTCTCCCAGATCGAGGCGGCCGCACGACTCCTGGATCGTGGGCGCGGAGCGTTTGCGGTGGACGCCGAACGGGCGTCGGGTTTCCGCTACTCCAACCGGGCCTACCTCATCCAGATCCGCCGGGCCGGCCCCGGCACCGTGCTCATCGACCCGGTGAGCCACGGCGCGGACCCGCTGACGGCGCTGCGGCCGGTCGCCGAGGTGCTCGACACCGACGAATGGATCCTGCACTCCGCCGATCAGGACCTGCCGTGTCTGGCCGAGGTCGGCATGCGGCCGCCGGCGCTGTACGACACGGAGCTTGCCGGGCGGCTGGCCGGCTTCGACCGGGTGAACCTGGCCAGCATGGTCGAGCGGCTGTTGGGTCGCGGGTTGGCCAAGGGCCACGGCGCGGCCGACTGGTCCAAGCGCCCGCTGCCCGGCGAGTGGCTCAACTACGCGGCCCTGGACGTGGAACTGCTCATCGAGCTACGCGCGGCGATCTCGGAGGTGCTGGCCGAGCAGGGCAAAACCGGTTGGGCCGCAGAGGAATTCGACTATCTGCGGGCCTTCAAAGGAGAGGCGGCCGGGGACGTCACGCCGGTTGTGCGACGGGACCGCTGGCGCCGAACGTCGGGCATCCATCGGGTGCGCGACCGGAGAGGCCTGGCTGCCGTTCGCGAATTGTGGACGGCGCGCGACCGCATCGCCCAGCGCCGCGACGTCGCGCCGCGCCGCGTGCTGCCGGATTCGGCCATCATCGATGCCGCCGTCGCCGATCCGAAGAAGGTCGAGGACCTCGTGGCGTTGCGGGTGTTCGGTGGGCGCAACCAACGCCGCAGCGCCGAGGTCTGGTTGGCGGCGCTGCAAGCGGCCCGGCAAAGCCAGGATCCGCCGGACGATGCCGAGGCGCCGAACGGGCCGCCACCGCCGGCGCGGTGGAGCAGGCGCAAACCGGAGGCCGCCGCACGGCTGGAGGCGGCGCGGGCAGCGCTGGGGGAAGTGTCGCAGCGGGTGGGGGTTCCCACGGAAAATCTGATCGCACCGGACTTGGTGCGACGGCTGTGCTGGGACTGGGAGCCGGCGGCCGACCCCGAGGAGGCCGTCGAGGCGTTTCTGTGCGCCGGCCGGGCGCGGGCGTGGCAGCGAGAACTCGTGGACCCGGTCCTGGCGCGGGCGTTGCAGCCGCCCACCGAGAACGCTGACCGCTAGTCGAGATGCTCCCGGATCTCCGCTTCGGGAACAGCAGCGCCCAGCGCGGCGACCCAACCGGTGATCCGGCGGGCCACATCCTGGTCGGTCAGCCCCAGATCGGCCAGCACCTCGCCCCGCGAGGCGTGGTCGTAGAACTGCTGCGGCAGCCCGACATCGCGGCACGGCGTGTCGATCTCCGCACGCCGCAGCGCGGCCGATACGGCCGAACCCACCCCGCCGTTGACGCCGTTGTCCTCGCACGTGACGACCAGTTTGTGCCGCGGCGCCATTTCGACCACGCCGTCCGACACCGGCAGCACCCAGCGCGGGTCGATCACCGTCACGCCGATCCCCTGCTTGTGCAGCCGCTTGGCCACCGCCAACGCCATCGGCACGAACGCGCCGACACCGACCAGCAGCACGTCGTGGTTCAACCCGGCGGCGGGCACGGCGAGCACGTCGATACCCGACACGCCCGACCCGCGGCGCTCGAGGGCCGGAATGTCTTCGCCCACATCGCCTTTGGGGAACCGTATCGCCGTCGGACCGTCGTCGACGTCGAGGGCCTCGCCGAGCTCCTCGCGCAACCGGGTCGCATCGCGGGGCGCGGCCACCCGCAGGCCGGGCACGATGTTCAACATCGACAGGTCCCACATGCCGTTGTGGCTGGCGCCGTCGGAACCGGTGATCCCGGCCCGGTCGAGCACGATGGTGACGGGCAGGTTGTGCAGCGCGACGTCCATCATGATCTGGTCGAAGGCCCGGTTGAGGAACGTCGAATAGATGGCCACCACCGGGTGCATGCCGCCCATCGCCAGGCCGGCCGCCGACGTCATCGCGTGTTGCTCGGCGATGCCGACGTCGAACAAGCGATCCGGAAACTGTCGCCCGAACTCGGTCAGCCCGGTGGGGCCGGGCATCGCCGCGGTGATGGCCACGATGTCGCGGCGCATTCTCGCGTAGCCGATGAGCGCGTCGGAAAAGGTCGCCGTCCAGCCGGGCCCGGCGATCTTGGTGGCCTGGCCGGTCACCGGGTCGATCACGCCGCAGGAATGCATCTGCTCGGCCTCGTCGTCCTCGGCCGGCGCATAGCCCATGCCCTTGCGGGTGACGACGTGCACGATCACCGGGCGCCCGAAGCCACGGGCATGGTGCAGCGCGGCCTCCACCGCCCGTTCGTCGTGACCGTCGACCGGTCCTACGTACTTCAGGCCGAGGTCGGTGAACAGCAGCTGCGGCGACAAAGAGTCCTTGATGCCGGCCTTGACGCTGTGCACGAAGCGGTAGGCGATCTTCCCGAACAGCGGCATGGAGCGCACTACCTCGCGGCCTCTTTCCAGCATCTGTTCGTACGCCGGCTGCAGCCGCAGCGTGGCCAGGTGGTCGGCGACACCGCCGATCGTGGGCGCGTAGCTGCGACCATTGTCGTTGACGACCATGATCACCGGGCGGCGCGACGCGGCGATGTTGTTCAGCGCCTCCCAGCACATGCCGCCGGTGAGCGCGCCGTCGCCGACGACGGCGACCACGTGCCGGTTGCGGTGCCCGCTCAGCTCGAACGCCTTGGCCAGGCCGTCGGCGTACGACAACGCCGCGCTGGCGTGGCTGGACTCCACCCAGTCGTGTTCGCTCTCGGCCCGCGACGGATACCCCGACAGCCCGCCCTTCTTGCGCAGGCTCTCGAAGTCGTGGCAGCGTCCCGTCAGCATCTTGTGGACGTATGCCTGGTGACCGGTGTCGAAGATGATCGGGTCGTGCGGTGAGTCGAACACCCGATGCAGCGCCAGCGTCAGCTCGACGACGCCGAGGTTGGGTCCCAGATGCCCCCCGGTGGCAGCTACCTTGTGGATCAGGAACTCGCGAATCTCGGCGGCCAGGTCGCGTAGCTGCTCTTGGGAAAGGTGCTGCAGATCAGCGGGTCCGCGGATCTGTTCCAGCATCCCGCTAGTCTACGCAGCGAACGCCGGATAACTAGTTTCTAATGCGGCCCACGGTGGGCTGGAGCACACCGACGTATTGTTCCCCTATGCGCGCCGCGGAACTCGCCGAGGACTTCCCGGTCGTGACCGTCGAGTCCGACGCCCTCGACGCTGCCCGCCTGCTTGCCGAGCACGGCCTGCCCGGACTGGTCGTCACCGACAGCTCCGGAAAACCCTTCGCGGTGCTGCCGGCCTCGCAGGTGGTCCGATTCATCGTGCCCCGATACGTCCAGGACGACCCCTCGCTGGCCGGGGTGCTCAACGAGTCCGTGGCCGACCGCGCCGCGGACAAGCTGGGCGGAAAGACGGTCGGGGACATGCTGCCTGACCACCTGACCAATGTGCCGTGGGCACACGCCGACGACACGATCATCGAGGTGGCCGCGGTGATGGCGCGGCTGCGGAGCCCCCTGATCGCGGTGGTCAAGGACAACGCGTTGGTCGGCGTCATCACGGCGTCGCGTCTATTGGCAGCGGCACTACAACACTGATACTCGCAAAGCCTTGAGCACACAGGACATTCGATGAGCGCCGTCGCGGTCGTCGTGTTCGTCGTCGCATATGCGCTGATCGCCGGCGACCGCGTCAACAAGACGCTGGTGGCGCTGGTGGGCGCCGCGATCGTGGTCATGTTGCCGATCATCAATTCCGATGACGTCTTCTATTCCCACGAGACCGGAATCGATTGGGATGTCATCTTTTTGCTTCTGGGCATGATGATCATCGTCAGCGTGCTGCGCCAGACCGGAGTGTTCGAGTACGTCGCGATCTGGTCCGCCAAACGCGCGCGTGGCTCCCCGCTGCGCGTCATGATTCTGCTGGTGCTGGTGACCGCGGTCGCGTCGGCCCTGCTCGACAACGTCACCACAGTGTTGTTGATCGCCCCGGTAACCCTGTTGGTGTGTGACCGCCTGGCGATCAACGCGGCGCCGTTCTTGATGGCCGAGGCGTTCGCGTCAAACATCGGCGGCACGGCGACGTTGGTCGGCGACCCGCCCAACATCATCATCGCCAGCAAGGCGGGCCTGACGTTCAACGACTTCCTGATTCACCTGACGCCGATCGTGATCATCGTGACGGTCGTCCTGATCGCCTTGCTGCCGCGCCTGTTTCGCGGTTCGTTCACAGTCGACCCCGAACGGGTCGCCGAAGTCATGTCCCTGGAAGAGAGGGAGGCCATTCGCGATCGCGGGCTGCTCATCGCGTGCGGCGTCGTGTTGGTGGCGGTGTTTGCGGCGTTCATCGCCTACCCGGCGCTGCACATGGAGCCCTCGATCGTGGCGCTATTGGGCGCCGGAATCCTGATCGTGGTGTCGAAGCTCGAGCATTCCGACTACCTGTCCAGTGTCGAGTGGGAAACGCTGCTGTTCTTTGCCGGCCTGTTCGTCATGGTCGGGGCTCTGGTGAAGACGGGCGTCGTCAAACAGCTTGCGCATCTGGCGATTACCGCCACCGGCGGCAACACCTTGCTCGCGACTATGGTGATCCTCGCCGCGTCGCTAGTGATCAGTGGGTTCGTCAACAACGTTCCGTATGCCGCGACGATGGCGCCCATCGTCACGGATCTGGCCCCGGCCCTGACGGACCACGCGAACCCGGGTGTCCTGTGGTGGGCCCTTGCGCTCGGCACCGACTTCGGCGGCAACCTCACCGCCGTCGGCGCCAGCGCCAACGTCGTCGTCCTGGGAATCGCTGCGCGCGCCGACAATCCCATCTCCTTCTGGGAATTCACCCGCAAGGGCGCCGTCGTCACGGCGATCTCCGCCGGGCTGTCCGCGCTCTACCTGTGGCTGCGCTACTTCGTGTTGGGCTGAGTCCAGACTGCGCTCACGGCGCCGAGCCTGCGTCCACGGTGCCCGGAAGCGCTCGACGCACACCGTGAGCGCAGTCTCGGCGCGGCGCTCGGCCCTAACGCGTCAGCAGCGCAACGCATTCGGTGTGATGGGTCAGCGGGAACGCATCGAACACCCTGATCCTCTTGATGGCGTAGCCGTGCCCGCGGTACAGCCCGATATCGCGAGCGAAAGACGCCGCCTCGCAGCCGATGTGGACCACGCGGGGGACCCCGGCGGCGGCCAGCAGGTCGATGACGTCGCGCCCGGCACCGGCCCGCGGCGGATCCAGCACCGCGACATCGGCACTCGCCCGTTGCCCCGTCAGCGCCCGCCGGACAGATTCGGTGATGACGTCGACCTGTGGCAGGTCGACCAGCGCGGCGCGAGCGGCCCGCGTTGCCGAGCGCGAGGTGTCGACGGTCAACACCCGCCCCGACTCCCCCACCGCGTCGGCGAGCGCGGCGGCGAAAACGCCCGCGCCGCCGTAGAGATCCCAGACGGTCATGCCGGCATCGGGTTGCGCCCAGTCGGCGACCAGACCGCTGTACACGCCCACCGCGCCCCGATGCGCCTGCCAGAACGCCGTGACCGGCACCCGCCAGGTGCGCGCGCCCACCCGCTGCACCGCCTCGTAGCCGCCTTCCACCACAGTGGTTGCGGTCCGCCCGCCCTGTCGCACGGTGCGCACCACGTGCCGCTCGCCGTCGTCGTCGACGGCCACATGCAGCTGGGCGGTCGGGGGCCAGTCAGTGGTGGCCAGTCCGTCCAGCATCCCGGGCTGCAGCTGCGCGCAGCGCAGGTCGGTCACCAGCTCGTCGCTGTGGTACCGGTGGAAACCCGGCCGACCGTCCGCGCCCACGTCCAGCCGGACCCGGGTGCGCCAACCGGTGGGGCCGTAAGCCGACAGCGGCTCGGCCTCTCCACTCCAGTGATGTCCGCCCAGCCGCTGAAGTTGATTGGCCACGACTTGGGCCTTGAGCGCCCGGGCCGCCTCCGGGACGGCGAAGGCCAGGTCGCAGCAGCCGGCGCCGTCCACCCCGGCGATCGGGCACAGTGACGCGATCCGATCGTCGGACGGCTCGATCACCTCGACAACCTCTGCGTGCCAATAGGAGCCGCGGTCGGCGGTCACCCTGACCCGCACGCGCTCACCGGGCAGCGCGTAGCGGACGAACACCACGCGGCCCTCGTGGTGCGCCACGCAGCTGCCCCCGTTGGCCGGGGCGCCGGTGACCAGCGTCAGTTCGCCGGCCTTCGGCCCGGTGCTCAATCGAAGATTCCGCGACGGGCGTCGCCGGGCGCCGCATGCGGGTGAAATGCCTTGAGTCGCTCCGACGAATTCAATTGCCAGGGAACGGAAGTCACCATGACGTTGGGCATGAACAGCAACCGACCCTTGAGCCGCAACGCGCTTTGGTTGTGCAGCACCTGCTCCCACCAATGGCCCACCACATACTCGGGGATGAACACCGTCACCACGGTGCGCGGCGAATCCTTGCTGACCCGTTTGACGTAATCGAGTATCGGACGGGTGATTTCGCGGTACGGCGAGGAAATGACCTTGAGCGGCACACTGATATCGCTTTCCTCCCACCTGCGCACCAGGTCGCGGGTTTCCGCGTCGTCGACGCTGACCGTGAGGGCCTCGAGCGCATCGGGACGGGTGGCACGGGCGTAGGCGAGCGCGCGCAGGGTCGGCAGGTGCAACTTCGACACCAAGACCAGGGCGTGATTGCGGCTGGGCAACACCACGTCGTGTTGGGCGGCCTCTTGCTCCTCCAGTTCCCGGCCGACGGTGTTGTAGTGCCGGTGAATCATTTTCATGATGATGAACAGCAAACTCATCGCGAAAAGGGCGATCCACGCCCCGGCGACGAACTTGGTGACCAGGACAACCAGCAACACCGCACCGGTGGACAGCAATCCGACCGTGTTGACCACCCGCGAGCGCATCATCTTGCGCCGCACCCGCGGATCGGTCTCGCTGCGCAGCAACCGGGTCCAGTGCCGGACCATGCCGATCTGACTCAGCGTGAAGGAAATGAACACGCCGACGATGTAGAGCTGGATCAGCGCGGTGACCTCGGCGCGGAACGCAATGATCGCCAACAGGGCCGCCCCCGACAGGAACAGGATTCCGTTGGAGAACGCCAACCGGTCTCCGCGGGTGTGCAATTGGCGCGGAAGGTAACTGTGCTGCGCGAGAACCGATCCCAGCACCGGAAACCCGTTGAATGCGGTGTTGGCCGCCAGCACCAGAATCAGCGCGGTCACCGTGGCGATCAGCAGGAACCCGATGTGGAAGCTGCCGAACACTGTCTCGGCCAGCTGGGTGACCAACGTCTTCTGGTAGTAGTTCGGCGGGGCACCGCTCAGTTGCGTTGCGGGATCTTCGACGAGCTGGACCCCGATCTTTTCGGCCAACACGATGATGCCCATCAGCAGGGTCACCGCGATGCCGCCCAGCATCAGCAGGGTCGTCGCGGCGTTGCGCGACTTGGGTTTCTGAAACGCCGGCACCCCGTTGCTGATCGCCTCGACACCGGTCAGCGCCGCGCACCCCGAGGAAAACGACCGCGCCACCAGGAAAGCCAAAGCGAAACCGACGATCTGGCCGTGCGCGGCGTGCATCTGGAAACCGGCGGATTCCGCCCGCAGCGGATTGCCCAGCACGAAGATCCGGAACAAACCCCAGCCGATCATGACGAGGACCCCGACGATGAACCCGTAGGTCGGGACCGCGAAAGCCACCCCGGACTCGCGGACCCCGCGCAGGTTCAACGCCATCACCAGCAGGATGGCGGCCACGCAGAAGTACACCTTGTGCTGGGCCACGACCGGGATCGCGGAGCCGATGTTCGACATCGCCGATGCCGTCGAAACGGCAACGGTGAGAACGTAATCCACCATCAGAGCACTGGCGACGACGAGGCCGGCGGTGTCGCCGAGGTTGGTGGTGACCACCTCGAAGTCGCCGCCGCCCGACGGGTAGGCATGCACGTTCTGCCGGTAACTGGCGACCACGACCAGCATGACCGCGGCCACGGCAAGACCGATCCACGGCGTCAGCGCGTACGCGGTCACCCCGGCCACCGAGAGCATCAGGAAGACTTCCTCGGGTGCATACGCCACCGAGGACAGCGCATCGGAGGCGAACACCGGCAACGCGATCCGCTTGGGCAGCAGGGTGTGACTCAGCCGGTCGCTGCGAAACGGCCGGCCGATGAGCAACCGGCGCGCAGCGGTCGAAAGTTTGGACACGAGAGCCAAGGGTAAGCCCACCCGGCCTTTGTAGTGTCCCTTAGGCGAGAATGTCGGGAACGGACCGAATCGGCCGGCCAGCCCCGGGTTGCCGATTGAACAGCGCAGGACGCAGCCGAAAGGACCTCGAGTGCGCGTGGTTGTGATGGGTTGCGGCCGGGTGGGCTCCTCGTTGGCCGACGGGCTCTCCCGAATCGGCCACGACGTGGCGGTCATCGACCGCGACAGCGCCGCGTTCAACCGGCTCAGCCCCGAGTTCGCGGGCGAGCGGGTGCTGGGCCAGGGCTTCGACAGGGACGTACTGCTGAGGGCCGGCATCGAGGAGGCCGATGCGTTCGCCGCGGTGTCATCCGGGGACAACTCCAACATCATCTCGGCGCGGCTCGCCCGGGAGACTTTCGGCGTCCGGCGCGTCGTGGCCCGGATTTACGACGCCAAGCGCGCAGAGGTCTACGAGCGCCTCGGCATTCCCACCATCGCCACGGTGCCCTGGACCACCGATCGCCTGCTCAACGCGCTCACCCGGGAAGGCGAAACCGCCAAGTGGCGCGATCCGACCGGCACCGTCGCGGTGGCCGAGGTCGATCTGCACGAGGACTGGGTGGGGCACCGGGCCACCGACCTCGAGCAGGCCACCGGCGCCCGGGTGGCGTTTCTGATCCGGTTCGGCACCGGCGTGTTGCCGGAGCCGAAGACGGTCATCCAGGCCGGCGATCAGGTCTACATCGCCGCGATATCCGGCCGCGCCGCCGAGGCGGTGGCCATTGCGGCGTTGCCGCCCAGTGAGGATCTAGAGGCGGGACCGCGCAAATGAAAGTAGCTGTCGCCGGGGCCGGTGCGGTGGGCCGGTCGGTCACTCGTGAGCTCGTCGGCAACGACCACGACGTGACCCTGATCGAGCGCAACCCCGACCACGTGGACGTCGACGCCATCCCGGCCGCGCACTGGCGGCTGGGCGACGCCTGCGAACTGAGCCTGCTGCAGTCGGTGCACCTGGAGGATTTCGACGTCGTCGTCGCCGCGACCGGCGATGACAAGGCCAACGTGGTGCTCAGCCTCCTGGCCAAGACCGAGTTCGCGGTGCCGCGGGTGGTGGCCCGGGTCAACGATCCCCGCAACGAATGGCTGTTCACCGACGCCTGGGGTGTGGACGTGGCGGTGTCCACGCCACGCATGCTGGCGTCGCTCATCGAGGAAGCCGTCGCCGTCGGTGATCTGGTGCGACTCATGGAATTCCGCAGGGGCCAGGCCAATTTGGTCGAGATCACCCTTCCCGATGACACGCCGTGGGGCGGCAAGCCGATGCGACGACTGCAGCTGCCGAGGGATACCGCGCTGGTGACGATCCTGCGCGGTCCGCGCGTCATCGTGCCGGAAGCCGACGAGCCGCTGGAAGGCGGCGATGAGCTGCTCTTCGTCGCGGTCGCCGAGGCCGAGGAGGATCTGCGCAAGCTGCTGCTGCCCGAGACGGAGGCCGGCGACTAGTCGGTGACGCTGTCGGCCTCGGCCGCCTCTTGCGCGGGCATGGCCCGCTGCGCCGCCTTGATCGCCGCGTACGTCGCCAGCGCGGCCAGCAGGGTCAGCGGCCAGCCCATCCCGATGCGCGCCACCCCCAGCCAACCGGTCTGATCGGCGTCGTAGAGGAGTCGCTGGACCACGAACCGGGCGCCGAACACCAGCATCCAGCAGAACGAGGCGATGTCGAACGCGTAGACGGCCCGGGGCACGTCGCGCCAGCCCCGATCACGGCCGGTGGCCCAGCTCCAGGCGTAGCCGACCAGGGGCCGACGGATCAGCACCGACGCCGCGAACACGACCGCCCACAGCAACGACATCCAGATGCCCAGCAGGAAGTAGCCCTTGGACTCCCCCACGATGTAGGCGATCAGCGCGCAGACGGCGACACCGATGAACCCCGACAACGCCGGCTGCGTGGATTCCCGGCGAATCAGCCGCCATACCAAGACCAGTGCGGCCACACCGAGCGCGGACCCGATGGCGGGCAGCAAACCGGAGAGGCTGGAGACCGCCACGAAGGTCACCACCGGCACCGACGAGTAGATGACGCCACTCACCCCGCCTACCTGCGCCAGCAGGCGTTCCGGGCTGACGCGATTAGCGGTCACGCGCTTGCCCCCAAATCCCCGGGGACGGTCACCGTTGAATTTCGTAGTGCGGGTTGTAGATGGCCTTGGTCCCGTTGTCCAGCTTGCCCAGCCGACCCCGCACCCGCAGCGTGCGGCCCGAGTCGATGCCGGGGATGCGGCGCTGACCCAACCACACCAACGTGACGGTGTCGGTGCCGTCGAACAATTCGGCGCGCACCCCGCCGGAACAACCCTTGCCGTTCGTTTCCACGCTGCGCAAGGTGCCGACCATCGTGACCTCCTGGCCACGCTCGCAATCGATCACGCGCTGCGCGCCGGTACTCAAGACTTCGTCGGACAACTCTTCGGAGTCACGTTGCTCGGGGTCCTCCGTCAACCGACGGGTGAGCCGGCGCAAATACCCTTGGGCCCCCATGGCGACTCCTGACAGTGCTGATAAGCCTCGGCGCTTTCCCTATGCCAACGGACACCGTAGACCTCTTGGTTCCCCGGTGCCACCCGAATCAAACGTGATGTTGGACGCTCCCTGACGGCCGGGCAATATCGAGGGGTGACTGTCGATCTACGGGGCGTCGCGACGGTGTTGTTGCCGGGAACCGGCTCCGACGACGATTACGTCTACCGCGCGTTTTCGGACCCGTTGCGCGGGGTCGGCGCGACACTCGTCGCCCCGCCGCCCCAGCCGGATCGGTTGATCGACGGCTACCTGTCCGCGTTGGACGAAGCCGCGCGCGAACGCCCGATCGGTGTCGGCGGTGTCTCGATCGGCGCGGCGGTGGCGGCCGCGTGGGCGCTGGCCCACCCCGATCGCGCGGTCGCCGTTCTGGCTGCGCTGCCGGCCTGGGCCGGCGCTCCCGGAGCCGCACCGGCGGCGCTGGCGGCACGGTTTTCGGCGTCCCGGCTGCGCGCCGACGGTCTGGCGGCGACGACGACGCAGATGCGGGCGTCCAGCCCGCCGTGGTTGGCCGACGAGCTGGCGCGGTCTTGGCGCGCCCAGTGGCCACAATTGCCCGACGCCATGGAGGAGGCCGCGGCCTACGTCGCGCCCACTTGCTCCGACCTGACCCGGCTGGCCCCACCACTGGCGGTGGCCGCCGCGGTCGACGATCCGATCCACCCGCTGCAGGTGGCCGTCGACTGGGTCACCGCCGCGCCGCAAGCGGCACTGCGGACGGTGACGCTGGATCAGATGGGCACGGACCCCGCCGCCCTGGGCGCGGCCTGTCTGGCCGCCCTGGCCGGGCTTTAGGCGTTAGCCGCCCGTTGTGGTCCGCAGCTGCTGCATGGCCGATCCCTCGGCGCTGCGGCGGGCGGCCGGCTCGTTGGGCGGCTGCTGCTCGGCCTGGGCCTGCTGCGCGGCCGCGGCCGCGCGCAGCTGTTCCGCCATCGGCTCGGGAAGTTGCACGGGCAACGGCGTCCGTACCGGCAGCGGTGTGTCACCGCGGCGAACCACGGTGTCCGCCAACGCCGCCCGCGCCTCCTGCTCCAACGCCTCGATGGTCTCGTGCGGGCCGTTGATGACACACCGGATCATCCAGCGGTAGCCGTCGACCCCGATGAACCGCACGACACCGGAGGCGGTGCCGACCACCTCCCGACCCCATGGGCCGTCCTTGATGCTGACCTCGGCCGAGTCGTTGCGCAGCGACTCGGCGAGCTCGCCGGCCACCTCACGCCAGAGGCCGCCCGTCTTGGGTGCGGCGTAGGCGGCGATGGTGAAACGACCATTGGACGTGACGACCCACACGGCGCTGGGGACACCGGTCTCGGTGAGCTCGACCTGCAGTTGCCCGGCGTCCGGCATGGGAATGAGCACCGAGCCCAGGTCGAGTCGGGCCAGCTCGGCGACCGCGGGGTCGTCGAAGTCGTCGATGTCGAACGGGCCCTCGAGCTCGTCCAGGTCTTGAGGCTCTGCCGGCTCTTCTGCGGCCTGTTCGTCCGCCGCCCGGGCCTGGATGTCTTCCGCTGGTTCCGCGTGCTCGCCGGCCGGGCCGACGGGGGTGTCGTCGCTGTCGTCTTTGCCTGAGCGTCTACCGAATGCCATCACAAACTCGCATGTCCTCCGGAGGAACCGTGACCACCGTCGCCACGGGATGTTTCGGCCAGCCCGGCCTCGTCGAACGACGACACCTCGACCAGCTCGACCAATTCGACCCGCTGCACCAGCAATTGGGCGATCCGGTCGCCGCGGTGCACCACAATGGGCTCGACCGGGTCGAGGTTGATCAGCGCAACCTTGATCTCGCCGCGATAGCCGGCATCGATGGTGCCCGGGCTGTTGACGATCGAAAGTCCTACCCGCGCAGCCAATCCGGAGCGCGGGTGGACCAGGCCGACCATCCCGAACGGAATGGCGACCGCGACGCCCGTGCGCACCAGAGCACGCTGCCCCGGGCCCAACTTGACGTCTTCCGCGCTGTAGAGGTCAACCCCGGCATCGCCGTCGTGGGCGCGGCTGGGCAGCGGAAGCCCGGGGTCGAGGCGGACAATGGCCAGACTGTTCGACACGGGGCCACAGACTACCCTTGACCGCGTGTCCGGTACGCGCGTCGCGCCGCACAGCGTGCGATATCGCGAACGACTATGGGTGCCATGGTGGTGGTGGCCACTGGGGTTCGCGCTGGCGGCGCTGATCGCTTTCGAAATCAACCTCGGTGTCCGCGCCCTGCCCGACTGGCTGCCGTACGCAACCCTGTTCACGGTCGCGGCCGGCGCACTGCTGTGGCTCGGCCGGGTCGAGATCCGCGTCACCGCCGACCCGGCCGTCCCGGGCGGGGTCGAACTGTGGGCCGGGGAAGCGCACCTGCCGGTCAAAGTGATCGCCCGGTCCGCCGAGGTAGCGCCCTCGGCAAAGTCGGCAGCCCTCGGGCGCCAGCTCGACCCGGCGGCCTACGTGCTGCACCGGGCATGGGTCGGACCGATGGTTCTGCTGGTCCTCGACGACCCAGACGACCCGACGCCGTACTGGCTGGTGAGCTGCCGTCACCCGGAGCGGGTGCTGTCGGCACTGACACGCTGAGTGCAGCTATCAGGCTGCGCAGTCGGAACAGATCATCACGCCGTTCTTCTCGCTGGCGAGACGGCTGCGGTGTTGAACCAGGAAGCAACTCGAGCAGGTGAACTCGTCAGCCTGCTTCGGGATGACGCGAACGGACAGCTCTTCACCGGACAGGTCGGCGCCAGGCAGCTCGAAAGACTCAGCGGATTCGGATTCGTCGACGTCGACCACCGCCGAGGCCGCTTCGTTCCGTCGTGCTTTGAGCTCCTCCAGCGAGTCTTCCGAGACCTCGTCGGTCTCGGTGCGCCGCGGAGCGTCATAGTCGGTAGGCATATCTATCCCCTGCCCTATCCCCTCACAGGCCTTCTTTATCCCAAGCAACGCTTTTTACCAGCGTCGAACGCATCCACCAAATGATTCGTGCCCGTATCCCGCGCCATTGGGGTGTGATTTACGTCACACCATCGAGTTGACCCTTGTCTTGAGCCTTAAACAGTGCGTTTAGAGTGCACTTGTGGTCGCACAAATCACCGAGGGTACCGCTTTTGACAAGCACGGTAGACCCTTTCGGCGCCGCAACCCCAAGCCCGCCGCCGTCGTGGTGGCCTTGCTGGTGGTGGCGACCGGCGTCGTGTGGACCGTGGCGCTGACGCGACCGGCGAAAGTGCACGAAGCCGTCGTCTGCAACCCGCCGCCACAGCCGGCCGAGCCGGCGGCGCCGCAGCTCGGCGAGCAGGTCTCGCGAAGTGCCATGGCGGACGTCACCCCCGCCAAACTCACCGACACCAAGGTCCGCGTCCTCAACGCCAGCGGCCGCGGCGGGCAAGCCGGCGACGTCGCGGGGGCGATGAAAGACCTGGGTTTCGCGCAGCCCACCGCCGCCAACGACCCCATCTACGCCGGCACGAAGCTGAACTGCCAGGGCCAGATCCGCTTCGGCACGGCCGGACAGGCCACCGCGGCCGCGGTGTGGCTCGTGGCGCCCTGCACCGAGCTGTTCAACGACAACCGCGCCGACGATTCCGTCGACCTCGCCCTCGGCACGGAGTTCAGCGCGCTGGCTCACAACGACAACATCGATGCGGTGCTCGCCAGCCTGCGCCCCGGCGCCACCGAGCCGTCGGATCCCACATTGTTGCAAAAGATTCACGCCAGCAGCTGCTGAGCGCCCGGTCGGACCGACTCACTCCGGCAGCGGCTCTAGGCCGTTGAACCGCTCCAGCGCCGCCAGCAGCTCGTCGGCGATGCCGGGGGCCGCGGCCACCACCAACCCGGCGCTGCCCACCGGGCCGTTCGACGCCGGCACCAACACGCGTGCCCCCGCCTCGGCCGCGATCAGCGCACCCGCCGCGCGATCCCACACCTGCAGCCCGTGCTCGTAGAAGGCATCCAGCCGGCCCGCCGCGACCATGCACAAGTCCAGCGCCGCAGAACCGATGCGACGGACGTCGCGCACCACCGGCAGCATGTGCGCCAACAGCGCCGCCTGGCTGGCGCGGCGCCGCCGCGAGTAACCAAAGCCGGTGCCCAGCAACGCCATCGACAAATCGTCGACGGCGGCGCACCGCAACGGCTCCGTCCCCTGCTCGTCGATCACGTGCGCGCCAAGGCCGGTCGCCGCCGAGTACACCCGGCCGCCGACGACGTCGGCGACCGCACCCGCCACCGACACGCCGTTGATCTGCGCGCCGACCGACACCGCGTAGGCCGGGATGCCGTAGACGAAATTCACTGTGCCATCGATGGGGTCGAGCACCCAGGTGACCGCGTCGGCGAGCGTGGCCGTGAGATCGGTGGGCCCACCGCCCTCCTCGCCGAGTATCGGGTCACCGGGCCGCAGTTGAGCCAACCGATCCCGCAACAACCGCTCGGTCTCGGTGTCGACCACGGTTACCGGATCGGTCGGGGTGGTCTTCGACCGCACCGCGCCACTGCCCGCGCCGGAAAGGCTGGCGGCCTCGGCGCCGAACACCTCGGCGCGGCGGCGCCTCACGAAATCGGCGGCCTCGGCGGCAAGCTTTTCGGTCACTGAACGCAGCGTTGCGGGCTCGTCGTCGGGTCGCGTCACCGGTCCATCGCATCACAGACGCCGCGGCCGCGCAGACACCCCAACCGGCATCTTCGCCAGGCTAAGGTGGGCGGACAGGCCAAGTCTCGCCGAGGAGTTCCTATGACCAGCACCGACTCGACCACGGAAACGCCACCCGAAGCAGCCACCGGCAAGCCGCAACGTCGTGGATTCGGCATCGACGTCGGTGGCAGCGGCATCAAGGGCGGCATCGTCGACATGGACACCGGGCTGTTGATCGGCGAACGGATCAAGCTGTTGACCCCGCAACCGGCGACTCCGTCGGCGGTCGCCAAGACCATCGCCGAGGTCGTCAACGGATTCGGATGGACTGGTCCCCTCGGGGTGACCTATCCCGGCGTCGTCACCCACGGCGTCGTCCAGACGGCGGCCAACGTCGACAAGTCATGGATCGGGACCAACGCGCGCGACGTCATCAGCGCCGAACTGGGCGGCCAGGACGTCACGATCCTCAACGATGCCGACGCGGCCGGGCTCGCCGAGCAGCACTACGGCGCGGGCAACGATCAGACGGGCCTGGTGGTGCTGCTGACGTTCGGAACGGGGATCGGATCCGCGGTCATCCACAACGGGACGCTGATACCCAACACCGAGTTCGGCCATCTCGAGGTCGGCGGCAAGGAGGCCGAGCAACGCGCGGCGTCGTCGGTCAAAGACAGGAACGACTGGACCTACGAAAGGTGGGCCAAGCAGGTCACCAGGGTGCTGGTGGCCATCGAGAACGCGATCTGGCCGGATCTGTTCATCGCGGGTGGCGGGATCAGCCGCAAGGCCGACAAATGGGTGCCACTGCTCGAAAACCGCACCCCGGTGGTAGCCGCCGCCCTACAAAACACCGCCGGAATCGTGGGCGCCGCGATGGCGGCGACCTCCGATGTGACTCACTGAATTTTGCCCGGTCGGCCGGTACCAGCGCGCACTGTCGTTACAATGGTCCACGGCGACCGCCCAAGGAGAAAGCGTGCGAGCACTCACGCTGATACAACGCCGACATTCGACATAGCAGACACTTTCGGTTAACCATGCCCAGACCCACCGAAAGTGAGTCCAAACGAAGGGGTGTAAGTGGCAGCGAGCAAGGCAAGTGCGGCAACCCATGAGCCGGTGAAACGCACCGCCACGAAGCCCCCGTCGTCCACCGCCAAGCGATCGGCGGCAAAGGCCGCCAACGGGTCCGCCCCGGCGAAACGCGCCACCAAGACGGCTTCTCAGACGGCATCGCGGACCACCAAGTCCGCACGGGGACAGGAATCCGCCGAGACCACAAAGACGAGCAACACCGCGAAGAAGACCCGCTCCCCGGCCAAGAGCGCGGGTGCAAAGGCGCCGTCCGCCCGCGGAACGAAGGCGGCATCCAAAGCCGCTCCGGAGGAGCTCGACGCCAGTCCGGACGCCCTCGACACCGAGGACGCCGTCGAGGATCTCGACGCCGAACCGGACCTCGAGGGTGAGCCGGGCGAGGACCTCGAGATCGATGCCGCCGACCTCAGTCTCGACGACCTGGAAGAGGTCGTGGCGGCCGTCGGCGAGGACGCCGAGATCGAGCCGGGCGACACCGAGGACCGCGAGGAGGACGCGGCAGCCTCGCCCGCCGCAAAGGTGGCGACCGCCGCCGAGGAAGACGAGGACATCGCCGAGCCCTCCGAAAAGGACAAGGCCTCGGGCGATTTCGTCTGGGACGAAGACGAATCCGAGGCCCTGCGCCAGGCCCGCAAGGACGCCGAACTCACCGCGTCCGCGGACTCCGTTCGCGCTTACCTCAAGCAGATCGGCAAGGTGGCGCTGCTCAACGCGGAGGAAGAGGTTGAGCTGGCGAAGCGGATCGAAGCCGGCCTTTACGCCACGCAGCTGATGAGCGAGATGGTCGAGCGCGGCGACAAACTGCCCGCCGCCCAGCGCCGCGACATGATGTGGATCTGCCGCGACGGCGACCGCGCGAAGAACCATCTGTTGGAAGCCAACCTGCGGCTGGTGGTTTCGTTGGCCAAGCGTTACACGGGCCGCGGAATGGCGTTCCTCGACCTCATCCAGGAAGGCAACCTGGGCCTGATCCGCGCGGTCGAGAAGTTCGACTACACAAAGGGATACAAGTTCTCCACGTACGCCACGTGGTGGATCCGCCAGGCCATCACCCGCGCCATGGCCGATCAGGCCCGCACCATCCGCATCCCGGTGCACATGGTCGAGGTGATCAACAAGCTGGGCCGCATACAGCGCGAGCTGCTTCAGGACCTGGGCCGCGAGCCCACGCCCGAGGAACTGGCCAAAGAGATGGACATCACGCCCGAGAAGGTGCTCGAGATCCAGCAATACGCGCGCGAGCCGATCTCCCTGGACCAGACCATCGGCGACGAGGGCGACAGCCAGCTTGGCGACTTCATCGAAGACAGCGAAGCGGTGGTGGCCGTCGACGCGGTGTCGTTCACTCTGCTGCAGGACCAGCTGCAGTCGGTGCTGGAGACGCTGTCCGAGCGCGAAGCCGGCGTGGTACGGCTGCGCTTCGGGCTCACCGACGGCCAGCCCCGCACCCTCGACGAGATCGGGCAGGTTTACGGTGTGACCCGCGAGCGCATCCGCCAGATCGAGTCCAAGACGATGTCAAAGCTGCGCCACCCCAGCCGTTCCCAGGTCTTGCGCGACTACCTCGACTGAGATTCGGCGTTCAAACCGCCCCGAGTCGTTCCAGCCTTCCGCTCGGGTCGTAGTACAGCTCCTGACGGGCGATCCGGCCGTCGCGATAGCGGTAGATCACCACGTACGTCGAGCGCAGGCGTTCGCCACCCTGGGTCCAGTCGAATTGAACGCGCACGAACGCCGCGTCCGCGCCGGGCGTGATGGCGTGCTCCACCGCCTCGTAGCGGATGTCCGGGCAGCCTCGGATGGTGAGTGCAATGAACTCGAATGTGCGCTCGATGCCCTCGATCCGGTCCGGCCAATCGAAGAGACGTACCGTCGGGCTCACGTAAACCACATCGGGCTGATAGAGATCCCGCGCGATCGCAGGATCGCCGTCCGCGAACGCCCGCGCGAAGCACGCTTCCTGCGCAAGCAGCGCCTCCTCCGATATGCCGCGCGTGGTCATCGACGCTCCCTCCGCTGGACGACTCGGTGCTGCCGAGAGTAGCGCACCGCCCCGATCCGAATCATCGGTGGCAGAAGTGCTTTCACCGCACTCCCAGCACCTTCACGCGCCGGACTAACCACGAGACTCGTTGGCGGGCAAGCCAAGTCGTCATCGGAGGGAAATTCGGCTGCGCCGGCTGCGCCGTCGTCGTACTGTGACCGCATGTCAGCCAACCGCAAAGTTGTCTCGTCCGGTTCCGACTTCGAGTCGGCGGTCGGTTATTCGCGCGCGGTACGCATCGGCCCGCACGTGGCGGTGGCCGGGACAACCGGCGACGGACCCGCCGGTGATATCGCGGCCCAAACCCGAGACGCTCTGCGCCGCATCGAGATCGCCCTCCAAGCGGCGGGCGCGGCGCTCGCCGACGTGGTGCGCACCCGCATCTATGTGACCGACATTTCGCGCTGGCGAGAGGTTGGGGCCGTGCACGCACAGGTGTTCGGCGAGATACGTCCGGTGGCCACCATGGTCGAGGTTTCCGCGCTGATCGCACCCGAGCTGCTGGTGGAGATCGAGGTCGACGCCTACGCCGGGTCGGCGCCCGGGTCTTCGGACGCAGCCGGCGGGAAGGTGCCGTCGGGTGACGGCGGATAGGCGGTGACCCGGATCACAGCGCGCGCCGGGAGCGGGCCGTACAGATGCGGGAACAGCATCGACTCCGGATCCGTTGCCACCCCCGGCTCCCATACCACCGGCGAGTCCAGCAGCGCCGGGTCGATGTGCAACAGGACCAGGTCACCGCGACCGCGGTAGAGCCGGTTGGCCGGCAGGTGCACCTGCCCGGGCGTCGACAGATGGATGAATCCGGCCTCGGCGTCCGCCGCCTCGGGGCGAATTCCGCCGCGATCGCGGGCACGGGACCACTCCTCGAGCCCGCACAGGTGCACCAGGACGTCGGGAGCGAAGGTCACAGTCGGTCACCTTAGAGATTCCCGCCGGGAATCCGTGAGAAACGACACACCCGATAACGATCGGGGAACAAGGCGAAAACGCGATGCGTCTGAGACAGTGAATGTACGAGAACGGAGAAGCCATGTACGCAACTCTGACCAGTCCCGAGCTGACAAGAGCGGACCGCTGCGACCGCTGCGGTGCCGCGGCTCGCGTCCGTGCCAAGCTGCCTTCAGGACTCGAGCTTCTCTTCTGCCAGCACCACGCCAACCAGCATGAGGCGAAACTGACCGAGCTGGACGCCGTGCTGGAGGCCAGCGCAAGCTAGGCAAAACCAACTCACCCATCGGCAATGTGGGGTGCCGGAGCAGTCATCGGTAATGCTGGACGGGTATGAGCGCCCAAGTCGCAAAACCGTCCCGCCACCACATCCGGCGAATCAGTCTTAGGGCCCTGTCCAAGAGCTGGGACGACTCCATCTTTTCCGAGTCGGCTCAGGCGGGCTTCTGGTCGGCACTATCCACGCCGCCGCTGCTGTTGGGAGTGTTGGGCAGCTTGGCCTACGTGGCGCCGCTATTCGGCAGGGACACGCTGGCCGCCATCGAAAAGAGCATCATTTCGACGGCCCACAGCTTTTTCTCGCCGAGCGTCGTCAACGAGATCATCGAGCCCACCATCCGCGACATCACCGCCAACGCACGCGGTGAGGTGGTGTCGCTGGGTTTCCTGATCTCGTTGTGGGCGGGATCGTCGGCGATCTCGTCGTACGTCGACGCCGTGGTGGAGGCGCATGACCAGACTCCACTGCGCCATCCGGTGCGACAGCGACTCTTCGCGCTGTTCCTCTACGTGGTGATGCTGGTGTTCGTGGTGGTGGCCGCGCCGGTGATGGTGGTGGGCCCGCGCACGGTGAGCGAACACATTCCGTACAGCCTGGCCAACTTCCTCCGCTACGGCTACTACCCGGCGCTGATTTTCGGCCTGATGGTCGGGATCATCATTTTGTACCGGGTGGCGCTGCCGGTACCGCTACCGACCCATCGGCTGGTGCTGGGCGCCGTGCTGGCCACGGCGGTGTTCCTGATCGCAACGCTGGGCCTGCGGTTCTACCTGAGGTGGATCACCAGCACCGGCTACACCTACGGCGCGCTCGCAACGCCGATCGCCTTCCTGTTGTATGCGTTCTTCGGCGGATTCGCCATCATGCTGGGCGCCGAGATAAACGCCGCCATCCAGGAGGAATGGCCCGCTCCGGCGACCCATGCTCACCGGCTGCGCAACTGGATACTGGCGCGCTCGCCCGCCCTCAAGCGCATCGTGGAGCCGCCATCGGATCTCACAACGCCACAACACGACGCTGCGCCGGCGGAGCCGCCGGCCTGATCAGCCCTTCTTGAGCCGCTCGTAGATCCGCTTGCACTCCGGACAGACCGGCGATCCCGGTTTCGCGGCCCGGGTGACGGGAAATACCTCGCCGCACAGCGCCACCACGTGGCTGCCCATGACCGCGCTCTCGGCGATCTTGTCCTTCTTGACGTAATGAAAGTATTTCGGGGTATCGCTGCCGGTCCCGTCGTCGACGCGTTCGTCGGTCTCGGTGCGTTCGATCGTCTGGGTCTGCATGCCTCACATTGTGCCTCCTGACTCGCCGGTAGCGGAATCGATCGGATGTGGGACAGTGGATGTATGAAGCGCGGCTCCGAGGCGGGTGTCGACGGCTTCGACGACGACGGCCGCCCAGTCCTGATCACCAGCGCCGCCCCCTCGTACGAGGAGGAGCATCGTGCCCGGGTGCGGAAGTACCTGACCCTGATGGCCTTTCGGATTCCGGCGCTGATCCTGGCCGCCGTCGCGTACGGCGCCTGGCACAACGGTCTGATCTCGCTGCTGATCGTGGCGGCCTCGGTGCCGTTGCCGTGGATGGCGGTGCTGATCGCCAACGACCGGCCACCTCGCCGCTCCGACGAGCCGAGGCGGTTCGACGACGCCCGGCGGCGCACTCCCCTATTCCCCAGGGCAGAGCACCGGGCGCTCGAGCCTCGGCGATCCCCGGAGCCGCAAACGCATTCGCCGAACCGGGACTCCGACGACGGTTCCCGGTAAGCGGCCCCTCGTCACACTTCTCAGGACATTCTCAGGTCGTCGGCACATTTCTGCACGTCAAGGCGTGTGAGATCGCGAACGGGTGGGAACTCCCAGGGCGGGTCTGTCGTTGAACGACATGACAGTACAAGCCAAACGGGAGGACGCTATGGCGAAGGGCAGCACAAGCAGGATCGACGGCGATCTGGATGCTCAAAGCCCCGCAGCGGACCTGGTGCGCGTATACCTCAATGGCATTGGTAAGACGGCGTTGCTCAACGCGGCAGGTGAAGTTGAACTGGCCAAGCGCATCGAAGCCGGACTCTATGCCGAGCATCTGCTGGAAACTCGTAAGCGCCTCGGCGAGACCCGCAAACGCGATCTAGAGGCCGTCGTGCGTGATGGCGAGGCAGCGCGCCGCCACCTGCTGGAAGCGAATCTGCGCCTGGTGGTTTCGCTGGCCAAGCGCTACACGGGTCGGGGAATGCCGCTGCTGGACCTCATCCAGGAGGGCAACCTCGGCTTGATCCGCGCGATGGAGAAGTTCGACTACACAAAGGGATTCAAGTTCTCCACCTACGCGACGTGGTGGATCCGCCAGGCCATCACCCGCGGCATGGCCGACCAGAGCCGCACCATCCGGCTGCCGGTTCACCTCGTCGAGCAGGTCAACAAGCTGGCGCGGATCAAGCGCGAGATGCACCAGAACCTGGGGCGTGAGGCCACCGACGAGGAACTCGCCGCCGAATCCGGCATCCCGATCGAGAAGATCAACGACCTGCTGGAGCACAGCCGCGACCCGGTGAGCCTGGACATGCCCGTCGGTTCCGAGGAGGAAGCCCCGCTGGGCGACTTCATCGAGGACGCCGAAGCGATGTCCGCGGAGAACGCGGTGATCGCCGAGCTGCTGCACACCGACATCCGCAGTGTCCTGGCCACCCTGGACGAGCGCGAGCACCAGGTCATCCGGCTGCGCTTCGGCCTGGACGACGGCCAGCCGCGCACCCTGGACCAGATCGGCAAGCTCTTCGGGCTGTCCCGCGAGCGGGTCCGCCAGATCGAGCGAGACGTGATGTCCAAGCTGCGCAACGGCGAGCGCGCCGACCGGCTGCGGTCGTACGCGAGCTGAGGCCGCCAACCAGAGCCCCAACCAGAGCTAACAGCACGACGGTATGCCCGCCGCGTCAGCGGCGGGCATACTGCGTGCCGGGGAAGCGTTGCACCCATTCACGCAGCTGGCCAAGTAGACTCAGCTTCAATGGAGGGTGCTGGATGAACGAGCTGGTTGATACCACCGAGATGTACCTGCGGACCATCTACGACCTCGAAGAAGAGGGCGTGACGCCGCTGCGCGCCAGGATCGCCGAACGCCTCGAGCAGAGCGGTCCGACTGTCAGCCAGACCGTATCCCGTATGGAGCGGGATGGATTACTCCACGTCGCAGGCGACCGCCACCTGGAGCTCACCGACAAGGGGCGGGCCCTGGCCATCGCCGTGATGCGCAAGCACCGCCTGGCCGAACGATTGCTCGTCGACGTCATCGGGGTGCCGTGGGAAGAAGTGCACGCCGAGGCATGCCGGTGGGAGCACGTGATGAGCGAGGACGTCGAACGCCGGCTGGTGAAGGTGCTCAACAACCCGACCACCTCCCCGTTCGGCAACCCGATTCCGGGTCTGCTGGACCTCGGCGTGGGCCCTGAATCCGGCGCCGATGACGCAAATCTCGTCCGGTTGACCGAGCTGCCCGCCGGATCGCCCGTGGCCGTGGTCGTCCGGCAGCTGACCGAACATGTGCAGGGTGACATCGATCTGATCGCCCGGCTGAAGGACGCCGGCGTCGTCCCCAACGCGCGGGTGACCGTCGAGACCAGCCCGGCCGGTGGTGGGGTCACCATCCTCATTCCGGGCCACGAGAACGTCACCCTGCCGCACGAGATGGCGCACGCCGTCAAGGTCGAGAAGGTCTGACCCCTACCCCGCCCGCCGCCCGAACGACCGCCGCGGCGGTAGCCGCACACCCAGCCGCTTGGCCAGTCGGTAGCCGGTGGCCGCCAGTTCCCGGATGTGCTCGGGCCGCAGACCGGACTGCAATGCGGTGTCCAGCATGCCCGCCATCCGGTGTTCGGGCCGGCTGCGCAGCGCGGCGTCCAGCGACACGCCGGCCAGCGGGCCGTCGCCGCGGGCGTAGGCGCTGAACGCGAGCAACACCAGAGCCTCGACCCGCCAGGGCTCGGGCAGGGCGCGCGCCAGCACCGCCCACAGCGATTCGGCTTCGCCGGCCCTCTCGCCGACCGCCAGGGCATACAGCGTGTCGCGCACCTGCACGTCGCTCAGCGCGCAGCCCAACTCCGCCAGCTTCGCACGGGACAGCGTTTGGCCCCCGGCGACGCGGGAGGCGGCGGCCAGCGCGGTTTTCACGTCGCGGCGGACGCAAGCCGCGGGATCGGCGCGATGTGACACCTCCCGCTTCGCCGCCTGCCGCCGGAGCGCATCGGCCAACTCGGCGGTGTGCGCCGGGTTTTCGACCGCGATGACGGCCTGCAGGTCGGCGCGCCGGGGGTAGAGCCGCCTGCCGTCGAGCACCGCCGCCGCGGCCAGCGGCGACGCCGAGGGATCGTCGACCGCGCCGCCGGAACCGCAGCCGTCCACACAATGCCAGCGCCCGCCCAGGGCCACCCGGTCCACCACGTGCGCGGCCCACAGCTCAATGTCGTGCTGCGCCAAGGCCTCTGTGAGCGCCGCGCACAGCTGCCGGTGCTCCTCGTTGCATCCCGGACAGTGCGCGCCGTCGGCGTCGACGATCACCGCGATCGCGGCCTCGGGCCCGGCGGCGGCGGCGATTTCGGCGAGGTGCCCGACCCCGTCGACGAGTTCCGTGGAGAGGTCGACCCGCATCACCGAGCCCAGTTCACCGCCCTCCAACGACACCAGGACCAATGAATTCTCCGGAACGAAGCCGAGAACGGCCGGTAGCGCGGCGATCAGCGCTCCGGGGCGATTGAGTTCGAAATCGGGTCGATGCGACGTCATGGGCACCAACGCTGACGGCCGGCACCGTCAGGCTGTGCTCGCGCAACGAGATCGAGTCGCTCGTCTGTGGAGAAAGTCTGGACTGTGGGCTTTATCGTCTATCTCATGGGTTCGATGCAGGAGTACGACATCGTCGTCATCGGTTCGGGACCGGGCGGCCAGAAGGCCGCCATCGCCTCGGCCAAGCTGGGCAAGTCCGTCGCCATCATTGAGCGCGGCCGAATGCTCGGCGGCGTCTGCGTCAACACGGGCACGATCCCGTCAAAGACGTTGCGCGAGGCGGTGCTTTACCTCACGGGGATGAATCAGCGCGAGCTCTACGGGGCGAGCTACCGGGTGAAAGACCGGATCACCCCGGCCGACCTGCTGGCGCGGACCCAGCACGTGATCGGCAAGGAAGTCGACGTGGTGCGCAACCAGTTGATCCGCAACCGGATCGACCTGCTGCTCGGGCACGGCCGATTCGTCGATCCGCACACCGTCGTCGTCGAAGACCCGGGCCGCAAGGAGATGACCACCGTCAGCGGCGACTACGTCGTCATCGCGACCGGCACCAGGCCGGCACGGCCGTCCGGGGTCGAGTTCGACGAGGAACGGGTGCTCGACTCCGACGGGATCCTCGATCTCAAGACGCTGCCGGCCTCGATGGTCGTCGTCGGCGCCGGTGTGATCGGCATCGAGTACGCCTCCATGTTCGCCGCGTTGGGCACCAAGGTGACCGTCGTGGAGAAACGTGACGACATGCTGGACTTCTGCGACCCCGAGGTGGTCGAAGCGCTGAAATTCCACCTGCGCGACCTGGCGGTGACGTTCCGGTTCGGCGAGGAAGTGACCGCGGTCGACGTCGGCTCCGCGGGCACCGTCACCACCCTGGCCAGCGGCAAGCAGATTCCCGCCGAGACGGTCATGTACTCGGCGGGACGGCAGGGTCAGACCGATCACCTCGATCTGCACAACGCCGGCCTCGAGGTCGAGAGCCGCGGGCGGATCTGGGTCGACGAAAGGTTCCAGACCAAGGTCGAGCACATCTACGCCGTCGGCGACGTGATCGGCTTCCCGGCGCTGGCCTCCACCTCGATGGAACAGGGACGGCTGGCCGCCTACCACGCGTTCGGGGAAGCGTGCGAAGGCATCACCGAGCTACAGCCGATCGGCATCTACTCGATCCCCGAGATCTCCTATGTCGGAGCCACCGAGTTGGAGCTGACCAAGGACGCTATTCCCTACGAGGTGGGGGTGGCGCGGTACAAGGAGCTGGCCCGCGGCCAGATCGCCGGCGACTCGTACGGCGTGCTCAAGCTGCTGGTGTCCACCGAGGATCGCAAGCTGCTTGGGGTGCACATTTTCGGCACCAGCGCCACCGAGATGGTGCACATCGGGCAGGCCGTGATGGGCTGCGGCGGCACCGTCGACTACCTGGTCGACGCGGTGTTCAACTATCCGACGTTCTCCGAGGCCTACAAGGTCGCCGCGCTGGACGTAACGAACAAGATGCGGGCGCTCAGCCAGTTCCGCCGCTGATCAGCAGCTGTCGTCGAGGTCGTTGGGCACCGGATCGCCGGGACCGCCGGCGTCGGCGCGGGCCAGCAATTCCGCGGTCTGTGCGTCGAACGGTGCCGAGTACGACATGTTCGCGGCGCACCCGCCGCGCTCGAAACCACCGATCAGCCCGGTGAGCGTGGTACCGCTGACCCATGGTGCGCCGCTGGTGCCGTCCACCAGTCCCTCGCACGCCAATGAGGGAA
The DNA here is from genome assembly GCA_963802525.1 of uncultured Actinomycetota bacterium. Classification (GTDB taxonomy): domain Bacteria; phylum Actinomycetota; class Actinomycetes; order Mycobacteriales; family Mycobacteriaceae; genus Mycobacterium. The sequence goes on along the minus strand of CAWDJC010000013.1, from coordinate 63,867 downwards.
ACCCGCTCTCGTTGACCGACGTGCTGGCCTGGCAGCCGATGGGCGAGCCACCGACGCCGGCCACGTACCCCATCACCGTGACGTGACTACCCGGAGGGGGTGCGGTGCCCAGCGTCAGCGCCAGGCCGACGTGCGCCTCGACCGAAATCCCGGCGTCGTTGCTGACCCGCGCGATCGCGTAATCCGCGTGCGGATCCTTGGCGGCCATCCAGCGCGGATCGAGGTAGACGGCGTCGGCCTTCCACACCTCGGCGGGAGCGGGCGCGGCATCACCCGCGAAACCGGGGACAAAAACGATCTTGGCGGCTCCGGCCAGGCAGTGCGCCGCGGTCATCACCAGATTCCCGGCCGCCGAATGGATTACGGATCCGGTGCAAACGTGAATTGGGCCATCGTTGATGAAGATCGCGCCCACGCGCCTGTCCGGGTCCACCGCACCCGCGACGGCCTTCTGCTGGGGTTGGCTGAGCCGCTGCACCGGCCCGGTGGCCCGCGGAGCGGACGCGACCGGACTCGACGCATGATCGGCGGGCCGGCTGCACGATGTGAGCAACATCCCCAGGCCGACCACCGGGCACAGCAACAGCGTCGGTATGCGCATTTGGTGTACATCATGCCTGACCAGGGGGTGGCAAGCAGAATCCGACGCGTCACCGCCTGACGACGGGTTTGCTGGCCAAACATGCCGGTTACGATCGGGCGTCTTCGAGTTTGAAATGATGAGGCGGACATTGTTCGCTGATTCGGGGGACATCGGGGGACAATGGTCAGGGCACACTGGATAGACCCCCGAGAGGAGGAAACCCCGATGGCCCACGATCCAAACCGCGACGACGAGTATTCCCCGTCAGGGCAGTCCGGCATGTACGAGCTCGAGTTCCCGGCGCCCCAGTTGGCGGCGGCCGACGGCCGCGGCCCGGTTTTGGTGCACGCCCTGGAGGGTTTCTCCGACGCCGGTCATGCGATACGGCTGGCCGCTACCCACCTGAAGGCGGCGCTGGACACCGAGCTGGTCGCGTCGTTCGCGATCGACGAGTTGCTGGATTACCGCTCGCGGCGACCGTTGATGACCTTCAAGACCGATCACTTCACGAGTTACGACGACCCCGAGCTGAGCTTGTACGCGCTGCGCGACAGCGTCGGCACCCCGTTTCTGCTGCTGGCCGGCATGGAACCGGACCTGAAGTGGGAGCGCTTCATCACCGCGGTGCGCCTGCTGGCCGAGCGACTCGGCGTGCGGCGAACCATCGGCCTGGGCACCGTCCCGATGGCGGTTCCGCACACGCGGCCGATCACGCTGACGGCGCATTCCAACGACAAGGAACTGATCGCCGACTTCCAGCCGTGGATCTCGGAGATCCAGGTTCCCGGCAGCGCGTCCAACCTGCTGGAATACCGAATGGCCCAGCACGGCCACGAGGTCGTCGGCTTCACCGTGCACGTCCCGCACTACCTGACGCAGACCGACTACCCCGCCGCCGCCCAGGCGTTGCTCGAGCAAGTGGCCAAGAGCGGATCGCTCGAGTTGCCGCTGTCGGCGCTGACCGAAGCCGCGGAGGAGATCCGGGCCAAGATCGACGAGCAGGTCGAGGCGAGCGCGGAGGTGGCTCAAGTGGTGACTGCGCTCGAGCGCCAGTACGATGCCTTCATCGACGCTCAGGAGAACAGGTCGTTACTAAATCGCGACGAGGATCTGCCTAGCGGCGACGAGCTTGGCGCAGAGTTCGAGCGGTTCCTTGCCCAGCAGGCAGAGAAGACGGTCGATGACGACGACCAGGCTTGAGTATTCAAAACGCCCATAGCCCGGGCCGACACCAAGGTTGGCGGAGATGACCGAGCGGAAGCGCAAGAGCAATCTTCGTCCAGTGCGTGAGGTGACGGCCCCGACGCTCGAGTTTCGCACCATCCACGGTTACCAGCGGGCCTACCGGATCGCCGGTTCCGGGCCGGCGATTCTGCTGATCCACGGCATCGGTGACAACTCCACCACCTGGAATGCGGTGCAGGCCAAGCTCGCCCAGCGATTCACGGTGATCGCTCCGGATCTGCTGGGTCACGGGAAATCCGACAAGCCGCGCGCCGACTACTCGGTGGCCGCCTACGCGAACGGGATGCGCGACCTGCTCAGCGTGCTCGACATCGAGCGGGTGACGATCATCGGTCATTCGCTGGGCGGCGGGGTGGCGATGCAATTCGCCTACCAGTTCCCGCATTTGGTCGACCGGCTGGTCCTGGTCGCCGCCGGTGGCGTCACCAAGGACGTCAACGTCGCGTTCCGGTTGGCCTCGTTGCCGATGGGGAGCGAGGCGCTGGCGCTGCTGCGGCTGCCCTTCGTGCTACCGGCGGTCCAGCTGGCGGGGCGGATAGCGGGCCTGGCGATCGGATCGACAGGCCTGGGCCGCGACCTGCCCAACGTGCTGCGGATCCTCGACGACCTGCCGGAACCGACGGCCTCGGCGGCATTCAGCAGGACCCTGCGGGCGGTGGTGGACTGGCGCGGGCAGATCGTGACGATGCTGGACCGATGTTATTTGACCGAGGCCATTCCGGTGCAGATCGTCTGGGGCACCAAGGATGTGGTCGTCCCCGCCCGTCACGCGTGGATGGCACACGCCGCGATGCCCGGCTCGCGCCTCGAGATCTTCGAAGGCTCCGGCCACTTCCCGTTTCACGACGACCCGGCGCGCTTCATCGACGTCGTCCAGCGCTTCGTCGACACCACCGAACCCTCCGAATACGATCAGGCCGCCCTGCGCGAGTTGCTGCGCACCGGCGGCGGCGAGAAGACCGTCACGGGCCCGGCCGACACGCGCGTCGCCGTTCTGAACGCCATGGGTTCCGACGAACGCAGCGCCACCTGATCTCGCTCACCGTCGTACAGTCGGGTCATGAGCATCGACGTAACGGTGCTGCGCGTGTTCACCGATGCGGACGGGAATTTCGGTAATCCGCTGGGTGTGGCCGACGCCGGCCGGGTCGGCCCCCCGGACCGGCAGCGGCTGGCGGCCCGATTGGGTTACAGCGAAACGATATTCATCGATCTTCCGGCCGCCGGCTCGACCACCGCCCACGCGCGGATCTACACCCCGCGCACCGAGCTTCCGTTCGTCGGGCACCCGATCGTCGGCGCGTCGTGGTGGCTGCGCGAAAACGGCTGGCCGATCAAAACGCTGCAGGTGCCGGCCGGCATTGTGCAGGTAAGCCACGGTGTCGGTGCACAAGGCGACTGCACGGGCATCAGCGCGCCCTCGGAATGGGCTCCGGAATTGGCCATCCACGAACTCGATTCGGTGGACGACCTTTTCGCCGCCGACCCGGACGATTTTCCCACCGACATCGCGCACTACCTGTGGGCGTGGATCGATCGGTCCGCCGGATCGCTGCGTGCCCGGATGTTCGCCGCCAACTTGGGTGTGCCCGAAGACGAGGCGACCGGCTCGGCGGCGATGCGAATCACCGACTACCTCAGCCGCGACCTGCGCATCACCCAGGGCAAGGGGTCGGTCATCGAAACCACGTGGAACCCCGAAGGCTGGGTCGGGGTGGCCGGGCGCGTCGTCAACGACGGTGTCCGACAGGTCGACTGACACGCCGCTCAGCGCTGCCGGTGCAACACCGCGGCGAGGTGGTCCTGCAGGGGTTGCCCCACCGCGCCCATCCGCACGGCGTAGGACAGCTCGTCGCCGTCGACGCGCAAGGAACGGCCAAGCGCGGTCACCTCTTTGGCGGTCGGGGTCAGCCCGATATCCGTTGTCGACATCTCGACTTCGATGAGGTCGCCGGTCACCGAATACGTGCCCACTTCGATTTCGGTGATGCCGCTCGGGTGGGCCAGGACCAACTCGACGTGGCCCGGACGCGGCACCCGGAGAAAGCCCGTCTCCCCGTGCAACGGTTTGCCGTCGGTCACGGCCTTGGTCTTCTGCGCGTAGGCCAGAAATGGCTTGCCGACGTGGGAGAACACGACTTCCTCGAAGTACTCGAAGGGCTGAATCGTCGGGTACTTACCCGAGCCCCGACCGGCCCAGGTCCCCAGCAGCGGCGCCAGCGCCTCCAGATCGGGGTGCAGCTCAGGCGGCATGAAGACAGCCTAGCGAGCGGCCGGTTCTGGATCCGTCGACACGTTGCGGTGCGCGCGCAGTGCCTCGATCTCGCGCTCGAAATCCTCCGCGGACGAGAACGACCGGTAGACCGACGCGAACCGCAGGTAGGCCACCTCGTCGAGGTCGCGCAAGGGGCCCAGGATGGCCAGGCCGACCTCGTGGCTGGGGACCTCGGGCGACCCCGCGGCACGCACGGTGTCTTCCACTTGCTGGGCAAGCAGATTCAGCGCGTCGTCGTCGACCTGGCGCCCCTGGCATGCCCGACGGACTCCGCTGATGACCTTCTCCCTGCTGAAGGGCTCGGTGACACCGCTGCGCTTGACCACGGCCAAGACCGCGGTTTCGACGGTGGTGAAGCGTCGCCCACACTCGGGGCACGACCGGCGGCGCCGAATGGCCTGGCCTTCGTCGGTTTCCCGCGAGTCGATCACCCGGGAATCGGGATGACGGCAGAACGGACAGTGCATGACCGCTCCTTCGCCGTGCTCACATACGGGGTCGCAGAACACTCCGAGCGTACCCGCGGGCTCCCCCGCTGGGCTAATGCAGCCACGACGGGCGCGTGCTCACCGCGGCGAGGGCCGAGGAAGGTTGGTATGGACACCTTTTCGCGATTCGCCGCGGTCAGCCGACCGGCGCGATCAGCGTCTGGCCCGCGGCCACCGCTGGTGAATTCAGGTCGTTGAGTTCGCGAATGCGCTCGGCAACCTGGCGGGCCGGCGCGTCCGGCGCCACCCGGTGGGCCACATCCTGCAGGGACTCCCCGGGTTCAACCCGCACGACGGCGAGCCGATCGGGTACCTGAGCGGCCGATCCCGCGGAATCACCGTTGACCGCCTGCCCGATGTTGGCCACCAGACCCAGCCACAGGGTGATGATCCCGGCGACCAGCGCCAGCCCCAACGTCGTCGCCAACCTGACGGGACGCCTGCGATGGGGCGCGACGGAAATCGCGACGCCGGTGCCGTGGTAGCGCGGCGGCGCGCCCGCCGGCCTCGACGGGCCGGGCCTGCGCGAGCGGGCCAGCCCATCCCGGCCGCTACGAAGCCCCTGCACCGGCCCGTTGACCGGGCGCCGAACGCTGCTCGTACGCGGCGAGACTGTGTGCGTGATTGTCATCTGCGTTCCTCCGGTCAACTAGTTCTCGCTCGTGTGTTCGACTATAGTCGCTCGTGTGTTCGATAGCCGAACATTTGAGCGAAGCGTGTCGGACGAGCAAAACGCTAGACCACACCACCGACAGGTTCGTCGGCGCGACCTCTGACATGGCATTCAAGTACCCCGTCCGCGCGAGAGTTACACACTTGTTATTCGGCAGGTTGGGGACGCCTCTGCCCGCGCCCGCCTCCGCGACACGCCAGTCGAACACATGTTTGATTCTTTGCGGCGGTGCGGCTACATTCAGTGCATGGGCGACAGCAACGACACCTCATCAACCAGCTCATCCGTTGGCTCAGAAGGCCGGTTGCATTCCATGGGTTCATCGCTGACCGAACGGCAGCGCACGATTTTGAACGTCATCCGCGCGTCGGTCACCAGCCGCGGATACCCGCCGAGCATCAGGGAAATCGGCGACGCCGTCGGTCTGACTTCGACATCCTCCGTGGCTCACCAACTGCGCACGCTGGAGCGCAAGGGGTACCTGCGCCGCGACCCGAACCGCCCCCGCGCCGTGGATGTCCGCGGTACCGAGGGGGTCGTCGACGCCGCGCCGGCGGCGCCGGTCACCGAGGTCGCCGGCTCGGACACCCTGCCGGAACCCAGCTACGTCCCGGTGCTCGGGCGCATCGCCGCCGGTGGACCGATCCTCGCCGAGGAGGCCGTCGAAGACGTGTTCCCGCTGCCTCGTGAGCTGGTCGGCGAGGGCACGCTCTTCTTGCTCAAGGTGGTGGGCGACTCGATGATCGAGGCCGCGATCTGCGACGGCGACTGGGTGGTGGTGCGGCAGCAGCAGGTCGCCGACAACGGCGACATCGTCGCCGCCATGATCGACGGCGAGGCCACCGTCAAAACGTTCAAACGCGCGGGCGGTCAGGTGTGGCTGATGCCGCACAACCCGTCGTTCGACCCGATACCAGGCAATGAGGCGACCGTGCTCGGCAAGGTCGTCACGGTGATCCGCAAGGTCTAACGCCCGGCGGGATCCCCCCGGCATAAGCCCCGGCTCAGTCGGCCTTGATGAAGCCGTTGGCCTGCGCGACTTCTTCGCTGGCCAACCAGATTTCGGCGAGCGTGTCGTGGTAGAGCTCGCTGCCCGGGGTGTAGTACAGCCCGAACCGGGCGCTGGCCTTGATCGGATATCCGTCGGGCACCTGGTATGGGTCGTCCAGCGGCAGGTGGATCGTCGGGCGCCCGCCGGGCGCCGGCGCAGGGGCTTCGGGGGCCAATTCCGCGGCGTCTTCGTCATCCAGGGCCGCGTGACGCCCGGTTCGCGACTCCGCGGCGGCCGCAAAGGCTTCCGGGGTCTCGGGGGCATCAGGGGCCTCGGGGGCCTCGGGGGCCTCGGGGGCCTCTGGGGCCTCTGGGGCCTCCGCAGCTTCCGCACCAGTGGCCTCGGAATCCTGCGTACCCGGTGCGGCGGCCTCCGGATAGCCGACGTCCGGAGCGGCATGCGGAACCGCGACATCCGGGTACTCGTCGTCCGGTTCTGCGGTGTCCGGGGCGCCGGCGGCGTGGTAGGCGGCATCCGGAGGGGTGTGCGGGACGGCGACGTCCGGATACCCGGCATCCGCATAGCCGGCGTCCTCATACGCTGCGTCCTCGTACCCGGCGTCCGCGACCTCCGGGTAGACGCCCTCCTCCTCGGAGACCTCGAGATATTCGGCCTCGAGGTAGGCGCCCTCCTCGTCGGCGACCTCGGGATAGCCGGCCTCCGCCAGATCGGCCTCCGAGACGACGGGTATGGAATCCGTGTCGACCGCGTCGGGATCTTCTTCCTCGGTCGCCAGGCCCTCGAAACGACCCTCGAAATGCCCTGAGTCCTCGTCGAATTCGGCTTCGCTATGCTCCGCGGCGGGTTGGACGTCTTCGGCCAGGCCGGCGGCGGCCCCGGCCCCACGGCTCCAACTGACTCGCGCCGCGGGCGCGGCATCGGGCGACGGCTCATGTTCCGGCGGGTGCAGGTCGCCGAGCGGGAAATGGTCGGTGGCCAGATCGGTGTCCTCGTGCCCCCAGCGCCCGTCCGCGGCCTCGTACCCGGCGTCCACTTCGCGCTCGGGCTCGTAGGCGGCGGCGCCACGCCGGGCGCGGCGCCGACGCCATCCAGCCGCCACCAACACCGACAGCAAGACCAACACCAGCACCGGAACGGCCGCCAGCAGCCACCACCAGCGCCAGGTGAACTTCTTGGCGTGGGAGGGCATCGCCGCCGTGCTTGGCTGATTCTGCCCGGACACCTGCAGGCCGGACAGCAAGGGAGCCAGGTTTGACGGCTCTGTGGTGAACGAGTTCTTCGCCCGGTTCCACGAGATCTTTCCGCCGGTGAACTGCTGGGAAACCACGTCGCCGTCGACTGCCTGATCGCCGACGGGGGCGCCGAGTTTGCCGCTGGGACCGCGAAGCTTGTCCCACGCGGCCTTCATCGCGCCCCGCACCACGAAGGCGCCGTGGTCGGGGGTCCAGAAGATCACCGGCTTGTCGGCCGCGGCGAACGTGGCGATCCGGCTGGAGGGTCCGATACCCCCGTCGGACTCGTTGCCCGTCGGGAAGCCGAGGTCGCTGCCGGCCGGCCCGCCGAGCGACTCGTACTTCGCGAGGATGTCGCTCTCGAGGGCGTTCGCGCCGGTGGCCGGGCTGAAGAACACCTTGCCGCCGGCGAAGTTCTGGGCGATGCCATCACCGCCGATGGGATACTGCCCTCCCTGCTTGGCGCCCAGCGGACCGGTGGCGCCGCCGGCCGCGCGCCAGGCCATGTTGATGGCCGCGGTCGGATCAATCGCTACCTGCAGGCCCTTGAGTTGGTCGGCCAGTGCCGGCGGGTTGGTGGTGAACTCCTTGGACTTCCTGTTCCAGGAGATCTCGCCGCCGCTGAACTTCTGGGAAGTGACCTCACCGTCGTAGGTTGCATCCCCGACGGGCGCGCCGAGAACGCCGCCCGAGCTGCCGAGCTTGTCCCACGCGGTGTTCAGCGCGCCGCGCACAACGAACGCGCCGTGGTCGGACGTCCAGAAGATCACCGGCTTGTCGCTGGCCGAGAAGGTGGCCACCCGGCTGTCCGGCCCGGCCAGGCCAGGCACCTCGTTGATGGTGGGGAACCCCAGGTCGCTGTCGTTCGGGCCGCCAAGCGTCTCGTATTTGTCCAGGATCGGCCCGTAGACGAATTTGGCACCGGTATCGGTGGTGTAGAACATCCTGCCGGCGTCGAAGTCCAGGGCGAATCCGTCCCCGACTGGATAGACGTCGCCCTTTCGGGCGCCCAGCGGTGAAGAGTCGCCGCCGGCCTTATCCCACGCGGCCATCATGGCGGCCTCGGCGTCGCCGATCGGAGACGCCGAAGCGGCAGGCGCCAGCAACGCCGCGGCCACCACGGCGGTTGACATGCCGATCAGCGCGCGCCCGACCAGCTTGCGCATTCGACCTCTCTGCCCGTTCACCAAGCCTCCCAGCCGACGGATAGGCCGCTCCCTAGCCATGCCCGCATCCTGCAGACCCTGCGAGCGGGTCGTACCCCCTACGCGCGGGGAACTAACCCCGTTACGAACCGCATTATCGCCGGGCTCGCATAACTTTGCACCGGCCGACCGGAATTGCGAAGTCGAATCACGAATTTTACGGAAACGGATACCGTGCCGATGTCGAAATGATGCCGGACCACGCCCGTACCGCGACCAACCGCACCTACCGCCCGTTTCAGACCCGCGCTTACCGGCGCGGTGATCGCCGGCTTGGCGATGTGTGACTGCGCAGTCGATATACGAGAAACGCATGTGCCGACGGTAGACGATTCCCTTAGCTGGTCAGCTATCTACCCGACTAAAAGACCAATTAAGCCAATCATTGTTCGCGGGCCATCCGGGCCGTTCGCCTCGGTCCTTGCGCGGCAACAAGATTGCTAGACGCCGAGGCTGCGGCCGATGATCTCCTTCATGATCTCGGTCGTGCCGCCGTAGATCGTCTGCACCCGGGCATCGAGATAGGCTCGCGCGATGGGATATTCGCGCATGTAGCCGTAGCCGCCGTGCAGCTGCAGGCAGCGGTCGACCAGGTGTACCTGTTTCTCGGTGGAGTACCACTTGGCCATTGCGGCTTGTTCGGCCGTCAGCTTCTTGTCCAGGTGCAGGCGGACGAACTCGTCGACCATCATGCGCACCAGGGTGGCCTCGGTAGCCAGCTCGGCGAGGACGAAACGGCTGTTCTGGAAGCTGCCGATGGGCTTGCCAAAGGCCTTGCGCTCCGTGGTGTATTGCAGCGTGTGCTCCAGCACCTGTTCCATCGCCGCGGCCGCCATGATGGCGATCGAGATCCGTTCCTGCGGCAGGTTCTGCATGAGGTAGATGAAGCCCATCCCCTCCTCGCCGAGCAGGTTTTCGGCCGGCACCTTGACGTCGGTGAACGACAGCTCCGCCGTGTCCTGCGCGTCCAGCCCGATCTTGTCCAGGTGGCGGCCGCGTTCGAAGCCCTCCATACCGCGTTCGACGACGAGCAGCGAGAAGCCCTGCGCGCCCTTGTCGGGGTCGGTCTGCGCTACCACGATCACCAGGTCGGAGTTGATTCCGTTGGTGATGAACGTCTTTGATCCGTTGAGCACGTAGTGATCGTCCTGCTTGACCGCGCGGGTCTTGATGCCCTGCAAGTCGCTGCCGGTTCCCGGCTCGGTCATCGCGATCGCGGTGATCAGCTCGCCGGTGCAGAACTTGGGCAACCAGCGCTGCTTCTGCTCTTCGCTGGCCAGGGCCAGCAGGTAGGGCGCCACGATGTCGTTGTGCAAGCCAAAACCGATCCCGCTGTAGCGCCCGGCGGTGGTCTCCTCGGTGATGATCGTGTTGTACCGGAAGTCGGGGTTGCCGCCGCCGCCGTACTCTTCGGGCACCGCCATGCCCAGGAAACCCTGCTTGCCCGCCTCGAGCCACACGCCGCGGTCGACGATCTTCGCCTTCTCCCATTCGTCGTGGTAGGGCGCCACGTGGCGATCGAGGAAGCCGCGGTAGGACTCACGGAACAAATCGTGCTCGGGCTCGAAAAGAGTGCGCTGGTACTTGATGGCACCACTCATGGATGACCTCCGCTGACCTAGGGCGACTGGGAACTCTGCCGCCCAACATATACCAACCGGGCGGTTGGTCGGCATCGGGCGGGGTCGGGGCGGCCCCGGCATTCAGCGGTTGCCGCGACACTGCAACCACGCACCCGACACGCCGATGCGGGCGTGCGTGGTTACAGTTGGGCCGGACTCAGTGGGCGGAGAACTCCCGCAGGCTGGCGGCCAGCGACACCGGAACGCGGGCCCGGATGCGGGTGCCGTCGGCGTTGTGCTCCTCCTGCTGGACCCGCCCGCCGGCGTGCAGGCGGGCGACCAGGTCACCGCGGTCGTATGGGATCACCACGTCCACGGCGGTATCCGTGGGGGCGGCGAGCTCGGCCATCCGCCGCCGCAAGGCGTCGATGCCTTCGCCGGTGCGTGCCGAGACGAACACCGCGCCGGGCAGCCCGTGACGAAGTTTGGCCAGCGCCAGATCGCTGGCGGCGTCGACCTTGTTGACCACCAGCAGCTCCTGCGGCGCGTCGCCGCTATTGACCCCGTGGTCGGCGATCACTTCGGAGATCACCTGGCGGACAGCGTTGATCTGGGCCACCGGGTTGACATCGGAGCCGTCAACAACGTGCACCAACAGATCGGCGTCGACGACTTCTTCCAGCGTGGAGCGGAACGCCTCGACCAGCTGGGTGGGCAGGTGCCGGACGAACCCGACGGTGTCGGTGAGCACGAGCGGGCGACCGTCGGGGAATTCCGCGCGCCGGGTGGTGGGCTCCAGGGTGGCGAACAACGCGTCCTGCACCAGCACCCCGGCCCCGGTCAGCGCGTTGAGCAGGCTGGATTTGCCGGCGTTGGTGTAGCCGACGATGGCGATCGACGGGATGTCGCTGTGCAGCCGGCGGCTACGCTGCGTGTCGCGGGCCTGCTTCATGTCCTTGATGTCGCGGCGCAGCTTGGCCATCCGTTCGCGGATGCGACGACGGTCGGTCTCGATCTTGGTCTCACCGGGACCGCGCAGGCCCACTCCGCCGCCGCTGCCGCCGGCGCGGCCGCCGGCCTGCCGTGACATCGACTCGCCCCAGCCGCGCAGCCGCGGCAGCATGTATTCCATCTGGGCCAACGACACCTGGGCTTTGCCCTCGCGGCTGGTGGCGTGCTGGGCGAAGATGTCCAGGATCAGCGCGGTCCGGTCGATGACCTTGACCTTCACGGCCTTTTCCAGCGCGGTGAGCTGCGCCGGGGACAGTTCGCCGTCGCAGATGACGGTGTCGGCGCCGGTCGCCAGGACCACCTCGCGCAGCTCGGCGGCCTTGCCGGACCCGATGTAGGTCGACGGGTCCGGCCGGTCGCGGCGCTGGATGAGGCCATCGAGCACCTGGGAGCCGGCGGTTTCGGCCAGGGCCGCCAGCTCGGCCATGCTGGCCCGGTTGTCGGCGGCGCTGCCCTCGGTCCACACGCCCACCAACACCACGCGTTCCAGCCGCAGCTGGCGGTACTCGACCTCGGAAACGTCGGCGAGTTCGGTGGACAGCCCGGCGACCCGGCGCAGCGCCGATCGGTCTTCGAGGGCGAGTTCGCCCGCACTGGGCTCCAGATCCGGCTGATCAGGAAAGGGAGTTTCGGGATATGTCATAGGCAATTAGCAATAGTGCACGCTGAATCGGTGTCGCGCACCTGATTTAACGCTGTTGTGCGCGCCACCATTCCTCACTGATCTCGCCGCGGGCCACCAGCACGGAGGGCCCGCGCAAATAGCTGGTGGCGTCGGTGATGGTGACCGCGACGTCACCGCCGGGCACCCGCACGGTGAGCGTCCCGGTGTCGGCGCCGGCATCGGCCAGCGCGGCGACGGCGGCCGCGACCGTTCCGGTGCCACACGAGCGGGTCTCCCCCACCCCGCGCTCGTGGACCCGCATCCGGACCAGTCCCCCGACCGGCGCGGTGAGCACTTCGACGTTGACGCCGTCCGGGAACTGCGCGCGGTCGAACTGCACCGGCGCACCCACGTCCAGGGCCGCGAGGTCCTCGGCGCTCAGTCGCGGGTCGACGCACGCCAGGTGCGGGTTGCCGACGTCGACCGCCAGGCCGGTGAACCGCCTGCCGCCCACTACGGCCTCGAAGGCCTTGCCCCCTTCGCCGAGCCGGTTGGCCTTGCCCATGTCGACGGTGACATCGGCGTCGGTCTCGCCGACGTGATGCAGGGTCACCATTCGCGCGCCGGCCAGTGACCCGACGACGAACTCGTCGCGGGATTCCAAGCCGCTGGCCCGCAGGTAGTGCGCGAACACCCGCACGCCGTTGCCGCACATCTGCGCGGTCGAACCGTCGGCGTTGCGGTAGTCCATGTACCAGTCGCCCGCGCCGACGCCGTCGGGCAGGCGCTCGAGCACACCGGCCGCCACGGCCGCACCCGCGGCGGTGATCCGCAGCACCCCGTCGGCGCCCAACCCCCGGCGCCGGTCGCACACCGCGGCCACCCGGGCGGCGGTGAGCGTCAGCTCGGCGTCGAGGTCGGGCAGCAGCACGAAGTCGTTCTGCGTGCCGTGGCCCTTGGCGAAGATCACCAGTTCAGGGTACTTCCCGCCACGCGCGCACCGCGCCGTCGACGAGTCCGGCGCGGTCGGCGGCGGCTTTGACCGGGTCGAGCCAGTGCACCCGGTGGTCGCGACGAAACCACGACCGCTGCCGTCGCACGTAGCGTCGGGTGCCCACGTACGTCTGCTCCCGCGCCTCGCGCAGGTCTTCGGGGTCACCGCCGGCGTCGAGCGCCGCCAGCACCTGGGCGTAGCCCAGGGCGCGCGAGGCGGTGACCCCGTCGCGCAGGCCTTCGCTCAGCAGACCACGCACCTCGTCGACCAGGCCCTGGTCGAACATCGCGTCGGTGCGCCGGGCCAATCTTTCATCGAGAACCGTTGTGTCACAGTCCAATCCGATGATGGAGGTGTCCCAGTGCGGTGCGCCGATGCGCGGCGCCGAGGCGGCGAACGGCTGCCCGGTGAGCTCGACGACCTCGAGGGCGCGCACCGTGCGCCGGCCGTCGGTGGGCAGGATCGCCGCGGCCGCCGCCGGGTCGCGGCGGGCCAGCTCGGCGTGGAGCCTGCCGACCCCGATCTCGGCCAGTCGCCGCTCCCAGCGGGCCCGCACCGCGGGATCGGTCGCGGGAAACGACCAGTCGTCGAGCAGGGATTGGATGTAGAGCATCGAGCCGCCCACGATCACCGGCACAGCGCCCCGGGCGGCGATCGCCTCGATGTCCGCGGCGGCGGCCCGCTGATAGCGGGCGACGGTGGCGGTTTCGGTGACATCTAGGACGTCGAGCTGATGATGGGGAATGCCGCGGCGCGCTTCGACGGACAGCTTGGCGGTGCCGATGTCCATGCCCCGATACAGCTGCATCGCGTCGGCGTTCACGATCTCGGCGCCGACCTCGCCGCTGAGCCGCTCGGCGACGTCGAGCGCCAGTTGCGACTTGCCGGTGCCGGTGGGCCCGATGATCGCGAGCGGTCTCACGGCTGCCAGGCGCCGGCGAAGTAGCCCACGCCGTAGGGCGCGCCCCGGTAGAGCTCTTTAGCCGACCGCGGTCCCGGCTCGGTCAGACCGGCCAGCACCTGGAACGCGACCCGTCCCAGGATCTGCGGTGGCAGCTGGGCCAGGGCGGCCGCGTCGCCGTTGGCCAGCGCGTCGTCCAGGGCCAGTTGCGCGTCGGCGTCGCCCGGGTGGTAGCCGCCGGGGGCGGCCGGGGTGAGGGTGTTCGCACCGTCGGCCACGACCAGCACCCCGATGGGGTCCGGCGCCTGGTCGATCTCGGCGCGCAGTTGCCTGCCGCGGTCCAGCGCGGCGTCGGCGTCCCCGTCGCCGCCGTAGACGCGAACCTGCACGCTGGCTTCGGGCCGGGCCTGGCCCCGCACCCAGGCGGCCAGCAGCGCGCACACGGGGAATTCGCTGGGCGCCTCGGCGCCGTCATGCGCAACCGGCGACAGCCGGACCCGCACGTCGACGCCGAAGCCGGCGAAGGTGCCGCTGGAGTTCGGGCCCAGGACGAGGTCCGCCCGGCCCGCGCCGACGGCGATCCAGCGCGGTGGCAACAAGGCGGCCGCCGCCAGCACCGCCGCGGTCAGGTCGGCCACCTCGGCGGCGGCCGCTCCGGCAAGCTCGGGGACAAGCACCGGCGCGGAGGGAACGATTGCGATGGCGCCCAGCACGCCACCAAACTAACGAGCTTTGGAAAAGCGCGTTAGCCCGGCCGGATCCAGGGCTAGGAGATTCCCTCCGACGCGGCCGGGGACACGCCCTCGGGGGGAGGGACCCCGGGCAGGGGTCCCGGGGTCGAATCGTGGGAAACGGCGATTACTTGGTCTTGCCCCGCGCCCGCGGCCATCGATGCGGCCTCGCCGCGCGCCAGGGCGACCGTCGCGATAATCACCATGGCAACCGCCGAGACCAGCACGATCGCCGCGGGGCCCTCGGTGTGCAGCGTCTCGCCGAGCACCGTAATCCCAAGCACGCCGGCCACCACGGGCTTGGCCACGGTCATCGTCGGTAAGGACGCGGTCAGCGCACCGGCGCGGAAGGCGGACTGCTGGAAGATCATTCCGCACAGGGCAACCACCAGCCACGGGTAGAACTCGGGCGCGCGCAGCACGGCGCCAAAGCCGTCCTCGGCCACCTCGACGACTCCCTTCGTCAGCACAGCGAACAGCGCCAACGACGAACCCGCCACCACCGCCAGCAGCACGGCCGCGACCGGCCGGCCTTTCCAGATCCGCGCCCCCAGCACGCACGCCACCAACAACGGGCCCATCACCGCGGCGACGATGAGCCACGTCGACAGCGATGCCCGCGGCTTGCCGGACGCCGGGTCGCCGACGATGATGACCACCGCCAACGCGCCGGCGAGCACGACCGCCCAGATCCACTCCCAGCGGGTCACGCGGTAGTTCGTCAGCCGGGCGTAGATCGGCAAGGCGAACAGCAGCGCGGTCACCTGCAGCGCCGTCACCAGCACCACCGACCCCCAGGCCAGGGCACCCGCCTGCAGGCTGTAGTTGGTGATCGCCGCCAGGCCGCCCAGCCACCACCGCCTGTCACGCAACGACATCCGGAACAGCTCGAGGTGGCCGACCTCTTTTTCCGTGATCTCCTGCGCGGAGCGCTGCCGGATCACGTCGCCGATCGCGGAGGCCAGCGCCGCGCACAAGGCAATCAGCGCCGCGACGTCGACTTTCGTCATGGGAACCCCTTACCAGCGTTCCGCCGAGCGTTCCCCCGGAACCTGTATGTACACGTGCTGTTCGATCGCAGTTCAACGATCACTGTAGTGCGGCGGCGCCAGGGTCTCGACCCTCAGCGAGCCAGGCAAAGATCACCGTCGGTCTCCGCCACGGTACCGGGCCGGGCGACGCCGCCATATGCCCGGAGCGACGGCGGAATGGAACTGTTATCCGGCCGCGGGCCAATTTGCTTCGGCCGGCGAGCCGGCCGAAGCGGGCAATGGCCGGTACCGCCAAAAGGTGGGCGCGCGCCGCCCGCCAAGCTGCTTGAATACTGTTGGAACCGGTCACGGAGCGCACGGGAGCCGCTACGCGCGGCGGGCGCGCGGGACATTACCGCGCGAATGGTTGGAGAAGGGTGGTGACGAGCGCATGACGTCCGACGAGCCCGGCGGCAACGCTTCACCCAGGCCCACGCCGCGTCCGGGACCGCGTCCCGGTCCCCGGCCTCTGAGCTCGGGGCCGCGACCCGCCCCCTACCCGTTGGCCGCGCACCAGGCCAGCGATCCACACCGGTTCGGACGCGTCGACGACGACGGCACGGTATGGCTGATCAGCTCGGCCGGCGAGCGCATCGTCGGCTCCTGGCAGGCCGGCGACCGCGAGGCCGCATTTACCCACTTCGGGCGCCGATTCGACGACCTGAGCACCGAGGTCACGCTCATGGAGGAGCGGCTGGCATCGGGGACGGGAGACGCCCGCAAGATCAAGGCCAATGCGACGGCGCTGTCCGAAACGTTGCCGACCGCAAGCGTGCTGGGTGATATCGACGCACTCGCGGGACGGTTGACCACCCTCATCGAGCACGCGGACGCAACCGTCGCGGAGGACCGCTCCAAGCGCGAGGAGCATCGGGCCGCCCAGACCGCCCACAAGGAGGCGCTGGCCGCCGAAGCCGAGGACCTGGCCGCCAACGCGACTCAGTGGAAGGCCGCCGGCGACCGGCTGCGGGCGATTCTCGACGAGTGGAAGACCATCAGCGGTCTGGACCGAAAAGTCGACGACGCGTTGTGGAAGCGCTATTCGGCGGCCCGCGACACCTTCAACCGGCGGCGGGGATCCCACTTCGCCGAGCTGGACCGCGAGCGCACGGGGGTCCGGGAGTCAAAGGAACGGCTCTGCGAGCGGGCGGAAGAGTTGTCCGATTCGACCGACTGGACCGCCACCAGCGCCGAATTCCGGAAGCTGCTCACCGAGTGGAAGGCAGCCGGACGAGCGAGCAGAGATGTCGACGATGCCCTATGGCGCCGCTTCAAGGCCGCCCAGGACTGCTTCTTCACCGCCCGTAACGCCGCGACGGCGGAAAAGGACACCGAGTTCCGGGCCAATGCCACCGCCAAAGAGGCGTTGCTGGCCGAGGCGGAAAAGCTCGACACCAGCAACCTCGACGCGGCCAGGACCGCACTGCGGGCCATCGCCGACAAATGGGATGCGATCGGAAAAGTGCCGCGGGAACGGTCCGCCGAGTTGGAGCGGCGGCTGCGCGCGGTCGAGAAGAAGGTGCGCGACGCCGGCGACGCGGACTGGTCCGATCCCCAGGCGCAGGCTCGGGCCGAGCAGTTCCGGACCCGTGCCGAGCAGTACGAGCAACAAGCCCAGAAGGCGGAGGCGGCCGGCCGGACCAAGGAAGCCGAAGAGGCCAAGGCCAACGCCGAGCAGTGGCGGCAGTGGGCGGAAGCGGCCGCCGAGGCGTTGACCCGCAGACCCTAGTCTTCGGGCTTCGGCGGCGTCCGGGTGTCCGGGTCGCCGGCACCTTCCGGATCGTCGCGACCGGCCGCGTCGTCGAGGCTGTCCAGCAGTGTCATCGACTGCTGGTGGGCGGCGGCCCGGCGCCGCTGCTCCTCGGCCGCCAGTTGCACGACGGTGCGCGACCACACCACACGGGCCCAGTGAAACGTCAACAGGATCACGGTGATCCACGCGACGATCAGCCCCACACCGGGCCCGGGATGCCCGGCGGCCACGGTTTGGCGCGACCAGACGGCCAACAATCCGGCCGCGGAGGCGATCGCCGAACCCGCCAGCGCGACCCAGGCCAGCGCCCAGCGGCGTGTCGTCAGCGCCAGCATCGAGAAGCCCACGCCGAACACCAGCGCCAACCAGGCGAACACCCGCGACGGCAGGGCCACCGCGGCCGCGCCGGCGCCGTGGCTGCTGAACAGCACGTCCCATCCGCGCACGGCGCCGGTGTGCGGCAAGATGAACGAGCCCAGCAGCACGAACACCAGGATCGCGACCACCAAAGCCCTTGCGCCAGGGTCGATCTCGCGCGCCACCCTGCGTTCGGCGGCGTCGATTTCGGTCCGCAGCGCATCGATGTCGGCGTGTTCTTTCTTCATCGGGGGCACCCCAGGGGTTCTAGCGGTTCGACGGACGGCCCGACGGCGGGCATGCCAAGGCCGGTGGTGCGCGGGCGCTGCCCGGCGGCGTGCGCGTCGCCCGCCCGCGTGCGGCGGTGGGTGAGGATGCCCGCGTCGGCGATGAGGTGGTGCGGCGCGGCCTCGGTGACCACCGTGGTGACGATGTCGCCCGGCCGCACCGCGTCGTTCGAGGCGAAGTGCACCAGCCGGCCGTCGCGCGCCCGTCCGGTCATGCGCGCCGTGCGGGCGTCCTTGCGCCCTTCGCCGGTGGCGACCAGCAACTCGACGGTCTGCCCGATCTGCGCGCGATTGCCCTCCAGCGAGATCCGCTCCTGCGCGTCGACCAGCCGCTCATAGCGTTCCTGGACAACGGCCTTCGGCAGCTGACCGTCAAATGCGGATGCGGGGGTGCCGGGCCGCTTGGAGTACTGGAAGGTGAATGCCGCAGCGAACCGGGCCCGCCGCACGACGTCGAGGGTGGCAGCGAAGTCCTCTTCGGTTTCGCCGGGAAATCCGACGATCAGGTCGGTGGTGATCGCCGCGTGCGGCATGGCCGCCCGAACCCGTTCGATGATGCCCAGGTAGCGCTCGGCGCGGTACGACCGCCGCATCGCGCGCAGCACCCGATCGGACCCCGACTGCAGCGGCATATGCAGGGCCGGGCAGACATTCGGCGTCTGCGCCATCGCCTCGATGACGTCGTCGGTGAATTCGGCCGGGTGCGGCGAGGTGAACCGCACGCGTTCCAGCCCGTCGATGCGTCCGCAGGCCCGCAGCAGCTCCGCGAATGCGCCACGATTACGGGGCTGCGCCGGGTCGGCGAATGAGACCCCGTAGGCGTTGACGTTCTGGCCCAGCAGGGTGACTTCGAGCACGCCGTCGTCCACCAGCGACCGCACCTCGGCCAGGATGTCGGTCGGGCTGCGGTCGACCTCCTTGCCGCGCAGCGACGGGACGATGCAGAAGGTGCAAGTGTTGTTGCACCCGACCGAGATGGAAACCCAGGCCGCGTAAGCGGATTCGCGGGCGCTCGGCAGCGACGACGGGAACTGCTGCAGCGCCTCGGCGATTTCCACCTGCGCTACCTTGTTGTGCCGGGCCCGGTCCAGCAGCGTCGGCAGCGACCCGATGTTGTGCGTGCCGAAGACGACGTCGACCCATGGGGCCTTGCGCAGCAGCGCGTCCCGGTCCTTTTGGGCCAGGCAGCCACCCACCGCGATTTGCATGTCGGGATTGCCGCGCTTGCGTGGAGCCAGGTGGCTGAGGTTGCCGTACAGCTTGTTGTCGGCGTTCTCACGGACGGCGCAGGTGTTGAAGACCACCACGTCGGCGTCGGCGCCGTCGGCCGCCCGCCGGTAGCCGGCCGCTTCCAGCAGGCCCGCCAACCGCTCGGAGTCGTGGACGTTCATCTGGCAGCCATAGGTGCGGACCTGGTAGGTACGCGCCGACCCCGATGCGGCTGCGAGCCCGTTCAGGGCTGCAGCGTCTGAGGCGTCCGCCGCCACGATCGAAGTCACGGGGCCATGGTACGGCGACCGTGGGGCTAAACGCGCCGGCGCTCCCGTTCGGCGGCCAGCTCGGCGAGGACGACCTCGCACGCCAGGTTCTGACCGTAGCCGCGGCGGGCCAGCATCGCCACCAGCCTGCGACTCACTCGCACGTCGTCGCCGCCCAGCGTCTCCCGCCGCAGCTTGGACCGCACCAGCTGCTCGGCGCGGTCCCGGTCGGCACGAGCGTCGATCCCGCCCAGCACCACGGTGATCACGTCGTTGTCGACCCCCTTGGTGTGCAACTCGGCGGCCAGGGCGCGCCTGCTTTTGCCGGCTTTCGCGCGCCGGGATTGCACCCACTGCTCGGCGAATTCGGTGTCGTCCACCAGGCCGACGGCGGCCAGCCGGTCGAGCACCCGATCCCTGACGTCGTCGGGGTATCCGCGTTTGGACAGCTGGCCGGACAGCTCGGCCCGGGTGCGCGATCTCGCGGTGAGCAGGCGCAGGCACAGTGCCCGCGCCTGCTCTTCGCGGGATGGCTCAGAAATCGACGGGGGCGGGCAGGACATCGTCACCAGAGGGGTCATCGGTTACCACCGCGCCAATGCCGAGCTTTTCCTTGATCTTTTTCTCGATCTCGTTGGCCACGTCGGCGTTCTCCATCAGGAAGCTGCGGACGTTCTCCCTGCCCTGGCCGAGCTGCTCGCCCTCGTAGGTGAACCACGAACCGGACTTGCGGATGAAGCCCTGATCCACGCCCATATCGATCAGCGAACCCTCCCGGCTGATGCCCTTGCCGTAGAGGATGTCGAATTCGGCCTGCTTGAACGGCGGCGACACCTTGTTTTTGACGACCTTGACCCGGGTGCGGTTGCCGACCGCATTGGTGCCGTCCTTGAGTGTCTCGATCCGGCGCACGTCCATGCGCACCGACGCGTAGAACTTCAAAGCCTTTCCACCCGTGGTGGTTTCGGGCGAGTTATGCACCATCACTCCGTCAACGAAATAGTTGTGATTGCCCTCGACCTCGATATCGAACCGATTCATTGACCGGGTTTGCGGTTTGACATGCACATCGAGCACGCGGGCCGATACCAACTGCTGCGTGGGTTCGATGAATTCTGGCGTTACAGTCCCTTGACCACGGAACCGCGGCAACAGCTTGTATTCCATGGACGGCGCCATGTACGGCGCGACCAGTTCCTGAAACTTCGCTGTGGCCGCTGTAGAGAACACCAGCACCGCCTTGCCAGCTGAGCCCGCGTGCCGCAGACGCACATCCAAGCCGTACGTATCACACAGGTAGTCGCGCAACCGTACGCGTGTGCCTTCGGTCATGGCCTCGACGCAGATCTCAATGCGGCCGCTGCCACCAGCGGTACGTTCCTGCAACCCCTTGGAACGCAAGGTGAATGAGCCGTCATCCATGTACCAAATAGCCAGAGCCAGTGGCGTTAGTGCCTTGAGATACTCCTCGGAGAAGAACTTCTTGCCGTCTCCGAGATAAACCGCACGCTGTAACTCAGCGAGTTCTGGCAGTGGGGTGAAGTCGACAAAGCTCGCACCCTTGGCGTTGTCCCGCACCGCATGCCGAATGTTGCCCATTAACGCGGTCTTCCACCGTAAATACTCTGACTGCTTGGCGCCGTGTCCTAGCCGGAAACGGACTCCATTGCGATCGCGCCGATTGGACGATAGGTTCCCGTCGCCCATCAGCGATCCCAATACCACCTGGAACTGCTGCTCACTGAGCAGATGCGGTTCGGTGGCCAGCACCCGGTCACCAGCAAAGAGATCGCCGGCTTCTTTCCAACCGCTCGGTGTGCGAATGAGATGGTTGGGCGTCGCCGCGAATTGCGACTTACCGTTACCACTGGACTTCTCGACAGTAAACTGGAGAAACTGTTCGGCCGGCCCGTTATTGAACCAGTTCACTACCTTGCGAGGCACAACCCGGTCCGTCTCCGGGTCATAGGACAACACCTCGACGTCCATCTTGTTGTTGACGATCTTGCCGATCTTTTCGGTGGAGCCGTCGGCAAGAGTCACTCGGGTCGAATAGTTCATGCACCCGAACATCACCCCGATCTTCTCGCGGAGCTGGTTGATGAAGATCGCTGTGGTTCCAGAATTGTTCAGCGCGCCAGTCATTTTCCGCAGCGCCTGGCTCATCAGCCGGGCCTGCAGGCCGACGTGGCTGTCGCCCATCTCGCCTTCGAGTTCCGCGCGCGGCACCAGGGCCGCCACCGAGTCGATGACCAGGACGTCCAGCGCGCCGGAGCGGATCAGCATGTCGGCGATCTCGAGGGCCTGTTCACCCGTGTCGGGCTGACTGACCAGCAGCGAATCGGTGTCGACGCCAAGTTTCTTGGCGTAGTCCGGGTCCAGGGCGTGCTCGGCGTCGATGAACGCCGCGACGCCGCCGGCGGCCTGGGCGTTGGCCACCGCGTGCAGCGCGACGGTGGTCTTACCCGAGGACTCCGGACCGTAGATCTCCACGACCCGGCCACGTGGCAGGCCGCCGATGCCCAAGGCCACGTCCAGTGCGATGGATCCGGTCGGGATGACCGAGATCGGCTGACGCATCTCGTCGCCGAGACGCATCACCGAGCCTTTGCCGTAGCTCTTTTCGATCTGGGCCATCGCCAGTTCGAGAGCCTTCTCGCGGTCGGGGGCTTGCGTCATGGTGCCTCTTCCTATCGTCGGTGTGTTCGGTGACCGGGATCGGTCGGTTGGCCGTGACACTAGGCGCGGGGTCCGACAAGTCGACATCGCCGAACGCTCCCCACAGTAGCCGAACACGTGTTCGATTCAAGCGGACACGCCGGGCACAACAACTGCGTGTGGCAACATCTGCTACCGAAAGGCGCTGACGGGGCCTCTACAGCCTGAGGAAACCGGTGTGAATCCGGTGCGGTCCCGCCACTGTGATCGGGATGGGCATGCCCTAACCCGAGAGCCAGATACTCACCGTCGGCGCTTCCTCACGACAACTGGGGCGGATTTCCCCAGAGAGGGTGGTTGCGCATACATGGACATCTCTACCGAGCTGGCCGAAATATCTTCCTACAAAGGGTTCTTCACGCTCACGGTGGGCGGCGACGCGGCAGGGTGGCATCCGATCAAACAGTCCTACGCCGACGGCTGCGCCGATTTGATCGTTGCCACCGCCCGGCGTTATCACACGTCGGACCTGCGGATCGGCGCCTCGCTGGTTCATCTCGGCCACGCCACGCGGCTGTGGTCACCCGTGCTCGCGTGCGCGCTGGGCCACGGCGTCGTTCCAGATCTCAGAGACCTGCAACGTGCCGACAACGGGGCGCAACTGCGAATGCCCGAACCCGTCGGAGCGGCCGTCGACTCCCCATCAGCGGACGTGTTGTACCGCATCGTCGTGCAACAACACATGGAACCGCTCGCCGCCGGTCTGCGGGTCAAGCTGGCGCCCGCCCTGCTGGCGGGCAACATCGCGTCCGCCCTCGTCGGGGCGGCCCGGGCTTTGCTTTCGGCGCGGCCGGACCTGCGCAGCCTGATCGTCGGGATCACCAACTCGCTGCTGGACACCGGCATGTTGGCCGGATCCGGCGTGATCACCGGCCCGCATCTGGGCTTCCGACGCCGCAGCTGCTGCCTGTTCTATCGCGTCCCCGGGCGGTCCGTTTGCGGTGATTGCGTGTTTCGCCGGGCACGGCGATCGAACCAGAGATGAGCTCGAAAATCAGCCAGGTCGGGTCACCATTGCGCGCGCGGCACGTCGAAGTCGACGCACAACGCTCGCCAGACGTCGCGGGGCTCGATCCCGTCCTCGATCGCCTGGGCGGCGGTCCGGCCGTCGAGGCCGGTCAGCACGTGATCTACCAGCACCGATGCGCCGTATGCGGCGCCGAATCGCAGGACCACCCGCTCGTTGAACTCCGTCAGCCGCACGTCAGCCAACATACCCAGCCGGTCAGCCCGCAAGCGCCAGCGCTTCGTGGCACACTCGCACCGGATCGGCGACGCCGGCGACGCTCGCAGCGGCCTCCTGCGCGGCCTTCCGGTAGCCGGGCGACGACAGCACCTCGTTGGCCGCGGCCACCAGCGCGTCGGCGGTGAGCGGCCGAACCAGCCGTCCACTCCCCTGACGCGCCACCCGGTTGGCCATCTCCCACTGATCCCCGCCCCCGGGAACCATGACCAGCGGCACCCCCGCCAGCAGCGCCTTGGCCACCATCCCGTGACCCCCGCCGCAGATCACCAGGTCGGCGTGCGTCAACAACTCCGACTGGTGCCCCAGACCGGCCACCGCATACGGCGGCAGCGTCAACTCCGCCCCGCCCAGGCGCGAGACCACCAGGCGCGACCCCGCCGGCAGCGTGTCCCCGGGCCTCAGGCATTCCACCGCGACTTCGGCCAACCCGGCGGTCCCCGTCAACGCGGTCGACGGCGCGATCACCACCACCGGCCCGGAGCCGGGCGGGATTTGCAGCACCCGATCGGTCGGCTCGAAGTGCAACGGCCCGACGACGACGGCCTCCTCCGGCCAGTCCGGGCGCGGCACCTCCAGCGCGGGCAGCGTGGCGATGAGGCGTCGCAGTGGCCCCGGGTCGACGGCAGGTAGCCCGATCCCGAGCCGGACGGCCCCGCGCTGCTTGATGCCGGCGCGCCACGATCGCCCCGTCAGCGCCCGCATGGTGACATCGCGCAGCCGGCCGCGGACGCCGGTGCCCGGCGCCAGTCCGCTGCCTATGGGCGGCAACCCCTTCGACGGCAGGTACAGCGGATGGGGGTTGAGCTCGATCCACGGGATTTCCAACAGCTCGGCGGCCATTCCGCCGCCGGCGGTGATGACGTCCGAGACGACCAGGTCGGGCGCCAGGTCGCGCAGCGCAGGCACGTTGAGCACGGCCATCCGCGCCGCGCGCCGGTGGATCCTCGCCCCGGCGTCGAGGTCCTCGTCGGTGGCCGCCAGCCCGTCCAACTCCACGGCGTCAACGCCGGCGGCGCGGGCGGCGTCGGTCCATTCAACGCCGGTGAACAGGACGGCCTCGTCGCCCGCCTCGCCGAAACGTTGGCACAGCGCGATCGCGGGGAAGGAGTGCCCAGGATCCGGCCCGGCGACCACGGCGATGCGCATCGGCCCTACCCTGCCACAGAGCTGGGCGGCCACGCACTGCCACGTTTCGAATACGCTGGCAACCATGACCGAGCTGACCGGGACAGGCGTTGCGAACACTCGCACGGTCGAGGGTTTCCTGAACGCCCTGCAGGACGTGGATTATGAGACCGCCGAAGCCGCACTGGACGACAACCTCGTCTACGAGAACGTCGGGCTGCCGACGATCCATGGCCGCGCCAGAGCGATCAAGCTGTTTCGCCGGATGGAGGGCCGTGCCGCCTTCGAGGTGAAGATCCACCGCATTGCCGCCGACGGCGCCGCGGTGCTCACCGAACGCACCGACGCGCTGATCTTCGGCCCGCTGCGGCTTCAGTTCTGGGTCTGTGGAGTGTTCGAGGTCCACAACGGGCGAATCACGCTGTGGCGGGACTACTTTGACTTCTTCGACATGTTCAAGGCGACGGTGCGTGGCCTGGCTGCACTGGTAGTGCCCTCGCTCAAGGCTTCGTTTTAGCGTGCTACCGCCGGGGTAACCCGCCGAGTTCGTCGAACGCCTGCGCCCAACCGAGCAGGCGATCGGTGGCACCCACCAACTCGGCGCGGTAGCGGTGCTGCGCGGCCGCCAACCCGGCCCCCGCGTCGCCGTTCGCCGAGGACACCAATTGCGCTGCGGCGGTGACCATTTCGTTGTACTGACGCACGCCGGCGCTCAACTGCGCGGTGAACGCGTTGATGGTGGGCACCAGGTGCGACCGCGACGATTCGGAATACTGCGCCGCCCGCTCCATCGACACCACCTCGGCGGCGGTGGCCGCCATCGCCGCCGACGTCTTGCTGGCCGCGGCGGTCAAGTCGCGGATTTCGTCCGTCGGCAGCATGGAGCCCCGCTCGATCACGCCCAACAGCGAGAAGAATCCCCGTTCGGAGGCGCCCAGCGCGTACATCGCGGGCCGGGCGGCGGAACCGGGCGGCGGCAGCCGACGGGTGTTGGCGGGCCGTTGCGCCGGCAGCGGCTCCGACCGCAGCCAGCGGTAGCGAAGCAGCAAAAGCGTCGCCGGAACCGCCAGCACGACCGCGACCGCGCCGGTGACCTCCAGCAGCAACGCGAACCAGCCCCAGGCCGCCAGCACCCCCGTCACAACCATCCAAAACAGGCAGCCCGCACTGAATATCAGGCCCCACCGCAGCGCCCGGCGGCGGCGGCGCAACAGCCTCGCCCGCGGATCCGTGGCGGCGCTGATCTTTTTGGCCACCAAGTCGGAGAGGTCGGCGGCGGTGTCCAATCCGCGCTTTAACAGCGCGCGCCACGGGCCGCCCTGAGTCGTGTTCACCGCCATCGCGGGGCGTCCGCCTTGTTACTGACCAAGGGGCTTCTCGGCGACTTGGCCACCGGTGGTCTCCGCGGGCGCGGGAGTGGCCGGGGTGGCTGCCGGGGGCGGCGGGCGTCCCGCCCGCCGGCAGGGCTTCGCCACGCATCGACGCGCGGATCTGCTCCAGTCGGGAATGGCCGGCCATCTGAATACCGGCGTGCTCGACCTCGAGCATGCGGCCCTGCACGGAACCCTGGGCGAGCTCGGCCGAACCGATCGCGTTGGCGTACCGGCGTTCGATCTTCTCGCGGACCTCGTCGAGGCTCGGAGTGGTGCCCGGAGCGGCGATCTCGCTCATCGACCGCAGCGACGCGCTGACCTGTTCCTGCATCTTCGCCTGCTCGAGCTGGCTGAGCAGCTTGGTGCGCTCCGCGACCTTCTGCTGCAGCACCATCGAGTTCTGTTCGACGGCCTTCTTGGCCTGGGCCGCGGCGTTCAGCGCCTGGTCGTGCAGGGTCTTGAGGTCTTCGACGCTCTGCTCGGCGGTCACCAGCTGGGCCGCGAACGCCTCGGCGGCGTTGTTGTACTCGGTGGCCTTGGCGGTGTCGCCCGCGGCGGTGGCCTGGTCGGCCAGCGTCAGCGCCTGACGCACGTTGACCTGCAACTTCTCGATGTCGGCCAGCTGCCGGTTGAGCCGCATCTCCAGTTGGCGCTGGTTGCCGATCACCTGCGCCGCCTGCTGGGTCAGCGCCTGGTGTTGGCGCTGCGCTTCCTCGATGGCCTGCTGGATCTGCACTTTCGGGTCGGCGTGCTCGTCAATTTTCGCGTTGAACAGCGCCATCAAGTATTTCCACGCTTTGACGAACGGATTGGCCATCAGTCAGCTCCACCTTCGGTTCTCGGTATGCCGGACAAGCGCCCTGTCGCTCAATTTATCGGGTCCGCGCCGATCGCCCCACCCCTTGCGCCGGATCCGATCGTCCGGCGCTCAGGCCACGGCGAGCGATGCTACCGGCGGAATGACGACCTTGGTGCTGGCGTCGATGGTGGTTCCGCCTGCCCCGCCGGTCGGCGCAGTGTAAGCCGCGCGTTCCTCGCTCGCCATCCGCTCTCCGGCGCCGGTGAGGACCTCCGACAGCGGCACGTCCAGCGCGTCGCAAATGGCGTGGAGCAGCTCGCTGGAAGGCTCCTTGCGACCGCGTTCCACCTCGGACAGATACCCGAGGCTCACCCGCGCCGAATCCGATACCTCGCGCAGCGTCCGGCCCTGCGACGTCCGGGCCCCGCGCAACACGTCACCGATGACCTCACGCATCAATGGCGGCATCCTGCTCTCCTTCGTCCAGTCAGCCCTGCTCCACACGTACACAGCCCCAATTCGGCAGGCGCTCATTAAGCCCAACGCCGAAGGCGGTGGCCTGGTTCCCACTCAGCTTCCCGTTCAGTCGCTCGTTTGACGAACTTGCCGGACGGTCCTGATCGTCCCGGCCACATAGTCGATACCGGTGACCACCGTGAGCACGATCGCGGCTCCCATCACCACGGATGCCACCACCAGGAACGGTTCCGACAGCGGTAGCAGGAACAGGCCGATCGCCAGCGCCTGGACGACGGTCTTGAGTTTGCCGCCCCAGCTCGCCGGAATGACGCCGCGGCGTATCACCGCCAACCGCAGCAGCGTGACCACCAGCTCGCGGGTCATGATCACCACCGTGACCCACCACGGCAGGTCCCCGAGCATCGACAGGCCGATCAGCGCCGATCCGATCAGAGCCTTGTCCGCGATCGGATCGACGAACGCCCCGAATTCCGTCGCCATCCCGTAATTTCGGGCCAGCAGACCGTCGAACCGGTCGGTGAGGCAGGCAATGGCAAAAATCACGAAAGCGACTATGCGGCCGACGATTTGGTGGCCGTCCCCGGTGAACAGTGCGAGCAGGAAAACGGGGACCAGCACGAACCGCAGGAGGGTCAGGATGTTGGCGAGGTTGGCGATGCGGGCGCGGCCCATCATCGGACCGGTTTGAGGCTGCCCCGACACGGCAACAGAATAACGGTTGACCAGCGCGCCCATCCCCGTTGCCGATACTGTTACCCGTGACCGAAAGCTCACGGGACCACCGGCCGGCGGTCCGGCGCGCGCGAACATCCGACATCCCCGCGATCAAACAACTCGTCGACACGTATGCGGGACGCATCCTGCTGGAGAAGAACCTCGTGACGCTGTACGAGGCCGTCCAGGAATTCTGGGTGGCCGAGTACCCGGAATTCCCGGGCAAGGTGGTCGGTTGCGGGGCGCTACATGTGTTGTGGTCCGACCTCGGCGAGATCCGTACCGTCGCCGTCGACCCGGCGATGACCGGCCACGGCATCGGCCACGCGATCGTCAACCGGCTGTTGGAGGTCGCTCGCGAGCTGCAGTTACAGCGGCTGTTCGTGTTGACGTTCGAGACCGAGTTCTTCGGCAGGCACGGGTTCACCGAGATCGAGGGGACGCCGGTCACCGCCGAGGTCTACGAGGAGATGTGCCGCTCCTACGACATCGGTGTCGCCGAATTCCTGGACCTGAGCTATGTCAAGCCGAACATCCTGGGCAACT
The DNA here is from genome assembly GCA_963802525.1 of uncultured Actinomycetota bacterium. GTDB lineage: Bacteria > Actinomycetota > Actinomycetes > Mycobacteriales > Mycobacteriaceae > Mycobacterium. Next base: position 35,444 of record CAWDJC010000013.1, on the reverse strand, counting down.
CCCGGATGCTGCTGGTGCTGTGATGCGCCGAACGTGCACTGGCGGCGAATTCGAGGGGGCGGTTTTTGGCAATAGGTGCACGTTCGGCGCTAATCCCCGCTGGGGTCGTCGTCGGAACCGTCCAGACCCCGGATCGCGGCCAACGTCGCCGCCAGCTCGTCGGGCTTGACCAGCACCTCGCGCGCCTTGGATCCCTCGCTGGGCCCGACGATGCCACGGGTCTCCATCAGGTCCATCAACCGGCCGGCCTTGGCGAAGCCGACCCGCAGCTTGCGCTGCAGCATCGAGGTAGAGCCGAACTGGCTGGACACCACCAGCTCGACGGCCTGCAGGAACAGGTCCATGTCGTCGCCGATGTCGGGGTCGACGTCGGTGCGTTCGCTGGAGGGCTTGGCGGTGGTGACACCGTCGGTGTATTCGGGTTCGGCCTGGTCCTTGCAGGCGCTGACGACGGCGTGGATCTCGTCGTCGGTGATGTACGCACCTTGGAGCCGCAGGGGTTTGCTGGCGCCCATCGGCAGGTACAGGCCGTCACCCATCCCGATCAACTTCTCCGCGCCCGCCTGGTCCAGGATCACCCGGCTGTCGGTGAGCGACGACGTCGCAAACGACAGCCGGGCCGGCACGTTGGTTTTGATGAGCCCGGTGACCACGTCCACCGACGGGCGCTGGGTGGCCAGCACCAGGTGAATCCCCGCGGCGCGGGCCTTCTGGGTGATCCGCACGATCGCGTCCTCGACGTCGCGCGGCGCGGTCATCATCAGGTCGGCCAGCTCGTCGACGATCGCCACAACGTACGGGTAGGGCCGGTACTCGCGCTGGCTGCCCAGCGGCGCCTTGATCACACCGGATCGCACCTTCTCGTTGAAGTCGTCGATGTGGCGCACCCGCGACGCCTGCATGTCCTGGTAGCGCTGCTCCATCTCCTCGACCAGCCACGCCAGCGCGGCCGCCGCCTTCTTCGGCTGGGTGATGATCGGCGTGATCAGGTGCGGAATGCCTTCGTACGGCGTCAGTTCCACCATCTTCGGGTCGATCAGGATCATCCTGACCTCTTCCGGGGTGGCCCGTGTCAATAACGAGACCAGCATGGAGTTGACGAAGCTCGACTTTCCGGATCCGGTGGAGCCGGCGACCAGCAGGTGCGGCATCTTGGCCAGGTTGGCCGAGATGAAATCCCCTTCGATGTCCTTGCCCAGCCCGATCACTAGCGGGTGGTGGTCGCGGCGGGTCGACGGCGCGGTGAGCACGTCGGCCAGGCGCACCATCTCCCTGTCGGTGTTGGGCACCTCGATGCCGACGGCCGACTTGCCGGGGATCGGGGCCAGCATGCGAACGCTCTCGGTGGCCACCGCGTAGGCGATGTTGCGCTGCAGCGCGGTGATCTTCTCCACCTTGACGCCGGGTCCCAGTTCGACCTCGTAACGGGTGACGGTCGGCCCGCGGGTGCAGCCGGTGACGGCCGCGTCGACCTTGAACTGGTTGAGCACCTCGCTGATGGCGTCGGCCATGAGGTTGTTGGCGGCACTGCGCTTTTTCGGCGGGTCGCCCGCCACCAGCAGGCTCAGCGACGGCAGGGTGTAGGGGCCCTCGACCACGCGGTCCAGCGCGCGGGTGTCTTGTTTGCGGCCGCGGCGCCGGCTACGGGCGACCGCGGGTTCCGGGACGGTGGGAATGTCGTCCTCGAGCGGCGCCTGGGCAGAACCGGCCGTTGGCCACGCCTGCGGCTCGTTGTCGAGGGCGTCAGATGCGTAAAGAGATTGGTCGTAGTAACCGTCGGAAAAGTCCTCGCGTGCGCCGCGCTCCGCGTCGTCGGCGAACTCGTCGCCGTAGTCGCCGTAGCCGTAATCACGCTGCACCAGCCGGGTGCCGAACATGGCGCGCACCGCGTCGGGCACCTCGCGGATCGTGGTCCCGGTCAGCAACAGCAGCCCGAACATGAACCCGATGAACAAGAGCGGTGCGGCGATCCAGGGCGTGAGCCCGTCCGAAAGCGGGCCGCCGATGGCAAAGCCGATGAATCCCGCCGCGCGGCGCCGTAATTCAGGCGCTTCGGGCGAACCCGACCACAGGTGGCGCAGGCCGAGAACCGAAAGAGCGATCAAGGTCGCGCCCAGGATCAGCCGGGGTCGCGCGTCGGGATTGGGCTGGGTCCGCATCAGCGTCACCGCCACGGCGGCCATGACGACCGGGAGCGCGAGGACACCCGAGCCGATGAAGGTCCGCAACAGCGCGTCGACCCACGCGCCGACCGGCCGGGCCGCGTCGAACCACGAGCTCGCGGCGACTACGACGGAAAGGCCGAGCAGAACCAGCGCGATCCCGTCGCGGCGGTGCCCGGGCTCGATGTCCCGGGCCCGCCCGATGGAGCGGGCCGCGCCGCCGGTGCCCCGTGCGGCCATCAGCCAGGTGGCGCGCATGGCCCGGCCGCAGGTCACCCCGGTGGCGACCAGCAGCGACTGGTTGCGGCGCTTGGCGGGCCTGCTCACCCTCTTCCGAGACGCCGCTGATCGCGCGGTTCGGGACCTACCGGCGCGTGAAGTGGCCTTTGACCTGCTCGTTCGGGTTCCAGAGCGGGCGGCGGTCTTACTAGGCATGAGGGCAAGCGTAGTCGCAAATACCTCATCTACACCACCCGCCACACTGGTAACCGCCGCCCAGCGCGAGATGTCGGGGACCGAGCGTGAGTAGGGTGACAACCGGTGACAAGTCATGCCGTCACCCACCCCCGGAACGCCCAGGAGGCCCTAGCATGCCCGTCGTCGTCGTTGCCACCATGACCGTCAAACCCGAATCGGTCGATACCGTCCGCGACATCCTCACGCGCGCGGTCGGGGAAGTGCACGACGAGCCCGGCTGCCAGCTGTACTCGCTGCACCAATCCGGTGAGACCTTCGTCTTCGTCGAGCAATGGGCCGACCCCGAGGCACTCAAGGCCCACAGCACCGCGCCGGCGATCGCCAAGATGTTCAGCGCGGCCGGCGAGCACCTGGCCGGGGCCCCGGACATCAAGATGCTGCAGGCGGTGCCGGCGGGCGACCCGGACAAGGGGCAGCTGCGCGGGTGACAGAGCTTGGCCCGGAAGGGCCTCTAAAGGGACCTCTAAAGGGAAAAGTCGCGCTCATCACCGGAGCCGCGCGCGGCCAGGGCCGCGCGCACGCGGTTCGGCTGGCCGCCGACGGCGCCAGCGTGATCGCGGTCGACCTGTGCGAGCAGATCGCCAGCGTCCGCTATCCACTGGCCACCCCCGACGACCTGGCGGCCACCGTCAAGCTCGTCGAGGACACCGGCTCCCGCATCGTGGCCAAACAGGGCGACGTGCGGGATCGCGCATCGCTGACGACCGCGCTGCAGGCCGGCCTCGATGAGTTCGGCCGGCTCGACATCGTGGTCGCCAACGCCGGTATCGCCCCCATGCAATCCGGCGACGACGGCTGGCGCGACGTGATCGACGTCAACCTCACCGGCGTCTACAACACCATCAAGGTCGCGATACCGACCATGGTCGGGCAGGGCACCGGCGGATCGATCGTGCTGACCAGCTCGGCCGCGGGACTGGCCGGCATCGCCAGCGCCGATGCCGGCTCGGTCGGCTACGCCGCCGCCAAACACGGGCTAGTAGGGTTGATGCGCGTATACGCCAATCTGCTTGCGCCACAAAGTATTCGGGTCAATTCGATCCATCCATCAGGTGTCGATACCCCGATGATCAACAACGAGTTCACCCGGCAATGGCTGGCCGATCTGGTCGCACAATCCGGTTCACCGCGGGACATGGGCAACGCGCTGCCGGTGGAGGTGATGCAACCCGAAGACATCGCCAACGCGGTGGCATGGCTGGTGTCCGACCAGGCACGCTACATCACCGGCGTCGCGTTGCCGGTCGATGCGGGCTTCTTGAACAAGAAGTAGCCCATGGTGCGAAATCCCGCGGCGCAGACCGCCTTTGGTCCGATGGTGTTGGCGGCCGTCGAACACAACGAGCCTCCTGATCGCCGCCTGGTCGACGACGACCTCGCGGAACTGTTCCTGCCCGCCCCGTTGCGACTGCTTGTGGGCGCGACGCGGTGGGGCCCCGCTCGCCGTCTCATGATCCGGGGATCGGAGTTCACCGGCCCCGGGCTGTGGGCGAACCTGGCCTGCCGCAAAAGCTTCATCGACGACAAGCTCAACGAGGCACTCGACGACATCGACGCGGTTGTGATCCTCGGTGCCGGGCTGGACACGCTCCCCTACCGGCTGACTCGGCGAGTTCGGATCCCGGTCTTCGAGGTGGACCTGCCCGTCAACATCGCCATGAAGGCCAAGACGGTGCGCCGGGTGCTCGGTGAGCCGCCGCTGTCGGTTCGGTTGGTGGCCCTGGACTTCGAACGCGACGACCTGCTCACCTCGCTGGCCGAGCACGGCTATCGCACCGATTACCGGGCTTTCTTCGTCTGCGAAGGCGTGACCCAATACCTCACCGAAGAGGGTGTCCGGCGAACGCTGGAGGGACTGCGCGCGACCGCACCGGGCAGCAGGTTCGTGTTCACCTACGTCCGCAGGGACTTCATCGATGGCAGCAATCGGTACGGCACCCGGACGCTGTATCGCAATGTCCGCCAGCGCCACCAGCTATGGCAGTTCGGCCTGGAGCCCGACGAGGTCGCCGAGTTCATCGGCGATTACGGCTGGCGGCTGGTAGAGCAGGCCGGCCCCGATGACCTTCTGCGGCGCTACGTGGAGCCCGCCGGCCGCGGGCTCACGGCGTCGCAGCTGGAATGGTCGGCGTATGCGGAGAAGACTTAGCGGTCAGATCGCAATCACACTTCCAAGACGGTCGGCACGATCATCGGTTGCCGGCGATAGGTTTCGCCGACCCACTTGCCGACCGTGCGGCGCACGCCCTGGGCGATCCGCACGGGATCGGTCACGTTGGCGGCGGCCAGTTGCTCCAGCTCCGCCTCGACCTTGCGCACGGCGGGCTCGAGCGCCTTGGGGTCCTCGGAGAACCCGCGCGAGAGCAGTTGTGGCACAGCCGCCGGACGCCCGGTGCCGCGCTTCACCACCACGATCACCGCGAGAAAACCCGACGACAGGATGAGCCGTTCGCCCAGTGTGATATCCCCGACATCGCCGGTGATGAGCCCGTCGACGAACATCTTGCCGACCGGCACCGCTCCGGCGATGGAGGCTTTACCGGCCACCAGGTCGACGCTGACGCCGTTCTCCGCCAACAGGATTGACTCCTCCGGCACCCCGGCGCGGGCCGCCAGCTTGGCGTTGGCGCGCAGCATCCGCCAGGTGCCGTGCACCGGCATCACGTTGCGCGGCCGCACCCCGTTGTAGAGGAACAGCAGCTCGCCCCCGTAGGCGTGACCGGAAACGTGAACGCGCACTTGCTGGTTGGTGACGACACGCGCTCCGATCTTGGCCAGCGAGTCGATGATCCCGTACACCGCTTCCTCGTTGCCGGGTATCAGCGACGACGACAGGATCACCAGATCCTCCGACGTCAGCGTGATGCTGCGATGCTCACCGCGCGACATCCGGGAAAGCGCCGACATCGGCTCGCCCTGGGTTCCGGTGGTGATCAGCACCACCTGCTCGGGCGCCATCATCTCGGCGGCGGAGATGTCGATGAGGTCGGAATCGTCCACTCGCAGGAAACCCAGCTCCCGAGCGATGCCCATGTTTCGCACCATCGATCGCCCGACGAACGACACCCGCCTGCCCAATGCCACTGCCGCATCGATGATTTGCTGCACCCGGTCCACGTTGGAGGCGAAGCACGCCACGATGACGCGGCCGTCGGCGCCCCGGATCAGCCGGTGCAACGCCGGACCAACCTCGCTTTCCGAGGGCCCGACACCGGGGATCTCGGAATTGGTCGAGTCGCACAGGAACAGGTCCACGCCCGCGTCGCCCAGCCGGGACATGCCGGGCAGGTCGGTGGGCCGGCCGTCGAGCGGAAGCTGGTCGAGCTTGATGTCGCCGGTGTGCAAGACGGTTCCGGCGCCGGTGTGGACCGCGATGGCCAGCGCGTCCGGGATGGAGTGGTTGACGGCGAAGTATTGGCACGCGAACACGCCGTGCGTGCTGCGCTGCCCCTCGGCGACCTGCACGAAGACCGGCTTGATGCGGTGCTCACGACACTTGGCGGCGACCAGCGCCAAGGTGAACTTCGAACCGACGACCGGGATGTCGGGGCGCAGCTTGAGCAGGAACGGAATCGCCCCGATGTGGTCCTCGTGCGCATGGGTCAGCACCAGTGCCTCGACGTCGTCGAGCCGGTCCTCGATGTGGCGCAGGTCCGGCAGGATCAGGTCGACACCGGGCTCGTCGTGGGTCGGGAACATCACCCCGCAGTCGATGATCAGCAGCCGGCCCAGGTGCTCGAAAACCGTCATGTTGCGGCCGATTTCGTTGATGCCGCCCAGTGCGGTGACCCGCAACCCCCCCGGAGCCAGAGGACCCGGTGGGGCGAGGTCTTCGTTCACCTGCGATCCGCCCCCTGACTCACCTGAGCACCGAGGCGGCGCGCATGTCGGCAGCCAACGCCTCGCTCTGCCCGGGCGTTGCCGCCATTTGCGGCAGGCGGGGGTCGCCGACGTCGATGCCCTGCAGGCGCAGGCCCGCCTTCGACATGGTCACCCCACCGAGGCGGGCCATCGCGTTGCACAGCGGGGCGACCGCGACGTTGATCTTCCGGGCGGTGGTGACGTCTCCGGAACCGAAGGAGGACAACAACTCTCGCAGCTGGCCCGCCGCCAGATGAGATATCACGCTGATAAAGCCGGTGGCACCCATCGCCAGCCAGGGCAGGTTCAGCGCATCATCGCCGGAGTAGTAGGCGAGTCCCGTTTCGGCCATGATCTGGCCACCGCCGTGCAGATCACCCTTGGCGTCCTTGATTCCGACGATGTTCGGATGCGCGGCCAGCGCGTGGATGGTCTCGGACAGGATCGGTATCACCGAACGTGGCGGGATGTCGTAGAGCAGCACCGGTAGATCGGTCGCGTCGGCGACGGCGGTGAAGTGCGCGATCAGCCCGCTCTGCGGCGGCTTCGAGTAGTACGGGGTGACCACCAGGAGCCCGTGCGCGCCCTCGGCCGCGCAGGCCTTGGCCAGCCGGACGCTGTGCGCGGTGTCATAGGTGCCCGCGCCGGCGACGACGCGGGCCCGGTCACCGACCGCCTCCAGCACGACGCGCAGCAGCTCGAGCTTCTCGTCGTCGGTGGTGGTCGGCGACTCGCCGGTGGTCCCGGAGACCACCAGGCCGTCGCATCCGGCGTTCACCAGGTGGTTTGCCAGTTGCGCCGCGGTGGCGGTGTCCAGGGAGCCATCGGCGGCGAAGGGTGTCACCATCGCGGTTAGCAGGGTTCCCAACCGTGCGGGGACGTCGAATCCGACGGTGCTCACGGTGTTCAGGTTACCTGGCGGCGCCAAGGGCATTTAGCAGCCGCGCGGGCGCGCGTTGCGCGCCGTGGGGCGGCTGCCAGCAGTCTCAGCAGCCTCACGAGTCACGGCAAGCCGAGGTATGACCAAAGTGGCCGCCTCATAGCGACAACGCCTCGGTTATGAATTGCCGGCACCACCGACCTTTGTCGCTGTGCGGGCACAAAGCCACATGGAAGCGGCGGGTGACTGCAGCGACAGATGGGGATTGCGCCTCAGGCTTCGGTCGCCAACGGACTGGTCGCGACCTCGGTGCCGTCGGGCAGGGTGGAGACCTCGAAGTCGGCGAACACCGCGGGTGCCACGTCGACGAGCCGGCGCAGGCATTCAATGGCCAGGCGCCGGATTTCCACATCGGCGTGCTCGCTGGCCCGCATCGCGATGAAGTGCCGCCACGCCCGGTAGTTCCCGGTCACGACGATGCGGGTTTCGGTGGCGTTGGGCAGCACCGCCCGGGCGGCCTGGCGCGCCTGCTTGCGCCGGAGGACGCCCAACTTTCCAGCGGGCTCGCCCGCCATGAACTTGGCTTCCAGCTTGGCCAGCAGCTCCGTGTACGTGGCGCGGCTGGCGTCGGCGGCCGCGGTCAGGATCCGCTGCAGTTCCGGGTCGTTGTCCATGCCCGGCGGGACGACGACCCGCGAGTCCCCCTCCGGCACAAAGCGTTGCGACAGCTGCGAGTACGAGAAGTGCCGGTGCCGGATCAGCTCATGTGTGCACGACCGCGAGATGCCGGTGATGTAGAACGAGACGCTCGCGTGCTCGAGCACCGAAAAGTGCCCGACGTCGATGATGTGCTTGATGTAGCCGGCGTTGGTCGCCGTTTTGGGGTTGGGCTTCGACCAGCTCTGATAACAGGCCCGGCCGGCGAACTCGGTGAGCGCGGATCCACCGTCGGCGTCGGTCGCCCACGGCACGTCCGGCGGCGCCAGGAACTCCGTCTTGGCGATCAGTTGTACGCGCAGCGGCGCGGTCTCGGCCACGGCGCTCACCTTATCGACCCTTCGCGATGCGAGTCTGCAGTGGCCGCGCCGAGTCTGCGCCCACCGCGCGCATTGGGCCCGATCGGGCACGCTGAGCGCAGTTTCGGCCCTACGGCGCGAGGACCCGCACCTTGCCCGACGTCAGCAGCGGAAGCAGGGCGTCGCGGAAGGCTGACAAGCTCACGCATTCGGCGCGGCGCGCGTGGCACAGCGCACCGAGGGTGGTGATCGTCCGCGCCGCCGCGGGCGCCAGCCGCCGGACATCGCGGACCCGAGCCTCGAGCAGGTCGCGCGGTTGAATGCGCTGGTGACTCCCCGAGGTCCCGGCGACCCGCCGCCGCAGCGTTTCCGTGACATCGGGTTGGCACAGGGCCGACCACAGTGCCGACGTATCGACGTCGATCGGCCTCAGCACGACGAACTCCGTGCTGGCCAATGCCATCGGTGATGGCAGGCTCGCCACGTTCCAGATTCGCGGAATCCGGGGATTCAGCTTCGCGAACAACACGCACGGCTCCGACAGGACGAACTTGCCGCTCTTCACGGACCCGGCGGCGACGAGCCGGGGTTTCGCGCCGTCGTCGAACGCCGGGAGGCTGAAGTGGGCGACCACGTCGTCGAACTCGCGGGGGCTGAGGAATTCCGTCGACTGGACGGCCAGGCCGGACAGCGGCACGTAGTCGGTGACCGACGCCGCGCTGGCAACCATCAAACTCTCGGCGGCGGCGATCACGCGCTCGTTGGCGGCTATTTTGTCGTCGACGGCGCCGAGCAACTCGGCGATCGGCCGCCGTTGCGGCGCCGCGACGGTCGAGACCGAAACGTCTCGGAGAATCCTCTGGTTGAGCAGAGGCTGTCCCGATCCGGCTCGGTGTTCGTTGAGCCCGCAGGTGTGCAGCGCGTAATACCAGTACCGCGTCTCCCGCGGGTCCCTGGCCCGGCATACCAGCGCGTTGTCGGTCACCCAGACGTCGGAATCGCAGTACCGCAAGCTGCCGCAATGCGATCCAACGCGCCCGAGGACGATCAGGGGGCCGGTCGCGTTGTGTTGTGCCGCATAACCGATCGCCCCGTTGGCGCCGTAGACGCGATAGCGCCCGTCTGACGTTCGTCCCGGCAAGCTGGTTCCGTTGCTGAAGTCGAGATGGTCGCCCAGCCTGACCTTCACCGCAGCCGCTCCACTTGTTCGCGCACGACCTCGTCCAATCGCGCCGATTCGTCGAGCGCCGCCAGCAGGTCCTGGGTCAACCGGGCGATCTTCTCGTCGACCGGCTCCCCGTCGTCCTCGGCGGTCGGCGCGCCCACGTAGCGTCCCGGCGTCAGCGCGTAGCCCGCGGCTCTGATGTCGTCCAGCGACGCGGATTTGCAGAATCCCGGAACATCTTGGTACGTCAGGCCTTTGGCGGCCGACTCCGATCCGGCCCACGCGTGGTAGGTGTCGCCGATGCGAACGGCCTCCTCGCTGGTCAGCGCGCGCTCCGCGCGATCCACCAGGTGGCCGAGCCCGCGGGCGTCGATGAACAGCACCTGGCCCGACCGATCGGCTTTGTCCGTCGCGAAGAACCACAGGCACACCGGAATCGACGTGCTGCGGAACAGCTGTGCCGGCAGCGCGACCATGCACGACACCAGGTCCGCGTCCACGATCCGCGCTCGAATGTCGCCTTCCCCGCCGGCGTTCGACGACATCGAGCCGTTGGCCATCACCACGCCGGCCTTCCCGCCCGGGGCCAGCTTGGACAGGATGTGCTGAATCCAGGCGAAGTTCGCATTGCCGGCGGGCGGAACGCCGAAGCGCCAGCGCGGGTCTCGTTCGTCGCGGGCCCAATCCTTGATGTTGAACGGCGGATTGGCCATCACATAGTCCATCTGCACGCCGGCGTGCTGGTCGCGGACGAACGTGTCGCCCCAACGCGTCCCCAGGCCCGCGGCGTCGATGCCGTGGACGGCGAGGTTCATCTTGGCCATCCGCCAGGTCTGCTCGACGCTCTCCTGGCCGTAGATCGTGACCTTCGCGGGATCGCCGTCGTGCTCGGCGATGAACTGCTCGGTCTGGACGAACATTCCGCCCGAGCCGCAGCACGGGTCGTACACCCGCCCGTTCGACGGTTCGAGGACCTCGACGATCACCCGCACGACGCTGGGCGGGGTGAAGAATTCGCCGCCACGCCTTCCCTCCGCGCGGGCGAAATTGCCCAGGAAGTACTCGTACACCTCGCCCATCAGGTCCCGCGCGCGATCTCCGCCCTCTCGGCTGAATCGCGCGCCGTCGAGCAGGCCTATCAGCTCACCGAGCCGGCGCTGGTCGAGGCTTTGGTACAGCCGCGGCAGCGTTCCCGCCAGCGCGGGATTGGCCGTCATCACGTCGCCCATCGCGTCGTCGACGAGCCGGCCGATGTTCGGAGATTTCGCGTTGTCCGCCAGGGGTTTCCAGTGCGAATCGGCGACGTGCTTCAGGAACACCAGCCCCAGGATCACGTCCTTGTACTGACTGGCCGACAAAGACCCGCGCAGCTTGTTCGCGGCCTTCCAGAGCGTGGCTTTGAGCTCTTTCGTCGGCTCCATCTTCCCTGGGGCCATCAGCCGGCCCGCTTTGCGGCCGCGCGTAGCTCCCCGGCCAGATCGCCCCGGCCGGACACGCTGAACCCGCCCAGGCCCAGCCACGACGCCATGGACTCCAGTTCGCCGGTGAGCGCCGCGGCGACTGAGGCCCTCGACACGTCAGGTTCACCGAACGCGCCGACCACGCGCAGCGAGTTGGTGGCCCGGTCGGCCTTGAGGTCGACCCGCGCGACCAGCCGGCCATCCATCAGTAGCGGCCACACGTAGTAGCCGTACTGGCGCTTGGCGGCCGGGGTGTAGATCTCGATGCGGTAGTTAAAGCCGAACAGCCGCTCCACCCGGGGCCGGAAGAAGATCAACGGGTCGAACGGGCACAACAGCGCGGTGCCGCGGTCGGTGCGCGGCACCGTCCGGCCCGCCCGCAGGTAGGCCGGCGCGGACCAGCCGTCGACGCCGACCCGCTCGATCTCACCGGCGGCCAGCAGATCGGCGATCGCGGGCTTGACCTGTTGGGCCGACAGCCGGAAGTAGTCGCGGATGTCGGCCTCGGTGCCCACGCCCAGCGCGGTGGCGGCGCGCAGCGTGAGCTCGCGAACGGCCTCGTCGTCGTCGACGCGGCGGGCCAGCACGCTCGCCGGCAGCACCCGTTCCACCAGGTCGTAGTGACGGGCGAAGCCCACCCGGGTGGCCGTGGTGAGCACGCCGGAGGCGAACAGCGCCTCGGCGACCCACTTGGTGTCGCTGCGGGTCCACCACACCTTTTGGCGCCCTGCGCCCGTGCGCGGCTCGGCGGCCAGGTGCGCCTCGATCTGCCCGGCGGTGCTGGGCCCGAGCTCGGCGACGGCGGCGACGATGTCCTCGGCGAGCTGTGGGTTGGCCTTCACGATGTGGGTGCCCCAGCGACCGTGCCGGTACTGGCGCATCCGCCAGCGCAGCAGCGGCCAGTCGTCGACGGCCATCAGCGCGGCTTCGTGCGCCCAGTATTCGGCCAGCAGCCGCGCCGAGCGCGGGCCCCAGGCCGCGCGGTCGAGCACGTCGCGGTCGTAGGGGCCGAGCCGGCTGAACACCGGTGCGTAGTGGGCGCGAACCGCCACTGACACCGAATCCAGTTGCAGCACTTGAATTCTCGAAATCAAGCGCCTCAGATGCGCGCGGGTGATCGGGCCGCCGGGCCGCGGCTCGCTAAATCCTTGTGCCGCAACGGCTAAGCGCCGAGCCTGGGCGGCGGTCAACGTAGGGTTCCGCATCGCCACGGCGCCGAGAATACCGGTCTTTTCGGCCGCCCTCCGCGGCGAGGCTGCTAGTGAGTCCCGTTGAGCTCACCCCGTGCTGACCCTGTCGTCCAGCGGCACCACGACGCTCGCCTCCGGCGAATCCTTTTGCTCTTGGTATGCCGCCTCGAGAGCGGCCGGAACAGTTTCTAGGTCGCGATATACCCGCGTCAGTTGCTCCAGGATCTTGATTCGCTGCTGACTCGCCTCGTCCGCCGCCCGTCGGGCCTGGTCGCGATAATGATCGGCCTCCCGCCGGGCGTCCCGCCACGCCTCATCAATCGCCGATTGGGTTTCAGCGCGCATGCCGGCAAGTTCGGCGTCGAGCTTCTTCTTGGTTTCGTCGTAATCGACTTCAAGGGCTTTTCGCTGCGTGGCCATGTCCGCCAACTGCTCTTCGTGCTCTCGCCGCGTGGCCTCGGCCTCGGCCTCCGCCGACGCGATCAGCGCCTCCGCCTCGGCCCGCGCCTCGGCCTGCATCTGGGAAACCTCGTCCACCGCGCGCCGCAGCATGTTCGCCATCCGCAGTTGCACCGCGTGGGGCGAGGGTGAGGTGTCGGTGAGGACGGCGACCTCCTTCCGCAGCGCGGCTGCTTCATCGGCGGATTCCGTCAGCCGCGCCTCTAGGCTCTTGACGTCGTTGAGCAGCAACTGCTGCTTGGTGGTCAAAGCCTCGATGGAAGCATCAACCGCAGCCGGCTGGTAGCCCCTGAACACACGAGAGAACGTCTTTGCGGGTTCGGTTATCACTGCCAATTCCCCCTTCTGGAAACGCTTGGTAGACCCGTGCGACCGACCCCAGGTACCGAGTATGTCAGGTCATGCCGTCGGCCCTGGAACGGCCGCTAGCGAGCGCTCACGGCCGACTGTACGTGTGGAACCGGTACCGCAGCCCCGTGCGGCTGACCTGCCACTCCCCCGTCACACCCAGCCACGCCTCGTCGAGGACCGGAGCCACCGCGTCGCCGTCGTCGCGCGGCAGGTCGACGTCGACCTCGGTGACCTCGCAGCGGGTGGCCAGCGGCAGCGCGAGCAGGTAGATCTGCTCGCCGCCGATCACCCACGTCTGCGGCTCGGCCTCGAAAATGGTCAAAGCCTGTTCGAGCGAACCGAGCACCTCAGCTCCGCCGGCCTTGTAGTCAGTCTGCCGGGACAGCACGACATTTCGGCGGCCGGGCAGCGGCCGGACCGGAGCCGGCAACGACTCCCAGGTCCGCCGGCCCATCACCACCGTGTGCCCCATGGTCACCTGCTTGAAGCGGGCCAAATCTTCGGGCACCCGCCACGGGATGTCGCCGCCCCGGCCGATGACACCGGACGTCGACTGAGCCCATACCAGGCCCACCTCCGTCATGCGCGCGTCATACAGCGACGGGAGCTTTGATCGCCGGGTGCGGGTCGTAGTTTTTCACGACGACATCGTCGTAGGTGTAGTCGAAGATCGAATCCCTATGGGCCAGAAAGAGTTCCGGATACGGCCGCGGTTCGCGGCCGAGCTGGAGGCGCACCTGTTCGACGTGGTTGTCGTAGATGTGGCAGTCGCCGCCTGTCCAGACGAACTCGCCGACCCCGAGACCGGCCTGGGCGGCCATCATGTGGGTGAGCAGCGCGTAGCTGGCGATGTTGAACGGCACACCCAAGAACAGGTCGGCGCTGCGCTGGTAGAGCTGGCAGCTCAGCCGCCCGTCGGCCACGTAGAACTGGAAGAACGCGTGACACGGCGGCAGCGCCATCTGCGGGATTTCGCCGACGTTCCACGCCGACACGATGATGCGCCGCGAGTTCGGGTCGGTGCGCAGCAAATCCAGTGCGGCGCTGATCTGGTCAATGTGCTCACCCGTCGGCGTCGGCCAAGATCGCCACTGCACGCCGTAAATCGGCCCGAGATCGCCTGTGCTGCTTGCCCATTCGTCCCAAATGGTGACCCCGTGCTCGTGCAGCCAGGCGACGTTGGAGTCCCCGCGCAAGAACCACAGCAGCTCGTAGACCACCGACTTGAAGTGCACCTTCTTGGTGGTCAGCAGCGGGAAGCCGGCCGACAGGTCATAGCGCAACTGCTGGCCGAACAGGCTGCGGGTTCCGGTGCCGGTGCGGTCGGATTTGGCCGCGCCCCGCTCGAGCACCAGACGCAACAGGTCCTCGTAGGGCGTCGGGATCGGCACGCGGTCAGCTTAGCGGCGATCGCGAGCGCGGCGAAGCCGGGCGCGGCGGGTCGGCGCCGATTAATTTACGTCGAGCCGTGGGGAGTACAACGGAGGCCATGCCGAAAATCACCGACAGCGTCACCACTCCCGACGGCACCTGCCCCGTCCGCCTGTTCACCCCCGAAGGGCCCGGCCCCTGGCCAGGAGTAGTCATGTACCGCGACGCCGGCGGGGTGCGCGACACCTTCGACCAGATGGCCGCCAAGCTGGCCGGATTCGGCTACGCCGTGCTGCTCCCCGACGTGTACTACCGCAACGGCGACTGGGCGCCGTTCGACATGGCCACCGCGTTCGCCGACGAGCAACAACGTAGGCGCCTGTTTTCCATGATCGGCGGCATCACGCCGGACAAGATGGCCGGCGACGCCGGCGCCTTCTTCGACTACCTGGCCGCCCGCCCCGAGGTATCCGGGGAGCGATTCGGCGTGTGCGGCTATTGCATGGGCGGGCGGACCTCTGTGGTGGTGGCCGGCCGCCTTCCGGACCGGGTCGCCGCCGCGGCGTCCTTCCACGGCGGCGGCCTGGTGACCGACACCGCGGACAGCCCGCACCTGCTGGCCGACCGGATGACCGCGACGGTGTACGTGGGTGGCGCCGAAAACGACGCGTCCTTCACGGCCGATCACGCCGAGCAACTGGAGAAGGCGCTGACGGCGGCCGGCGTCGCGCACACCATCGAGTGGTACTCGGCTGCCCACGGGTTCGCGGTGCCGGACAACCCGCCCTACGACGCGGCCGCCGACGAGCGGCACTGGGCGGCGATGACGGAGCTCTTCGCTTCGGCGCTACCCCGTTAGGGTCGCGGCGCCTTCCCGGCTGATCGACTCGAGCAGCAACGTCGCGGCCATCGACGCCCCGTCGGTGCGGATCGTGCCGGCCACGGCGCTCGCTCGCACGCGGGTCTCGGGCGCCAGGGTGGTCGCGAGAGCGGCCGAGAGAGATTCGGCGGTCGGAGCCACACCGACGTGCGGGGTGCCGATGCCCAGCTGGCCGACCCGGCCGGCCCAGTACAGCTGGTCGGCCCCCTGGGGTAGCACCACCTGAGGCACCCCGGCCCGGGCGGCCGCCGTCGTCGTGCCCGCGCCGCCGTGGTGCACGACGGCGGCCACCCGCGGAAACAGCGACTGCTGGTTGACCTCGCCGACGGCGAAGCAGTCGTCCTCGTCGTCGATCGGTGCCAGGTCGGCCCAGCCGTGGGCGAGCAGCGCGCGGCGCCCCTGCGCCCGGATCGCCTCGACGGCCGCCCGGGCGACGTCCTCACGCGCGCGCAGGGGCATGCTGCCGAAGCCCACGTATACCGGTGGTGTGCCGGCGTCCAGGAACTCCACCAGCTCGGCGGGGAGTGGGCGTGTGTCCCGCAGCAGCCAGGCGCCGGTTTGGACGACGTCGAGGTCCGCCGGCTGCGGCCATGGGGCCAGGGTCGGGTCCGCCGCCAGCCACGGGCGATTGGTGAAGGCGTGTTCACGAACGTGGTGGACCGGCGGCAGGCCGATCGACGCTCGGTGGCCGTTGAGCGTCGCGCCGAAAAGCGCATTCACGTTTTGGGCATCCAGGTCCCAGAGCACCCGGTTGTCGATCCCAGCCGTCGGCACTGGCCGGCTCCAGAACGACGGCGGCAGGTGGTGCGGTGACGGCAGGTCCGTCGGCTGATAGCTCGCGTATACGTAATGGATGCCCAGCTTTTCGGCTGCCGACCGCGCGCCGGCCGCGGCCGGCAGCACGCCCGCCGCCACCAGCGCATCACATCCCTCCGCCGCCGCGGCGACCGTGTGGAACTGTGCGGCGATCAACTCGTCGATGTGCCGTCGCAGGGACTCCTCCGACGGCGGCTTCGCCGCGGTAGCCATCGCGCGCACCGAATCGCCGACCGGCACCAGCGGCACGCCGAAACCGGCAAGCCGCTCCGCGAACTCCTCGTCGGGCGGCGCGCACACCCGCACCTCCGCGCCGAGCGCCCGCAACTGCACCGCGAGGCCCACCAGCGGTTCGACACCCCCGCGCGAATCGTATGTCGAGAGCAACACACGCATTTCGCTATTCCTTTTCCGCAGGTCGTGACTCGGGAACCGATTGTGCAGCAGCGCGGCACGCGACGCGACCCAACGGTAGGCCGCCGAAGCTCTTTGCCGAACGAAAGGTTATTGATCCTCTTGAGCAAAACCCGGACCGACCGTCATCGAGCGCGCCGGGTGGTGCGTACCCATGCCCTGAGGCACCGGGCTGCGCGCCACCGCGCATCGTGGGGACCATGGATGCCGAAAGGCAAGCAACTTGCCTGTTGCTCGGGTCGCCCGTTAGCCTAAGTTAGCGAAGCCCGGCCGGGACGAGTTGCTGCCGCGGCGCGATAAAAATGCCGAGGTGTTCCGAGCGGGCGATCCGTGGTCGATACGCGGCACACGCGTTCCCCGGGGAGTTAGCGATGGTCGGCGACTGTGTTTGCTGGTCCGGAGCCTCCACCCGCGCACCAGGCCACAATTCGAATTCTCAGCTAATGAATTGTGCTAGGAAACTAGTATCGACAGCGTGGACCAGCACATGAAGTAATTTGGCACGTGGGTAATAGCAAATACGGCCAGTGAACTGTAGACTTATTAGCAGGTTTACCATAATATTTGCTGATTGCGCGTTCAACCAGAAGCGTGCTTCACCCGCATCGGGGCGCAATGCCAGGGCGACGACGGGGGACCGCGATCAGGAAGATTCCCATAGCCGCCAATGGTCGACGGGCTGAGCGCCGAAGACCCAGGCCGCCCGGCCAATTGCCCATCGACGAACTCCAGCGAATGCCGGCGTTGGTCGTCCTGGAACGACTACCGGCTCCGGCGCTGGCGGTCGACCGCATGGGGACCATCCTGTTCGCCAACGGCTCGTTCTGCGACATGGTGGGCTACTCGCCCGACGAGCTTGCATCGATGAATTTCGAAGACATCTTCTACAGGGTGCCGGCGGACGACCGCTGGGTCGCGCTGGCCGGAACGGGTGCCAAGAGCCTCGTCGAGTTGCGGCACGAATGCGGATACACGGTGCGGGCCAGCATGAGCAAGTCGGCGATGCGACGCCGTGACGACACCATCGCGCTGGTCACCTTCCATGACCGCACCGAAGAGCTTTGGCTGCACAGCGACGCCCCACGTCACGACGCCGGCAGATTCACCAACTGGGCCAAAAGAGCGCGGTGGTGGTAGGCGGTGCCGAGGGCTAACTGGTCGCTTTTGGCGCGCTTGAGATATAGGTGCGCCGGATACTCCCACGTCATTCCGATGCCGCCATGCAGCTGCACGCACTCCTCGGCGGCGTGCACCGCGATGCCGCTGCAGTAGGCCTGCGCAAGGGCCGCCGCGGTGGCCGCGTCTTCATCGCCGCGAGCGCACGTGTCGGCGGCATACCGTGCAACGGCCGTCGCCGCACCGACCTCGAACCACAGATCCGCCAACCGGTGCTTGATCGCCTGGTAGGAGCCGATCGCGCGCCCGAACTGCTTGCGCTGCTTCGCATACGCCAGCGTGGTGTCGAAACACCACTGGGCCACCCCCAGTTGCTCCGATGCGAGCAGGGCCGCCCCCGTCTCGAGCGCCTCGGCCATGGCGGGGTCGGCCGGCCCGACCCGTGACGAAGCTGCACCCGAAAACCGCACGCTCGCAAGCGGTCTCGTCATATCCAGCGCCAGCACCGGCGATACCTCCACGCCCGCCGCGGCCCGATCCACGGTGTGCAGCTCGAGGCCGCCCGGACCGGCAACCGGCACCACCAGCACGTCGGCCTCGCCGGCACCCGCGACGCTGCCGACCAGTCCGCTCAGGCCGTCGGCGCCGACGCTTGCGCCCGCGACCGAATCGCCCGGCGCGGTGGACAGCGGCACCACCAGCGCCGCGGTGAGCTCGCCCCGGGCCAGCGCCGACACCGTTTCGGTGTCACCGGCACGCAATAGCGCGACGGTGGCCAGGACCGCGCTGGACAGGAACGGCACCGGCGCGACGGCCCGCCCGATCTCCTCCATGACGACCGCGGCCTCGCGTGCACCCGCGCCGGCACCGCCGAGCGACTCGGGCACCAGCAGTCCGGCCACCCCCAGCTCGGCGGCCAGCGTACGCCAGATGCCTGAAAAGTCTTGTGGCGCTGGGGATTGCGCGTCATAGGCCCGGGCCACCAATTCGGGCGGGCAGCGGTCGGCGAACAGCCGGCGGATGCTGTCGCGCAGCGCGTTCTCGGTGTCCGAATACAGCAGGTCCGCGGTACTCATCGGTTCAAGTCCTTCCAGGCCACGTCCTTGTCGACGCGGTGCTCGCCGGGCAGGCCGAGGACTCGCTCGGCGATGGTGTTGCGCAAGATCTCCGAGCTGCCGCCCTCGATCGAGTTTCCCCGCGCCCGCAGGTAGCGATATCCCGGCTCGCGACCGATCAGGTCGACCACTTCCGGCCTGCGCATGGTCCAGTCGTCGTAGCGCAGCCCCGCTTCGCCGTGCAGCTCGATCTCGAATCCCGAGATCGCCTGCGCCAGGCGGGCGAAAGCCACTTTCATGCCGGCGCCCTCCGGTCCTGGCTGACCCGCGACCGCCTGCTGCCGCAGCCGCTTTCCGGCCAGTCGAAGTACCTCCGCCTCGACCCACAGCCGCATCAGCTCGTCGTGCATTGCGGGATCGCGCAGCGCCGGCTCGTTTCGCCAAGCTGCGGTGACCTTGCCGATGTGGCCGCCTTCACGCGGAGCGCGGGAGCCCGCCCCGATCGCGACCCGCTCGTTGTTCAGCGTGGTGGTCGCAACCCGCCAGCCGCCACCCTCGGGGCCCAGCCGATTGGCATCCGGCACCCGCACATCGGTGAGAAAGACTTCGTTGAACTCCGCCTCACCGGTGATCTGGCGCAGCGGCCGGACCTCGACACCGGGTTGGGTCATGTCGCACAGGAAGTAAGTCAGACCAAAGTGTTTGGGCACCGTCGGGTCCGTGCGTGCGACGAGGATTGCCATCTGCGCGTGCTGCGCCTGCGACGTCCACACCTTCTGCCCGTTGACGATCCAGTCGTCACCGTCGCGGACCGCACGCGTGGCGGCCGCGGCCAGATCGGAGCCGGCGCCGGGCTCGCTGAACAACTGGCAGTAGATCTGCTCGCCGGTGAACAACGGGCGCAGGAACTTCCGCTTCTGCTCATCGGTTCCGAACGCCGCGATCGTCGGCGCTGCCATGCCCATACCGATGTAGTTCTTGGGGGTGCCGCCTATCGGGGCGCCCGCGGCGGCCAACTTGGCGTTCACCCGATCCTGAGCAGTCCGCGGCAGGTCCAGCCCGCCGAAACCTTGCGGCAGGTGCACCCAGGCCAGCCCCGCATCGTACTGCGCGCCGAGGAATTCCCGCGGGTCGGTGGTGGCCGGGTCATGCTCGTCTATGAGCGCCTGCACGCGCGCCTTCAGGTCGGCCGTGAAATCTTCCGAGCTCATGACTTGTCCCCCGGCCGAACCTGGTACCCCTGCGCGGGGCCGAGCAGCAGACCGCCGTCGATGACCATCGTTTCGCCGGTAATCCAGCTGGCCGCATCCGAAACCAAAAAGGCGACCGCGCCCGCCACATCGACCGGCTCACCGATGCGCCCGAGCGCTATCGTCGACGCCAGCGGATCCTCGTGGTCCTTCCACAGCGCCTCGGCCAGCCTGGTGCGCACCACGCCGGGGGCAATGGCATTGACGCGGATGCGCGGTGAAAGTTCCAGCGCCAGTTGCTTGGTGAGGTGGATCAGCGCGGCCTTGGTGGCGTTGTACATCCCCATCGCCGGCGACTGGTGCAGGCCGCCGATCGAGGCGGTGTTGACGATCGCCCCGCCGTGCTCGCCCATCCATGACTTGACGACGAGCGACGTCCACAGCAGCGGGGCCCACAGGTTGACGTCGAAGATCTTGGTGAAACGGGCGTGGTCCTGGTCGATCAGCGGGCCGTACGCCGGATTGGTTCCCGCGTTGTTGACCAGGATGTCGACGCCGCCGAAGCGCTCCAGCGTGAGGTCCACGCAGCGCCGCGCGGCGTCCTCGTCGACCGCGTGCGCGCCGACGCCGAGCGCCTTCTCGCCGACTTGCGCCGCGGCCTCGTCGGCCGCCTCCTGCTTGCGGGCGGTGAGCACCACATTGGCGCCGGCGGCCGCCAATTGCTGGGCGATCGCCAGCCCGATTCCGCGCGAGGCGCCGGTGATGATTGCGGTACGGCCGGTCAAATCCGGTGAGGTCATCGCGGTGTGCCTTCTGTTGTGTTGGTGGCCGGATTCCGCCAGCTGAGAGCGCCGTGCACCCGATCTCCAGAATGATGTTTTGTACACGCGTATACGTGGTATGCGGAACGCATGTTAGCGAAACTAAACCTCATGAAACCACTGGTCGTGGCCGGGGCGGTCGCTGCAGCAATCGCGGCCGCCCCAGCGGCGGCCGCTGATTCTCTTGCCGCTGGTCCGGGCATGACGTCCCCGGCGCCGACGCACGTTGTCTTCAAGGACGACCCGGGCGGCGGCGGCTGCGACGCCAACGGCAACTGCGGCTCCGGCGGCGTGAACGGTCCCGGTGGCGGTCCGGGCGGCCAGGGCTGCGTGCCGGGCGTCGGCTGTGGCTCCGGCGGCCAGTTCTTCGGCCCCGAAGGCGTGCCGGGCGGCACCGGATGTCTGCCGGGCGTCGGCTGCGGCTCCGGCCACGGGTAACAGTTCGACCTCTCAGCCTCCCGGGAGCCTGGTAATCCAGGCCCGGGAGTCTGCCGGGTCGATGACGTCGTCAAGCTCGAAAGTGGTGGCTGACCGCAGCGCCTTGCCGTGCTGGTAGGCCGCCGCCACGAGCTTGTCGAACAGCTTCTGGCGTTCAACCGGATCCGCCAGGGCCGCCAGCTCCTTGCTAAACCCAAGCCGCACGGCGCCTTCCAGACCCATGCCGCCGATCTCCCCGGTCGGCCACGCCACCGTGAACTGCGGCGCGTGGAAGGAGCCGCCGGCCATCGCCATCGCGCCCAGCCCATAACCCTTGCGCAAGATGATCATTCCCAGCGGCACCGTCAGCCTCGCGCCCAGGACGAACATCCGGCCGAAGCGGCGGACAGCAGCGTCCTTTTCCGCGTCCGGCCCGACCATGAATCCGGGGGTGTCGCACAGCGAGATCACCGGCAACCGGAACGACTCGCACAGGGCGAGAAAGTCGCCCGCCTTGTCGGCCGCCTCGGCGTCGATCGCGCCGCCGAGATGGTGACTGCTGTTGGCGATCAGCCCGTATGCGACCCCCTCGACGCGCACCAGCGCGGTGACGATCCCGACGCCGTAGTCGGGGCGCAGCTCCAGGACGGAACCGACGTCGACGATCGACTCGATCGCGCGGTGCACGTCATACGCCCGCAATCGGTTCTCCGGGACCACATGTCGAGCCAGCCGTGGGTCCGGTGCTTCCCAGCCGTCGACCCTGCCCTGGAAAAACGACAGGTACCGCTTGGCCAGTGACACCGCATGCGCCTCGTCGCGGGCGACCAGGCTCACCACGCCGTTGTGGCGTTGCACGTCGATCGGCCCGATCGCCTCCGGCGGGTACACCCCCAGCCCGCCACCCTCGATCATGGCGGGCCCGCCCATCCCGATGTTGGCGTCCGGGGTCGCGATGATCACGTCGCACACCCCGGCCAGCGCGGCGTTTCCGGCGAAGCAACGGCCGGAGACGATCGACACCAGCGGGACCCGGCCGCTCAGGCCGGCCAGCATCCGAAAGGTCGGCACGTCGAGCCCGGCGGCGCCGCCGACATCGGTGTCGCCGGGCCGGCCACCGCCACCCTCGGCAAACAGCACCACGGGCAGCCGTTTTCGGGCGGCCACCTCGAAGACGCGGTCGGTCTTGGCATGGTTGCGCATGCCCTGCGTTCCGGCCAGCACGGTGTAGTCGTAGGACACGACCACCGCCTCGGCCGCCCGCCCGAAACGATCCGCGCCGATGGTGGCCAGACCGGCGACCAGACCGTCGGCCGGTGTGTTGGCGATCAGGTCCTCTTCGGAGCGCCGGCTGCGCTGGGCGGCAATGGCCAGGGCGCCATATTCGACGAAGCTGCCGGGATCGACGAGATCGGCGATGTTCTCCCGCGCGGTGCGGCGACCTTGCGCGTGCCGCCTGGCAACGGCCGCGTGCCGGCCCTCGTCAAGGGTGAGCAGATGCCGGTGGGCGACCTCGTCGAGGTCGGCGCGTGACCGGTCGAGATCCGTTGCGGCCAATGATGATTCGTCATCCGCCCCGGCCCCGGTACGCGTAAAGACGAGCAATGGATCCCCGGTTCCGACGACCTGGCCCGGCGCCACCAGACTCCGTACCGTCCGTAGCGCGTCCGGCGCGGCGAGCACGTGCTGCATCTTCATCGCCTCGAGGACCACCAGTTGGCCGCCGGCACTGAACACCGCGCCCTCGGGAGCCATCTCCACCACGGTGCCCGCCAATTGCGCCCGCAGCACCTCCTCACCCGGGTAGAGCTCGACCGGCGCCACGCGGACGTCGTGTTGGTGAGACAGCGCGGCGGCGGCCAACTCGGGAAGCTTCCGGTCCAGAAAATCCGTCGTTACCCGGCCCGACTGGATCTGGCTGTCCGACAGCAGCTCTCGCAGGAATCCGATGTTCGTGGGAACGCCCTCGACGCCGAACTCGCCCAGGGCGATGCGGGCCTTGCGCACCGCCGCCTGCAACGACGGTCCGTGCACATGGGTGATGACCTTGGCCAGCAGTGAGTCGTACCGCGGGCTGGTGACCAGGCCCGCGCGGCCGTAGGTGTCGACGCGCACACCGGGACCGCCGGGCGGCGAGAACACCGTCAGGGTGCCCGCCGCCGGTACCACGGACCCGTCGGCGGCGAAGGTCTCCATGTTGACCCGGGCCTGAATCGCGATGCCGCGCCGCGCGGCCGGGTCGCCAATGACTTCGGTTCCGTCCGAGGCGATTCCGGCCGGGAGCCCCAGTTGGTAGTACGACGCGCCGTCGGCGATGGCGAGCTGGACGGCCACCAGGTCCACCCCGGTTGTTTCCTCGGTGACCGTGTGCTCGACCTGGATGCGCGGGTTGACCTCGAGGAAGACGAACTTGTCAGCGGCGACCAGGAATTCGACGGTGGCCAGCCCGCGCAGCCCGACCCTGGCGCACAGCCGGGCCGCGGCCTGGTGCAAGCCGCGGCGCAACGCGTCCGAAAGCCCCTCGGCGGGTGCGATTTCGACCAGTTTCTGATAGCGCCGCTGAATGCTGCAGTCACGGTCGCCGAGGGCCAGCGCGTGCGTCTGGTGCCCGGCCGGTGCGCCCACGACCTGAACCTCGATGTGCCGCGCGGCGTCGAGGGCCGCCTCGGCGAACAGCGCGGGATCGCCGAAGCCGAGTTGCGCCTCGGCGGCGCATTGTTGGTAGGCGTTGTCGATCTGGTCGGCGCTGCTCACCTTTCGCATTCCCCGGCCACCGCCGCCGGCGAGCGCCTTGATCATGATGGCGCCGCCCCGGGCGGCGAAAAACGCCTTGACGTCCTCGACGCTGCTCGGTCCTGCGGTCGCGGGCAGCACCGGAACGCCGGCGGCGATCGCGGCGGCACGGGCCGACGACTTGTTGCCGACCAACTCGAGCGCGTCGGCGTCCGGCCCCACGAAGGTGTAGCCGGCGGCCGCGCACGCACGGGCGAATTCGGCGTTCTCGCTGAGGAATCCGTAGCCCGGATGGATCAGCTCGGCGCCGGACTTCTTGGCCGTCGCCAGCAGCTCGGCCTGGTTCAGGTAGGCCCCCGGGCCGGCGCCCGGCAGGCCGATCGCTTCATCGGCGGCGTGCACGTGGGGGCTGTCGGCGTCGTCTTCGGCATAGACGGAGACCGTCCGGGTGCCCAGTTCCGTTGCGGTGCGGATGATCCGAAGGGCGATCTCGCCGCGGTTGGCGATCAGCAAGGTGGCGCTCATCTGAGCGGGTCGCCCCATCGCACCTGCCCGCGGAGCTTGCCCTTGAGCAGTTTGCCACCGACATTGCGCGGCAACGCTTCGTCCACCACGGTGACGTATTGCGGAACCTTGAAGTCGGCCAGCTGCCCGCGGCAGTGTTCGAGCACGGCAGGGACGTCGATCTTCGCCTCGCCGGCGAAAAGGACAGCGCCGACCTTTTCCCCCATGACGTCGTCGGGGACCGCCAGCACGCAGGCGTCCGCGACGTTGGGCGCCCCCAACAGCACCGCTTCGACCTCGACGCTGGAGACGTTCTCGCCACCGCGGTTGATGATGTCCTTGAGTCGGTCGACGATGTGCACCCGTCCCGCGTCGTCGACGCGAACCACGTCGCCGGTGTGCAACCACCCGTCGGCGAACGTGGCCGAGGTTGCCTCGGGGCGATTCCAGTAGCCGGCGGCGATATTGGCTCCGCGCGCGACCAACTCGCCCACACCCGGCTCGTCGCCGCCGAACGGGACCACACCAAGATCCACCGACGGGACCGCGTACCCGACCGAGTCGGCGTGCTCGACGGCATCACGGTCCGGCAGGACGGTCATCAGCGAGGCGGTCTCGGTCATGCCGTACCCGTTGAACACGGTGGCCTCCGGGAACGCCTCCTTCACCGACCCCACCAAGGACGGCGCGATCGGCGCGCCCCCATAGCCGACCCAGCGGACGCCGGACACGTCGGCACCGGCAAAGGCCTTGTGCCGCAACATCAGGGCATAGATCGCCGGAACGGTCACCATGACCGAGATGCGTTCGGCGGTCAGCGTGGCGATCAATTCGTCAAGGTTGAGCGTGGGCATGATGATCGACGCGCCCCCCAGCCGAGTGGCGGCCAAAAGCTGTGAGTTGCAGCCGGTTACATGGAACAGCGGGACCGAGATGAGCGTGCGCATTCCCTCGCCGAGATCCCTCGGCTGATCGAGGCACCGGACCGCGTTCTCGGTGTTGGTCACGAACGCCTCATGCGTGGTCGGCACGCCCTTGGGGTGGCCGGTGGTCCCCGATGTGTAAAACAGCGCGGCCGTGTCCCCACGGCCGAGTTGCTCGGTGACGTACGGCTGCCCGTCGGGCAGCGGTGTGTCCGAAGACAGGTCCAACCCCGCACCGGAGTCGGACAGCACGAACTCGACCTCCGGTCGCGCGGAGCGCGTATTGACAGCCACCGCAACGCCGCCGGCCATCACGGTGCCCCAGAAAGCCAGCACCCAATTGATTCCCGCCGGGTAGCGCACGGCGACGCGGTCGCCCGGTTCTACACCGGCCGCTCGCAGCCCGCCGGCGACACGCGACGCGCGGTCCCACAGCTGCCGGTAGGTCAATCTGTCGGCGCCCAACTCGACCAGAGCCTCGCTGTCCGGGCGACGGTCGACCTGCTCGGCGAGCATGTCCAGCAGGGTGGCGGGCAAGTCGTCGTAGCGCGGGATGCCGTCGGCGTCGCGGGACACGCCCACTGTGGGGGATGCCGGGAATGGATTGTGGCCACGCGGGATTTCGATCACTGGAGGCATGCCCGGTCCTTACTATCCGGTGTCCTATCGTGATAGCGGTGACGATCGAGGATTCCGCCATCATGCCCGAGGCGTTCTTCACTGTCGACGGCGACTCCTATCTGCCGGGCGCGATGACGCGAGGACCATGGGGCGCGGCCATGGGCGGTCAGAACGTCGGCGGGCTGTTGGCTTGGGGAATAGAGCGATCCGGTGTCGATCCCGACTTTCAGCCCGCCCGCCTCACGGTCGACCTCCTGCGGCCGGTCCTGCTCGAGCCGGTGCAGATTCGGACGACGGTGCAGCGGGAAGGCCGGCGCATCAAGCTCGTCGACGGCACGCTGGTGCAGAACGGACAGACCGTCGCGCGGGCCAGCGCGCTTTTTTTGCGCCGTGGCGATCATCCAGGCGGGGAGGTGTGGTCCGGCCCGGTCGAGATGCCGCCGCTTCCGGCCGACTCCAACGGCTTCCCCGCCGACATGCCGTTTCTCATCTGGGGGTACGGGGCCAGTCTGGTGGGCAGTCCCGGCATCGCGGCTGGCGAGTGGGAGCAGGCCCATTCCCAGAAGTTCGCATGGACGCGGCTGTTCCGCCCGATGGTGCAGGGCCACCCGCTGACGCCGTTCACTCGCCTCGCATTCGTCGGCGATGTCACGAGTTCGCTCACCCACTGGGGCACAGGCGGTTTGCGCTACATCAACGCCGACTACACCGTCACCGCGAGCCGCCTGCCGGACGGTGAGTTCCTCGGGCTGGCGGCCCAGAGTCATTACGGCACGGCGGGCGTGGCCACGGGCACCGCGACCCTGTTCGACCGGCACGGACCCATCGGCTGCAGCACGGCGCTGGCGGTGGCCCAGCCCGCCGATGCCTTCAGGCCGACCTACACCTGACGCATCTACTGGTGCCTATTTCGGCGACCGCACTTGAATCACGGCCGGGTTTGCCCGGGGTGGGCCGGTGCCGGCAGCCCCGGCACCGAGGAAGACAGGCCGTCCCGGATTCCCCGATCTATGTTTTGGCTCAAAGCCGGACCTCCCGCTGGAGCGCTCTCTCGGCAGTTACAGCTGAGGGTGCTGAACGGGTTGGGGGCGGTACTGGCCGGGTTCGAGTCGGCGCTGGCCGGCGCTGCCCCCACAACACAGAAGCCGACGGCGATAGCAACGCTGATCAGTGCTTTCTTCATCATTTTGTCGCCTCTCATTTCAGGATGCCCGGGCGATTTTGACCCAGGTTTGTGCATCCGCATGTCCCTGTGGCAAACCGATGGCGGTCATTTCCGACTGGAGCGCCATCTGGTTGAGGGCCAGGAATGCGAAACCGGTCCCAGCGCCGGCCACCATCGGTGGCACCAGCAAGAAACACAGGTCCTGCCACGCGAATCCGGTTAGTCGGACGCCGACCAGCAGCAGCGCAGCGTCGACGGCGAGCATGACAATCAACTGGACCGCGTTTTTGGCCGAAGACCGCCGGCTCGCCGTAACGACCTCCCCGAGACGGGCCGATGGCAGGGTGGTCGTCTTCATGCATCCAGAGTCGCGTCTTTCAACCCGCGGCGCGTTAGTGCTGACGTCCGTTTGCCGTGTACCGCTGCCCTGACTGCGGCAATACCTGCTAGCTGCAATACCCTCGGCACTGCCAGAAGGTCTCGCGCGAAAGGATCGCCTCCGAGGTGCAGGCAGAACATTCAGGTGTGCGGGTCGTCCTTGCCGACGACGACGTGCTGCTGCGGGAAGGGCTGGCCAGCCTGCTGGCGGGCTCGGGCTACTCCGTCGTCGGCCAGGCCGGCGACGCCGCGGGCCTTCTGGAGCTGGTTCGCGTCGAGAAACCCGAGCTGGTGATCGTTGACATCCGGATGCCGCCGACTGGCACCACCGAGGGGCTAGATGCGGCGATGATCATCCGCGCCGAGATGCCCGAGGTGGGACTGGTCATTTTGTCGGCGCATGTCGCCGTCGAACACGCGATGCGGCTCTTAGCCAGCGGCCGCGCCGTCGGCTACCTATTGAAGACCCGCGTCAGCGATGTCAGCGACTTCCTCGACACGCTTGGCCGCATTGCCGGCGGCGCGTGCGTGATAGACCCCGCCCTAATCCAGGAGTTGGTAGACGCGCCGAAGCGCAACGATCCGCTTGCCGTGTTGAGCCAACGAGAAAAAGAAGTGCTCGCCCTGATGGCAGAGGGGCGCTCGAATGCCGGTATCTCCCGCCGGTTGTGGGTGACCGAGGGCACCGTCGAAAAGCACGTACGAAGCATCATGACCAAATTGGATCTGTACGAAACCCCCGACGATCACCGACGCGTTCGTGCGGTCATCACCTTCCTCAAGGCCCGCTGACACTTGCCAGGCGGTCGCCGACCGATGTGAGGTGTGAATGTGACCAAAGCTAAGCGGCCGACGCTGGCTCGCTTGGGTTCTTTGCCGCTCTCGCGAGCGCCGCTACCCGCGCCGCTGGGCCTCGCGGTATCCGTCGGCTGCATTGCAGCGGAGACCGCCATCGCGCTCCTGTTGAAGGCGCTCGCCCCGGACAACGCGTTCGGTGTGCTCTACCTGATCGGCGTGCTGATCGTCGCAACGGGCTGGAGCGCCGGACTCGCGGGTGCGACGGCGGTGGTGAGCGCCATCGCCTATAACTACCTCCGCAGGTGGCCCGACGTCAGCGGGGCACTGAATCAGATTGAGGACTGGGTAGTCATCGTCGTCTTCGTCGTGGTCGGGCTTGTGGCACACATCCTGGCGCGCTTCGCACGAACGCGTGCCGCGGACGCAGAAGAACGCAGGCAGGAAGCCGAGGCGAGTCGCGAAGCGCTAGGCATCCTGGCCGAGCAACAAGCCGCGCTGCGCCGGGTCGCGACCCTGGTCGCGCGTGGAGTCCCCGCATCCGAGGTCTTCCCAGCGGTGACGCAGGAGCTGGCGAGATCCCTCGGCGTTGCCAACGCGTCGCTTTGGCGCTACGAACCCGACGGCACCGCAACGCTTGTCGCGGCCTGCGACGACCCCGGACAGACGGGGCAGATGCCCGTCGGGAGCCGCTGGGACCTGGAAGGCGAGAACATAGTCGCCATGGTGGCCGATTCCGGTCAACCCGCGCGGATGGATAGTCATGCGACGGCGGTCGGTGAAGTGGCGGCGCTGATTCGTCGTCTCGGGTTACGCAGCGGCGCGGGAGCGCCGATCGTCGTGCAAAGCAGGATGTGGGGTGTCGCGGTTGTCGGCGCCGCGCCAAGGGAGCTATTGCCGCGGGACACCGAGCAGCGGGTCGGTGAGTTCACCGAACTCGTCGCTACCGCAATCGCCAACGCCGAAGCCCACGCGGCGCTCACCGCCTCGCGCGCACGCATCGTCACCGCCGCCGATGATGCGCGACGCCGCCTAGAGCGCGATCTGCACGACGGCGCACAACAGCGACTGGTGTCGCTTGCGGTCCAACTGCGCTCCATCGAAGCTGGGGCACCGGCAGAACTCTGTTCCATCAAAGAACAACTCTCCGATGCGGTGGCCGGCCTGAGCGCCGCGTCGGCTGATCTCCAAGAGCTCGCACGGGGCATTCATCCAGCGATCGAGTCCCACGGTGGACTCGGTCCGGCGCTCGAGACGCTCGCCCGCCGCTCCACGATTCCGGTCACAGTTCGCGTGGAATTAGAGGGTCGCATACCGAAGTCAGCCGAAGTCGCGGCGTATTACGTTGTGGCCGAGGCTATTACAAACACCACCCGACATGCGAAGGCCTCGGGGATGGATATCGACGTGCGAATCAGCGGGTCAGATCTGGTGCTCGCGATTCGCGACGACGGTGTCGGTGGAGCCGACAGCAGCAAGGGATCTGGGCTCATGGGCTTGATCGACCGAGTGGAAGCCCTCGGCGGGCACATGCGGATTGCCAGCCCGCCCGGCGGCGGCACCGCACTGCACGTCGCGATTCCCACCTCCACGTGAACGCCAACGCTCCATCGCTCCATCAGCGTCGCGGCCAGCGTGCCGCCCAGTGCTTGAGTGCCCCGGACATCTAGCCGAAGTTGGCTGTGGTGCCGAACAGATAGCCGTCGGCATCGAGCATGTCCGGGAGCGTAGCGGCCAGCGCCGGCCGGCAAACCACGTCCACGCCCGCGTTGGCTCCGGCGAGCACCGCCTCCAGCAGTTCGCGGGTGGTCGGTGACGGGGTGTGGTGCACCACCAGCAGCGTCTTGCCTACCAGGCGATCGACCTGTGCAACGGTTCGGATCCGGTATGCTCCCATGGCAACGACGTAGCGGCGCACCGCGTCCACGTGGAGTCTGGAATGGCAACGGAAGCAGCTCAATTCGTCGCTCACCGGCTAATGGGATGAATAACCCACCCAACCGGAGTGTGGGCTGATACACGCGGATCGCCCGCGAGGCCGACGTTTCCACTGGCTGATCTACAACAGCCCCGAACTTAAGACCGCCGTACAGGCTGCGATGCAGCGTCAGCATCGCGACGGCTTATACCGACCCTGCCCAACTCAACCGAGTTGGAAACTAAGCCTGCCCAGCCTCCGAACTGACGTCGCACCGGCGCGTGAAGAGATCAAGACGCTCAAGGCCGAACGGGATGTTCTGCGCCAACGTGTTGAGCGACTTATCGGCGACCAGATCCGCGAAATCGACCGCAGCCAAATAACCGATCGGATCTCCGAGCTTGAGCAGCTTTCGAACTACTCAAGCTGACCTCGCCGTAGGCGACCAAGGGGCAGGGAGGGCGAGGCCAGGACCAAAACTCCGCAAGGGGACGCCGCATAAACGTGTCACTAAAACACACTCAACGGCAACGGTCAGCCCGGCGGATTCACGCCACTTCCGCGTCGCGCACGACCGACGCGATAGAGATGGCGGTGAGGGTGCCGGCCCAGTAATCGGCGACGTACAGCCACTCGCCGTCACCGCTGAGCGCCACCGCTTCCGGATTGCCATCCAGCTGGACCGCGGTGATCACCGAGTTGGCGACGATGTCGAGCACCGCGCGGTGTGTGGGCGGCGAATTAGACGTGTTCATTCGCATCGTCGACGAGCGCGCTGCGCTGGACGGTGTTGCTTTGCACATGCCGACGGTGTGGCCGCGCGAAAACGCGGATGGCTTCTGGACTGGGCGCGTTCATCGCGATGCTCCTTGTTTGGCCGCAAGGGGAATGCGGAGCGTATGCGGCGTGTCCGGGTGTTTGTTCGGGGTGCGCCCCCCGAAACCAACGTATTCGAACTGCGCCGCGGCGGAGGGGGACGGATTGGGAAAGCGCGGCGGCTTGGCGTCGGACTGATCTTCACCGGTACTGTTTGCTAAGCGTTCGTCAAGCGGCACACTAATGTGTACTGAACCATTCGAGGGATGCCGGCCCTGCCGGTGCGACCCGCGCACGTGGTGGTGAGGCCGAGGATGCGAGTTGGGATCACTGGTCGACTGCTGGCCTCGACATCTGTGCTCGGGCTTGTCATCGCGGTGATGTTCGTCTTTCTGCTTCTCGCGATGGGGCACGCCAACCGGGCCAGGAGTATCGCCGAACATAATCGGCAGGAAATCAGCGTTGCCCGGGAGGTCAGGAATCAACTGATCGACATAGAGGCCAGCCAGCGGGGTTTCATTATCACCGGTGACGAGCGCTTCCTAGAGACGTGGGAAGCCGCCAGTCGTGCGCTTCCCGCAAAACTTGCTGCGCTGCGCCAGATCGCCGATCCTTCCGTCCAGGCCGGACGGGCCGAGCAGTTGCAGCGGGATGCACTCTCCTATCTGAACGACTACGCGGTGCCCCTGGTGAATGCTGCGCGCCGCGGAGACCCGTCGGTGAAAAGCATGGTGGAGGAGATCGGACGACCGCGGATGGATCGGCTGCGGCAAAAGGTAGACACCTACAACGCGGACGAGGTATCGCAGAATATCGCTGTTCAGGCCGATGCGGACCATGCCTACCGGCAAGCGACCCTCCTAGCAGCCGGCGGACTCGGCGTCTCGGCGATTACGACGGCGATCATCGCCGCCTACCTGGCGCGGGGTGTCGTCGCTCCGGTGCGCCGGACTGCGCGCATGGCCCAGCGGCTCGCCGCCGGCGACCTTGCGGTGCGTGTGCCGGAGAAGGCCAAGGCCGAGATCGGTGTGCTTGAGCGCAGCTTCAATGCGATGGCCCAGTCGCTGCAGCGCGGCCGCGACGAGCAGGCCGCTTTGCGGCGTGTTGCCACACTCGTGGCACGAGGGGAGCAGTCTTACGAGGTCTTTTCCGCGGTCAGCCGCGAGGTCGGACAGCTCTTGGACGTCGAGATCACCCGGCTCCTGCGCTTCGAGGCCGACGGTACGGCCACTGTTGTTGCCGCGTGGCGGGGTGTGGGCGATCCCCTGCCGGTCGGCTGCCGCATCCCGGTCGGCGCCACCATCGCTGCGCTGGTGCGGCGGACTGGCGAGCCTGCACGGGTGGTCGAGCAATCGCCACCCGAATTGCCCGGGGGCTCCTACGCGGCGGTCGGCGCTCCGATCAAGGTCGCGGGGACGCTGTGGGGGACAATCACTGCCCTGTGTCGGCAGGACCGCCCGCTTCCCGACGGTACCGAGGCGCGCATGGCTGAGTTCACCGACCTGGTCGGTACTGCCATCGCCAACGCACAGGCCGGCGCCGATCTCATGGCGTCGCGCGTTCGGATCGTGACCGCGGCCGATGAGGCCCGGCGACGCATCGAGCGCAACTTGCATGACGGCATTCAGCAGCGGCTGGTCGCGCTGGTTCTGCGAGTGCGGGCAGTCCAGGAGGGTTCGCCTCCTGATGCGCAGGAAGTGCGCCAGGAACTCAGTGCAGTCGAGGCCACGCTCACTGAGACGCTGCAGGAGCTGCGGGATGTTTGCCAGGGCATCCATCCACGCGTGCTGTCGCAAGGCCTGATGCCGGCATTGAAGTTGCTCTCAAACCGCTCGGAGCTGCCGACTGAACTCGACCTGCGGGTGGGCGACGTCCTTCCACCCTCAGTCGCGGCAGCCGCATATTTCGTGGTGGCGGAAGCGTTCTCGAACGCCGCCAAACATGCGCACCCTTCGGTCGTGCGGCTCAGCGGCGAGGTACGGAAGGATCGCCTCTTGCTTACTGTGGGCGACGACGGCGTAGGTGGCGCCGACCCGTCCCGCGGCTCTGGCCTCGTCGGCCTTATCGACCGGGTAGATGCGCTCGGCGGATCGCTGACCATCGACAGCCCAACCGGAGCCGGTACCACTCTGCTGGTCGAGTTGCCGCTCACCCAGCGGACACAACAGTGAGTCCTTCGAGCCCGGCGAATTCACGCCACGTCTAGGTCGTGCACAACCGACGCGATCGAGATCGCGCTGAGGGTGTCGTTTACGATTCCGTATCTCGTGCCCGTTGTCGTCGCTGCTGGCGGCCAACCCATATGGGTGACAGCTGGAAAACGGATTCCCGTGCTATCCAGACCGGCGCAGCGGGAAATTGCCGCGCCATTTGCGCGCGCCCGCGCCCGCATTCCTGGCACGCGGTATGGTTCTCAAGCAGCAACCTGGGAGGACAAGGCGTTGACGACGGAAACAAGCACCGCCGAGTCAGGCACGGGGCCGGCCCCGCTGCGCGCGGTGGTGGCCGACGACGAAACTCTGCTGCGCGAGGGTTTGGCCAGCCTGCTGGACCGCTCCGGGTTCAACGTCGTCGGCCAGGTCGGCAACGCCGTCGAGCTGCTCGCGCTGGTGCGCAAAACCAACCCCGATGTGGTGGTGGTGGATATTCGGATGCCGCCCACCCACACCACCGAGGGCCTGGAAGCCGCCCGGGTGATCCGCCAGGAACTGCCGGACACCGGGATTCTGGTGCTGTCCGCCTATGTCGACGTCGAGCATGCGATGGAGCTGTTGGCCAGCGGCCGCGGTATCGGGTATCTGCTCAAGAGCCGGGTCACCGACGTCGCCGATTTTGTCGACACCCTGCAACGGATCGCCAAAGGTGCTTCGTGGTCGACCCGGCGGTGGTGCAGGAGCTGGTGTCCGGACGGCGCCGTGACGATCCGCTGTCGGTACTGTCGCCGCGCGAACTCGAGGTGCTGGAGTTGATGGCCGAGGGCCTATCCAATGCCGGCATTGGGCGGCGGTTGTGGGTAAGAAGAGGGGACCGTCGAAAAGCACGTCCGCAGCATCCTCACCAAACTCGGCTTACCGGAGACCGGCGACGACCATCGTCGCGTCCGCGCGGTGATCACGTTTCTCGACTCGCGGTGACGCGTGGCCGCCCGCTAGCGGCGTGGCGCCGGCTCTAAGCAGCCCCTCACGCCGTTTGCGCCAGGTCCGATGAGTTGCCATAGCCCTCGTTCCGGCCAACCTCGGTGAGCAGCCTGCGTAGTCGGCGCCGGCCGCGATGTAGCGCGGACACTACGGTTCCGATTCGGCGTGTTCATCACCGCGGCGATTTCCTTGCAGTGGAGTCCGTGGACATCCGCGTAATACACCGTGAGGCGGAACTGCTCGGGCACGGCGCGCATTGCGGTGATGACGTCGTAGTCGCCAATTCTTTTCAGCGCTTGGTCTTCCGCCGACGGCATTCCCGTTGCCGAATGCGCAGCGCTCAGCCATGACGAGCATCCGAAAGCGCCTCCGCCAAATGCTGCGCGGGGCGCCGCTGGGCTTTGCGGCAATTGCTGATGTGGTGTCGACCAAGATTCGGTACAGCCTGGCGCAGGAGCGGTTTTCCGCCGGAAGGAGTCAAACCCGGCGAAGGCGTTTGCCAGCGTGCTCCTGGACCAGGTCTTCGGCATCGGCGTGATGGCGGGTCATCCGCAGCGCCTGCCGGTATAAGTCGCCGAGCACAGGAGCGACTTGGTTTTCAAAGCCGGCCGTGCGGTACACGTCGGCATCGAATTCCACTGGCAAGGTCATGATGCACCTCTCGTGTCGCGGGCTGAACGGCTCCTGTCCGGCTCCTCGCCTTACATTTGCGTCCGCGCTGGCCCACGTCTGCACCGCTGGCAACCATGGCGGGTTCTGGTCAGCCGCAGTCCGCGCCTCCGGTAGCCGGTACCTGGCCGCGGACCTGTAGCTGCAGCGCCCGGCAACGCTGCGGCCCAGCCCGCCAACCCCCTGCCTGCGACCGGCGTCACGCGGCCCCGCCAATCCTTCCCAACTCGGCGCGAATTTCCTGCTAGCTTCCATGCGATCGGTTCGCTGCTACCCCAAACTGAACGGGTGACAGTTGGTGAGCGGACGCGTTGCGTCATTGTCGACGACAACCGCGGCTTCCTCGATGCGGCGACAAGGTTGCTCGAGCATCAGGGAATCAGCGTGGTGGCGGTCGCGACGTCCTCTGCGGAAGGGCTGAAGTGTGTCGAGGACCTGCGGCCCGACGTGACGCTCGTCGACATCGATCTCGGCGAGGAGAGCGGGTTTGATCTCATCGAGCGGCTTCATGGGAACGGATTCGGCGCCGCGGTGCCGACGATCTTGATCTCCACCCACGCCGAAGAGGACTTCGCCGAATTGGTTGCCGCCAGCCCGGCTTTGGCTTTCATTCCCAAGGCCGCGCGTCCGGTGCCGCCATCCGGGACGTCCTCGGACTCACCGGATAGCGGCACACGCAGCCGG
>CAWDJC010000012.1:0-114062 GCA_963802525.1 uncultured Actinomycetota bacterium | reverse complement strand
ACTGACATTCCCGTCCCTCAACGAGATGGCCCAGAAACATCCGCTCGCCATCTTGCCCAGCGATGCACCGTCGAGCGTCACCGCTCGAAACATGACCGCGGCGTTTCACGAATCGGGTTCGGAAGACCTCCTGTTGGTGGTCCTGACCGACGACAAGGGGCTTGGCCCCGCTGACGAAGCCGCTTACCGCAAACTGGTGGACGCGCTGCGCCAGGACACGCGAGATGTCGTGATGTTGCAGGATTTCGTCAGCACGCCACCCCTGCGCGAGGTCGTGACCAGCAAGGACCACAAAGCTTGGGTGCTGCCGGTCGGCGTTGCGGGCGAGTTGGGCACTCCACGGTCGTACGCCGCTTTCAACAAGATCGGCGACATCGTCAAACACGCCGTCACCGGAACGCCCCTGACGGCAAACCTCACCGGCCCCGCGGCGACCGTCGCCGACCTCACGGTCGCGGGCGATCGGGATCGGCTTCCGATCGAGCTGGCGATCGCCGTTCTGGTGCTCATCGTCCTGCTGGTGGTTTACCGCAGCGCGGTCACCATGTTGCTGCCGTTGATAACGATCGGGTTGTCGCTGGTGATCGCACAGGCGCTGGTGGCGGGCTACTCGCAGGTGACCAGCTCGGGCGTGTCGAACCAGTCCATCGTATTTCTGAGCGCGATCATGGCCGGCGCCGGAACGGATTACGCCGTCTTTCTCACCAGCCGCTATCACGACTATCTGCGGACAGGTGCGGATTTCGATCAGGCGGTCAAGAGGGCAATGATCTCGATCGGGAAAGTGATCACCGCATCCGCCACCACTGTAGGACTCACCTTTCTCCTCATCAGCTTCGCCCGAATGGGAGTGTTCGAAACGGTCGGAGTGTCGTCGGCGATTGGGATCGGCGTGGCGTTCCTCGCCGCGATGACGTTGCTGCCGGCAATTCTGGTGCTCGCCGGGCCACGCGGCTGGGTCAAGCCACGGCGCGAACTGACCGCTCGGTTCTGGCGGCGTTCGGGCATACGCATCGTGCGCCGGCCGAAGGTCCACCTGGTTGCCAGTGTGCTGGTGCTGATCATCCTGGCCGGCTGTGCCGGCTTGGTGCGCTATAACTACGACGACCGCAAAGCCCTGCGGTCTTCTGCTCCGAGCTCCATCGGGTATGCCGCGCTGGATCGCCATTTCCCCGTGAACCAGTCCATTCCTGAGTACATCCTCGTCCAATCACCGCATGACCTTCGCACACCGCAGGCCCTAGCAGACTTGGAACAGATGGCGGACCGAGTCAGTCAACTGCCGAATATCACCGCAATCAGCGGCATCACTCGTCCCACCGGAAATGTGCCAGAACAATTCAGAGCCACCTATCAGGCGGGCGCCATCGGCACCTTCCTGGCGGGCGGGTCCACCCTGATCAAAGACCACACAAACGACCTCAACCGGCTGGCCGAAGGGGCCGGCACGCTGGCCGACAACCTCGGCGACGTGCGCGGCCAGGTCAGCCAGCTCGCTGCCAGCGTGCAGGAACTGGAGAATGCCTTTTCATCGACGAAGAACCAGTACAGCGGCGACACGCTGGTCAAAGAGGTGGACATCGCGGCCCAACTCGTCGACCACGTCAACTCGCTCACCAATGCCATGGGCTGGAACTTCTCAGCCGCCAAGAACATGTTCGCCTGGATAGGCCCGGTGCTGGCGGCGCTGCAGGGCAACCCCGTCTGCGACGCCGACCCGTCGTGCAGCGCAACCCGCGGGACATTTGAGCAGCTGGTCGGCTCGCGCGACCAGGGAGACCTCGACGCGATCAATGACCTGTCCCACCAACTGCAGGCTTATCCGGACAAACAGACCCTGAAGGCGTCGACAGACCGCCTGCGTAATGCGGTCACGAAGCTCACCAACGTGCTGCACTCCATGGGGATGGATCAGCCCGGTGGCCTGCAGTCGAACCTGAACAGCCTGCAAGACGGCGCGGACCGGTTCGCCGGTGGGAGCCGGCAAGTGGCCGACGCGGTGGCTCAACTCGTCGAGCAAGTCAAGAAGCTGGGTGCCGGGCTCAGTGAGTCAGCGGCGTTTCTGCTGTCGCTGAAACACGACGCGGCACAACCGGCGATGGCCGGGTTCAATATCCCGTCCCAGCTGTTGCATCTGAAAGAGTTCCGGGAGGCCGCCAAGGTTTTCATCTCGCCGGACGGCCACTCGGTGCGGTACTTAGTTCAGACCAAGCTCAATCCGTTCAGCACCGAAGCCATGGATCAGGTCAACGCGATCAGTGCGACCGCTCGGGGAGCCCAAGCGAATACCGCCTTGGCGGACGCCAAGGTATCGATGGCGGGATACACAGTCGGCCTGAAGGACACGCGCGACTACTACCAACACGACATCCGTTTCATCATCGCGGTGACCCTCCTCGTCGTGCTCCTGACCCTGATCGCGCTGCTACGTGCGATTGTCGCGCCGGTGTACCTGGTTGCGTCCGTGGTCATTTCGTACTTGTCGGCGGTGGGGATCGGCGTTGTGTTTTTTCAGTTCATACTCGGCCAGCAATTGCATTGGAGCGTGCCCCCACTGGCATTCGTGGTGCTGGTCGCGGTGGGCGCCGACTACAACATGCTGCTCGTCTCGCGAATGCGTGACGAGTCTCCGAACAGCGTGCGTTACGGCATCATTCGCACCCTGAGTTCGACAGGCGGTGTGATCACTGCGGCAGGTCTGATCTTCGCTGCCTCGATGTGCGGTCTGTTGTTCTCCAGCATCGGCACCGTGGTCCAAGGCGGTTTCGTGATCGGTGTGGGAATTTTGCTGGATACCTTCGTGGTACGCACCATCACGGTTCCGGCCATCGCGGCGCTGTTCGGGCGGGCGAACTGGTGGCCGTCACGAGTGAAGGTGCGGTCTTTGCGACAGTCACCGTCGCGATCGGCAGTCGGACGCGCGGAGCCGCAATCCGGTTAGCAGGCACGCGTGATGTATGTGAAACTAGAGAAGCAGAGCGGTCGGGGGCAGGGATGAAGAAACTACTCGCAAGAGTTACCGCGCTGGTAGCTGTGGGCGCCACAGTGTATTTCGGCGTTGCGGCAGCCTCGGCCGATGACACGCCCATCGGCGGACCGCCGACACCAGGGGCGCCGGGCGACCAGACCGCGTACGCCCTCGGAGGCGCTCACGTTCTCGGCATCCCCTACGACGAGTACATCCGCCAGGAGGGCGCCCAGTGGTTCCCCGGCCAGAAGCGCGAAATCGTCCGCTACCCGGCGGGGCAGGTTCAGGGCCACGTGCTGGAGCGACTCTTTCCGGGAATCGGCAAACTCGATGAGAACTTTCCGGGCCTGGGTTTGGACGGCCCCAGCGTCGGCGAGTCGGTCGACGTCGGGATAAATAACCTCGATGCGGCGATCAAAGCCGGTCGCCCCGGTACGGCGATTGGCTTGTCCGAGGGCGGGTTCGTGGTCGATGGCGAGCAGGCTCGACTGGCGAATGACCCGACCGCTCCCCCACGGGACACGCTGAACTTCGCCACATTCGGCGACCCGATTGGGCGTCACGCCTTCGGTCAGAGTTTCCTGAGCGCCGTATTCCCGGTCGGCAGCGTTGTTCCCGCACTCGACTACACCATGCCACCGCCGTACGAGAGCCAGTACGACACCAACAAGTTCGTGGCCGCGTACGACTCGATCGCGGACTTCCCCGACCGCCCCGACAACTTGTTCGCTCTCGCCAACACGCTCCTGGGCCTCGCCACGGGTCACACCGCGGTGGCCTTCACGAACCCGAGCATGGTGCCGCCGCAGAACATTAGAACCACGATCAACTCCAGGGGCGCGAAAGAGACGACGGTCATGGTCCCGGAGAAGCACATTCCTCTTGTCATGCCGCTGGCCTACATCGGGATCCCCGAGGACACGCTCAACAAGCTCGACGCAATCCTCATCCCCCGGGTGAACGCCGGCTATTCGCGAAACGACGACCCTTCGACCGCTCCGGTTCAGGTGGACCCGGTGCACGGCTTCGACCCCGCGGCCGTCACCGCGCCGGCCAACCAGGCGACGTTCGGCGGCGGCGCCGACCCATTCTCGCAGATCCTCGCCGGTGCCATGTCCGTGTTGTCGCACGGCGCAGGACAGGCCGACCACTGACTCCATCCAATGGAGTCGACAAACTAGTACGGACGTGATGTAACCCCTATGTCTCAATCAACAATTCTGTCGATGCTGCACGGCCGTGCCAGCCTGCGGCCCCACGACGTAGCGTTCAGTTTTACCAATTACGACGACGACTGGGCGGGTGTTCCCGAGAGTCTCACGTGGTCGCAATTATCCCGCCGAACACTAAATGTGGCACGCGAGCTCGACCTTCACGGGTCGGTCGGAGACAGGGCAGTAATCCTGGCTCCCCAGAGCCTTGATTACATTGCGGCATTCCTGGGATCCATGCAGGCTGGGCTCATCGCAGTTCCCCTCACGTTGCCGCACCGCGGCTCGAGTCATGAGCGTATTACTGCGGTCCTTGCCGATACGTCGCCCTCAGTTGTTCTCACAACGTCCGCGGTCGCGGAAGATATCGCCGAATATGTTCATCAGGCACGCCTGGACGCTGTTCCAAAGATAGTCGAAATCGATTCGATGAATCTGGACGTCGATGGCGGAACAAGCGTTCGGACAGCCGATTTGCCCAGCACGGCGTATCTGCAGTACAGCTCAGGTTCGACCCGACTGCCAACCGGGGTCATGATCTCGCACCGCAACCTCCAGGTGAATTTCGAGCAGCTGATGCGCAGCTTTTTCGCGGACTCCCACGTTAAAGCCCCATCAAATATCACGATTGTTTCGTGGTTGCCCTTTTATCATGACATGGGTTTGGTGCTGGGAGTCTGCGCACCAATCCTGGGCGGCTATCGCGCCGAGCTGACGAGTCCGATTTCGTTCTTGGAGAGGCCGGCCAGATGGGTGCGATCTTTGGCCGGGAGTCCTCATGCGTGGTCAGCGGCGCCTAACTTCGCCTTTGACTTGGCCGCCCGCAAGACAACCGACAGTGACCTGGCCGGGCTCGACCTCGGGCGGGTGCTGGGCATCATCAGCGGTGCCGAACGTGTCGAGCCGGCCACATTGCACCGCTTCGTTGATCGGTTTGCTCACTTCAATTTTCGGGACCATATGGTGCGTCCTTCGTACGGCTTGGCGGAGGCAACCGTCTTCGTCACGACTGGCACCTGGAGTGATTCATCGAGCGCGGTTCACTTCGATGTCGCGGAGCTGTCCGCCGGCCGCGCTCAGCGATGTGCGGCCGGGACCGGCACAGCGCTGGTCAAATACAAAGTGCCGCAATCACCCACGCTGCGGATCGTCGACTGCGACACAAGCCGCGAGTGCCCGCACGGCTTGGTCGGCGAGATCTGGGTACATGGCGCCAATGTCGCCGACGGCTACTGGCGCAAACCGCCGGAGCTGCAGCGCTGCTTCGGCGCAACGCTCTCCGACCCGTCGCCGGGCACGCCTGACGGACCCTGGCTAAGGACCGGTGACCTGGGTTTCATCTTCGAGGGTGAGCTGTTCATTGTCGGCCGCATCAAGGATCTGCTGATCATCCATGGGCGTAATCACTATCCCGAGGACATTGAGGCGACGATCCAAGAGATCACACGGGGTCGGGTCGCGGCGATATCGGTCCCGCTGAACAGTACCGAGAAACTGGTCACCATCATCGAGCTCAAGGAGCGAGGCGATTCCAACGACGAGGCGATGCACTGGCTCACTGGGGTCAAAAGCGACGTCACCTCCGCGATATCCAATGCGCACGGCTTGAATGTCGGGGACCTCGTTCTGGTATCGCCCGGGTCGATTCCCACCACAACGAGCGGCAAGATCCGGCGCGCCGCCTGTGTCGAGCAGTACCGCCAGGACCAATTCAGCCGGTTGGACGCCTAAGAAATAACTAGAAAAAACTAAGCCGGCCGGTGGGCGCACCCGGCTCGCGTGCACGTAGACCCCGGTTGATCATAATGAGTCCAATCGCACCGGCGCAAAGGAGCACCCGATGAGCACGACCAGCGCAGACCGCCCGTTTCGTGTGATCCAGTGGACGACCGGGAACATCGGGCGGCGATCGTTACACGCCATCATCGGCAGACCGGACATGGAACTCGTCGGCGTCTACGCCCACGGCCAGGACAAGGTGGGCGTGGACGCTGCCGAACTTTCCGGCTGGCCCGCGCCCACGGGAGTTAAGGCCACCAACGACATCGACGCGCTGCTGGCACTCCGGCCGGACGCTTGTTGCTACAACCCGTTGTGGCCCAACATCGATGAACTCGTGCGGCTGCTGGAGTCGGGCGTCAACGTGTGCACCAGCGCCGCCTGGATCACCGGCGGCAAGCAGACACCGGAGGACCGCAAGCGCATCCTCGACGCCTGCGAGCGGGGCGGTTCGACGATCTTCGGCAGCGGAGCCCATCCCGGGATGACGAACATGGTCGGCATGGTGCTCAGCGCCTCTTGCGAGCGCGTCGACGAGATCCGAATAACCGAGTCGGTGGACTGCTCGACGTACGAGTCGGCGGAAACCCAGACGGCGATGGGCTTCTCGCAGGATCCGGACACACCAGGGCTGGCCGAGAGCGTGCGGCGCGAAAGCGAGGTCTTCGGGGAGTCGGCCGCAATGATGGCCGACGCGATCGGAGCCAAGCTGGACCGGATGACGTTCGACGTCACCTTCACCGCGGCCACCGCCGACTCCGACCTGGGCTTCATGAAGATTCCCGCGGGAACGGTCGGCAGCGTTTACGGCTACCACCGCGGCTGGGAAGGCGATCGCAACGTCGTCAGCGTCGGATTCAACTGGACCATGGGCAGTCACGTGGTCCCACCCAAACCGCTCGAGCACGGCCACGTCATTCAGGTATTCGGGTTGCCCAACATGCGCACCGTCCTGCACTGCCTGCCGCCGAAGGATTGGACGGAGCCCGGGTTCATGGGGCTGGGAATGATCTACACCGCGATGCCCGTGACCAACGCGGTCCCGGCCGTGGTGGCCGCCAACCCCGGAATCGTGACGCTCGCCGATTTGCCGCCGGTCACCGGTCGGGTGGCACGCTAGGCGTGTTGGTAGTCACAAAGTCCGCACCCAGGAGGAACGCTTACGTGCACTAAGGTTTACGATGCTTAGCTGAGCAAAGGTTCTGTTGACAATTGGTTGTTGTCGACTGCGGATGACGAGGGAAGCAAGCTCTCCCAAAGGGCGTTCCAACCCGGCAGCGGTGAGCGGAAGGCGGTCAGGTGATGGCTAGACCAAATGCCGGTGCCATAACCCGTGCCGTCAAGCGAGCATGGATACCCCTGTTGTTGCTGGTTGTTCTGGCGGTCTCAGCATTGGTCGTGTCGCGCCTGCACAAGATCTTCGGCTCGCAGGACCTCAACGCGGGTGCCGGCGCCGGCATCGAGATCGTTCAATTCAACCCGAAGGTCGTGGTCTACGAGGTCTCCGGTCCACCTGGGAGCGTTGCGAACATCAACTACTGGGACGAAAACGCCAACACCCACCAGGTCAATGCGGCCCCGCTGCCGTGGTCGTTCACGATCTCGACGACACTCCCCGCGGTCAGCGC
This sequence comes from uncultured Actinomycetota bacterium, assembly GCA_963802525.1. Lineage (GTDB taxonomy): Bacteria > Actinomycetota > Actinomycetes > Mycobacteriales > Mycobacteriaceae > Mycobacterium. The sequence goes on along the minus strand of CAWDJC010000012.1, from coordinate 106,476 downwards.
CAACATCATGGCGCAAAGCGACGGTAATGAAATCAGCTGCAAAATCACCGTGGACGGTGTCGTCCGCGAAAAGCAGAACTCCGCTGGCCACAACGCCCAGACCTTCTGCCTGGTGAAGTCGGCATGAGCGACCTCAACAGCAAGAACCACATGGGCATTCGGGGCACGGAAGACACCGAGGTCACCGGGCCGATCAAGGTCCAGGGTCCCGGGCGCCCCGAGCGCGGCCACTGGCCGCTCATCCCGCACATGATCCGCTGGTTCGCGGTGCCGATCATCCTGGTCTGGGTGTTCGTGACGGTCCTGGTGAACGTCATCGTTCCCCGGCTCGAAGTCGTCGGCGAAGCACACTCCGCGCCGATGGCCCCCACGGATGCCCCGTCCATGAAGGCGATGATGCGGCTGGGGCATAACTTCCACGAATTCGATTCCAACAGCACCGTCATGATCGTGCTGGAAGGCCAGCAACCCCTTGGCGACGACGCGCACCGTTACTACGACAACGTCATTCGCCAACTGCGGCAGGATTCCAAGCACATCCAGCACATCCAGGACTTCTGGGGAGACCGGCTGACGGCGGCCGGAGCACAGAGCGCCGACGCCAAGGCCTCCTACGTCATGTTGAACCTCGCCGGCAACCAGGGCACGACGCTGGCGAACGATTCCGTTGAAGCCGTACGCAAGGTGATCGACCGGAACCAGCCGCCACCCGGAGTGAAGGCCTACGTCACCGGTCCCGCGGCACTCAGTGACGACATGCATGTCATCGGCAACGCGAGCCTGGCCAAGATCACGCTGTTCACCCTGGCCGCCATTGCGATCATGTTGCTGCTGGTCTACCGCTCCATCGTCACCACGCTGGTCCAGCTGTTCATGACCGGGATCGCGCTGGCATGTTCGCGGGGAGTCATTGCGGTTCTCGCGTATCACGATGCGTTCGGGCTCACCACGTTCGCCGCGAATATCCTCACGATGCTGGCGATCGCGGCCGGAACGGACTACGGCATCTTCCTGGTGGGCCGTTATCAAGAGGCGCGCGCGGCCGGCGAGGATCGGGAAACGGCGTACTACACGACGTTTCGTTCAGTGGCGCCCGTTGTCCTGGGATCGGGCCTGACCATTGCCGGGGCAACGTATTGCCTGAGCTTTGCACGGTTGCCCTGGTTCCACACCATGGGGCCACCCGTGGCGATCGGAATGCTGGTCGTCGTGCTGGCCGGCCTCACGCTCGGTCCGGCCGTGATTTTCGTGGGCAGTAAGTTCGGTCTCTTCGAGCGCAAGCGGGCGGTCAGGGGCCGGCTATGGCGGCGGGTCGGCACCGCGGTGGTGCGTTGGCCGGCACCGATCTTGGCCGTGAGCGCCGCCATCGTCCTGATCGGCATGGTCGCCCTTCCGAGCTACGTCACGAGTTACAACGACCGGTACTACCTGCCGACCAGCGCCCCGTCCAACCTTGGATACCAGGCCGCGGACCGGCATTTCTCTCAGGCGCGGATGAATCCCGACATGTTGATGGTCGAGGCCGACCACGACATGCGCAATCCCGCCGACATGCTCGTCTTGGACAAGGTGGCCAAGAACGTCATCCGCACCGTTGGCATCGCCATGATCCAGGACATCACCAGGCCACTGGGCATTCCCATTCAACACAGCTCGATACCGTTCCAGAACAGCATGCAGAGCCAAACGACCATGCAGAACATGGCCTTCCTCAAGGAGCGCATGGCCGACATCCTCAAGTTGGCCGACCAGCTGCAGGTCAACATCGACGTCACGGAACGCCAGTACGCGGTGACGCAAGATCTTTCCAAGGCTGCTGACGACAGCGCGAAGACCACTGCGGAAACCTCCCAAATCACAGATGAATTGCGGGACCACCTAGCAGATTTCGATGACTACTGGCGGCCGATCAGGAGCTACTTCTATTGGGAGAAGCACTGCTATGACATTCCCATGTGCTTCTCGTTGCGGTCCCTGTTTGACTCCTTGGACGGGATAGACCAACTCGCCGACAAATTTCACGATCTCACCAAAGACATCCAGCGCACCGCCTCGGCCACGCACGAGCTGATGACGCTGTTCCCCACGCTGATCGCGACGCTGAAGGCCACCAAGGGAATCACGCTGACGCTGTACCAGACGTTCTCGGCGATGATCAACCAGATCGAGGCCATGAGCGATACCGCGATCGTCATGGGCCAAAGCTTCGACACCTCCAAGAATGACGACTTCTTCTACCTGCCGCCAGAGGCCTTCGACAACCCGGACTTCCAGACGGGGCTGCGAATGTTCCTGTCACCCGACGGCAAGTCGGCGCGCTTTTTCATCACCCACCAGGGCGATCCGATGACCCCGGAAGGAATCTCACGGGTCGATTCAGAGCGCACCGCCGCGCAGGAAGGGCTGAAAATGTCCTCCCTGGCCGACGCCAAGGTGTATCTCGGCGGAACCGCCGCGACCTATAAGGACATGCACGACGGCGCCAAATATGACCTGATGATCGCGGTGGTGTCGGCGCTCACGCTGATCTTCACGATCATGCTGCTGCTCACCCGAAGCGTGGTTGCCGCGCTGGTGATCGTCGGCACCGCCGCCAGCTCGATCGCCGCGTCGTTCGGCTTGTCCGTGCTGATCTGGCAGGACCTGTTCGGCATCAAAATCCACTGGATCGTCATGGCGCTGTCGGTCATCATCCTGTTGGCCGTTGGATCCGACTACAACCTGCTGCTCGTCTCCCGGTTCAGGGAAGAGATCCATCGCGGGCTCAAGACGGGGATCATCCGGTCGATGGCCGGCACGGGCGGGGTGGTGACGGCGGCGGGCCTGGTGTTCGCCTTCACCATGGCGTCCATGCTCGGCAGCGACCTGCGCGTGCTCGGTCAGTTCGGGTCGACCGTCTGCATCGGCCTGCTGCTCGACACGCTGATCGTGCGCACGCTGCTGATGCCGTCGATCGCCGTCCTGCTCGGGCGCTGGTTCTGGTGGCCGCAGGTTGTCCACCCCCGCGGTGACAATGCCGTACGGGCCCGGGGGGTCCAACCCGCTTAAGACTCGGGAAGTTCCAAACAGACCGCTACGGCTCCCGCGCCGACGTGCAGCGCCAGCACCGGGCCCAACGGGGTGATGATCGCCGGCTCGCACGCCGTTAGCCGTTCCGCCAGCGCCGTCGCAACCTCCTTCGCGCCGTCCGGATTGGCGACGTGGTGCACCGCCAGTGCGGCAGAGCGCTCGCCGACGACCTCGCAGACCCGGTCGATCATCGTCGCCGTCGCATGGGTGACGGTGCGCACGCGTTGGGCCAGAACGAGTTTGCCGTCATCGATACGCAACAGCGGCTTGAGCGCCAGCGCGGTGCCCAGCCACGCCTTGGCCCCGCCGATCCGCCCGCTGCGGCGCAAGTTGTCCAGCCGGTGCACCACCACGAAGGCATGGCCGCGCGACACGGCCGAAGTCGCGGCGTCCGCGACGGCGTCCAGGTCGCCGCCCTCGGCCGCCGCCCGGGCGGCGGCCAGCGCGACGAAACCGGTGCCCATCGCGGCCGACCTCGAGTCGACGACCCGCACCTTCGGGTCGAGGTCGGCCGCGGTCCGTTCGGCGGCGCCGCAGGTTCCCGACAACGCCGACGAGATGTGCACCGCCACCACGCCGTCGCCGCCGCTGTCGGCCAGCGCCTGCTGGTAGGCGTGGGCCAGTTCGGCCGGGGTGGCCGCGGCGGTGGTCGCGTGTTGCTTGTAGATGTCCTCGGGGATGTCGTCCACGCCGTCGCGCAAATCGCGGCCGTCGAGCAAGATGTGCAACGGAACGATTCGTATCGCCCACTTTTCGAGCAGGTCGGCCGGAAGGCGCGAGGACGCATCGGTCACCACTACGACAGCCATCGCCCTACCCGCGCGGCTTCTCGTTCGGCACGCCGGCTTCGGCCAGCGCCTTGAGCATCAGCTCCGCGACCGCCTGGTGGGCTTCGAAATTCCAGTGGATGCCGTCGGGATTGCCGCGCCCACTCATAACGTGTTCGGCCACGGCGGCTTTGAGATCCACCAGGGGGACGTCGTGTTGCTGCGCCCATTCTGTGATCGCGGCCGCGGTCCCCGGGCGGCCATGGTGAGCCTTGCCGTAGGTTTCGGCGATGTGCACCGAAGGCAGCGATGCCACGATCGGGATGCCGGGGCGGTTGAAATCGATTGCGCCACGCGTCTGTTCGAGGTATTCGGCGCTCAGGTGCGGCGGCAAAGCCGAGCGGGCCACCGGTGAGAGCCTGGGCTGCAGCCAGGCGTAGCCGTCGCGCACCCAGCGCCGCAGCCACGACGGCCGCACATAGCGGATCAGCTCGCGCAACGCGGTCGGCAACACCGACGGCAGCGAATCCATCCCGCCGGTCGCGAAGATCACCGCGCCCGCCCTGGGCAGCGCCGCCCAGGCCCGCGGGTCCTGGGTGGCCGCCCACCAGACGTCCCGGCAGGTCCAGCCGATGCGGCCGATCAACTCCACATCCCAACCTAGTTGCGCGGCAACGATATTGGGCCAGATGCGCGGATCGTCGGAAGGCAGCCCCCCGGTCGGACCGTAGTAGGCCAGTGAGTCGGCGAACACCAGCAGTGTGGGCCGGGACCGCGGATCAGAGGACATCATTGGAAACCTGCGCCGAAGCGTTCCACACGTCGAGGCGCCAGCTGATGTCTTCGAAAGCTGCCGCGTCATCGGAGTGGCCGGAGAGCTGCACCCAACTGCAATTGCCCATGCCACCCAAAACCGGCCAATTGGCAACGGGCAGCTTCAATAACGCAGCCGACAACGCGGCGATCAGCCCGCCGTGTGCGACCAGCACCACCGGTCGATCCGGTTGGTTCGGGTCGCCCCATTCCAATTCGCCGGATACCAGTTCGGCGATCAACGGCAGGCTGCGGGCGGCCACATCGACCCTGCTCTCCCCGCCGTGCGGTGCCCACGTTGCGTCCTCGCGCCATGCCAGGCGGGCGCCCGGCGCCTCGGCATCGATCTGGGCGTGCGTCAGGCCCTGCCAGTCACCAAGGTGGGTTTCCCGTAGCCGGTCGTCCACCCAGACCTTCAGCCCCGTTCGCTCCCCCAGCTTGATCGCCGTGTCGTAGGCGCGCCGCAGATCCGACGAAACGATCAGCAGGGGCTGCAGCTTGCCCAGCACCTCGGCGGCGGCCACCGCCTGCACGCGGCCCAGTTCGCTGAGCTGGGTGTCCAGCTGACCCTGCATCCGGCTACCGAGATTGAAATCGGTCTGCCCGTGCCGCAGCATCACCAAGCGCCGGATTCTCATTGCGCGCTCGCCGCGTCGGTTGAGTCGTCAGGGCCCTCGGCCTCATTCAGGTCCACCGGCACCACCGGGCAGTCGCCCCACAGCCGGTCCAGTGCGTAAAAGTTGCGGTCGTCCTGATGCTGGATGTGCACGACGATGTCGCGGTAATCCAGCAGCGTCCAGCGTCCTTCCCGGGCGCCCTCGCGCCGCGCCGGCCGGTAGCCCGCCTTGCGCATCTTCTCCTCGACCTCGTCAACGATCGCGTTGACCTGCCGCTCGTTGGACGCCGAGGCGATGACGAAGCAGTCCGTGATGACCAGCTGTCCCGAGACGTCGATGACGACCACGTCGTTGGCCAGTTTCGAGGCGGCCGCGCCGGCGGCCACGGTCGCCATGTCGATCGCTTCCTGGGTCGCGGTCACGTGTCGTTCCCGGTGGCCATGGTGGATTTCGCAGGGCTTTCGGACCCTTCGGTCCCCTCTTCGCGGGATCGGCGGTAGAGGTGCCGCTTCGAGACGTACTGCACGACGCCGTCGGGCATCAGGTACCACAGTGGCCGGCCCTGCTCGGCGCGTCGACGGCAGTCGGTCGACGAGATCGCCAGCGCAGGGATCTCGACGAGGGTCAGCGCATCCTCGGCCAGCTCGCCCAGAACGCCGGTGACGTGTTCGCGCCGCAGCTCATACCCGGGCCGGCTGACGCCGATGAAGCGCGCCAACCCGAACAGCTCTTCCCAGCCTTGCCACGACAGGATGGAGGCCAGGGCGTCGGCGCCGGTGATGAAGTAGAGCTCCGAGTCGGGGTTGAGGGCGTGCAGATCCCGCACCGTGTCCCTGGTGTAGGTGGGCCCGCCGCGGTCGATGTCGACTCGGCTCACCGAGAACCGCGGATTGGACGCCGTCGCGATCACCGTCATCAGATACCGGTCCTCGGCAGCCGAGACGTGCCGGCTCTTCTGCCACGGTTGGCCGCTGGGCACGAACACCACTTCGTCGAGGTCGAACAGGTCGGCTACCTCACTGGCGGCAACCAGGTGGCCGTAATGGATGGGATCGAACGTCCCACCCATCACTCCAAGCCTGCGAAGCTGCTTTTGCACGATTCGCCAGCTTACTTGAGCGTTCGAGCAGGGCCATTTTTCAGCTCGGGCGCTCCGTCCCCGGCGTGTGTCCCGCTGTGGTGGTCACGTGCGCCCCACCAGCCTCTGCATCGGGAGACATACGAGTTGGCCGCATAACGCGCATCCATCTCAGCGGGGACGGGAGTGGCCGATGTGGCTCCGATCGAGCGGAGGGCGTTCCACCGTTGCCGCGGTTTTGCCCGACAATATCGGCAGCTACTGAATCTCAACGAGATGCGAGGACACAATGGCCTATCTCGAGCACAGCGACCATCCGGAGCGCTTCGTCACGCACAACTATCCCGAGCACCTGGTGGACCTCGGTGAGATCCGGATGAACTATGCGGTCGCCGGTGACGCCGCTAACCCTGCGCTGTTGCTCATCCCGGGGCAAAGCGAATCTTGGTGGGGTTACGAACAAGCGATGAAACTATTGGCCGATCGCTACCAGGTGTACGCCGTCGACCTGCGGGGGCAGGGTCGCTCCACCTGGACACCGGGCCGCTACAGCCTTGACCTCTTCGGTGGTGATCTGGTCCGCTTCATCGATCGGGTCATCGGCCGACCAGTAGTGGTCAGTGGGCTGTCATCCGGCGGTGTAATCGCCGCCTGGTTGTCCGCTTTCGCCGCACCCGGACAGATCCGTGCAGCCGTCTACGAAGACCCACCGCTGTTCAGCTCAGAAGTCAATCCGGCTGTCGGCCAATCGATCCGGCAGTGTATCGGGTCGATCTTTCGGCTCTGGTGCAAATGGTTGGGCCCCCAATGGTCCATCGGCGACTATGCGGGCATGCAGGCCGCGATGGCCGGCGAATTGCCCGAGTGGCTGCGAAACATGACTGGCGGAAACGCCCCCACCACCGACGAGCCTCCGCAGAACCTTCGCGAGTACGACCCCGAGTGGGGCGACGCGTTTGTCTCTGGCCGGGTCGCAGTCAACTGCGACCACGAGTCAATGCTGACTCACGTTAGGGTGCCTGTGCTGTTCACGCACCATTTCCACCTGGTCGACCCTGAGACCGGCAACCTGTTCGGCGCGATCTCCGATCAGCAGGTCGAGCACGTCCGCAGACTGGTTGAAAGCACCGGGAACTCCTTCACCCTGCGCTCGTTTCCCGAGATGCCGCATTCCATGCACGGCGCCGACCCGCCGACCTACGTCGCGACGATCACCGAGTGGCTTGCGCAGCTGGAGTCATGCCCCGCTTGACCCCCGCGTCGAAATCGACGCTACCGCTTACCCTTCTCGCACTTTGTCGCGGTAGCGTCGACCTCGGCATCAAGGCGCCGTCACACCGGCAGCAGCTGGTCGATCACCGCGGCCAGTTGCTTGGCGGACCGGCATTCGTGCATCGCGATGACCTCTTGGTAGCGCGGCACCGCCGAGTCGCCGCTGCCCCACAGGTGCTTGGGTTCGGGGTTGAGCCAGTGCGCGTGCCGGCTCGCGGTCACCATGTGGGCCAGCAGCTCTGTCTCCGGATTGCGGTAGTTGGTGCGGCCATCCCCGAGCACCAGCAGCGAGCTGCGTGGCGACAGCACGTTGGGATACGCCTGCTCGAACGAGGCAAACGCGTTGCCGTAGTCGGAATGCCCGTCGCGGCTGTACACGCCGGCCTCCCTGGTGATCCGCTGAATCGCCACGGCCAGGTCGGCTTCCGGCCCGAACATGTGCGTCACCTCGTCGGTCGTGTCGATGAAGGCGAACACGCGAACACGCGAGAATTGCTGCCGCAGGGCGTGCACCAGCAGCAGCGTGAAGTGGCTGAACCCGGCGACCGATCCCGAAACGTCGCACAGCACCACCAGTTCCGGCCGCGCCGGACGGGGTTTGGCGAGCACCACGTCGATCGGCACCCCGCCGGTGGACATGGACTTGCGCAGCGTCTTGCGCAGATCGATCGCCCCGGCACGCGAGCGTCGGCGGCGGGCCGCCAGCCGGGTCGCCAGGGTGCGGGCCAGCGGCGCCACCACTCGTTGCATCTGGCGCAGCTGTTCACCGGAGGCGCGCAGAAACTCGACATTCTCGGAAAGCTGTGGGATGCCGTACATCTGGACGTGGTCGCGGCCGAGCTGCTCGGCCGTGCGCCGCTTTGTCTCGGCGTCGACCAATTTGCGCAGCTGTGTGATCCGTTGTGCGGCAAGTGCCTTGGCGATCTGCTCCTGGGTGGGCGTGGGTTCGTCGCCGTACGGGGCGAGCAGCCCCGCCAGCAGCTTGCCCTCCAATTCGTCCAGCGCCATCGCCTTGAGCGCCTGATACGACGAGAACGACGGGCCGCGGCTGGAACTGTATTTGCCGTAGGCCTCCACGATCCGCGCGATCATCGCGACCAGGCGCTCGTCCATGTCTGCGAGCTCGGGGTTTTCGGTGAGCAGGTCCAGCAGCATCTGGCGCATCGCCTCGACGTCGTCGGCCGGCAACGAGTCGTCTTGCGGCTCGCCGGACCCCTCATCCACGACCACCGCTCGCGCGCCCAGTGCCGCGGGAAACCACAGGTCGAACATGGCGTCGTAGGTCTCGCGGTGGTCGGGACGGCGCAGCACCGCGCAGGCGATGCCCTCCCGCAGCACCTCGCGATCGCCCAGGCCGAGGGTCGCCATCACCCGGCCGGCGTCCACCGTCTCCGACGGGCCCACCGAAATCCCCTGCGCGCGAAGCGCTTCCACGAACCCGACCAGATGGCCCGGCAGCCCGTGCGGGGCGAGCGGGCGGGTGGGACGGATGCGGCGGGCGGCCATCAGTTGGGCCTCATCGTTTAATTCAACCTCAGTTCTCCGGCCGCACGCTGCTGATCGGATTGATGCTTGAGGACCACGCCAAGCGTCTGGGCGACCACCGCGTCGTCGATGGTGTCCAGGCCCAGCGCGAGCAGGGTGCGGCCCCAGTCGATCGTCTCGGCGATGGACGGCACCTTCTTGAGTTGCATCCCGCGCAGGACGCCGATGATGCGCACCAATTCCTCGGCCAGGTGCGCGGGCAGCTCGGGGACGCGGGACAACAGGATGCGCCGTTCCAGGTCGGGGCTGGGGAAATCGATGTGCAGGAACAGGCAGCGACGCTTGAGCGCCTCGGACAGTTCGCGGGTGGCGTTAGAGGTCAGCAACACGAACGGCGCCCGCTCCGCGGTGAGCGTGCCGAGTTCGGGGACCGTCACCGCGAAGTCCGACAGCACCTCCAGCAGCAGGCCCTCGATCTCGATGTCGGCCTTGTCGGTCTCGTCGATGAGCAGCACCGTCGGCTCGGTGCGCCGGATGGCGGTCAGCAGCGGACGCTGCAGCAGGAACTCCTCGCTGAACACGTCGTCCTTGGTCTGATCCCAGTCGCCCGAGCCCGCCTGGATGCGCAGGATCTGCTTGGCGTGGTTCCACTCGTACAGCGCGCGGGCCTCATCGACGCCCTCGTAGCACTGCAGGCGCACCAGGCCCGAGCCGGTGGCTTGGGCGACGGCACGGGCCAGCTCGGTCTTTCCGACGCCGGCGGGACCCTCCACCAGCAACGGCTTGCCGAGCCGGTCGGCCAGAAACACCGCCGTCGCGGTGGCGGTGTCGGGCAGGTAACCGGTCTCGGCCAACCGTCGCGAGACATCGTCGATGTCGGCGAACAGTGGCGCAGACCGGGCGGGCACACTCACAATCTCAGCTCTCCTAAAGCTCTTGGTCTAAGGCGTCAGGCCGGGCGGATCTGCCCGTCTCCCCACGCGATCCACTTGGTCGAGGTCAGTTCCGGTAGCCCCATCGGGCCGCGAGCATGCAGCTTCTGCGTGGAGATGCCGATCTCGGCGCCAAAACCGAACTGCTCACCGTCGGTGAACGCGGTCGACGCGTTGACCATCACCGCGGCCGCATCGACTCCGTCGGTAAATCGTTGGGCCGCGGCCATGTTCGTGGTGACGATGGCCTCGGTGTGTCCGGTGCCGTACTCGTTGATGTGGTTGATCGCGGCGTCGACACCGTCGACCACCGCGACCGCGATGTCCATCGATAGGTATTCGCGGCGCAGGTCGGACTCGTCGGGATCGAGGTGGACCGTCACCCCGGCGTCTTGCAGAGCGCCCACCAGCCGGGGCATGGCCTCCCCGGTGATCGCCGCGTCGACCAGCAGCGTCTCGGCGGCGTTGCAGACGCTGGGCCGACGGGTCTTGGAGTTCAGCAGGATCCGTTCCGCCACGTCCAGGTCGGCGGCTTCGTGCACGTAGACGTGACAATTGCCGACACCGGTCTCGATGGTGGGCACCTGGGCGTCCCGCACCACCGCGTCGATCAGGCTCCCTCCCCCGCGCGGGATCACCACGTCGACCAGGCCGCGGGCCTGGATCAGGTGGGTGACCGTGGATCGATCGGCGGCCGACAGCAGCTGCACCGAGTCGGCGGGCAGGTCCTCGCTGGCCAGCGACGCGCGCAAGACGTCGACGAGCGCCTGATTGGACTTCGCCGCCGAGGAACTGCCGCGCAGCAGGACGGCATTGCCGGACTTGAGCGCCAAGCCGAAGGCGTCGACGGTGACGTTGGGTCGACCCTCGTAGATCATGCCGATCACGCCGAGCGGAACCCGCTGCTGGCGCAGATGCAGCCCGTTGGGCAGGGTGTACCCGCGCAGCACCTCCCCGACCGGGTCGGGCAACCCGGCGACCTGTCGCAGGCCGGCGGCGATTCCGTCGACGCGCTTGGCGTCCAACGCCAACCGATCGAGCATCGCGGTCGGTGTTCCGGCGGCCCGGGCGGCCTCGAGATCTTCGGCGTTGGCCGCCAGGATCCGCTCGGTGTGGGCGCCGATCGCCTCTGCCGCGGACTGCAACGCCGCATCCTTGGCGACCGTCGGCAACAGCGCCAGCGCGCGGGCGGCGACCCGGGCGCGGCGGGCGGCGTTGTGCACCTCCCGGCGCAAGTCAGGACGCGATGGAGCTTGCAGACTCATTGAACCAGGGTATCGGTCTTTAACCGGCCAAGTCAGGCTGCCCCACTCCGAACGCCTAGTGCCGGCGCCTCACCCCACCCGCTCGCCGCGCCGGGCATGCCGCACTTTGCTCTGCCGCTCCTCGAGGATGTGGCCGAAGTTCTGCAGCAGCAACGGTTCACGCATCACCAGGTGCTCGATGTGTTCGCGATCGATCTCGAGCGCGGTCACCTCCTCGAGCGCGTACGCGCTCGCCATGTTCGGCTGCCGGGTCAGCGCGGTCAGCCCCAGGAATGAGCCCTCGACCAGCGTGCTGATCGACACGACCGACCCATCGTCGGCCATCGCGGTCAGCTGCACGCGCCCGGCGACCAGGAACGTCATCCCTTTGGGCACCTGACCGGCGTACTCCACGGTTTCGTCGGCGCCATATCGGACGAGTTTCGCGCAGGAATGCAGCGACCGCTGTTCGTCGGCGTTGAGCCGCATTGCCGGCGCCACCACGGTGCGCACCGCCTTCTCCACGCGTTCGGCGGTCGAGTAGTCGTCGTCGCTGTTGTCGAGGTGCAGCCCTTCCCGTCGTGCGGCATACCAGATCCAGCGCAGAAAGGTTGCTCGCGCGGCGCCGTCGTCGGCGGGTGAGTTGAGCCCGATGCTGGTGCGGTACTCGGCGGCGCCTACGGGTACCGAGCGGGGCACGCTGTCGGCCCTGAGCTGGGGCAGCCCGAGAGCAACACGCGACAGCATCGCGCAAACCCGGTCGGGCGGGTCGGCGGCCGAAAACGTCGTCGTCATCGCCAATTTGTGCGTGCCCGCCGGGCGACTGAGATTGGTGAACGCCGTCGTGGCCAGCACCGAGTTCGGCGTGACCCGCATTCCACTGCCGGTGTCGATGTGCACGGCCCGCCAGTTCGCTTCGACAACGCGTCCCCGCGCCGTCCCGGTGTCCAGCCAATCGTTGAGCCGGAAGGGCTGCTCGAACAGCATGAACAAGCCCGACACGATCTGGCCGACGGAGTTCTGCAACATCAGGCCGATGACGACCGACGTGACGCCCAGCGCGGTGAACAGGCCGCCGACCCGTACGCCCCAGATATAGGACAAGATCAAAACCAGGCCCACGCCGATCAGCGCGAAGCGTGCGACGTCGAGAAAGATGGCGGGCAGTCGGCTGCGCCAGCTCTCTTCCGGCGCGCCTTCGAACACGGTGGCGTTGAGCCCCGACAGCAACAGCACCAACACCAGGAAGCCGAACACCGTGGTGAGGAGCCGCACCGGGACATCCCCGGCTGGAATCTGCGAGGCCTTGACCAGCAGCAGCAAAAGCGCCACGAGCGGCAGCAGGTAGTTGCGCAGCAGGCTTACCGGCCTGGCCAGGCGGCTATTCCGCCGGACGAGTGTGTGGTGCAGTTCGGTGAGAAAGATCAGTCCGACCGGGAATCCGACCGCGATACCGATCGCCCAGTAGAACCACGAGGAGTGCCACGCGTTCATCATCGCTCCGACAACCGGTACATCGCCTGATCGGTTCCGCCGACCGAAATCGTGCCGGCGGGCGTGAACTGCCGCACGTCGCGCATCGCTTCATACACCGGCGCGCTGACATAGATGCCGGGCTGCGGTGCGCCCCGGTGCATTTGGTAGGCGAGACTCACCGCGGCACCCCACATGTCGTAGACGAGGCTTGATCGGCCGACCAGCCCGCTGATGACGTTGCCGGTGTTGATTCCGACCCGAAGGCCCAGCTCGTGACCGGTCTGGCTGTTGAACCGGTCGATGATGCGACGCATTTCGATGGCGAAGTCAACGGTTCGGTGGATGCTGTCCAATCGCGGAGTGATTACCCCACAGGTGGCGAGATAGCCGTTGTGGAACGTGCGAATCCGTTCGACGCCAAGGGTTTCGGCCGCCGAGTCGAACTGCCGGAACAATTCGTCGACGATGCCTACCAGTTCGTCGCCCGGAAGATCGTTGGAAAGTTCGTCGAGCCCGGCGATGTCGGCGAAGATGATGGCGACGTCCTGGTGCTTCTGCGCGATGGTCGCCTCACCCTCGCGATAGCGCTGGACGATCGACTCGGGCATCAGCGCCAGCAGGAGGCGATTGTTTTCGTTGCGTTGCTCGTTGAGCAACTCTTCCTTGATCGCGAGGTTCCGGCTCATCTCGTTGAAAGCCGCTGTGAGGTCGCCGATTTCGTCGCGCGCCATCACCGGAATGTTGACGTCGTAGTCGCCGGAGCTGATCTTCCGCGTGCCCTCCTCGAGGCGCCGGACCGGCCGCATCGCCGCCTGGGCGATGAGCATCGAGGCCACGCAGATCGCGAAAACCAGCGTGGTGACAGCAATCACGAGCGTTTTGCTGAACTTGCCCAGCCGCGCAAAAGCATCCGAGTCGTCCCGCGTCGCCAGGATCGACCAGTGCAGATCCGAATTCGGCACGTTCAACGGGGCGTAGGCTTCCAACTCCCTATTACCCATGTAGTCGGTGCCGGTGGCGATTCCGGTCTCTCCGCGTTGGGCGGCGCGAAGACCTGCGCTCGCGACCGGCTGCACCAGCGTCGTGCCACCCAACCGGATTGCTCGGTCCACGACGTCGGGCGCAGTGCCGGCGTCGATTGCGTCGCGCCGGTATGCCTGCGGGTCTTCCAGAAATTCCCGTGAATCAGAACGCATCAGATCGTCGGGACCAGCCAGATACGTCTCGGTCGAGGCGCCCATGCCGGCGGCTTGCCAGTGCTTGTTGGCGGTCATGATGTTGTTGATCTTCGCGATCGGCACCGGAAGGGCCATGACACCGTCGATTTTGCCGTTAATGCCGACCGGCGATACCACCCAGGCCGTGGGAACGTCGAGGTGTGGCTGATACGGCTGGAAGTCGGTGATCCAGACGAAGTCCACGTCGTTGGAGCGCAGCGCTTTTTGGTATGCGTCTCGCAGATTTGATTCCCGATACGGGCCGGTGAGGATGTTGGTCCCGAGGTCGGGGCCTTTCCTGACGGAATAGACGATGTTGCCCTGCGTGTCGAGCAGCAGCGCGTCGCGGTAATCGAAGCGGGTGACGATGCCGCGCATATAAAAGTCGAAGCGGGCATTGGCCGCCGACCATGCGCTACCGTCGCCGGCGTCCTCAACGGGCAAGGAGTCGGGGGTCGACCTGGGCGGCGCCGTGTAGTACGCCTGAACGTATTTCTGGGGGTTGGAACTTGGTAGAACTGCATTGAGATCGATGACGTCACCGGTCACCCGTTTGATCGGTTCGATCATCTGGTTGTCGTAGTAGTTGACGAGCGCCTGCTGCTGGGCCGGGTTGATCGTCGCGTTGGCCAATTGGTTGAAGCCCGCGGTGAGCGCCGTCGTAGCCTCGACGATGCTGAATCCGCCGCTGTAGACGATCAGCGAATTCGTCACCTGCCTGAACAGCGCCTCGACAGTCCTCCGCTGCGACTCGCGCAACTCGATCAACCGCTCGGACTCGACTTGCCGCAACGCATTGCGGCCGGACACCGCCCCGATGAGGCCGATCACCGCCACGCCCAGGATGCCCGACAGGAGCATTGCCACCAGGATCTTGGACTGGATGCCGAACCGGAAACGGTGCGATATGAGAGGCCGTCGCGTGCTCTTGCGGGCCTTTTCAGCCGGCGCCGATTCCAGGGTGGTTTCCGGGGTGCTCGCCGCGGGATTTGCCTGGGCATTTGCCGAGTTCTTACCAGAGGCCGGTTCGGCGTCCTTTAGCTCCCTCGAAGTCAATCGCCTTTCCCTCCCGTTTACGGGATTTCGCACCGGTTACGCAGCAGACTAACGCGCTTACATCACGATATTGGCGATTGCCGCAAAAGGATTAGCGTCAATAATTCCGACCGGGGGTTTGGGGTTCAGCCGAAGTCGTCGTCTTTGCCTCCGCGGAGGCATCCCGCCCGACTAACGTCGGTGTCATGGCACGGGTCTGCGTGGTCGGCAGCGTGAACATGGATCTGACGTTCGGCGTCGATGCCCTTCCGCGTCCGGGCGAGACGGTGCTGGCGTCGTCGTTGACCTCCGCACCCGGCGGCAAGGGCGGCAATCAGGCCGTGGCGGCGGCGCGCGCCGGCGCGCGGGTGCAGTTCGTCGGTGCGGTCGGCGACGACGCGGCCGCCGAACGGTTGCGGGCTCACCTGCACGCCAACGGCGTTGGGCTGAACGGGACGGTCGCAATACCGGGACCCAGCGGTACGGCGATCATCGTGGTCGATTCCAACGCCGAGAACACCATCGTGGTGGCGCCGGGCGCAAACGGGCGGTTGACGCTGGCCGCCACCGATTCGCGCGAGGTGATTGCCGACTGCGACGTGCTGTTGACCCAGTTGGAAATTCCGGTGTCGACGGCGCTGGCGGCGGCACACGAAGCCCGTTCGGCGGGGGCGGCCGTCATCGTCAATGCCTCACCCGCGGGCCACGACCAAACCCGGTTGGCCGAACTGGCGGCCACCGCGGACGTGGTGGTTGCCAACGAAGCCGAAGCCGACGAATGGCCCTGGCGGCCAGCCCACTTGGTGGTCACCCTCGGTGCGCGCGGTGCCCGCTACGTCGGCGCCGACGGCGAGTTCGCCGTACCTGCACCGGCGGTCAGAGCGGTGGACACCACCGGCGCCGGCGACGTGTTCGCCGGGGTGCTGGCCGCGAACTGGCCGCGCGACCCGGGCGCAAATCCAGCTTCAAGGGCCGCGCGGCTGGCGGCGCTGCGGCGTGCCTGCGCCGCGGGTGCGCTGGCGACACTGGCGCCCGGCGCCGGTGACTGCGCACCGGAGGCCGAAGCGATCGACGCGGCGCTGCGCAAGGAACTTTCGTGAGCAAAGCCATTGATGTACTGTCGCTGGCGATGCCTGCGGTCATGGGAGCCTGCATGCCGGCGACAGCCGCCGCCGACATGGCCCTGGTGCTTTTTGCGATCTTCGGAGTGCTCGGGTTCGGCTGGCGCAGTTGGCTGCAGCATCGGCGCACCGGGTCTACCGGCTTTCGCGGCGTCAGCGCCGGCGGTTTGTTGGAACGCCTCGCCGGTTTCGGCTTCGTCGTCGCGCTCGCGGTGGCGGTGAGCGCCCCAATCCTGCAAGAGGCCAAGCTGGTTGAGCCCGTCCGCATGCTGAACGAGGCCTGGATCCAGACCGTCGGCATCGTCGTGGCAACGGCCGGCATCGCGGCGACGGTTTACGCGCAACTCGAGATGGGTGATTCCTGGCGAATCGGGGTGGACACGAAGGAGACCACCACGCTCGTGCACACCGGCGTGTTCGGCCGGATACGCAACCCCATCTACACCGCCATGTTCACATTCGGCATCGGCATCGCTCTGGTGACGCCGAATCTCGTTGCCTTCGCGGCTCTTATCCTGCTCGTCGCCACGATCGAGCTCCAGGTCCGGCGTGTCGAGGAGCCGTACCTCTTGCGGACTCACGGTGAGGCCTACCGCGCCTACGCCGCCAGCGTGGGTCGATTCATTCCCGGGGTCGGCCTCATTCGTTAGCGCGGCGTGGCCACGTCGTGGGCGATGGTCAAACCATCGGCCATTTCCAGTTCCTCCGCCGTCTGGCTGAGCAGCACGCGGCTGCGGTTCGGTGACAACAGAACCGACAGGTAGTGATGCGGCGCGTCGGCCACGAATGCCAGGCGGTTGACGCGCAATAGCGCAGCGCCGATCGGCGTGTCCAGCAGATGTGCATTGCGCGGGCCCGCGATCTCGGCGGTGATTTCATGCCGGATGCGATCCACCACGATGCCGGCGTCCGCCAGCAGCTGGTAGAGCGGCGCTTGCCGCAGCGCGGACTCGGTCAACGCGCCGGCCAATTGCGGCGGCAGCCAGGCGTCGCTGACCAGCAGCGGCTCGCCAGTCCTGCGTTGCCGGCGCACCCGCACGATGTGCAGCAGCTCACCGGGCGTCTCGAGCGCCCCGGCGATGGCCCGCGGGGGGCGCCGCGTGCCGAGCTCGACCACGTCGACCTCGGTCTCGAATTGGGTCTGTCGCAGCCCTTCCAGGTACGAGCCGCCCGCCCCGAAAAGGCCCGAGGCATCCGACGGACTGTGCTCGCGCACAAACGAGCCGACGCCGTGCCGGCGCTCGATGTAGCCCTGTTCGGCCAGGTCCGCCAGCGCCCGGCGGACCGTGATGCGGGAAACCCCGAACTGGTCGCACAGCGTCTGCTCGGTGGGCAACGCCTCGCCGGGGGCGATGACACCGCGGTCGATCTCGTCGTGAAGCACCAAGAACAGCTGCCGATGCAATGGCACCCCGGCAGCGGCGGACACCGGTCCCGCCTTACCGCCGCTTTGCTGCACGGTGGTCAATGTTTGCACACCGCCTCCCTTGCGCTGACGGATTAGTTGTTATATGTATATAACAACTAACAAAGCTCTCCACGTTCAGGGAAGGCCCGATGACTGCGGTGCAACTGCAAGCCGCCACCGATCCGGCCGGTCCGACCGGCCGACTGGCCACCTGGGTGGCCGGGCTCACCCTCGACGATGTCCCCAACACCGTCGTCGAGCGGGCCAAACACCTGCTGCTGGACGGCCTCGGTTGCGCTCTGGTCGGGGCCCAATTGCCGTGGTCACGAATAGCCACCGGCGCAGTCCTTGGTTTGGAGGGTGCCGGCGACAGCGTCGTAATCGGCACCGGACGCACCGCCGGCGCGCCCGCGGCCGCGGTGCTCAACGGCACGTTCATTCAGGGCTTCGAGCTCGACGACTTCCATCCCCTCGCCCCGCTGCACAGCTGCTCGCTGCTCATCCCGGCGCTGCTGTCGACGGCCTCGACGCGGCCGCGCACAACTGGGCCGACTGGGCCTTTAAGGGGCGCCGACCTCCTGCTCGCGGCGATCGCCGGCTTCGAAGTCGGCCCCCGCGTCGGCTACACGCTGCACGGCACCCAGATGCTCGATCGCGGCTGGCACTCCGGCCCGGTCTTCGGCACCCACTCGGCGGCCATGGCGTCCGGCAAGCTGCGCGGACTGTCGCCGGCGCAACTGGAGGACGCCCTCGGCTTGGCCGGCACCCAGTCGGCGGGGCTGATGGCCGCGCAGTACGAGGCCATGAGCAAGCGCATGCACCACGGCCTGGCGGCACGCAACGGCTTCTACGCCGCGGGCCTGGCGGCGGCCGGCTATACGGGCATCAAGCGAGTCTTCGAGCGCGAATACGGCGGATTTCTCAGTGTTTTCGGCGAGGGCCACGATCCCGACGCCTCGCTGCTGACCGCGCAACTCGGCCAGCGGTGGGAGACCACCGTCATCATGGTCAAGTCCTACGCCGCGATGGGCGGCCTGCACGGAGCGATCGATGCCGCCCGAAGTCTGCGCAGTTCTGTTCCACCCCAGGATATTTCGAAGATCGACATCACCGTCGGCGAGACCATCTACAAGCACGGTTGGTGGCCGCCGCAGCGGCCGCTCACCCCGATCGGCGCCCAGATGAACATCGGCTACGCGACCGCTGCGGCGCTGCTCGACGACAACGTGCTGCCCGAGCAGTTCACCGCGAGCCGCCTGGATTCCGAAGACATCTGGTCGCTGATCGCGGCGACGACGGTGCACCTCGACGAATCGCTGACGCACGCCGACATCGCCGAGAAGTTCCGCACCGACGTCGCGGTGACCACGCGCGACGGCGCCGTGCACCGCGCCCGCGTGGCGCAGCCGCACGGCGCGCCAACCGACCCTGTCACCAACGACGAACTCGTCGCGAAGTTCCATGCCTTGGCCGACCGGGTAACCAGCCGCGGGCGCGCCGAAGCGATCGAGCGCGCGGTCGTCGGCCTCGACGATATCGATAACACCGACAACCTGATCGATCTGCTCGCCGACCCTGTCGCCGGCGCACTGGACTGAGAGGACAGACATGGCCACAACCCCGGCCCGCCAGCGGCTGCAAGACCTGCTGGACAAGCACGAACTCATTGTTGCCCCGGGCGTTTTCGACGGCATCTCCGCGCACCTGACCAAGCGGACGGGCCACGTCGCGGCGTACATGACGGGCGCCGGCGTGGCCGCCTCGGGTTTCGGGTTACCCGACATCGGGCTGGTCACGGCGACCGAGATGGCCGACCGGGTCCGGATGATCGTCGGCGCATTGGGCGACGTTCCGCTGATCGCCGACGCCGACACCGGCTACGGCGCCCCGATAAACGTGGTGCGCACGGTCCGTTCCTACGACGCGGCGGGGGTGGCCGCGATCCAGTTGGAAGATCAGGTGTTTCCGAAGCGTTGCGGTCACCTCCCGGACAAGCAGGTCGTCGACGCGGCGGTGTTCGAACAGACGCTCGCCGCCGCGCTGGACGCCCGGTCGGATGACAGCCTGCTGGTGGTTGCGCGCACCGACGCGCGTGGCCCGCTCGGCCTGGACGCCGCGATCGAGCGTGCCAACCGGTACGCGCTCGCGGGGGCCGACATCATCTTCGTCGAGGCGCCGCAGGACAGCGGCGAGATCGAGCGTATCGCGCGCGATGTGGACGCCCCCCTGCTGATCAACCTGGTGCTCGGCGGCATGACGCCGCTCGAGTCGGCGTCGCGGCTACAGGAATTGGGTTACGCGATCGCGATCCATCCGGGCAATCTCCTGATACAGGCGACATTCGGCATGCTGCAAAGCCTTTGCGAACTCAAAAATAGCGACAGCAAAGAGGTGGCCGCCCACCTGCCCACCGGCCCCGGCGACTTCTTCAACCTGGTCGGCATGGCGGAGTGGCGGGCGCTCGATGACAAGTACGCACACACCGAGGACCGCTCATGGGCATGACCGCCATCGAGAAAATCCTCGCCCGCAAGGCCGGTGTGGAGTCGGTGTCGCCCGGCGACACCGTCGTGGTCGACGTCGACATGACCGTGCTGATCGACCTGCAATTCGCCACGATGTGGATACAGCCCAACCGAATCCACGACCCCGACAAGCTGGCGGTCATCATGGACCACGCCGTGCCCGCCCCGACGATCAAGGACGCCACCGGCGGCGGGCACGCCCGAAAGTTCGTCGCGGACTTCGGCATCGCGCGCTTCTACGACGTGGGCCGGCACGGCATCTGCCACCAGGTCATCGCCGAGAACGGGCTGGCACGCCCGGGAGAAATCCTGGCCTGCACCGACTCCCACACGTGTGCCGCCGGCGCCTACAACACCGCCGCCCGCGGGCTCGGGCCGGCCGAGGTGTATTCGATCATGTGCACCGGCCACACGTGGTTCCAGGTCGCGCCAACGGTCCGCTACGAGCTCGACGGCGTCAAACCAAAGACGGTCAGCGGCAAGGACATCTTCCTGCACATCGCCAACGAATACGGCGACGCGCCAAACCTGAACCTGGAATTCGGCGGGCCCGGCCTCGCCGGCATCCCGATGCACGACCGGCGCACCATCGCCACCCAGGGCGCCGAGGTGTCGGCCGATTTCAGCACGTTCGAGCCCGACGAGGTACTGACCCGGTTCCTCGACGCCGGCGGCGTCACCGGATACGACGCGGCCGCACCGGATCCCGACGCGAACTACCACGACGTGCGGCATATCGACCTTTCGCAGCTGGAACCCTATGTCGCGCGGCCGGGCACCGTCAGCCGCAACGGGCTCCCCGTGTCACAGCTGGGCAGGCAAAAGGTGGACCAGGCGTTCATCGGGTCGTGTGCGAACGGCCAACTCGAGGATCTCGGGATCGCCGCGGAAGTGTTGCGCGGCAAGACCGTAGCCCCCGGGGTACGGCTGCTGGTCACCCCCGCTTCGCAGGCGGTCTACCGGGAAGCCATGCGGTTGGGGTACTTGCAGGACCTCGCCGACGCCGGTGCGGTCATCACCAACTCCACGTGCGGCGCGTGTTTCGGCTACCACATGGGCGTGGTCGGCCCCGGCGAGGTGTGCATCACGTCCAGCACCCGCAACTTCACCGGACGCATGGGCAGCACCGAGGCCGAGATCTTCATGGCGTCACCGGCGACCGTCGCCGCGTCCGCCATCACCGGCTACATCACCGACCCGAGGAGCGTGACGGCATGACGATCGCCTTTAGCGGCAAGGTGTGGGTGTTCGGCGACAACCTCAACACCGACGCCATGTATCCCGCCTTCGCCATGAAGATGGACCCGCCCGAGGCCGCCAAGCATATCTTCTACGAGGTGCGCCCCGGCTGGACCGACCAGGTCTCCCTGGGCGACATCGTGCTGGCGGGCAAGAACTTCGGGCTCGGATCGTCGCGCCCGGTCGCGGCTTTGTTCACCGAGCTCGGCGTCGCCGGCCTCGTCGCCGAGGAATTCAACTCCCTGTTCTTCCGCAACGCCGTCAACGCCGGCCTGCCGGCAATGACCGTGCCCAACGCCACCGACGTGTTCCACGAGGGCGACACCGGAACCTTCGACCTGACCGCCGGCACCTGGCGAAACGACACGACGGGAGCGTCGGGCACCGTCCCCAAACTCCCCGAACTGATCCTCGACATCATCGGGAGCGGCGGCGTGCTGCCGCGATTGGTGGAGCAGGGTTACCTGCCGGCCGAGCTCCGCGACGTGCTGCGGTCGAGCACGGTCGCCATGCGCGGCGCCGGAAGCGGCGCCTGATGGCGCTGCTGGGACGGCTGCTCCGCGGAGTCCGCGCGGGCGCGCACCGAAGCCCGTTGGCCGGCAGAGCTTTTGACGCGCCCGAGTCAATCACGGTCACCAGCTCGGCGTTCACCGACGGCGGCCCGATGCCGCCGGCCAGCGCGGGAAAGGGCGTCGGTGACAACACCTCGCCCCCGCTGCGCTGGGACGGGTCGCCGCCCGGTACCCGGCAGCTGGTGCTTGTCATGGACGACGTCGACGTCCCGCTCCCCCGACCTTTGCTGCACACCATCGCGGTGCTTGAACCGACGCTTGACGGCGTCGCGGCGGGTTCGTTGCGGCCGGGAAGCGATGGAATGCGATTCATCCGAGCCGATTTGGGCGACCGCGGCTACGCCGGACCCCGCCCGATCCCCGGCCATGGGCCGCACCGCTACCGGTTTCATGTCTTCGCGGTCGACCAGCCGATTCCGGAGACCGTCACCAGCGCCAAGCGCCTGCTGGCCGCGATGAGCGGACACGTGCTGGCCCGTGGCGTGCTAACTGGCAGCTACGAGCGGACCACCCGGTCGGCGGCCGGCTCATGACCGGAATGAACGTCACGGTTGGCGCAGCGATCGACCGCGCTGACGTTCGCCCGATTGCCGCACGACGGTGTTACTGTGGCCCGCTGCGGTGACGCCGCTGCGCGATGGTGCCGATTTCCGCATAGCCTCATGGGCCGGCCTCTCACCGATTTGAGGCAGGCCGAACTTCGGTGACAGGTGCTGCCGGGCTACCCGTCGATTCAATCGAACACCGCGTCGGGCAGCGCCAGCACCCGCTGCTTGCCGCTGCGCAGGTGTTCGCGCATCACGGTTTCCGCGTTCTGCGGGTCGCCGCGCTGGATCGCTTCGGCCACGGCGAGGTGGTCAGACACGGAGGCATCGCCCATGGGGTGCTGGCCGCCGAGATGAGCGTGCCGCAATTGAAAGCTGAAGGTCTGAATATGCAGGTTGACGACCAGTTCGGTCAGTCGCGTGTTGTCGGCGATGGCCAGGATCGCCTCGTGGAAGCGCGCGGCCTCATCGATCTGCTGGGTGGCCCCGCCGCTGCGCGCTCCCGCTTGCAGACGCCGGATGGCCGAGGCCAACAGTTCGGCATTGCCGGGCAGCGTGATCTTGGTGGCGGCCTGCCGGGCGGCAAGGCCTTCGAGGACCTCGCTGAGGTCATAGAGCTCGGCTATTTCGGCGCGGGTGCGCCGCCGGATAGAAGCGCCGCGGTGCGGCTCGATGAGGACCAGGCCCTCGCTTGCCAGCCGTGCGAATGCTTCCCGCAACGAGTTACGCCCGACGCCCAGCTCCCGGGTCAGATCGGCCTCCACTAGCCGCTGTCCGGGCACGTAGCGACCCGTGCGGATCCCGTGGCGCAGCGCCGTCACCGCGCGCTGCGTGCCGGTGAGGCCACCGGCCGAAGCTACGCTGCCGCGGCCGTCCACCTCGGCATCGTCGGTTCGGTTTTCGATCACGTGCCCCTGCCTCCTACCGCTGCATCGATCAACGCCGGCTCAACGCGTTTCGCCATCACTTTAGGGCTTGCATCACCGGGCAATATCATCCTATAATATTGTAGGACAATATGAAGGGACCACAACGTGGCTACTAACACGATCGACTTCGACAAGGTCAAGCAGGCGTCGCAGTTGCCGGAAGCCGGGGCAGGAGGCAACTTCGCTACCCACTTCCCGTCGGTGAAGGATCAGGTCAGCCCCGAGGAATGGCAGGCGCGCGTCGATCTGGCCGCCTGTTATCGGCTCGTCGACCTTTACGACATGACCTACCTGATCTACAACCACATCACCGTACGGGTGCCCGGCACCGACCAATTCCTGATCAACCTCTACGGCCTGACGTACAAGGAGATCACCGCGTCCAGCCTGGCCAAGGTTGACCTGGACGGCAATATCGTGTGCAAGCCCGAAGGGACCGACTACGGCATCAATGGGGCGGGATATGTCATCCACAGCGCGATTCATAAGGCCCGCAAGGACATTAACGCCGTGATCCACACCCACAGCGTCGCTGGCATGGCGATCTCCGCGATGCGCTGCGGCCTGCTACCACTGACCCAGAACGCCATGCGTTTCGACGGGCACATTGGCTACCACGACTACGAAGGCCCCGCATTGAGCATGGACGAACAGCAGCGGCTGGTGGCCGACCTGGGCCCGCACAACGCGATGATCCTGCGCAACCACGGTCTGCTGACGGCCGGGGCCAGCATTCCTGAGGCGTTCAACCTGCTCTACCAGCTGGAAACGTCGTGCCGAGCCCAGGTCGCGGCATCGTCTGCCGGGTTCGACGGGCTCAGCGCACCACCACAGGACGTCGTCGACCTGACCGCCAAGGTGTTCGCCCCGACCACGCTGCGCCCCTACGGGTTGCTGGAATGGCCAGCAATGCTGCGCAAGGTCGAGGCCGAGACCAAGAACAACGGCTATCCCCACTACGCCAGCTGAACCTCGCCGACGAAAACAACACGCGCCGACCTTGAGGAGACCACGATGAACACGACCAGCGTTACCGGCCCGCGACTATGCCCGCCACCGAATCCCCACCCGCATCCGCCCACTCGGTTTCAGGTGCCGCCGGGCGCTGTCGACACCCACGCCCACGTGGTGGGTGAAAGTTTCGTGCCCGAGCGCAGCTACACTCCGCCGCCGGCGCCGCCGCAGAACTATCTGACCATGCTGGATGCCACCGGCATGACTCACGGGGTGGTCGTTCAGGTCAGCGTGCACGGCACCGACAACAGCCTGCTGGTGCAAACGCTGCGGGCCCATCCCAACCGATTGCGCGGCATTGCCGTCGCTCCCCCTGACCTGTCCGATGCGGCGCTGGCCGAACTGAAGGACACCGGAGTGGTCGGTTTGCGGCTCAACACCGTCTCCGGTGGTGGCATCGGTTTGGATCGTCTCGGTGACTACGAGCGCCTGTGCGCAGAGCTGGGCTGGCACCTGCAGTTCCTCACCCGCGCCGACCGGCTGGCGCCGGTGGCCCCCCAGCTCTCACGGTTGCGGGTGCCGTATGTGCTCGACCATATGGGCCACTTCGACGTTGACGCCGGCCCTCAAGCTCCCGGCTGGAAACTCATGATGCAGCTCGTCGCCGACGGAGCCTGGGTGAAACTGTCGGGCGCCTACCGTTTGTCGAAGACGCCGCCCTACGCCGACACCATCGGTTTCGCCCGCTCCCTGATCGAGGCCGCGCCTGACCGCTGTGTGTGGGGATCGGACTGGCCCCACGTTGGGTTCTGGGGGCCCATGCCCAACGTCGGAGATTTGCTCGACGTCCTCGCCGACTGGGCACCTGATCCCGCCACGCGCGAGGCCATCCTGGTCACCAACCCGCAACGACTCTACGGCTTCAACCGCTCATGACTGACCAAGCGGGCATCAGGTGCGTGCTGATGCGCGGCGGCACCAGCAAAGGGCTGTATTTCCACGAAGCGGACCTACCTGAGTCCGGCCCGGCCAGGGATAAGTTGCTGGTGCGGCTAATGGGGTCCCCGGATGTGCTCCAGATCGACGGCCTAGGCGGTTCCCGGCCGATCACCTCGAAAGTGGCCATCATCGCGCCGTCGGCACGTCAAGACGCCGACCTGGACTACACCTTCGGCCAGGTGGAGCTCGACCGGGCAGCTGTCGGCTACGCGGGAAACTGCGGCAACATCTCCTCCGGCGTCGGCCCATTCGCCATCGACGAAGGACTGGTCGCACCGGTCGAACCGATCACGCGGGTGCGGATCTTCAACACCAATACCCAGACGCTGCTCATCGCCGAAGTTCCGGTCGCCGATGGGCGCGTCCAAGTCACAGGCGATCTCGCGATCACCGGCGTCCCCGGTTACGGCGCCGAAATCGTGATGAACTGGGTGGCCACGATCGGGGCGAAGACCGGCCGGCTGCTGCCGACCGGCCAGGTCGTCGACAACATCGCGTTGCAGAACGGCGAAACGGTCCACGCCACGCTGTGCGATGCCGGCAACCCGTGTGTGTGGCTGCCCGCCGCCGAAATCGGCTGCAACGGAAGCGAATTAACTACCGAGATCAACGAGAACACCGAGCTTCTCGACACGGTCCGGGAGATCCGCGGCAAGGCCGCGGTGCGCATGGGGCTGGCCACCGATTGGCGGCGCGTCGACCAGCAGTCACCCGGGCTGCCGATGGTCGGCCTGGTCGCTGCGCCGGCCGACTACCGCACCCTGTCCGGCGATCGGGCCGAGGACAAACGGATGGACCTGCGGGTCCGGCTGTTGTTCATGAACCGCCTGCACGAGAGCATCGCGGGTTCGGGCTCGATCTGCCTGGCCGCCGCCTCCCGCATCCCCGGATCGGTGGTCGCCGAGGTCGCCGAAAAGCGCAGTCCCGGGGAGCTTCTCATCGGCCATCCCTCCGGGATCACTCCCACCCAGGTCCATGCCCGCGCCACAGCCGAGGGCATCACCTTCGACGTCCTCGGGTTCAGCCGCACCGCGCGCCGGTTGATGGATGGCACTGCCTACTACCCACACCCAGACAATAGGTACGGTGGCCGCTAGTCCTCCGGCACCTCGCGTTCGATCTCATCGAGCCAGATGCGCGCGGACATATCCGAAGGGGCGCGCCAATCCCCGCGCGGCGACAACGCACCTCCGTGGGACACCTTGGGGCCGTTGGGCAATGCCGAACGTTTGAACTGGCTGAACGAATAGAACCGCTGCACGAAGACCTGCAACCAATGCCGGATCTCGGCCAGCGAGTAGGACGGACGCTTGCTGTCTGGGAAGCCGGGCGGCCAGTTGCCGTGCTCGGGGTCACTCCATGCATGCCAGGCCAGGAACGCGATCTTCGACGGCCGGAATCCGTAGCGTAGCACATGGAACAGCGAAAAGTCCTGCAAGGCAAAGGGTCCGACCTTCGCTTCGCTGCTCTGCAGTTCCTCCTCCTCACCGGTCGGAACCAGTTCGGGAGTGATCTCGGTGTCGAGCACCGACTGCAGCACCTCGTCCACCTGCGACTCGAATTGCCCCGACGAGATGACCCAGCGGATCAGGTGCTGGATCAGCGTCTTGGGCACGCCCGCATTGACGTTGTAGTGCGACATCTGGTCACCGACACCGTATGTCGACCAGCCCAGCCCCAACTCGGAGAGATCGCCCGTGCCCAGCACGATTCCACCGCGCTGGTTGGCCAGCCGGAATAGGTAGTCGGTACGCAAACCGGCCTGGACGTTCTCGAAGGTGACGTCGTAGATTTCCTCGCCGCTGGAAAAAGGATGAGCGATCGTTTGGAGCATCAGCCGGGCGGTGTCGCGAATGTCGATTTCCTCGAATGTGACGCCCAGCGTTTGCGCCAACCTGATCGCGTTGTTCTTGGTGCGATCACCGGTAGCGAAACCAGGCAGCGTGAACGCCAGAATGTCGCTGCGCGGACGGCCTTCGCGGTCCATCGCCCGGGCCGCGACGATAAGCGCGTGCGTCGAGTCCAGCCCACCCGAAACCCCGATGACGACTTTCGGATAGTTCAGCGCACGTAGACGCTGCTCCAGTCCGGCGACCTGGATGTTGTAGGCCTCGTAGCAATCTTGTTGCAGCCGTTGCGGATCGGCCGGGACGAACGGAAACCGCTCAACCTCTCGCCGCAGTCCGATGTCGCCGGTAGGCGGGTCGAGTTGGAATTCGATGCACCGGAACGAGTCCGCCAACGGCTGGTGGTGACGCCGGTTATCGTCGAATGTCCCCATCCGCAACCGTTCTGAGCGAAGCAGCCCGGTGTCGATGTCGGCGACCGAACGGCGCTCTCCCTTGGGGAAGCGCTCGGACTGCGCGAGCAGCGTCCCGTTCTCCCAGATCATGGTCTGGCCGTCCCAGGCCAGGTCGGTGGTCGACTCACCTTCGCCCGCAGCGGAATAGACGTAGGCAGCCAGACACCGCGCCGACGCTGACCGGGCGAGCAGCTGGCGGTCCTCGGCGCGCCCGATCGTGATCGGGCTTCCGGACAGGTTGGCCAGCACGGTCGCGCCCGCCAACGCCGCTTCCGCGCTGGGCGGAATCGGCACGAACATGTCCTCGCAGATTTCGACATGCAACACGAAGTCAGGCAGGTCGGATGCGGCGAACAACAGATCGGCGCCGAATGCGGCCTCGATCTCACCGATGCGGATGGTGCCGTGTTCGCCGTCTCCGGGCGCGACCTGGCGACGCTCGTAGAACTCCCGGTAGGTGGGCAGATACGACTTAGGCGCCACGCCAAGCACCACGCCGCGGTGGACGACCACCGCGGCGTTGTAGATGCGGTGCCGGTGTCGCAGCGGCGCACCGACCACCAGCACGGGCAGCAGGTCGGTGGATGCGGCGACGATTTCGAACAGTGCGTCCTCGACGGCGTCAAGCAGGGAATCCTGCAGCAAGATGTCCTCGATGGAGTAGCCCGACAGCGTCAGCTCGGGGAACACCGCCAGCGCCACGCCTTCGTCGTGACACGCGCGGGCCAACCCCAACACCGATGCTGCGTTGGCCGCCGGGTCACCAATTGTGGTGTGCTGCGTGCATGCCGCGACGCGCACGAACCCGTGCTGATAGGTCGAGTAGAAGTTCATCGCCCTTCCATTGTCCGCCTAGCTGGCCCGTAACACCCCAATCAGCTCGCAAAACCGGCTTCCCACTTTCTACCTAAGGTGCCACAGCGCTGGCGAATGCCTAGGCTCGAGTGTGTGAATTCCCCCGAATCCCCGGAACTTGGCGCGCTGCTGGCCGGTCGCCGGGTCGCGGTGCTGACCGGTGCGGGGATCTCCACCGACTCCGGCATTCCCGACTACCGGGGACCCGATTCGCCGCCGAGCAATCCCATAACCATCCGCCAGTTCACCTCGGATCCGGTGTTCCGGCAGCGGTACTGGGCGCGCAACCACGTCGGCTGGCGCCACATGGACGACACCCCGCCCAACGCGGGGCACCGGGCGCTGGCCGCGCTCGAGCGCGCGTCGCTGGTGACCGGCGTGATCACCCAGAACGTCGACCTCCTGCACACCAAGGCCGGCAGCCGAAACGTCGTCAACCTGCACGGCACCTACGCGCGGGTGATCTGCCTGAGCTGCCACTACGGCACGAGCCGGGCCGCGCTTGCCGAACAGCTCGAGGCGCTCAATCCGGGCTTCATCGAGCGAGCCGAAGCGGTGGGCGGCCTGGCGGTGGCGCCCGATGCCGATGCCTCTATTTCCCCGGCCGCCGATACCACGTCGTTCCGCTACCTCGACTGCCCGCGCTGCGGCGGCATGCTCAAGCCCGATATCGTCTACTTCGGCGACAGCGTGCCCAAAGACGTCGTGGCAACGGCGTATTCGCTGGTCGACCGGGGCGACGCGCTGCTGGTCGCGGGCTCGTCGCTGACCGTGTTCTCCGGCTACCGATTCGTGCGCCATGCCGCGGCGCTGGGCATCCCGATCGCCATCGTCAACCGCGGCCCAACCCGCGGCGACGACCTGGCCACCGTGAAGGTCGACGGCGGGTGCTCTGAACTGCTGACGCTGCTAGCTGACGAGCTGACGCCGATATCAACGCGCTAGAACGTGCACGGCATGCTGCGGACGGCGTGAATGAAGTTGCCCGCCACGTATGTCGGATCGCCCGCCTGAATCTCCGGTAGCTGACGCAGCAGTTCACCGAAGATGGCGCGCAGTTGCGCCCGGGCCACATGAGCTCCGAGGCAAAAGTGCACCCCGCCGCCGCCGAAGCCGACGTGCGGGTTGGGGTTGCGGCTCAGGTCGAAACGTTCCGGATGGTCGAACGCCTCGGTGTCCCAGTTACCGGATGGATAGAACATCACCACCTTCTCCCCCGCCCGGATGGTCTGGCCGCCCAGGTCGACATCCGTTGCCGCCGTGCGGCGGAAGGTCATGACCGGCGTGGCCCAACGGATGAACTCCTCGACCGCCGTGCCGATGCGGTTGTCGAAATCCTCGAGCAGCCAAGCCCTCTGGTCTGGAAAATCGGAGAGCGCCTTCATCGCATGGCTGGTGGTCTGACGGGTGGTGTCGTTGGCGGCCACGGCGAGCAACACGAAGAACGCGGCCACCTCGGCATCGGCCAGCCGATCGCCGTCCACCTCGGCGTTCACCAGCTCGCTGAACAGGTCGTCGCCGGGTCGCTCGCGGCGCTCCGCGGCCAACGTGCCGGCGACCTGGTGCAGGTACATCTGGTTCTCGACCAACACCTCCAGCGGATTGCGACCGGCGAGGTATACGGGGTCGGCCCACGACACCAGCGCATCGGCGGCGTGCGCCACATGCTGCCGCTCGGATTCCGGAATCCCCACCATGTCCGACAGCGTGCGGATGGGCAGTTGCTTTGCGCAGTGGTCCACGAAATCGGCGCCGCTGCCGGCGGCCCGAAGCTCTTCGACGATGGCCTTCGCGTTCGACTTGATCGAGTCCTCGATGCGGCGGACCTGCCTCGGGGTGAACGCGGCGCTGACGACCTTGCGCAGCTTGGTGTGTCGCGGCGGATCCATCGCGAGGAAGGATTGCGATGCCTCGAGCAGTTCGGTGGGGACGTTCTCGAAGATCACCCCCTTGCCGGACAGGAACACCTCGTTGTTGCGGCTGACCGAGACGATGTCCGCGCGCCGGGTAACGGCCCAATAGCCGGGGTCGTCGGGATCGGACACCAGGGCGTCCTCGACCGGGGGATGCCAGCTCACCGGGCGCTCGGCCCGCAGCACCGCGAACGAACGTTCCCGCTCCGCCGCCGTCGTGGACCAGAACGCGCGCGACGACAGATCGATCGCGTCGTAAGCACTGCCGGGCTTATCGGTGCCAGACGCCCCCGCCATCACTGTCATCGTTGATCCTCCTCGCTTATGACCCCGGTCACAGACTGCGTCCGACAATATGCCTAGACATAGTGTCTAGTCAATGTGTTAGGTGCTCGGCTATGCTGGGCAAATGCCGTCGGTCACCCGAAAGGCGCAGCCCAATCGCGAACACGGACGTCAGCAGCGGCGAGAACAGATGGAACGCCGGTTGCTGGACGCCACCGAGCGGCTCATGCGCGACGGAGCCAGCTTCACCGAGCTCAGCGTGGACCGACTGTCGAGCGAGGCCGCCATCTCGCGGGCCAGCTTCTACATCTACTTCGAGGACAAGGGCCACCTGCTGCGCCGCCTGGCCGGCCAGGTGTTCGCCGACCTCGCCGACAGGGCGGACCGCTGGTGGAGCATGGCGTGGCGGCATGACCCCGAAGACGTCCGTGCCTCGACGGCGGGCCTCGTCGCCGGCTACCGGCGTCATCAACCGGTGCTCGTCGCCCTGAACGAGATGGCCGGCTATGACCCACTGGTCGGAGCGACCTATCGAAATCTGTTGACCGCCATCACCGGGCGGGTGACCCGGGTCATCGAAGACGGCCAGGCCGACGGCTCCATCCGCCCTGAGCTGCCCGCGACCGCCACGGCCAGCGCACTGACCTGGATGGTCGAGCGCGCCTGCCAGCAGAATCTTCCGAACGCCCCGGACTCCTACGACGCCGACCTTGCCGAGGCTCTGGCCCAAATCATCTGGGGCGCACTGTATCTCAAGCCGATACTACCGAGCTGATGCGCACCGCGGGCCTGCCACCGCCGCCGTTATGACGAAGGTAACATAGTTAGTGCCCTAACTATTAGCGTACAATACAAGCATGGTTGCGCTGACCGCACCGGAGATCGACCCGCTTGCCCTCGAACAGCAGGTCTGTTTCGCGCTGAGCATCACCAACCGCGCCGTTTTGGCCGTCTACCGGCCGTTATTGGAACCGTTGGGGCTGACCCATCCGCAGTATCTGGTGATGCTGACGCTCTGGGATCACCAGAAGGCGTCATCGGAGCAACAGAAACCGCTCTCGGTCAAGGAGATTGCTGCCACGTTGCAGATGGATTCGGCCACGCTGTCGCCGATGCTCAAGCGCTTGGAGGCGCTAGGCCTGATCACCCGTACCCGAAACGCCGTCGACGAACGCACCACCGACGTCAAACTCACCGACAGCGGCACCGCCTTGCGTCGGCGTGCACTGAAGATTCCGCCGGCTGTTGTCGCACGCCTGGGCGTCGACATGGGCGAACTTGCGCACCTGCATCAGGTGCTGACCCGGATCAACTCCGCCGCCTTGGCGGCCGGCGCCTTGCAGTCCTGAAACCACCCGCCCACAGGAGCCACCATGACCAGCACCAAACCCGGCCTTTGGCAACGCATCGGCTATTCGTACGGTCGCTGCCTGCCCGACTCGATGCGCAACTGGGTCGCCAACGATCTGGCGGGCAAAGGAGCCGTGCGCCGGCACATGATCCGGTGGGCAATACCCCCGCTGTTCGTTCTAGCACCGTTCTGGCTGCTGCCCGCTTCGGTGTATGTGCATACGGAGATGACGGCGCCACTCTACATCTGGGCCCTGCTGATCTCGCTTGCGCTGAACAAGGTCTGGCGCCGCCACCGGCTGGCGCAGCACGGCCTCGACCCGAACCTGGTCGATGTGATCAAAAACGAGAAACAGGCGAAGATGCACGAGGACTACGCCCGCCGTTACGGACCGCGCCCCGAATCGGCCGCGTGGCAGGCCAACAGCAACCCCTTCAATTAGCCGACTTACACCGCGACAAGGTCGTCGGCGTGTACCGCGGGCCGGCGCAGCTCACCGGGCAGCTCGGAGGTCGACCGGCCCATCATGGTGGCCAGTTCGGTCGCGTCGTAGGCGACCACACCACGGGCCACCATGGTGGCGTCCGGCCCGCGCAGTTCGACGACGTCCCCAGCGTAGAACCGGCCCGAAACCGTGGTGATGCCCGCGGCCAGCAGCGAGCGGCGCTGCCGCACCACGGCGCGCACCGCACCCTCGTCGAGCGTCAGCGAACCGGCCGCCTCGGCGGCATAACGTACCCAAAACCGCCGGGCCGACATCCGGTCCGCCCGCGCGGCGAACACCGTTCCGGTCGAGGCGTCGGTGAGCGCGGTCGCGGCGTCGGCCGCGGCGGCCAGCAGCACCGGGACCCCGGCGTCGGCGGCCAGCAGCGCCGACGACATCTTCGACGCCATTCCCCCGGTGCCCAGGTCGCTGCCAGGACCGGCGACCACACCTTCCAGGTCCACGGAGCCGGTCACCTCGGGGATAAACCTCGCGCCCTTCGTTTTTCGCGGATCGGACTCGTAGAGTCCGTCGATGTCGGAGAGCAGCACCAAAGCCTCTGCGCCGACCAGGTGGGCCACCAGCGCCGAGAGGCGATCGTTGTCGCCGAACCGGATCTCGTTGGTGGCCACCGTGTCGTTTTCGTTGACGATCGCCACCGCGTGCAGGGCGCGCAGCCGGTCCAGGGTGCGCTGCGCGTTGGTGTGTGAGGCCCGAACCGAAATGTCGTGTGCGGTCAGCAGCACCTGCCCGACCGTGCGGCCGTAGCGGGCGAACGCCGCGCTCCACGAGTTCACCAGCGCTACCTGCCCGACGCTGGCCGCGGCCTGCTTGGTCGCCAGATCTTGTGGGCGACGGGACAACCCGAGCGGCTCGATGCCGGCGGCGATGGCGCCCGAAGACACGATGACGACGTCTGTGCCCGCCTTCATTCGGGCCTCTATCGAGTCGGCCAGTCCCGCCAGCCGGCCGGCCTCGAACACCCCGGACCGCGTGGTCAGGGCGTTGGTTCCGACCTTGACCACGAGGCTGCGCGCCGTTCGGATGGCTTCGCGGTGCGTGCTCACGAGTCGTCACCATGTTGGCGGCGCTGACGCCGGGCGGCCTTGCGCTCCGCGGCGCCGGCGCGTTCGCTGCGTTCCAGCCGCGCATCGGTGCCCCGACCCGACAGCGCAACGTGCTCTCCCGCAGGGGTTTGCGGCTCCCAGTCGAACGTCATCTCTCCGATGGTCACGGCGCAGCCCGGCTGCGCACCCAGCCGCAGCAGCTCCTCCTCGACGCCGAGGCGTGCGAGGCGGTCGGCGAGATAGCCCACGGCTTCGTCGTTGTCGAAGTTGGTCTGGCCGACCCAACGCTCGGGCCGTGCGCCGGCGACGACGAACCCGCCCTGTCCGTCCGCCTCGACGGTGAAGCCGCTGTCGTCGACGGGCACCGGACGGATCACCGGCCGCCGCGGCACAATTTGTGGCCGCGCGGCGTTGTAGGCCGAGATCATCTGCCAGAGCCCAAAAACCAAGGGCTGCAAGCCTTCCCGCGTGACGGTCGACACCAGAAACACCGGCCAGCCACGGTCGGCGATCTCGTCGCGGACGAATTCGGCCAGTTCACGGGCCTCGGGCACGTCGATCTTGTTGAGCACCACCGCCCGCGGCCGCTCGGCGAGGTCGCCCAACGCCGCATCCCCCTGCAACGTGGGGGTGTATGCGGCGAGTTCGGCTTCCAGCGCGTCGATGTCGGAGACCGGGTCACGGCCCGGTTCCGCACTGGCGCAGTCGACGACATGCACCAGCACGGCGCACCGCTCGATGTGCCGGAGGAATTCCAGGCCCAGCCCGCGGCCCTGCGACGCGCCCGGGATCAGGCCGGGCACATCGGCGATCGTGAAGGTGTGCTCTCCCGCCGAGACCACACCGAGGTTGGGCACCAGCGTGGTGAACGGGTAGTCGGCGATCTTCGGTTTGGCCGCCGAAATCGCCGACACCAGTGACGATTTCCCGGCCGACGGAAACCCGATCAGGCCGACATCAGCGACGGTCTTCAGTTCCAGCGTCAGGTCGCGGGACTGGCCCGGCTCGCCGAGCAGCGCGAAGCCCGGGGCCTTGCGGGCGCGCGATGCCAAGGCGCCGTTGCCGAGGCCGCCGCGGCCACCGGCGGCGGCCTCGAAGCGGGTGCCCGCGCCCACCAGGTCGGCCAGCAGCCGGCCGTTTTCGTCCAGTACGACGGTGCCGTCGGGGACCTTGACTTGCAGGTCCGCGCCGGCGGCGCCGTCGCGGTTGTTGCCCATCCCCTGTTTGCCCGAGGGCGCGGTGACGTGCGGATGGAAGTGGAAGTCCAGCAGGGTGTGCACCTGCGGGTCGACGACCAAGACGATGCTGCCGCCGCGGCCGCCGTTGCCGCCATCGGGTCCGCCGAGCGGCTTGAATTTCTCGCGGTGGACCGACGCGCAGCCGTTACCGCCGGAACCCGCCCGCGCGTGGATTACGACGCGATCGACAAACCGAGGCATCGAGGGTCCTCTCAGCTTCAGCCCGGTGACGACGCGGGCCGGAACGGCCGGCTGTGGGGGTACCTCCCGCTTGCGGGGGAGAGCCGGGCAATCCAGCTACCGCCGGGCGCCGATGCAGCCCGGGCCGGGGCCCGGGCAAAAGGCGCTTAGTCGGTGGTCTGCCCGGCCGCGACGATGCTGACGGTCTTGCGCCCGCGCTTGGTCCCGAACTCGACGGCCCCGGCTTCCTTTGCGAACAGCGTGTCGTCGTCGCCACGCCCGACGTTGACGCCGGGATGGAACTTGGTGCCCCGCTGGCGGACGATGATCTCGCCGGCCTTGACGACCTGACCGCCGAACCGCTTCACGCCCAGCCGCTGCGCGGCGGAATCCCGACCGTTGCGCGAGCTGGAAGCGCCCTTCTTGTGTGCCATTTCTGTCGCCTCTGCTACTTGATCCCGGTGACCTTCAGGACCGTCAGCTGCTGACGGTGACCCTGTCGCTTGTGGTAGCCGGTCTTGTTCTTGAACTTGTGGATCCGGATCTTGGGGCCCTTGGTGTGCTCGAGCACCTCACCGGTCACCGCGACCTTGGCCAGCGCGGCTGCGTCGCTGGTGACCTTGGCACCGTCGACGACCAGGGTGACCGGCAGCGTCACGTTCGAACCCGGCTCGGAGTCCAGCTTCTCGACCTTGACCACGTCTCCGACGGCGACTTTGTACTGCTTGCCGCCGGTCTTGACGATTGCGTAGGTCGCCATCGTTGCTCCTGCCTCTTTCTTCTAGCCCGTTCATGCCGGTCGCTCGGCGCTTGGCGCGCGTGCCACCGGCTTGCGCTTGGTGGGTCTGGGGTGCGGGTCCGCGCCCGGTGAAGACCCGAGCCCGGCAGTCCCGCTGTCTTCGGGCTAGCTCTATCGCCCGCCTGACGACAACTGTCCAAGGGTACGTGACCAGCGGCTACAGGGTCAAACCGGCCCCGGAAACCGCTCGAGGTGGTGCAGCTCAGTCCCCGTGGATCGGCGGACCGGCCGGTCTGCCCGCTGCGCGGCGACGGCGCGGACGCTCAAAGGGTGCGCCATCGGCCCCTGGCGAGCCATTACCGGTCTCGGAGTCGTCGTCGGAATCCTCGTCGTCCAGATCGTCGTCATCGTCGTCGTCCAGGTCGAAATCCTCATCGTCGCCAAGGTCCTCGTCGTCATCGAGATCCTCGTCGTCGAGGTCGTCCTCATCGTCTTCGGTGTCTTCGTCAGAGTCCTCGAAATCCTCCTGGTCGGTGTCCTCCAGGTCAGCCGAGGCCCGCTCTTCGGGCTCCTTGTCGACCTTGGCGGCGACGTCCTCACCGGACTCGTCGGATTCCTCGTCACCGCGACCGGGCGCCTCCGACCCGGACGCGCCCGCGGCCATCGCCTTGAACATCGGGTGTTCACCGGGAGCGTGCGCGGGCACCTTGGCCACGGCCGGCTCTTCGGATCGGCTCTTCTTCGATCGCCTGCTTCGGCGACCTCCGGACTCGGACTTGCGGCCGTTCGCGGGCGCCGAATCGACGGGGTCGGCGTGCAGCAGGATGCCGCGGCCCCCGCAGTTCGGGCACGGCGACGAGAACGCCTCGATCAACCCTGTTCCCAACCGCTTGCGGGTCAGTTGCACCAAGCCCAGCGACGTCACCTCGGACACCTGATGGCGGGTGCGATCGCGGGCCAGCGCCTCGGTCAGCCGACGCAACACCAGGTCGCGGTTCGATTCCAGCACCATGTCGATGAAGTCGATGACGATGATGCCGCCGATGTCGCGCAGCCGCAGCTGGCGCACGATCTCCTCGGCCGCCTCGAGGTTGTTCTTGGTGACGGTCTGCTCGAGGTTGCCCCCGGAACCGGTGAACTTGCCGGTGTTGACGTCGATCACCGTCATCGCCTCGGTCCGGTCGATCACCAGCGTTCCGCCCGACGGCAGCCACACCTTGCGGTCCATCGCCTTGGCGAGCTGCTCGTCGATGCGGTGCACCGCGAACACATCCGGTCCGCTCGCCTCATCCGGCCCGGTTGCGGGCTCGTACTTGGTCAGCTTCGAAACCAGTTCCGGCGCAACGGAATTCACGTACTCGTTGATCGTGTTCCACGCCTCATCGCCGGAGACGATCAGGCCGGCGAAGTCCTCGTTGAACAGATCACGGATGACCTTGACCAACACGTCCGGCTCTTCGTAGAGCGCCACCGCGGCACCGGCGGCCTTCTCCTTCGTCTCGGCCGCCTTGGCCTCGATTTGTTGCCAGCGCTCCTGCAGGCGGGTGACGTCCTTGCGGATGTCGTCCTCTTTGACTCCCTCGGATGCGGTGCGGATGATCACCCCGGCGTCGGACGGCACCACCTCGCGCAGGATCTCCTTGAGCCGCTGGCGCTCGGTGTCGGGCAGCTTGCGGCTGATCCCGGTCGACGACGCGCCCGGCACATACACCAGGTAGCGACCCGCCAGTGACACCTGCGTGGTGAGCCGGGCGCCCTTGTGCCCGACCGGGTCCTTGCTGACCTGGACCACGACGTAATCGCCGGGTTTGAGCGCCTGTTCGATCTTGCGGTCGGAGCCGCCCAATCCCGCGGCTTCCCAATTGACCTCGCCGGCGTAGAGCACGCCGTTGCGTCCGCGACCGATGTCGACGAAGGCCGCCTCCATCGAGGGCAGCACGTTCTGCACGATCCCGAGGTAGATGTTGCCCACCAAAGAAGCGGAAGCGGCGGAGGTCACGAAGTGCTCGACGACGATGCCGTCCTCGAGCACCGCGATCTGGGTGTAGCGCGCGCCCGGGTGCGGCGGCTCGCTGCGGCCCCTGTCGCGCACCACCATCATCCGCTCGACGGCCTCACGACGCGCCAGGAACTCCGCCTCGGTCAGCACCGGTGGGC
The DNA here is from genome assembly GCA_963802525.1 of uncultured Actinomycetota bacterium. Classification (GTDB taxonomy): domain Bacteria; phylum Actinomycetota; class Actinomycetes; order Mycobacteriales; family Mycobacteriaceae; genus Mycobacterium. Next base: position 68,608 of record CAWDJC010000012.1, on the reverse strand, counting down.
GGCGCCGTCCGGCGTCGCGCCCGTCGCGGCGGCGCTGCCGCTTTGCCTCGAGCCGCGTGGAGCCGTCGATGCCCTTGATCTCGGCGCTGCTGGAGCCATTCGCGCCGTCTTCGGCGGACTTGCCACCGCGGGACGGTCGCTCGTGCACGACGGTGTTCGGCGGATCGTCGGGCGATGGACCCTCGTCGTTGTCGTCACCCGATCCGGACTTGCGTCGCCGGCGCCGCCGGCGGCGGCGACTTGCCGCCTCCGACGAACCGTTCTCGTCGTCGGTGTCGGAGTCATCGGACTCGTCGGCGACCTCGCCGTCCTCGTCGGCGGCCTCGCCGTCGTCGTCACCGGCCTCCTGGCCGTCGGCCCCGCCCTGTTCACCGCGCCCGCGGCCACGCCCCCGACGGCCCCGACGCCGCCGCCGGTTCGCCGGTCTGTCGGCCTGCTCCTCGTCCTCGTCGGTGTCGGAATCATCGGAGTCGGAGTCCGAATCATCCGAGCCGTCACCGCCGCGACCTTTGGTCTCCATCGGCTGCGGCGCGACGAATAGCGGCATGTATTGCGGCTGGTCGGTCCCCGGCGATGGCCGGAATTCGGGTCTCACGGCGACGGGGACCGGAGCGCTGCTGAAGCCCGGAACGTTCGGCAGGGGCTTGGCAAAGATCAGGTCACGCACGCGAAGCGCGTCCTCGCGATCCACGCCGGACTGCACGTTGCGAGTCCGCCCATCGAGGGAGACGAGCGCATCCAGCACCTCTTTGTTGGTGCTGCCGAGCGCTCGTGCGAGCTGATGGACTCTTAGGCGGTCCGGCAGGTCCTCGTGCTGGGTCGGCCCTTGTGATGGGTCTGTAGGCGGTGCACTGTCTACCACGTATTCTCCTTTAGCCCCCGGGCGCGTCGCTTCGACGCGGCCACGCGAGGGCTTCGTTATGGGCCCGGGTCGCTTCTCCCCGGCTTTTGATGGTCTCGCCCCGAGCGGCTCAGGTAGAACTCACTCGGCGCCGTGCTGAATGTCGGCCTGACATGCGGCGCAACACCGCGGGGTGGCGATGGTCGCGCTTGTCTAAGTCTTCATTCGGGTGTCCGACGCCGGTCCGGCGACGTTCACCCGCTGTCAGTATCCCACATCACTCAGGGTGCCCACTCGCACCCGATGCGTGCGCTTCAGCAAACCCGGTCAGGGCCCCGTGCGGCCCCTATCGTCCCAGCGCTAAACGTCGGGAAACCACAGCGCGATCTCGCGCTTGGCGGAATCGGTCGAATCGGACCCGTGCACCAAGTTGAACTGCGTCTCCAGCCCGAAGTCGCCCCGGATGGTGCCCGGTGTGGCCTTCTCCACCGGGTCGGTGCCGCCGGCGACCTGCCGAAACGCCGCAATCGCACGCGGTCCCTCCACGATCGCCGCCACCACCGGGCCCGAGGTGATGAATTCCAGCAACGACCCGAAGAACGGCTTGCCTTCGTGTTCGGCGTAATGCTGGCCGGCCAGCTCTTCGCTGACATGCCGAAGCTCCAGCGCCGCGATGGTGAGGCCTTTTCGCTCGATGCGGCTGATGATCTCGCCTATCAGGTGCCGCTCGACGGCGTCAGGCTTGATCAGTACGAGGGTCCGTTCGGTCACGGCGGACAGCGTACAGAACCAACCGGCGATTGGCCCGCCGCAGCTCAAGCGACTGGCCCTACTGCTGACGGCGCCGGACCTCGGCACGGAAGTAGGCGATCAACGCCCACACTCCGGTGAACAGCACCCCGATGAATCCCACCCCCGGGTAGACCGCGAAGCCGGCGAGGAGAACCACTTGCACGCCCAGGTTCACCCAGATCGCCCAGGGTCTGCGCTGCAGCCCGGCCAGCAGGATCAACACCGCGGCCAGGCCGATCAGATACGTCAGCTTTGCGGCGGTCAGGCCGCCGCCGACGGCGCCCACCACCGGGATCGCCAGCAGCACCACGATCGCCTCCAGAATCAGCGTCGCGGCCATCACCGCGCCGAAGCTCTTCCACGGGTCGGCGGGCGGGGCCGGGTTTTGGTCGGTCATCAGGCTTACGGCGTGGAAACCCCAGGCTTTAGCAGGGGAGAAAACGCCGCCTCCCTCCTAATCGCCATGTTGTCGGTGGTCGCCCCTAGGTTGTTGCTGTGTGCAGGTTTCGGTTGCTCCCCAGCCCGAAGCAGGCCGCAGCGTTGGCCGAACACTGTCGTCATGCCCGGTTTGTGTGGAATCTGGCCGTGGAGCAGCAGCAGCACTGGCAGCCGGGCCGCCAGGCGCCCGGTTACCATGAGCAGTGCGCCCAGTTGACTGCGGCCCGCGCCGAATACGGCTGGCTGGCAGCCGGGTCGCAGACCGTGCAGCAGCTGGGGGTACCTCCCGCTTGCGGGGGAGCGTTGCGGGACTTCGCCCAAGCGATGCGCAACTTTTTCAACGGCACCCACCGTCGCCCGACGTGGCGTAAGGCCGGCACCCATGAAGGATTCCGGCAGGTCGGACTCAAACCGCGCCACATCAACCGGCTGAGCCGCCGCTATGGGCAGGTATGGATACCCAAGGTGGGGTGGGTGCGGTTTCGGTGGACCCGCACCATACCCGGCACGGTGAAGTCTTACCGCGTCAGTCTGGATCGATCGGCGCGATGGCACATCGCTTTTGCTGCCATCCCTGCACCGGTCCCGGGACCCGGTGATGGCAGCGTCGTTGGTGTTGATCGCGGCGTGGCGGTATCGGTGGCGCTCTCCAGCGGAGAGCTGTTGGATGTTCCTGGCCTTGGTGCTGGTGAAACCAAGCGACTCCGCCGATTGCAGCAGCGTCTGGCCCGGGCGCGACGCGGATCGAGCCGGCGGGCGCGAACGAAGCGGGCCATTGCGAGGTTGTGCGCCCGCGAAACCGATCGCCGCCGTGACTGGGTGGAGAAGACCACCACCGATGTGGCGCGCCGCTTCGACACCATCCGCGTCGAGGACTTGAAGGTGCGTGCGATGACCCGCTCGGCGCGCGGGACTCGTGAATGCCCGGGCACCCACGTCGCACAGAAACGGGGCCTCAACCGTGCGATCAACCGCCAAGGGTGGGGACTGCTCGTTGCCCGGCTCAAGCACAAGGCCCTGGGACGGCTTGAAACCGTTCCAGCAGCGTACACGTCGCAACGATGCTCCCACTGCGGGCACGTCGCGCCGGAAAACCGCAAGAGCCAAGCGGTTTTCCAGTGCGTCGCCTGCGGCGCGGACCCGTGCAACGCCGACGTCAACGCCGCACGCAACATCGCCGCCGGACGGGCGGTGACAGCACGGGGAGACCTCGGCACTAGCCGGTCTGCGAACCGTGAACCTCAACTCTGTACTCCTGCTGCCTAGGTGCGACGGAGAAGGGTTGGAATCCAACGGCTTTAAGCCCGTGGAGGACGTCAATCCGGATCACGACCAAACAGAGTCCGTGCGGCACCGGCGGTGACCACCGAGCCGGTGATGACGATGCCGCTGCCGGAGAAGGCCCCGGCATCGCCATCGACGGCCGCCTCGTCGACCAGGGCGGTCGCGAGATCGATGGCGTCGTGCAGATTCTCGGCGGTGGTCACGCGGTCGGGCCCGAACCGCTCACCCGCCGCCAGCGCCAGCGCGTCGACGTCCAGTGCCCGCGGCGAGCCGTTGTGGGTGACGACGACGGAATCGAACACCGGCTCCAACGCGGCGAGGATGCCGTCCACGTCCTTGTCGGCCAGGACGCTGAGCACGCCGACCAGGAATCGGAAGTCGAATTCGCCGGCCAGCGACTGCGCGAGCGCGGCCGCACCGGCCGGATTGTGCGCGGCGTCGATGAACACCGTGGGCGCGCTGCGCATGCGCTCCAGCCGGCCGGGGCTGGTGACGGCGGCGAAACCTGCCCGGACCGCCTCGACGTCGAGCTGTCGCTGCGCACCGGCGCCGAAAAAGGCCTCGACCGCCGCGAGCGCCAGCACCGCGTTGTGCGCCTGGTGTTCGCCGTGCAGCGGCAGGTAGACATCGGAGTACACCCCGCCGAGGCCCTGCAGCTGCAGCACCTGCCCGCCGATCGCGACCTCGCGGCCCAGGACCGCGAACTCGGAATCCTCGCGGGCGACCGCGGCGTCGGCGCGCACGGATTGGGCCAACAGCACTTCCATCGCCTCCGGAGCCTGGCGCGCGATGACGGCGACGGTGTCCGGTGCGCCCTCGGCGGCCTTGCTGATGATGCCGGCCTTCTCGCCGGCGATGCCGGCGATGTCGCCGCCGAGGTAGTCGACGTGGTCGATGCCGATCGGGGTGATGACGGCTACCGGCGCGTCGATCACGTTGGTGGCATCCCAACGCCCACCCATGCCCACCTCGACCACCGCGACGTCCACGGGCGCATCGGCGAACGCGGCGAACGCCATTGCGGTGAGGACCTCGAACTTGCTCATCGTCGGCCCGCCGTCCGCCTGCGACTGCGCGTCGACCATCTGCACGAACGGCTCGATCTCCCGATACGTCTCCACGTACTGGGCCGGGCTGATCGGTTGTCCGTCGATCGCGATGCGTTCGACCGCCGATTGCAGGTGCGGGCTGGTGGTTCGGCCGGTGCGCCGGTGCAGCGCGGTCACCAGCGCATCCACCATCCGGGCCACCGACGTCTTGCCGTTGGTGCCCGCGATGTGGATGGACGGGTACCCGAGTTGCGGCGATCCCAGCAAGTCCATCAATGCGCTGATCCGGGTCAGGCTCGGCTCGATGCGGGTCTCCGGCCAGCGTTGATCCAGCAGGTGCTCGACCTGCAGCAGGGACGCGATCTCATCCGGCGTGGGAGCCACGCTGGTGCCCGGTCGCCTCTCAGTCCAGTCGGGCGGCTCGGAAGTCATTGCAGCGCAGCCAGCCTCGCGTTGATCCGGTCGGTTTCCTCTTGGGCCACCCGCTGACGGTCACGGATCTTGCCGACGACTTGTTCCGGTGCTTTGGCAACGAAGTCGGCGTTGGCCAGCTTGGCGGCGGTCGACGCCAGCTCCTTTTGTGCCGCGGCCAAATCCTTTTCCAGGCGCCGGCGTTCGGCGCCGACATCGATGGTGCCCGAGGTGTCGAGTTCGACGACGACGGTGCTGTCCGTGGTGGGGCCCAGCCGAACCTCCAGTGACACCGACGGCCGGAAATCCGCACCCGGCGCGGTGAGCCACGCCAGCGACGTCACCGCGCCCACCTGCCCGTCCAGCTCCGCGCCCTCGACACCGGCCAACCGGGCCGGCACCTTCTGCCGGTCGGCCAAACCCTGTTCGCTGCGAAATCGGCGGACCTCGGTGACGAGCTTCTGCATGTCGCTAATCCGCTGCGCGGCAACCGGATCCAGGGTGATACCCAATGGCTTCGGCCACTCGGCGATCACCAGCGACTCTTGGCTGGTCAACGCCTGCCACAGCGCCTCGGTGAGGAACGGGATCACCGGATGGAGCAACCGCAGCAGCGTGTCGAGCACCGCGGCCAGCACGGCGGTGGTGTGCGTGAGCCCCTCGGCCAGCTGTGTCTTGGCCAGTTCGACGTACCAGTCGCAGAATTCGTCCCACGCGAAGTGGTAGAGCGATTCGCAGGCCCGGCTGAACTCGTAGCCGTCGAACGCCGAATCAACCTCGGCGCGAACCTCTTCCAGTCGTCCGAGAATCCAGCGATCGGCATCGGTCAGCTCCGCCAGCGCGGGCAAGGGTGCCAGCGCAGCACCGTTGAGCAGTGCGTACCGGGTGGCGTTGAACAGCTTGGTACCGAAGTTGCGGGAAGCCCGGACGGCATCCTCGCCGACGGACAGGTCGCCACCGGGACTGGCGCCGCGGGCCAGCGTGAACCGCAGGGCGTCGGCCCCGAACATCTCCACCCAGTCCAGCGGGTCGATGACGTTGCCCCTGGACTTGCTCATCTTGCGGCCGAATTCGTCACGGATCAGCCCGTGCAGAAAGACATCGGTGAACGGCACCTGCGGTCCGCGGCGGCCGTCGAGCGTGATGGCGTCGTCGCCGCCGACGAAGGTGCCGAACATCATCATCCGCGCCACCCAGAAGAACAGGATGTCGTACCCGGTGACCAGAACACTTGTGGGATAGAACTTTTCCAGCTCCGCACTCTTTTCCGGCCAGCCCAGCGTGGAGAACGGCCACAGCGCGGACGAGAACCACGTGTCCAGCACGTCGGGGTCCTGCTCCCAGCCCTCCGGCGGCGTCTCGTCCGGACCGACGCACACCTGTTCGCCGTTGGGCCCGTACCAGATCGGGATGCGGTGGCCCCACCACAGCTGCCGCGAGATGCACCAGTCGTGCATGTCGTCGACCCAGGCGAACCAGCGCGGCTCCAGGCTGGCGGGGTGAATCACGGTGTCGCCGTTGCGAACCGCGTCGCCGGCGGCCTTCGCCAGCGATTCCACCCGGACCCACCACTGCAGCGACAGCCGGGGCTCGATCGGCTCGCCGCTGCGCTCGGAATGTCCGACGCTGTGCAGATAGGGCCGTTTCTCCTCGACGATACGGCCCTGCGCCGCCAGGGCTTCGCGCACCGCGACCCGGGCCTCGAAGCGATCCATCCCGTCGAATTGCGTTCCGGTGTCGGTGATCCGGCCTTTGGTGTCCATGATCGAGATCATCGGCAGCTGGTGCCGCAGCCCGATTTCGAAGTCGTTCGGATCGTGCGCGGGCGTGACCTTGACGGCGCCCGTACCGAATTCGGGGTCCACGTGCTCGTCGGCGACGACGACCAGCCGGCGGTCCACAAAGGGGTGCGGCAGGGTGGTGCCGACCAGGTGGCGGTAGCGTTCGTCGTCGGGATGGACCGCGATCGCGGTGTCGCCCAGCATCGTCTCGACCCGCGTGGTGGCGACCACGATGTGCGGTTGCGCGTCGTCGAGCGAGCCGTACCGGAACGACACCAGTTCGCCTTCGACGTCCTGGTAGTTGACCTCGAGGTCCGAGATCGCCGTCTCGAGCACCGGTGACCAGTTGACCAGCCGCTCGGCCTGATAGATCAGGCCGGCGTCGTAGAGCCGCTTGAAGATGGTCCGCACCGCCCGCGACAGTCCGTCGTCCATGGTGAACCGGTCGCGGCTCCAGTCCACGCCGTCGCCGAGCCGGCGCATCTGGCCGCCGATGGCACCGCCGGACTCACGCTTCCAGTCCCACACCTTGTCGACGAACAGCTCCCGGCCGAAGTCCTCCTTCGTCTTGCCGTCGACCGCGAGCTGCATTTCCACGACGCTTTGCGTCGCGATGCCCGCGTGGTCCATGCCCGGCTGCCACAGCACCTCATAGCCCTGCATCCGCTTGCGCCGGGTCAGGGCGTCCATCATGGTGTGTTCCAGCGCGTGACCCATGTGCAGGCTGCCCGTCACGTTCGGCGGCGGCAGCACGATCGAGTAGGCGGGTTTGGGGCTGGCCGCGTCGGCCTTGAAGTAGCCCGCGTCCAGCCACTTCTGGTAGATCGCGCCCTCCATCGCGGCCGGATCCCACGACTTGGGCAGGTCGGCGGCAGAGCTACGGCTGGCGGTCACCGGTCAATTCTAGGAACCGCCGCGCGGGCGCGTGTAATCGCCCGAACACGGCCGGGTGCCGCCGAGACCGCGACCACGCACACCCACGTGGGCGTGTCGTGTCGTGGTTGCGGTGTCGCGGGCTATTGCGGGTGGGGCCGCGATCAGGGGATAGTCAGCACCTGGCCGGGCTGGATCAGGTCGGGGTTGGGGATGCCGCTGGCATCGGCGATCACCTGGTATTTGCTGCCGTCGCCGTAGAAGCGCTCCGCGATGGCCCACAGGGTGTCGCCGGATTCGACGGTGTAGGTCCGCGGGGCGGGTTCCTCGACGGCTTCCGAAACGACCTCGGCCTCGGCTTCTTCAGCGGCCGGCTCTTCGGCGGCCTCGGGCGCCGGTGGCGGCGGGGCATCGGTCTCCGTCTTCGTCGACCAGGCCGGTCCGTCAGCGGCGTAGAGCACCAGGTTCCGATCGTCCTGGAGCACGAGTCTGACGTCCTTCTTGCCCTTGGTGTCGCTGTGCCAGACCGGTTTGTCCGCGGTGTAGAGGACGAAGTTGCCGTCGGGCTGCACTTCGGCGCGCACCACGTCCTGGCCGTTGGTGGAAGTCTCCCATAGCGGCGCACCGCGGGAGGCCAGCACCAGGTTGCCGTCGTCTTGCAACGTGAGCGTGTAGGCGCCGTTGTTGGAGACCATTGACTCTCCCCGCACCAGCTTCTGTCCAGCAGTGAGCGTGTCTGACATGGCAATCCCTCTCGTTATCCAGTGGGGCCGGCATTGCGCCGGACGTCTCAGATGTCTCAGATGTCATTGTCGATGCCCGACGGGCGGGCGCTTACTGATCTTGGTCGGGCCAGGGCATCCCTCTCTCGACGCAAATCGAAACCGGCCGGGAACTGCAAGTGAACACTCCAGGTGCGGTGCGACGCTGGCTATTTCTTGCCGCCGAGCAGGCCGCCGAGGATGTCGCCAAGTCCGCCGCCCTTGCTGCCCAGCACGCTGCCGAGGATGCCACCGAGGGACTTGTCGCCAGAGCCACCGCCCAAGATGCTGCCCAGGACCTCGCCCAGGCCGCCGCCGGAGGCTTCCTCCTTTTGCTGCGCCGCAGTAGTCTGCGCACCGCCGGAGAGCTGTTTTCCGATGTAGGCCAACACGATTGGGAGCACTACCGGCAGCAACCTCTTAAGCAGGTCGCTGCTGCCCGCGCCTCCCTTGGCCAGCGCCGCCGCAACCTGGTCGGTGTCATTACCGCCGAAAAGCGCCGCGACCGCCTGGTGCCCGTCGCTCTCGTCCACCTGCTCGACACCTCCACCGGCGTCGAGCAGGCCGCGGGCGGCCTGACTATTGGCGGCGGACTCAATCTTGTTGGCGTGCTCAGGATCTTGCGAGTTGTGCTGCAATCCGCCGAGCAGCACGGGCACCAGCGTATGAATCGCGTTGTCTACGTCGCCTTTGTCGGCGCCGAGCTTGTCCGCGATTTCAGACGTGGGAATTTGGGCGTAGAGATCATCAAGACCGGCCATCGGTGTATCCACCTTCGTCGCTGGTATGGGAAACCAAGCCACTTATGACAGTAGACTCACGCGATCTCGATCGACAGCCCTTCCTGTGGGGCGCCTCGGGTATCCGGTCAGTTCAACCGCTCAGTCTCTAATGACACACCGGCATCCGGGAATCGCGCCAGCAACGCGTCACCCATCGCGGCCGCCGGAGTCAGCACGCCGAGCAGATCGGAGAGTTTGTCGCGGTCCTGTGCGAGCGCCAGTCCGCACTCCCCCAACAGCACCGAGGTCGCCTTGTAGCCGGGGTCGCCCCGCTGCTCCATGCGCGCGACGTAGCGGGCGCCGGTGGTCGTGGTGGTGTAGGTCTCGGTCCGGTAGTAGCCGCGCTCGCGAGCCGCCGCACTCGGACCCGTGCCCGGCTTGGGGACGACCCGCTCCACCAGGCGGCGCGGCAGGAACCGGAAGTAGCGGCTGCCCAGCCCGAACATCGCGTTGCCGAAGCCGGTGACGACGGCCGACGCCACCGGCGCGAGAGGCGACGATCCGACGCTCATGTTCTCGTCGTAGCGGAACCGCCGGCCGTACGCCCAGTCCAGTAACGCGTTGCTGCGTCGCACAATTCGGGTGTTGTACGGGGCCATCACGAATCCCGCGGTCCACGAACCGGACAGTTCCGGCGCGATGTGAACACCGCGACGCACCGGCAGATCCGGCTGCCGGCCGAGTTCGGGTTCCGCGGCGCGGTCGGAGCTCAACGTGTAGGGGTCGGCGAGCTGGCGGCGCGCCTCGGGGTCGCTCGAGGCGGTGTCCAGAACTTCCAGCATCGACGCGATCGTGCCGCCCGAAAACCCGCCGCGGAAGGACCGCACCACGAAGTGGGTGTCGCCGAGGTCGCCGGCGCCGTCCAACTGCGCCGCGCGATACAGCGCATACACGCTCAGATCCGAGGGGACCGAGTCGAATCCGCAGGCGTGCACGATGCGGGCGCCGGTGTCGGCGGCCTGCTTGTGGTGGAGGTCGATGCTTTCGCGGACGAACATCGCCTCACCGGTCAGGTCGGCGTAATCGGTGCCGGCCGCCGCGCACGCGGCGACCAGCGGCAACCCGTAGCGGGTGTAGGGCCCGACCGTGGTGATGACGACTCGCGTCCGGACGGCCATTTCATCCAGCGTCGAGGGCGACGAGGCGTCGGCGGCCAGCACCGGCCAGTCCCGGGCGGATTCGCCCAGGGTGTCGCGAACGGCGAACAGCCGGTCCGGCGACCTGCCGGCCAACGCGATCCGCGCGCCCGCTCCGGCGTGTGCCAGGTAGTCGGCGGTCAGCTTCCCGACGAAGCCGGTCGCCCCGTACAACACGATGTCGAACTCGCGCGGCGTTGCGGTCATCGGCCAGACGCTACCCGACCCGCGGATAAGTAGTGCCGGGCCCGAGGCCCGGCACTACTTATACCTACTGACGGCGAATGATCAGCCGCGCCGACCGCAGACCGGCCACGCGCCGATGCCCTGCGTGTGCAGCACATTCTCGGCCACCCGGATCTGCTCATCACGGCTGGCGCCGGCCGGCGATCCCGAACCACCGTTGGCGTGCCACGTGCTCGAGGTGAACTGCAGGCCACCGGAGAAGCCGTTACCGGTGCTGATCCCCCAGTTACCGCCCGACTCGCACTGCGCGATGGCATCCCAGTTCACGGTGTACGCCTTGTGCACCGGAGGCGGCGGGGCGTCCGGCGCCGGCGGCGGCGGAACGTTGGGGTCGAAGCCCACGGGAGCCGCCGGCGGCGGCGGGGCGTCCGGCGCCGGGGGCGGCGGAACGTTCGGGTCGAAGCCCGCGGGAGCCGGCGCGGGAGGCACGTCAACCGGCGCCAAAGCGTCCGGAATCGGGGGCGGCGGAGCGGCCGGGTCAAAGCCCACCGGCGCTGGCGCCGGGGCGTCCGGAGCCGGTGGCGGGGGCGCGTCGGGCGCCCCGATGGGGGGAACGTTCGGGTCAAAGCCCATCGGTTCCGCGGTGGCGGTGGCGGATGGCACGCTCGCGAGCGTTCCTGCGATCGCTGCCAGGATGAGCGTCTTGCGGACGTTCTTCAAATTTCTTCCTTTCGCGGTGCGCGCGCGCCAAAGCAAACCCACGGGCGTGGGTTGGGGTGCTCGGTTGGTGCGGAATAGCTGCTCTGGGACGTGCCGTCTCGTTCTGGCACGACAGGGGAGGGCTCGATCTGCCCCGGCGGGGTAGTACCCACCGGCCGCGGCACGGCTATGCCGTGCGCAGCCCCGCTCGCACGCGGGTCCGTGGATTCAATTTTCGATTACTTTTCCGTTGACCCGTTTCGGGCTACCAGGGACCGTACGAAACCCGGCCGCATTCGTCATATTCAGAAAATGCATATCTCGGTCCGATAACGGGCCGATTACGTCGCGATCGCGGAAACATCTCAGCAGGTCAGCCGCGCCTTTTCGCGTGGTGCCCATCCGTCGCGATAGCAACCAAATCGTGATCCGAATCACGCAAATATTGTGAGCTGGCACACGTGTTCGCGGTGTCGCGACTCGCCCGTCGTGGCCGGTACGCATCCCGCCCCGCCAAAGGGTGAACCGGCGCAGGGTACAACACTATACGCCGGGTCGTGCATCCGACCCACCAAGCCATGAGAGCCGGTTGTGCAGTCCGCTCGAAAACCGCAGTGCAGCAAGCTTTCTCGGTCTACTCCGCCGCATCCACGCGTCAGGGCGAACGGTGATCACTCGGGCTTCCGAGGGAATTGGCCACTGGCCCAATCTCTTTCAGCTGCCGGATTGCTCGGACAAAGCCTGCGGCCGAAGCAACACTATCCCCGCCCGCGGAGCGGCTCTGCATGGCGCCGTCGCGCCTCCGCGCCAGGTCATGGATCCCTCGCTTCGACGGCCGAAATCGTCACTGCGCCAACGCAATTGACACATGGTCGAACGGGCACGCAGCCGCCATTACTGTGGACACTCTAAAAGAGGCATAGAAATGGTCGGCATTAATTGAATTTGTGTCGAAAGAATAGCCCAATTACACGCAAAGTGTGCGACTTGAAATTTTTACGCAAAATTTATAGAGCGGCCCTTGAAGCCAAATCACTCAAAAAGGCGAGCGCTCGCCCTCACGCCCCGGGCCGCACCGCCGCGCGCAATTCAGCGTCCGTGTTGACGTTCGTCACCGGACGCGAATCCGGCAGCACGATCTGCTGAGCGTCGGAGGCGTCGATCAAGGCGCTCATTCGGCGCTCCCCGGCGGCGACCAGCGCGTCGATCCGCTCCGCGAGATCGGTGCGGTACACCGCGGCGAGGTAGTGGCTGCGACCGTCCCACGGCAACACCACTTCGGCGTTGGTCTCGGTGGCGAGGCGAACGAGGTCGTCGATCAGTTCGACGGTCAGCAGCGGCATGTCGACGGCGCAGACGAAGGCGAACCGCGCGCCCGCCTCGGCGGCTGCGCGCAGTCCCCGCCCGGTCGCCGGCAACGGTCCCAGCCCGCGCACGTCGTCGCGCACGACGCGAGCCTGCAGCGAGGGCAACGGCTGCCCGGGGGCCGCCATCACGAAGACCGGTTCGCAGCGCTGCGCGACGATGCCGACGACATACTCGGCCAGCGTGGCGGCCCCGCTCGGACCGGGCAGGGTGGCCTTGTCGCGGCCCATGCGCCGCGACTCGCCGCCAGCCAGCACTACCCCGGCCAGTGACACTGCGTCGGGAACGAGTTCAGCCACCTCAGTCGACGGTCCAGGTGTCGCGCCCGCGCAGCAGCGATTGCAGCGCAGCGGAGTCGAACGGCTTCGATGACTGGGCGGCGTGGACCTGAGAGCGTGCCGCGTCGTCGTAGGTGGGCCGGCTGATGTTGCGGAAGATGCCCAGCACGGTGTGGTCGAGGTTCTGATCCGAAAGCCGGGACAACGCAAACGCGTAGGCCGAGTCGTCGGCGTGCGCATCGTGCACGACGATCTCGTCGACACTGACGTCGGCGGTCTTCGCCACCTCCAGGCTGAAGCCCGACTTCACCGCGCAGTATTCGCCGTTGACGCCGAACACAATTGGCTCGCCGTGGCGGACGTTGATCAACCGCTCTTCGGCGCCCTCCTTGCGCAGCGCGTCGAACGAGCCGTCGTTGAAAATCGGGCAGTCCTGCAGGATTTCGACGACGGCGGCGCCCCGGTGCTCGGCGGCGGCGCGCAGCACCTCGGTCAGGCCATTGCGGTCGGAGTCCAGGGCGCGGCCGACGAAGGTCGCCTCGGCGCCCAGCGCCAACGACACCGGGTTGAACGGCTGGTCGAGGGAACCCATCGGCGTCGACTTGGTGACCTTGCCGACCTCCGACGTCGGCGAGTACTGGCCCTTGGTCAGACCGTAAATCCGGTTGTTGAACAGCAGGATGGTGATGTTGACGTTGCGGCGCAGCGCGTGGATCAGGTGGTTACCGCCGATCGACAACCCGTCGCCGTCCCCGGTGACCACCCACACCGACAGATCCTCGCGGGCCAGCGCCAGACCGGTCGCGATGGCCGGCGCGCGACCGTGGATCGAGTGAAACCCGTACGTCTCGAGGTAGTACGGGAACCGGCTCGAGCAGCCAATGCCGCTGATGAAGACGATGTTCTCGCGACGCAGCCCGAGTTCCGGCAGGAAGTTTCGGATGGTGTTGAGGATGACGTAGTCACCGCAGCCCGGGCACCAACGCACCTCCTGGTCGCTGGTGAAGTCCTTCGCCTTCTGCGGCTCGTCAGTAGTGGGCACCCCGTCGTTCTTGGTCAGCTTGTCGTTTTTATTCGACCCGGGAGTCAATCCCAGGTTTGTGCCCGCTAGATTGCCGATCACGTCGGTCATTCCTCAGCTCCCGCTCCAACCGTTGCTGCCGCCATTCTGGCGACCATCGTCTTGTCTTGCTCGATTTCGGCCAGCGTGCCGCCCAGCGCGGCGCGGATGACGCGTCCAATTTCGTCGGCGAGGAACGCGACACCCTGCACCTTGCTGACGGATTGCACGTCGACCAGGTACTTGCCCCGCAGCACCAGCGCCAGCTGGCCCAAGTTCATCTCCGGGCAGACCACCATGGGGTAACGCCGCAGCACGTCGCCCAGGTTCGCCGGGAATGGGCTGAGGTGGCGCAGGTGGGCATGAGCGACCTTGATGCCCTTGCGCCGCGCGCGCCGGCACGCCTCACCGATCGGACCGTACGAGCTGCCCCACCCGATAAGCAGCAGCTCCGCGTCTCCGGTCGGGTCGTCGACTTCCAGATCGGGAACGGCGATGCCGTCGATCTTGGCCTGGCGCAACCGGACCATGAGGTCGTGATTGACGGGCTCGTAGGAGATGTTGCCCGACCCGTTCGCCGCTTCCAGGCCACCGATGCGATGCTCCAGGCCCGGCGTGCCCGGAACCGCGAACTGACGGGCAAGGGTTTCCGGGTCGCGGTTGTACGGCTGGAACGGCTCGTCCGGTTTGGCGAAGGTGTGCTTGATCGGCTGCAGCGCGCCGACGTCCAGGATTCGCCATGGCTCCGAGCCGTTGGCGATCGAACCGTCGGACAGCAGGATCACCGGGGTGTGATACGACACCGCGATGCGGACCGCTTCGATGGCGGTCTCGAAGCAGTCGGACGGCGATCGTGGCGCCAGCACCGCCACCGGTGACTCCCCGTTGCGGCCGTACAACGCCTGCAGCAGGTCGGCCTGCTCGGTCTTGGTCGGTAGCCCCGTCGAGGGGCCGCCCCGCTGGACGTCGATGACCAGCAACGGCAGCTCGGTCATTACGGCAAGGCCGAGTGCTTCGGACTTCAGCGAGATGCCCGGCCCGGACGTGCTGGTGACCCCGAGGGCACCACCGTAGGAAGCGCCAATCGCCGCGCAGATTCCGCCGATCTCGTCTTCGGCCTGGAAGGTGATCACGTTGAAGTTCTTGTGCTTGGACAGCTCGTGCAGGATGTCCGAGGCCGGGGTGATCGGATAGCTGCCGAGCACGACGGGGATCCCGGCGAGCTGACCGGCCGTGACGATGCCGTACGCCAGCGCGGTGTTGCCGGAAATCTGGCGGTATTCGCCCGACGGCAGGGACGCGCGCGAAACCTCGTAGGTGGTGCCGAACACCTCGGTCGTTTCGCCGTAGTTCCAGCCCGCCTTGAGCGCAAGCACGTTGGCCTCCGCGATGTCGGGCTTGCGGCCGAACTTCTCCCGGATGAACCGCTCGCTGGTCTGGATCGGCCGCCCGTACATCCATGACAGAAGGCCAAGCGCGAACATGTTTTTGGCGCGCTGGCCGTCTTTCTTCGACGCACCGATCGCCTCGACGGCCCCGAGCGTCAGCGTCGTCATCGCGACGGAGTGCACGACGTACTCGGTCAGCTCGTCGGTCTCCAGCGGGTTCGTTACGTAGCCCACCTTCGTCAGGTTGCGCTTGGTGAACTCGTCGGAATTCGCGATTACCATTCCGCCGCGCGGCAAGTCGCTGATGTTGGCCTTCAGCGCCGCCGGGTTCATGGCCACGAGGACATCGGGGCGGTCGCCGGCGGTCAAGATGTCGTAGTCGGCGATCTGAATCTGGAAGGACGAGACCCCGGGCAATGTGCCTGCGGGAGCGCGGATCTCGGCGGGGTAGTTCGGCTGGGTCGCCAGGTCGTTTCCGAAAAGCGCCGCCTCGGATGTGAACCGGTCGCCGGTCAGCTGCATGCCGTCGCCGGAGTCTCCGGCGAATCGAATGACAACTTGTTCTAGACGCTGACGTTCAGACCCGGCATTGGAGGCCCCATTGCGAGAGGAGCCGTTATGAGAATCAGATCCGGCCCCACTGCCGTTCGGATCCACGTATCCGCCTTCCATTCGTTACCCGGATAGGCACTCCGCTGGAGCATTAGGTTACGCGCCGTTTAGGCGACTCCCGCGCCCTCGAGCTTGTGTGTCACTGGTAGTACCAATTATGGCACTCCTTGTAGGCGAGCATGGGCGTCTTGAAACCATTACATGCAGCGGTTTTGCGGGCAAAAGCCGAAGTCAGCGCGGGGTGACAGCGCGGAATTCAAAACTGTGGTATTGGTCACGTCGGTCGCGCGGCCCGCGAGGCGCGCTTCAGACGGCCGTCGCGGCGCTACGCGCTCTTGTCGCGGCGCTCACTGCGCGACGGCTTGCGCGGCACGATCGTCGGCAGCACGTTGTCCTGCACGGTCTCCTTCGTCACCACGACCTTGGCGACGTCGTCGCGGCTCGGGATGTCGTACATCACCGGCAGCAGGACTTCTTCCATGATCGCCCGCAGGCCGCGGGCGCCGGTGCCGCGGTGGATCGCTTGATCGGCGATCGCCTCCAGCGCATCGTCGCTGAACTCCAGCTCCACGCCGTCCATTTCTAACAGCCGGGTGTACTGCTTGACCAGAGCGTTCTTCGGCTCGGACAGGATCTTGACCAACGACTCCATGTCCAGGTTGGTGACCGAGGCGACCACCGGGAGCCGCCCGATGAACTCGGGGATCAAGCCGAACTTGATCAGGTCCTCGGGCATGACGTCGGCGAAGTGATCGGTCGTGTCGATCTCGGCCTTGGAGTGGACCTCGGCGCCGAAGCCCAAACCGCGCTTGCCGACGCGCTCGTAGATGATCTTTTCCAGCCCGGCGAACGCACCCGCGACGATGAACAGCACGTTGGTGGTGTCGATCTGGATGAACTCCTGATGGGGGTGCTTGCGGCCGCCCTGCGGGGGAACCGATGCCTGGGTGCCCTCCAGAATTTTCAACAGGGCCTGCTGAACGCCCTCACCGGAGACGTCGCGGGTGATCGAGGGGTTCTCGCTCTTGCGGGCGATCTTGTCCACCTCGTCGATGTAGATGATGCCGGTCTCGGCGCGCTTGACGTCGTAGTCGGCGGCCTGGATGAGTTTGAGCAAGATGTTCTCGACGTCCTCACCGACATAACCGGCCTCGGTCAGCGCGGTGGCGTCGGCGATGGCGAACGGCACGTTGAGCATCTTCGCCAGCGTCTGGGCCAGATAGGTCTTGCCGCAGCCGGTGGGTCCGAGCATCAAGATGTTGGACTTGGTCAGCTCGACCGGCTCGTACCGGGAGTCACGACCCTTCTCGCCCGCCTGGATCCGCTTGTAGTGGTTGTAGACGGCGACGGCGAGCGTCCGCTTGGCGGTGTCCTGCCCGATGACGTATCCCTCGAGGAAGTCGCGGATCTCGGCGGGCTTGGGCAGTTCGTCGAGCTTGACCTCGTCGGCATCGGCGAGTTCCTCTTCGATGATCTCGTTACAGAGATCGATGCACTCATCGCAGATGTACACACCGGGGCCAGCAATGAGTTTCTTGACCTGCTTCTGGCTCTTCCCGCAGAACGAGCACTTAAGCAGGTCGCCGCCGTCTCCGATGCGCGCCATTGTGCTGAGGGCCTACTTCCTGATCGCCGTTCGTCTTGCTATGCCGCGTGTATTCCCCGACGCTACCCGCTTGCTCGGGCCCGACGCGACCGTTAGCGCCGAATCGCGTCCTTGGTATTCGTGGGAGCTCGTGCCTCTTCCGTCTGGATGAAACATATAGGCACACGACGCCTCACTCGCCGAGACGCGCAATCCGTGTCTTTGGCGTGTCGCGGTCGTTACCCGACCGAGGCCGATGCGCTGCAACAACCCTACAGTGACTGAGTGGGATTGGCGCTGCACAGCGAATCCGTCCTGATCAGCGATGGCGGCCTGGCCACCGAGCTGGAGGCGCGCGGCCATGATCTCTCCGATCCGCTGTGGTCGGCGAAGCTGCTGGCGGACGCCCCACGGGAGATCGTCGCGGTGCACGCCGCCTACTTTCGCGCCGGAGCCACGATCGCGACGACAGCCAGCTACCAGGCATCGTTCGAGGGCTTTGCGGCCCACGGAATCGACCGACACGAGGCCACCGGGCTGCTGCGCCGCAGCGTCGAGCTCGCCAAGACCGCGCGTGACGAGGCCGGCGCGGGCGGGCTGTGCGTCGCCGCCTCGATCGGCCCGTACGGCGCGGCGCTGGCCGACGGCTCCGAATATCGCGGACGCTACGGGCTGTCCGTCGCGGCTTTGACGCGGTGGCATCGGCCCCGGCTGGAGATCCTGGCCGCCGCCGGAGCGGACGTGCTGGCCCTGGAAACCGTGCCGGATGTCGACGAGGCCGAGGCCCTGGTCAATCTGGTTCGCTCCGCCGGCGTGCCGGCCTGGCTCAGCTACACCATCGACGGGACGCGGACCCGCGCCGGACAGCCACTGGCCGACGCGTTCGCGGTGGCCACCGGGGTCCCCGAGATCATCGCGATCGGCGTCAATTGCTGCGCACCCGACGACGTCCTGCCCGCAATCCGCGCGGCGAACATCGGCAAGCCGGTGATCGTCTACCCGAACAGCGGTGAGCGTTGGGACGACCAGCGCCGCGCCTGGACCGGTCCGTCGCGGTTTTCTGTCGAACTCGCGGCGCAGTGGGTGGCGGCCGGCGCCCGCATCGTCGGCGGATGCTGCCGGGTGCGGCCCTCTGATATCGCCGACATCGCGGCCCTTCACCGAGCGTGTACTCAGCGCGAAAACTCAGCCGAGAATTCGCAGTGAGTGCACGTTCGGCGAAGTGTTAGGCCGTCTGCGCGGAGAGCTTCCGGTACTCGAGGACCGTGTCGATGATCCCGTAGTCCTTGGCCTCTTCGGCGGTCAGGATCTTGTCCCGGTCGGTGTCCTTGCGGATGATTGACGCGTCCTTGCCGGTGTGGTGGGCCAGCGTGGTCTCCATCAGCGTGCGCATGCGCTCGATCTCGGCGGCCTGGATCTCCAGATCGGAGAACTGGCCCTGGATCACGCCGGACAGCGACGGCTGGTGGATCAGCACCCGCGCGTTGGGCAGCGCCATCCGCTTGCCCGGCGTACCGGCTGCCAGCAGCACCGCCGCCGCCGAGGCGGCCTGGCCCAGACACACCGTCTGGATGTCGGCGCGCACGTACTGCATGGTGTCGTAAATCGCCATCAGCGAGGTGAACCCGCCGCCCGGGGAATTGATGTACATAGTGATGTCGCGGTCGGGGTCAAGCGACTCCAGCACCAGCAGCTGCGCCATGATGTCGTTCGCCGACGCGTCGTCGACCTGTACGCCGAGGAAGATGATGCGTTCCTCGAACAGCTTGTTGTAGGGGTTCGACTCCTTGACGCCGAAGCTGGAGTGCTCGATGAACGACGGCAGGATGTAGCGCGCCTGGGGTTGGATCTCGGGGTTCATTGGGCTTCTCCATTGGTGATGTGGGCGGCGCGGGTGATGATGTGGTCGACGAAACCGTATTCCAGGGCCTCCGGGGCGGTGAACCAGCGGTCGCGGTCGGAGTCCGCCTCGATGCGCTCGATCGGCTGGCCGGTGAACTCGGCGTTGAGCCGGAACATCTCCTTCTTGATGACGGCGAACTGCTCGGCCTGGATGGCGATGTCGGCCGCGCTGCCGGTCACCCCGCCCAGCGGCTGGTGCATCAGGATGCGGGCGTGCGGCAGCGCGTAGCGCTTGCCTTTGGTGCCCGCCGCCAACAGGAATTCGCCCATTGAGGCGGCCATGCCCATCGCGTAGGTGGCGATGTCGCAGGGCGCCAGGACCATGGTGTCGTAGATCGCCATGCCGGCGCTGATCGATCCGCCGGGCGAGTTGATGTAGAGCGAGATGTCCTTGGTGGCGTCCTCGGCGGCGAGCAGCAGGATCTGTGCGCACAGCCGGTTGGCGATTTCGTCGCTCACCTCTGAACCCAGGAAGATGATGCGCTCGGAGAGCAAGCGCTCATAGACCGAGTCCGTGAGGTTGAGACCCTGCGAGTTTGAACGCATGTCAGTCACGACGGGTTTACCTGCTTTCTAGAGTTCTTCTATGCTCCGACCCTAACCAACCAAGCCCACTGTGTGCCGGTCACGCACCCCGTGAAATGGGCGCGTTCGCTCACAGCGTCACGACGGGGTCACTTCGCTTCGTCGTCGGCCTCATTGGTTTGGTCGGAGTCTTCGTCCGCTTGGTCGACATCCTCGGCGGCCTCCTCAGCCTCGTCGGCATCGGGACGCTTGCCGAAGAACTCACTGGTGTCGATGGTGTTGCCGTCGGTGTCGGTGACCGTCGCCGCCTCGACCACGGCGGCGATGGTCAGCCCGCGGCGCACGTCGGCGAACATGGCCGGCAGCTGGTTGTTCTCCTGGAGATAGCCGAACAGCTGCTGCGGCTCGATGCCGTACTGCCGGGACGTCATCACCAGTCGCTCGGTCAGGTCGTCCTGGCCGACCTGGATTTCCAGTTCGTCGGCCAGCGCATCCAGCAACAGCTGCCTTTTGACGTCCGCCTCTGCGGCGTTGTGCGCGTCGACCTCGAACTGCTGACGCGACTTGCCCTGCTCGCGGAGCACCTCCGCGAACTTGGCCTCGTCATGGCTGAAGCTGTGGAGCGCGTTGTGCACGGCGCTGTCGGCCTGGGCCTGAACGATCGCCTCCGGCAGCGGCACGTCGACCTGCTCGAGGAGGGCGTCGATCGTGGCGTTGCGGATCTGCTCCGCCTGCTGGGCGCGCTTGGCCTCGCCCACCTGGTCGCGGAGGTTGGACCGCAGTTCGTCGATGGTGTCGAACTCGCTGGCCAATTGGGCGAACTCGTCGTCGGGCTCGGGCAGTTCGCGTTCCTTGATCGATCTGACGGTGACGGTGACCTGCGCGTCTTTCCCGGCGTGTTCGCCGGTCGCGAGCTGCGCGGTGAATTCCTTGGACTCGTCGACGGACAGGCCGACCAGCGCGTCGTCCAGGCCCGCGATGAGCCGGCCCGAGCCGACCTCGTGGGACAGTCCCTCCGCGGCCGCGTTCGGCACCTCCTCGCCGTCGACGGTGGCCGACAGGTCGATCGAGACGAAGTCGCCGAGGGCCACCGGCCGGTCCACCCCGGTGAGGGTGCCGAACCGGGCCCGTAACGACTCCAATTCAGCGTCGACGTCGTCGTCGCTGACCTCGATCGGGTCGACCGAGACCTTCAGCGAGCCCAGGTCCGGAAGGGTGATCTTCGGGCGGACGTCGACCTCGGCGGTGAAGGCCAGCTCCTGGCCGTACTCCTTCTTGGTGACCTCGATGCTGGGCTGGCCGAGAGGTTGGACCTCCGACTCGGCGACCGCCTGTCCGTACCGGGTGGGCAGCGCCTCGTTCACGACCTGGTCGAGCATCGCCTCCCGGCCGAAACGGGCCTCGAGCAGCTTGGCCGGTGCCTTGCCGGGCCGGAAGCCGGGCAGCCGCACCTGCTTGGCCAACTCCTTGTAGGCCCGCTGGAAGTCGGGCTCCAGCTCGGTGAACGGCACCTCCACGTTGATGCGCACCCGGGTGGGGCTCAACTGCTCGACGCTGCTCTTCACGGGTGTGCTCCTCGGTTTTCGTTCCAGGCGGTCGGTGGCCGTGTGCCGGCGCTGGGCTTGTTGCGCTGGTCGGGGTGACAGGATTTGAACCTGCGGCCTTCCGCTCCCAAAGCGGATGCGCTACCAAGCTGCGCTACACCCCGCGCTGACCTCGCGATCCTACGGTCCCTCATCACCAGGTTGGCCACCGGCTTCGCGGCGATCTTGAACCTCACGGGGCGATCACAAAACCGCTTCGATTAGATTTGATGTTCGCCGCCAGATACAGTCTCGCTCGACTAAAACTTGCGGGCGTAGCTCAATGGTAGAGCCCTAGTCTTCCAAACTAGCGACGCGGGTTCGATTCCCGTCGCCCGCTCGGGCTAACTCTTGCTCGGCAGAAAGGCGCCATGAGCGACGTCAACATCAAAGGCTCATGCGCGTCGGACTTCGTCGGTGTACGCGACGCGTTCGAGCGCAACTTCGCGCTGGGCAAAGAGGTTGGCGCGGCCGTGGCGGTGTGGGTCGAAGGGGACCTCGTCGTCAACCTCTGGGGCGGCTGGGCCGACGCCGCCGGCACCCGGCCCTGGCAACAGAACACGCTGACCACGGTGCTGTCCGGTACCAAGGGGATGACGGCCACCTGCGTGCACCAATTGGCCGACCGCGGCGAGCTGGACCTGCAGGCGCCGGTGGCCCGGTATTGGCCCGAGTTCGGGCAGGCCGGCAAGGAAGCCATCACGCTGGCCATGGTGATGGGCCACCGCTCGGGTGTCATCGGGCCGCGCACCCGGATGGGCTGGGAGCAAGTCGCGGACTGGGACTTCGTCTGCGAGCAGCTGGCGGCCGCGGAACCCTGGTGGGAGCCGGGCACCGCCCAGGGCTACCACATGACCACCTTCGGTTTCATCCTCGGCGAGGTGTTCCGGCGCGTGACCGGTCGGACGGTCGGTCAGTACCTGCGCACCGAGATCGCCGAACCGCTCGGCGCCGACGTCCACATCGGCTTGTCCCCCGCCGCCCAAAAACGCTGCGCCGAGCGGGTCAACAAGCCGCACGCCCGGGACCTGCTGGCCGACGCGCAAGCCCCCGGCTACCCGACCAGCTTGACCGAGCACCCCAAGGCGGCGCTGTCGATTTCGATGGGATTCGCCCCCGACGACGAACTCGGCTCCCACAACCTCGAGCTGTGGCGCAAGTTGGAGTTCCCCGGCACCAACGGCCAGGTGTCGGCGCTCGGACTGGCGACCTTCTACAACGCGCTCGCGCAGGAGAAGCTCCTGAGCCGCGAGCACATGGAACTGGTCCGCGTGTCGCAGGGCGGTTTCGACACCGATTTGGTGCTGGGACCGCGGGTCGCCGACCACGGGTGGGGGCTGGGCTACATGCTCAACCAGCGTGGCGTCAACGGGCCAAACCGGCGGATCTTCGGCCACGGCGGCCTGGGTGGCTCGTTCGGGTTCGTCGACCTGGAGCACCGAATCGGCTATGCGTATGTGGCGAATCGCTTCGACGCCACCAAGGCCAACGCGGACCCGCGGAGCGTCGCGCTGAGCGACGAGGTCTACGCCGCGCTGGGCGTCGCGTCGGACTGAACCGAGAAGAAATTATCGGGGTGCGAACCACCCACGGGCGGCTCGCACCCCGAGTTCATCGAATGGCGCTGGGTTTAGTGTTGCCAGGGGTTCGGCTGCCACCCCGGGCCGCCGGGGTGGTCGTGGTCCCATCCCGGGCCGCCGCCGTTCCAGTCGCGGTTGTGGTCCCAGCCGTCCATGTCGCGGTGGTGATCGTCATGGCAGTTGCCGCCGTCCCAGTTGGGGCCCCAGCCCGGGTCCCAAAACTGGCCCGGGCACCAGTGGTAATCGGGAATGGGTGCGGGTTGAGCCTGAGCGATCGCGGCACCAGCCCCACCCAGGCCCAAAGCAGCGGTCGTAGCGAAAATCGTTGCAGCTAAACGTGGAATAGTCTTCACGCAGTCCTGTCTACCCGAGCAAGCCGAATCCGAAACAATAGACGCCAGCGTTTCCTCCTGGCAGTTTCCTGTCAATTTGAGCGCTCTCCCAATGACATTGGAGTTTGAGGTATTCGACGTGCGCTTAGTTACGTCTGACAGATCGGGCACCAGAACACGTTTCGGCCCTCCAGCACTTCCGTGCGGATCGGTCCCCCGCAAACCCGGCATGCCTCCCCCGCGCGCCGGTACACGTATGTCCGCGGCCGCCCGGGCCGATAAGACGGCGGACCGTGGTCGTGTTCGGGCAGCACGACGATGATCTTCCCGCGGCGCAAACCGACCTTCATCAACGCCACCAGATCGGTCCACGCCGCGTCGAACTCGGCCTCGCCGATCCCCCGGCCGGCCCGGTACGGATCGATGCGGTGACGGAACAGCAACTCGTTGCGGTAGACGTTGCCCACCCCGGCGATGACGGTCTGGTCCATCAGCAGCGCCCCAATGGGCCTGCGCGACTTGGTAATCCGGGCCCACGCCCACGACGGGTCGGCGTCGCCGCGCAAGGGGTCGGGACCGAGCTTGGCCACAACGTCGCTGACCTGGCCTTCGTCGATCACCTCGCACACCGTCGGGCCGCGCAAGTCGGTGCCGTGGTCGGCCCCGACCATCCGCATCCGCACCTGCCCGACCGGTTCCGGTAGCGGTGCACCGCTGGGGCGCTCCCATTCGGTGAATGCGCCGTACAGCCCGAGATGCACGTGCACG
The DNA here is from genome assembly GCA_963802525.1 of uncultured Actinomycetota bacterium. GTDB lineage: Bacteria > Actinomycetota > Actinomycetes > Mycobacteriales > Mycobacteriaceae > Mycobacterium. The sequence goes on along the minus strand of CAWDJC010000012.1, from coordinate 44,597 downwards.
ATCGGGCCACCGGCGTAGTGATGGAAAAGGTGCTTGCCCCAGGCGCTGGTCCGCCGCAACACCCGGCCGTCCACCACGGCCGCCGGATCCGCGAAGCGACCCTGCGGGCTGGACACCGCGACCGGTGCCCCGCCGTATCGACGCCGGTGCAGCCGGGCCAGCCGGTGCAGGGTATGCCCTTCGGGCACGGGGCCTCTCAGCCCTGCGCGCCGGGCACCGGCGGCGCTTGGTGAGTGCGTTCGTATTCGGCGAGGATGTCGATACGCCGTTGGTGGCGTTCGGCTTTCGACCATGGCGTCGTCAGGAAGGCGTCCACGATCGCCAGCGCCTCGGCCACGGTGTGCATGCGGCCACCGATCCCGATCAACTGCGCGTTGTTGTGTTCGCGGGCCAGGGTCGCGGTCTCGACGCTCCACCCCAGTGCGCAGCGGGCTCCCGGCACCTTGTTGGCTGCGATCTGCTCACCGTTGCCGGACCCGCCCAGCACGATGCCCAGGCTGTCGGGATCGGCCACCGTGCGTGTGGCTGCGGCGATGCAAAACGCCGGATAGTCGTCGTCGGGGTCGTAGCTGAAGGCACCGCAATCGACCGGCTCGTGCCCGGATTCCTTGAGATGCTCGATGATCTGCTGCTTGAGCTCGTATCCGGCGTGGTCAGAACCCAGGTAGACGCGCATGCCCGTCATCTTTACAGCCGCGCGCCGCCCAGGGCTAGTCGAACTCGGGCGGCTCGGTGCGGGTCCGCTTGAGCTCGAAGAAGTGCGGGTAGGCCGCGAAGGTCACCGAGGCGTCCCAGAGCTTGCCCGCTTCCTCGCCGCGCGGGATCTTCGAGAGCACCGGCCCGAAGAACGCCACGCCGTTGACGTGGATGGTCGGCGTGCCGACATCGTCGCCGACGGCGTCCATCCCGGCGTGGTGGCTCTTGCGAAGTGCGTCGTCGTAGGCGTCGCTTTCGGCCGCCGCGGCCAGCTCTGCCGGCAGGCCGGTGTCGGCGAGCGACAGCTTGATGACCTCGTCGAGGTTCTTGTTGTCCTCGTTGTGGATCCGGGTGCCCATCGCGGTGTACAGCGGGTCCAGGACGCCGGCACCGTGGGCCTGCTCGGCGGCGATCGCCACTCGCACCGGCCCCCAGGCCTTCTTCATCATTTCGCGGTATTTGTCGGGCAGGCCTTCGCGGTTCTCGTTGAGTATGGCGAGGCTCATGACGTGGAAGTGCACTTCGATATCGCGGACCTTCTCCACCTCGAGGATCCAGCGCGACGTGATCCAGCACCATGGACACAGCGGATCGAACCAGAAATCGGCTTGGTTTTTCTCGGGGGCCTTCTCGGGCATAGCGCAGTCCTCTCCTGGAGGGTCGGAAACGATCACAACACCGTTCAGCACAACCGTAGTCACGGGGTGCGTGTTCCCGCCCTGCGCCGCCGGCCCGGCACACCCTAAGTTGGACGCGTGGTCCTTCCCAATCTCACCCGGGATCAGGCTGTCGAACGCGCCGCCCTGATCACCGTCGACAGCTACCAGATCAGCCTCGACGTCACCGACGGCTCCAATAACAGTGACGCACCCGGCGAGCGAACTTTCCGGTCCACCACCACCGTGGTGTTCGACGCGCTCGCCGGTGCCGACACGGTCGTCGACATCGCCGCCGACACCGTCCGCGGCGCCACCCTCAACGGCCGCGAGCTGGACGTGTCCGCATACGACGAATCGACCGGCATCCCGCTGCGCGGGCTCGACAAACGAAACGTCCTCGTCGTCGACGCAGACTGCCGCTACTCCAACACCGGCGAGGGACTGCATCGCTTCGTCGACCCGGTGGACGACGAGACCTACCTGTATTCGCAACTCGAAACCGCCGACGCCAAGCGCATGTTCGCCTGCTTTGACCAGCCCGATCTCAAGGCGACGTTCGACCTGCGAGTGGTCGCCCCCAAGCACTGGAAGGTGATCTCCAACGGCGCCCCCGAGACGGTGGAGGACGCAGAGAACACCGCCAAGGACAGAGTGCACACTTTCGCCACCACCCCGCGGATGAGCACCTATCTGGTGGCTTTGATCGCCGGCCCGTACGCCGAGTGGAAAGACTCCTACACCGACGAACACGGCGAGATCCCGTTGAGCATCTACTGCCGGGCCTCGCTGGCCCAACACATGGACGCCGAGCGGTTGTTCACCCAGACAAAGCAGGGATTTGGCTTCTACCACAAGAACTTTGGCCTGCCGTACGCGTTCGGGAAGTACGACCAGCTGTTCGTCCCCGAGTTCAATGCCGGCGCAATGGAAAACGCCGGGGCGGTCACCTTCCTCGAGGACTACGTGTTCCGCAGCAAGGTCACCCGGGCTTCCTACGAGCGGCGCGCCGAGACCGTGCTGCACGAGATGGCGCACATGTGGTTCGGCGACCTGGTCACCATGACGTGGTGGGACGACCTGTGGCTCAACGAGTCGTTCGCGACCTTCGCGTCGGTGTTGTGTCAAAGCGAGGCAACCGAATTCACCGAGGCCTGGACGACGTTCGCCACCGTCGAGAAGTCGTGGGCCTACCGCCAGGACCAATTGCCGTCGACGCACCCGATCGCCGCCGAAATCCCCGACCTGGCCGCCGTCGAGGTGAACTTCGACGGAATCACCTACGCCAAAGGCGCGTCGGTTCTCAAGCAACTCGTCGCCTACGTCGGGCTGGAGCACTTTCTGGCCGGGCTGCGCGACTACTTCCGCACGCACGCATACGCCAATGCGACGTTCGGCGATCTGATCGCCGCGCTGGAGCAGGCCTCGGGTCGTGACCTGTCCGACTGGGGTCAGCAGTGGCTGAAGACCACCGGCCTGAACACGCTTCGGCCCGATTTCGACGTCGACGCGGACGGCAGGTTCACCCGGTTCGCGGTGACCCAGAGCGGCGCGGAGCCCGGCGCGGGTGAAACGCGGGTGCACCGGCTGGCGGTGGGCATCTATGACGACGATCTGTCCGACGGGTCCGGCAAGCTGGTCCGGGTGCACCGGGAGGAACTCGACGTCGAGGGGCCGCAGACGGAAGTCCCTGCGCTGGTTGGGGTTTCGCGCGGCAAGCTGATCCTGGTCAACGATGATGACCTGACCTATTGCTCGCTGCGGCTGGACGCCCAGTCGCTGCGGACCGCGCTGGAGCGGATCGCCGACATCGCCGAGCCGCTGCCGCGCTCGCTGGTGTGGTCGGCGGCGTGGGAGATGACCCGCGAGGCCGAACTGCGCGCCCGCGACTTCGTGGCGCTGGTCTCCGGCGGCGTGCAGGCCGAAACCGAGGTCGGTGTGGCGCAACGGCTGCTGATGCAGGCCCAGACCGCGCTGGCGTCCTACGCCGAGCCCGGCTGGGCGCGCGAGCACGGCTGGCCGCGATTCGCGGACCGGCTGCTGGAGTTGGCGCGCGCCGCGCAGCCCGGTTCGGATCACCAGCTCGCGTTCGTCAACACGCTGTGCTCGTCGGTGCTGTCGAGCCGGCATGTCGTGACGCTGGCGGATCTGCTCGACCACGACCCCGCCGAGCTGGGGTTGGCCGGCCTGGAGATCGACACCGACCTGCGCTGGCGCATCGTGACCGGGCTGGCCGCCGCCGGCGACATCGACGCCGAGGGGCCCGCGACGCCCTTCATCGACGCCGAGGTGCAGCGCGACCCGACCGCCGCCGGCAAGCGGCACGGCGCCCGGGCGGCGGCCGCACGGCCCCAACTGCAGGTCAAGGAGGAGGCCTGGACCACTGTGGTCGAGGACGACACCCTGGCCAACATCACGGCTCGCTCGGTGATCGCGGGTATCGCGCCGCCGGGACAGCACGAGCTGCTCAAGCCCTTCACCGCGCGCTACTTCCAGGCGATACCCGGGGTGTGGGTGCGGCGATCCAGCGAGGTCGCCCAGACGGTGGTGATCGGCCTGTACCCGCACTGGGACATCAGCGACGCCGGCATCTCGGCCGCCGATGAGTTCCTGAGCGCACCGGAGTCGGAGGTGCCGCCCGCCTTGCGGCGGCTGGTGCTCGAGGGCCAGGCCGGGGTGAAGCGGGCGTTGAAAGCCCGCAAGTTCGACGCTTCGTGATCGAGCCTGCGCGCAGCGTCAGAAACGGGGTGAATCCGCGCCGTGGCCGCAGTCTCGGCGCCCTGATCGAGCGCGGGAGCGAGCGGCTAAGCCGGCGAGATCCCGGCGCTGAGCACGCGGATCGCGCTGATCAACCCGTCGACCAGGTGGCCCTGCTCGAACGCCGAGGAAGCGGCGGCGACCCCTAGCGGCGCGGCCGACTCGGCGCCGCGGCCGCGGACCGCCGAGCCATAGACCACCTCGATGGCGGACTGGTCGGGCGAGACGGCGAGCAACACCGCGTTGTCGGGTGTCGGCACCTTGGCAAGAATCTCGCGAGCCCGCGCGGCGGTGTCGCTACCCAGGTCCCCAAGGTAGATGGCGAACCGCGCCCTGGACGCCCGCGAGCCGTACTTCAGCGCGTCGTCGATAAGGACGAGGTCTTTGATCGGAAACGGGTAGTCGACCGACAGCTCGCCGGGCTCGGTGACACCCGAGATCCGTCCGCTGGTGGTGATCACCGAACCCTTGGGCAGCTCGCTGGGCTCGATCGTCGCGACCTCACCATGTGCCACTGGCGCCACCTCCAACCGAGAACTCCGATGTGCCGTGTCCGCCGTGCGCGCCGCCGACGTCCTCGTCGGTGGCGGCCCACAGGATCGGTGGATGGGTCCACTTCTCCGACATCTTGTAGGTCGCGGGGTGGGGTCCCTTGCGCGACCAGATCAGGATGGACAGCGTCACGACCAGCAACAGCGGGATTCCGATGAAGTAGAGGTGAATCTCTGCAACGCTCACGACGCAAACCGTATCCCACCGGGTGATCTACCCGCACACTTGGACACCAGATTGTTCAGGCCGCGCCTTCGCCGAGGTAGCGGGCCCACGCCGGGTCCAGTTCCTTGACCGTCGACAGCAGTCGCCAGTGCTGTCCCGTCGGCGGCAGGGGCGCCCGTCGCAGCGCCCAGCCCAGCTCGGTGAGCAGCTTGTCGCCCTTGCGATGGTTGCAGGTCGAACAGCACGCGACACAGTTTTCCCAGGAGTGGTCACCGCCACGGCTGCGGGGCACCACGTGGTCGACGGTGTCGGCCTTGGCCCCGCAGTAGGCGCAGCAGAAACGGTCGCGGTGCATGAGCGCGGCGCGGGTCATCGGCACGCGCGCCCGGTAGGGAACCCGCACGTAAGTCCGCAGCTGGATCACCGACGGCACCACGATCGACCTGGTCGCCGAATGGATCACCGGCCCGGCGGGGTCGTCGTGCACCACGTCGGCCTTCCCGCAGATCACCATGACGATCGCCCGCCGCATCGGCAGCGCGGTCAGCGGCTCGTAGGTGGAATTCAGCAGGAGCACCCGCCGGCGGCTCCAGATGGATGCGCTCTCGTGGCGGGTGGGCGGATGGGTGTCGACGCTATGCAGGGATGCCGCGGTTGGGGGCCCGGTCAACCCTGCCGCGGCCCCGGAACTGCGGTGACTGCGGCGTCTCTTGCCATGCGCCATGAATCCTCCGCGGATAGTCCACCATGATTCGTCGCCAAACGCACCCTTATAGCTGGTGCGCGCCGTGTCGATCCGGTGAACAGCGGGGACGGCCCGGCGGTGCCGTCCGGGCGATGCACCACAATGGAGGGGATGGATCAGCAGAGCTTTTACGACGCCGTCGGCGGCGCCGACACCTTCAATGCGATCGTGTCGCGCTTTTATGCGCAGGTCCCGGAGGACGAGATCCTGAGTCAGCTGTATCCGGCGGACGACCTGGCGGGCGCCGAAGAGCGATTGCGCATGTTCCTCGAGCAGTACTGGGGTGGCCCGCGGACCTACTCCGACACGCGCGGGCATCCGCGGCTGCGGATGCGGCACGCCCCGTTCCGGATCACGCCCATCGAGCGCGATGCCTGGCTGCGGTGCATGCACACCGCCGTCGCCTCCATCGACTCGCGCACCCTGGACGACGAGCATCGCCGCGAGCTGCTCGAATACCTGGAGATGGCCGCCCACTCCATGGTCAATTCATCGTTTTGATGCCAAGAAACTGAACGGAGCAGTATGAGCCCCGAGCCGTGGTGGTCAAGCGCGGTCTTTTATCAGGTGTATCCGCGGTCGTTCGCCGACAGCGACGGCGACGGGATCGGCGACCTGGACGGGCTGACGGCCCGGCTGGGGCACCTGGAACAGCTGGGTGTGGACGCGATCTGGCTCAACCCGGTCACCGTCTCGCCGATGGCCGACCACGGCTACGACGTCGCCCACCCCCGCGACATCGACCCGCTGTTCGGTGGGATGGCCGCGATCGAACGGCTGATCGCGGCGGCACACCAGCGCGGCATCAAGATCACCATGGACGTGGTGCCCAACCACAGCAGTTCGGCGCACGAATGGTTCCAGGCCGCGCTGGCCGCCGGCCCGGGCACCGACGCGAGGAAGCGCTATTTCTTTCGTGACGGACGCGGTCCCCTCGGGGAGCTGCCGCCGAACAACTGGACGTCGGTGTTCGGCGGGCCGGCCTGGACCAGGGTGGTCGAACCGGACGGCAATCCCGGTCAGTGGTATTTGCACCTCTTCGACGCCGAGCAGCCGGATTTGAACTGGGAAAACCCCGACGTCTTCGACGACTTCGAGAAGACGCTGCGCTTCTGGCTGGAACGCGGCGTGGAAGGCTTCCGCATCGACGTGGCCCACGGGATGGCCAAGCCGCCCGGCCTGCCGGACGCAAAGGAAGACATCAAGGTGTTGCATCACAGCGACAACGACCCGCGCTTCAACCACCCGAGCGTGCACGAGATTCACCGCGGGATCCGCACGATCGTCGACGAATATCCCGGGGCGGTGACCATCGGCGAGGTCTGGGTCATGGACAACATCCGCTGGGCGGAGTATCTGCGGCCAGACGAACTGCATCTCGGCTTCAATTTCCGGCTGACCAAGATCGATTTCGACGCCACCGAGATACACGACGCGATCCAGAACTCGCTGGTGGCCACCGCCATCGAAAACGCCATCCCGACCTGGACGCTGTCCAACCACGACGTTGGCCGGGAGGTCACCCGCTATGGCGGCGGCGAGATCGGGCTGCGCCGGGCGCGGGCCATGGCGATGGTGATGCTCGCCCTGCCGGGGGCGGTTTTCATCTACAACGGCGAGGAGCTCGGTTTGCCCGATGTCCTGAACTTGCCCGAGGAGGTGCTCCAGGACCCGACATGGGAACGCTCGGGACATACCGAACGTGGCCGCGATAAGTGCCGGGTTCCGATTCCGTGGTCGGGTGAAGCGCCGCCGTTCGGGTTCTCCGCGAGCGCCGACACCTGGTTGCCCATGCCCGCGGACTGGGCCGCGCTCACCGTAGAAAAGCAGCGCGACGACCCCGGCTCGACGCTGTCCTTCTATCGGCGAGCCCTCGAAATACGCAGGGAGCGAGGCGAATTCGATGGCGGCGAGCTCGAGTGGCTGACCGGCCCCAGTGATGGACTGATTTTCGAGCGCAACGGCGGCGCGCTTGTGTGTGCGCTGAACGCCGGCCGCCGCCCGATGGTCTTGCCGCCCGGAGAAGTGATCTTGGCCAGCGCCCCGCTGGTGCACGGCAAACTGCCGCCCGACGCGGCGGCCTGGCTGGTCTGACCCTAAGCGGTCAACGCAGCATCAGCGCCGCGTGGCCACGGCGCCGGTACACCGAGCCGAACTTGGCGTCGATCCGCAGCCAGCTAGGCAGTACCCGGACCCGGACCATCTCGTCGGCGCCGATCGCATCGGGTGACGACGGCAAGAAACCCATTGCGGTCAAAGCGAACACGCAACGCATCGGAAGCCCGACGCTGACGTCGGCCGAGCTGACCCGGATGACCTCCTGGTCGAGCAGCGAAACCGGCGGGCCATGAGAACCGCTGTGTTCCTTGGCGAGTCGCGCGCCGCGCTGCGCCAGGTCCAGCATCACCCGGGCGGGTACGTCTTCGAGGTGGGTGAAGCCGGATTCCGGCGGCAACGCGCCCCGCCACGCGGAGTCCATCGCAAAGCCCGGGTCGACGTAGCCGGACTCGTCTATCGCCGACAGGCCGCGCGCCAGCGCGTCCGCGGCGACCGACAAATCGTCGGGTCGCACCCTGCCCACGACCACCCGGCTGGCCAGCACGTCGAAACCCGTTGCCACCCAGGCGGTCAGCAGCCCGGCCGATCGAGCCCGCAATCGGATGACCGCGGCGTCGTCGAGCCGCATCGCGTGATCGACGAACGTGGCCAAGTCTCCGCGGTGGGCCGCGTCGCTCAACCACAGCCCGCGCTCGGCCACCCTTCCTATTCGCGGAGCCACCGTTGCAGATACTCCCGATGGTGTGGCGCGAGGCGCACCAGCCGCTGCTCCTCGATATGGACCGCGGCCAGCTGCGACTCGGCGATGACGGCGGGCTTCGACTCCGGATCGGCGTTGACCGATCGCACCTCGTAGCCGAGCGTGAAGTCCACCGCCCGCAGCCGCTTGGTCCAGATGGTCACCTGCAGAGGCGAATCGGCCAGCCGCAGCTGATCTTTATAGGTGACCCGCACGTCGGCGATCAGCAACCCGATCGTGGTGATGTCGGCCACGAAAGGCTTCTTGAGGAACGGCACGCGCGCCTCTTCGAGAATGGTGACCATGGTGGCGTGGTTGACGTGCTGGTACATGTCGATGTCCGACCAGCGCACTGGCACGGGCGCGACGAAGCCGACGCTCAACTCGACGATCCTCTTCCGCTGGTGCGGGTCATGCGGCGGATCTGCCGGGCCGCCACCGACAGGGTCGCGAGATCCTTTGCCCCGCTTTCCTGGATCTCGCTCAGCGTGCGGCGGGCCCGCTCCACCCGTGATGCGCTGATGTGTTCCCACTCGGCGATCTTCTCTTCGCCGCTTTCGTCGGGCTCTCCGACCGCCAGCACGTCGAAGCACAGCGACCGCAGCGAGGCGTAGATGTCGTCGCGGATCGCCAAGCGCGCCAACGATTGCCAACGGTCGTTTCGGGAGAGCTGCGAGACCGCCGTCAGCAGGCCGTCGGTGCCCAGCCGGTCCATCAGGGCGAAATAGGTGTCCGCCACTTCGGCGGCGTCGATCTCGGTGATGTCGCCGATGTCGATGATGTCGAGCAGGCTGTAGCGGTACAGGCCGGCCGCGACGCGGTAGGCCAGGTCTTTCGGTGTGCCCTCCGAAGCGAATTCGGCGGCTTCCTTTTCGACGATGGCCTTGTCGTCACCGCGCAGCCACTCCGACATTCGCGGCGACAGCGCTTTCACCTTGGCGGCGAATCGATTGATCTCGGCACCGACGGCCAGCGGCTGCGGGCGATAGTTGAGCAGCCAGCGTCCGGCGCGGTCGATCAGCCGCCGGGTGTCCAGCGTCAGCCGGTCCGACAGCGCGACGGGCACGTTCGCGGCGCGGATCCGCCGCCAGATATGACCCACACCGAAGATCGCATCGGTGGCGACGTAGGTGCGTATCGCGTCGATCGGCCCGACGCCGACGTCTTCGGTGATCCGGAAGGCGTAGCTGATGCCGGCGGTGTCCACCAGATCGTTGATCAACATGGTGGTGACGATCTCCCGGCGCAGTTGGTGCGTGCGGATCTCCGGGGTGAACCGCTCGCGCAGCGGCGTCGGGAAGTATTGCGGCAGCCTGGACGCGAAAACATCCTGCTCCGGCAGTTCGGTGGTCAACATTTCCTCTTTGAGTCCGAGCTTGACGTGCGCCATCAACGTGCACAGCTCGGGAGAGGTGAGCCCGATGCCGACGTCGATGCGCCGGTGAATCTCCTTCTCCGACGGCAGCGCTTCCAATTCCCGGTTGAGCCCGCGTTCTTCCAGGTACTTGATTTGCATCGCGTGCACCGGCAGCAGGCTGGCCGCGTTGGCGCGGCTGGTGCCGATCAAGTCGTTCTGGTCCTCGTTGTCGAGGAGCACCAGCCGGCCGACCTCGTCGGTCATCGACTCCAGCAGCTCCTTGCGCTCGTCGGCCTTGACCTTGCCCGCGGTGACCAGCGAGTCGATCAGGATCTTGATGTTGACCTCGTGGTCGGAACAGTCCACGCCGGCGGAGTTGTCCATCGCGTCGGTGTTGACGCGCCCGCCCGACAGATCGAACTCGACGCGGCCCAACGCGGTCACCCCGAGATTGCCGCCCTCACCGATTACCCTGGCGCGCACCTGATTTGCGTTCACCCGCACCGGATCGTTGGCGCGATCGCCGACGTCGGCGTCGGACTCGGCCTCGGCCTTGATGTAGGTGCCGATGCCACCGTTGAACAACAGGTCGACCGGCGCCTGCAGGATCGCCTTGATCAGGTCGGGTGGGGACATTTCGGTGGCCTCGCCGTTGATGCCGAGGGCGTCGCGGACCTGTGGGCTGACCGGGATGGCCTTGTGCTCGCGGCTGTACACCCCGCCGCCCTCGCTGATCAGCGACTTGTCGTAGTCGTCCCAGCTGGACCGCGGCAGGTCGAACATCCGCCGCCGTTCCTGCCACGACGCCGCGGCATCGGGGTCCGGGTCGAGGAAGATGTGCCGGTGATCGAAGGCGGCGAGCAGCCTGATGTGCTGGCTCAGCAGCATGCCGTTGCCGAACACGTCGCCGCTCATGTCGCCGATGCCGACGACGGTGAAGTCCTCGGTCTGGGTGTCGACTCCCATCTCCCGGAAGTGGCGTTTGACGGCCTCCCACGCGCCCTTGGCGGTGATGCCCATGGCCTTGTGGTCGTAGCCCACCGACCCTCCGGACGCGAACGCGTCGCCCAGCCAGAACCCGTAGGACTTGGCTACGTCGTTGGCGATGTCGGAGAACGTGGCGGTACCTTTGTCCGCTGCCACCACGAGGTAGGCGTCGTCGCCGTCACGCCGTATCACCTCGGGTGGCGGACTGACCCTTTTCGTTGCGTGGTCGACGTTGTCGGTGACGTCGAGCAGCCCGGAGATGAACAGCTGATAGCAAGCGACGCCTTCGGCGCGGCTGGCTTCGCGGTCGGCGGCGGCCTCACCGGACGGCAGCGGCGGCCGCTTGACGACGAACCCTCCCTTGGCGCCGACCGGCACGATGACGGCGTTCTTCACCGCTTGCGCCTTGACCAGACCCAGGATCTCGGTGCGGAAATCGTCCCTGCGGTCGGACCAGCGCAGGCCGCCGCGCGCCACCGGGCCGAACCGCAGGTGCACGCCTTCGACGCGGGGCGAATACACGAAGATCTCGAACTTCGGGCGCGGCAGTGGAAGCTCGTCGACAAGTTGGGCATCGAGTTTCAATGCGAGCACGTTCCTGGCCCGGGCCGAACCGTCGCGCGTCACAAAGTAATTGGTTCGCAAGGTGGCCTGGACCAGCGACGCGAACGCGCGCAGGATGCGGTCGGTGTCCAGACTCACCAGCGCATCGATGTCCGCGGCGACCGCGGCGGCGGCCGTTTGGGCATCGCGACTGGTCGGCGACCCGGCCCCGGGGTCGAAAAGCGCCTCGAACAACGTGACCAATGACCGCACGGTGGAGGGGTGTTCGTTGAGCACCGATTCGATGTGGGACTGGCTGTAGGGAAAGCCGGCCTGCCGTAGGTATTTCGCGTAGGCGCGCAAGAGCACGACCTGCTGCCAGGTCAGCCTCGCGCGCATCACCAGCTCGTTGAAGCGGTCGATCTCGACGCGGCCCTGCCAGATCGCGGTGACCGCGTCGGCGAATCGCTGCGCGGTGGAGTTCCGTTCGGCCGCCGTCGACGCCGGCGGGATCGTGGGATGCGGCTGGATCTTGAACTGGTAGATCCACACCGGCAGGCCGTCGGGTCGGGTGACCGTGAACGGTCGCTCCTCGAGCACGACGACGCCCATGCTCTGCAGCATCGGCAGCAACTGGCTCAGCGACGCGGTGTGGCCGCCCAGGAACCAGGTCAGCTGGGCGGCCCCGTCCTCACCGCGATCGGAGAACACCAACTTGACCGAGTCGTCGGACAGCTCGTTGATGATGGCGATGTGCTCGATGGCGTCGTCGGGTGGGACGGCCTGTTTGTAGACCTCGGAGAAGGCGGTGGCGTAATGCTCGGCGTCGGCGTGCGAAACGAAGCTCTCGGAGCTGATGGCCGCGGCGGCGATCAGATGGTCCCCCCAGGTTCGCGCGGCTTCGCTGAGCAGCCCCTGGATCCGGACCCGGTTGGTTTCCGATACGTCGACGAGCGCAACATCCTCAGGCAGTCGGACCATGAAATGCATTAGCGCCCAAGGGGACTCGCTGACCCGGGCGGTGAACTCCAGTCGCGTCCCCCCGAATTCCCGGACGAGGATGTCCTCGATCTGCAACCGCACCGGCGTCGTGTAGCGGTCGCGGGGCAGGTAGACCAGGCAGGAGACGAAGTACTGCAGCCGATCGGCGCGCAGGAACAGCAACGCGCGCCGCTGGGATCCTAGATCCACCACCGCCTTGGCCATCGCCAACAGCCGTTCGGCGCTCAGCGTGAACAGCTCCGAGCGCGGGACGGTCTGGATGACGTCGAGCAACAGCTGGCCGGGGTGGATGGGGTCGCTGTCGGCCATCGCGAGCGCCTCGCGAACCCGGCGCGAGATCGCCGGGATTTCCAGGACGTCCGCGTTCATGGCGGCGACCGTGAAGAGCCCGACGAAGCGGTGCTCGACAACACGATCGTCGCCGCCGGTGTATTCGCGAATCGCGATCGCGTACGGGTAGGCACCGTAGCGCAGGTAGCTGCCGACGACGGACTGCGCCAGCACCAGCAGATGGTCGTCGTCGGTCAACCGGGGGCGCGAACCGGTGCGCGTTCGCAAAACGCCGAGTCCGGTTGACCCGTCGCCGGAGACCAATCCGTCATGGACCCGGCAACGTTGGTAGCCCAGCAACAGGAAGTTACCGTTGCCCAGCCAGCGCAACAGCTCCGCGACATCCTCACGGTCGGGCGCCGAGAAGTGGTCGTCGGCGTTGGTTTCGACGGCTGCGGCCAGGTCGCTCAGGGTGGTGATGAGCGGCGCGGCGTCGGTGGCGACCTGTTCGACGTCGGTCAGGACCTTGGGCAGCAGCCGCTCTACCTCGGCGAGGGCCTTGCTGTCGACCGAGGGCGACAGCGGGACGTATATCCAGGCCTCACCGTCGAATTGGGACGCGCCGGGCGCCAGCGGTTCGACGCTGAGCAAGTCCCCCGTCGGGCTGCGATGCACGTCGAAAACCGGGGCCATGATGCCCGCGTAGGCGACGCCGAGCCGATGTAGCAGCACCGTGACGGAGTCCAACAGCATGCTGCCGTGGTGGGTTACGACCTGCAGCGCGGGCCCGAATCCCTCGGGGTCGTCCGCCGAGTGGACGCAGACGCAGCTGCCGCGCTCCGGGCGGCACTCGCCGAGCCGGTAGTGTGCGCGCAGCATGGCGGGCGTCACCATGTCTGCCGGGTCGGCCGGACCGGCTTCGCCTGTTTCTGTGGCTCCCGGTTCGTCGCCGCGGGGGCCGCGATAGCTCTCGATGTAGGCGTTCGCGATCCAGTCGGGAATGTCCTCGCTGTTGGCGAAACTGGTCCACGGCTCGAGTTTCTGCTTGGCCCCGGGATCGATCGTCATGCCGATTGCTCCCAACTCGCGACGGACGCCATTGCCCTCCGTTGCCCCACTCGCGTGCGGGGCGCCGGCAGAGCTGACATTAGTCGCGGGTCAGCTTGCGGTGGGTCACTCTGTGCGGCCTGGCGGCTTCCGCGCCGAGCCGTTCGACCTTGTTCTCCTCGTACGCACCGAAGTTGCCCTCGAACCAGAACCACTTGGCCTCGTTGTCCTCGTCGCCTTCCCACGCCAGGATGTGCGTGCACGTGCGGTCGAGGAACCAGCGGTCGTGCGAAATCACCACCGCGCAGCCCGGGAAGTTGACCAGGGCGTTCTCCAGCGAGCTCAGCGTCTCGATGTCCAGGTCGTTGGTCGGCTCGTCCAGGAGGATGAGGTTGCCGCCCTGCTTGAGCGTCAGCGCGAGGTTGAGCCGGTTGCGCTCGCCACCGGACAGCACACCGGCCGGCTTCTGCTGGTCGGGGCCCTTGAAGCCGAACGCCGACACGTAGGCCCGGGACGGCACCTCGGTCTGGCCAACCTGGATGTGATCCAGTCCGTCGGAGACGACTTCCCACACGGTCTTCTTCGGATCAATCCCGGCGCGGGCCTGGTCCACGTAGCTCAGCTTGACGGTCTCCCCGACCTTGACACTGCCGCTGTCCGGCTGCTCGAGCCCGACGATGGTCTTGAACAGCGTGGTCTTGCCGACGCCGTTGGGGCCGATGACCCCGACGATGCCGTTGCGCGGCAGGGTGAACGACAGGTCCTTGATGAGCGTGCGCCCGTCGTAGCCCTTGTCGAGGTGTTCGACCTCGACGACGACGTTGCCCAGACGCGGCCCCACCGGGATCTGGATCTCCTCGAAATCGAGCTTGCGGGTCTTCTCCGCCTCGGCGGCCATCTCTTCGTAGCGCTGCAGGCGCGCCTTGCTCTTGGCTTGACGCGCTTTGGCCCCGGACCGAACCCAGGCCAGCTCCTCGGTCAGCCGCTTGTGCAGCTTGGCGTCCTTGCGGCCCTGCACCGACAACCGCTCGGCCTTTTTCTCCAGGTAGGTCGAGTAGTTGCCCTCGTAGGGATAGGCGCGGCCACGGTCGAGCTCGAGGATCCACTCGGCCACGTTGTCCAGGAAGTACCGGTCGTGGGTCACCGCCAGGATCGCCCCCGGGTAGGCGGCCAGGTGCTGTTCGAGCCACTGCACGCTCTCGGCGTCCAGGTGGTTGGTCGGCTCGTCAAGCAGCAGCAGGTCCGGTTTGGACAGCAGCAGCTTGCACAGCGCCACCCGGCGGCGCTCACCGCCGGACAGGGTCGTCACCGGCTCGTCGGGTGGCGGGCAGCGCAGCGCGTCCATCGCCTGCTCGAGCTGGGAGTCGAGGTCCCACGCGTCGGCGTGGTCCAGATCCTCTTGCAGCCGGCCCATCTCCTCCATCAGCTCATCGGAGTAGTCGGTGGCCATCAATTCGGCGACCTCGTTGAAGCGGTCGAGCTTGACCTTGATGTCGCCCAGTCCCTCTTCGACGTTGCCGCGAACCGTCTTCTCCTCGTTCAGCGGCGGCTCCTGCTGCAGGATGCCGACGGTGGCATCCGTGGCCAGGAAGGCTTCACCGTTGTTCGGCTTGTCCAGACCGGCCATGATCCGCAAGACGCTCGACTTGCCGGCGCCGTTGGGGCCGACGACACCGATCTTGGCGCCCGGGAAGAAGCTCAACGTGACGTCGTCCAGGACCACCTTGTCGCCGTGCGCCTTGCGGACCTTCTTCATCGTGTAGATGAACTCAGCCATGCCTCGGTTTTGCCTTTCTGGTCTTGCAGAATGATCTCGCGGACCATCCTAGGCACCGCCCCGAGGCTCTCAGCCCCCAGCTAAGCCGACAGCGGTAGCGGGCCCGCATCGGCGGCGGGGTCGCCGGACCCGGCCGGGTCGTCGGCCGCGGCGACCTCCTCACCGGCTTCGGTGACCGGTGCCGCCGAGGTCTGATCCGTCTGGGGGCCGGCGTAGCCGGGCTTCTCGATGCGCACGAAGACACGCCGTCGCCAAGACAACCCCAGCAAACCGCGAAACTGCAGCTCAGAGCCAGTGAGCCGGTTCATTACGGGTTCATTGCGCTCGGTGGGGCCGCAGTGGGTCCGCAGCAGATTTGATCGCCGCGTCCAACCGGGCCGCAACGCCGTCGAGATCCTCGTCGAAAAGGTCGGCGTAGACGTCCAGCGTCATCGACGCCTTGGCGTGGCCGAGCATGCGCTGCACCGCCTTGACGTTGGCGCCCGCGCTGACCGCCAAAGACGCTGCGGTGTGCCGTAAGTCGTTCGGGGTGATCGTCGGGAACGTCTCGTCGGTCTTCTGGCATTCGGCCACCGCCGGCGCGAACACGTCGGCGCGATAATGGGTGCCGCGCAGCACTCCGCCGCGGGTGTTGGTGAACAGCAAATCTTCGCGGCTTTTGCCGACCATCAACACCGCTAACTCGGCAGCTAACACCGCCGGAAACGGAACCGACCTCCGCTCCCCCGTTTTCGGGGCCCGCCAGATCAGCCGACCCGCCTCGGTGACCGAGCGGGACACGTTGACCCGGCGCCGCAACATGTCGACGTCACCGACCCTCACCGCGGCCATTTCACCGAACCGTAGGCCGGTGTAGGCGAGGAACCGCACCACCTCGGCGTGCCGTTTCACCGCGCCGGCCAGCGCGGCGACTTGGACGTGGGTCAGGTAGCCGCGGTCGGGATGCTCACGTTTCGGGAGGCGCACACCAGTGCACGGGTTGCGGGGTATGCGGTTGTCCTCGACGGCGCCGCCGAGGATCATCCGCAACAACCCGAATGCGTTCTCGATCGTCGGGACGCCGACCTCGGCCGCGGCCAACTGCGCCACCCACGCGCGCACCGCCGACGTCTTCACATCAGCGACAGCGGTACTACCCCAGCGCGGCTCAACATGGTTACTCCATGTGCTGCGCCGCGTCAACGCCGTCTTGGCCGCAATGTGGCCCTGCGCGGCCGACCAGGCGGCGTAGACCGCGGCCACGGTGGCGCGGCCGGCCTCCGGCGGGGTGTAGGTGCCAGTGACGAATCGGGAGGTGATGTCGTCGAGCCACTGCTGCGCGTCGACCTTGCGGACGAACCGCTTGGCGTGTTCGCGGCCATCGTCGTCGACATACCTTGCGCGCCAACGCTTTCCTTTACCATGATTAGCACTGGAAACGGTATGGGTGTTGCCGTGCTCGTCACGGACTGTCTTCGTCCAGCGGTCCTCCACACCACTTCGCCGGTTACGCTTCTGGGCCATGCTGCTGCCTCTCCTGCTGGGCGGCTGATCGATTGATCCTTTCGGCGATTTGTTTGAGGCGCGACACCTCTACGGCGTAATACGCAGCGGCCGAATCAATCTCTTCCCGCCTGACGAAACTCTACATGGGTGGTCCACGTGTAGCTGCGCGTAGAAACGGTCGTTTCTTTCAAGTGCCCTTGTGTATGAACCCATTTGGCGTGCAATTCCCCTACGGTGATTCGACCCGCCTTCGGTGCTACGTACGCACCGGTCACCTGACTCGCCGTGATCTCATCGAGCCATGCTTGCGCCTCGATTCGGCGCTCGATGACCGGCTGTTCTCGCAACCCTGATCATCGACATCACGGGCGAGCCAACGGCGTCCCTTTCCAGCACGCGCAGAGGAGGTGCCATCCGCGCGACGCCACCTGTCTTCCACGCCAGCTCGGCGGTTACGTCGCTGCATCAGGCTCCTCTGACGATCCAACAATGTCCTGAGATGCCGCGACAGCCACTTGGTTCAGGAGATCTCGAACCCGCGGGGTCACATCGAGCATCACTCCCGGCTCAACTTCAGGAAAATCCGGAGCGTGGTCCGATAAGAACGCCTCACCGGCGGTGCCGTCTAACTGACCGTCGACGACATCCATTGGCGCAAGGTAGGGGTACGCGTCGACTATCTTCGATGCTCTCAAGAGAAACTGCACCATCTCTGCCAGTTGAGCCCGTGCCCGCATCGCACACTCGATCGCCGCGATATGGGTTCTCATGAATCGGTCGTACGGATCGTGTTCAGGCGACTCAACAAGATCGTCGAGAAGCAAATGCATACACCGCGCGATCGCATTCGCCTCTCGCAGTTTGACTTCGCGAGTTCCACGTTCGATCCGGGTGATCGCAGAAGCATCCAACTTCACACCGTATCGAGCTATCTCTTCAGCGAGTCGGCGCTGACTCCAGCGCCGCTCCTCTCGGGCTCTCCGCAACGCATCCCCGAAGGCGCGCCCGAACTCGTCGCTGCCAACTTCGGCTGCGCCACGTTGTTGCATGAATCGCATCATAGTGCTTGACGAGCACTGTGAGGCAGTGACAAGCTGTGCAATGTTGAAATAGCACTATGGTGCGATAGGAGCATCAAATGGAGTTGGTCAATGCACACCAGGTTTCCGAGATGACAGGCGTACCTATTGGCACGTTGCGGTACTGGCGACATGCAAATCTCGGCCCAACAAGCTTCACGTTAGGGCGCCGAATCGTGTACCGGCGTGAGGAAGTTCTGCGTTGGATTACCGAGCAAGAGGCGGCGACTCGGCGGGGCGGGGGCGACGCGGCATGATGCCACCAGACAGTAAACGTTTACGTGACAGTCTCAGACAACCCGCGCAGCCGCGGCACCGGAACTTGTGTTCGATGAACACGCGGTCGCGGCGGACTCGATCGCCGCACGGCGTGCTGGCTGTCTATGGCAGCCACTGCCGGTGCGCCACCTGAAACCGCGCGGCGTTACGCGGCCATCGTGGTTACGGCATCGGTGCGCAGACAGATCAAGAGTTGGGCCAGCCTCCTGGCCGCCAGCACCAGTACCGCAAGGCAGGCTGAACTCGAATGACTGGCAACGGGCCGTTCTGGTCTTCGCGACCGGTCCTTGAACACATTCTGACGCTGGCTCGCGCACGGAGAGTCGGACCCTGGGCAGTGCTGGGCGCAGCGATGACTCACGCTGTCGCCAGCATTCCCGCCCATGTAGCTATTCCCGCCATGGTGGGCGGCCGCATGTCGTTGAACATGTTCGTCGCCTTGGTCGGGCCGTCCGGCGCTGGTAAGGGCGGCGCCGAAGCCGCAGCAACGGCAGGCATCAAATTCGGCGGCCCCCGAGTAGATTCAGTTCCCCTCGGAAGCGGTGAGGGAGCCGGCCGCACTTTTCGCCCCTTGGGCACACCCGCCGAGAGTTCAAATCCCGTCACGGCCGCGATCTTCACCGTCCCCGAAGTCGACACACTGACGGCACTGATTGGCCGTCAAGGCTCGACGCTGTCCGCCGAGCTTCGCAAGCTCTACTCTGGCGAAGCCCTTGGCTTCGCCAATTCCAGCAAGGACACGCGCAATGTCGTGGCCCCCCATAGCTATCGCGCTTGCCTGATCGTCGGCGTGCAGCCATTGCGCTCACACGCACTTTTGGGTGGAGTCGACGGCGGCCTACCCCAGCGCTTCATCTGGTTGCCTACGTGCGACCCAGACGCCCCCGACGACCGCCCGCCAGACCCTGGATCTCGCGACATCCCCACGTCCATCTGGCCACGGGGAAACGTAGGACATCTGCAAGCCGTGGGCGATCGGGCGGAACTCGTCGTCCCGACAGTTGCCCAAGATGCTATCGACGCGCACCGCCTCGCCGTTCTCCGCCAAGACCACCGTGTCGATCCCCTCGACGGCCACGCCTTGCTTTGCCAGCTCAAAGTTGCAGTTGCCCTCATGGCACTTGACGCTCGCACCGCGATCCACGATGAAGACTGGGAACTCGCCAGCCATGTCATGACCATCAGCGACCTTACTCGCGAACAGTGCCGCAGCGCACTCACCGGACACCGTCGCAGCCAGAACACCGCCCGGGCCCTGGCTGCGGCCGAACGCGACGAGATTGTTGCTGAGCGCAAGAGTCAGCGGGCTCGCGAGGCGATCCTACGCAAGCTCGCGGGTGGCCAACAGCTAACGACTAGCGAATTACATCGGTCGCTCAAAGCCGACATCCGCGACTACTACGACGCCGCTCTAACAGAGTTGATCGAAGCTCAGGAGGTCCACATTTCCCCAGCCAAGCGTGGCAATCGCGAAGTACACGTGTACCAGCGGTACACCGACGGAAAAGTGTCATCTACCTCCATAGACGATCCGTGTACCAGAGGTACACGTGCCCACACTTCCGGCGCCCGCGACCGGACTGGCTAACAACGGCCGGTCAAGGTGTCATGCGACCACGTATTCTTGATCCAGCAAATAGCTCTGAGCTGACGGCGTTGGTGGGCACACTGCTGGTCATGTCTAATCTGAGTCTGTCTCCGGCGCCGTTGTGTTAGCTGCTCAGCCCGGCCACATCCCATCTCGATAGCGGCGCCACCCATCACGGCCGACCGCCTGCTGTCCTAGCGAACCGCGGAACGCCTAAACGACGTCTTTCAACATCCGTGCCGCTCTGCTGCGCTTGGAGGTCCTACTCGTGTGGCGTGCGTGATGCGAGAAGGCCGTCTTTCCGCATGTTTGACAGGTCAGCAGCCACGACTTCCACCGCCGGGCGCCCGGCACGGACCCACCGACACCGGTGGTGCCCACATAATCCCGCGCTGCCTTCAGCGTCGAGCTCGCAGCCGGGAAACCCACGGATATCGCCTGCTGGAAGCGGCCCACCACCACCGCCATCGGCGATCCATCTCTCAAGGTCGGGCCTACCCTGCTGGTGCCAGCGTCGGCTGGCCGGCAGCGTCGCCGCCCACCTTGAATCTCGGGGCGACCGTCGTCAATCCAGCGCCGATGATGTGCCGCGATCGCGGCCTCCAACAACTCAACCGGCGATGCCTGCCCCGCTCCGACCAGCTCGGCCTGACCCGCCGCGTCGATCCACCGCGTGTCCTCACCAAGCGAACCCATCATCGCCAGCCTAGCGAACCTAGCCAACCTACCCGCCGCGAAAGGCCTCAGGTGAAGGTCGAGGCGTCATGCAGCGGCGGTCGCGGCGGTGTGGATGGCGCGACACGCGATAGCACCTGGGCCCCCTCCGGCTCGCGAAGCGACTCCGGTCGTCATGGCACCACAAGCGTCGTCGAAATTCGCGAACATAACAGGCGCTCAACGTCCGCGGGTATCGTCGAAATTCACGAACAACCGTCGCTGAGATTCACGCCCGGAGCTATGTGCGCGATCGCGATTTCAGATGCACCCAGTGCGCGTGGGCGTTATCCGCCTCGCTGGACACTTGTCGGGCCAACATGGCGAACATGCTGCGCTGGTAATCCAGATGCTCGGCCCCATCGACGTCGCCGGTGCAATGTGCGTACTCGGCCGCGGCGTTCAAGGCCGCCACAAGCCGGGAGAGATGGACCACCACATCGGCCGCCAGCGCAGCACGTTTCCGAGCGACCTCGACAGCATCCGCGCGCTTCGGCTTCTGCGTGATCTGGCGGGCCTGCGCCAACGTCAACGTGTTTGGGTCTAGGAGCGCCATAGCCCGCCACCGTAACCCCACCACCGCCGCACTGCCCACCACCCCACGACGACTTTGTGCGGTCGAGGGCGGGCCACACCGACATAGTCGAAGCGCAGCGCTTCCACCAAAAACTGCGAGAGTGCGCCGCCAACGCAACCGCAGTATCAGCGACGACTGCGCTCTGAAAACCCGCATGGCAGTTCAAATTTCGCGAGCCGCAGCGGCCCTACCCAGCCTGTTGGGAATCCAGCTCCCGCACCCAGGCCACCACGTCGGGCCACTGCGGTTCCAGCCCGCGCAGTGCAGACTCGCGCTCGGTCGTACACCCGGCCGCCGTGAGCGTCCGCATCCACAGGTAGGCCACGTTGGCCGTCCAGTAGCCCGGCGGAAGCGTCAGCAGCAGCGGCATAAACTGGGCTTCCGCCACAGCCGCGCACGCCTGCCTATACACGCCGTCCGCGGCGTCACACGCCGCCGTCATCGCCTGCGCATACACATCGAGCCCGGCCGCTGGTATGCGCGCCGCGGCCGGGGAGCACAGACGGTCCTCCACCACTTCGAGCTCGTGAAGCACTGCTGCCGCCGCCACCACTGCTGAGGCCCACCGCGCTCTCACTGGATTCTTCGCGGCCAGCCCGTACTGTCCGTTGCAGCGCAGACCCCCGCCGCCGCTTGCGGCCTCGGCGACGTCATCGGGTGACGGCGACGCCTGCCTGTGACCATCTGAGAACAGCCTCCCGTAGTGCGAAAGAGTCCTCTCCAGCGCGCGGCCCGCCTCGTCGAGGCACTTACCGAAGGCTTCCAGCTCGCGCGCGAATCGCTGCGACACCACCGGCATCAGCAGGTGCCGGCGTCGAAGCTCGAGGTAGAGCGGCGCCGGCGAAGACTTCTCCTCCCCCAGCACCTCCTCGGCGATTTCGTCGCACACCTGTGCTGCTGACGCATCGGCCACCATTTCGGCCGTGAAATCCGCCGCGGCGCCGGCCCACACCGCTGCCAACCCGAGCGTCCCAGCCAACTCCCCATGACGCTCTCCTAACGCGCGCACCTGCTCGGCCGCACGCAAAAACACGTCAGCCATCGCCGGCCTCCCCCGCCGACCCAAGGGCAGCTACGGCCTCGTCCACCTTCACCCGGACATCGCGCAAGCCCACCGCCAAGGCCGCATAAACCATGTCGGCCAGCGGCAACGGCCGCTCAGCCCAGGCCCCCACGTATTCCATGGCGCGGGAAAGTAGCCACTGCTGCCGGTAGTGGTGGTCCGGTCCGTCCGTCGCCGCCTTGACCGAGGTCAACCCGAATTGCATGTTCGCAGTGGCACGGTACTCGTGCCACCGCTCCTCATCCCACGTTCCCGCCCCCGAGTGCGTACCGCTGATCTGCTGCCAGGCTTCCAACAGCTGCTGGCGCGGACCCAGTTCTGGGCCATCGCAGACCGATTCGCCTGGATCATCCAGGCCCCGCGCCAACGACACCAACTCGTAGGCCAGCCGTAACATCACCGCCTCGACCCGGGCCTGATCGGCTTCGCCGGCCATAACGCTCAGCCGCTCATACAGGTCCGCGTCCTCCAGCTGCAGGCGGTGCACATGCCTTTCGTCCAACACTGCTGGTGCAACCTCGTGGAACGGGTTGCGGGCGTGCGTGCAGCGATCCGGGTGCTCGACACCAGCGGTGCGCAGCGCATCCACCTTCCCTGTACTGGCCGCTGCCACCAGCGACCAGCCATCGCCGGCCCGCAGCCTCGCGTACTCAACCAACACTTCAGCGGGATCCGGGCACCCAAACCACCTGCCTCGAAACGACTCATCCACCACGTAACGATCGGCCACCAACAAGTGCGCATCCCGCGGCACATACACACCCTTCGGCACATAACCGGAGCCCTCACTGGAGATCAGCACTGTCTCCGGTGGCGCTCCACCGCTCTCCGACCGGAACACACCCACCGCCCAATCGACCACCAATCCACGCACAGAGCAGTCGCGTTGCAGCCGCCACGTCAACATCGCCGACGCCTGCGCATCCGGCGACAAACTCCGCACCGATGGTGGAGGCACCGGGTTCACCACCGCCGCCGGCACCAACGCCGCCCCCGCAGGCCCCGCCCCCGCGGGCACTGACCCCACCGCGGCGGAAGCCGCCGCGCCACCAGCCGCTGCAGCACTGCCCGATCCCGCCGCAGAAACCGCAGCAGCCCCACCAGGTCCCGGGGCGCCCATTCCCGTCGACGGCAACATCACCGAAGCCCCAGCCGGGCCTGCCGCCGCCGGCGGCGCAGGCGCCGCCGCATTCAGACCTGACGCCCCCGCTGGCACCGCCCCCGCTGGCGCACCCGCACCGGCCACCGGCGGCGCTCCCCCACCCGCTGCCTGTCCGGCCACACTCAACGGCGCCGCCGTGGACGGCGGTGGAACAGCCCCTACCGGACTGACCGCCGATCCCACCGCTGTCCCCGCCGACAAGCCCTGCCCGAAAGCCCCCGGATTGGTCAAGGCCGCCGCATTCGACATCGGCGACGCGGGAATCCCCCTGCCCAACCCCGACGACGCCGGATTCGGACCCAAACCACCCATCAACG
The DNA here is from genome assembly GCA_963802525.1 of uncultured Actinomycetota bacterium. GTDB lineage: Bacteria > Actinomycetota > Actinomycetes > Mycobacteriales > Mycobacteriaceae > Mycobacterium. The sequence goes on along the minus strand of CAWDJC010000012.1, from coordinate 20,982 downwards.
ACGACAGCGGGCCGCCGCCAAGTCCAGACCCCAGGCCACCGCCGCCTAAACCGCTGCCACTGCCAGCCGACCCGCCACCACCGAACCCGCCCAGCGGCGATACCGGCAATGGTGGCAACGGCGGTGACGGGTCGTGGCGGGTGGCCAAATCGCCATTATTGCCACTAGCTCCACTGTCACCAGCGTTGTCCGCGTCACCGCGTGCGGCCAAATCCCCGCTATGGCGACTGCGCGGTGGCGGCACTGCTGCGCTAGCGCTATCGCGCCGCGGGGCCGGATCGCCGGCGCTCCCGCCCGGTGCTTGGGTGTCGGGGGGTGCGGGCGCGGCGGGCGCTGGCGCGCCAATCCCGGCGACGAGCGGTGTGACTTTCGCCGCCACCCGCCCATGTAAACGGCCTATATCCGCGGCGGCGACATCATGTGCGCTGACGGCGGCCGCTTGTGCCGCCGCAATGATACCGTCACGGGCCTCTGGCGGAGAGGCCGAAATCTCTTGGTGCGCTGCCTCATCGATGCGGTCTAAGCGCCCCGCGTAGGCGTTCAATATGTCGGCGGTCTCCGAGGCCGCATTTTTCAGATGGCCGCAAATCTCCTTGTGGTCGTCGTGGGCCACGCCGAGCCGCTGGTGTGCGGTCTGCATGGCTTCGGAGAACAGGCCTTCGGTCAACATGCCCAACCTGGCGGCCGTCGCCCGGGAGTCGTCCGCTTCCTGCGCGCAGCCGGTGCCCGCCTGGGCGTAGAGGTCGGCGGCGTCATTCGCGTGCGCCGCGTACGTCGGCCACAGCGCGGCCGGCAGTACATACGGCCGACCCGGCGGCATCACAACAGCCATCCCCCCATCCCCAACTCCCGTTACCTCGGCAGGCCGCACGCGGCCCGAATCTTCGCCGCGGCCGCAGTCCCGCGGTCTGCGGCCGCGTTGGCCACCGCCGCAGACACGTGTTGACCGTCGAGTGCGACCAGATCGATTGCGGCAGCGATGTAGTCCTGGATCGGACCAGCCACCTCAGCAGGAGTTGCGGCCCGCGTGTGCTGGCGAAGGTATTCCATCTGCGTTAGAACACCGGCCTCTGCCTGCGTCAGCAGCGCTCTAACATTCGGATCATTCCAGGTCCAGCCGTCTGGTAAATCGACGAAGGCCTGCCGCGATGCCATGGCTGCTGGCCCGGCTGCCGCCCACGCGTCGCAGGCCTCCTTTCGCGCCGCAGCCACCTCGGCCGGGCCCGGGCTGGGCTCCACCGGCGCCGACGACGCTCCGCTAGCGACTTGCGGTGGATTCGCCGCTGGCGTGGGACCGCGGACCAGCGCGAACCCGCTCATCACCACCGCAACACCCGACGCCACCAGCGCAACGACTATCAATGCCCGACTGCCACGCGGGCGCGGCCCGCCCCCCACAGGAGCGGGCCCATATGGCTGCACAAACTGGGATGCCGGCGGCGTACTCATGTCGTGACCGATCCAAGATCCGCTGCATTTGCCTCGTTCACCGCCTCCATCGCCGAAAACCCTTCTGCCGAACGGTCTCCGACTAATTCGGCGCGCGTCGCGATCGCCGCTCCGACGGTCCCATGGGTCCCGGCAGCCCACGCCAGCAACGTGGCCGCGGCTGCGTCGACTGCATTCACACCCGCCGGCGGCGGGACAGCAGCACCCGGCGACGCCGCGGGCGCCGAACGCCCCTCATTCGCCGCTGCGGCCGCCACCGCTGCGGCCGCCGATTCAATATGCACCCGCGCCACGACGCTCACCCCTCCTCGGGATCGACCAGCGCGGCAACATCAGCGGGCTGGCGGTCCCAGTTGGCTTCACCGTAGCGCCGCCGACCGACGCTCGCCTACCACTGAGGGGCAGATTCGGAAAACTGCCATGCAGCACAAAGGAAGTGGGCTCGACAATGGTTGTCAAAAAGATGACGGAAGATGACTAAACACGATTTTATGCAGCGCGATTAGACGGCTCGCCGCAGTGAGCTGTACACCGTGGAGCGGGCCACGCCGAGCAAGGTCGCGATGTCGCGCACGGGAGTCCCCGCCGCGGCGAGCTCGCGGGCATGCGCCAGCCGTGAGCCGGTCACCGCGCGGGGTCGGCCACCGATGCGGCCGCGCGATCGCGCAGCCGCCAGGCCGGTCATGCCAGCGCGCCGCGTGGCAGACCGAGGCGGGCGGCGAGCCGGTCGACCACTTCCGGTGGTGCGGTGGCCGGGTCCGTCGGAAGGTAGCCGAGGTACCCGAGCGCGCCCAGCTGCACCGCCAGCGCCAGCCGCACCGCATCCGAGACGCGCAACCCGCGCAGCCAACGCACATCGTCGACGACGAGGGTGAAGTAGGCGGCCAAATCACTGTGAGGGATCTCCGCGGGCCAGCTGGTCAGCTGCTCCCGCTCGGCCTCCGACAGCCACCGGTGCCCCACCATCCGCGCTTCTCCCGCCGATTCGTCGGTTCTCAGGTGTCGACGATGACCGCTTCGAGGGCGGCGTCCTTGTCGGCCTGCGACGGCAGCTGTACCGGCGGACCGTGTCCAGCCGGCGATGGCCGGCGATCTCGGCCACCAGCACCACATCGGCGCCGGACCGGATCAGGTTCGTCACACAGGTATGGCGCAGCGTGTGCGCCGACAGCACCAGCCCGGCATCTGCGGCGAGCCCGCGCACCACCAGGTCCACCGCCCGCGGACTCATCCGCCCGCCCGTGCGCGACAACCACAACGCCGGGATCGGATCCACCGCCCCGGCGGCAGCGAGTTGGGCGGTGCGGGCCACCGTCCACTCCTCGGTCGCGGCGCGGCAGGCACTGTTGAGCGGCACCTCCCGGTAGGTGTCGTCCTTACCGGAGCGCACCTGGACCCGGCCCCGGCGGGCGGTCACCTGGATGTCCTCGACATCGAGCGCGGCGAGTTCGGACAGCCGCAGCCCGGTGTAGAACAACAGCGTCGCGATCGCCCGGTTCCGCGGCGAGGAGCACGTCTGTACCGCCCGCAGGAACGCCCGTTGCTCGGTGGTGTCCAACGCTCGCGGCGCCACCCGGGCAAGTTCCTCCGCGCCACCTCGGGTCGGCCCACACCGAGGTGGCGGTAGAAGTTGTCCAACGCCGCCAACGCCTGGTTCACCGACGCCGGCGCCCACCGCCGCGGCGCCGCCTTCACCAACCGCTTGTAGTCGCGCACCGCCCAGTCCCGCACCGGAACCTCGGTCAGCGCCGCCCCGCCGTGCTCCGAGCCCGGCTGCCGCGCGAGCCACCGCTCGTACCGCCCCAGCACCACAGCGACGTCCACCGGCACTGGCTCCGCGTGTCCGGCTGCCATCCCGGACCGCCCCGCCGGCGGCATCACCAAACCTCCCAAACCCACGCCCACACCAGCGGCGAGCGCCACCACTGCCGAACGGCTGACCGAACAACACAATGTGCGCATACGCCCCTCTGTCAAAGACCGCCTAAGCAAAGCCGTCGACAAACTGCGCTACGAAACCGGTGACAGATCCATCAGCATCGCCTCTATCACCGACCAAGCCATCGACGCCTACCTACGACAACGCGACTGCTAGCACAGCTAGCCACGCTAGCCCGCCGCGAATCTTCCGTGATTTGGGCCTCTTAGGTTCGTTGGTGGCGATCCTGGTACTTGAGAAAGCTGTCGACGGCTTGAGGTGTCACCTCCAGCTGTCGCGCGATCCATGAGATTCCTCGGCCGAGCTCGATCAGCCGGCGGGCAGCGGCCCGTCGCCGCTCCCGCGCATCCGCGAGTGCAACGGTCAACCGCGCAATGTCGGCATGTGCAGCCAGTAGCTCGGCGACCGCGCTGTTCTCGTCCACCTCGGTCGCTCCACTGGGCTCGGGGATGCGCGCTGGCGACAATGCGCATCCAGTCCTGGGTCTATAGATCCCGGATTCTTCCAGACTGCCTTGAAGCAAGGCAACCAAGCACCGGCCTGTCTACGCAGACATGCAAACGCCGACATCTCGTCGACGCTGGGTGGCGATGTCGACGGCGGCGTTGAGGGTGTCATTGATTAGGCGTTCCAGAGCGTTGCAGGTGAACCGGGTTGTCGAACCCGGTGCTAACTGCAGCTCCACTAACCGGCCGCTGGGATCCACCGCCGCCGCCACATCCCCGCCGGCGCTGATCACCTCGACATTCGCGGTCGCGAACCGCCGTTTAAGTTCAACCAGCACCCATTCAAGCTCTTCGATGCGGTCCGCGACGCTGCGCAGCCGGCTGTCTCCGGCCTGATCGTCCATATTCACCCTCTCAAAAATCGAGCGTCCGCTCATAAGCCGCGATCTGCGCCGCGGATGGGATAAACCCCGACACGGCCTCAACATGACCATCTGTGCGTCCTTCGCTAAGTGCCACCTGTCGGCGCAAATACGCCAACGTATTGAGCCGCACAATCCGCGACGCCAACTCATAGTCGGGCATCGTCATCGCCGCGGGACGCAGTTCGACCCCGATCGACGCCCCGTTGGCGCCGACGCGCACAACCAACTCGCGCCCAGCGCTCGCCGCCTCGTAGACCGCCATTGGCGCCGCACCCCGCCTCTCCACCGTGCCTTCAAGATAGTCTTGATGCTACGGCCCACGCGGACGAGTTTCAAGACCATCTTGAATAAAACGAAGAAGGCCTGCACTGCGCCCCTTCCCCGGCCCGACGGCGGGCGCGGGTCGGCGCGGGCAGCCGCCGAAGGCGTCAGCGCGACCGCCGCGGTCTTAGGGTGCATGGCCGTACATCGTGCGGGCATATCCGGGCGGTTCCGGGTCGGCTTTGTGTCCGTTTGCTCTCGGTGGGGATGCGGGGGTTTCGTGCACGCGCGGGTTAGGTGAGTAGGCCTGCGTCGAGCAGCATGTGGATCGCCGCGAAGTGGTGGTGGGCAGTGTGGTGCTGGCGCGGATACGGTACGGCCTATGACGATCGAGGACACCATGAACACCCGCACGTGCGCCCGCTGCGGCGTCCCCCTGGAGGCGCCCGCGCGCTCGGGCCGGCCGCGCCGCTGGTGCTCGCAGCGATGCCGCCGCGCCGCCTACGAGGAACGCAGAGCAGCCGCCGCCGGCGCGGTCGCAATGCGCGTCGTCGAGGTGGAACGTGCCGAGAAGGCGCCGGCCAAGCCGACAGTCGACGAGGCGATAAAGATCGTGCTGGGAAGCCAACAGGCGTGGCGGACTGTGCTGGCCGAGCTCACCCACCGAGCGGAAGAAGGCGCGTTCGACCGCTGGGGCGGCCACGAATGCGACCTAAACAACCTTGCGGCCGTGCGGTTCACCAACGCCCTAGTGGCCTATCACAAGGAGCGGGTCTACGAGGAGCGCGAGCGCCAGCGACGCTCATGGGACGAGCGTTGGTCGCGTTGGTACGGCCCCGGTCCCGGGCTTGCCGCCGCGCGGTCGCAGGACCGCGACGACCTCGGCTAGTAGCGGGCGGCGCAAGGCGTTACGCGCCTTCTTTTAAGCGCTCGGCGACGTCGGCCAGCGCGCCGCTTCTTCTTGCCAGCGTCGCGGCGGCGGGCGTTCGAGATCGAGATAATCTGACGCGGCTCTGTGGGGTTACTGGCGACCGTATTTCGTACCGACGCCCCAAGATGCAAGAGGTGTGTCGTGCGAGGAGGGGCGGCTATTGGTGATGATGAGTCGGGCTAAGTAGTGTCGCGTCCAGCTGAACTTTGCGAATTCCAGACTTATTTTGCGAGTGATGTTGCGAAGTCCAGAGTTACCTTGCGAGTCGCCACTGGGATTCGCCCGGTTAGAGGCGAACACTGTTGAATTGTGACGGCCGTACAGCTGGACGTGGCCCATCGGGCCGGCTCGATCGTGGCGGATGACTTCGAGGTCGGCTACGTAACCGAGGAAGGCATCGAGCACCGAGTGCCGCTGGCCGATGTGTGGTCATCATCGTTCGAGGACGGCATGCCAGTGCGACGGTTCACGCGCGGAAGGGCCAGAAGCATGCCTGACGACATCGTCGACACGGCCAAGCGGTGGGAACGCCACATCGTGGAGGTAACCACCGGGCTGCCGCCGGGTTGCCCGCGGCATCCCCAAGGTCCAATCAGACGACGGCGGAAGGGTACGGCATGTCCTTACACAGCCATCGAATCGCATCTTTTAATCAGCGGTCGAGTCGTCGCAGGACGTGAGCAAGGAGACCGGAGGCGGCATGTGGTGGAGGGGGCGGGCACCGTTGTGGTGGAAAACGCTCGGCGAAATTTGAAGACCAGCACCGCCACAACGATGACCTAGGGGTGTCCCCGACATTGCCGGCCCCGGCCGGGCGCGTCCACGTAGCCGAAAGTTCAAGGCGCAGAAGGAAAGAAAATCTTTGACCCGCCCTACGGCTGAGTAACATTAACCCCATGCAGTACATGGATCGGCGCACGATGCTATGCGCCGTAGCGGTCACCGTGCTGGCGGCCGCCACCCGGGCCGCGACGGCAGGCGCTGCCCCGGTCCGATGGAAAATCCCCATGGGTCGGGTGCCCGCACCTGCCGGTGTGCTGACTCGGTTGCCCGGGGACGGCAATCAGGTGGCGCTGACCGTCGACGATGGCATCAGCGTCGACGTGGTGGCCGCCTACGCGCAGTTCTGCCACGACAGCGGCACCCGGCTGACCTTCTTCGTCAACGGCACCAACATCGCATGGTCGGTCAACGCACCCGCGCTGCGGCCCATGGTGGACTCCGGGCAGATAGCGCTGGGCAACCACACCTGGTCACACCCGGACATCACCCGCCTTAGCCCGGGCGCCGTCGCCGATCAGATCAGCCGAAACGCCGATTTCCTTGGCAACACCTACGGAGTGGACGGCACCCCGTATTTCCGCCCGCCCTACGGCCGACACACCGCCGCCACCGACAAAGTGGCCGCCGACCTCGGCTACGCCACGATCACCATGTGGAGCGCCGACATCGGCGACTGGCGGCCGGAGAACGAAACCACACTCATCGCCAACGCGCAGAAGTCGTTTCAGCCCCAACAGATCGTGATCGGCCACGCGAACCTGCCCACCGTGACCCACTGCTACGCGCAACTGCTCGACATCATCCAAAGCCGCAACCTGCAAACCGTCACCCTCAACGACGTCTTCACATAGCATGCCAATCAAGTGCAGCCGCTCGACGTGCCCGGATGCTGCGCCGAAATTGAAATGTAAAACTGGACGACCTGGGTTTGGATCGTCGAGACCTAGATGGCGAACCCCAGCAAGCGCGGGGCACCCCCCGCAATCTTTGACTGAGCGAGACAGTTGCTGTCGCGTACGGGTGAAGGTTGCAGTGTTCGTGTGAAGGTTGCACCCGAAGTTGCATTATTCAGGTGAAGTTTGCGCGTCGCTGCCGGGATTGGCTCGGTCTGCGGCCGAGAATGTTGATCTAGCTCCGGATGCTTGCCCACATGCTCGACTCCGGCTGACGGCGCTGACCCCGTACTTGTCCTATCTCGAAAGAGACGTAACCGAATCGGACCTTCTGCTTTCGGTCACCAGGCGATTGAGCCGTAACTTCATGCACCTGGACTGGAACGAACCGCGCGCGGCCCTGCTCGATCACCGCGTGGACGCGGCGGTGGTCCGGCTGCCGTTCCCGACCGACCAGTTGCACGTGACGGTTCGCTACGACGAGCCCCGGGTGCTGCGGGTTGCCCTAGACCACCACCTGGCCGGCAAGGAATCCATCACCCTCGACCACATCGCCGACGAACCCTTACCCCGGGGGCGCCCGACCCCGCCTGGGACGCCTTCTAGCGCATCGACCCCCGACCCGACGGACGCCCGGCACCCGACGGTCCCCTCGTCGAAGCCATCGAGGACAAGTTCGAACTCATCGCCAGCGGGCAGGCCGTGGCCATCATCCCGGCCAGCGCCGGCATCAGCAGCCTGCGCCCCGGCCTCACCACGGTTCCCCTCGAAGGCGTCGAGCCGAGCCACGTCGTCCTGGCCACCCGCGCCGGCGACCACAGCCGCCTCGTGGCGGCCTTCCGCAAATGCGCCGAAGCTCACCTCACCGGACTCGGCCCCGCCAAACCAGCGAGCGTCCCTCCCACACGAGCCGAGGACTAACCGACGCCGCACCCGCAACGCCGACGGCACCTTCGACCTGTCCCGTCGCCGGGTCCGGCACGAGCAAGTAGCTGCCTAGAGAGTGGTCTTCTGGCGGCGGGTACGACCGCGTGGTATGGCGCTCAGCGCGCCTTCCCACTAGGGTCCCGAGGACTCCGCGCGGGCTGTTTCGGTGGCCGGGGGAGCCCTCGGTTTTTCGGTCGCCACGGCCGCACCCCGGGCCAGTGCCGCCGTGGCCGCGACCATCACGACCACCGCCAACGCGAGCGCGAACCTGCCGACGTCATTGGTCTGAAGCCTCTCGCCGAGCATCATGATGCCGAGCACCGAGCCGACGGCCGGCTCGGCCACCGTCAACGTCGGCAGCGAGGCGGTCAGTGTGCCGGCCTGGAACGACGACTGCTGCCATACCGTGGCAGCGATGGCGACCAGCGCCCACGCGTACAGCTCGGGCGTGCGCAGCACCGCCCATATCCCGTCGCCGAGCCGGTCGACCACGCCCTTGGTCAGCACCGCGAACAGGCCCCACAGAGAACCGGAGACCAGCCCCAACAGCACCGCGCGGACCGGGCCCGACCAAATCCGGGCGCCGAGCAGGCACAGCACCAGCGCGGGGCCCATCACGGCCACCACCACCATCCAGGTTCCCAGCGGTGCCCGGGAATGCCCGGCCTGCGGGTCACCGACGGTGACGAAGACGGCCACGCTGGCCGCCAGCAGCACCGCCCAGGTCCACTCCGAGGGGGTTACCTTGCGGTGGCCGAGCTTGGCGCTGATCGGCAGCGCGAACAGCAGAGAGGTGACAAAAAGCGCCTGGACCAGCACCACCGACCCCAGGCCCAGCGCCGCGGCCTGCAACGCGAAGCCGACCGCGGCGATCAGGCTGCCCAGCCACCACTGCGGGTTGCGCAGCAGCCGGGTGAACAACGCGATCGCACCGACCCGCTCGTCGGTGACGTCGTGCGCCAACCGCTGCTGAACGGCGTCGCTGATCGCGATGAACAGGGCGGCAACCAGGGCAAGCACCGCGGCGATGTCCGCCTTGGCCACGGGCCACCTCCTCCTCGCTTGTCTTGGGTAGTACCCGCAAGCACGGTCGTGATGCAACGTCACCGCACGGGGAAACAGCCAGCCCCACGGTCACTGACGAATTGTCGCTGGGGGCGGTGCGGTTCGCCCGCCGAGCGAGTGGCCGAAGAGCACGACGATGTCTCACCACGATCTGCCAATTGGCAGACCAGTGGCAATCGAGGGGCCGATCTGCTCGGCTTGGGTATTCTCAGCCTGCTGCGGGCGGGAGCCGCCTCAGGCCTGCTGCTGGTCGTTGACGCCATCGACGAAAAGGAGGCGCCGCGTGAAGCTCACAACCGCGAGTGCTCCAGCACACCCAGCCGGGGCCAACTCAGATGACCACACTCACTCCATCCTGAAATCAGTATCGATCGCCCCGGGCCCGCTCGGTGCGCTACACCTCGAGGTGCAGCAACTCGTCCGCGGTGACCAGGCGTTCATGCTTGGCCGGGAAATCGCGGCACTTCATGGGGTGCCGGACTAATGACCAGGCCATTCGCCTGACCCGCGACCGGGATATCGGGTTGATGTGCACAGTGATCACTCCTGCAGTTGGTATAGCTGAACACGGGCCTGCGGCACTGAAACTTCCACCTCGACCAGACCTAACTCGACCCGGCGGCGTTTCACATAGCGGGTAATCGTCGATTCCGACATCTGCGCACCGTGCTCGGCCACCAGGCGCTCCCACACTCTACTTCGGCGTGGCAGTGCGCAGGACCCGGTGGCGGCGGATCAGTCAATCCGAAACGTCGAACTCGCCGTGATCGCGCAACGCCTAGTCCAGGAGGCCGTGCGCCGCGCCCAGGTGCATCACCGCCAATCCTGACCGCCGCACGTCACGATGCAGGCGCCCCCATCATCTGCGTCATCGCCGCCAGGATCGTCTGACGGGCCTCGGGTTCGGTGATCAGGCGACGAGACAGCTCGGTCAGGTGATCGCCGTGGGTTCGCGCGTAGCGGCGCAGCAGCGTGAATGCATCGTCCACCGACACCTCTAGACGCTGGGAGAGGAACCCCTTGGCCTGATCGACCACGATCCGGCGCGCGGCAACGCCTACGTCAACAACATCGGCTTCGACTTCCCCGGTGGTGCGCCCGCGTCCGGCAGCGTGGTGCTCGTCACGCCGCAGGGAGCTGTCCGGTTGGTCGCGGACGACCTCGCCTTTCCCAACGGCATGGCGATCACCGCCGACGGCTCCACGCTGATCGTGGCCGAGTCCCACGGCAACCGGCTCACGGCCTACGACATCGGTCAGGACGGCGACCTGGCCAACCGGCGAACGTGGGCGGACACCGGGGACGACCACCCCGACGGGATCTGTGTCGATGCCGAGGGCGCCGTCTGGTACGCCGACGTGGGTAACCGGCACTGCGTGCGGGTGCGCGAGGGCGGCGAGGTTCTTGCCACGGTCGAACTGGACCGAGGTGCCTTCGCCTGCACGCTCAGCCGCGGCGATCGGCCGCAGCTGTACGTCGTCGGCCAGGAGTGGGGCGGCCCGGAGCCGACGGAACCTACCGGGCAGCTCGTCGTGTTCCCAGCCCCCGCACCAGGCGCCGGGAAGCCGTAGCTGACGGCGTGCCCCGGTGGTCCGTCTCGTAGCCCCGGTGCTCTCGGCGTCTGCGTGGGTCATGCTGGCACGGGGAGCGGTCGGACCCCGCATCGACGCCAGTAAGGAGTCATGGCCGACACCGAGAAGACTCTCGCAGTCGATGTGTACGCCGGTGGTCCACCTACAGCGTGATGCTGATGCGCACCACTTTGGGGTCGACTAGCCTGAGCCGCGGCTACGTACCCACGCGGCCCGCCCGCTCTGACGCCCGCTCGGCCGCCTGCGTGTGCTCGGCGGCGGTGACCACCACCGCATCGGAGCCCGGATACACCGTGGCCTCGTGGTCAGTCACGAGCCAGCGCACGACATAGGGCGGCGAGCCGTCTTGCGAGCGGACCTCGATGATCTCCGCGTGCTGATCATGCCGTTCGGTGGTCGTGCCCTTGATCACCAGGAAGTCGCCCACCTTCGCTTTCATCGCCCGCTCCCTTCCTCATTTGAGACCGCAGACTCCTCTATCGTGCGCGCGATTCGAACTCGGCGGAAGCGGATCCGCCACGGTGAGTCCGAAAGTCCCCCGCGGCGCCCCAGAAAGTTCAGCCCGCGGTCTTGCCGTTGTCGACGGCGGTGGGCTGCTGCCCCGGGACGCCGCGAGCCAGTAATCGCGCCGTGTCAGCCCCGGACGGGTCGCGGAGCGGAGCACAATTCGCCGCATGAAGATCCGCATGGAGCTTACGGAGGCGTTGGTAACGGAGGACATCACGCCATTCGAGCGGGGACGACTGCGTGAGGCTCTTGAGGAGGAAGTAAGAAGGCAACTTCCCACCGATAGGCAGCTCCTGCGCGTGGTGGACTGGGATCCGGGGGGTGGCCACGCAGTGGAAAACGCTCCAGGCATGAGGAAGTACAGGGTCGCGTACGAGACGGAACCGCGCGATTAGGGCGACTCGCCTTGTTGTTTCGGATGCCGGATCGTCTCGCTTCGGAGCTGACGGCTGTTCATGGGTTCGCGCGCCGACTTGTGGTGGTCAATCTGACGGATCAGCTCGTGCTTCGCTTCACCGAGGGCTCGCGTCAGGTCCCGGTCGTCGGCGACCGCTACTAGCGGTGGAAGACCGGGCAGGGTCGTACGGAGCGTCACGCGCTGCTCCTTACCGCCGCGATCCTGTACCGAGAGTTCGACGTCCACCTCATCGGGATTCCACCTTTTCAGGTGCGCCCCGAGCGCCGCCAACGTCTCCAAAACGTGCGGGCGCTCCTGCTCTTTAAAACCCGCACCCAAATGTATAGCGCGCTCGTCGAAAACGTCTCGTCGCTCGTTGTCAGCTCTACTCACTTGGCCTCATCTCCGGACTCCCACTTCGACGGTAGACCTCGGTTGGCCCCCGTTGTCCGGAGTTCTTTCCCCCCAGACGTTGCTCGACGGTAGAGGCGCGCCTGTTCAACTTGTGCAGCCGAGGTCTCACAACCCAGAGAGCGGGCCGCCGTGGCCACGTTTTGGCCACACTTGGCCACGAGTTACAGATAGCTCCCGTGAAGTACTGTGATGTGTTTTTGCTGCTAGACCATGATTCGAGGGGCTGACCTCAGCCACGCGGATATCTGCGAAATATCCACGGAACTCGAGGCCGAGGAAAACCTCGACCCGCAACGCTGAGCTTCCCCTCGAATCGTGGAGGGTTTCTTTATGTGGCCGGCTGGCCTGGTGCCATCCTCGCGTGATGGGCTGGCGACTGCAACGTAGGTTCTCCCTGAATTTGTCGTCGCTGTGCGTGACCGACCTGACTGCCGTGGCGATTCATAATGCATCAACCACCGCTGTCGCCGTCCTCTCTGGAGATGCGTGTAGCGGTAAGCCCCCCTTCACCGGGCATTTTTGCGGGACAGGTATATGCGAATCTCCAGGTCAGGCGTGAGGTCCGGAGACGAACAGTTCCAAGATGACCGCGGTCATGCGCGGTGAAGGTTCGGCTGACGGGCACTTCATCGACGCCGCCGACGAGGTGCCGCGGGATTGTAAATCGACCCACCCGTCGCTTCCGACTCGCTCGCCGATGCCGTCCAATGCGCGAGATTCGCCCGGGCGGTGAGGGTGTCGGGGTGTCTGGGTCCGGAGACCTCCTCGAGGGTGGGGAGCAGTGCGGTGTACTGGTTGCGGGCCGCGGCCGGGTCACCCGCCTCCCCGGTGAAGTCGGCGAGATTCGCCCGGGCGGTGAGGGTGTCGGGGTGTCTGGGTCCGGAGACCTCCTCCCGGATGGGGAGCAGTGCGGTGTACTGGTCGCGGGCCGCGGCCGGGTCACCCGCCGCCCCGGTGAAGCGGGCGAGATACGCCCGGGCGGTGAGGGTGTCGGGGTGTCTGGGTCCGTTGACCTCCTCCCGGATGGGGAGCAGTGCGGTGTACTGGTCGCGGGCCGCGGCTGGGTCACCCGCCTCCCCGGTGAAGTGGGCGAGATTCGCCCGGGCGGTGAGGGTGTCGGGGTGTCTGGGTCCGGAGACCTCCTCCCGGATGGGGAGCAGTGCGGTGTACTGGTCGCGGGCCGCGGCCGGGTCACCCGCCTCCCCGGTGAAGCGGGCGAGACTCGCCCGGGCGGTGAGGGTGACGGGGTGTCTGGGTCCGGAGACCTCCTCGAGGGTGGGGAGCAGTGCGGTGTACTGGTCGCGGGCCGCGGCCGGGTCACCCGCCAGCCCGGTGAAGTCGGCGAGACTCAACCGGGCGGTGAGGGTGGCGGGGTGTCTGGGTCCGGAGACCTCCTCGAGGGTGGGGAGCAGTGCGGTGTACTGGTCGCGGGCCGCGGCCGGGTCACCCGCCTCCCCGGTGAAGCGGGCGAGACTCGCCCGGTCGGTGAGGGTGTCGGGGTGTCTGGGTCCGGAGACCTCCTCGAGGGTGGGGAGCAGTGCGGTGTACTGGTCGCGGGCCGCGGCCGGGTCACCCGCCCGCCCGGTGAAGTGGGCGAGACTCGCCCGGGCGGTGAGGGTGTCGGGGTGTCTGGGTCCGGAGACCTCCTCCCGGATGGGGAGCAGTGCGGTGTACTGGTCGCGGGCCGCGGCCGGGTCACCCGCCGCCCCGGTGAAGTCGGCGAGATACGCCCGGGCGGTGAGGGTGTCGGGGTGTCTGGGTCCGGAGACCTCCTCGAGGGTGGGGAGCAGTGCGGTGTACTGGTCGCGGGCCGCGGCCGTGTCACCCGCCTCCCCGGTGAAGCGGGCGAGACTCGCCCGGGCGCTGAGGGTGTCGGGGTGTCTGGGTCCGGAGACCTCCTCGATGGTGGGGAGCAGTGCGGTGTACTGGTCGCGAGCCGCGGCCGGGTCACCCGCCCGCCCCGGTGAGGTCGGCGAGATTCGCCCGGGCGGCGAGGGTGGCGGGGTGTCTGGGTCCGGAGACCTCCTCCCGGATGGGGAGCAGTGCGGTGTACTGGTCGCGAGCCGCGGCCGGGTCACCCGCCGCCCCGGTGAAGTAGGCGAGATTCGCCCGGTCGGTGAGGGTGTCGGGGTGTCTGGGTCCCAAGACCTCCTCGATGGTGGGGAGCAGTGCGGTGTACTGGTCGCGGGCCGCGGCCGGGTCACCCGCCAGCCCGGTCAAGTGGGCGAGATTCGCCCGGTCGGTGAGGGTTTCGGGGTGCCTGGATCCGAGGACCTCCTCGATGGTGGGGAGCAGGTCGATGTACTGGTCGCGGGCCGCGGCCGGGTCACCCGCCGCCCCGGTGAAGTCGGCGAGATACGCCCGGGCGGTGAGGGTGGCGGGGTGCCTGGATAAATGAAGGTTGGCCCGGACGCCGGTGGTCGCCGAGCCGCAACACCGGTCACGGCCATGATGCTCCGGGCCACCAGGTCCGGGTCGTCGACCATCGGAACGTGTCCGACGCCGGGCAAGAGCACCCACGTAGCGCCGGGCAGCCGTTCGCGTGCAGTCTGGCCGTGCGTCGCGGCCGGAGCCAGTCGGTCGAACTGCGCCCAGGCCAAAGTGACCGGGCACGGCAACGGGTCCAGCGGTTCGGCCTGCTCGTCGGGGGAATAGTCATCCATGAACGGGCAGTCGATGCAATCGTCCATCAACTCCAAGACCCTCGCGACGGTAAGGCGGTCACCGTGACACGCGCCCTCATGCAAACCGAGGCGGCGGGCTACTGCCGACCTGAGCACAAGCGGCGCTATCGGACGGCCGACGCGCGCTTGCGCGCGGGCCCAGCGTATCTGTCTGAGGACCTGTTTATGAGAATCGCTGTCCCACCAGAAGCCGGCCGGGGAGAAAGCGCAGACGCTCGCGGCGCGCCCACGCCGGGCCAACTCGATGGCCACCCATCCGCCCAGAGAGTTCCCGGCGAGATGCGGTCGCGCCAGACCATGCTCGTCCAGATAGCGTTCCGCCGCGTCCACCACGTCGCTAACCCTCGCCGGACGGCGCTGGATGGCAGGCCCACCGGTGTGCCCGAGGAGAGTCGGCGCTTGAACATCGTGATGCTCGGACAACAGCGGAACAACGTCCTGCCAGATGCGACCCGAGAGGGTTACGCCATGTAGTAGGACCAGGGGCGATTTCTCCGAAGTCACGGCAAAAGTTTGACACCGAAATCAGATAGCGAACAGCCGCCGATGGATAGGGAGCCAAACGAATGAGTGGACGAACCCTGGCCCACTCAGACACGTCCAACCGCGCTGACTCCGGCTGTTCAGCGGCGGCCGGTGGCCGGGGCGAGACGGGCCATCCCGCGCAGGAGCCACGGTGCGCGCCTGGCCATTACCGCTACCGCGCGGTCCGAGCGGCGCATCACGGTCCGCGGTCCGGGGGTCGGCATTGACGCCAGCTCCGCCTCGGGCGATCCGGCCGGCGCGCCGTGGCGATCGACCGCCAGCAGTTGCCAGGTGCCGGGCACGCCACGCAACTCGACGCCGCCACGGTCCTTGAAGCCGGTGCCCGAGCCGACGACCAGGTCACGCACGGTGCGCGAGACGAGGATTTCCCCGGGGCCGGCCTGGCCGAGGATGCGCGCCGCGACGTGACCGCGATCCCCCCGACGTCGGCGTCCAGCAGTTCGCACTCGCCGGTGTGGATGCCGGCGCGGATCTGGATGCCCAGGGTCTCGGCGTCGGCGCGCAAGGCCTCGGCGCAGCGGATGGCCTGCGTCGGACCGTCGAAGGTGGACAGGTGGCCGTCGCCGGTTGACCACCGTGCCGCCGAAGAGTTGCGTGTGTTCGGCGGTGATCTCACCAAAGCGGTGCAGCACCGCGCGCCACCGCTGGTCGCCGCTCGCCGCGGCGTGTTTGGTCGAGGCGACCATGTCGGTGAACAACACGGTGCGCAGGGCGCGGCGTGACGGCGCCGGTGCGGCACGGCTGCCGGTGAGGAACCCCTCGACCTCGGTCAGGATCCTGTCGGGCTCGATGAGCGGCGCGGCGTCCACGCCGTCGACCTCGAGGTACCGCGCGCCGGGGATGTGGTCGGCGAGGTAGCGGGCGGCCTGCACCGCAACGACGGGGTCGTCGCGGGCATGGATGACCAGGGTGGGCACGGTGATCGTCGGCAGGATCGCCCGCACGTCGATCCGGAATGTCGCTTCGAGCGACGCCCGCGCCATGCCCGGGCTGGCGCACATCCGCTCCGCCATGGCGCGCAGGCGCATCGACGCCCGGGCCGACGGCACGGCGATGCTGAGTGCCGCACCGGTGCCCCAGGCCGAGCGGACGGCGCGCATCATTTCCAGCGCGCGGGCGATCAGCTCCGCCGACGGCCAGTACTTCTCGTCCACCTCGGGATACATGCTCATTGCGCTTGCCCGCAGCTCGGCCGGGTCGCGGTCGATATCGTCCCACCCGGTTGGCATGATTGCCGTGAATGGAAACGTGTCGCTGAGGATCAACGCCCGGGTTCGCTCCGGCCGTGTTGCCGCGAACACGATGGCCGCCGCGCCGCCGTCACCCATTGCGAAGAGGACCGCCTTTCCGAAGCCGGCGGCATCCATGACGGCCTCGATCTCGGCCGCTCGATCATCCAGCGTGCGAACGTGCGGGACCGGGTCGACAGCCCGACCCCGGCCTTATCAACAGGAGCACGCGACAGAACGTGGCGAGCTGATCGCAGAAGGCCTTGAATTCGGGCACGGTCCAGCACAGCTCGACGTGGCTAACGAACGGCGCGACGCAGACCAGCTCGACCGGCCCGTCGCCGAACACCTGATACGCCAGGCTCAGATCGCCGCACGACGCGTACAACGTGTCCGCCACGGCATGAGCGTACTGCTGTCAAGCGCTAACGGCCCCCGACTCCGGCGCGGTTGCGTGCCGCTGGATAGAGCCATTGACGATGAACCCGGCCGCCCCCGAGGAGCGCAGGGGCGGCCTAACGCGAAGTGGAAATTGGTAAATCTGACCCATTGTTTGATCCCGCGGCGTTAAGCTGCCACTCACCGGGGGCATCGCTGACGACCGGACGCCAGTCAGGTTGTCATGACCTGTCGGGAGGTCGCAGATGTCATTTGTAGTGGCGGCGCCGGACGTGCTGGGCACGGCAGCAGCGGATCTGTCCAACATCGGTTCGACGCTTGGCGCGGCCAACGCGGCCGCGGCGGCCCCGACGACGGGGGTGCTGGCCGCGGCCGAGGATGAGGTGTCGGCGGCCATTGCGGCAGTGTTTTCCGGCCACGCCCAGGCGTATCAGGCGATGAGCGCCCAGGCAGCGGGGTTTCACGCCCAGTTTGTGCAGGCGTTGACCGCGGGTGCGGATCGTATGCCAGCGCGGAAGCCGCCAACGTGGTTATGCTGCCCGCTGCGTCCGGCGGCATCGTCCAGTCGGTCGGCAACGCCTCTGTCCGAGCTGGTCGGCAGCATACCGGGTGTGGACGAGGCTGAAGTCGCCCTTGATGTGGCAGGGCCCGCGGTCGTGGCGCTGCCCGGTGCTCGAACACCAGACAGCGTTTATCAGCGCGCTGGAGACGGAGTGGGCGGCATTGGCCGCACTCAGCAATCCCGCCGTCGAACAAGCCTTCCTCTATGGCCAAAACACGGTAACCGTGCCGCTGTCGTTACCGGGTGTGTCAGTGACGCTCGACGTCCCCTTTGGCGGTGTTGCTCCTCCACGCCCATCTCGGCGACCGTTGCGATTGCTGGGAACCCTCACCACCTTCCCGATCCCGGGTACGGAGGTTGGCGGCATCGTTCCCGCCCTGCCCGGCATCCTTTTGGGGGAGGTGGCCTTCTGGGCTAGCCACACACGCCGATCGACTGAACCGAGTTACTGACCGGATCGCCGCGACCGTCGACAGGCGCATGGCCCAACTCACGGCGCTGACCTCCAGCAGCGCATCCGCCACCGCCATCGGCAGCGTCCCACCCCGATCCCGTGCCGCACCGCGAAGAGCCGCCACCAAACCTCAGCTCGGAGTCGATGGTCTCGAGATCGCGCATGCGTGGAGAGTAGGTCTGCACGGCGCTCCCGGCGCTTCACCCCGCCGCGTGAGCTTTAGCCAACAGGGATTAGGCCATCGCCTTGGTACGTGGCTGCTGCGCGCTTGGGGTGGTCACATTCGGTGCGCCGGTGGGTGCGGCATGATCGTTCGTTCGAGAGTTGTGGGCGTCATACAGCAGCACTAGGAGGAGGACGATCGCGATCGTCGGCAACAGCACGGCCGCAGCCACCGCGGCCCAGCGCAGGCGGTCACGCCAGGTCGGACCCTTTTCAGGGTTGACCCTAAAAAGGTCGCCTTGGTCGCCACTGTCAGCCGACCACGCTAGCTCGGGGGCTGCCTGTGTCGGCGGCGGCACCACAGTGGTTGCGTCGTTGTCGGCCGCAGCCGTAGCCGGCTGGTCGTCTTCGGTCATCGTGGGGTGCTCTCCTGTGGTTGGTTCGTAGCGGGTGCTGGAGGGGTGAGAGCTGTCCGTGACAGTTTCGCAAGTTCGAAGGATTTCTTAGTTGGATACGATGGAGCATCGGCTCGGAAGATGCCTGCCGGTCCATCGGGCGGCGCGATGGTGAGACTCGTCGGCCCGATTCGGTAGAGGGTCCCGTCCGTCGGGTTTGTTACGTCGAAGCCTCCTGAGGAGCGCACTACGTTTGCGAGTTCTATGCTCGCGCCATCGCTGAGACGGACGCCGCGATAGTAGAAGTTTCCGGGCTGGATTTCGCATACCACCACCACGGACTTTGTGGTGCGCCCCATGACAGCTGGTTGATTTCCCGAATCGCAGCGTGCACCGGAATAAGCGGTCCAGCCAAGGTCATCGGTTCCCGGCAGGCTGCCGATGCTTAGCTGCGCAGTTGTGGTTGCCGGCCTCGGTGTCGGTGTCGGTGTGGTCGGCATCCACGCTGGGGGCGGCGGCGCGGCCCACGACGTCGGAGGTTTCATCACCTTGCCAGGTACCGCGGCGTCATCGTGCATCCGCATCAGCGCCCAGCCACCGAACCCTGATCGCCAGTGCGACCACACCGGGTGCACGCCAGGAGCACCGCGGCGCGGCCCCACGTCAGGCCCCACGAGTGGCGCAGCGGCTGGGTCTCGGGCTCCTCGGCCGACCACGCCAGCTCCCGCGCGGCCTTCGTCGGTGGTGGAACGACTGTTGTCTCGTCACTGGGGCCCGCGGCGGCAGAAGTGGGCGCGTCGTCAGTGTCGTCATCGTTGGAGGTCATGCGCGTCCTCCTGGTTGGTATTGGCATTGGGATTGTGCGCGGGGAGTCCGACAGTACGGGCCGCCCTCGAGGAGAGCGCAGGGGCGGCCCAACGCGAAGTGGAAATTGCAAAATTGCAAATGGAACCCGTGATTTGATACCGCGGCGTTAAGCTGCCACTCACCGGGGCATCGATGACGACCGGACGCCAGTCAGGTTGTCATGACCTGTCGGGAGGTTGACAATGTTGTTTGTGGTGGCGGTGCCGGATGTGCTGGGCACGGCGGCAACGGATTTGGCCAGTCTTGGGTCGACGATCAGGGCGGCCAACTCGGCCGCGGCGGCCCCGACGACGGGGATTCTGGCCGCGGCTGAGGATGAGGTGTCGGCGGCGATTGCGGCGGTGTTCTCCGCCCACGGGCAGTATTTTCAGGGACTCGGTGCGCAGGCGGTGGCGTTTCATGAGCAGTTCGCGCAGGCGCTGACCGCGGGTGCGGCCAGCTATGCCAGCACCGAAGCGGCCAGTGCGTCGCCTCTACAGACCGCCTTGCAGGATCTGCTCGACGTGATGACACGCCCACCCAGCTGCTGCTGGGCCGCCCGCTGATCGGCAACGGCACCAACGGAGCGGTCGGGACAGGGCAAAACGGCGGCGCCGGCGGGATCCTGTGGGGCAACGGCGGCACCGGCGGGTCCGGCGCCGCGGGCCAAGCGGCGGCACCGGCGGGGCCGCCGGGGGGCCAATCCGGAAAACGGCGGCGCCGGCGGCACCGGCGGCACAACGAACGTTGCCGGGGGGCACCGCTGGCAGCGGCGGCATGGGCGGTACCGGTGGCCTGCTATTCGGTAATGGTGGCGCGGGTGGCATGGGAGGGATCAACAATTTTGTCGACGGCAACGGGGGCACCGGCGGCCTTGGCGGTAACGCCATAGGGTTGTTCGGCAGCGGCGGCGCTGGCGGTGGCGGCGGCTTCGCCAATCAGGGCACCGGCGCTGGTGGGGCGGGCGGCAGTGGCGGCAGCGGCGGCTTGCTGTACGGGACCGGGGGTGACGGCGGCAACGCCGGAAGCGGTTCGACGGGCAACGTGGGCGGTTTTCCTGGAGGCGCAGGGGGTCTGCTATTCGGCGATGGCGGCAACGGCGGTGACGGCTCACTGGCCGCCAACGGAGGTGTCGGCGAGAGCGCCCACGTGATCGGAAACGGCGGTGCCGGAGGAACTGGCGGCGGCCCCGGATTGACAGGTGGGGGGACGGGAGGTGTTGGCGGCGCGGGCGGCAACGGTGGGTCCCTTTTCGGCAACGGCGGTCACGGCGGCACGGGCGGGCAGTCGCTCCTCGTTACTGGCGGCGCAGGGGGTCCGGGCGGCAATGCGGTGGGCCTGTTCGGCAATGGCGGCGACGGCGGTGAAGGCGGCGCAAGTGCCATAAACATACCTACCTTTGGTGGTCCCGGTGGTGCCGGCGGCAACGGCGGGCTTGTGTTGGGTACCCTGGGGCCAACGGGCCGGAAGGCCGCAGCCGAGGGCGCCGATGACGTGTCGGCACCGATGGCGGTAATGCCCAGCTGGTCGGCAACGGCGGTAACGGCGGTAACGCCGGGACTGGGCCAACCCCGGGTGCCACCGCCGGTACCGGCGGCACCGGCGGGCTGCTGTTCGGCCTGAACGGGACGAACGGGTTGACATAGCCCGCGGCGTCGATGGGGTGGCGCCGATTA
>CAWDJC010000011.1:0-91817 GCA_963802525.1 uncultured Actinomycetota bacterium | reverse complement strand
CAATAACACTTCAAGTTGGTGGCTGTGGCCGTGCAGCCGTTAGTGAGGTCCGTGCCGACACCGGCGCCGGCTCGAACGAAGTGCACATCGAGCTGGCTCAGTTGAGCGGAAACCTCATGTTGCAAACCCCGGTCGGCACGGGATCGCGGATCGTGAACTCTGGGTTCTCAACGTCTAATGCAACCCGCCAACCAAGGTCAGTAGGTGTACCTGTATCTCACCCACAAGGAAGCCCAGACCGCCACCGAGCCAGACGACCAACCACTCGTCGTCTTTGAAGACCGGCCGAATCATGTCTTCGAAATCGTCATCGTTGAGCTTCTCAAACGCCTTGACGACGGTTTTGTCGATGTCCATCGCAGCCGTGACGTATGAGTCGAGTTGATCTGCTGCTTGTGGCATCACCTCACGAGCCCGCGTGACCACGAGATCGCGGGCCTCGTTGTATCGCGTGCTGCCGATCACTGCGGTTACGACCGGCGCGGTCAGGCCGAGCTCGTCGTTGATCGCGTGGTCGATCTCAGTGCTGATCATTGCGAACAACCGGTCGGCGAGGCTGCCGCTCATCAGCGCATTCATGATCACCTGCGGCGTCAAGATCTCGCGGGCAATGTCTCGCGCGTACCCTGCGATGAACGGGTCTCGGTACTTGAAGAACATGCCATGCCACCGGAAGACGCCGAGGTAAGTAGTGGGATTGCGCGGCCGGAACACCATCTGGAGGGCGATCCAGTCCGACACCAGCCCGACGAGGAGTCCGAAAACCGGGATGACGAGCGTGTTCTCGGTGAAGCAGTAGACCACCATTTGAATGGCGCCGACGACGCCGCCGAAGATCAGACCGAAGACCTTCATGAAGTTGAGGATCATCGGGATGTTCCTGCGGACCATCTCGTTGAGGATCTGCTTTTGGTTGATGAGCAGCTCCGTCACGATAAAGCCGAGGTCGAAGAGTCCGTCGATATTCGCCTTGGCATACTCGAACAGCGCAGCGATGACCTGCGGCGATCGCGCGCGGGCTCGCGCGATGATCGCGTTCCTCACCGGCCCGGGGAGTTGGTCCCAGCGCTCGCCGATCAGCTCACGTGCGATCGGATCGACGGACCCGGTGATTAGGTTGTCACATTCGTGGGCGATCTTGTGGGCATCAAGTTTGTCGATCAGATCCCGTGCGTCGATGAGATTGGTAAGGATGACGTCTGCAGCATGAGACGCGAACTTGGCGGCCCGGCGCGGCAATTGCCCCTGCCAGCCGATCGGCCCGATACCGACGAACTTCAGCGGCTTGAAGATCATCCAGATCGCGATAACTTTGGTTATCCATCCGATGAACGAGCCAACGACGGGCATCAGCAGCAGGACGACGGGGTGGTCGGTGAAGACTTGCCAGGCTTCGCGGAACGAATTCATACGGTCGGCCTCGTGCTGTCCCAGAGCTCACGCCCACGCTGGGACAGCATCAATGTCCGACGGAGCACGCGCGCCGGCAGTTTGCCCATCTCCCCCTCCTTGAGGGCCGCGCGGACGGCCTTGTCCGCAAGCAGCAGTTCATACCCCTTGAGGTTGTCCTTGTCCTCGGGCCCCGTTTCAACCAGGCCCAGGGCCCGCAAGTGCGTGACGTAGACCGGGGTCATGGCCGGCAAGGTCAGGGCCGCCGTGCGACCTATGAGGGAGGCGTTCTCCAGCAGCCGGCCGTGGCCGGACCTGGGCAGGACGTGTAGCAGCGGAACGGGTGCGGAAGCCTCGGCAAGCGCCGCGATCACCCGCGCCTCATCCGGCACGAGCTGACTCAGCACCGCGGCGTGCCAGTCGGCCTTGCTCGACTTCGTGTCCTGCATGACTGAACGTTCTAAGAGCTCTGCCATCAGGGCACTAGCCGGCACCATCGCCACGTCCTGCCGATGTGGCGCCGTTGCGGGCGCGATCTCGTCGAGGCGGTAGCGAAGGTAACGGAAGACCTCCCGCTCGGCGCCTTCGACGACGGCACCGACAAACTCGATCCCGCGCGCCGACAGCCCACCCCCCGGCAACCGTCGTACGGCCGCTGCTGCCGCGTCGAATACATTCACGGTGGAAACCTAACCGGGGCTTCGCCCCAGCCCGACGAGGCATGCCGTTGGTCGTTTCTGTTTTGGGGGCTCCGGTCGAGCGGGGTGAGACCGTGGCCGAGCTGTGTCGGTCCGGTGTATGAACCGCCTGTAGCGGTTGGTGGGCCTGCTGGCCGCCCGTCTCGATACCAGATGCTCCTATGTTCAGGCAACGATTTGGGCGGTTGTTCTGGGCGGCTGCAGGGCATGGAAGATTTCGCGGGTGATGTAGCGTTTGAGGCATCGCATGATCTCGTTTTTGGTTTTGCCTTGCCCGAGGCGGCGGGTGAGGTAGTCGCGGGTGGGTTGGTGACGACGCAGGCGCACGACCAGGATGACGTGCAGGGCTCGGTTGGCGTCGCGGTTGCCACCGCGGTTGAGTTGGTGCCGGACCGTTTTGCCGCTGGATGCTTCCAGTGGGCAGACTCCGCAGAGTTTGCCGTCGGTGTCGATGCCCCAGGCGGCCAGCACCGGTTCGGCGGCGGCGTTGGCGTGGTACTTGAAATGGCTGCCGTCAAGGAACAGGTAGTCCAGCGACACGTCGTCGAGGCGGCGGGCACTCCACTGCTGAAACTGGGTTTTGATCTCGGTGCAGATGCGTGACACCGTCGAGCGCGACACCGTCGCCGATTCACCCAGCGCCTCGGTCAGCGCGCCTTCGACATCGCGGGTGGACAGTCCGCGCACGAACCCCGCGATGACCAGCGCCTCCAGGGCGTTGGTCTTGGTCACTCCCTTGCCGAACAGCTGGGAGGCGAACCGTTCGGTGGTGTTGCGTAGCTTGGGCCGCTGCAATGTAATCGGACCCGCGGTGGTCTTGATCGTTATCTGGAGCTGCTGACCGGTCGTCCACCATGTGCATGACGGATGTTGGAAATCCCCGATCCGGCGTGGTGGATGGGATTACCTTTTGCTGTCCATCACGGAGAGCGGGAGGTGCCAGTTGCGGGTGCAGCGTGTTGTCATGCCGGAGACCGGGTTCGAGTCGTGGACGGTGCTTGGTGATGATCAGTTGCCGGTCGAGCCGGTGGAGCGGTTCCTGGCGTATCTGGCGTCGATCGAGAAGTCGCCGAACACGATCAGGGCCTACGCGCATGATCTGAAGGATTGGTTCACGTATCTGGACGGTCACGGCCGTGACTGGCGATCGGCGACGCTGGAGGACGTCGCTGGGTTCGTGGCGTGGCTGCGGTTGCCGCCGCGGGCCCGCGACGGGAAGGTCAGCGTGCTGCCGACGGTCGAGCATCATTGTTCGGCGGCCAGTGTGAACCGCAAGCTTGCGTCCCTGACGTCGTTCTGCGGGTTCCACACTCGTCACGGCGTCGAGCTGACAGGGCTGTTGGTCGTCATGCAACCGGCGGGCCGACGCGGCGGACCGGCGACGGCCTACAAGCCGTTTCTGCACCACGTGACCAAGAGCAGGCCCGAGCGGCATCGAGCGATCAAGCTGAACACGCCTCAAATGCGACCGAAAGTCCTGACGCCGCAGCAGGTTCAGGCGATTCTCGACGCGTGTGAGCATCTGCGGGATCGGCTGCTGTTTGCCCTGCTGCTCGATACCGGCGTGCGGATCGGTGAAGCCCTCGGCTTGCGTCATGAGGATCTCGACGTTGCCGGGCGCACCGTGACCGTCCGGCCGCGGTGCAACGACAATCGGGCCCGCGTGAAGGCCGGTGTGTGCCGGACAATCCCGACCAGCCCGGAGCTGATGCACCTGTACGCGGATTACCTCAACGGCGAGTACGGCGCCCTGGATTCGGACTACGTGTTCGTCAACCTGTGGTCGGAGCCGAAGGGCCGCCCGTGGGCATACCCGGCGGTCTACGACCTGGTGCGTCGCCTCCGTGTGCGTACTGGCATCCATTTCGAACCACACCACTACCGCCACACGTACGCGACCTGGCTGCTGCGGCGCGGGGCCGGGATGGAAAGCGTGAAGGAGCTTCTCGGCCATGCCTCAATCACCACGACGATTGACACGTACGGGCACCTCACCGTCGAGGACGCCCGCACCACGCTGGAAGCGGCGGGCTGGTTCACCAGGCGGCAGGTGCGGCCGTGAACGCCCTCGCGAAGCGGGCGGCCAGCGACCGAGCGGGTCTGCTGGAACAGTTGATGGCCGTGGTGCGACCGGAATTCCGGGTCGAGGTGCTGGTTCCGGCGCCCGAGGACCCCGTGCTGGGTGTCCCGGACTGCGCTGTGCCCGCCTGTGACTATCCGGTTTCCGATCATGGGCTCTGCAACGGGCATCGCCTGCGTTGGCGCGCCCGCGGCCGGCCGCCGCAGACACAGTTCCTGGCCGATCCGGGACCGCCGTTGCGGGGCCGGTCGAGGTTGGGCCGCTGCACCGTCGCCGACTGCCGCTACGGCACTGCCGGACAAGGCTTGTGCACCAAGCATCGTGATCGATGGGAACGCGACGGACGGCCTGATCCCGTCGCATGGGTGGCGACCGCTGCACCGGTCGCCGATACTGCCGAGCAGGCCGAGTGTCGCCTGCCCTATTGCGACCTGTGGGCCGAGTTCAGCACTCGGCTGTGCAAATCACATCAGGTTCGGTGGCGCAACAGTGCTGCACGCGATCTGGATGAGTTCGCCGCCGATTGCGAGCGTCTCGGCAAGGCAGTCATCGACTTTCGCGGCCTGAGCCTGCAGCTGAAGCTGGAGCTGCAGTACGCCGTGCAGTCCCGCGTCGACGCCGCCACCACCCGCGTCTCACCGACCGCGGTGACGATCGCCATCCGATACGCGCGCGCCGCCGATGTGACCTCGCTGCTGGATCGCCCGCAAGAACATTGGCGCGGCGTCGGCGGCGAGAGGCGCCGCGGCGGCGGCAAGTACCGCAGGGCCGCGGCATTCCTCGCCTTCGCCCACGACGTGGTCGACGCCCTGCGTGAGGGCACCGGTTGGGACGTCGAATATCCCGGCGACATCTGGCGGCTGTCCCGACTGCCGGGGCTGGTGCTCACTGTCGGTGATGCGCGTGCGCAGGCCCGACTCCGGTTCGACCGGATCGCCCAACCGTGGCTGCGGGAGCTCAGCAAGCGCTGGATTCGATTACGTCTCTGCGGCGGCCGCAACGTCGGAACCGTCACCGGCAACCTGCAAGCGCTCACCCGATTCAGCGAATTCCTCACCACCGCACCCAATATCACCAGTCTCGCCGACATCGACCGGGCGCTACTGGAACGATTCCTCGCCTGGCTGGCCACCGAGCCGATCGGACAGGTCACCAGATCCCGCCACATCGGCGGGCTGAACCTGTTCTTCGAGGCCATTCGCCGTCACCACTGGAGCGACCAATTACCCACCAGTGCAATGTTCTTCACCGATGACCACCCAAAACCGCCGCCGCGCACCACGCGTCACGTCGCCGAGCACATCATGAACCAGATCGAGCAACCGGCCAACCTCGACCGCTGGACCGACCCGCAGGGGCGGCTCATCACGATAATCATGATCAACGCCGGGCTGCGCGTCTCCGACGCCTGCACCCTGGGGTTCGACTGCATGATCCACGACGGACGCGGTGCACCCTACCTGCGCTACCGCAACCACAAGATGAACCGTGAGGCCGCAGTCCCCATCGACGAGCACCTCGAACGCGAGATCCGCGTCCAGCAAGACCGCGTGCTGCGCCGCTGGCCAGGCGGCAGCCCCCACCTATTCCCGCGCCCGACATCCAACGCCAGCGGACAGCGGCCGTTCGCCACGGCCACCTACCGCGGCATGCTGCACCGCTGGCTCGACAGCTGCGACATCCGTGACGAACACGACCGGCCGGTGCACCTGACACCCCATCAATGGCGGCACACCTTCGCCTGCCGGCTGATCAACCGCGACGTCCCGCAAGAGGTGGTGCGAGTACTACTCGATCACGAATCACAAGCAATGACAGCGCATTACGCCAGAATCACCGACCAAACGGTGCGGCGACGATGGGAACAAGCAACCAAGGTCAACATCAAGGGCGAGCGAGTCACGCTCGACCCGGACGGCCCGCTCGCGCAAGCCGAATGGGCCAAGACCCGCTACGGCATCGCTACCCAGACCCTGCCCAACGGCTACTGCGGGCTGCCGCTGCAACGGTCCTGCCCGCACGCCAACGCGTGCCTGACCTGCCCAGTCTTCCTCACCGGACCCGAGTTCCTACCCGAACTCCGCGAACAGCGTCACCGCACACTCACCCTGATCGATGTCTCCAGATCCAACGGGCACTCACGCATGTTGGAGATGAACCAGCAGGTCCTCACCAACCTGGAGCGCATGATCGGCGAAATCGAGACCAACGAGCAGGAGGACGACACCAATGTCACGGCCTGACAACTCCCACCTGGTAATCGCCGCAGCCCGCCGCCGCGCGGCCTCCACCCGCAAGCGCGCCGTCACCGCGCTGCGTCGCATGGAAAACGCCGGTGCGCCAATCACGTTCGACACAGTGGCACGGGAAGCCCACGTTTCCCGCTCATGGCTGTACAACCAGGGCGATCTTCGCGCCGAGGTCCAGCGACTCCGACAGCGACACCCGCCTTCAACGACGACCACAGCGATCCCCAACCGGCAACGCGCGTCCAACGACTCGCTGCTACGACGTCTCGAGGTCGCGGCCACCCGAATCAGGCATCTGGAAGCAGAGAACAAACAGCTCCGCGATGCGCTCGCGCTGGCTCTAGGCGAACAACGCGCTGCCGACGTCCTCGGCAGCCGCGACACGCCGACAAACAAATCCGCAGTTCTCATCGGGCCATGCTGAGAACCGCGTCAACAACACTGTCCTCATCGGAGAACCCCTGGTCAAAGGCATGATCACTTTCACGGCTCAAGATAATGACCGTGGTCGGGCAGTAGCCGTTGCGCATCCCCTGGCGGGCATCGGCGACATCCGCCAGGCGGGCGTAGCGATTACGCCCCAAAAAAGCGGCCACCTCGGCCTCCACCGCGCACTGCAGCAGCAGCTGCGCGCCCAGCCGCGCTACTTCTTCAATCGCGCGGGCTAGATCCTGCCCGCCGGCGAACACCTCATCGATCTGTACGCGCAGCCGCTCGGCAGGCGATACCCTCTTCGACACGGACGTAGGCTCCTTCCTCAGATTTTCCAGATCTTCGACGGAACCTACGTCCGAACCTATTTACACCGCCGGTGAGACGCGACCGGCGACAGCGCTTAACTAAGCGCCGTGTCTCATGCCAACGTTTCCTGCGAACGGGCTCGTCAGCTCGTAACGCGCAGCCGCCATTTTAGCTTTCTGTACCTCAAAGCGTTCCGACACCGCCCACAGCTCCCGAGTCGTCATTTTCTCGAATGGCAACTCGGAACAACGACGCAGCGCCGCCTCAAGGTGGTCGAAAACCGCATCGATCCGCTCACTGCCGTAACTGAGATGCATGCCCGGACGGTACGGCCGACCGCCGACAAGATGGCACGCTATGTCTGTTCGTAGGTGCCGTAAATGTAGGCCCGCGCGATCGCGTGCTGGAACAGGTTGAACCCGAGGAAAGCGGGGCTGGCGTCTTCGGGCAGGTCGAGTTTGTTGACGTCCACGGCGTGCACCGCCACGTAGTAACGATGCGGGCCGTGACCGGGAGGCGGCGCGGCGCCGACGTACCGGCGCATGCCGGCGTCGTTGACCAACGTCAGCGCGCCGCCCGGTAGCTCACTGCCATCACCGGCATTGTCGGGCAACTCCGTGACGTCGGCGGGCAAGTTGGCCACCGCCCAGTGCCAGAACCCCGACAGCGTCGGGGCATCCGGGTCGTAGACGGTGACCGCAAAGCTGCGGGTCTCCTCCGGGAAACCCGACCAGCTCAGCTGCGGGCTGACATCCTCTCCGCCGGCGCCCATGATCCCGCTGATCTGCGGGGTGGCCAGCGGCTGACCGTTGGTGATCGAGTTCGATTTCAGGCTGAACGACGGCAGCTTGGGCAGCGCGTCATACGGGTCGGGCGGCAGGCTCATGGGCGGTCCTCTCGTCGTGTTGTGACTAGCGTCATCTCTTATCGACTAGCGTCATCTTATCGACTAGCGTCATCTTTTATCGACTAGCAGTGTGTCAGGAAGTGGGCCAGCACATCGGTGCCGAACCTCAGCGCATCGATGGGTACCCGTTCGTCGACGCCGTGGAACAGCGCGGCGAAATCCAGATCCGGCGGCAGCCGCAACGGGCTGAAGCCGAAGCAGCGAATACCCAAGCGCGCGAAGGCTTTCGCGTCGGTCCCACCGGAAAGCATGTAGGGCACCGTCCGGCCGTCCGGGTCGAGCGCCAGCACGGCGGCGTTCATGGCGTCGACCAGGTCACCGTCGAAACCGGTCTCATACGACGGGTGGTCCCTGATCCATTCGCGGGTCACGTCGGGGCCGATGATCTCGTCGACCTCGGCCTCGAACGCCGCCTTCCGGCCGGGAAGGATGCGGCAGTCCACCACCGCCTCGGCAGTGGCCGGGATGACGTTGGCCTTATACCCGGCCTTGAGCATGGTGGGGTTGGCGGTGTCGTGCAGCACCGCCTTGAGCATGCGAGCCATGGGCCCAAGCTTTTCGATCGTCCCCACCAGATCGGGCGAATCGGTGTCGAAATTGAGCCCGGTCTCCTCGCTGACGGCGGTCAGGAATTGCGTAACGGTGTCGGTCACCACCAGCGGAAACTGGTGCCGACCCAGCCGGGCGACCGCCTCGGCGACGGCTGTGACGGCGTTGCGGTCGTGCACCATCGAACCGTGCCCGGCCCGGCCCCGCGCGGTCAGCCGCATCCAGGACAGCCCCTTCTCGGCCGTCTCGATCAGATAGAGCCGGCGTTCGCCCCCGTCACGGCGGGGCACGGTCAGCGAGAACCCGCCCACCTCCCCGATCGCCTCGGTGACACCGTTGAACAGCTCGGGCCGATGGTCGACCAACCATTGCGCCCCGTAGTGACCGCCGTGCTCTTCGTCGGCGACGAAGGCGAACACCAAATCGCGAGGCGGAACGACGCCGGCCCGCTTCAGCTGCCGGGCGACCACGATCATCATGCCGACCATGTCCTTCATGTCGACCGCGCCGCGGCCCCAGACGAAGCCGTCCCGGATCGCACCCGAAAACGGGTGCACGGTCCATTCGGCCGGCTCGGCCGGCACCACGTCGAGATGCCCATGGATCAACAGGGCGCCACGCGAGCTGTCCGCGCCACTGAGGCGGGCGAACACATTGCCCCGGCCGGGTGCGCCGGATTCGACATATTGCGGCAAGTAGCCGACCTCTTCGAGCTGCTCGGCGACCCACTGCGCGCACGCGGCCTCGCCTCGTGTGGTCTCGGGTTCGCCGGTATTGGTGGTATCGAACCGGATCAACTTGCTGACAACCTCAACCACATCGTCGCGGGGATTGGTTGGGAGCTCGGTGGCCCCGGTCTCAATGGTCACAACCACCTTTCCTACCACTGCCGGGGCCGCCGGGTTCGGGCTTGCAACCCTCGGCCGTCGGCGAGCTGGCTTGGGTCCGCGCGGGCCAATCCGATAGCCTTAGCTGCCAACTCTCGTTTGGTGTTGTCCGAGTGGCGGAATGGCAGACGCGCTAGCTTGAGGTGCTAGTGCCCTACTAATGGGCGTGGGGGTTCAAGTCCCCCCTCGGACACGGTTGCTACCCCTACGTCGCCCCTACGTCGGGCAAATTGAGACGCCGACGATCTTGGCGGCGGCGTTGTAGACCATCTCCAATCGAAGCGCGGCGTACCATGCTGCCAACTCCGATGGATCGGCGCTATTGAGCAGCTCAGCGACGTTTCCAGTCCGTCGACGATTTCCGCGATCTTCTTCTCGTTCAGGACGTTGGTGGCAGGTACTCGAACTACTCAGCGCGATCCGCGACCGTGCCAGTTCCGAGAGCCCGCGCGAGTTAACCGGCTTGTGCGAATTGTTGCGGCGTCATCAGATCCTTATAGGCGGGCTTGTAGACATGGCTGCGGATGAACGCTTCCATGTCGGCGGGCCGGTCAACGCGGGCAAGACCGCTGTCGAACACAAGCTTGGCGACACGCACGGCGGTTTTGATCTCGGTTTCGAGGATGTTGGACTGCAGTGGGTAGAGGAGCCCTTGTTTCAACAGCGTGGCCGGCACTTGATCGGCGACGGCTTGTGCGGCCTCGATGAACATGTCATCGGTGACCCGTTTGGCTTCGGTCGCATAAATGGCCATGCCGACCGCCGGGAAGATGTAGAAGTTGTTGGCTTGGCCTGGCAGGAAGGTCTGGCCGTCAAGGCAGACGGGTGGGAATTGGACCCCGGCGGCATATATTGCCTTACCCTTGGACCAGGAATAGGCCTGCTCGGGAGTACATTCCGCATGCTCGGTCGGATTTGACAAAGCAAGGATTACCGGGCGCTCGTTGATCTCACTCATCGCTTCAACGACCTGCTTTGTAAACGCGCCGCCGACGGTGCTCACGCCGATAATGGTCGTCGGTTCAATGCTCTTGATCGCGGCGACGAAATCCCTGGTGGGCGGGTGCGGATGCGCATAGGGCTGTTGGAAGTCGACGAGGTCCGTGCGGCTGGGTTCGAGCAGACCGTTGACGTCGAACATGTGCACCCGGGCCTGCGCGTCCTTGAGCGTCATTCCCTGTTGGACGAGCGCCGAGCAGAGGAGATCCGCGAGCCCGATCCCTGCCGAACCGGCGCCGAGGAAGAGGTACT
Source organism: uncultured Actinomycetota bacterium (assembly GCA_963802525.1). Lineage (GTDB taxonomy): Bacteria > Actinomycetota > Actinomycetes > Mycobacteriales > Mycobacteriaceae > Mycobacterium. Next base: position 81,066 of record CAWDJC010000011.1, on the reverse strand, counting down.
TCTCGTCCTTGAGCTGCGTCCCTTTGAGGCGCGTGGCGTTGATCATGCCGGCGAGCGTGATGCCCGCAGTGCCTTGCACGTCGTCGTTATAGACGCAATATGTGTCGCGATAGCGGTGCAGCAGACGGACCGCGTCGACCCCGGTCCAGTCCTCGAAGTGGATGCAGCACTTCGGAAACACCTCCTGCACGGCCTCGACGAACTCGTCGACGAACGAATAGAGCTCCTCTGTCGAGGGCCGCGTTTGGCGCAGACCGAGGTAGAGGGGGTCGTGCAGGTATTGCTCGTTGTTGGTCCCCGCGTCGAGATACATGGGCATCAGGCCCTCGGGTGGGACGCCCGCGGCCGCGGTGTAGAGCTGCAGCTTTCCGATCGGAATCCCCATGCCGTTGGCGCCGAGGTCGCCGAGGCCGAGGATGCGCCCTCCATCAGTGACGCAGATGAACCGCACGTCCTGGACCGGCCAGTTGCGCAGAACCTCCTTCACATGTCCGCGCCTGCTGATCGACAGGTACATGCCTCGTGGTCCGCGGAAGATGTGGCCGAACTTAAGGCAGGCCTCCCCGATGGTGGGGTCGTACACGATCGGCAGGAACCGCGCCGGATCGGACATGATCGTGCGATAGAACAACGTCTCGTCATGATCGAGCAGATTGACCAAGTAGACGTAGCGGTCGAGATCGGTTGCCTTGTGCCCGAGCTGTTGCATGACACGGCGAAGCTGGAGGTCCTCCGATTCGGTGGCATCGGGAACCAGTCCCACCAAGCCCAGTCCTTGGCGCTCGGCCTCGGTGAAGGCGGTGGACTTGTTGAGTGTCGGATCGCGAAGAAGCTCGACGCCGCGCTTGCTAATGCTCAAATCGTTCATGACGCTTTCCTTTTCATGGATTTGTACCGGGTGCCGGAGTCTCGGCTGCGTCCGGCCGGGAGGCCGTCGATAACAGACGATCGGCGCTGCTGATCATCAGCGCGTTTTCATCCAGCCAGCTGCTATCAATGCAGGTAGACGGATCTGCGCGCCGACACGGCAGTTCGGCTGACGCTTCTGATCGTCAAGCAAGCCGGCGAGGTTGCCGATGTGTTCGTTGACAACACGACACACTCTTCGATGTCGCACTCCACAACGATGACACCCAATCGAGCGCATAGCTTGTGGATGTCAACCATTGAATGAGACGCGGAGATGGAACATGTCAGCACCGCAGTACGGCGACTACCAGTACGAGATCTACTTCGACGGTCTGGAGGGCCGGTTGCCGAAATATCCGGTCGATTTCGCGTCGCTGGAGCGCGCGGCGGGTGAGGTGTTGCCCGCCTTCGTACATTCCTACGTGGCCGGTGGCTGCGGTGACGAGGGCACCCAGCGCGCCAACGTGGATGCGTTCTCCCGCACTGCGATTGTGCCGCGAATGCTCGTCGGTGCGACCGAGCGTGACCTGTCGGTCTCGCTGTTCGACATGACGTTGCCGACGCCGGTGTTCCTGTGCCCGATCGGCGTCATCGGTCTGTGCTCGCAGGATTTCCACGGCGACATCGCGGTGGCCAAGGCATCCGCGCAGACCGGGGTGCCGATGGTGGCCTCCACGCTGACCCAAGATCGCATGGAAGACGTGGTGCCGCATGCCGGCGACACCCCGGGACTGTTTCAGCTCTACACCCCCACCGACAAGGACCTCGCCGCCAGCTTTTTGGCTCGCGCCGAGAACGCCGGCTATAAGGCCGTCGTGGTCACCTTGGACACCTGGACCACCGGATGGCGCCCGCGGGATCTGAACACCGGCAACTTTCCGCAGCTGCGCGGCTACGTGCTGCAGAACTACTTCACCGACGAGGTGTTCCTCAACCGGCTGGCCAAATCCCCCGACGAGGACCCGCGAGCGGCCGCCCTGGAATGGATCAAAATCTGGGGCAACTCGCTGCGGTGGCAGGACCTCGACTGGCTGCGCTCACTGACCAGCCTGCCGATCCTGCTCAAGGGCATCCAACACCCCGACGACGTGCGCCGCGCCCGCGATTACGGGGTGGATGGCATCTACTGCTCCAACCACGGCGGGCGCCAGGCCAACGGGGGACTGGCCGCCCTTGACGCCCTACCGGCCGTGGTCGAGGCCGCCGACGAAATGCCGGTGTTGTTCGACTCCGGCGTGCGCAGCGGCTCCGACGTAGCCAAAGCCCTGGCGCTGGGTGCCACCGCCGTGGGAATCGGCCGCCCCTACGCCTACGCCCTGGCCGTCGGCGGCACCGACGGCGTCATAGCCCAACTGCGCGCCATCCTCGCCGAACTCGACCTACTGATGGCCATCGACGGGCACCCCACCATCGCAGACCTGCGTGCAGCAGGCGCTCAACGCACCTAAGCGCCGCCCGCTTGACAGTTGCTGCGGAAGGGTACACGCCATCGCCGCCACGATATGGCAGCCCGAATACGACGAAGGAAATAACGATGGGAACCGTTGAGGCTCCAAAGATTCTGACCATCCCGATCGGCATCGACGCCAGTGGCACCCGGCAGGAGACCGACTCGATGGGCGCGATTGACGTGCCCGCCGACAAATATTGGGGCGCGCAGACGCAGCGATCGCTGATCCACTTCTCGATCGGCACCGACCGAATGCCCAAATCGGTGTATCACGCCTACGGCTATGTCAAGAAGGCGGCGGCGCGGGTCAACGCGCGCGCGGGCAGACTGGCGGGCTGGAAAGCCGATCTGATCGGCCAGGTCTGTGACGAGGTCATCGCGGGCGATCTCGACGAGCACTTCCCGCTGTATGTCTGGCAGACCGGCTCGGGCACCCAGTCCAACATGAACGTCAACGAGGTGATCAGCAATCGTTGCATTCAGCTCGTCGGCGGCGAACTGGGGTCTAAGACACCGATTCACCCAAATGACGATGTGAACATGGGCCAGTCTTCCAACGACAGCTTCCCCACCGCCATGTATATCGCCGCAGTGCTGGAAATCCAGGATCGGTTGCTACCTAAGGTGGATTCGCTGCAGCAGGCCATCGCCGCCAAAGCGGACCAGTGGCACGACGTGGTCAAGATCGGTCGCACTCACCTCGAGGACGCAGTGCCGCTGACGGTCGGTCAGGAATGGTCGGGGTGGGCTGCTCAACTCGACACCGCGGCCGCCCGCGTCGAGGCTGCCCAGGGCGAGCTCTACCGGCTCGCCGCCGGCGGCACCGCGGTGGGCACCGGGCTCAACGCACCCCACAACTTCGGCCCGGAGATCGCCGACGACATCGCGCAGCTGACTGGCAAGTCGTTCGTCACCGCGCCGAACAAGTTCGAAGCCCAGGGCGGCTTGGACGGGATTGTCGCCGCGGGCGCGACGTTGCGGGGGCTGGCGGTCAGTCTGATGAAGATCGCCAACGACATCCGCTGGCTCGCCTCGGGCCCCCGATGCGGGATCGGCGAGTTGAGACTGCCCGCCAACGAGCCGGGCAGCTCGATCATGCCGGGCAAGGTCAATCCCACCCAGTGCGAAGCCATGGTGATGGTGTGCATCCAGGTCATCGGCGATGACACCGCCATCGCATTCGCCGGCTCGCAGGGCAATTTCGAACTGAACGCGATGCGCCCGATCGTCATCAACAACTTCCTGCACTCGGCACGGATTCTTGGCGACGCGTGCGAGAAGCTACAAACCTTCTGCGTCGACGGCGTTCAGCTCAATAACGATCAGATCAGCCGGTACGTCAGCCGGTCACTGATGTTGGTGACCGCGCTGTCACCAGTCATCGGGTATGACAAAGCTTCGGCGATCGCGCATGACGCCGACCGCACCGGACGCACCCTGCGCGAATCGGCGCTCGACTCCGGATATATCAGCGCCGCGGACTTCGACCGCATCGCAAACCCCGCCACCATGGTCGGTCCGTTTTAGGACAACCCTGGCTTCCGACTCGACCGACCCCCAGTGGCAGCTGATCGAGCCGTTGGTGCGCACCCGCAAGGCGGATGGGCGTCCGGCGATCCATTCGCCGCGCCGGATCGTGGGCTGGGACCGTAAAGTGCCTGCTAGGAGCTCAAATCGATGCGTAGGGTTAGTGGGCAAGTCCGCCCTCGGACACCGGTGTTACTGCCCGACATGCCTCTTCGGTGGTGGGTAGACGGCCCTGGCGATCGTCGCCGACAGCCACCCGATCACCCATCCGCCGAAAACGATCATGAACGTGCGCCGGGTGGCGCCGTCGGCCACCAACGAAACCCCGGCCAAGATGACGGCCCACACAATCGCGCAAGCAATGCTGTAGCCCGTGTAGGTGTTGCGCCGACTCATTTCGCCAATCCTCTCGCGTCGCCGCCAATCCCCCTCGCGCACAAGGTTATCTAAGTTATCTAATTCACAACGGGAAGCCGAGTGAACGGGCTTGCTCCAGAACCGCAACACCGCACGTAAGCTGGATAAAAGCCAATAGCCTGGAATGCGACGACCATGACCCCACCGAGCGGCTTCCTCCGGCGAACGGCGATGCGCACCTTCCGCGATCGTCGTGAAGCCGGTCGCGCGCTGGCCGAGGAGCTGGCGTCCTACCGCGACAAGGACGGTGTGCTGGTCTTCGGGCTGGCCCGCGGCGGAGTCCCCGTGGCCTGGGAAGTCGCGGCGGCACTGCACGCCCCGCTGGACGTGTTCCTGGTCCGCAAGCTCGGCGTCCCGCGCTGGTCGGAGCTCGCGATGGGCGCGCTGGCCAGCGGCGGCGGGGTGGTGATGAACGACAACGTGGTCTCCAGTCTGCACATCACCGACGACCAGGTGCGCGAGGTGATCGCCAGCGAGACGGCCGAACTCGGCCGGCGCGAGCAGGCGTACCGGGGCGGGCGCCCCATCGCCGATCCGCGCGGCAAGATCGTGATTCTCGTCGACGACGGCATCGCCACGGGCGCCAGCATGCTGGCCGCCGTCCGCGCCCTGCGGGCCGCCGGCCCGCAATCGATCGTCGTCGCGGTCCCGGTCGGACCGCTGTCCACCTGCCGCGAGCTCGCGCAGGAAGCCGACGACGTGGTGTGCGCCACGATGCCGCCCGGGTTCGAGGCCGTCGGGCAGGTCTACGCCGACTTTCACCAGGTCAGTGACGATGAGGTCCGCGAGCTGCTGAACACGCCGACCGGTTGAAGACCAAGACTTGAGGATTAAGACGCCGGGCTACTTGGCCCGGTCTTCGTTGCGGCCATCGGCGGGCACCGCCGACTCGTCGCCAGTTTCGTCGCTCGATTCGAGCCCCCGCGACGACTCGTCGACGGTGGTGTCCTCGGTGCCGGGGTGCCGCTCGCCCTCGCCCGGGACCTCTTCGGGGTAGTCAACCAAGGCGTTCTCGTCGTCCCCGGCTTCTTCTGCGACACCGTCTTCGCCGCCGGCGTCACGCCGCTGGCGTTCCCGCAACGCGTCGATGATCAGCAGCACCACGCCCAGGACGCTGGCGGCGATGCACACCCATGCGACCAGCTCGTTGCTCGTGACTACCGCAAACACCAACGCGACGAGCCCGATCAGGGCGAGTACCAGCGCAATGATCAACATCGGTCATCCTCCAGCCGACAAGCGGGACTGCCAGGTCTAGTGCAGGCTAGTGTGCCGACCTCGAAGCTAGGCGAGCGCCCGGCACGGTGCCCGGCTAGCTATTACCCCGATTGAATTGGTCGAACCCACCGGCATCGGCACTGGAGTCAACGGGTGCCGCCGATCCACGCTGGCCGAGCTCCTCGAGCTGGGATTCCAGGTAGGTCTTGAGTCGGGTGCGGTATTCGCGTTCGAAGGTGCGTAGCTGCTCGAGGCGGCCTTCCAGCACGGTGCGCTGCTGGTTGATGGTTCCCATGATTTCGGAATGTTTGCGTTCCGCGTCGGCCTGCAGGGCGTCGGCCTTCTCCTGGGCCTGGCGCAACTGAGTCTCCGAGCGGCTTTGGGCGTCGGCCAGCATCGCGTCGGCGCGCTGCCGGGCGTCGGCGACCGTGGTCTCGGCGGTGTGACGGGCCTCGCTGAGGATTTGGTCCGCGTTGGCGCGGGCGTCGGCCAGCATCTTGTCGGATTCGGCCTTGGCGGTGCCGGTCAGCCGGTCGGCGGTGTCTTGCGCCAGGGTCAGAACCCGGGCGGCCTTCAGGGCCTGCTCCTCGTTGGTTCCCGCGGGGGCCGCGGCCGCCACCGGCGCCGCGACCGGCGCCGGCTTGACCGGCTCCGGTTCGGGCTCGAAGGTAGGAATCGCCTGGGTGGGCTGAGCGGCGCCGCCGCCGCCACCGGCGGCCAGCTCGCGATCCAGCTCCTCTATCCGTTGACGCAGATCGGAGTTCTCTTCGATGAGCCGCGTCAGCTCGTTCTCCACCAGGTCGAGGAAGGCGTCGACCTCGTCTTCGTTGTAACCGCGCTTGCCGATCGGCGGCTTACTGAACGCCACATTGTGGACGTCGGCTGGTGTAAGCGGCATTGTTCGTCCCCTCGAGTTCCTGTTAAACGATCTGGAAAGTGTAGAACGGAGTGGTTGCCGTCGCGCAACTGGCGTCCATCCTGTCACACCAGACCCGGCGGTAGCCGATTAGCCCAATAAATAAGAACCAATTTCACACAGTAAGACCAATAAAATCCAAATCCTTAACGTTTTTAAATCGCGGCTGCCAAACCGACGCTAAAAGGTGGCCGAACTGTCTCCAGGCTTCGAGAAGGTCGTCGCGGCACGCTCACGCCGCGGCGCCGAACGCCAGTTGCATGCCGATGAACGCCACCAGCAGCAGCACCATGATCGACAGGTCGAAGCGCACGGCCCCGATGGTGAGCTGTGGGATCAGCCGCCGCAGCAGTTTCACCGGCGGGTCGGTGATCGACATGATGATCTCGAGGATCACCACGGTGACGCCGGTGGGACGCCAGTCGCGGCTGAACGAGCGGATGAACTCGACGACGACCCGGGCGATGAGCAGCAGCCAGAAGATGAACAGCGCAAACCCAAGGATCTGAAAGAACACCACCAACTGAGAAGCCCCGACCTAACCGATGAGGATGACGCGAATGTCAGCCGCCCCACGGGCGACAAACGCCAGCGTACCGACTCCGAAGTGCCGACACACACCTCACACGGGTCAACCGAGGCGGTTGGCGGGACAGGTGTGTCTATTGGTAAGCGTAAAAACCGGTTTCGGCGATCCGGCGACGCTCCTCCGGTGAGACGTCGACGTCTGCGGGCGACAGCAGGAACACCTTGGTGGCGACCTTGTCGAACGAGCCGCGCAACGCGAAGGCCAAGCCGGCGGCGAAGTCGACGAGCCGCTTTGCGTCGGCGTTGTCCATCGACACCAGGTCCATGATGACCGGGGTGCCGTCGCGGAACCGCTCACCGATGGTGCGCGCCTCGCTGTAGTCCTTGGGCCGCAGCGTGGTGATCTTCGACAGCGGGCTGCCTTCCTCGAACAGCATCGCCATCCGGCGTGGATCCATCGCCAGCGCCCCGCGAGTGGAATTCCGCAGCCACGAACCGAGGCGCGGGCGGCTCATCTCGGACCGGTCGAACTCGCGGGGATGGACGGGACCGTACCGCCCCTCCTCCGGGTAGCCGCTGCGGTAGCTGCCGGGCGGCGGGTAGTCGGCCGGCTCGCCGCGCGGGTCGTCGTAGTCGCGCCCGTCGTAGTGGCCGTACCCTTCGTCGAAGCGGGGACGCGGGAAGCCGCGCGAGGGAGCGCGGTCGTCGTAGTACTCGTCGTCGTAATCCTCCATGGGAGCCATACCGAAGTAGGCCTTGACCTTGTGCAGTGTGCTCATCGCGTAACCCCTTCTAGCCCCTGGGAGTATTGGTGTCTGTGATGAAGGTGTGACTACAGTGACTACTCACGGTGACGGTAGCCGCCGCGGACCCAATAGCGCGGTACCGACACGCACACATGTCGAACCATGTTTGACGGCGAGTTCGAAATCGCCGGACATGCCCGCGGACAGGCCCGCCGCGTCCGGGTGCGATTCCAGAACCCGGCAGTGCTCCGATCGCAGCACGTCGAAGGCCCGTTCGGGGTCCCAGTCGAGCGGCGGTATTCCCATCAACCCGACCAGTTCCAGGCTTTTGGACTCCTCGACGTGCCCGCAAACTTGATCGACCGCGCCGGGCGCGGTGATGTCGACGCCGCCGCGAGAAACATCGCCATCGAGGCTGACCTCGACGTAGACGCGCAGCGGGTCGGGCCGACGGTTTTCGGACAGGGCCGCTGCGACCGCCCGGTCGAGCGCGGTGACCAACCGGGTGCTGTCGATCGAGTGAGCGGTGTGCGCCCACTGGGCCAGCGACCGCGCCTTATTCCGCTGAATCCGGCCCACCATGTGCCACTGCATATTCCGCAAGTCCGCGCGCGCGGAACTATCGGCCAACCGAGCGACTTCGGCGACCTTCGGCGCGGCTTCCTGGTCGCGAGATTCGCCAACGCACCGACAACCCAATCGGGACAAAATCGCGACATCGGTTGCTGGAAAGAATTTGGTAATGGGGAGAAGTTCAATTTCACTGACATTGCGACCGGCCGCTTCCGCGGCCGCCGCAAGTCGCGATCGCACGCCGGCCAACGCAAGTGTCAATTCCGATTCGCGGTTTCCCTGGTTTCCGTCGGCCGGCACGTCCACCGCCATGGTGGTCACTCCATCCAGACCAGCGACGCCAGCCGACCGGTCGGCGCATCCCGGCGATGACTGAACAGTGTCGGGTCGGCCACCGTGCAGCGCGGATCGATGTCGATCGCCGTGACGCCCAAATCGCGGAGCTGGCAAGCGATTCCGGCCCGGAGATCGAGTCCGGGAGTGCCGGCCGCGGTGGTGGTGCGGCTGCCCTGCAACGCGGCCTCGACCTCGTCGGCCATCGCGGCGGGCACCTCGTAGTTACGCCCGCTCACGGCCGGCCCGAGCAGGGCCGAGATGTCGCCGGCCTGCGCGCCCCGCGCCAGCATCGCCTCCACCGCCCGGGCCACCACCCCCCGCTGCGCGCCGACGCGACCGGCGTGCACGGCGGCGACCACTCCGGCGCGCGCGTCGGCCAGCAACACCGGCACGCAGTCGGCGGTCACCACCGCCAGCGCCAGTCGCGGCGTGCCGGTCACCAACGCGTCGGTGTCGTCGACCGCCGCATCGCGCGGCGCGTCGACCACCTCGACTCGGTCACCGTGGACCTGGTTCATCCACACCACCCGGTCGGCAGCGAGGCCAATGGCGCCGGCCAGCCGGGCCCGGTTGGCGGCCACCGCCGCCGGGTCGTCGCCGACGTGGTCGCCGAGGTTGAAGGTGTCGAACGGCGGCGCCGAGACACCGCCCACGCGGCTGGTGGTCACCCGCCGGATGCGAACGCTCACGTGACCAGTATCTGAAAACCGCGGAAACCACTGTCGGCCAGGCCACCCCGACCCTGCCGATTTCGAGGCCGGGGTTTCCGCTGTCACGGACATGGGCTCAGCGGCGCATGAAAGGCGGCACGTCGACGTCGTCGTCGTCGCCGCCGATGTTCAGGGTCGAACCGTTGGTGTGAACCGGCACGCTGACGGCGTCGACGGGCTCGAACAGCGTGGAGCTGAGCTTGCCGGCCTTCGCCGAGTCGATCCGGTGCGCGCCGGCTTTCTCGCCCGCGCCCCCGATAACAGGCTGTCGACCGGGTCCGCTGGCGTCGAAGCCCGCCGCGATGACGGTGACGCGCACCTCGTCGCCCAGCGAGTCGTCGATGACGGTGCCGAAGATGATGTTGGCATCCTGATGGGCGGCGTCCTGCACCAGCGAAGCCGCCTCGTTGATCTCGAACAGGCCCAGGTCGCTGCCGCCGGCGATCGACATCAGCACGCCCTGCGCGCCCTCCATCGAGGCTTCCAGCAGCGGCGAGTTGATGGCGATCTCGGCGGCCTTGAGCGAACGGCCTTCGCCGCGCGCCGAGCCGATGCCCATCAGCGCCGTGCCGGCGCCGGACATGATTCCCTTGACGTCGGCGAAGTCGACGTTGATCAACCCGGGGGTGGTGATCAGGTCGGTGATGCCCTGCACGCCGTTGAGCAGCACCTCGTCGGCGCTGCGGAACGCGTCCATCAGCGATACCGCGGCGTCGCCCATCTGCAGCAACCGGTCGTTGGGGATCACGATGAGGGTGTCGCAGCTCTCCCGCAGCGCGGCGATGCCGGTTTCGGCCTGATTGCCTCGCCGCTTGCCCTCGAACGAGAACGGCCGGGTGACCACACCGACGGTCAGGGCGCCCAGCTTGCGGGCGATGGTGGCGACGACGGGCGCCCCGCCGGTGCCGGTCCCGCCCCCCTCGCCCGCGGTGACGAACACCATGTCCGCCCCGCGCAGCAGTTCTTCGATCTCGTCCTTGGCGTCCTCGGCGGCCCTGCGCCCGACTTCTGGGTCGGCCCCGGCGCCCAGCCCTCGAGTGGAGTCGCGGCCGACGTCGAGCTTGACGTCGGCGTCGCTCATCAACAGCGCCTGCGCGTCGGTGTTGATGGCGATGAACTCCACGCCCTTGAGGCCCTGCTCGATCATCCGGTTGACGGCGTTGACGCCGCCGCCACCGATACCCACAACCTTGATAACGGCCAAGTAGTTGTGCGGGGGGGTCATCATTCGTCTTCCTCCCTGGTGGGACTCGGTGTATCCGCTTGGCAAACTCTCAACCTCAACCATAGGCTTAGAGTTATGTCAAGTAGTTCCGCGTAACCAGAACGGTATGGGCACCACGGGTGCTAACCGTGCAGGCGCGCCGACGCGCGGCACGCAAATTTTTTGTGACGTCGAGCGTGAGACTGGCTTCACGTTCGTCGCTTGCGCTATTTCACGGTCGGCAGATCGGGGCTGGACACGTCGTAGGTCCGCCCGGGCTGCGTCAACAGCGCGGCCAGCTTTTCGGCCTTCTCCTCGGTGCGGTCGGTGGTCCCCCAGATCACCACTCGCCCATCGTTGAGCGTCAGGGTGATCGAGGCCACCGACGGGGCAGCGATCCGGCCCACCTGGCCCGCGACCTCGGGGCGCAGCGCGATCAGCACCTGCAGCGCGGCCTTGGTCGCCGGGTCGCTAGGCCCGGGATCGGCGACATCGATGTAGGGCAGCGCCGGCGGCGGCGGGGCGGTCGAGAAGTCGACGCCGTCGCGGTCAAAAAGGTGCGGGCCGTCCGAAAAATCCTTCACCGCCAGCGGAACTCGCTCGACGACGGTGATGCGCAGGGCCGATGGATACTGACGCTGCACTCGCGCGCTGGCCACCCGCCGGATCGCGGCCACGCGGTCGGCGACCTGGTTGGTGTTGATCTGCAGCAGCGGCGTTCCGGGCCGCACCCGCGCCGCGTCGAGCACCTCCTCGCGCGACACGGACCCGATTCCGGTGACGACGATGTCGCGCGCCGACATCGCCGGCGTGAAATACAGGATCAGGCCGAGCCCCACCCCGACGATCGCCACGACCACGCTGGCGAGCAGCATTTTCAGGCCCCGAACCACGCCGCGCGCGGCCGGTTTGGGTTGGTTGACGATGCGTCCACTGGCCCGGCGTTTGGCCTCGCGGCGAGCGTCCTCGATGGCCCTGGCGCGGGTCTGCGCGGCGCGGCGCTCGGCGCGCTCACGGCGGGCCCGCCGGCGTGGCCGATCGAATTCGGCTTCATCCGCCTGCGGCGCGCCGTCCTGCGCCCCGGTCACGAGCGGTTCGGTGATCACGCTGTCGGCGTGGGTGGGATCGGCCGCCGGGTCGTCCGGTGTGGCGTCGTTCGGCTCGGTCATCGCATGATCCCCGGCCTGCCCGGCGCGCAGCGGTTGGCGCGCACCCGCAGCGCGGTCACGATCTCGGGCCCCAGCAGGGTCACATCGCCCGCACCCATGGTCACGATGACGTCGGCGGGGCCGGCGGCCGCGGCGACCTCCTCGGGGACCGCGGAGAAATCCGTGAGGTAGTGCACCGGCGCGCTGACGTGCTCGGCGACGGTGGCTCCGCTGACACCGGTGAGCGGCTGTTCGCGCGCGCCATAGACGTCGAGGACGAACACCTCGTCGGCGGCGTCGAGCGCGCGACCGAACTCGGCGGCGAAAGCCTTTGTCCGCGAATACAAATGGGGCTGAAACACCACGATGCAGCGCCCACTGAGACCGCTGCCGCCCGGCTCGAGGACCGCGCGAACCGCCGCCAGCGTGGCGCTGATCTCGGTCGGGTGGTGGGCGTAGTCGTCGAACACCCGCACCGACGCCTGGCCAGTTCCCGAGGCTCCGACCAATTCGAATCGGCGGCGCACGCCCTCGAATCCGGCCAGCCCGTCGAGCACCTCGTCGGCCGAGGCGCCGATCTCGGTCGCCGCCAGCAGCGCGCCCAGCGCGTTGAGCGCCATGTGCCGGCCGGGCACCGAGAGCCGCATCACGCGCGGGAGAGGTTCGCCGGCCAGTTGGATGTGCGCGACCGCTTCGGTGCCCTGTTGCTCCCACGACAACAGTCCGGCGGCCAACGGTTCGTCGGCCCGGTCGGCGGAGCCGTAGCGCAGCACCCGGATTCCCAGCTCGGCGGTGCGTTCGGCGAGCGCCGCTGCCCCCGGGTCGTCGGTGCACGCGACGAGCGCTCCCCCGGGCGCAAGCCGCTCCACGAAGGAGTCGAACACCTCGACGTAGGCGTCGGCGCTGCCGTAGAAGTCCAGGTGATCGGTCTCGATGTTGGTGACGACCGCGAGGTTGGGCGTGTACTCCAGCAACGAGCCGTCGCTTTCGTCGGCCTCGGCGACGAAGCAGTCGCCGCTGCCGTGGTGGGCGTTGGTGCCGGCCTCTCCGAGCTCCCCGCCGACGGCAAAGGACGGGTCCCGCCCGCAGTGCTGCAAGACGACGATCAGCATCGACGTCGTCGTCGTCTTGCCGTGCGTGCCGGTCACCATCAGCGTGGTGCGCCCGGCCATCAGCTGGGCCAGCACGGCGGGTCGCAAGATCACGGGAATGCCGCGCCGCCGCGCTTCGACGAGCTCGGGGTTGGTCTTGGGGATCGCGGCGTGGGTGGTGATGACCGCCGTGGCGCCGCCCGGGAGCAGATCCAGCGACGACGCGTCGTGACCGATGCGGATCAGCGCGCCCCGGGCCCGCAGCGCGTGCAAACCGCGCGACTCCTTGGCATCGGACCCGGACACCAGCCCGCCCCGGTCCAGCAGGATGCGGGCGATGCCCGACATTCCGGCTCCCCCGATGCCCACCATGTGCACCCGCCGCAGCTCGGCCGGGAGCCGCTCGGCGATCACCGCGCCCCTCCGGCCCACCGGCTGGATGCCAGCCCGTCCCGCGCCCGTTGCCGTTTTCGGGCGATGTCCAGCGCCGCCTGGGCCACCTGTTGCGCGGCGTCCCGATGTCCCACCCGCGCGGCGGCGGCCGTCATCGCCGCCAACCGCGGCGGGTCATTGAGCAGCCCGGCCACCTCGCGGGCCACCAGGGCCGGCGTCAGGGCGGCATCGGCGACCACCATGCCACCCCCGGCGTTGACCACCGGCAGCGCGTTGAGCCGCTGCTCCCCGTTGCCGATGGGCAGCGGCACGTAGATGGCCGGCAGGCCGACGGCCGAGACTTCGGCGACCGTCATCGCCCCGGACCGGCAGATCACCAGATCGGCGGCGGCATAGGCCAGGTCCATCCGATCGAGGTAAGGCACCGCCACGTAGGGCGGCTCGCCCCGCTCGGGCTGACGCAGCTCGAGGGTGTTCTTGGGTCCGTGCGCGTGCAACACGGCCACCCCGGCGGCGGCCAGGTCGGCGGCGGCCCCGGAGACGGCCCGGTTGAGCGAGACCGCGCCCTGCGAGCCGCCGAACACCAGGAGCACCCGCGCGTTGTCGGCGAAGCCGAAGTACTTGCGCGCGTCGGCGCGCAACGCCGCGCGGTCGAGCGCGGTGATGGCCGCCCGGACCGGTACCCCGACCACCTCGGCGCGCGGCAGGCCGCAATCCGGCACCGCCGAAAGCACCCGGTCGGCGCCACGGGCGCCGACGCGGTTGGCCAGCCCGGCGCGGGCGTTGGCTTCATGGATCACCACCGGGACCCGGCGCCTTGAACGTGGGAGCCGAAAACCGCCGCCCATGCCCCGCGCGGCCAGGTACGCCGGCAGCGCCACATACCCGCCGAAACCGATCACCACGTCGGCGTCGACGGCGTCGAGAACCGCACGGGTCTCCCGGACGGCGCGCCACACCCGCGGCGGCAGCCGCGCCAGGTCACCGTTGGGCTTTCGCGGCAGCGGCACCGGCGTGATCAGCTCGAGGTGATAGCCGCGCTCGGGCACCAACCTGGTCTCGAGCCCGCGTCGGGTGCCCAACGCGGTGATCCGGACCTGCGGATCCAGCGCGCTGAGCGCGTCGGCGACGGCCATGGCGGGCTCCACATGGCCGGCCGTACCGCCCCCGGCGAGCACGACCGACAACGAATCAAGAGACGACAATGCGGCACCGGCGGGCGAGGGGCTTGCCCCCTGCCCGCCGGCCGACTCCCTGATCGTGCCGTTCACCCGTAACGCTGACCTTCCAATGCGCGCGCTCGCCGTTTCTGGCCAGATCCATGATGCTCCCCCGCGCGCGGGTGGTGCCCCCTCGCCCGGGCGGACTGGCGCGCCGGACGGGCAGCTGTTCGGCCGAATGCCGGCCGCAGTGGCGCGTCGACGTTGCGCGACGCCTTCCCGGCGGGCGGCTTGGGGCCCTTCCGGGGCGCCGCGCCGCGGGCCGCTTGTGGCCCCACCCGCTTGCCATCGCGGAACGCCTCGATCCGGCTCGGCACATACGGCTGCGGCAGCGGCAGTCGCAGCAGCCGGTTCATCTTGTCGTCGCGCCCGGCCCGCAGCGCGGCCACCGCCTCCGGTTCGTGGCGAGCCGCGTTGGCCATCATACCTATCATGAAAAGCGTTGCGGCCGTGGATGTTCCGCCGGCGGAAATGAGTGGCAGCTGCAGGCCGGTAACCGGCAGCACGCCGATCACGTAGCCGATGTTGATGAACGCCTGACCGAGGATCCACATGGTCGTGGTGGCCGTCAACAACCGCAGGAACGGGTCGGCCGACCGGCGCGCGATCCGCATCCCGGTGTAGGCGAACAGCCCGAAGAGGGCCAGCAGCCCGAACGCGCCGATGAAGCCCAGCTCCTCCCCGATGATCGCGAAGATGAAGTCGTTGTGGGCGTTGGGCAGGTAGTTCCACTTGGCGACACCCTGGCCGAGGCCGTCGCCGAAAATGCCGCCGTGGGCCAGCGCGAACTTTGCCTGGCGGGCCTGGTAGCCGGTGTCCTGCGGGTCGGTGTCGGGGTTCATCCAGGACCGCACCCGGTCCGAGCGGTAACCCGCGGACATCGCCAGGACCGCGCCGGCGACGAAGACCGCCAGCAGCGAGGTCACGAAGACGCGAAGCGGCAGCCCGGCGTACCACAGCAGGGCCAGCAGGATGATGCCCAGCGAGACCGTCTGCCCGAGGTCAGGCTGGGCGACGATCAGCGCCAGCGCGATGACCGCGGCCGGGACCAGCGGGACCAGCATCTCGCGCAGCGAGGCCCGCTCCATTCGCCGGGCCGCCAGCAGGTGCGCACCCCAGATGGCGAACGCGATCTTCGCCAGCTCGGAAGGCTGCATCGAGAAACCCGCGATCACGAACCACTTGCGAGAACCGTTGGCCAGGTTGCCGATCCCGGGAACGAGCACCAGCACCAGCAAGATGATGGTGACGAGGTACCCGGTGAAGGCGACACGCCGGATGAACCGCACCGACACGCGCATTGCGACATAGGCCGCGACGAGGCCGATGACCGTCCACAACACCTGCTTGCCGAAGATCACCCACGCCGACCCGTCGTCGCCGTAGGAGCGCACGCCCGAGGCCGACAGCACCATGATCAGGCCGAGCGTCGTCAGCAACCCGGCGAGCGCGATGATCAGGTGAAACGAGGTCATGGGCCGGCCCAGCCAGGCCCCGAACCGCCTGCGCAGCCCGCCGGGTTGCGCCGTGACCTCGACCTTTGCGCCCTTTGCGCCCTTGGGCGCCTTCGGGGCCGCTGCGGCCGCCTCGGACGTGTCGACGGTTTCAAGCACGTCCGTCGCGGCCTCCCCGTCCGAGCCGTTCGGGGCGTCCGATGCCGCCGCTTCGCCCTGCTCGGACGCGGCGGTCTCCTTGCGTCCCTTGCGCCGGCCCTTGTCCCGCTTTAGGAGCCGGTTCAGCGCGTTACCCACACCCACCTACCGGATCGCCGCACGCACGGCGGCCGCAAACGCGTCGCCACGGTCGGCGTAACCGGCGAACTGGTCGAACGAGGCGCCGGCCGGCGCAAGCAGCACCGTGTCGCCCGGCGTCGCCAGGTCCCGGGCCGCGGCCACGGCCGCGGTCATGACGCGGGCACCGAGGTCCCCGCTCGAATGTCTCACTTCTGTCACATCTGCATCAGAAACCACAGCAGTCGCATCCATATCAGCATCCTCGCCTGTCACAACGTGGACGACGGGGACATCCGGCGCGTGTCGCGATAACGCCTCTGCAACCTCCGCGCGATCTCGGCCGATGAGCACCGCGCCGACCAGCCGCGACGCGATCCTGGCGACCTCGGCGTCGACGGATGCGCCCTTCAGCAAACCGCCGGCGAGCCACACCACGCGCGGATAGGCCAGCACCGACGCCTCGGCGGCGTGCGGATTGGTCGCCTTGGAGTCGTCGACAAAGGTGATCCCGTCGGCGACGGCCACGACTTCGGCCCGATGCCGGCCCACCCGAAAAGACGAGATCGCGGCCCCGATTGCTTCGGGGGACACACCGACGCTGCGGGCCAGCGCCGCCGCGGCCAGGGTGTCGAGCACCCCGACCGGGCCCGGCACCGGTATCGATTCGGCGGGCAGAAGCGCGAGGTCGTCGGCGAAGGCGCGGTCGACCAGTTGACCGTCGCGCACGCCGAGTTCGCCCGCGGCCGGCTCACCGAGCCGGAAGCCGACCCGGACCGCCGCGGCCGCGGTGTCCAGCAACGCGGCGGCGCGGCTGTCGTCCAGCCCGACCACCGCCACCCGGCCGTTGAGCACCCGGGCTTTCGCCGCGGCGTATTCGGCCATCGTGGAATGCCAGTCGAGGTGGTCCTCGGCGATGTTCAATACGACGCCGGCGTCGGGCCGCAGCGAGGGCGCCCAATGCAGCTGGAAGCTGGACAGCTCGACGGCCAGCAGATCGGCGGGTTGGTCCAGCACGTCGAGCACGGGGCTGCCGATGTTGCCGCACAACACGCTGCTGCGCCCCCCGGCGATCAGCATGGCCTGCAGCATCGACGTCGTCGTGGTCTTGCCGTTCGTGCCGGTGACGACCAGCCAGCGGCGCGCCGGCCCATAGTGGCCCGCGGCGTCGAGCCGCCAGGCCAATTCCACGTCGCCCCAGATGGGCACGCCCGCCGCCGCCGCGGCGGCCAGCAGCGGCGTGGCCGGCGAGAAGCCGGGGCTGGTGACCACCAGAGGGTACTCGGCGACCCGCTCGACGGCCGTCGACGTCGTCACGGTTGCCACGCCACCGTCGGCGTACCGGCGCAGCGTGGCCGCGTCGTCGTCGCACAGGATCGGCGCCGCACCCAATCGGGTCAGGGACGCCAGCACCGCCTTGCCGGTCACGCCGCCGCCGGCCACCAGCACGGGCGCCCCCGGCGCCAAGGGGTCAAGGCCGTTCATTACGCACCGATCGTGGCGAGCCACTCACCGTAGAACAGGGCCACGCCCAGGCCGCAGGTGATCGCCGTGAGCAGCCAGAAGCGGATGATCACCGTGGTTTCGGCCCAGCCGACCAATTCGAAATGGTGGTGGAAGGGCGCCATCCGGAACACCCGGCGCCCGGTGGTACGGAAGGCCAGGATCTGCAGCACGACCGAGGTGACTTCGGCGACGAACAGCGAACCCAACACGACGGCGAGGATCTCGGTGCGGCTGGTGACCGACAGGCCCGCGATGATGCCGCCCAGCGCCAGCGAGCCGGTGTCGCCCATGAAGATCTTGGCGGGCGCGGCATTCCACCACAGAAAGCCGATGCAGGCGCCCGCGGTGGCCGCCGCGATGAGCGCAAGGTCCAACGGGTCGCGCACGTTGTAGCAGCCCAGCCCCGGCGCGGTGACGCACGCGTTGCGGTACTGCCAGAAGGTGATCAGCACGTAGGCGGCGGTGACCATCGCCATGCAGCCGGCGGCCAGCCCGTCCAGGCCGTCGGTGAAATTGACCGCGTTGGACCAGGCGCTGACGATGACGACGCAGAACAACACGAACAGCCCGGGAGCCAACGTGACGGTGGCGATGTCACGCACGTAGGACAGGTTCGCGCTGGCCGGGGTCAAGCCGTTGGCGTTGCGGAACTGCAAGACGAGCACACCGAACAGCACCGCGGCGACGAGCTGACCGAGCGTCTTGGCCGTCTTGTTCAGCCCGAGGTTGCGCGACCGGCGGATCTTGATCAGGTCGTCGAGAAAGCCGACGCCGCCCAGCACGGTGGCCAAGCCCAGCACCAGCAGACCCGACGCGGAGATGCCCTCGCCGTCGAACGCCAACCCCGCGATGTGCGTGCCCAGGTAACCCGCCCAGATGCCGGCCAGAATCGCCACGCCGCCCATCGACGGCGTGCCGCGTTTCGTGTGGTGGCTCGGCGGCCCGTCCTCGCGGATCTGGTGGCCGAACCCCTGTTTGGTGAACAGCCGGATCAGCGCGGGGGTCAGCAGGATGGACACGGTCAGCGCGATGGCGACGGCGATGAGGATCTGTCTCACGGGCGTGCCCCGCCGACGGAGTCGTCGGAGCCCTCTGCGGCCAGCGCCTCGGCCAGCGCCCCCAGGCCGGCGGCGTTGGACGCCTTGACCAGGACGACGTCGCCTGGCTGCACCTCGGCCCGCAACAGGGCCAGGGCGGCGTCGCCGTCGGGCACGCTCACGGCCCCCCTATCAGCCCCGGCGCCCCACGAGCCCTCCATGACCGCCCCGTGGTGCATGGCGCTCACCGACCTCCCGGTTCCCACGACAACGAGTCGAGACACATCTAAGCGCACCGCGAGCCGGCCGATGCGGTCGTGCTCGGTTATCGCGTCCTCACCCAGCTCGGCCATCTCGCCCAGCACCGCCCAGCTGCGCCGGGCGCTCGAGCCCCGCTCGGGCTCGCCGTGGGCGATCCAGGCCAGCGCCTGCAGGCCGGCCCGCATCGAGTCGGGGTTGGCGTTGTAGGCGTCGTCGATCACCGTGACGCCGTCGGCGCGGGTGGTCACCTGCATGCGGTGCCGCGACACCGGGCCCGCTCCGGCCAGCGCGGTGGCCACCTGCTCGACGCCGGCACCGCATTGCAGCGCGACCGCGCCGGCACACAGCGCGTTGGTGACCTGATGGTCGCCGTACACGCTGAGCCGCACCTCGGCTGCGGTGTCCATCGCGTGCAGGGTAAAGCGCGGCCTGGCCAGTTCGTCGAGCGACACTCCTTCGGCCCAGACATCGCCGGGTCCCGCGTCGGTGTGGCCGGCCCGGCTGACCCGCACCACCCGGCCCGCGGTTACGTGGGCCATCGCCGCGACAGCCGGGTCGTCGACGTTGAGGATGATCACACCGGATGGCGGAATAGCTTGTGGCAGTTCGGCTTTGGTCCGTGCGATGGCTTCCCGAGAGCCGAACTCGCCCAGGTGGGCGGTGCCGACGTTGAGGACCACCCCGATCGACGGCCGGGCGATCTCGGCCAGCGCGGCGATGTTGCCCGGATGCCGTGCCGACATCTCGAGGACGAGGTAGTCGGTGCTGCGGGTCGCGCGCAGCACCGTCCAGGGATGACCCAGCTCGTTGTTGAACGACCCGGGCGGCGCCACCACCTCGCCCAGCGGCTCGAGCACGGCGGCCACCAGGTCCTTGGTCGAGGTTTTGCCCGACGAGCCGGTGATCCCGATGATGGTCAGCCCGCCCGCCACCAGTTCGGCGGCCACCGCCTTGGCCAGCTTCGCCAGCGCGGCCAGGACGGCCGCGCCGGAGCCGTCGGCGTCGTGCTCGAGGACCCCGGCCAGCCCGCCCCCGGTCGAGCGGGCCTGGGGCTCGACCACGATGGCGGGGACCCCGACCGGCCGGGCCGCCAGCACGGCCACCGCGCCGGCCGCCACCGCCGAGCCCGCGTGGTCATGCCCGTCGGAGCGGGCTCCCGGTAGCGCCAGGAACAGCCCGCCCGGGCCGACGGCCCGCGAGTCGAACTCGACGGTGCCGGTGACGCGGAGTTCCGCGGCCGCCTCCGGCGAGATATCGGCCAGTGTGCCGCCGACGATTTCGGCGATCTGGGCGACGGTCAGATCGATCACTGCCGCGCCTCCAGCGCCCGGGCAAGCTCCACCCGGTCGTCGAACGGGCGGACCTGCCCGGCCCCGCGCTGCCCGGTTTCGTGGCCTTTGCCCGCCACCAGCACCACGTCGCCCGGGCCGGCCCACGCCACCGCGTGTTCGATCGCCGCGCGGCGGTCGGCGATCTCGACGAGCTGGGCCACACCGCCGCCCGCGGTGGCCCCGGCCAAGATCTCGCGGCGGATGGCCGCGGGATCCTCGCCGCGCGGGTTGTCGTCGGTGACGACGACCAGATCGGCCAGCTCGGCGGCGATCCCGCCCATGGGCGCCCGCTTTCCGGGGTCGCGCTCGCCACCGGCGCCGAACACCACCGCCAGGCGGCGGTCCGGCCGCGCCAGGGCGGTCAGCACCGCGCGCAACGCCCCCGGCTTGTGGGCGTAGTCGACCAGCGCAAGAAAGTCCTGGCCGCAGTCGATCTCTTCCAGCCGCCCGGGGACACGGGTTTGCAGCAATCCCGGCGCGGCCTGCTCGGGGGAAATCCCGACCGCGTCCAGGATCGCCAGTGCGACAAGGGTATTGGCGACGTTGTAGTGGCCGGGCAGCCGGATGCCGACGCGGTGCTGCACGCCGGCGGGGTCCACAACGGTGAACTGCTGTCCCCCCGCTCCCATCGTTGCCACGTCCGTGGCGCGCCAGTGGGCGGGTTGGCCGGCGGCGCTGACGGTGATCGCGTCACCGGCTCGGGCGGCCATCGCGCGTCCGGCGTCGTCGTCGATGCACACCACGACCGTGCGGGCGCGCAGCGGCGAATCCGGGTCGAACAGCGCGGCCTTCGCCTCGAAGTAGTCGGCCATGGTGGGGTGAAAGTCGAGGTGGTCGCGGGACAGGTTGGTGAACGCGGCCACCGCGAATCCGGTGCCGTCCACCCGGCCCAGGGTCAGCGCGTGGCTGGACGCCTCCATGACCACGGTGTCCACCCCGCGCCCGGCCATCGCCGCGAGCATCGCCTGCAGCGCGGGGGCCTCCGGCGTGGTCAGCGCGCTGGGGATGTCGTCGCCGTCGATACGGATGCCGATGGTGCCGATGAGCCCGACCGTGCGCCCGGCCGCGCGCAGGCCGGACTCGACCAGATAGGTCGTGGTCGTCTTGCCCGACGTTCCGGTGATCCCGATAACCGTCATCGCCTCGGACGGGTTTCCGTACACGGTGGCGGCCAGGCCGCCGAGCACCGCGCGGGGCGCCGGGTGCACCAGCGTCGGCACGGTGCCGGCTTGGGAGCGAGCCCGGGCGGACATCTCGGCGACCCCGGCGGCGTCGGTGAGCACCGCGACGGCACCACGGTCGATCGCGTCGCCGGCGTACCGGGCGCCGTGGGTGGTCGAGCCGGGAAGGGCGGCGAACAGGTCACCGGGCTGCACGTCTTGGGCGCGCAGCGTCACACCGGTGACCGGCACGTCCGGAACGGCAGCGCCGCGATCCGGGCCGTCGGCCAGCACCGCGCCGACCTGAGCCGCCAGCTCGGGCAACCGGACGCCCGGGCCGGCGCTGGGGCGCAAACCAGCCGGTACCGACACTGTCGTTCACACCTCCGTCCACGCGTCCTCATGATCGGCCATGACACCCTACCTACCCGCGACCGGCCCTGAGGCCTTCGCGGGCGTGGGCACCCGCCGCGTGGGTGTGGTCGCCGCTAGGTGGCCTGGAGGGTCAGCGGCGGGCCCGGATCCGGCGACAGCGGCACGTTCTCACGCTGCATCAACCAGCCCGCGATGTTGTGGAACAGCGGGGCCGCCGAGTGCCCGGGCGTCCCGTCGGCGTTGCGTTGCGGGTTGTCCATCATGATGCCGATGACGTAGCGGGGATTGTCGACGGTGGCCATTCCGGCGAAGGTGATCCAGTAGACGTCGTCGAAGTAGCAGCCGCAGCCGGGGTTGATCTGCTGGGCGGTGCCCGTCTTGCCGGCAATCTGATAGCCGGACACCGCGGCCGCCGGCCCGGTGCCCTGCTGGTAGCCCATCGGGTCGCGCTGCACGACGGCGCGCAGCATGCCCCGCACGGTCTGCGCGGTCTGCGGCGACACCACCCGGATGCCTTCCGGGCGCGGTTCTTCGGTCCGCGTCCCGTCGGGCGCGATGGTGGCCTTGATGATCCGCGGCGGTACCCGCAGCCCGTCGTTGGCGATCGTCTGGTACATGTCGGTCATCTGCAGCAGGGTCATCGAAAGACCTTGGCCGATGGGCAGGTTCGAGAAGGTGCTGCCCGACCACTGGTCGATGGGCGGAACCAGCCCGGCGCTCTCGCCGGGCAGCCCGACGTTGGTGCGCTGACCGAGCCCGAACTTGCGGACCATGTCGTAGAAGCGTTCCGGGCCGACGCGCTGCGCCAGCATCAGGGTGCCGACGTTCGACGATTTTCCGAATACGCCGGTGGTGGTGTAAGGCATCACGCCGTGATCCCAGGCGTCGTGCACGGTGACGCCGCCCATCTGGATCGAGCCGGGGACATGCAGCACCTCGTCGGGGTTGGACAGCCCGTATTCGATGACCGAGGACGCGGTGATCACCTTGTTCACCGATCCGGGCTCGAAGGGCGAGGACACCACCAGGTTGCCCAGCTGCCGGTCGCCCTGACGCCCGATGTCCTGCGACGGGTCGAAGGTGTTGTCGTTGGCCATGGCCAGCACCTCGCCGGTCTTGGAGTCGAGCACCACGGCCGAAACGTTGTGCGCCCCAGACAGATTCTTTGCCTGCTGGACCTGCTGCTGCACGTAGAACTGGATGTCGTCGTCGATGGTCAGCTGGACGGTCGAACCGTTGACCGCCCGGTGCCGGTTGCGGTAACTGCCGGGGATCACGACGCCGTCGGATCCGCGGTCATAGGTGACCGAGCCGTCGGTTCCCGACAGCACGGAGTCCAGGGAGTCCTCCAGCCCCAGCAGCCCGTGGCCGTCCCAGTCGATGCCGCCGACGATGTTGGCCGCCAGCGACCCGCCCGGATACTGGCGCAAGTCCTGCCGCTCGGAGCCGACCTCGGGATACTTGTCGGAGATCGCGCTGGCGACGGCCGGGTCGACGGCGCGCGCCAGGTAGACGAAGTTGTCGTTGCTTTGCAGCTTCTTCAGCACGGTCTGGAAGTCCGGCTTGTTGTTCAGCCGCGCGGAGACCTCCTTGGCGATATCCCGCAGCCGCTCCTGCGGATCGGGGGCGGCCGGGTTCTTCTTTTTCGCCTCCTCCAGTTGCTGGCGAATCCTCTTGGGCTGGAACGTCAGGGCGCGCGATTCGGTGGTGAACGCAAGTTGTTCGTTGTTGCGGTCGACGATGCTGCCGCGGACCGCCTTTTCGACGTCGGTGACCTTCAGCTGTCCGGCCGCCTGGGCCCGCAGCTTCGGGGCGTTCGTCACCTGCAGGACGAACAACTGCGCCGCCGCCACCAGCATCAGCACCAGGATGACCGCGTTGCCGGCCCTATGGCGGAAGACGAACGACGCGCCGCGCGACCCGACGTCCACAATCTGGCGGGTGCGCCGCTCTCGCGCCGAGTGACCTGCCGGTATCGCGTCCGGCCGGTCGGCCGCGCGGGTCTGTTTGGCCTGCTTGGCTTTCCGGAACCTCTTGGGTTCCCGGGCGTCCCCGGCTTGCTGGGCTTGCTTCGGTTTGCGGGCACGCTTGGGTTGCCGGACGCCCTTGGGCTCTTGCGGTTTACGGGGACCGCGCGTCGGTCGCGCCGACTGCGACCGGCGCGTCCGCCCGGTGTCGCCGCGGCTCACCTGGGGGCACCCGGTGTCGCAACGGTGAGCGGCCCGAACTGTCCGCCGTTAGCCGGCACGCCCGGTTGCGGCACCGGGAGCCCGGGGACGACCGGGACCTGGGCGGGCTTGGGGGGCTTGGGGGGCTTGGACGGGGCCGCCATCCCCGGCTGCACCGGAACCGGGACCTCAGCGGGTAGTGGCGCGGGCATCGGGGTGGGAGCCGGGATGGGCAGCCCGCCCATGGGAATCGGGACTTCGGCCGGCCCCGGAGCAGGCGCCGGTCCCGCCGGATCCGGCAGGCCCGGCGTGGGCATCACACCCTGGAACTGCCCGGTGGCCGGTCCGCCGGGCATGCCCGGCAGCGGGGCAACAGGCTGCGACGGCAGGTGCTGGCCTCCCACGGTCGACGAGCCGTCCGGCGCGCGCAGCAGCGCCTCGGGCCCCGGTCTGGCCGGCACGGGCGGGCCACCGGGCCCCGGCTGCACCCGGACCGGCACCTCCGGCGGAAGCGCCGGCGGTTGCGGGGGCGGCGGAGGGGCCGCGTCGGGGAGCTTGCCGTTCAGCGGCGGCGGCGGAACGCCGTCGGCCGGCTTCGGGGTGCCGACGACCACCCAGTTACCGGACGGGTCCTGGACGAGATGTGCGGTGTCCCTCGTGGGAATCATGCCCTGTTTGCGCGCCGCCTCGGCCAGCGCCGGCGCGGACTCCGCCTCGCGCACATCGCGTTCCAGCGCCTCCTTCTGCTGCTGCAGCATCCGGTTCTTCTCGCGGGCGTGGCTCAGCTGGTAGGAACGCTCGGCGGAGGCGGTGGATAACCACAGCGTCAGGCCCAGCCCGAGACCGAGCGCACCGATGACCAACACGACGAACGGAACCTTGCTCGCCAGTGTCCGGGGCCGCAGGTCAATCGATGCCAGCCGGGCGGCTAAACGCTCGGTCAAGCGGGGCCGTACGGCCTTGGGCGCCTTGGCTTTCCGTGCCTTGGCCCGGGCCTTTGCCTGGCTGGTGCTCTTGGGCCGGCCCGACCGCTCGACCGGCCGGGCAATCGGGCTGGTTTGCGGCCCCGATTTGTGCGCCCGGCTCTCGCGGCTGTTCGCCGAGGTCGGTCGGGTCCGGCGCGACGAAGCGGAGTCGGCCGCGGCGCGCCTGCCCTTGCGGGCCGAAGCGTCGCCTCCGCTGCGACGGTCACCGCCGCCGCGGCGCTTCGGCGTCTCGCGCTTTGCCTTCATCAGTCGCCTTTCCCGCTGGCCTGCTGTGATTTGACCGTCTGACCCAGCCGTTGCAGCGCCCGTAATCGCACCGCGGCGCTGCGAGGGTTGCGTTCGATCTCGGCGGCGTCCGCACGTTCGGCGCCGCGCGTCAACGACCGGAATCGCGGCTCGTGGCCGGGAAGCTCGAACGGAAGATCCACCGGCGTCCGCGACGCGACCGCGTCGGCGAACACGCGTTTGACGATCCTGTCCTCCAGCGATTGGTAGGCCAGCACCACGATGCGCCCACCGCCGGCCAGGGCGTCCAGCGCGGCGGGAAGGGCACTCCGCAGCGAGGTCAGTTCGTCGTTGACGGCGATCCGCAGCGCCTGGAAGGTGCGCTTGGCCGGATGCCCCCCGGTGCGCCGGGCGGGCGCCGGAATGGCTTGGTACAGCAGGGCTACCAACTCTGCGGTCGAGGTGAACGGGGCGCGGGCGCGCTGCCGAACGATCTGCGCGGCGATGCGGCGTGCGAAGCGCTCCTCGCCGTAGCGGTGCAGGATGTCCGCCAGCGCCGCCTCGTCGTAGTTGTTCACGATGTCGGCCGCGGTCAGCGGTGACGACGGGTCCATCCGCATGTCCAGCGGCGCGTCCTGCGCATACGCGAAACCCCGTTCCGCGCGGTCGAGCTGCATGGAGGAGACGCCGAGGTCGAACAGCACCCCGTCGACGGATTCGGCTGCGGCGTGGCCGGATTCGGCCAGGGCCGCGCCAAGGCCGTCATACCGCGTGTGCACCAGGGCGACCCGGTCCGCGAAAGGGGCCAGCCGATCCCGGGCGATGTCCAGTGCGCTGGGGTCGCGGTCGAGCCCGATCAGCCGCAGTCCGGGCAATTCGGTCAGGAAGCGCTCCGCGTGCCCGCCCGCGCCGAGGGTCGCATCGACGAGGACCGCCCCCGACCCGTCGGAGTGGTAGCGCGTCAGGGCGGGGGTGAGCAGCTCGACGCAGCGGTGCAGCAGCACGGGCACATGCCCGAAATCACTTGAATTCTCGGCCACCGCAACGCCTCCCCGGACCGGGCGGGCCGCCCTTGCACCCGGGTCCCTGTCCGAAGGCACGAACCTGGCGTTGGGGAAGTACGCCAGGGTCGGTTCGGGCAGAGGCCCCGATGCACGGGCATGCGCCTCAGATAATGTCGCCGAGTGCTTCATCGCTGGCCGCGGAGAAGTTCTCTTCGTGGGTCTGCTGGTAGTCGTGCCAGGCCTGCGCATCCCAGATCTCGAGGTAATCGACCGCTCCGATCACCACGCAGTCCTTGGTCAGGTTCGCGTAACGGCGGTGGTCGGCCGACAACGTGATGCGGCCCTGCGCGTCGGGATGCTGCTCGTCGGTGCCGGCGGCGAGATTGCGCAGGAACGCTCGGGCTTCGGGGTTGCTCCGCGACGTCTTGCTCGCTCGGCGCGCCAGCTGCTCGAATTCCGTCCGCGGGTAGACGGCGAGGCTGTGGTCTTGGCTCTTGGTGACCATCAACCCCCCTGCCAACGTGTCGCGGAATTTGGCCGGCAGTGTCAGCCGCCCCTTGTCGTCGAGTTTGGGCGTGTAGGTGCCGAGAAACACCAGCTCACCTCCCGCTCGGGGTCACCCAAACACTTCGGCCACCATACCCCACGATTCCCCACTTTGCCCCATTGTTGAGGTGTCGTTGCCGAGTTTTTCGGGTTATCTGCCACCAAGCGGCGCCCAAGGGTCGTCCGATGGTCGCCGAGGTCCGGTCGCCGCTGGATCGTGAGGCGGAAAAGCCGCACGTCAGACGCGTGAAGTGGCCAGGTGGGGCGCAGTGGGGCTGCTCGGTGGGGTCCGGTGGGGCACGAATCGTGCGCGACGGACTCGATTTGGGCTCGATTGGGAGTCGGAACGAACTCGGCGCCCCGGCACGGGCCGGCCAACCCATTCGAGCCTGCAACCACGGCGTCGAGCCCGCGCCCAGGGCGCAACTACGATGCCGATCCGCGCGCTCACCGCAGGCTCGCGCACAAAAACGGGGTAGCCGCGCCGGCTACCCCGTCATGTCTTGCGACCCCGCTACTCGTCGAAGCGCCGGCGGAACCGATCCTCCATACGACTGGTGAACGAGCCCCCGCCCTTGCTGCGACGTTGGCGCGCCGACCCGGGCGTCGACCCGGAGTGGTCCGACCTGGCGGACAACCGCGGAGCGGTGATGGCGAACACCACACCGCCGAACATCACGATGAAGCCGACAACACTGAGGATCGGGAAACTTCCGATCATCGTGGCTTTGAACGCAACCCCCGAAACCAGCATCGCCAGGCCGACGACGAACAACGCCGCGCCCTGCAGGCGCCGCCGCGCAGTGGGTGCGCGCAACCCTCCGCCACGGACGCTCGACGCGAATTTGGGGTCTTCGGCGTAGAGTGCGCTCTCGATCTGATCGAGCATCCGCTGTTCATGATCGGAGAGTGGCATTCGTCCCTCCTTGCCGACAGTCTGGCACGTAACTATCGATAGCACGCGGATGCCCGTTGTAAAGGCAACTAACTCAAATGATACGAGGTCAATCTGCGCCGTACCACTGGTTCGGCCGCGATTCTATCCCGCCGGGCTCCCGCACTCGTGCGGCCCGCAACGACGGTGCGCTGCAACCCGCTTGCGGAAGGGGCCGATTCGTCCGCCCCTGGAGGCTCCTGCCGCGACCGCTCGGCGCACGGCGCCCCGGGGGTCGGATAATGGCGATAGACATCAAGCCACCGGATGAAGAGGACACCGCGAGTTGGCGATATTCCTCATCGATCTGCCGCCGAACGATATGGAGCGCCGCCTCGGTGACGCCCTCGGGGTATATGTCGAAGCGATGCGCTACCCGCGGGGCACCGAGGACCAGCGCGCCGCCATGTGGCTGGAGCACATCCGGCGACGCGGGTGGCAGGGGGTGGCCGCCGTAGAACTCGAGGCAGCGGGGGTGGCCGAGGATCCCGGCGCCCGAGCGGCGCCGGCCACCGAACTGGGCAACGCGCCGTTGCTCGGCGTGGCCTACGGCTATCCCGGGGCACCCGGGCAGTGGTGGCAGCAGCAGGTTGTCCTGGGCTTGCAACGCGGCGGCGCGCCGCCTCAGGAGATCGCCCGGCTGATGAACAGCTATTTCGAGTTGACCGAGTTGCACATTCATCCCCGCGCGCAAGGCCGCGGCCTCGGCGAGGCATTGGCCCGCCGGCTGCTCGCCGGGCGCGCCGAGGAGAACGTCCTGCTCTCCACGCCGGAAACCAACGGTGAACCCAACCGCGCGTGGCGGTTGTACCGGCGGCTTGGCTTCACGGACGTCATCCGTTGCTACCACTTCGCCGGTGACCCACGCGCATTCGCGATCCTGGGCCGCGCACTACCCCTGTAGCGCCTTGCAGCGACACGGCACGCGCAACGCCGGACCGGACGACCCGCCGAAGCGGCGCACCCGGATCTGGCACGATGACCTCGTGCACGCCAGCCCTCCCCCGCTTCGAGCCCGCGGATTCACGTACCGGCGGCGCCGCGTGCTGGCCATCGCGATGCTGCTGCTGATCGTTCCCCTGGCCAGCGGATGCCTGCGGGTCAGGGCGTCGCTCACCGTCTCGCCCGACGACCTGGTGTCCGGAGAGATCATCGCGGCGGCCAAGCCGAAGACGCCCAAGGACGCCGGTCCCCAGCTCGACAGCAACAACGTGCCATTCGGCCAGAAAGTGGCGGTGTCGAACTACGACAGCGACGGCTACGTCGGGTCGCAGGCGGTGTTCTCCGATCTGACGTTCGCCGAGTTGCCGCAGCTGGCGAACATGAACTCCGACGC
Source organism: uncultured Actinomycetota bacterium (assembly GCA_963802525.1). Lineage (GTDB taxonomy): Bacteria > Actinomycetota > Actinomycetes > Mycobacteriales > Mycobacteriaceae > Mycobacterium. The sequence goes on along the minus strand of CAWDJC010000011.1, from coordinate 52,081 downwards.
CCAGGGGGTGAATCTGTCGCTGCGCCGAAACGGCAACCTGGTGATGCTGGAGGGTCGGGCGGACCTGACGTCGGTGACCGATTCCGACGCCGACGTCGAGTTGACGGTCGCCTTCCCCGGCGTGGTGACCTCCACCAACGGTGACCGTGTCGAGCCCGACGTGGTGTCGTGGAAGCTCAAACCCGGCGTGGTGAGCACCATGACCGCCAATGCCCGCTACACCGATCCCAACACCCGTAGCTTCACCGGGGCGGGCGTATGGCTGGGCATCGCGTCCTTTGCGGCGGCCGGCGTGGTGGCGCTGCTGGCCTGGATGAGCCGCGACCGCTCCCCGCGCTTGACCGCACCGCGCGACCAACCGCCCAGCTAGCCACGCTCGGAGGGCGACCAGTAGGCCAGCATCTCCGCGAAGGTCTGGAAGGCGGGCCCGGAAACCCCGTAGGTCGCCTCGAAATGGATGCTCAGCGGGAAGCCGAGCTCGGCGACTCCGTCGACCACGCGCTTGTACAGATCCACCATGAGCCGGCGTTTCTGGTCCGGTTCGCTGCCGGCCAACCTTTTGACGAACTCCTGCTCGTCGGCCACCGCGGCATTGCCCGGATCCTGAATCAGCCAGTTGATCAGGCCGACACGGCTCTCGACCTTCGGCACGAAACCGAAGGACAGCAGGATTTCGGGCCGGTGATCGGTGTTCTCGGCGAACTCGGTCAGGAAACGCACCATCGCGTCGGAATACAGCAGCTGCGTCATGCCGTACGTCGCACCCTGATTGCATTTGAAGTTGAACCGGCCTTGTTCGCCGTCGCGGGTGGGGATCACGATCACCCCGCGGTTGGCCAGCAGGTCGCGATAGATCGACAGGGCGTCGGTCGGTGCGACGCCGGAGCCCTCACCGTCGTTCATCGTGCGCGGCACGCCGACGAAGACCACGCCCTCCATCCCGGCGGCGCACAGGTCGGTGAGCCGTTGGCGCAGCGACGCCTCGTCCATGAACGCGGTCACCTGCGTGCACAGGCCGTGGAATCCGGGCAATTCCGGTTTGATGATCGACCAGAAGTCCAGCACATCGAGTTTCGGCTTCATGGCGACGGGCCGATCATCTTCCTCCGCGATCATTCCGGGAATCATCACGTGCCGGATCCGGCCCTCGAGGCCGAATTCGGCCGAGTACCGCACCACTTTTCGCGCGTCTTCGAGTGCCCGCTCCTTACCGTCTTCGACGTTGGGCGGCACCAACTCGAGCGCGATGGTGTTGAGGGTCACGCGGCTCCTCTCCATCAGACGACTATCAGCCCGTTTCCCGCCCGCGCAGCGCGCGGCGCCGGCGGGAACCTCAGCCAGCATAGGCGTGGGGGTACCCCCGCTTGCGGGGGAATACTGAGGCAGTAGAAGCAACTGGGGCCGCCCGAGCGACATACACTGTCGGCCCTAGGACAAATCAGGCCACGCTGAGCAGAAAGGGGCGACGCGCTGAGCGTCGAAGCAGCGGCAACCGTCGAGTTGACCGGCGCTATCACCGAGCAACTTCGGCGGTATCTGCACGATCGGCGCGCCCAGACCGCCCACATAAGCTCTGAAGGCGCCGACTACGACGTTCTGATCGCCGCCCTCGAAGACTTTGTGCTCGACGGGGGCAAGCGGCTTCGGCCCGCCTTCGCCTATTGGGGCTGGCGGGCCGTGGCAACCGGCGATCCCGATCCTGAAGTGTTGCTGTTGTTTTCCGCGCTGGAACTGCTGCATGCCTGCGCGCTGGTGCATGACGACGTGATCGACGACTCCTCCACCCGCCGCGGCAAGCCGACGACCCACGTCCGCTTCGCGGCGCTGCACCGCGACCGGGGCTGGCGAGGCTCGCCGGAGCGGTTCGGGACGTCGGCGGCCATCCTGCTCGGCGACCTCGCGCTGGCCTGGGCCGACGACATCGTTTTCCAAGTCTCTGCGCCGTCCCTGCCGCCGGAGACCCTGCGGCGCGTGCGGCGCGTGTGGGCCGACATCCGCACCGAGGTGCTGGGCGGGCAATACCTCGACATCGTCGCCGAGGCCAGCGCCGCCGAGTCGATCGCATCGGCGATGAACGTCGACATCTTCAAGACCGCCTGCTACACCGTGGTGCGACCGCTGCAGCTCGGCGTGGCCGCCGGCGCGGACCGGCCCGAAGTGATGGCCGCCTTCGGGGAATTCGGGACCGACCTCGGCGTGGCGTTCCAGCTACGCGACGACGTGCTTGGCGTGTTCGGGGACCCGGCGGTGACCGGCAAACCGTCCGGCGACGATTTGAGATCCGGCAAGCGAACCGTGCTGCTGGCCGAGGCGGTGGAGCTGGCGGACAAGTCAGACCCCTTGGCGGCCAACCTGTTACGCACCTCGATCGGGGCGCGGTTGACCGACGCGCAAGTGGGCGAACTGCGCAACGTCATCGAGTCGGTGGGTGCGTTGGCCGCGGCGGAGCAACGCATCGCCGCGTTGACCGAACGTGCGCTGGCCACGCTCGCGGCTGCGCCCATCAACGCGGCGGCCAAAGTGGGGCTGGCCGAGCTGGCCAGGGTGGCCACGAATCGGTCCGCCTGAGCCGATGACGACCCCCGCTGATTCCACCATGCACATCCCTGCCGCCGATTCGCCGTCGGCCAAACGGTCTGTGGCTCAATACGCTTCACGACTCTTCGCGTTCTCCGCCACACCGGAGGCCCGACCGGCGAAGCTGGGCTTTTTGGGCTCGGTGCTGATCACGGCGGGCGGGCTGGGAGCGGGCAGCACCAAGCCGCACGACCCCCTGCTGGAAACGCTGCACCTGTCCTGGCTGCGGTATGGCCACGGACTGGTGCTGTCGTCGATCGTGTTGTGGACGGGCGTGGGCCTCATGATCATCGCGTGGGTGGCGCTGGGCCGACGCGCGCTGGCCGGGAACGCGACCGAGTTCACGATGAGGGCGACCACCGGCTTCTGGTTGGCGCCACTGCTTGTGTCGGTGCCCGTCTTCAGTCGCGACACCTACTCGTACCTGGCGCAGGGCGCGCTGTTGCGCGACGGGTTCGACCCGTATGCGGTCGGTCCGGTCGTCAATCCAAACGCCTTGCTGGACAACGTGAGTCCCATTTGGACCATCACCACGGCGCCCTACGGACCGGCGTTCATCCTGATCGCGAAGCTCGTGACGATGGTGGTCGGCAATCACGTGATCGTCGGGACGATGCTGCTGCGCTTGTGCATGCTGCCCGGGCTGGCGCTGTTGATCTGGGCCGCACCCCGACTGGCCCGTCATCTGGGCACCGACGGCCCACTGGCGCTTTGGATCTGCGTCCTGAACCCACTGGTACTCATCCACCTGATGGGCGGGGTGCACAACGAGATGCTGATGGTGGGCCTGATGGCCGCCGGGATCGCGCTCACCTTCCAGGGCCGCCACGTCCTGGGCACCGTCCTGATCACGGTGGCGATCGCGGTCAAAGCCACCGCCGGAATCTCGCTGCCTTTCCTGGTGTGGGTGTGGATGCGGCATCTGCGCGACCGACGGGGATATCGCGCCGTCCCGGCATTCCTGGCGGCCACCTCGATATCCCTGTTGATCTTCGTCGTGGTGTTCGCGATTTTGTCCGCCGTCGCCGGTGTCGGTCTGGGGTGGCTGACCGCGTTGGCCGGCTCGGTGAAGATCATCAACTGGCTGACCGTGCCGACCGCGGTCGCGAACGTGATCCACGCCCTGGGCAGCGGGTTCTTCCCGGTCAACTTCTACGCCACGCTGCGCGTCACCCGGTTCGTCGGCATCGCGATCATCGCGGTGTCATTGCCGCTGTTGTGGTGGCGGTTCCGGCGCGACGACCGCGCCGCGCTGACCGGGATCGCGTGGTCGATGCTGATCGTGGTGCTGTTCGTGCCCGCCGCCCTGCCCTGGTACTACTCCTGGCCGCTGGCGGTGGCGGCCCCCTTGGCCCAGTCCCGACGGGCGGTCGCGGCCATCGGCGGCTTGTCGACCTGGGTCATGGTGATCTTCAAACCCGACGGATCACACGGAATGTATTCATGGCTGCACTTTTCACTGGCCACCGCCTGCGCGCTGGCCGCCTGGTACGCGCTGTACCGGACGCCGCACGCCTCACGAGTCTCAGGCCGGACGAGGCCGAATCGGTCAGTACGCCATAGCCTGCGCGCGCCGCACGACTTCCCGAGCCTGGTGGGCATGCAGGGCGTCGACGGGACGGGCGTTGCTGATGGCATCCCGGGTGCCGTCGCGCCTGATCGTCAGCGACGGGTCCGGGGTGAACAGCCAGCGCACGATCTCGGTGTCGCGGTAACCGCCGTCGTGCAGGATCGTCAACAGCCCCGGCAGGCTCTTGACCACCTCACCGGAGTTGGTGAAAAACACCTGCGGCACCACCACGCCGCCGCCGCGCCGCACCGCGACCAGGTGGCCCTCCCGCAGCTGCTGCTGCACCTTGCTGACAGGCACGCCGAGCACCTCGGCGACTCGTGGCAGGTCGTAGATTGGCTCGTCGGGATCCAGTACGTCGTCGCCGGCTGGAATACTGCTCACCGCGCAAGTGTAGGCCCTGCTTAGCGCCTTGGACCTACGTTTTCGCGTCCCACACCTACGATGACCCCGTGGCCGGAGCTGGGGATCCGTTGGAGGGCGCGTTGTTGGACGGCCGCTATCTCGTCGAGTCGAAGATCGCCAGCGGTGGCACCTCGACGGTGTACCGCGGCCTCGATGTCCGGCTCGACCGCCCGGTCGCGGTGAAGGTCATGGACTCTCGCTACGCCGGCGACGACCAATTCCTCACCCGCTTCCAGCTCGAGGCCCGCACGGTCGCCCGGCTGAAGAACCCCGGGCTGGTCGCGGTCTACGACCAAGGCCTGGACGCCCGGCACCCGTTTTTGGTGATGGAGCTCATCGAGGGCGGAACCCTGCGCGAGCTGCTGGCCGAGCGCGGTCCGATGCCACCCCACGCCGTGGCGGCGGTGCTTCGCCCGGTGCTGGGCGGGCTCGCCGCCGCACACCGGGCGGGCCTGGTGCATCGCGACGTCAAGCCCGAGAACGTCCTGATCTCCGACGACGGCGACGTCAAGATCGCCGATTTCGGGTTGGTCCGGGCCGTCGCGGCCGCCGGAATCACCTCCACCAGCGTCATTCTGGGCACCGCGGCCTACCTGTCGCCCGAGCAGGTGCGCGACGGCAACGCCAGCCCGCGCAGCGACGTCTACTCGACCGGGATCCTCACCTATGAGCTGCTGACCGGGCGCACGCCGTTCACCGGCGACTCGGCATTATCGATCGCCTACCGACGGTTGGACGCCGACGTGCCGCCGGCCAGCGCGGCAATCGACGGTGTGCCACGGCAATTCGACGAATTCGTGCAGCGGGCGACCGCCCGTGACCCGGCCGACCGATACGCCGACGCGGTCGAGATGGGCGCCGCCCTCGAGGCGATCGCCGAAGAACTCGCCCTGCCGTACTTCCAGGTGCCGGCGCCGCATAACTCCGCCCAACACCGGTCGGCGGCGCTGCACCACAGCCGGATGCGCCAGCGCCCGGCCACCGCGCAGCAACCGCGCCCGCCCGTCGCGGCACCGGTGCGCCACCCCACCCGTCAACTCACCCGCGGGCCCGGGGACCGGGTTGAACCGGCACGCCCGGCCGCCCCGGACTCCCGCCCCGACGAAGACGAATACCAGCCGGTCTCAGGCGAATTCGCCGGCATCGCGATGAGCGAATTCGTCTGGGCTCGTCACCACGCCCGGCGGATGGTTTTGGTCTGGGTGGCGGTGGTGCTGGCGCTCACCGGGCTGGTCGCGACCGTGGCGTGGACGCTCGGAAGCAACCTCAGCGGACTGGTGGCCGGGCAGGGCCCGGCGAACACCGCTGGAGGAAGTCAGTCGCGCAGCATCTCGGCGACCAGGAACGCCAACTCCAGCGACTGCTGGGTGTTCATCCGCGGATCGCAGGCCGTCTCGTAGCGCCCGGCCAGGTCTGTGTCCGAGATGTCTTGCGCCCCACCCAAACACTCGGTGACGTTTTCGCCGGTGATCTCGACATGGATGCCACCGGGATGGGTGCCCAGCGCGCGGTGCACCTCGAAGAATCCCTGCACCTCGTCGACGATGCGGTCGAAGTGCCGGGTCTTGTAGCCGTTGGACGACTCGTGGGTGTTGCCGTGCATCGGGTCGCACTGCCAGATCACCTGGTGCCCGGTGGCCTGGACCTTCTCGACGATCGGCGGCAGCAGGTCGCGCACCTTGTTGTTGCCCAGCCTGCTCACCAACGTCAGCCGGCCCGGCTTGTTGTGCGGGTCGAGCCGCTCGACATATTCCACTGCCAGTTCCGGGGTCATCGTCGGGCCGATCTTGACGCCGATCGGGTTGGCGATCACCTCCGCGAACGCGACGTGTGCGCCGTCGAGCTGGCGGGTCCGCTCGCCGATCCACACGGTGTGCGCCGAGAGGTCATACAGCTGCGGCTCCTCGCCCTCAACGTCGGACAAGCGCAACATCGCCCGCTCGTAGTCGAGCACCAAAGCCTCGTGGCTGGCGTAGATTTCGGCGGTTTGCAGGTTGCGGTCGGCCACCCCGCAGGCACTCATGAACCGCAGGCCCCGATCGATCTCGGTGGCCAGCGCCTCGTAACGCGCGCCGGCCGGTGAGGTCCGGACGAATTCCCGGTTCCAGTCGTGCACCAGGTGCAGCGACGCCAGCCCCGACGAGGTCAGCGCGCGCACCAGGTTCATCGCGGCGCTCGCGTTGGCGTAGGCGCGCACCAGCCGCGACGCGTCGTGCTCGCGCGCGGCGGCGTCCGGGGCGAAGCCGTTGATCATGTCGCCGCGGTAGGACCTCAGGCCCAGCGCATCCATGTCGGCCGACCGGGGCTTGGCGTACTGGCCGGCGATGCGGGCCACCTTGACCACCGGCAGGCTCGCGCCATAGGTCAGCACGACGGCCATCTGCAGCAGGGTGCGGATGTTGCCGCGGATGTGGGGTTCGGTGTTGTCGACGAACGTCTCCGCGCAGTCGCCGCCCTGCAACAGGAACGCCTCGCCCTTGGCGACCTGGGCCAGTTGCTCCTGCAGCCGGACGATCTCGGACGGCACCGTCACCGGCGGCACGCTCTCGAGGACCGTGCGCATTGCCGCGGCTTGTTCGGCGTCCCAGCTGGGCTGCTGGGCGGCCGGCTTGGCGAGTGCGGCGTCCAGTCGCGTCCGCAGGTCGGTCGGCAGCGGCGGAAGCGGCGGCAGCTGGTCGATCGGTATGTCGACGGTCCAGTTCATCGGTCCATGGTAACCGGGCCTGATGAACCGGGCCGATGGCTGATCAGGGCGAACGCGCCTCGGGGCCCTCTGTGATCAGCCGGAATCGGCGCAGCTGATCGCGGGCATCGACCAGGGCGTCGTGCGCGTCTCTCGGCCGTGGCGGCATCCGGGGCGATCCCCGCTCCTCCCACAGCTGGCGCAATTCCCTGGTGAAGCGGGGTATCGCCGGCGGCAGAGCCGGCATGGTGCCCCACAGCTGGCACAAGGCCACGTGGTCATAGGCGCCCACCCAGGCCCACAGCTCGATCGGCTCCGTGCTGTCGACGCCGAAGAAACCCTCGAGGTCCGTGCGGATCTGCTTGCGCGAGCGCCACAACGGCGACGACGGGGGTGGCAGCTTGGGCAGCACGTTGGCGCGCACCCAGCTACCGGCGCGCTCGGGATCGAATTCGGTGGAAACGGCGTAGTACTCGCGGCCGTCCTCGGCGACCACCCCGATCGAGATCAGTTCGATGGTGCGGCCGTCCTCGATGAACTCGGTGTCGTAGAAGTACCGCACCCTGAAAGCCTATGAGCAGCCTATCTGCTGATCAGGATGGGCCCGGTCGGTGCCGGTGCCGCATGCACGTCATGGTCGAGCTGGGCGTCGACCGCGCGCTTGTCGGGCACGCGCGGTGTGCCCGCGATCGCGCACTGCACCCACAGCTTGACCCGCACCACCGGGCGGCGCAGCCTCCGTTCCCGCTGCAGCGCGCGTCGCATCTTGTCGGGCTGGGTGGTGTACCGCCACCGGGCCCACGGGGCATGTGGACGCGACAACCGGATCGCGCCGATGACCAGCAATATGACGATGAACATGCCGAGCAAACCGGTCCACACCTTGCCCTTGAGCACCACGACCACGGCCAGCGGCAGCGTCACCACCAGCACGCCACCCACCCCGGCGCGCAGCACCACCGAATCGGCGGCGTGCCAGACCGGGAAGGAAGAACATCAGCGGGTGCAGGCCCATGATCAAAAGCCCGGCCACCGCCACCGCCGCGAACACCGCGTCCACCGAAGTGCGACCGTCTTCCTCCCAGTAGACGTCGGACAGGTGCAGGATCAACGCGTACTCGTCCAGGACCAATGCGGCCCCGATCCCGAAGAGGGTTGCAGCCAGGGTGAATTCGGGTTCCTGCCCGCTGACGGAAAGGGTCACCAACGTCAGCCCGGAGAGCATCACCAGGACCACCCCGACCGTCACGTGGTGGATGTGCACGCCCCCGATGTGGACGTTGCGCGGTTGCCACCACCTCGTCGGGCGATCGGTCTCGGCGCGGTGGCGGATAACCCGCACGAATGTTCGTGTGACGAAAAAGGTCAGGATGAAGGCGACCAGACAGCACAGCAACGGCAGCCGGCCGCGGTCGACGATGTCGTGCGCGAACCAGCGGGCCACCCCGAGCACGAACCAGTGGAACACGCTTGAAACCTACGCCTGCCCTTTCCCGCGGCGCGGGAGCCGCGCTGTAAACGCATCGCGGGCGCGGGCACCGATTACGCTGTTCTGCGACATGAGTAGATGGCGGGCGCCCGGCGTGGGCTTCCTAAGCAAAGGTGGCCCCGGGCGGGTGTTGCTGTGGTGCCTGCTTTGGCTGGTGGCGGGCGCGGCGATGTACTACGTGGCCGGGCGCCTGTTCGCGCACACGCCATACCGCATCGATATCGACGTCTATCAGATGGGCGGCCGGGCCTGGCTGGACGGGCATCCCCTCTACCGCGGGAATGTGCAGTTCCACACACCGATCGGCCTGAACCTGCCGTTCACCTATCCCCCGCTGGCGGCCATCGTGTTCTGCCCGTTCTCCTGGCTGCACATGCCGGCCGCCAGCGTCGCGATCACGGTGTTGACGCTGGTGCTGCTGATCGTCTCGACGGCGATCCTGCTCACCGGCCTCAACGTGTGGGACACGTCGGCCATCGTGCCCGGTCCGGCGTGGCTGCGCCGGTTGTGGTTGGCCGTGCTCATAGCGGCCGCAGTCGACGATCTGGCTGGAACCGATCGTCTCGAACTTCGCGTTCGGCCAGATCAACGTCGTGCTGATGACGTTGGTGATCGCCGACTGCGTGCCGCGCCGCCTACCGTGGCCACGCGGGGTGCTGCTGGGCCTGGGAATGGCGCTGAAACTCACCCCGGCGGTGTTCCTGCTCTATTTCCTGCTGCGGCGCGACAACCGCGCGGCGCTGACGGCGCTGGCGTCCTTCGTGGCCGCGACGCTGCTGGCCTTCGCGCTGGCGTGGAGCGATTCGTGGGAGTACTGGACCCACACCGTCCACCACACCGACCGAATCGGTGAGGCCGCGCTGAACACCGACCAAAACATCGTGGGCGCCCTTGCCCGGCTGGGGCTCGGCGAGCACGAACGCTTCCCGCTCTGGGTCGCCGCGTGCCTGCTGGTGCTGGCGGCGACGATCTGGGCGATGCGGCGGGTGCTGCGGGCCGATGAGCCCGTCCTGGCGGTGATTTGCGTCGCCCTGTTCGGGTTGGTGGTCTCGCCGGTGTCCTGGTCGCACCACTGGGTCTGGATGCTGCCGGCGGTGCTGGTCACGGGGATCTTGGCCTGGCGGCGCCGCAACATAGCTCTCGGCGTGCTCAGCGCCGCCGGCGTGGCGCTGATGAGGTGGACGCCGATCGATCTGCTGCCCAAGCACCACGAGACGACCGCGAACTGGTGGCGCCAACTTCTCGGGGCGTCCTATGTGTGGTGGGCGTTGGCGATCATCGTCGCGGCCGGGCTTACCGTCACCGCGCGGGCGACGTCGCGGGACTCGGCTGCGCGCCCGCTGACGCCGGTGTCGGCCGTCGGCGGATCGGCGACCCGCTAGCCGACCGCCGTCTCGGGGATCCGCGCGGCCTCACTCGTCGATTCGGTGCCGTTGCTGCGTTCCTTGATGCTGGCGGCGTAGATGTCGACGTACTCCTGCCCGGAGAGCCCCATCAGCTCGTAGATCACTTCGTCGATGACGGCGCGTTCGATGAAGCGGTTGCCGGCCAATCCTTCGAAACGCGAGAAGTCCATCGGCTTGCCGAACTTCACGGTGACCCGCCCGAAGCGCAGCATCGTGCTGCCCGGCGGGTTGACCACATTGGTGCCGATCATCGCCACCGGGATCACAGGAACCCCGGTTTGCAACGCCAGCCGCGCCAGTCCGGTCTTGCCCTTGTACAACCGGCCGTCGGGCGAGCGGGTGCCCTCGGGGTACATGCCCAGCAGCTTGCCCTCACCCAGCAGTCGCTCGGCGGTGTGCAGCGCGGCCTGAGCGGCGTCGGCATCGGCGCGGTCGATCGGGACCTGGCCGACGGCGGTGAAAAACCAACGGCTGAACCAACCCTTCAGCCCGGTGCCGGTGAAATACTCGGCCTTGGCAAGGAAAGTGATCCGGCGCCGGACTACCAGCGGCAAAAAGAAGCTGTCCATCACGGCGAGGTGATTACTGGCCAGGATCACCGGCCCGGAACTCGGAACGTATTCCAGCCCTTCAACTTTCGGTCGGCCGAGCAGGGAAAGCAACGGGCCCAGCAAGACGTACTTCAATAGCCAGTACCACATGGCCCTCCCTCTCGCCCGCGCCCGAAGTGTTCTGCGCCAACTGTACCGACCCGCAGCGGAAGGGACCACCTTCGGCTCGGGGCGGGTCACTCCTCGACGGTGACCGGGATGGGCTGGTAACGCGTCTTCACCGCGCCATCACCCGCGGAGGTCCCCGCGCCGGGCTCGGCGCCGACGCCGCCGCCGGGCGGACCGTCCGGGGGCGGTTCCGGTGTCGGTTTGGAAGACCGGTCGATGTCGTTGACATCGCTGACGATGCTGCGGATCACCTCCAGCAGGGCGATGCTGTGGTCGGCGATGACGGTGAGCAACGGGTGTTGGTCACCGGTCGCCAACGCGGCCAGCGCGCACACCGGACACCACACCTGCTGGCACTTGCCTGTCCCGACTCCGCCGCCCGCCGTCAACGCGGCCGCCGTTCGCACCGCGGGGTCGATTCCGTCCAGGATCGCCTGGGCGAGTCTGCGCAGCTCGGGACCGATATCGGGATGAGCCCCACTCACTTGGGCCACACCTCCGGATCCGGTCGAAAGCGAACTGTCAGCTCACTGCCCCGCAGGTGCGCGTCGAGCACCGTGCATCGCCGCAGTACGGACGCCAACCGAACCCTGCGCCGCAACCCTCCGGCGCCGATGATCAGGTCGTCGTCGACTCGGCCCAACGACAGTCCTCCTGGGTCGAGCTGGGGCAACGTTAGCCGCATACGGTATATGGACCCAAGTCCCGACCCGGATTCGAGGTCCACGACGGGACGCAGCGGACCCGGCGGCGCCGCCCCGCCGCGGCGGCGGGCGCTGTCCAGCAGCGAGCCCAGCGCCTTGGGACCGATCGGCTCGCCGGACAGGTGCGGGGTCATCACCAGCGCGACGTCACCGATAGTGGCGTCGAGTTCGTCGAGAACAACGCGTTGTTCGGAGATGCGTTCGGCGTACCAATAGAACGCGGGGTGCTCGGGCAGGTTGCGGTACTCGTAGGACTCGTCTTCCTCCAGGACCTGGTTGACGATCAGTTCCTCGACGCGCACCCCCATCAGCGCCAGCGATCCCAGCGTCCGCACCGCCTCGGCCGCCACCACCCGCTCGGCGGTCAGCACCAGGTGCGCGGTGACCAGCTCGCCGTCGGTCAGCAACGCGCTGAGGCGGTCAACGCTGGCGCTGATGCGCTCCAGCAGCTCGACCAACGCGGCCGAGCGGGCGTCGTCGGCGGTGATGGACAGCCTGCGATGGCGTGGCCACGTGCGCTCCACGTAGAGCCCGAACGTGGCGGGCAAGGTCAACATGCGCAACGCATCCGCGGTCGAGGCGCAATCGACGACGATGCGATCCCATCGCCCGGAGGCGGCGAGCTCGCCGACGGCGTGCAGACCCAGCACTTCCTGAACGCCCGGCAATGCCGAGAGTTCTTCGGGGGCAATGGTGCTCAGCTCGGAATCGGGAAACCGCCGATCCAACGTGTTGACCACGTCGTGCCACCGCGCTTCGAGCAGGGCCAGGGTGTCCAGTGCCAGCGCGTCGAGGAAGCCACCGCCCGCCTCCGCGTCGTCGGCGAGTACCCGAACCAGGTCGCCCTGGCCGCCCGGTGAGACGGGCACGCCCAGCACATCTCCCAGCGAGTGCGCCTGGTCGGTGGACACCAACAGCACCCGCTGCCCCGAGCCTGCGTCGCAGACCGCGGTGGCGGATGCCAGGGTGGATTTTCCTACCCCGCCCTTGCCAACGAAGAGACTGATCCGGGCCGGGGTGGGCACCCGGAATTCGCTGGACTCACTCAGCCTCGACTCGTTTCTTCAGATCCTTCAAAGCGGTGTCGGTCAGCCGCCGTTCGGCCTTGCGCTTGAGCAAGCCGATCATCGGGAGGGCGAGATCGACCGAGAGTTCATAGGTGACATCGGTGCCAGATCCCTTGGGCGCCAGGCGATATGAGCCTTCCAGCGAACGCAGCAGTGAGCTCGAGACCAGGGTCCAGCTCAGCGACTGGCGGTCTTTCGGCCACTGGTAGGACATGACCATGGTGTCTTTGATGATGCCGGCGTCCATGACGAATCGCACGACCTTCGGGTAGCCGTCGGCGCCTCGCTCTTGCACCTCGGCCTCCTTGTATTCCGAGATCCACTCCGGGTAGGAATCGATGTCGGCGATCACCTCCAGGACCGTGCCCGGATCGGCTTCGATGTGAATGGTCTGCGTCGTCTTCTCCGCCACCTGGCTGCTGCCCTCTCTCCCGCGAGCGCGTCGGCCCCGCGATGTGCAGGACTACCCCGGCCTCCGGGCCGAAACGGTACTCCTACCGCCAAACCTTGATCCGGCTAAACTACCGGAGAAACGCCGACCGGACGTGACCGTTCCACCGTCGTCTTGACCTCGAAGGCCATTTTCTTGCCCGCCACCCGGCGGCGGTGATTCATCTTCGCCAAGTTCAGCTTGGCCAGCTGCCAGGCCGCCACGCCGCTGGGTTCGGCGTGCAAAAAGTAGTGCAGCACCACCCCGTCCAGCGACGGTTCCAGCCAGATCTCCATGGTGCCCGTCAACGCGCCGGTGACCGCCCACCGGATGCCCTTTTCGGCGCGGTCCTCGACGACCTGCAGCCTCAGATCCGGCCACCACCGACGCCAGCACGAGGAATCGGCGACCGCGGCGCCGACCCGCGCGCCGTCGGCGGCGACAAAAGTCTGGTCGGCGATCTGAATGCTGTTCACCACTTCAGCTTCACACACCGATCCGAATCGCCCTTATGCAGGCGCCCCGGCGCGCGGACCTCAGCCGTGCTGGGCGAATGCGCGGATTAGGCTGGGCGATGGCAAGCCGTGCACCTGAAACGTCACCGAGTCAAACGAGGTCATCGAAGTGCGTGAGTACAGTGTCCCCGCCCGCTTTTCCGTCGGCGAGCACGAAAACATCGCGGCCATGGTCTTCGCGCACGAACGGGACGACCCCAGCTTCGTCATCTTTCAACGCCAGGTCGACGGCGTTTGGACCGATGTCACCTGCGCCGAGGCCGCCGAGCAGGTTCGCTCCGCGGCGCTGGGTCTGATCTCCCTGGGGGTGCAGGCCGGCGACCGGGTGTCCGTCTTTTCGGCCACCCGTTACGAGTGGGCGATCCTCGACCTGGCGATCCTGTCCGTGGGCGCGGTCACCGTGCCGATCTACGAGACTTCGTCGGCCGAGCAGGTGCGCTGGGTGCTGCAGGACTCGGAAGCGGTGTTGGCCTTCGCCGAGACGGACGCACACGCCGCAATGGTCACCGAACTCACCACCGAACTGCCGGGTCTGCGCCAAGTGCTGCACATCGCCGGTGCGGGTCCCAAAGCGCTCGAACGGCTCGCCGAGGCGGGCGCCTCGGTCGAGCCGGCCGAGCTGATCGCCCGCCTAGAGGCGCTGCGCGCCGAGGACCCGGCAACGCTCATCTACACCTCGGGCACCACCGGACGACCCAAGGGCTGCCAACTCACTCACTCCAACCTGCTGTACGAGACTCGGGGCGCCAAGGAATGCCTGCCGACGCTGCTGAATGAGGGGCAGCGGCTGCTGGTTTTCCTGCCGCTGGCGCACGTGCTGGCCCGGTCACTGACGCTGTCCGCGTTCGCCAACAAGGTGACCGTCGGATTCACCAGCGACATCAAGAACCTGCTACCGATGTTGGCGGTATTCAAGCCGACGGTGGTGGTGTCGGTGCCGCGGGTATTCGAGAAGGTGTACAACACCGCCGAACAAAACGCCGCCAACGACGGCCGGGCGCGCATCTTCGCGATGGCCGTGCAGACCGCGGTCGACTGGAGCCAGGCCCACGACCACGGCCGACCCGGGCTGCTGCTGCGCGCCAGGCATGCGTTGTTCGACCGGCTGGTCTACCACAAGCTGCGCGCGGCCCTGGGCGGCGACTGCCACGCGTCGGTCTCGGGTGGCGCACCGCTGGGCGCGCGACTGGGCCACTTCTACCGTGGCGTGGGCCTGACCATCCACGAGGGCTACGGCCTGACGGAGACCAGCTCGGCCATCACGGTCAACCAGGTCGGCCACGTCAAGATCGGGACCGTCGGAACGTTGTTGCCCGGCAACAGCATCCGCATCGCCGAGGACGGCGAGCTGTTGGTGCGCGGCGGCGTGGTGTTCAGCGGTTACTGGCACAACGAGCGGGCCACCAGCGAGGCATTCAACGACGGCTGGTTCAAGACCGGCGACCTGGGCGCGCTCGACGAGGACGGCTTCCTGACCATCACCGGCCGCAAGAAGGAAATCATCGTCACCGCCGGCGGTAAGAACGTCGCCCCCGCGGTGCTCGAGGACCGACTGCGCGCGCACCCGCTGATCAGCCAGGCCATGGTGGTGGGCGACGCCAAGCCGTTCATCGGCGCGCTGATCACCATCGACCCCGAGGCGTTCGACGTCTGGAAGGAGCGCAACCACAAGCCGGCCGGCGCGTCGGTCGGCGACCTGGCGACCGACCCCGACCTGTTCGCGGAGGTGGACGCCGCCGTCAAGAACGCCAATATGGCCGTGTCGCACGCCGAGTCGATCCGCAAGTTCCGCATCCTGCCGGTCGACTTCACCGAGGACACCGGTGAGCTGACGCCGACGATGAAGGTGAAGCGCAAGGTGGTGGCCGAGAAGTTCGCCTCCGATATCGAATCCATCTACGAAAAGGACTGAGCGGCGAATCGCCGAGCCTGGGGGCACGCCCCCACCCGCTTGTGAGCGTCACGCCAGCGTAACGCCGACAACCGAGCGTCACGCCAGCGTGACGCTCGGCGGGCCCGTCAGCGGAGAAGACCGGCCAGCCGGGCGGCCAGCGTGTCCCAGCGCCACTGGGACGTCACCCACTCGCGCCCCGCCGCGCCCATCGCGGCGGCCCGGTCGCGATCGGCCAGCAACTCGATGACGGCGTCGGCGACCTCGTCCACCGAGCGGCCATCGACAACCAGCCCAGTCTTGTTGTGCTGCACCGTTTCCGGCGCCCCACCCGATAAGCCGGCGATGACCGGCACGCCCGTCGCCGAGGCCTCCAAAAATACGATGCCCAAGCCCTCGACATCCATGCCGGCGCCGCGGGTGCGGCATGGCATCGCGAACACGTCGGCCAGGGCGTGGTGGGCGGGCAGTTCACCGGCCGGCACGCCACCGGTGAATGTCACGTGCTCGGCCACCCCACGATCCTCGGCCAGCTTGCGCAGCGCTTCCAGGTAGGGGCCCCCGCCGACGATGACCAGCGCCGCCCCGTCGATCCGCCGCCTGATCGACGGCAACGCCTTGACCAACATGTCCTGGCCCTTGCGCGGCACCAGCCGCGACAGGCACACCACGGTCGGCCGCTCGCCCAGCCGGTAGCGCTCGCGCAGCTCGGCCCGGGCGACCGGGTCGGGCCGGAACCGGTCGGTGTCCACTCCGGGCGGCAGGTACTCCAACCTCGCCGCGGGACCGAAGGCCGACGCGAAACGCGACCGCGTGTAGCGGCTCACGAAGGTCACGGCGTCGGTGGTGTCGCCGATGCGGCGCAGCACCGACCGCGCGACCGGCAGCATCGACCAGCCCACTTCGTGGCCGTGCGTGCTGGCCAGGATCCGGGTTGCCCCGGCCTGCCGGGCACGCCGCGCCAGCAGCGCCAGCGGTGCCGCCGCGCCAAACCAGACGGTGTCGATGCCGTGCTCGCCGATCAGCCGGCGCATCCTGGCGTCCACCGCCGGGACCGGGCAGCATCAGCGTGCCGGGATGGCGCACCACGCGGTATCCGGCCGCCTCGGCTGAGTCGACCCTTTCGTCATAGGCGTCGGCGCCCTTCCATTGCGGTGCGTACACCAGCACGGAATGCGACCCGGCGGCAACCAGCCGCCCGACGAATTCGCCCAGATAGGACTGGATACCGCCCGGGCGGGGCGGAAAGTCGTTGGTTACCAGCAGGACCCGACTCACAGTGGGTCAGGCTAGCGGGTCACCCATTGATGCCAGCGCACGAGCAACCCGGCCGGGTCGGTGTCGAGGACGTCGTGGACTGCGGTGGGCACATCGACGTGACCGACACCACAGCTGGCCAGGTACAGGTCGTGCAACTTTGTCGTCCCGTAGGTGTCGGCGACGAACCGCGCGAACCACCAGGCGCGGTCATACGCCAGCGAGCGCTGTGGCCCGGGCGCATCCAGGTCGGCATCGACGGGCAGCGTCAGGGGTACCGGCAGCGCATCGGCGGCCACCGGGGTCTGCGGCCGGGCAACGAAATCGGCTACCCCTTCGGTAAGCCATCGGGGCGCATCCGGGGCGGTGTCAGCGCGTGCGGCGTAGTGAAAAAGTTCGTGGGCCAAGACAATTCGTAGCGCGGCGTCACTCATGTTGGCCGCGCCCGGCGCGAACACGATCCTTTGGCCGGCCGCCACCCGATGCGTGGGATCGACGCGGTCGGCGACCGTCACGGCCGCGATATCGGCCCACTGCGACGCCGGTCCCCCGCCGGCAGCGGCGCGAAACTGTTCGTCCGAGCCGGCCGCCAGCACCGAGATTTCACGTGGCCAATCAACGCCCCAGAAAGCCTCCACCGCGTTGACGGCGGCACCGATGTCAGACGCCACCCGGGATAGCAGCCGGTCGCTGGCCGGGCCGCCGAGACCCAGGAGCCGGACGGTGCGGTCACCGACGACCAGTGACTTCGCCGCGGGACTGAATTGGCTACGTGCGGGCGTGACCAGCTGGGCGGGTCTGGCCCGGCTATCGCTGGCCGCATCGAACGGCACGGCGGCGGCCACGGTCAGCTCAAGCGCAAACGCCCAGCCCAGCAGAATCGCGAGCCGCCGGCGCTGCGAGCTCGAGGCGTCTAGTAGCGGCGGGCGTCGTAGATCGGGCCCCCGGAGTTCATCGGCACCACCCGCACCGGCACGCCGTAGGTGGACGAATGGATCATCATTCCGTCACCGATGTAGAGGCCGGCATGTGACGCGTCGGAATAGAAGGTCAGCACGTCGCCGGGCTGCAGGTCCGACATCGCCACCGGCTGCCCGCCCTGGGCCAGCGCCTGGCTGGAGTGCGGCAGCGAAATGCCGGCCTGCTGGAACGCCCACATCACCAATCCGGAGCAGTCGAAGCCACCGGGCGCGGCACCACCCCAGACGTAAGCCGACCCGACCTGGGTCAACGCCGCCTGCACGACGGTCGCGCGGTCACCGCCGCCAACGCCACCGGGGGCCATTCCGGGCATCCCGCCGGGAGGAGGAGCCTCACCCGGTGCCTGCCCGCCAGGCGGCGGAGCCCCGGGCGGAGCCGCGTCCGGCGCCGGCGCACCGGGTGCCGGGGCGGCCGCCGGGACCTGCCCGGGGTCGGCGAGCGCGGTGCGCTGCTGCGGCGTCAAGGACACGTACTGCGACTTGACGACGGCGATCTGCACCTGCAACTGGCTCTGCTTGGACTGCAGGCTGGCCCGGACCGCGGCGGCCTGTTCGGCCGCGCTCTTTGCATCGGCCGCGGACTTGGCGGACGCCTGCTCGGCCTTGGCGGCCTGCTCACCGGCGACCCGGTAACTCGCCATCTGCGTGCGCATTTGAGTCGCCATCAGCCGCTGCACGGCCAGCTTGTCGATCAGGCCTTGTGGCGATCCGGCGGTCAGCATGGCCTCCATGCCGTCGACCCGGCCACCCATGTATTGCGCGGCGGCAAGCTTGTTCACGGCGCCTTGGAAGGCGGCCAAGCGTGCCTTTGCATCGTCCACGGCGGCTTGGTCATCCGCGTGCTTCTTGTCCGCCGCACGCTGGGCCGCCAGCTTGTCGTTCAAGTCGAGCTGCGCGCTATGCATCGCCTCGGTGGTCTGCTCGGCCTGACGAGACAGCTGGTTGAGCTTGGCCAGCGCGTCATCGGCCGGATCGGCCACGGAATTTGCGGCAAAAACCCCCGAGAAGACGATCAAGCCCGCTAACGTACCTAGAGCAGATCGTGTAAGGACACGCGCACACGGGTACATAAAGTCGAGCTTCAAAATTGCATCCTTAAACGGCGTTGGACTGGCACTGCCGGAGCGCCGTCGAGCTAGTTTAGGTCTCAAACAGGTTACGAAACGATATCGGCGTTTGTCCAAACCGGGTCGTTAAGAAAATGGAAAGATTTCTGTCATTACTTTGTGAATGATGGCAATCCCCTAAGACGATCCGGTGGTTTTGGCGCACAAGGCAATTAGGCTACACCGGATCCTCGGCCGCGATGAATCGGCACCAGACGCAATCGCGGCGCCAGTCCGACGTCGGCGAGCACTTCAAGGGCGGCCCGCTCGTCCTGCAACAACGTTTCCGGAACCCCGAGCAGCACGCTGACCACGCAGTCGCGGCATCCCGGGCCGCGCACAGCGCAGTCCTCGCAGTCGATCACCACCGGTGCGCCCGGGGAAGCCGCCCCGCCGCCTGTGTTGTCGCCGTGTGTCATGGGGCCGTCCTCTCGGTCTGGACTTCCGAACGCTCAGTTCGCCGTCACCCGAACGCTAACCGCGGGCACCGACATCGATCCGACATCGATCCGCCGCTGCATCCCGCCCGGCGTGGGAACCCGCGACTGTCGGTGCGACATGCCTAACGTCGCGGCCATGGGTGCGAGTGGTGCGACTCAGCTGAGTTTCGCCGACCTCGACGAAGGCCGGGCGCCACGCTGGGACCCGGCCGCCTCCCCGATCGACGAAATCCCACTGCGCGAAACCACTTTCGTCGTGGTGGACCTGGAGACCACCGGCGGACGCACGAAAAGCACCGACGCCACGCCGTGCGACGCCATCACCGAGATCGGGGCGGTCAAGGTCCGCGGCGGCGTCGTGCTCGGCGAATTCGCCACCCTCGTCGACCCGCAGCGCAGCATCCCGCCGCAGATCGTGCAGCTCACCGGCATCACCACGGCGATGGTGTGCGACGCCCCGACGATCGACGCCGTGCTGCCGATGTTTCTCGAGTTCGCCGGCGGAGCGGTGCTCGTCGCCCACAACGCCGGGTTCGACGTCGGATTCCTGCGGGCCGCCGCGCAGCGATGCGAAATCCCCTGGCCGCGGCCGCAGGTGCTGTGCACGGTCCGCCTGGCCCGCCGGGTGCTCAGCCGCGAGGAAGCCCCCAGCGTGCGGCTCGCCGCCTTGGCGCGGCTGTTCGCCGTGGCCGCCCAACCGACCCACCGCGCACTCGACGACGCCCGCGCGACCGTCGACGTGTTGCACGCGCTCATCGAGCGGGTGGGGAATCAGGGGGTGCGCACCTACGCCGACCTGCGCTCGTACCTGCCCGACGTGACACCGGCCCAGCGCCGCAAAAGGGTGCTCGCAGAGGGCCTGCCGCACCGGCCGGGGGTCTACCTGTTCCGCGGACCGGCGGGCGAGGTGCTCTACGTGGGCACCGCCGTCGACCTGCGGCGCCGGGTGGGCCAGTACTTCACCGGCGCGGACCCCCGCGGCCGGATGAAGGAGATGGTCACGCTGGCCGGCGCCGTCGACCACGTCGAGTGCGCGCATGCGCTGGAGGCCGGCGTGCGAGAGCTGCGGATGCTGGCCGCTCACGCCCCGCCGTACAACCGCCGGTCGAGGTTCCCGCAGCGGTGGTGGTGGCTGGCGCTCACCGATGAGGCGTTTCCGCGGCTGTCCGCTGTTCGGGCGCCGCGACACGACCGCGCCGTCGGCCCGTTTCGGTCCCGCACCGACGCCGCCGACACGGCGGCCCTGCTGGCGCGGTTCACCGGGGTGCGAACGTGCACCGCCCGGCTCGGCCGTTCGGCCCTGCACGGGCCGGGCTGTCCCGAGGTCGAGCTGTCGCCATGCCCGGCCGCCCGCGACATCACGGCCACCGAATACGCGGCGGCCGTGGCCCGCGCCGCGGCGCTGATCGATGGGCTGGACAACGGCGCCCTGGCCGACGCCGTGCATCACGTCACCGTCCTCGCCGAGCAACGCCACTTCGAGAGCGCCGCGCGGCTGCGTGACCGCACTTCCGCCGCCATCGAGGCGCTGTGGCGTGGCCAGCGGCTGCGGGCGCTGGCCACGCTGCCCGAGCTGATCGCCGCCAAGCCGGACGGCCCCAATGGGGAGGGTGGCTACCACCTCGCCGTCATCCGCTACGGGCAACTCGCCGCGGCCGGCACCGCCAAACGGGGGGTGCCGCCGATGCCGGTGGTCGACGCCATTCACGCTGGCGCACAGGCGATCCTGCGGGCGGCGGCCCCACTGGGCGGAGCGCTGGTCGAGGAGACCGCGCTCATCGCGCGGTGGCTGGCCACCCCCGGGGTGCGCATCGTCCGGGTCGCCGATGACGGATGGGCCTCACCGCTGCGATCGGCCGGCGCCTGGGCGGCGTGGGCGACCACGGCGCGCTCGGCCCGGTTGGCCGGCGAACAGGCCGTCCGGGGACTGGACTCAGACCTGCTGGCCGAACCGCACCCATCGCGCGAGCAGCTGTTCGGCCGCACCGGAGTCGATGGCCGCGCGGGCCCGCCGCAACCCGTCCTCCCACGCCGGCAGCCATTCGGCGCGGCTGGATAGGCCGGCTTGCGCGACGATCGCTCCGGCGGCGTTGAGCACGACGGCGTCCCGGACCGGGCCCTTGGCACCGGCGAATACCGCACGCGCCTCGGCCGCGTTGGCTTGCGCGTCGCCGCCCAGCAGCTCCCGCAGCTCGGCCCGGGCGAACCCGAATCCGGCCGGATCGAACGTCAGCCGGTCCACGGTGCCGGCCTGCACCCGCCAGATCGTGCTCGTGGTGGTGGTGGTCAACTCGTCGAGCCCGTCGTCCCCGTGCACGACCAGCACGCTGGAGCGGCGCGCCGCGAACACTCCCGCCATCACCTCGGCGAGGTCCCCGAACGCGCAGCCGATCAAACCCGCCCGTGGCCTCGCCGGATTGGTAAGCGGCCCAAGGAGATTGAACACGGTGGGCACCCCGATCTCGCGGCGCACCGCGGACGTGTGCCGGTACGACGGGTGAAACAGCGGGGCGAAGCAGAACCCGATCCCGACTTCGGCGAGACTGCGCGCGACCTGGTCGGGCCCCAGGTCGATGCGCACCCCGAGCGCCTCCAGCGTGTCGGCGCCCCCCGCCAGCGACGACGACGCCCGGTTGCCGTGCTTGACCACCGGCACCCCCGCGGCGGCGACCACGATCGACGCCATGGTGGACAGGTTGACCGTGTTGACGCCGTCGCCCCCGGTGCCGACGATGTCGACGGCGTCGTCCGGGATCGCGCCGGCGGGCATCGGGCGGGCGTGGCTCACCATGACGTCGGCCAGTTCGCTCACTTCGGCCGCGGTCGGCGTCTTCATCGTGATCGCCACCGCGAAGGCGGCGATCTGGGCCGGGCTCGCGTTGCCGGCCATGATCTCGTCCATGGCCCAGGCGGCCTGGCCCCGCGCGAGATCCTGACCGCCCGTCAAGCGACCGAGGACCTGCGGCCATGACGGCGCCGGCCCGGGGGTCGCCCCGGGAGGGAACGCTTCAGTTGACGCGGGCACGCGCCGATGGTCCCACGAGGATCAACCGCCCCCAACCGTTGCCCGGGGCGCGCCGGTAGCGGCCCGAGCGCGACACGCAAAACGCCAAACCGGGAAATTTCGGACCCGGGTAGAGTTCGACAACTACAAAGCGTCATACTTGCGGATGTGACCAGCGCTGTGGGGACCTCGGGTACTGCGATCACGTCGCGAGTGCATTCGCTGAATCGGCCCAACATGGTCGCCGTCGGCACCATAGTCTGGCTTTCCAGCGAGCTCATGTTCTTTGCTGGCCTGTTCGCGATGTATTTCACCGCGCGGGCCCAGGCCGGCGGGAAGTGGCCGCCGCCGCCGACCGAGCTGAATCTGTACCAGGCCGTCCCGGTGACGCTGGTGCTGATCGCGTCGTCGTTCACCTGCCAGATGGGCGTGTTCGCGGCCGAGCGCGGCGACGTGTTCGGGCTGCGCCGCTGGTACGTGATCACTTTCCTGATGGGCCTGTTCTTCGTCCTCGGCCAGGCGTACGAGTACCACCACCTGATGTCGCACGGGACGACCATCCCCAGCAGCGCGTACGGCACCGTGTTCTATCTGGCCACCGGCTTCCACGGCCTGCACGTCACCGGCGGACTGATCGCCTTCATTTTCCTGCTGGCCCGCACCGCGATGAGCAAGTTCACCCCGGCGCAGGCCACGGCCAGCATCGTCGTCTCCTACTACTGGCATTTCGTCGACATCGTGTGGATCGCGCTGTTCACCGTGATCTATTTCATCCGATGAGCCGGCGCTAGACGGACAGGAGTGCTCGGTTGAAGAAACTGGGGTCTACCCGAAACGGTGCGCGGCGGGTTCGGCCGCGAAAGGGGCAGAGTGATCGCTCGCGACGGCGTCTGCGGCGCCGGCTGTCGGGCGGCCTGCTGCTGCTGATCGCGCTGACCGTCGCCGGCGGCCTGGCCGCCGTGCTGACCCCCACCCCGCAGGTGGCCGTCGCCGACGAGTCGTCGTCGGCGCTGCTGCGCAACGGCAAGCAGCTGTTCGACACGTCCTGCGTGTCCTGCCACGGCGCCAACCTGCAGGGTGTGCCCGACCACGGGCCGAGCCTGATCGGCGTCGGCGAGGCGGCCGTCTACTTCCAGGTGTCCACCGGCCGGATGCCCGCCATGCGCGGTGAGGCCCAGGCGCCGCGCAAGGAGCCGATCTTCGACGACGCCCAGATCGACGCGATCGGCGCCTACGTGCAAGCCAACGGCGGCGGCCCCACCGTCGTGCGCAACCCCGACGGCAGCATCGCGATGAAATCGCTGCGCGGCGACGACCTGGGCCGCGGCGGCGACCTTGTTCCGGCTCAACTGCTCGTCGTGCCACAACTTCACCGGAAAGGGCGGGGCGCTGTCGTCCGGTAAGTACGCGCCCGACCTGGGTCCGGCCAATGAGCAGCAAATCCTGACCGCGATGCTGACCGGCCCGCAGAGCATGCCGAGGTTCTCCGACCGCCAGCTGTCCTTCGACGCCAAGAAGGACATCATCGGCTACGTCAAAACCGTCAGCGAAGAGCGCCAGCCGGGCGGCTACGGTCTCGGTGGCTTTGGACCCGCGCCCGAGGGCATGGCCTTCTGGCTCATCGGCATGGTCGCCGCCATCGGGCTGGCACTGTGGATTGGGGCGCGAGCATCATGAGCGACGACGAGGTGCGCGGCTCTGGCACCGGCGGGGCCTCTCAGGGCGCTGGCACCAAGGAGCCCGACGAGGCGGCCCTGGCCACGATGTCGCAGCAGGAACTGGTAGCGCTGGGCGGCAAGCTCGACGGCGTCGAGACCGTCTTCAAGGAGCCTCGCTGGCCGGTCGAGGGCACCAAAGCCGAGAAGCGCACCGAGCGCTCCGTGGCGCGGTGGCTTTTCCTGGGCGGCGGATTCGGGCTGGCGCTGCTGGTGGTCTTCCTGTTCTGGCCATGGGAGTACAAGCCGAAGGAGGCCCCGGGTAACTTCCTGTACTCGCTGGCCACGCCGTTGTATGGCTTCACCTTCGGGATGTCCATCCTCTGCATCGCCGTCGGTGCGGTGCTGTACCAGAAGAGATTTATCCCGGAAGAGATTTCGATCCAGCAGCGCCACGACGGCGCGTCTCGTGAGATCGACCGCAAGACGGTCGTGGCGAACCTGGCCGACGCCTACCAGGGTTCCACGGTCGGGCGGCGCAAGCTGATCGGGCTGTCGTTGGGCATGGGCCTGGGCGCGTTCGGCCTCGGCACCCTGGTCGCGTTTGCCGGCGGCCTGATCAAGAACCCGTGGAAGCCGGTGGTGCCCACCGCCGACGGCATGAAGGCCGAGTTGTGGACGTCGGGCTGGACCCCGCGCTACCACGGCGAAACCATCTACCTCGCGCGGGCCACCGGCTCGCACACGGGGGCGCCGTTCGTCAAGATGCGCCCCGAGGACATGGACGCCGGCGCCATGGAGACCGTCTTCCCGTGGCGCGAATCCGACGGCGACGGCACCAGCGCCGAATCGCACGAAAAGCTGCGCGCGATCAAGATGGGTATGCGCAATCCGGTGATGCTCATCCGCATCCGGCCCAGCGACATGCCGCGGATGGTCAAACGCCAGGGTCAGGAGAGCTTCAACTGGGGCGAGTTCTTCGCCTACACCAAGGTCTGCTCGCATCTGGGTTGCCCCGCATCGCTTTACGAGGCGCAGAGCTACCGAATCCTGTGCCCGTGTCACCAATCGCAGTTCGACGCACTGCATTTCGCCAAGCCGATATTCGGCCCCGCGGCGCGTGCGTTGGCGCAACTTCCCATCACCATCGACACCAACGGGTATCTGGTCGCCAACGGTGACTTCATCGAGCCCGTCGGACCGGCATTCTGGGAGAGGACGACAACATGAGTCCGAAACCGAGTCCGCCGAAGATCGGTGACGTCCTGGCCCGCCAAGGCGAGGACATCGACACGCGCTACCACCCGTCGGCGGCAGTGCGCAGACAGCTCAACAAGGTGTTCCCCACCCACTGGTCGTTCCTGCTGGGCGAGATCGCGTTGTACAGCTTCATCATCCTGTTGATCACCGGCGTGTACCTGACGCTGTTCTTCGATCCCTCCATGCTCGATGTCACCTACAACGGCGTCTACCAACCGTTGCGCGGGGTCGAGATGTCGCGCGCCTACCAATCGGCGCTGGACATCTCCTTCGAGGTCCGGGGTGGCCTGTTCGTACGTCAGATCCACCACTGGGCCGCTTTGATGTTCTCCGGGGCGATCATGGTGCACCTGGCGCGCATCTTCTTCACCGGAGCGTTCCGGCGGCCCCGCGAGGCCAACTGGGTCATCGGTTCGCTGCTGCTGATCCTGTCCATGTTCGAGGGCTACTTCGGGTATTCCCTGCCCGACGACCTGCTGTCGGGTATCGGCCTGCGCGCCGCGATCTCGTCGATCACGCTGGGCATGCCGGTGATCGGCACCTGGCTGCACTGGCTTTTGTTCAGCGGCGACTTCCCCGGCACGATCTTGATCCCCCGGCTCTACGCGCTGCACATTTTGCTGCTGCCGGGAATCATGCTGGCCCTCATCGGGCTTCATCTGGCGCTGGTGTGGTTTCAGAAGCACACCCAGTTCCCCGGCCCCGGCCGCACCGAGCACAACGTCGTCGGCGTGCGGGTGATGCCGGTGTTCGCGGTCAAGTCCGGCGCGTTTTTCGCGGCGATCACCGGCGTGCTCGGCCTGATGGGCGGCCTGCTGCAGATCAACCCGATCTGGAACCTCGGCCCCTACAAGCCATCTCAGATTTCGGCGGGCTCGCAGCCGGACTTCTACATGATGTGGACGGAGGGCTTGGCCCGTATCTGGCCCCCGTGGGAGTTCTACTTCTGGCACCACACGATTCCCGCCGTCGTCTGGGTCGCGCTGCTCATGGGCCTGGTCTTCATCGTGCTGATCATCTACCCGTTCCTGGAGAAGCGGTTCTTCGGCGACTACGCGCACCACAATCTGCTGCAGCGGCCGCGGGATGTTCCGGTGCGCACCTCGATCGGAGCCATGGCGATCGCCTTCTACATGGTGCTGACGCTTGCGGCGATGAACGACGTCATCGCGTTCAAGTTCCACATCTCGCTGAATGCGACGACATGGATCGGGCGCATCGGCATGGTGATCCTGCCGCCGTTCGTCTACTTCATCACCTACCGGTGGTGCATAGGGCTGCAGCGCAGCGACCGCGCTGTCCTCGAGCACGGCGTCGAGACCGGCATCATCAAGCGGCTGCCGCACGGCGCCTACATCGAGCTGCATCAGCCGCTCGGCCCCGTCGACGACCACGGTCACCCGATACCGCTGGAATACCAGGGCGCGGCCGTGCCCAAGCGAATGAACAAGCTGGGCTCGGCCGGCTCGCCGGGTAGCGGCAGCTTCTTGTTCGCAGATCCGGCGCCTGAGGATGCCGCGCTGCGCGAGGCGGCGCACTCCGCCGAGCAACGTTCCCTGACCGCACTACGCGAACACCAGGACAGCATCGTCGGTTCCCCGAACGGCGAGCACTAGCCCGGCGACGATGCGCTCATTCGCCGGGGCGATCCGCGCGAGCCGCTAGTCTCACGCGGGCCCGGCGAGTCTCGCGGAGTCAGCGCGCGTCGACGATGCGGCGCAGCTGCCGTATGTGTAGCCATTCGACCACCGGCATCGCCGCGGTGACGACCCCGGCCAGCGCGTAACCCACCCAGGACGGGCCGTCGTGACCGACGGCCATCAGGTAGGTCGCCGCCGCGACCGCGATCAGTGCGGCTCCCATCGTGCCCGCCAGTATGACTGTGCCGCGCAACCAGACTCGATCCACGGCCGCCCCGGACCACTCGGCTGCCGGCTCCGCCGCTTGCATCCTCGGCTGGCGCGCCCGGTCGGCCGCGGTGCGCGGCGCGGGAGCCATCAGGCGCACCGGGGGCCGGTTCGCCCCGCGCGCCGGCCCCGCCGCCGCCCGGGTGGCCGGCTCGATCAGACCCATGCGACGGGCCCGCAACAGCACCGGGATCGCCCCGGCGATGATCAGCGCGGAAACGATGATCACGGCGTACAACACCCACGAGGTGTGCGAGCTCCGGGCCATCTTGTGAAAGCCCCGGCCCAGATCCACCAGCGCGACGGCGGCGGCCACGCTCACGCCCAGCAACACCAACCAGACGGCGGCGCAGGCCCCGACCAGTATGCGATCGATTACGCCGGGCGGAATGGTGTCCGAACCACGCCGATAGGCGGAATACCTGCTGACCATCAGCAGCTCGTCTGCGGTGCGTCGCTGTTGTTCGACGACAGCACCGCTCCGTCGCTGGTGGTGATCGAGCAGTTCAGCCTGCTCACCCGGAAAAGGCTGGAAGCCTGGACGGACCCGACGTCGGATTGCGAGATCGGCGTGACGGTCATCGACCACGGGATGTACACATTGTGCTGAGTGCGTGACCGACCGGAGGCGTCGACGTAGGTCACCGAAATGATGTCGCCCGGCGCCTTGGTGCCGGTCACCGAATAGGTCACCTGCCGCGGACCGGCCGGGGTCGTCGGCGGCGGCGGAGGCGCCGCCGCCGTTGAGGTAGCCGGAGGCGGTGCCGCGGTACTAGGTGCCGGCGGTGCCGGCGGGGGCGGCGAGGGCGGCGGCGGAGAGGGCGTCACCGTCACGGTCTGTGTCTCCGTAGCTGTCGGGGGCGGCGGCGGTTCAGTAGTGGGCGGAGGCGGCGGTGGCGGTTTGGTGGTCGTTATTTCGTCCTGCATCGGCGGCGTCGACGGGGTGGTCGTGGTGGCGGGGTTGGCAAGCTTGTTGGTGTCGGTACGCGTGACGAGCAGCGACACCGAAATCACCAGCGCAATCGCGGCCACGATGGCGGCGACGCCGATCACCCACGGCCAGCGCGGGGCGCGGTGTTCGTCGTCGTGGTCGGCGGTCTCGTCAAAGCCGTCGTAGTCGTACAGCCGCATATCCGCCGGCAGATACGGGCCGCTGATGAAATGCTCGGACTCGGGAGCCGAATAGGCCCGCGAATATGCGTCAGTCTGGCCCGTCTGGTCTGCCGCGGCCATTTCGGCGCTGTCGTCGAGGGGTTCCAACTCGTCGTGGGAACCGACTGCGTCGGGTCCCAATTCGTCGCCGGACTCCGGTTCGTGGCTGAGTTCGCTGCCGGGATCGGGTTCGTCAGGTTCCCATCCCGGAGGATTCGGCCCGCTCATAGTTGCCTGCCCTGTCCAACTGCATCACCAGCGCGCGGGGCTCCGCGGCTACGTCGTTGCGCGCGCGCTGGGGAGTGTCTCATTGTGCCTGGGCAAACCCTACCGAACCGAATAGTGCAAAGAATCTTGGCAAACGGGCCACTGATCAACTGATGCCCTGATTGTGACCTTTGAGTCGCAAATCAGTGCTTCTCGGGGCCCATGTAGTACTCGAAGACCAGTCCGGCCGACGAAGCGAGGATGAACACCACCCCGGCAACGATCAGCCACGGCAGCCACAGCGCAATGCCGGTCGCCGCCACCGAGCCGGACAGCGCGACCAGAATCGGCCACCAACTGTGCGGAGCGAAAAATCCTAATTCCCCTGCGCCGTCACTGATCTCGGCGCCTTCGTAGTCCTCAGGCCGGGTTTCCAGCCGACGCGCCACGAACCGGAAGAAGGTGGCCGTGATCAACGCCAGGCCACCGGTCAGCGCCAGCGCGGTGGTACCGGCCCACTCCTCACCGCCGGTGGCGAATAGCGCAGTCAGCACCCCGTACAGCACCGCCGTCAAAATGAAAAAGGCGGCGACGAATTCGAACAGCCTCGCTTCGATATGCATTGAGCGTCCTCACCTACCGGCTTGCGGTCAATTCACCGCGGCGGGTATCGAATGGGTGGGTGGTCACCGCGAGCGGGGATTGGGCGATCGCCTGCAACGCCTCGGCGTTGGTCTTCCCGGCGATCCGTTGCTGCAAGTAGGCCTTGAAGTCGTTGGGCGGCACCACCCGAACCTCGAAGTTCATCATCGAGTGATAGGTGCCGCAAAACTCGGCGCAGTGACCGACGAACGCCCCGGTCTTGGTGATCTCGTCGACCTGGAACACGTTGACGGAGTTGTTCGCCTCGGGGTTGGGCAGCACGTCGCGCTTGAACAAGAATTCCGGCACCCAGAATGTGTGCACGACGTCAGCGGATGCCAATCGGAATTCGATGCGCTTGCCGGCCGGCAGCACCAGCACCGGGATTTCGTTGGCGGTTCCCAGGGTCTCCACCTTGTCGAAATTCAGGTAGGTCCGGTCCTGGGGATTCAGCCCGCGCACCGCCCCGACACGCTCCTCGCCGCGGGCGTCCTTCCCCTCCGGCTTGGAGACCATCGCGTTCTTGCGCGCGGGATCGGCGCCGTCGTAGGTGAGGGTGCCGTCCTTGAAATTGATCCGCTGATAACCGAACTTCCAGTTCCACTGGAAGGACGTGACGTCGATCACGACCTCGGGGTCCTTGGCCAGATGCAGCATCTTCTCCTGCACCACCACGGTGAAGTAGAACAGCACCGAGATGATCAGGAACGGCGTCACAGTGAGCACCAGCTCCAGCGGCATGTTGTAGCCGAACTGCCGGGGCAGTTCGGTGTCGGTCGCTTTCTTGCGGTGAAACGCGGACGACCAGAAGATCAGCCCCCATACGATCACCCCGACGACCAGGGAAGCGATCACCGCTGCGACCCACAGCTCCCGGTTGAGGTGGGCCTGTGGGGTGATGCCCTCCGGCCAGCCCATACCCAGCACTTCCGACCAGCTGCATCCGCTCAGGGTTACCGCCAGTAGGCCCAACGTCGCGGCCAGCGCCAGCGGCCGCTGACGACGGGAAAGACTCCGGTGGGCGCCCCCCGAACGGCGCTGGAACCTGCGCTGCGACAAACGTTGCGAACGGACCTGCTCGCGAGGTGTCACGTTGGCGCCTCCTGCTCGGATATCGAATACTACGCAGCGTAGACCACGCCGCTCACCCCGGCGACGAAACCCCGGCCTGCTGGGCGTGGGGCATCCCACAAGCACCGCCCAAGTGCGGCATACTGGGGCGCCGTGTGTGGTCTGCTCGCGTTCGTCGCGGCCCCGGCCGGCTCGGACAAAGACAGTCATAGCCCCGGGGCCCAAGATACGGCGGCCACGGCGGCGGCTGCGGCCCGGGCCGACGGTGCCATTTCCCGCGCGTCCCACTTGATGCGCCACCGCGGGCCCGACGAACCGGGCACCTGGGCCGACCCGGGCGCCGACGGGTCTGTGGTCTTCGGCTTCAACCGGCTGTCCATCATCGACATCGCGCATTCGCATCAGCCGCTGCGGTGGGGGCCGCCCGATGCGCCCGACCGCTACGTGCTGGTGTTCAACGGCGAGATCTACAACTACCTCGAGTTGCGCGACGAACTGGCCACCACGCACGGCGCCGTCTTCGCCACCGACGGTGACGGCGAGGCCATCGTCGCCGGCTACCACCACTGGGGCACCGACGTTTTGACCCGGCTGCGCGGCATGTTCGCGTTCGCCCTGTGGGACACCGTCAGCCGCGAATTGCTCTGCGCCCGCGACCCTTTCGGTATCAAACCGCTTTTCATGGCCACCGGCACCGGCGGCACCGCAGTGGCAAGCGAGAAGAAGTGCCTGATGGATCTGGCCGAGTTGGTCGGGTTCGACACCCGCATCGATGACCGGGCGGTGCAGCACTACACGGTCCTGCAGTACGTGCCGGAGCCCGAGACGCTGCACCGCGGGGTGCGCCGGCTGGAATCGGGCTGCTTCACCCGCATCCGGCCCGGGCTGCAGCCGGAGATCACCCGGTACTTCGTGCCGCGATTTGCCGCCACGCCGATCACCCGCGACACCGAACAGGCCCGCTACGACGAAATCACCGCGGTGCTGCAGGACTCGGTGGCCAAGCACATGCGCGCCGACGTCACCGTCGGGGCGTTCTTGTCGGGGGGCATCGACTCCACCGCCATCGCGGCGCTGGCCATCCGGCACAACCCCAGGCTGATCACTTTCACCACCGGCTTCGAGCGGGAGGGGTTCTCGGAGATCGATGTCGCGGTGGCTTCGGCCGGGGCCATCGGCGCGCGCCACATCGCCAAGGTGGTCAGCCCCGACGAATTCGTCGCCGCCCTGCCCGAGATCGTCTGGTACCTCGACGAGCCGGTGGCCGACCCGGCGCTGGTGCCGCTGTTCTTCGTTGCCAGGGAGGCCCGCAAGCACGTCAAGGTGGTGCTGTCCGGCGAGGGGGCCGACGAACTGTTCGGCGGCTACACGATTTACCGAGAGCCGTTGTCGCTGAAGCCATTTGAATATTTGCCGCGGCCGCTGCGGCGTTCGATGGGCAAGGTGTCCAAGCCGCTGCCGGAGGGCATGCGCGGCAAGAGCCTGCTGCATCGCGGATCCCTGACGCTCGATGAGCGCTACTACGGCAACGCCCGCAGTTTCTCCGACGCGCAGCTCAGAGACGTGCTGCCGGGCTTCCGCGACGAGTGGACCCATACCGACGTGACCGCATCCATCTACGCCGGGTCGACCGGCTGGGACCCGGTGGCCCGCATGCAGCACGTCGACCTGTTCACCTGGTTGCGCGGCGACATTTTGGTCAAGGCCGACAAGATGACGATGGCCAATTCGCTGGAGCTTCGGGTGCCGTTCCTGGATCCCGAGGTGTTCGCCGTCGCCTCCCGGTTGCCCGTCGAGGCCAAGATCACCCGCACGACCACCAAATACGCGTTACGACGCGCGCTGGAGCCGATCGTTCCGGCGCACGTGCTGCACCGGCCCAAGCTCGGATTCCCGGTGCCGATCCGGCACTGGCTGCGCGCGGGCGAATTGCTGGAGTGGGCCTACGCGCTGGTGGACTCGTCGCAGGCCGATCACCTGATCGACCTGGGCGCCGTGCGCCGGATGCTCGACGAGCACCGAAGCGGCACAAGCGATCACAGCCGCCGGCTGTGGACGCTGCTGATCTTCATGCTTTGGCACGCGATCTTCGTCGAGCGCAGCGTGGTGCCGCAGATCAGCGAGCCGCAATACCCGGTGCAACTCTGACGTCGAGCACAGGCCGGCTAGGCCAGCACTGCGGCGATTTCGGTGGCCGCGTCCTCGCCGTACGCGCCGGCCAGCCGGGTCGTCGCAACCTCGTGGTCCCAGGCCCACTCCTGCGTTCCCGTCGACTCCAGCACCAGCACGGCCACCAGCGAGCCCAGCTGCGCCGAACGCTCCTGGCTGAGACCCGCGCTGCGCCCGGTGAGGAAGCCGGCCCGGAAGGCGTCGCCGACGCCGGTGGGGTCGACCTGGCTGGTCTCGGGCACCACGTCGACGTGGGTGGTGGTGCCGTCGGGCTCGACCACGTCCACACCCTTGGGCCCCAGCGTGGTCACCCTCAGGCCGACCTGCGCCATCACGTCGGCCTCCGTCCAGCCGGTCTTGGACAGCATCAGGTCCCACTCGTAGTCGTTGGTGAACAAGTACTCGGCGCCATCGATGAGCTTGCGGATCTCGTCTCCGGACAGCCGGGCCAGCTGCTGAGACGGGTCGGCGGCGAAGGGCAGCCCGAGCTTGCGGCACTCCTCGGTGTGCAAGAACATCGCGTCGGGGTCGTTGGCGCCGATGATCACCAGCTCCGGCGTGCCGATGGACGAGACCACCTCGGCGAGTTTGATGTTGCGGGCCTCCGACATGGCGCCCGGGTAGAACGAGGCGATCTGGGCCATGTCGACGTCGGTGGTGCAGGTGAAGCGTGCCGTGTGCGCGGTCTCGGAGATCAGGACGTTGTCGCAGTTGACGTTGTGGGCCACCAGCCATTCGCGATAGTCGGCGAAGTCGTCGCCGGCCGCGCCGACCAGAGCCACGTCGCCGCCGAGCACACCTATGGCGAACGCGATGTTGCCCGCCACCCCGCCGCGATGAATGACCAGGTCGTCGACCAGGAAGCTGAGCGATACCTTCTGCAGATGCTCGGGTAGCAGTTGTTCGGAAAATCGGCTGGGGAACCGCATCAGGTGGTCGGTCGCAATCGAACCTGTTACCGCGATCGTCACGAAATCTCCATCCTTCGTTAGTAAGGCTGTCTAGCTTACTCAGGCGTATCGGGCGTCGTCGCGTCACCGTCGGCCGACAGGCGTGCGCTAGCCTGCCTAGGGAACTCACTCAAGTCGCCGGGACCCCCAGCCTCGGGCCGATAACCGCTCATGGTCCCGGCCGCCACCGTAGGAGAACCACATGGCCGGTCCGCACTCGCCGGACCACATTGTCGGCGCCGGCGGACCAACGCCCCACGGCGAGTCCCAGCCGCTTCAGTTCCCCGATGAGCCCACCAGCGGCGCCCCGCCCTTCGCCTCCGCGCGGAACAACGATGCGGGACCCCCTGCGGCCGATTATGCCGGGCAACCGCCGCCGATGCCCTATCCCCGCCGACGCTCCAAGCGGCGGCTGGTCATCGGCGTGCTGGTGGCCGTCGCGCTGGTAGTCGCGACGACATTGGCGATCGCTTACGGGGTCCGCACCAACGGGGCCAATACCGGCACCTCGTTCTCCGAGGGCGCGGCCAAAACAGCCATCCAGGAATACCTGGACGCGCTCGAGCATCGTGACATCGACGTCATCGTCCGCAACGCGCTGTGCGGCATGTCCGACGGCGTGCGCGACAAACGGTCCGACCAGGCGCTGGCCAAGATGAGCAGCGACGCCTTCCGCAAGCAGTTCTCCGAGGTGGAGCTGACCTCGATCGACAAGATCGTCTACCTGTCGCAATATCAGGCCCAGGCGCTGTTCACCATGCGCGTATCACCCGCGACCGGCGGGCCGATCCGTGGCGACGTGCAAGGCATCGCGCAGCTGCTGTTCCAGCGCGGCCAGATCATGGTCTGCTCGTACGTGCTGCGCACCGGCGGCTCGTACTAGGGATCTTTTGCGCACAAAAGCGCAGGTTGCGACGGTCTCTTCGGGAAACGCGTCGCCAGTGGCACTCTCGCGATGAGACCTCAGCCGGTCAGTTGAACGAGTCGCCGCAGGCGCAGGAACCCGTGGCGTTGGGGTTGTCGATGGTGAAGCCCTGCTTCTCGATGGTGTCGACGAAATCGATGGACGCGCCTTCGACGTAGGGCGCGCTCATCCGGTCCACCGTCAGGGTGACGCCGCCGAACTCCGCGGTCAGATCGCCATCCAGCGTCCGGTCGTCGAAGAAGAGGTTGTAGCGCAGCCCGGCGCACCCGCCCGGCTGGACCGCGATGCGCAGCGCCAGGTCGTCACGGCCCTCCTGGTCCAGCAGGGACTTCGCCTTGGTAGCGGCGGCGTCGGTCAGGATCACGCCGTGGGTCTTGGTGGTCGACTCATTTTGCACCGTCATTGCTTTCTCCTACATGCCTCATCGTTAGGTGTGGCTTTCGCGCCCAGAATCACTCGGGTCAAACCCACTGCATCAACGGTACATTGCCGGACCGCTATTCCCGAGTCGCGCCGCCACCTCAGATGCCAAACCCATGAGCTGGTTGACCGGATCGGCCTGCGCCAACCGCACCGAACCGGCGTAATCGGCGATCGACAGAGCTGACATGATGCCCGACGAGCGCACCGCGGAATTCTCCAGGGCGACCTGGCCGGCCAGCACGATCACCGGAATTCCCAGTGGACCGGCCGAGTCTGCGAGAAAGCCGACCACCTTTCCGTGCAGGGACTGCTCGTCGAACCGGCCCTCACCTGTGACGATCATGTCCGCAGTCTCGAGATCGTCGGCCAAGTGGGTGTGCTCGGCGATGATCTCTGCGCCCGACTCGATGCGGCCGCGCAGTGCAAGCAGCCCGGCCCCGATGCCACCGGCGGCGCCCGCGCCCGGCTCCGAGCTGACGTCGCGTCCGGCCACCGCTTCCAGTTCGAGTGCCCACGCCTCGAGGCGGGCTTCGAGCGCCGCGACTGCGGCGGAGTCCGCGCCCTTCTGCGGCCCGAACACCCTGGCCGCGCCCCAGGGCCCCACCAGGGGATATTCGGTGTCCGACGCGGCGATCAGCTCGACATCGGCCAGTCGTTCGCGTGCCGCGTCCAGACCGCCCAGCTGGGTGATCATTCCTTTCCCACCGTCGGTGCACGCGCTGCCTCCCAGCCCGACGACGATCCGTGACGCCCCGGCCCGCAGCGCCTCCGCGATGAGCTGCCCGACGCCGTTGCTGTCGGCCGCCAGCGCGGTCTCCGGGGTGGGCTGACCGTCGAGCAGGGCCAGGCCGCAGGCCTGCGCGCATTCCAGGTACGCGGTCGACGAGGCGCGGTCGAACACCCACTCGGCATCCACCGTGGTGTCCAACGGCCCGCACACCCGCACCCGCCGCGTCTCACCCAGCCGGCTGGCCAGCACCTCGACAAAACCCGGGCCGCCGTCGGACTGCGGGGCCACGATGAACCGATCGCCGGGACGTGATCGGGTCCAGCCGGTCGCGATGGCGCCGGCGGCCTCCACGGCGGACAGGCTGTCCCCATAACAATCCGGGGCGACCAAAACCTGCATGGCCGGCAGCCGCAGACGGCCGGGTGCGAGGCCGTCGGCAGGATCATCCGAGGCCATCGTGCCGTCGTCCATCACAGGTAGCCATTCATCACAGTCAAGCGTAGGTGCAAGCGTCGCGCTGGCGCATGCGCAATAACAACGCATTCCGGTGCGATTACGGGCACGTTCCCAAGCAAAGTAACCTGGCCACTGTGAAGTTGATGGGCCGCAAGAAGGGCCAGGAGGCCGACCTCGAAGGGACCCCGGAAGAGGCCACCGCGGCGACGGCGGCAATCGACGCCGGCAGTTCCCCGGACACCGCGCCCGGGTCCGGCAGGACCGGTCCCAAGGGCCGGCCCACGCCCAAGCGCAGCGAGGCCCGACGCAACGCGAGGAAGGGCCCGGTCGCACCGGCACCCCTGACAGCATCCGAGGCACGGGCCCGGCGCAAATCGCTGACCGGGCCCAAACTCAGCCGCGATGAGCGCAGAGCCGAGAGGACCGTCAGCCGCGCGCGGATGACCGATCGCCGTGAGCGCATGATGGCCGGCGAAGAGGCATACCTGTTGCCGCGCGACCAGGGGCCCATCAAGCGTTACGTGCGCGACGTGGTGGACTCCCGGCGCAACCTCCTCGGCCTGTTCATGCCGGCGACGGTGGTCCTGCTGTTCGCCTCGTTCGGCGTCCCGGTGCTGCAGCTCTACGCCTCTCCGGCGATGCTGGTGCTGATGGTTGTCATGGGTGCCGACGGGCTCATCCTGGGCCGAAAGGTCAGCAGACTGGTGGACGCGAAGTTCCCGAAGAACACCGAAAGTCGTTGGAAATTAGGCATTTACGCCGCGGGCCGCGCTTCGCAACTGCGCCGGATGCGCGCACCGCGACCGCAAGTCGAGCGCGGCAGCAGTGTCGATTGAACGGCGCCCGAAGGCCGTCTGATTCCAGTGCGCACTTTGGTGCTCGGCGGGATCCGGTCGGGCAAGTCTCGCTGGGCCGAAGAAGCCATCGCCACGTCACTGCCACCCGGCCGCCCGGTCCGTTACCTGGCCCCCGCGGTCGCGCGCGGACCCGACCAGGCCTGGGCGGACCGGGTGGCGCGGCACCGCGACCGTCGGCCCGCGCATTGGTCAACGGTCGAAACCGATGACGTCACAGGCCAATTGCGGGAGTCACCGGACGCCCCGACGCTCGTCGACGACCTGGGCGGCTGGCTGACCGGCACGCTCGACCGCAACAAGGCATGGGAGGACGGATCGGTGGCGGCTCCAGTCGAAGCGATGCTGGATGCCGTGCGCGCGTTCGCTTCCACGCTGGTGCTGGTCAGCCCGGAAGTCGGGTTGACCGTGGTGCCGGCCACCGCGTCCGGGCGCCGGTTCGCCGACGAGCTGGGCAGCCTCAACCAGCGCATCGCGGCGTTGTGCGATCGGGTGGTGTTGGTGGTGGCCGGTCAGGCGGTACAGATCAAACCGTCGGGACCCTGATGGAATTCGCGCCGATATCGCCGCCCGATGCGGACGCCGCCGCGGCCGCCCGCGCCCGCCAGGACACGTTGACCAAGCCGCGCGGCGCCCTGGGCCGTCTCGAGGACCTGTCCGTCTGGGTCGCTTCATGCCAAGGCCATTGTCCGCCAAGCCAATTCGAGCGCGCACGGGTGGTGGTCTTCGCGGGTGACCATGGCGTCGCACGGTCGGGCGTGTCGGCGTACCCGCCGGAGGTGACCGCACAGATGGTCGCCAACATCGACGCCGGCGGCGCTGCGATCAACGCGCTGGCCGGTATCGCCGGCGCTACGATTCGGCTGGCGGACCTGGCGGTCGACGCCGAAGCGGCCTCGGAGCAGATTAGCGCCCACAAGGTGCGGCGCAGCAGCGGCGACATCACGACGCAGGACGCGTTGTCCGACGGCGAGACGGTCGCCGCGATCGCCGCGGGCGCGGCCATCGCCGACGAGGAGGTCGACGCCGGCGCCGACCTGCTGATCGCGGGCGACATGGGGATCGGAAACACCACCGCGGCGGCGGTTTTGGTGGCGGCGCTGACGAACGCCGAGCCGGTCACGGTGGTTGGCTTCGGAACCGGGATCGACGACGCGGGATGGGCACGAAAGACCGCCGCGGTGCGCGACGCGCTGTTTCGGGCGCGGCTGGTGTTGCCCGACCCGGTCGGGCTGCTGCGCTGCTGCGGCGGCGCGGATCTGGCCGCGATGGCGGGGTTTTGCGCGCAGGCCGCGGTGCGGCGCACCCCGCTGCTTCTCGACGGCATGGCGGTGACCGCCGCGGCGTTGGTCGCCGAGCGCCTGGCGCCCGGCGCCCGAGGGTGGTGGCAGGCGGGTCACCGGTCCACCGAGCCGGGCCATGAGCTGGCCCTGGCGGCTCTTGAGTTGGACCCGATCCTGGACCTGCGCATGCGGCTGGGCGAGGGAACCGGCGCCGCGGTGGCGCTGCCGGTGCTGCGCGCGGCGGTGGCCGCACTGTCGTCGATGGCGACGTTCTCAGAGGCCGGCGTGGCCGGTCCGTCCACCTCACCGCCCCAACTAGCTCAGTGATGCGTTCTCTGGCAACGGCCTTCGCGTTTGGAACGGTGCTGCCCGTCCCAGGCGCGCGGAACATCCCGCTGGGCCGCGGCGGCATGACCGCGCTGCCCGTGGTCGGTGCCGCGCTGGGGGCATTGGCCGCGGGCGTCATGTGGTGCGGCGCCTGGGTTTTCGGCCCGTCCAGCCCGCTGCCCGGCCTGCTCGCCGTGGCGGCGCTGCTGCTCGCGACCCGCGGGCTGCACATCGACGGCGTCGCCGACACCGCCGACGGCCTGGGCTGCTACGGTCCGCCGCAGCGCGCTCTGACGGTGATGCGCGACGGGTCGACCGGACCGTTCGGTGTGGCGGCTGTCGTGCTGGTGATCCTGTTGCAGGGGTTGGCCTTCTCGGGGCTGCGACCGGCGGGCATCTTCATGGCGGTCTTTGCCGGCCGGGTCACCGCGGTGCTGGCCTGTCGCCGGTCGGTGCCGGCGGCGGAGGGTAGCGCGCTGGGGGCGCGAGTCGCAGGTAGTCAACCCGCGCCGGTGGTGGCCGCCTGGGTCGCGGCGTTGGTCGCCGTTTCGCTGCTGGCGGGTTCGCGACCGTGGCAGGGACCGTTGGCGGCGCTGGTGGCGGTGGGCTGCGGTGCGGCCCTGGTGAGGCACTGTGTGCGCCGGTTCGGCGGCATCACCGGCGACGTGCTGGGCGCCGCGATCGAACTGACCACGACGGTGAGCGCCGTGGCGCTGGCGGGATTGATCCGGTTCTAGGGGCGCGAGCGCGAGGCCCCGCTCACGTTGTGTGACGGGCCCCTACCCCAGGCGGGCCATCCAGCCGTGGGTATCGGCGAAGGTGCCCCGTTGGATCCCGGTCAGCGTGTCGCGCAGCGCCATCGTGACCTCGCCCGGTTGCCCTTCGGCGATGGTGAACTCGGTCTCGCCGTACTTCACCCGCGAAATGGGGGTGATGACGGCGGCGGTGCCGCAGGCGAACACCTCGGTGATCTCGCCGGCGGCGGCCTTCTTCTGCCACTCGTCGATATCGAACTTACGTTCCTCGACGGCAAATCCGGCATCAATGGCCAACTGCAGCAACGAATCCCGTGTGATGCCGGGCAGCAGCGAGCCGGACAGCTCCGGGGTGACCAGCCGTGCGTGTCCGCCGCTGCCGAGCACGAAGAAGATGTTCATCCCGCCCATCTCCTCGACGAAGCGGCGTTCGACGGCGTCCAGCCACACCACTTGGTCGCAACCGTTTTCGGCGGCCTCGGCCTGTGCCAGCAGCGAGGCGGCGTAGTTGCCGCCGAATTTGGCCGCACCGGTGCCGCCCGGGCTGGCCCGCACGTACTCGGTCGACACCCAGACGGTGACGGGGCTGATTCCACCCTTGAAGTACGCGCCGGCCGGCGAGGCGATCACCAGGTAGCGGTACTGCTTGGCCGGTCGCACGCCCAGTCCCGACTCGGTGGCAAAGATGAACGGCCGAAAATACAGCGCCTCTTCGCCCCCGGCCCGCGGCACCCAGTCCTTGTCGACGGCGATGAGCTGGCAAAGGGATTCGATGAACAGGCTTTCGGGCAGCTCGGGAATCGCGAGCCGCCGCGCCGACGCCCGCAACCTGGCCGCGTTGGCCTCGGCGCGAAACGACACGATCGAGCCGTCCGCCCAGCGGTATGCCTTGAGCCCTTCGAACACTTCCTGCGCGTAGTGCAGCACGATCGCCGACGGGTCCAGCTCGATCGGGCCGTACGGGATGACGCGCGCGTTGTGCCAGCCCCGGCCCTCGGCGTAGTCGATCGACACCATGTGGTCGGTGAAGTATTTGCCGAAACCCGGCTCGGCCAGGATTGATTCACGTTCGGCGTCGGTGGCGGCGTTCGCCGAACGCGAAATCGTGAACTCATGTGGGCCGCTGGTCATGGGGCCGATTGTATCTCCGCTTGCGATTGGGATTTTGCCACGTGAACCGGTGGCGGCTAACGCGTTTTCACGTCGACGAAAGGCGGGCGCACGACTTCACACTCGACGGCGCGGCCCCTGACGTCGACGGTGATTTGCCGGCCGTCGTCGATTCCCGCGTCGGTGTCGATCAATGCCAGCCCGATGCCGACCTGCAGCGTCGGAGAGAACGTCCCCGACGTGGTGACGCCGATCGGGGCGTCCCCGTCCAGCACCGTCAGCCCGGGACGCAGCACACCGCGGCCGACCATCCGCAGCCCGCGCAACAGCCGCCGCGGTCCCGCCGCCTTCTCGGCCAGCAGCGCGTCACGGCCGAAGAACGCATCCTTCTTCCAGCCGATCGCCCAGCCGCATCGGGCCTGCAACGGGGAGATGTCGAGCGAAAGTTCGTGCCCGTGCAGCGGATAGCCCATCTCGGTGCGCAGTGTGTCGCGGGCGCCCAGGCCGGCGGGCTCTCCCCCGGCGCCGGTCACCGCCGCGATCAGCGCGTCGAACACCACGCCCGACGAGTCCCACGGTGGCAGCAGCTCGTAGCCGTGCTCGCCGGTGTATCCGGTGCGGCAGACTCTCACCGGCACTCCCGAGTACGAGGCGTCGGCGTAGCCCATGTAATCCATGTCGGTCGGCAGGCCCAGCCCGCCGAGCACATCCGCCGATCGTGGGCCCTGCACGGCCAGCACCGCATAGGAGCGATGCTCGTTGGTGATCGTCAGGCCGGCCGGGGCGGCGGCGCACAGCGCCTCGACCACCGCGGCGGTGTTGGCGGCGTTGGGCACCAGAAAGATCTCGTCGTCGTCGACGTAGTAGGCGATGAGGTCGTCGACGACGCCCCCGGATTCGGTGCAGCACAAGGTGTATTGCGCCTTGCCCGGATCGATCCGGCCCAGGTCGTTGGTGAGCGCGGAGTTGACGAACCGCGCGGCGCCCGGCCCCCGGACCAGGGCCTTGCCGAGGTGGCTTACGTCGAACAGGCCCACCGCGTTGCGGGTGGCGTTGTGTTCGCTGACCGTGCCCGCATAGGAGACCGGCATCAGCCAGCCGCCGAACTCCGCGAAGTTTGCGCCGAGCTCACGATGGCGGTCTTCCAGCGGTCCCTTTTGCAACTCCGGCGCATCGCTCACGGCGTCCCACCCTAATCCGCATCGCAACTGGCACACTTGGGTAGGTGTTCGATTCCTCGGATTTCGAGGCGCTTCAGGCAGCCGGAATCGCTAACCCGCGCGAGCGGGCCGACCTCATCAAGTATCTGGACGACCTTGGCTTCACGGTCGACGAGATGGTTGAAGCCGAACTCCGCGGCCGGCTGTTCGGCCTCGCCGGTGATGTTCTGTCGTGGTCGGGGCGCCCGATCTACACGTTGCAGACCGCGGCTGAGCAACTCGGGATGGCAGCCGAGGACGTCGCGCACGCCTGGGCTTTGCTGGGCCTGACTGTCGCCGGTCCCGATATTCCTGTGCTGAGCCAAGCCGACGTCGACGCCCTGGCAACCTGGCTCGCGCTCAAGGCGGTGGTCGGCCAGGACGGCGCATTGGGCCTGTTGCGAGTCCTGGGCGCCGCCATGGCCCGGCTGGCTGAAGCCGAGGCGACAATGATCCGCGCCGGGACGCCGGACATCCAGATGACCCACACCCACGACGAGCTCGCCACGGCGCAGGCGTACCGCTCAGTCGCCGAGTTCGTCCCCCGGATCGGGGCACTGATCGACATCGTGCACCGTCATCATCTGACCAGCGCTCGCACGCACTTCGAAGGTGTCCTTCGCGACACGTCGGCGGCCGTGGTGTGCGGTATTGGTTTTGCGGATCTGTCCGGCTTCACCGTGTTGACGCAGGCGCTTACGCCGGCGCAGTTGTCGCATTTGCTCAACGAGTTCGCCGGCACCGTCTCCGACGTGGTGCATGCCGACGGCGGCCGGGTGGTGAAGTTCATCGGCGACGAGGTGATGTGGGTGAGTTCGGCGCCCGAGCGGCTGGTGCGAGCGGCGGTTGATCTCGTCGAGCACCCCAAGGCGCGCGAGGAAGGACTGCAGGTCCGCGCCGGTCTTGCATACGGCACGGTCGTGGCCATCAACGGGGACTACTTCGGCAACCCGGTCAACCTGGCTGCCCGACTCGTGGCGGCAGCGGCGCCGGAACAGATCCTGGCCACATCCGAGCTACATGACAAATTGCCGGACTGGCCCGCCGTCGCCCAGAGCCCGTTGACACTCAAGGGTTTTGACGCCCCGGTCACCGCATTCGACCTGCACGCAGGGACGTAGCCGCTCCAGGCCCTACCTGTGGTGACTAGGGTAATTGCCCGTGAGCACCGAACCGGGTTACCAAGCCCCCTCTGTCAACGTCGCCACATCGCTGCCCAAACGTGGTGCGGCTTCATCGGTATTGCTGGTGCCGGTCGTCTCCACCGGCGACGAAGACACGCCGGGCGCGGCCTCTGTACTTCGGGCCGCGGCCGAGCCGTTCCTACCCGCCGATGCGGTCGCCGAGATTGAGTCCGGCCTGCGGGCGCTGGAAGCCACCGGCGGCAGCGAACAGGTACACCGGCTGGTCGTGCCGTCGCTGCCGGTGGCCAGCGTGCTGACGATCGGGCTGGGTAAGCCGCGCACCGAGTGGCCGGCCGACACCATCCGTCGCGCCGCCGGTGTGGCGGCGCGCTCACTCGGCGGTGCGGAGGCGGTGATCACGACGCTGACAGAGCTGCCCGGTGAATCCGGCGCGGACGTCTGCTCGGCCGCCGTGGAGGGGCTGGTCCTGGGCAGCTACCGGTTCACCGATTTCCGCAGCGATAAGACCGCGCCGAAAGACAACGGGCTGCGCAAGGTCACCGTGCTCGCCAGCTCCAAAGACGCCAAGAAGCAGAGCGCGCACGGCGCGGCCGTCGCGACCGCGGTCGCCACCGCCCGTGACTTGGTCAACACTCCGCCCAGCCACCTGTTTCCGGCCGAATTCGCCAAGCGCGCAAAGGCTTTGGGCGAATCCATCGGCCTCGAGGTGGAGGTGCTCGACGACAAGGCGCTGCACAAGGCCGGCTACGGCGGAGTGATCGGCGTCGGCCAGGGCTCGTCGCGCCCGCCGCGGCTGGTGCGGCTTGTCCATCGAGGCTCGAAGCTGGCCAAAGGCAAGAAGGGCAAGGCTGGAAAGCGAGTCGCGCTCGTCGGGAAGGGGATCACGTTCGACACCGGCGGCATCTCGATCAAGCCGGCGGCGTCGATGCACTACATGACCTCGGACATGGGTGGCGCGGCCGCGGTCATCGCGACTGTCACGCTGGCCGCACAGCAGCAACTGCCCATCGACGTGATCGCCACGGTGCCGATGGCCGAGAACATGCCGTCGGCGACGGCGCAGCGCCCGGGCGACGTGCTGACGCAGTACGGCGGGACCACGGTCGAGGTGCTCAACACCGACGCGGAGGGCAGGCTCATCCTGGCCGACGCCATCGTCCGGGCGTGCGAGGACGGCCCGGACTACCTGATCGAGACCTCCACCCTGACCGGGGCGCAGACTGTGGCGCTGGGCGCCCGGATACCCGGGGTGATGGGCAGCGACGAATTCCGCGACCGGGTCGCCGCGATATCCCAACGAGTGGGCGAAAACGGCTGGCCGATGCCGCTGCCCGACGAACTCAAGGACGACCTCACGTCCACGGTGGCCGACCTGGCCAACGTCAGCAATCAGCGCTTCGCCGGCATGCTGGTGGCCGGGGTGTTCCTGCGCGAGTTCGTCGCCGACGGCGTGAGCTGGGCGCACATCGACGTGGCCGGTCCGGCATACAACACCGGCAGCCCGTGGGGGTACACGCCCAAGGGCGCCACCGGTGTGCCGACCCGCACGATGTTCGCGGTGCTCGAGGACATAGTCCAAAACGGCTGAGGCCGGCCGCGCGCCGGTCGGGCGTCTAAATCACCCGCACTCGCGCGGTGCTGCGCAACGCCTGCGGCGCCAGCCGCGAAAGGCCATACAACGCATAGGCTTCCGGCGCGACGGGTCGAATCGGCTTTTGCTTTTTGACCGACGACAAGATCGCCCTGGCAACCTTGTCCGGCCCGTAGTGGCGCAGCGCGAACAGCCTGCCGATCTGGCCCCGCCGGTCGTCGACTTGCTCGCTGTCGCCCCCGGATGCGTTGAAGCGGGTCGTGCTGATGATGTTGGTGTTGATGACGCCGGGGCAGATCGTGGTCAGCCCGACCC
The DNA here is from genome assembly GCA_963802525.1 of uncultured Actinomycetota bacterium. Taxonomy (GTDB): domain Bacteria; phylum Actinomycetota; class Actinomycetes; order Mycobacteriales; family Mycobacteriaceae; genus Mycobacterium. The sequence continues at coordinate 7,712 of CAWDJC010000011.1, read as the reverse complement.
CGGCGGCGTCGAGTTCGGCCCGCAGGCAGTCGGAGAACATGTAGGCCGCGGCCTTCGAGGTGCAGTAGGCGCTCAGCGACTGCAGCGGCGCGTAAGCGGCCATCGACGCCACGTTGACGATGTAGCCGCCGATGCCGCGCTCGACCAGACGCCGGCCGAAGGACCGGCAGCCGTTGACCACACCGCCGAGGTTGATGTCGAGCACCCGGTCGAACTCCTCGGCCGGGGTATCCAGGAATCCGCCCGCCTGCCCGATGCCGGCGTTGTTGACCACGATGTCGGGGACGCCGTGTTCTGCGCTGACCCGCTCGGCGAACGCCTCGACCGCCTCGGCGTCGGACACGTCGAGCACATAAGCGTGCGCGACTCCCCCGCGAGCGGCGATCTCGGCGGCGGTCTCCTTGACGGTGGCCTCGTCGATGTCGCTGATCACCAGCTCGGCGCCCTCGCGGGCGAAGGCGAACGCGGTCTCCCGCCCGATGCCGCTGCCCGCGCCGGTGACCGACACCAGGGTGTCGCCGAAGTGCTCGCGGGGACGCCCGATTTGTGCGCGCAGCATCGCGCGGCTTAGCTGTTTGCCCTCGGCCCGGTCAGCGAAGTCGTGCACCGCGGCCGCCATCACCTGCGGGTGCGACATCGGTGAGAAGTGACCCGCGTTGATGTCGCGGCGCCACAGCCGCGGGACCCAGCGCGCCGTGTCGTCGAACCCGTAGGGGCGCACGTACTTGTCTTTTGTGTTGACGATGAGCTGCACCGGCACGTCGACGACGTGAATCGGCCGCTTCCTCGAAAACGAGCGAAAGTAGTTGGCGGGATAGGTTTTTACCGAGTGGGCGGCATCGCTGGCCAACTTGGCGGAGTGATGGATCTTGTCGTCGGGGATGTTGTCGACGGCGTTGCGCCGCAGCGCGGGGATCGACAGCGCCAGCCTGAGGAACAGCGGGGCCAGCACAGGGATCGAGAACAGCGCCATGTAGGTGAATCTCAGCGCCTGACTGATCGACCGCAGAAACCTGCGCGGGCGCCAGGGCTGGCGCAGGCCGCTGAAGATGTAGTCGACCAGCTGGTCCTGGCTCGGGCCGGACACCGACGTGAACGACGCCACGTGGTCACCGGCGCCCGGGCGGGTCAGGTACTCCCAGATACCCACCGAGCCCCAGTCGTGGGCCAGGACGTGCACCGGCCCGCCGGGGCTGAGCTCGCCGATCACCGCGGCGAAGTCGTCGGCGAACCGGGCCATGGTGTAGGCGGAAACCGGCTTGGGCGCCGACGACATGCCGACGCCGCGGTTGTCGTAGCGGATGACGCGGAACCGCTCGGCCAGGACCGGGACGACACCGTCCCACAGCACGTGCGAGTCGGGGAAGCCGTGCACCAGCACGACGGTCGGGCCCTCGCGGTTGCCCTCCTCGTAGACGGCGATGCGCACGCCGTCCGTGCTGTCGACGAACTGCTGGGTTACCTGTTGTGTTGCCGGCATCGGACCTCCGCGCTCTGACTACGTCGCCACACCGTAGCAAGCGTGTTCGGGCTGCCCGGGCAACCGCGCGCCCTCCGCCCTGGATGCGTGCCGACGAATGCGCAGTGACAGGATAGTTTTGGATAGCTACTTCGGTTCCGCAAGCGAGATGTTCGACCCGCCCCGACTCACCAGCGATCGAGGAGTCAGAAAAGATGGCCTTCTCCGTCCAGATGCCGGCACTCGGTGAGAGCGTCACCGAGGGGACGGTCACCCGCTGGCTCAAGCAGGAGGGCGACACGGTCGAGCTCGACGAGCCGCTCGTCGAGGTGTCGACCGACAAGGTGGACACCGAAATCCCCTCGCCGGCCGCGGGTGTGCTGACCAAGATCATCGCCCAGGAGGACGACACCGTCGAGGTTGGCGGCGAACTGGCCGTCATCGGCGACGCGGGTGAGCAACCTCAGGGCCAGCCCGAGCCGGCGGCGCCCAGCCAACCCCAACCGGAACCTCAGCCGGAAGCCCAACCGGAACCGCAAGCCCAAGCTCAACCCGAGCCCGAGTCCCAACCCGCGGCCCCGGCCCAGCCGGCCGCAAACGGCGGTTCGGGCGACGCCACGCCGGTGCTGATGCCCGAGCTCGGCGAGTCGGTGGCCGAGGGCACGGTGACTCGCTGGCTGAAGAAGGTCGGCGATTCGGTCCAGGTCGACGAGCCGCTGGTGGAGGTGTCCACCGACAAGGTGGACACCGAGATCCCGTCACCGGTGGCCGGCGTCCTGGTCAGCATCACCGCCGAGGAGGACGCGACCGTGCCGGTGGGCGGCGAGTTGGCGCGGATCGGTGTCGGATCCGACGCCGGCGCCGCGCCTGCTCCCAAGGCCCCGCCCGCACCGAAACCCGAACCCGCACCCGAACCCAAGCCTGAGCCAACACCCGAGGTTCAGCCGGTTTCCGAGGCCAAGCCGGCCCCCGCACCCGAACCGGCGCCGAAGCCCGAACCGGCCCAGGCCGCGGCCGCGGCGGAATCCGGCGGCTCGGGTGCAGATGGCGCGCCGTACGTGACCCCACTCGTGCGAAAACTCGCCACCGAGAACAACATCGACCTCGCGGAGGTGACGGGCACCGGCGTGGGGGGGCGCATCCGCAAGCAGGACGTGCTCGCGGCCGCGCAGAAGAAACAAGAGGCAACGAAAGCGCCCGCACCCGCGCAGGCTCCCGCCGCGCCGGCCGCGGACGGCAGCAAGCCGGCTCCCGCCGCCGCGCCCACCCCGCCACCCGCGCTGGCTCACCTGCGGGGCACCACGCAAAAGGCCAGCCGGATCCGTCAGATCACCGCGGCCAAGACCCGCGAATCCCTGCAGGCCACCGCGCAGCTCACCCAGACCCACGAGGTCGACATGACCAAGATCGTGGGATTGCGGGCCAGGGCCAAGTCCGCCTTTGCCGAGCGCGAGGGGGTGAACCTGACGTTCCTGCCGTTCATCGCCCGAGCCGTCATCGACGCCCTCAAAATCCATCCCAACATCAACGCCAGCTACAACGAGGAAACCAAGGAGCTCACCTACTACGACGCCGAACACCTCGGCTTCGCCGTCGACACCGAACAGGGCCTGCTCTCCCCCGTCATCCACAACGCGGGAGACCTGTCGCTGGCCGGGCTGGCCAGGGCTATCGCCGATATCGCCGCGCGTGGCCGGTCGGGCAACCTGAAGCCCGACGAGTTGTCCGGTGGCACCTTCACCATCACCAACATCGGTAGCCAGGGGGCGTTGTTCGACACCCCGATCCTGGTTCCACCGCAGGCAGCCATGTTGGGCACGGGCGCCATCGTCAAGCGGCCGCGCGTGGTCGTCGATGACAGCGGCAACGAGTCGATCGGTGTCCGCTCGGTTTGCTACCTCCCGCTGACCTATGACCATCGGCTGATCGACGGGGCCGACGCCGGACGTTTCCTCACGACGATCAAACACCGGCTCGAAGAGGGAGCGTTCGAGGCCGATCTAGGACTGTGACAACGTGGCCACGCCCGTCATCGCGATAGCGGGATCGTCGGGCCTGATCGGCTCTGCCTTGGCTGCGGCGTTACGCGCAGCCGACCACCCGGTGTTGCGCATCGTGCGCAGGACGCCTGCGAATTCCGAGGAACTGCACTGGAATCCCGAGAGCGGCGAGTTCGACGCCGACGCGCTAGCCGAGGTCGACGCCGTCGTCAACCTGTGTGGCGTCAACATCGGCCAGCGTCGTTGGTCGGGCGCCTTCAAGCAGAGCCTGCGCGACAGCCGCATCGCTCCCACCGAAGTGCTGGCCAACGCCGTCGCCGAGGCCGGCGTCGAAACCCTGATCAACGCCAGCGCGGTCGGCTACTACGGGAACACCAAAGACCGCGTCGTCGATGAAAACGCCAGGGCGGGAAGGGGTTTCCTGGCCCAGCTGTGTGAAGAATGGGAAGCCGCCACGCTGCCGGCCCAATACGCCGGCGCAAGGGTGGTGCTGGCCCGCACCGGCCTGGTGCTGGCCGCGTCGGGTGGAGCGCTGCGCCGGATGCGGCCGCTGTTCTCGACGGGCCTCGGCGCCCGGCTGGGCACCGGCCGCCAATACATGTCGTGGATCAGCCTGGAAGACGAGGTGCGGGCACTGCTGTTCGCGATCTCACACCCGTCGCTTGCGGGCCCGGTGAACATCACCGGACCGGCACCGGTGACCAACGCCGAGTTCACCACCGCATTCGGGCGCGCGGTCAATCGTCCGACCCCGTTGATGCTGCCCGGTTTCGCGGTGCGCGCAGCGCTGGGAGAGTTCGCCGACGAGGGGCTGCTCATCGGTCAGCGCGCCATCCCGTCCGCGCTCGAACGCGCCGGTTTCCAGTTCCACCACAACACCATTGGGGAGGCGCTCAGTTACGCCACCGCCCGGCGCGACCACGACTAATCCACAGTTGCGTGTTTGTCCACAGGCCCGGGTGCGGCGCCGTTTTGGCTCCGGGTTGTGACGGGGGTGGTTCCTTTGCCCGGAGTTCAGGCAAACTGAGGGTTCTTCGGCGGGAACCCAAGGATGTTCAGTGGATTTGGGGCGAGTTGATCCTTGGGTTCGTGCTCAACCCGGTGGATCGTGTTCCTCGGCTGGGGTTTGGAGGATCTGTCGCGCGGCTGCGCAGTATCGGATTGCTGTGGTCTCGTCGAGTCCGAACACGACGGCCAGGTGGAGCGGGTCGGGGCCGTGGGTGAGCGCTTCGTCGAGTTGACGGTCGACGCGTAAGGCTTCCAGGGTGGCGGTTCGGCGGCGGAATGGCGCGGTGAGCGCGTTGTCGCTGATGGCTCGGGTGGTCGAGGCGGTCTGTTTGTTGATGATCAGGTGCGGGTTGGCGGTGTTGGGCCAGAGTGTGCGCCGGTATTCCAGCCAGTCGATTAGGAGCCGGTGGGTGAGCTCGTCGAGCGGGCGGGTCACCGAGCCGATGGTCAGCCGCCGGTTGCCGAGGTCGACGTCGTCCAGGCGCAGGGTGCGGATGGCTTCGGGGCGGGCGGCGTGAACCGCGGCCAGGGCGAGCGCGATCCGGGCTGCCGGTGTGGTCGCGGCCTGGGTTGCGTCGTGGATTTGGTTGGGGCCCAAGGGAAGAATGATTGGTTCGTCGCGGTGTCCGATGCGGACTCGCGCTGCTGGGTCAGCGAAGATGGTGCCGTTCTTCTTGCAGTGCCGCGTCAGCGAGCGCAACGCGCCGAGGGTTCGCCGGCGCAGGTGGCCGTGCAAGGCGTCGGCGACCGCGTTGATGTCGCCGGTGGTGGCCTCGCGCAGGTGGTCGTATCGTGTGGACCATTCGACCAGCACGGGGTGGGCGGCACGCACGTAGCGGCAGACGGTGTTGATGTTGCGGGGTTGGCTACGGGGCCCGCCGTGCCGCAACACCTGCGCCCAGTCGCGGACGTCGGCTGCGATGCCCGGGGCCAGGTCGGTGAGTTTGTCCGCCAGCCAGGTGTCGAAGGCCGGGACTCGGTCATCGAGCAGCAATCCCATCTCGGCCAGCACTTCGGCGACTCGGTTGATGCTGACTCCATAGCGGTGCAGCACGCCGATCAGGTCCGAGTAGTGGAATTGCTCGCCGTCGCCATGTCCGGACAGCAGGATCACCAGCGCCCGGTCCAGTTCGGCGGCCAGCTTGGTGTTCCAGCCTCGGCCCTCGCCCAGCGCTTGGGCGATCCGGCGCGCGCGGACCAGCGCGGGGCTGGTGGGCTCGGCGTGCCGGGCCCGGTCGAAAGCCCGGCCAGCCCCTGGCAGGTGCAGCTGTAATTGCCCGCTGTCGAGCGGCTTCGGCTCTGGTGACCGAAGGGCGACGGCGCTGCCCCGGAGGCTGGCGCGCAGCCGCACACCGGAGCGCGGGCCGCGCATCTTGGTCATCCCCGCGAACCACAACTGGTGGCAGGTGACCCGAGCGAGGTCGTCCTCGGTGACAACCGGAGGATCCGCGGACAGCGAGGCGGCCTGCAGCCAGCACAGTCGGCAATGGCTGTTCTTCAGCGGCACGACCCGAGCACACACAGCGCAGGCAGCGCGGGGATGGCGCCGCCGGAAGTCGTAGCAGGCGCGACAATAGCCGCCATACAACACGCCCCACGCCAGGCATTCGGGGCAGCTCGCCGCCGGCTTGTCCGGAGCCCGCCGCGCAGCCCGCGTCTGCTGCGCCGTCACGCCGGTCCCCGCTTGCTCACTCGGGTGGAAGTGACCGTCCGTCACGGCGTTTGGGTGTCACCACCGCTCCGCTGGTCCCGGTCGAGACCTTCGGCTCGGCGTCGGCGACCGGCCGGTTGACCTTGTCAGGCTCGGCAATGAGCACCTCCTCGACCCCGCAGCCCAGCACGGCGCAGATGATGTCCAGGTCGTCGAGTTTGACGCTGGCCGGGCTGCCCGACCACAGCCCGGACATCTTCCCGGCGCTGATCACCAAGCCGTGCTGGGCGAGTTGGCGCTGCAACTCGCTGGCTTTCCAGATGCCACGGTTAGCGGCGGCCAACCTCAAGTTCCACCTCATGTCCTTAGTCCCTTCAGACGCTGGGCGGCGCGGTCCTGCCCGGCAAGCCATGCGTCCTCGACATGCGTGCGATGCACATGGACGTAATTCATAGTTGTGGCAATCCAGGCGTGGCCCAGCGTCTCCTGGATAGCGATCAAGTCCATCCCGCCCAGATACAGCTCGCTCGCGCAGAAATGGCGCAGGACATGCGGAGTCAGACTGTCCGACCATTCCGGCAGGTGCCGGGCCGCGGCTTCGGCCAGGCCGGCCCGCAACGCCTCGCTGCCCACCCGGGCGGCGGTGCCATCGGTATTACGGCGCTCCGAACAGAACAGCGGCGCGCCCAGCCGCGCAGGATCGTCGCCGAGCTGGCACCACACATCCTCGACGAACCACCGCAGGGTCCGGCCCGCGCCGTTGATCAGCGGCACCATACGCTCGCGGGGCCCCGAACCCCGGGCACCTTTGCCATGGCGGACATGGAGTTTGCCGAACCGGCCCAGATCCCACTTGATATCGGCCAGATCCAGGTGACGCGCCTCGTTGACCCGCAGCCCCACCTCGGTCATCAACCGGGCTGCCGCGTAGTTGCGGGCAACAGGCCCGAACTTACGGCAGGTCGCCAACTCCCCGCGCCACCCGACGAACAACCGTGCGATCTGCTCGGCGGCCGGCGGGATCCGCAGCTTGGCCTTCCGCCGACCCCTGGGCCGGTTGATCTCGTCGATCGGGCACTCGACGACCCGGCCCGTCAGGTTGTGGATCTCGATCTTGTGCCGCAGCTTCAGAAACTCGAAATAGGTCTTAAGTGCCTGCGCCCGAGCGAGTCTCGTGGGGATCGGCACTGCACGCAGCACCGTGCCGAAATACGAATCCGCATCCGCGGGAAGCATGTCCCACAACGGTTTCCCCAACCAGGTCCGCACCTGCTCCAAGTGGCTGACATCCGAGCGAATCGTGTTGTCCGACAAGCCGGCCGCGCAACGGGCGAGTACAAACCCTGCGAACACGTCGGTCTCGAACCGCTCGATCTCCTCCGGGCCCGCCGCCGCACGCACCTCGCGGAGATCCCGCACGACCGACAACCCCACCGTGCCTCCTGGCCTTCAGCTTTACTGCTGGAGCATCACCAAAATCGAGACCGACTCAGAATATCTGAAGTTGAATCAGAACGGCCAAGACACGCCCCAACACGGAAAACCCCCACGTCCAGCAGGGAAGCCGGGACCGAAGACCCCAACGAACGCCAGG
>CAWDJC010000010.1:0-353117 GCA_963802525.1 uncultured Actinomycetota bacterium | reverse complement strand
ACGATGTATTCGCGCAGCATCGGCCCCATCGCCGCCAGGCCGTCGCCACCGCGCGCGAACGGGGTGGGGCCGGAACCCTTCAGGTGGATGTCGCGCAGGCGCCCCTCGTCGTCGACGAGTTCGCCCAGTAGCAGAGCGCGCCCGTCACCCAGCGACGTAGCCGCCGAACTGATGCCCGGCGTAGGCCTGGGCCACCGGAGCGGCACGGCCGGGGACCGAGTTTCCCACCAGAAAACGCAGTCCGTCGGGGCTCCGCAGCCAGGCGCCGTCGAGGCCAAGCTCCGCGGCCAGCCGCTCGTTGACCACGAGCGACCGCGAGTCGGGGGCTGCCTCGGCTTGCCAGCGGACGGCCATCTCCGGTAACTCGCGGAAAAACCGGTCCTGCAAAGCAACGGTGATACCCGGTGCGACGCTCACCTCACCGAGACTACGGAAAGGCCGGTGCTATTTGGGCTAGCCGATGGCTTGCTTGATCAAGTCACGAGCGCGATCCAGCATCGACGCGAACGGGCCGACGGCGAAATTCAGCTTCGCCGATTCGACGCCCGGATGCGGGCGCCGTCGGCGCGATGGCCTCGGCCGCTCGCACCGCCGATCCCATCCGCTTGAGCTCATTGGCGTCGACTTCGCGCTCCAGCACGGGGAATTCCTCGTCCTCCTCATGCTTGGCGTGGTCGAGTACGGCTTCGCGCAGCTTGGTCACCTCGTCGATGAACTGCTGCGAGGTGATATCGAGTATCTCGATTTGCGACAGCAGTTCCTTGGCTTCGTGCTCTTCTCTCAGCCGGGCGTCGACGATCGCGTCGCGGCGCCGGCCTCGCGGCGCACCCGGGGATGCACCACCATTTTCCTCGGCCGTCTCGTGTACGGCCAGCAATTGACGCAACTCCACGAACGGCTTCTCGCGCGCTTGGGGGTCCGACGCATGCAGCACTTCGTCGAACATGTCTTCAATGAGGTTGTGCTGCGCCTTGAGGAACGCGACGACTTCGTCGGGTGACTGGACAATCATCTCGGCCATCGCCGATACCTCCATTAATTGGGGATTGAAGGGTGCGGGCTGTGGGCTGTGCGCCGCTTGGTCGAGACATACCCCGCGGGGGACCGTGTAAACGTCCCGGAGCGACCCGTCATGGCGGCGCGAGGTTGCTGGAGCCGTCGCTGTCGAGTTACTGCGACGCCAGTCGCAAAGTGCGATCATTTGCTGATGGATCAGCAGGACCCGGAGCAGCGCATCGCCGAGCTGGAACGTGAGCTCGCGCAGCAGAAGCGCATCGCGGAGCTGGAACGCCAGCTGGCCGAGGCCAAGGCGAGCACCGGCGACCCCGTCCAGCAGCCGATCCAGGTCTCCGCCGGGCAGATGGACGCCATCGATGAGCACGCGCGCCGGTTGGCGCAAGCCCTGCAGGCAGACCGGGGTCAGCCGTTCGGGCCGGGGGCGGCACCGCTTCGAGAGGCGCTGGCACGCGCCGTCGTCGAAGCGGATTTGTCGCAGGAGCGGTACAAGGATGTCCTGGCCCGCGCCGGTCTACGCGCCGGCGGCACGATCAAAATAGGGAGCCAACTCGTTTATCAGCGCTGCGACCCGTCCGATCCGGTTTTCCTCGCCCCTGGCGGGCGCGGAGCCTATGCCTACGGTGGCTATGGCGTTCAGGGCGGGTTTTCCGCGCCGCGGCGCAAGCTCGCTGGGGCCAACCGCGCCGGGGCGATCATCGGGGTGCTCGCCGCGCTCCTGCTGTGCGTCGTCCTGGCCGTCGGTGGCCTGATATGGCGGCGCTCGCACAAGCCCGGCTGATCGCCCTTTTTTGCAGTGCCGCTACCGTTAGGGAACACGAGCTAGCACCCACGGAATGAAGATGACGACAGATCACGCAATGTACGAACACGTCGATGGCCAGGCGGCGGATCCCGCGGACATCGGCTCGCGCATCGATCCCGTTCTCGCCCGCAGTTGGCTGCTGGTCAACGGCGCGCACGCCGACCGGTTCGAGTCAGCGGCGCATTCCCGCGCTGAGCATCGTCGTTCTCGACATCGAGGATGCGGTCGCGCCCAACGACAAGCAGGCCGCCCGCGACAACGTCGTGCGTTGGCTCAGCGGCGAAAACGCCGACTGGGTCCGCATCAACGGGTTCGGCACCCCGTGGTGGGCGGACGATATAGCGGCGCTGGCCGGCACCCCGGTCGGCGGGGTGATGCTGGCGATGGTCGAATCCGTGGACCACGTCACCGAAACCGCCCAACGGCTGCCCAACGTGCCCATCGTGGCGCTGGTCGAAACGGCCCGGGGCCTGGAGCGCATCACCGAAATCGCCGCCGCCAAGGGCACCTTCCGGCTCGCCTTCGGCATCGGCGACTTCCGCCGTGACACCGGTTTCGGAGATAACCCCACCACCCTGGCCTACGCGCGGTCGCGCTTCACGATCGCCGCGAAGGCGGCCAACCTGCCCAGCGCGATCGATGGCCCGACGATCGGCTCCAACGCATTGAAGCTCAGTGAGGCGACGGGTGTCTCCGTCGAATTCGGTATGACGGGCAAGATCTGCCTGACGCCGGACCAATGTGCGGTGGTGAACGAGGGACTGTCCCCGTCGCAGGACGAAATCGCTTGGGCAAAAGAGTTTTTCGCCGAGTTCGAACGTGACGGGGGAGAAATCCGCAACGGTTCTGACCTGCCGCGCATCGCCCGGGCCACCAAGATCTTGGAGCTGGCCCGCGCTTACGGCATCGAGGTGTCGGAGTTCGACGACGAGGAAAGGGTTCACTCGCCCGCGCCGTCGGACACGTATCACTACTAAGCCGAGGAGCAGGTCCGATGAGCACCACCGTGGACTTCCACTTCGACCCCATGTGCCCGTTCGCCTACCAGACCTCGTTGTGGATCCGCGACGTTCGCGAGCAGCTCGGCATAACCGTCAATTGGCGATTCTTCAGCCTCGAGGAGATCAACCGGTCGGAGGGTCAAAAGCACCCGTGGGAGCGGGAGTGGTCCTACGGCTGGTCATTGATGCGTATCGGGGCGCTGCTGCGCCGAACGGACATGTCGTTGCTGGATCGGTGGTACGCCGCGATCGGACGCGAACTGCACACCCTGGGCGGAAAGCCCCACGATCCGGCGGTGGCACGACGGCTACTGAGCGACATCGGCGTCGATGGGGCGGTTTTCGATGCGGCGCTGGACGACTCGACCACCCACGACGACATTCACGAAGACCATCGGCGTGTCATCGATGCGGGCGGATTCGGTGTGCCGACGCTCTTCCTGTCGGGACAGTGCCTGTTTGGACCGGTGCTGGTGGACCCGCCGACCGGTCCGCGCTCGCTGACGCTGTGGAGCGTCGTTAGCGGCATGGCCGAGCTGCCGCACGTCTACGAGCTGCAGCGACCCAAGGCGCCGGCCGATCTCGATCTCATCGGCCGCAGCCTGCGTCCGTACCTCGATGGGCGCGATTGGGTCAGCATCAATCGTGGTGAAGTCGTCGATGTCGAGCGCCTCACCAACCAGGGATGACGGTGCGTCCTAGCTACGCGGCATGCTTTGCGAGCGCGATGCCGATTCGTAGTTCCAGCGGGCTGAATGTGATCGTGGGCGCGCGGGGTGGCGCCTCCGACCGGTAGGTCTTCCCCGTTGGTGTGATGAATTCCGCTGTGTGAGTTCGGGTTTCATCGACACCGCTGCTGACCCGCCAGCCGGGGGCTTCCTTCGCGTAGTTGCACTGCTCGCACGAGCCGAGACCGTTGTCCGCGGTGGTGGGCCCGCCTTCGGCCCACGGCTGCGCGTGGTCGCGGTGCCGGATCGGGGCGTCACAGTAGGGGGTGCGGCAACGTTGATCTCGCAGCTCGATGAATTCGGCCAGGCCGCGCGGGAAAAGGCGTGCCCGTGACTCCATCGCCACCAGCGCCCCCGATCGCGGATGGGCGTAGAGCCTGCGCAGCGTCGCCCGCGAGCGTCGGTCGGTGAGCGCGCCGGCGACCATTGCGCGCGCGACCGCCGCCGGAATCGGCCCGTAGCCGCTGATATCGGCCGGCGCGCTGTTGCCGCCCAGCAGCGTTTCGTCCGACAGGACCAGGTTGACCGCGATCGGAGCCGGGACCGCCGCGTCGCGGCCGGTGACCCGTTCGACGAGGGTGTCCGCCATGACCTGTCCCCGCGAGCGCCCGTCGCAGCGCATGTCAGCCTCGCGGCGCAGCGCCGCATACACCGAAACCCCTTGGGCCACCGGCAACAACGCCGTCAGATACGTCATCGTGTCGGGCGCCGGCCGGATGGTGACCGTACGTTCGTCCTCGGCCTTGGCCGCTCGCTCGACGACGGCATGCGGGTCCAGCCGGTAGGCGATCGTCTTGGCGGCGGCGGCCACTCGCGCATCGCCCATTCCGTCCAGCCCGGCCGGGTCGGCGCACAACTCGGCATCCAACGTGCGGCGGTCCTCGACGTCCAACCAGGCGCTCTCGCGCACGATCAGGGTGGCCCGCCACTCCGACAGCGCCCCGCATTCCAGCGCCGCCAGCGTGTGCGGCATCTCGTGCACCAGCGCTTTGGCGAAGCCCAGGTGCCGGCCGCCCCGGGCGGGTGAGTCCCGGCGCGCCAGCGCGATCTCGCTGGCCACACCGCGTCCGCGCCGCGCTGCGGGCACACCGGCGGCCGCTTCGGCGGCTCGACGCGCCGTGTCAAGGGCCGCCGCCGCTCGAGCCTGGGCCGCCGCGGCCGCTGATTTGATTCTCTCCAGGTCGGCGATGCGCTCAATCAGTGCCGATTGGTCGGCCAAGAGGTCGACCGTCACCAGATCATCGAACATGTGTTCGAGTATAGACACGGCCACCGACACGATCGCTAACCTTGCCCCGTGGGCGCCAAAAGCCGAATCCGGGTGGCGCGGGTTTACGACGATGCCGGTCCCGACGACGGCCAGCGTGTGCTGGTGGATCGCATGTGGCCGCGAGGAGTCCGCAAGGACGACGCGCGGGTGGGCACTTGGTGCAAGGACGTCGCGCCGTCGAAGGAACTGCGTGAGTGGTACCACCATGATCCGGAACGTTTCGGCGAATTCGCGGCGCGCTACGAGGCGGAGTTGTCCGGCAGTCCGGCGCTCGAAGAATTGCGCAAGATGACCAAGCGCGGCGTCGTCACCCTGGTCACCGCCACTCGCCAGGTGGATGGCAGTCACGCGGCCGTCCTGGCGAAGCTGCTCAAAGGCAAATGAAATGCGGCTGGGATTGCACGCGCTGGGAATCGGGGCCGGCGCCGACCGCGCGGTGATCGACGCCGTCGCGTCAGCTGCGGACAGCTGCGGCTTCGCCACCCTGTGGGCGGGTGAACACGTTGTCATGGTGGATCGATCCGCGTCGCGCTATCCCTATTCGGACGACGGCGTCATAGCCGTTCCCGCACAGGCGGATTGGCTCGACCCGATGATCGCGCTGAGCTTCGCCGCGGCCGCGTCGTCGCGGATCGGCATCGCGACGGGCGTGCTTCTGCTGCCCGAGCACCATCCGGTGGTGGTGGCCAAGCAGGCCGCGAGCCTGGATGGGTTGAGCGGCGGGCGCCTGACGCTCGGTGTGGGCGTGGGGTGGTCCAGGGAGGAATTCGCCGCGCTCGGGGTGCCGTTCGAGCATCGCGCGGCCCGCACCGCCGAATACGTGGCGGTGATGCGCACGTTGTGGCGCGACGACGTCGCCTCGTTCGACGGGAAGTTCGTCGGCTTCGATGCGATCCGGGTCAACCCCAAGCCGGTGCACGATCGTCGCATCCCGGTTGTGCTCGGGGGCAACAGCGATGTGGCGCTGCGCCGCGTGGCGGCATGGGGCGACGGCTGGTACGGGTTCAACCTTGATGGGGTGGCCGCGGTGCGCGAGCGGATCGACACGCTCGGGCGGCTGTGTGCCGAGTCGGGGCGTGACCGTGCCGAGCTGCGGGTGTCCGTGGCGCTGCGCAATCCGAGCGTCGGCGATATCGGCGCGCTCGCCGAGTCGGGCGTCGACGAGTTGGTCGTTGTGGAGGCGCCGCCGGACCGTCCGGAGTCCGCGACCGGCTGGGTTTCCGCGTTGGCCGACCGGTGGATGGGGGCGCTTGGGTAGGCTGCCCGTTTGATATGAGTGAACCCGAAGTGATCTTGCCGCGGGAACTGATCGATATCAGCGACGAGGTCCGTAGCGTGCCGCCGCCGCCCACGCCAGACGTGCCCGCGCCGTACGCATTTCGTCGGCAGCCTGGACGGGCAGGACCACGGTTATGTCGAATTGTACCGGGCGGCAAGGGATTCCATCGCCGCCCGATACGAATGCGACCCCTACGATCTGGGCATCCACGCGGCCATCGCGGATCTCGATCTCATGAACAAGGGGATCGCACAGTTCCTGTTGCCGCACTTCGTGGCCAGCGTGCTCAACGCCGAGCCGCAGTGCCGCCGAATCATGTTCGATCCCGACCACCGCAACAAGACGGCGCGCCGGTTCTGCGAGGCGGGTGGCTGCGTCTTCCTCGGCCAGCACGACATTCGAATCGGCGAATGGCGCTGTATGCGCTGCCCCGCACTCCCGACGACGTGCCCAGGCTTCTAGACGGTTAGCTTCAGGCGCGTCCGGTTACGAACTGCTGCCCAACCCATTGCCCGAGTACCGCGGCCGCTATGCCCAGCACGATGCTGACGACGATGTTGGCGAGCGCGGTCCACGTCTGGCGTTCCTCGCCGAGGCGCTGGGTTTCCAGCATCCAGGTGGAAAAGGTGGTGTAAGCGCCGACGAACGCGGTCCCCGCCAGCAGCGCGGCATCCTTGCTCAACGCCAGGCCCCCGAGGAAACCCAGCAGCGTGGCGCCGCTGATGTTGACCGCCAGCGTCCCGAATGGAAACGCCCGTGCCGCCCGGCGCGCCACCGCGCGATCGATCACAAAGCGCAGCACCGACCCGACGCCGCCGAGGAACGCGACGGCGGCCCACAGCACGACCGTCGTCGCGGTGCCTGTCATGAGCGCACTCTTGCTCGGCGAACCAGAGCAGTGGCCAGGTAGACGGCCAGCAATCCCAGCACGATGCTGCTCGTGGTGTACGTCGCGGCCTTGACCCAATGGCCGTGCTGGATCATCGTCACGGTCTCGACCTGCATCGTCGAGAAAGTGGTCAACCCGCCGCAGAATCCGGTGCCGAGCAAGGGCCGCCGGTAACTCGACAGCGGCAGCCGCTCCAACAGTCGGGTGGTGAAATAACCGACCAAAACGGCGCCGACGATGTTGACGATGAACGTCGGCCACGGCCAGCTCTCCGGGTCGCGGATGACGACGGTGTTCAACGCCGCACGGGCCAGGGCGCCGACCGCTCCGCCAACGAAAACCGCGGCCAGCTCGCGATAGTCGTGTTGGGCCACGGTCGCTTCCCTTCGATGGAGTGGTGCGCCTAGCAGCGTAGGGGAGTGGCTTACAAACGGGTGAACGCGGGAAGTACCGCAGAAGTCCGGGGCGGCGGGGCGCGTCGGGCACGGGCAGAATTGGTAACCATGGCCCACTCGCGTGCCGGTCAGCCGGCCCAGCCCGAAGACCTCGTCGATCTGCCCCACCTGGTCACTTCGTACTACTCGATCGAGCCCGATCCAGACGACGCCGCTCAGCAGGTGGCGTTCGGCACTTCGGGTCACCGCGGCTCGGCGCTCAACGGAGCGTTCAACGAGGCGCACATCTTGGCCATCACCCAGGCCATCGTCGAATATCGCGCCGCCCAGGGCACCACCGGGCCGCTGTTCATCGGCCGCGACACACACGGCCTCTCGGAGCCGGCCTGGGTATCGGCCCTGGAGGTGCTGGCCGCCAATGAGGTGGTGGCCGTCGTCGACTCTCGGGACCGCTACACCCCGACGCCGGCGATCAGCCACGCCATCCTGACCTACAACCGCGGCCGCACCGGGGAGCTCGCCGACGGGATCGTCGTCACGCCGTCGCACAACCCACCGCCCGACGGCGGTTTCAAGTACAACCCGCCCAACGGGGGCCCGGCAGACACCGACGCGACCAACGCGATCGCGAAGCGCGCCAACGAGATTCTGCGCAATGGATCCGGTGTGCAGCGGGTGCCGCTGGCCCGCGCTCTCGGGACCGTCCAGCGCTACGACTATCTGGGCACCTATGTCGACGACCTGCCCAACGTGGTCGACGTCGCCGCGATCCGCGAGGCCGGGGTGCGGATCGGCGCCGACCCGCTCGGTGGCGCCAGCGTGGACTACTGGGGCGAGATCGCCCAGCGGCACGGTCTGGACCTGACCGTGGTCAATCCACTGGTCGATGCGACGTGGCGGTTCATGACGCTCGACCACGACGGCAAAATCCGGATGGACTGCAGCTCGCCCGACGCGATGGCCTCGCTGATCGCCAACCGGGACCACTACCAGATCGCCACCGGCAACGACGCCGACTCCGACCGCCACGGCATCGTCACTCCCGATCAGGGGCTGCTGAATCCGAACCACTATCTGGCGGTGGCCATCGACTACCTCTACACCCACCGTCCGTCGTGGCCGGCCGGCATCGCCGTGGGCAAGACGGCGGTCAGTTCGTCGATCATCGACCGGGTGGTCGCGGGCATGGGCCGCAAGCTCGTCGAGGTGCCGGTCGGGTTCAAATGGTTCGTCGACGGCCTGATCGGCGGGACGATCGGCTTCGGCGGCGAGGAGTCGGCGGGGGCGTCGTTCCTGCGGCGCGACGGATCGGTGTGGACCACCGACAAGGACGGCATCATCCTGGCGCTGCTGGCCTCCGAGATCCTGGCCGTCACGGGTTTGAGCCCCTCGCAGCGCTACCGGGAACTGGCCGACGAGTACGGCACCCCCTTCTACGCGCGGGTCGACGCGCCCGCCAACCGGGAGCAGAAGGCGCGGCTCGCCAAGCTGTCGCCCGACGAAGTGACCGCCACCGAGTTGGCGGGCGAGCCGATCACTACGAAGCTGACCGCCGCGCCGGGCAACGGCGCGCCGCTGGGCGGCCTGAAGGTGACGACGGCCAACGCGTGGTTCGCCGCACGGCCGTCGGGCACCGAGGACGTCTACAAGATCTACGCGGAGTCCTTCAAGGGCCCCGAGCACCTGGCCGAGGTGCAGAAGACGGCCCGGGAAGTGGTGAACCAGGTCATCGAGTAGAGGCTGTGGCTATTGCGCCACATCAGCCACACCAGTCTCCGTGGGCTGGCCACAACCGATTCGCGAATTTGATAGCGCATGCGATAGCGCATTGAAAAACCGCCCTGTGTGGCCGCCGGTGGCGTCCACTTCACTTGAAGCCCTCACCAGCGACTTTGAACCCGACTTACCAGTGGTGTAGCTTCGATGGGCACAACTTCTTGGGGCTATGGCGCAGCTGGTAGCGCACCACACTGGCAGTGTGGGGGTCAGGGGTTCGAGTCCCCTTAGCTCCACAAAAGAAATCCTAGGTCAGACGGCGTGGGATTCTTTGCTGTAAGGGGCCGGTCAGAGGCCGAGTGTCCTAACGGTGTCCTAACTTACTTCGTTGCCGCCACTGCCGAGGAGAACACATTCGCTGCGGCGGTCAGGCGCTCGTCGGTGACCCTCCCATAGACCGCCTGCGTCATGCGTTCCGTGTGCCTGTGCCACGCCGCGACCACATCGGCCGCCACCCCGGCCTCACGCATCCGCGAGATATTGGAATGCCGCAGCTTGCCGAGCGTGATCGCTTTCAATCCGGCGCCGGCGCGCTGCGCGGCGAACAACCGGGAGTAGTCGCGCACCGGCATCCATGTGCCGTCTTCCCGCGACAGCAGCAGATCGCCGTCAGCGAGCGGCCATCCCACCGCCAGATGCTCAGTCTTGTGCGCCAGCTTCATCGCCTTGAGTAGCGCGAGTTCCCGTGGCGGCAAGGGCAGATCGCGCACGCTGCGCCTGGTCTTGGGCGCCACGATGGTGTCGCGTCCGTTCACATCGACGCGGGCCTGACGTATACGCAGGGCGCCGGCGTCCAGGTCGATGTCGTACCAGCGCAGCCCGCCGACCTCCTCGCGGCGCAATCCGAGCAGTGTGAGCGCGAAGCATCCGCCGAGGCGATGGGCGCCAACGTGATCGAGGAACGTGCCCATCTGCTCAGGCGTCCAGATGTCCTCGGCCGCGGTGATCTCCTTCTGTTCCGGTGATTCAAGATTCGCCGAGGGATCGTAGGTCAGCCAGCGCATCCGCACCGCGTGCGCCAGTACCGACTTGACCGTGACGATCGCCCGGCGCCGGGTGCCCGGTGCCAGCGGCTGGCCCGTCTTGCCGGACATCGTGGCCGCCCAGTCGACGAGCGCGCCGGCGGTGAGTTTCTGCACCGGCGTTTACCCATATCCATATTATGACGAAAGCACAGACTAAAGAGTCACCACAGTCACCACTGTCACTGCAGCCAAAGATCTGGGCCGGCCCGATCGACATCGATTATTTGCGCACCAACCCGACCTGCTCTGTCCCGCAGGCGGCCGAGTTGCTGGGCGTTTCCCGCGAGTACGGATACGACTTGGTCAAGAACGGCAAGCTCGACGCAATCATGCTGGGCGAGAAGCGTTTCCGGGTCAAGTCCGCCGCCGTGCTGCGACTGCTCGGAATCGAGGACTTGCGCTAGCGTGGGCGTTTTGACGCCGGAGCCGCCGGGTGAGACGCGTTCGAAGCCCAGCATCGTGAGCCGCACCGGGATGGAAGCGGCAATGGCTGCGACCGCTCCGTCCTCGGCGTCCGGTTCTACTACTGGGCTGGCGCGCCAGCTGCTGATCGCCATGCAGGTTTCGATGATCGTGGACACTATGTCGGCATGAACGTCAGCGCGTCGTCATCGCAAACCAGCTAACGCTACTGACAGAATGTTTGCCCACACTGTGCATCAAAGTGTCTGCAGGTGTGGCGGGTGGAGGGAGGAACTGTGGTGCGGGCGAGCTGGACTCTGGGCCTGTCGTTCATCGTGCTGACGGTCGCGTTCCACACGACCGGGGTGGTGATGATGGCGTTCGTCGGGAGGAGGATTCGGGTCAGGGTTGAGAAGCAGAAGCTTCATCCGCTGCGGGTAATTCTGATCCTAATCGGCGTCATCGGAGCGGTCGCGGTGATACTGGCCGTGCTGCACGGGCTGGAGGCCATGCTCTGGGCGGCGGCATATCTGTGGCTTGGCGCATTCGGCTCGTATACTGACGCGCTGCTCTATTCCCTGGGTACGATGACGTCGGCCAGCACAGCGGAAGTGGCATCCCAGTGGCATATGATGAGCGCGCTGGAGGCGATGGACGGCGCGTTACTGTTCGGCATTAGCACGGCATTCATTTTCACGGTGATGCAGGACTACTGGCCGATGCTCTCCCGCGGACGCCCCGGGACGCCCTGATTGGGAGCGTCCGCTAGGTCGGCGCCTTGGTTGTCATCGTCGTGACGCTGGCCAGCCTGCCCAGTCGTACCGTTTGCCGGTCAGGAGCGGCCCGCGCAGGAGAGCGCAGGTCACATGGTCCTGATGGTGGTGTGCCATCGCCCGTGCACCAGCGCCCCGCGGGCCGCGCTGTTTATCCACGCCGATCGCTGTGAAGCGCACGGCGTCGCCGACATCAACGCGCCGCAGTTCGTCAGCCCACAACCCCGCCAGCAGCACCGTCACCACCAAGGCCCGTTTGCGTGCGGCCCCGGACAAGTCGCGGTCTTCGCACGCCTCGATGATGCACACGCGCGCTTAATCGTTATCTACGCCTGCAATATTCGCCGTGACCGGGCACCCCCGCGCAGAGCGTCGGTGCGCATCTTCCAGAACGCGCTGCCAATCTCAGTTGATCGAACAGCCCCATCGCATGTGCACCGCGATCTCATACCCGCAGCGCAGCCCGCAGGTACTTCAGCTTGTTGATGTGTGTACTGGGCTGTCGAGTCGAAGTTCGTCGTGAAATAGCCCGGCTGGGGCGCAGTCCGGTGAGACGATGACGTGATGGCAATGTCATCTAAGCCCAGCCCGCGCCAGCTGACGACGCCACGTGCTGCCGCGGTGGCCGGTGTGATCTTTGCGCTGCTGTTTGGCGCCGTGCTGATCCTGATTCGCACCAACATGCCTGAGGGCGCGGCAGCTTCGTCCGAATGGCTGAACAGTCGCGGCAGCGGGATCGCGACCGCGGCGACGCTGATGCCGTTCGCGGGTATCAGCTTTTTGTGGTTCATCGGGGTGGTCCGCGACGGGTTAGGGCGCTATGAAGACAAGTTCTTCGCGTCGGTCTTCCTCGGCAGCGGCGTGCTGTTCTTGGCCATGATGTTCGTCTCGACCGCTGTGGCTGCCGGCCTGGTGGCCAGTAACGCCACGGTCACCGATCCGTCGGCGCATGCGGAGACGATCCAGTTCGGGAAGATGGTGATGCTGGCGCTCAGCCAGACATATGCGGTCCGGATGGCTGCGGTGTTCATGATGTCGCTGGCAACGATATGGCTTCGGACGGGCTTGATGCCACGGTGGCTGGTTGGCCTGAGCTATCTGGCTGCCGTTGCATTGCTGTTGGCCAGCAACATCAGCATGTGGATCACGATGGCGTTCCCCGTCTGGGTGTTGATGGTCAGCGGTTTGCTGTTGGCCCGCGCAGGGCTGTTCGAGGAACTGAGGACTAGCGGCGATGGACCGACGGAGCCCGCCCGATGAACATCGACGTAACAGTGGTCGCCTGGACGAATGGCCGCCGACGACATGTTCCGGGGGGCGCGATCGGGGCGTAGTGTTCGCACGGATACCCCAGAGGAGGAGTCCGAGGATGCCGACGAGCGATCACGACTGGAGCAAGCCAGCGGCGAAGGCCATTCCTAAGGAAGGGTACTTCGAGCTCGAGCGGGGCCGCTACGGTCCGGTCTATCCGAGAACTCCTGCCTGCTATGGCTTTTCGATCATCGCGAAGGTCAAAGAGGGTCGCGAAGAGGCCGTCCGCGCGTACGGCAAGCAGATTGAGGAAGCGATTGCCGGCAGTCCCGACGTGCTCGCGCCGCTGCGGCTGCACTACTTGCGGTGGGTACTGTTCGACGTCGGTTCGGGGCTGCATTTTCAGTACCAGGGCATCTTCGACACCGACTTCGACAAGTACACCGAGGATGCGGTGGCGCTGTTCAGCGCTACCGGGATCACCACGGTGTTCACCAACCTCGAGGGATTCCCGGAGGACTGGAAAGAGAATCCAGACGCCTTCGTGAAATTCGTTCGTGAGCACCAGTGCTCCAGTTTCCTGGAGTACGGGGAGTACCCCTACGTCACCGCCGACGAGATCAAAAAGGCCCTGCGGCTCAAAGCGGCGTTCTCCGACATGCTCGACCAAATGCAGTGATCGGCAGCGAAACGTGCACCGATGCTTGAGTTCGACGACATCCAGCACATTCTGCTGACCCGCACGCCGGCGATGACGGGCCGCTACGAGTTCCTGTCGTTCGACGACCCGGCCGGCGGTCGGGCGTGGCTGTCCGAGCTGATCGACAGGGTCGAATCGGCCGCGACGGCGCAAGCCTCGATGGACAGCACGAAGCGGTGGATCACGCTGGCGTTCACGTGGAATGGCCTGCGAGCAATCGGAGTGCCCGAGGAATCCCTCGCAACTTTCCCGGAGGAGTTTCGCCAGGGCATGGCCGCTCGGGCAGACATCTTGGGCGATACCGGGGCCAACCACCCGGACAACTGGGTTGGCGGTCTGGCAGGCGGTGACTTGCACGCAATCGCGATCCTGTTCGCGCGCGACGACGCGGAACACGCGCGGGCCACGGGGGAACACGACAAGCTGGTGGCCCGGTGCGATGGTGTGCGCAGTCTGTCGGTGTTGGATTTGAACGCGACGCCGCCGTTCAATTACGCACACGATCACTTCGGGTTCCGGGACAGGTTGTCGCAGCCGGTGATCGAGGGCTCGGGTGAAGAGCCCACGCCGGGATCGGGCGCGCCGCTGAAACCGGGCGAGTTCATTCTCGGCTATCCCGACGAGCACGGGCCGCCTGCCAATCTGCCGCAGCCAGAAGTCCTGTCCCGCAATGGAAGCTACATGGCCTACCGGCGGTTGCAGGAGCACGTCGGACTGTTCCGCGACTATCTGCAGGAACACGCCGACACGCCGGACGATCAGGAACTGCTCGCCGCGAAGTTCATGGGCCGCTGGCGCAGCGGTGCCCCGCTGGTGTTGGCACCGGATAAGGACGATCCCGAGCTGGGTGCGGACCCTATGCGCAGCAACGACTTCAACTACAAGGAGATGGATCCGCACGGGTACGCCTGCCCGCTGGGATCGCACGCGCGACGCCTCAACCCGCGCGACACCGCGCACAACATGAACCGGCGCAGGATGATCCGCCGCGGTGCTACCTACGGTGCTGCGTTGCCCGAGGGCGCGCCTGACGACGGTGTGGATCGTGGCATCGCCGCGTTCATCATTTGCGCCAGCCTGGTTCGGCAATTCGAGTTCGCGCAGAACGTGTGGATCAACGACCGCACCTTCCACGAGCTCGGCAACGAGCACGACCCGATATGCGGAACCCAGGACGGCACGCTTGAGTTCAAGATTCCCAAGCGGCCGATCCGCAAAACCCTCAAAGGGTTGCCGGCGTTCACCACCCTCAAGGGTGGGGCGTACTTCTTACTGCCCGGCATCAACGCCATGCGATACCTCGCGGCGCTCGACTGATCACATTAAGGATTCACCATGGGCGCACTTCCCGCGGCGCGGACCTACAACCAAAGCCACATCCCGCGTCCGCACACCGGCGGACGGCGCATCAGCATCTACTGGACCTGGAGCTACCCGTGGGAAGCCCAACGCGACCCCGCCGCGATGTACAACCGCTTCTCCACCATGACCGAAGTCCGCAACGCGTTGTGGCCGAGCTACGAGACACCGGAATACGACGAGGCGCACTTCCTCCAGGGCATCGCCGGCACCCTGGAACTTTTCCACCGCTCGGCGCTGGCTTTCCAGGACCTGGCCGGCGAAGCCACCGGCCACCCGGTCGCCGTCTTCCAGCGCATCGACCAGGCGGGCTACCGGCTCCCGATCGACGAGCGGATCCTCGCCGACACCGACACCCTCATGGTCTTCGGGCTGGACCATATCCTGTCGGAACAAGAAGCCGCGCCGGAGGAGATCAGCGCCATCCGGGAATGGCTGCAACGAGAAGGCACGTGCCTGCTGCTGGCCCCGCATCACGACGTGGGCTTCACCGACGATTTCGCCCAGCGTCAGGTCGAATACCAGCACCACGGCGACCCGCTGGTGCCGCGCCAACAACGGTTCGGGCAGTACACCCGCTCCCTGATGACGGCCCTCGAGGTCCCGGTGCACAACACCTGGGGGCTGCGTCCCGCCGTTGTCGAGGGCACCAAGCAGATCGCACCCCTGACCGCGGTCCGCGACCTGGACGCCGCGAGGCTGCTCGACAACGTCACCACGTTCAACTTCCATCCCCACCTGCCGCACTACGAACTCACCGCACCGGAGAGCGACTCGGTGCGGGTGCTGGGTCGTCAACGGATCGATCCCACGAGGCCCCATCCCTTCACCGCGGCGGGCAACACCGAATTCAACGCGCTGATCTGGATGCCGCCGTCGGGCCGGCGGGCCGGCGACATCGTCCTCGTCGACTCCACGAACTTCACCACGCTTTTCGGCGGCACCGACAGCCTCAAGAATTTTTGGCACAACCTCGCCACCATGAAATGATGTTCCGGCGGTTTCGCAGCCCGTAACCAACCTGACCCCACCGGCACTGAGCCGAAACACCGATCGCAACGTCACCGTAGGGTCGATGCCCAGGATTACGGAGCGAGAGGAAGGTGGATGTCACCATGCCTGGTATGGCAGCGATGGCCATGGGCGCAGCTCCCGTCGTCGGTGGTGCGCTGCTCGGCGCTGCGGTGGGGCAACTCAGGGGTCCCGACATGCGAGAGGGGATCAAACAAGACCTGGAGCTGCTCGCGCAGATGCCTGAAATGGAGGCGTCCCGGCGGGAGGCGCTGCAGCGCAGCATTGACGACCGCATCGATGAATTGATCGTGGCGGAGGACAAGGCACGCCAGCTGCGCGCCACCGCCAGTTCCTATGAAGGAAGCTGGCGTGACATCGTCCTATTTCTCTGTACGGTGCTCTTCTCGATTGTCTGGTGGTCTGTCGACCACGACCGGGAAAGCTGGCTGCCCGTGTTCATTACCACGATTGTGGCGTCGGTCGTGGCGGCCGGCTATGCAGTCCGGGGTCTGCGCCGAAACATGCGCAGGATGCGTCGCCGCGTCGGTCGTCGTCAGCAGTTGTAAGCGGCGTCTGCTCGGTCGCACGCGCGTGACAGCACAGGTTGATGTCGAGCGTCGTCTCGTCGGTCCCGAACGATTGGTCAGCTGTGCTCTAGGCGGGCCTTACCGCAGGGCACGCCAGGGATAGGCAGGCGGCAAGGCCAGAAACGCCGACCAGACGATCTCCATCGACCGCCCCACGATCTCCGCGCTACCCACCCGGCGCGACCTCCACGATCGGGAGCGTGAGTTCTTTGGTAGCGACTATCACCCCGGCGGCTACGTCTTCACCTTCCAGGACGGCCGACCACCGCACCCAGGCTCCATCAGGCAGCGTTTTGACCGTCTTGCCGCGGCTGCGGGGTCTATAGCGGCTGGTATCACTTAGGTTGCCCCTGGTGACGGGTGGTGGTCACGTACGGTGACTTTGGGGGGCCTCGGTGGCGGCGGTTTCCGGGTGAGCTTCGGGCTCGTGAAAGAGATCGTCGTCCGGGGCCCGTCTTCTCCCAGGCGGGCCCGTTTGAGGGAATTGGTGGCCGGGCGCGGTGGCCTCAGGGCGCGCGGTGCCGTTGCTGCGGTGCACCGGATTACTCACAAGCTAGGGCGGCCTATGTGTCCGAGCGCGCGTGTCGGGAGGGTGGTAGCGGGAGCGACATCCCCCGGGAACGAGACGTGCGCGAGGGTTCTCCCGTTGTTGGTGATGCGGCGAGGCTTCAGGCCACATTCCCATACGTCCTGGCGATGTGTTTACCGGCAGCGAGCAAATAGATTTTCGCAATACATTCCGACACCATCCCAGTCGGTTGATGGACCGCCTTCATCAGCCGGATCCACAAACAGAACTGGAGTCTGCGTCAGTGATTGATCGATTATCCCGGGCGCCGGCGCCGGAATAGGGTCTGGCTGCGCGTGCGCCACGCCGGTGCCGCCCGCGAGAGCCATGAAGCTCATAGGCGCATCTGTGCTTAAAATCTGGAACCGGACTCGCATCCACACTCGCGCCGGTTGCTTGGTGCTCCCTTCTCCCGGCGCAGGCGCGCGGGTCACGGCGAGGGAGTAGCGGCGCACCGCCCGTACGCGATGGCGGGCGGCTTCGGTGCGCTCGTGGGCGATGCGGCGCTACCGTCCGCGACCCGGCCGACCGACGTGCCCCGGGTTGACGTTGGGCAAGTTGATGTTCGGCACGTTGACGTTCGGGACGTCTATCACGTCTGGCACGTTGATGTCCGGGACGTCAAAGTCGATGTTGCCGGGCACGCCCGGGATGTTCAGGTCATCGAGGGGTGCGTTGTGGATGGGAGCAGAGCTGAGTTGGACATGCGGTGGACTCGCGATGAGGGCGGCAAGAATCGCCGCTGCGGCGGCGGGAGCGGTCGCGAGCGCTGTGAGATAGGTGCGCCTAATTCGCATGGCAGTCATCCTTCCGACGGGCCGAGCTAGATTAAAAAAGTAGAACCGTGGGCCGGCGCATGGGTTTATTGGCAGCGACCCTTGAAATCAACCAAAGGCTGACGGATGCCTTGAAGGTCAGCTTGTACCTGGGGGTTGGCGTTGAGGTAGTTCTGCGCGTTGTTGCGCATCACATCGCGGTCCTGGCCCTTAAGACCTGTGAAGAAAGCGTTGACATCGGGATGGGTGAACATGTAGTCCGACGTGGCAGCCGAAACACCGGATTGAATACGGGCCAGGTCGGCGGCGGTGCAGTTGGGCGGCGGATCGGCCACGGCGATCGCCGCGCTACCAAATAGCATTGCGCCGCTGATGGCACCGGTAGCGATCGTACCTGCTACCGCACGGCGCACAGTAAGGGCTGAGAGCGACATGGCTGCCTCCTTCATCGGGTAAGTAAGAGGCTAAACGGTGCCGATTCGGCGAACAACACCCTTATTGAACCGGACCCGACTTTTCGTGGATTGCTGATAGATAATCCATCCCGCCGCGCCCACTCACGACGTCATGAGATGAAATCCTTCGTATCGCCCGAGGACGCCCAATCAACGTAGGGCTTGCGCTCTAGGCTCGGTTGCATGTGAACCGGGTGCCGATTAGGCGTTATCCGCTAAAATTAGCCCAAAGTTGGCTTTTTCAAGACAATTCGCGCGCATTCAAATCCTTTGGCTCACGGCCAAAATTCGGGCACACTCCTCTCCGAGGTGATCCGTTTGGCCGCAGGACTAAAGCGGGGCAAGGCTGGCTCGTTCGCGCTAACCGTTACAGCGGCCCGACATTTCCGCCGTAGCTCGGTTTGGGCGCGGCGAGCGCCCCGGGCGCAGCCGTGTTGCCTGCGTGGTCGTCGGTGTAGATCAGGTGGGCGTACACGGTCAAGTAGTGGACGTCGGCGGGGCTCGCGAAGCGCGACAGTTGCAAGGGCGGCATGCTACTCGCGGCCAATCAAGCGAGTTCGTCGCCGGTGCCTTGATCACCGAAACGCAGCGATAGCCGCCATCTGACGAAGTCGATCGCGGTCACCACGGCCGGATCAGCACGGTCAAGCCCTTCAGCGCGAATCGCTTCACGTTCGGTCTAACACGGCCTCGATCACTTCTATTAGGGTTAATTCATGGGTGGCGAGTTTATCGAGATCCGGATAACCCACCCCCGGGAATTTATCCAGCCGGCGCCCGAGGCCGTCCGCCCGCGGCTGCTGGACTGGCAGGTTGACGCCAAGGGTAGGCACGTCGCCCTGCGTTACCGGATAACCCGCTACGAGCAAGACGGCCAACCGAGGTGGTGGTTGGACGGGACCGGCCAGCACCCGTGGACCAGCGACGACGTCGAATACCTGAAGGACGTGGCCGAGCACCACGCCGGTCGACTGTTGCGCAGACAGCGATGGCGGCCCAAGAGCATGTACAACGGCCAGGAGCCGCCGCTGTGGATAGGTGGCCGAGGGTGGTCCTCATGAAGACCGGGAATCGTGGCCACCCGCAGGCAGCGGCTAAATTCGGCCCCTGATCGGCAGCCAGTTCCCAAGGCGCAATAGAGCGCTATGCCGATTTGATGCTCACGCATGCTGCACACTCCTGATCGGGAAAGGAGCGTGCATCACGCAGACGTGGGCGGGTTGTGGGGGTCGCGACGGTTGACGAGGGGTCTCTTATAGGACGGATCGGTTCGGTCCCGTGCTGAAACGCCGTTGGCTCCGATATCGGGTACGTCGGCGAACGGTATCGGCATGGTCGGCAGCATTCCGGACCATTCGATCACGTTGGTGCGCAACGCTATCCGCCATTGGCCGTGGCGACGCTCGAGGCGGTCGAAGTAGCGGCCACCGGCGATCCAGTTGGATTCGTCGAGATTGCGGGCAGCGAATAGGTAGTAAGTTTCGGAATGCGCGATTTCGCCGTCGACGTCGCAGGTGTTGTTGAGCAAGTTGTGTTGCGTAGCGATCTGCGCCTGCGCGTGCATGTTGTGTGCCCACTCGTAGAGGTCGGCTGGCCCGCCAACGAAGTCGCCGGCGGCAATCTCGGCGTCGGGGTGGAATGCCGAGAGGAAGAGGTCACGGTCGAAGCGGTCCATGCCGCGGCAGAACCGGGTGAGACAGTCGGTGATGTCCTGGCGAGTCAGCAGGCGTTCGAAGCGGGCAAGTTGGTCAGCATCCATGGCCTGCTCCCGTGATTGGTTGCCAGATAGGGGATCCCCGTTCGGCGCGCAGCGACGGGATGGTTTTGCCGTCGATGTCGGTGATTCCGTAGCGTTGTGCGAGTTCGGCGGTGATGAAGGTGCCCCCGGAGAGGTTCATCAGATCGGGGTCGGTGGCCAGTGCCGCGATGACCCGGCCGGGGAACTCCGGTGAGCAGCCCACTGCGGGGCGGGTGACGATCGATTTCGTCATCTCGGGGCGAGCACTCAGATTGCGTTGTGCCCGTTCGGTCATCGTCAGTCCCTGCCACAGTGATACCGACGCGACGTTGTGGGGTTGTAGCTCGATGGCCATGTCGCGGGCCATCCGGTCGACGGCGGTCTTGCACAGTCCGAAGACGACTCCGTAGGTGTAGGTGACGCCGACGTAGCCCGACGTCGCGACGATCAGCCCGGATCCCTGGGGCACCATGATCTGCGCGGCGAGGCGGGCGGCGGCGAAGTTGGAACGCACGCCGACGTCGACCATCTCCCAGTTGGATAGGGGTTTCTCCCAGAACGGTTTCGGATCAGTGAGGTCATCGGGCAGCGTGAAAGCGTTGTTGACCAAGATGTCGAGCCGGCCCTGCTCGACTCGGATGCGGTCGAACAGAGCGGTCACTTGACCGTCGTCGGCGTGATCCATCTGCACGGCGATCCCGGTACCGCCCCGTCGGGTGACCTCTGCGGCTGTCTCGCCGATCGTGCCTGGCAGTTCGTGCTCACCGACTGCCGCGGTGCGACCGGTGACGTACACGGTGGCACCGCTGTCACCGAGGGCCGCCGCGATGCCTTTGCCGATACCGCGGCTTGCTCCGGTGACGACGGCGACGGTGCCTGTCAGAGAGATCATTCGGTGGTGTCCTCCGTCACGGAGGTCCAGCGGTCGTCGAAGAATCGCTCGCTGTAATCACCCGCAGCGCGTCCCGCGTAGCGGTTGGCGTCGAACGGCATACCCATGAGTCCCGTTGTCCAGTTGACGGATTCGCCTAGATCCTGGACCCAGTCGAAGACCATGGTGCGCCGCGAGATCCGCCACTCGTTGTCAATGACAACATGAACTCTACGAGGCAGCGTTGCCCGCCCTAGATTGCGTCCACCCTCAGCGCCTCGTCGTTAGCGAAGCAGGTCATCGGCACCCGGCGCCGGGACAGCAGTGACTGCATGGCGTCGCCTGCCACGGGGCGCGAGAACAGGAAACCCTGCGCCCGGTGACATCCATGCTCTAGCAAAGTCTGTGCGGCAGCTGGCGTCTCAACGCCTTCAGCGACCAGTTGCAGGCCGAAGGCCTGAGCGAGCCCGATGATGGCGCGAACGATGGCCAGGTCGCCGGTGTTGGTGCCCAAGTCGCGGACGAACCCGGTGTCGATCTTGAGCATGTCGACTGGGAGGGACTTCAGGTGCGACAGCACCGCATAGCCGGTGCCGAAGTCGTCGATGGCAATCTGGACCCCGACTTCCTTGAGCTCGGAGAGGGTTTTGCGAGTGGTTTCGATGTCGTGCACCACGGCCCGCTCGGTGATTTCGAGGCATACCGATCCGCTGTCGATGCCGAACTCCTCGATGGTGTCGGCAACACTACGGACGAAGCCGCGGGTGATCAGTTGAACGGGCGACACATTGATGCGCACTATCGCGTCTTGTCCCACCCCGTTGGATTGCCACCGGCTCAATTCGGCGCAGGCGCTTCGCATCACCCATCGGCCCAAGTCTGCGGCGAGGTTGGTCGATTCGGCTACGCCGATGAACGAATCCGGTAGCAGCAGCCCGCGCGTCGGGTGCCGCCAACGGACCAGCGCCTCGGCCCCCAGGATCGCGCGGGTCAGCAAGTCGACTTCGGGCAGGTAATGCAGCAGCAGAGCGTCGCTGTCGATGCCCGCTTGCAGATGGAGTTCGATATCGTTGCGGAAGACGACGTTGCGGGAGATGTCATTGGTGCACACTGCGACCTGGTTGCCGCCCGCGCGCTTGGCCGTCAGGGCGGCCTCGTCGGCACGACGGAGTAGATCCGCGGTGTCGTCGCGTCCCGGCCTGCCCACCGCCATCCCGATGCTTACCGAGGGGGTGATCACATCGTCGCCGATCTTCAGGGGACCGCGCAACGTCGTCTGAAGCCGGTGCGCGAGTGATTCCGCCGTCCCAGTTAGCATCGCCCGGTCCGGAAAGACCAGGAACTCGTCCCCGCCGATCCGACCGATCGTGCCCAGCCCTCCCATGCTCGCCTGAAGCCGTTCGGCGAATACCTGGAGGTAAAAGTCGCCGGCGGCGTGGCCGAAGTAATCGTTGATCGACTTCAGCCGGTCGAGGTCGAGATACAAGACCGCGACGGGTCCCGGGCGTCCCGCCGCGAGTCTGTCGGAAAGGTGAGCAACAACCGATCGACGATTGTGCAGACCGGTCAAATCGTCATGCTCAGCCAGGTAGCGAAGCCCTTCTTCGGCGGCGATGCGGGCCTGGAGCTGTGCAAACAAAGTGGCGACCGCCCCGAGCGTGCCCACCTCTTTCTGCTTCCACTTCCTGCCACGAAAGTTAACGAAGCCAAGCACACCGGTGGTCACCCCCTTTGAAACCAGCGGTGCAGCGGCCATCGAGGGCGTCGCGACGTAGCGCCTTCCCGTGACCTGGCGTTGGAAAGTCTTGTAAGCGTAGTTTGTCGAGGCCGGCGGCCGAATCACAACCGGTTCCGTAGGGTGAACCACAAGCGGTTCCTTGCCGTGCGCGCAAGGGGCGAAGACGTCGTCGGCGCTACTGAAGTCGACAATCGCCAGGGAATCCGCGTGTGGACGGTTGGGTCGCGGTGGCCATTCCGCGATCAATTTCGAGGCCCCGATGGTTTGGTCGTTGTGGCGTAAGAAGCCGGTGTCCGCGTCGAACAGGTGGATGAGCCTCGCCAGTACCTGTTCGCTCAGAGTGGTAGCGGTGGATGCATTAGCCTCCATCAATTGGGCGGCAATGGAGGTGATGAACTCTACGCCGCGCGGCACGGTGCCTCGATCGCCGCGGTATGGACGGTCTCACCCGATTCAAGCACGTCATCAGAGAATTCGACCCATGCCGGCCCGGTCTGGTGTGGTGTCTCGGTCATCGTCGGACTCCTCAAACATCCAGGTGGCTGCGGTTGTTCGCAGGACGCAGAGACCAACCCTTTACGCCGTGTGGCTAACGCGAGTGTCAACGCTGTGACACCGGCACGAGTGACTCACGAGTGACTATAGTCCCGTTATCGCGCGATCGCTCGCCTGTTTGTATTGAACAGCGTCCAATTTATTATCATTGAGTCACATCTGAACCGTTGGTCACGCCACCCGGTATGTATTCCCGAATTATTCATTACCGCCCGGTTATTTCTGGTTGCATGGGCTCGACAGCGACCAGGGAGGATCTGGTTTGGACGCGAGGAACGACCACTCCTGCAACGGCGAGGTCGAAGGCGGCGCGGTGGATCCAGCCCCCGATGGTCGGCAGATGCAGGCAGATGTTGTCGAGCAGCGGTACCGGCGGTTGGTGGACCACAGCCCCGACGCCATCGCCGTGCATGACGGCGGCCGCGTCGTCTATGTCAACCCCGCCGGGGTCCGCTGGATCGGCGCACAGTCCAGCGCTGAGCTCGTGGGACACGCGATCACCGAATTCGTCCATCCGGACTCGGTTCCCGCGATGCTGGCGCGAATCGCTTCCCTGCGGCACGAGGGGGACACATCTCCACCCTCGGAGGCGGTGATGCTGCGCCTTGATGGCACCACCTTCGACGTCGAGGCGGTGACGGTGCTGACGGTCTGGGAGGGCAGAACCGCCTATCAGGTGATCTTCCGCGATCTGTCTGCCCAGAAGGCCGCCAAGGCGGCGCTGCGCTGCCAGGCGGCGCTGGCCACCCACGTCAGCGACGCGATCATCACCACCACGTCCACCGGCATCGTCACCCATTGGAACCCGGCCGCTGAAACCATCTACCGCCGACCCGCCGCACGAGCACTGGCACTCCCGGCCAGCGAGGCGGTCGGCGCCCCGCTGGACCCCGCCGCGATCATCGCCCACGGCGGAATCATTCATAGCACCCACCACGCCGCGGACGGAGCGGCTCTGGCCGTGCGGGTCTCCGCCACCGCAATGGACAACGGCTATGTCCTGGTCTGTACCGACCAGACCGCCCTGCGCCGCGCCGAACAACACTTCCAAACCGTGGTGACCACACTTGACTACGGGGTCGCGGTCATCGGCAGCGACGGCCGAGTCGAATCCTCGAACCCGGCGGCCGACCGAATATTTGGGACAAGGCCTGAGGTTCTCGAAACCCGGCCAGCCAACAGAGCCCTCGACTATCCCATCTACGACACCAACGGCCACCTCGTCGGCGCAGACCGGCATCCGCTCACCCAGATCCGGCAGACCGGAACCCCGATTAGTGATTACGTCTTCGGCGTCGATCGCTTCGACGGACAACGGGTGTGGCTGTCCGCGAGCTATCGCCTGCTCAACCCGGACGATCACCAGCATTCAGCGGTGCTCGTCTCACTCACCGACATCACCGCACAACGCATCGCCAGCGAACGGCTTGCCTACGAGGCCACCCACGACTCGCTGACCGGGCTGCCCAACCGCGCCCACGTTGTCACCCGGGTTACCGAAGCGCTCGAATCCGGCGGCCACCACGTCTTGGCGGCGGTCCTGTTCATCGATCTGGACAATCTCAAGACCATCAACGATATGTACGGCCACGACGCCGGCGACGACCTGCTACGTTGCGCGGCGCAACGTCTCTGCCGCGCGGTCCGATCCGACGACGTGGTCGCCCGGCTTGGCGGCGACGAATTCGTCGCTCTGCTCATTGGCCAGATCGCCCTCCCCGACCTCGACGCACTCGCCGACAGACTCCACGTGACCCTGTCGGAACCGGTCGTCATCGAGGGCATGACACTCCGCATCGGGGCCAGCATCGGAATCGTTGTGATCGAAAACAACGACCCGCGCGGCGCCGCGCAGATCCTGCGCGATGCCGACACCGCCATGTACGAGGCCAAAGCCACAGGCCGGGGCAAAAGCCACTACTTCACCGAGCAGCTGCGAGACCGAAAGCGACGACACCCCACCGACCAACGGGACTCGCTCACCGGCGCTCCGAGGGCTTGGCAGGCTCACTTCTGAAGCGCGGGGACGGGGTCCACCCTCAGAGATCTCGGCCCTTTCGGGCGTTACCGCCAGCTGGCCGGCAGGTCGGTTATGTGATTGGGGCAGTAGTCCTGGGCCCCCTCGGACATGACATTCCGCGCGGCCTCGGCCGACATCTTGGCGCGCAGCATCATGAAGGCGTATTCGGCTGGCGCGTAACCCGATTCAGGGCCCGTTGGATCGTCCATCAGTTGGCAGGCTTCCTTCTCCTGGCTGCTGTCGGCGTGGGCGATGCCCGAGCCGAACAGCGCGGCCAGAGCGACGAGCCCGCCAGCGGCGATTTTCGTAGTGATCTCCACTGGTGTTTCACCTTCAGTCGCGCGTCCGCCGGCCTAGTGTAAAGCTCGGCGTTCGCCGAACGGCGAAAGAGCTGCCGACGCCTCCGCCAATTCGTCGAAGACGTCCCAGTCCTCGCGGTCGTTGACGAGAATGATCCAGATGCAGGTCGTTCCTGAGGAGCTGGCGTCGGCGGCGGAGGATGTCGGCAACATCGGCACCGCGCTCGAAGAGGCCAACGTATTGGCGGCGCTGCCGACTAGCGGCATCCTGCCCGCCGGGGCCGATGAGGTCAGCGCCGCGATCACGCCGCTGTTCATCAACCAATCGGCCATCTATCAGGACCTGGCGGCGCAGGGCAGAGCGTTCCGTCAGCGGTTCGTGCAACTGCTGGGTGCGGCCGGCATCGCCTACACCGAGACCGAGCAGGGCGCGCAGCAGGCGCTACGCAACGCGATCAGCGAGTTGGAATCACCACTCAACCCGCTCTTCGCGCAGGCCGAAGGTGCGGCTCCCACGAGCATCCCGCCGCTGATCGTGCCGCCGAACGGGTCGGTGGCGCTGGTCGTCGGCGGCACCACGTTCCCCCTGCCGAACGCCCAGTACGTCAGTTCGATCATGACCGACTTCCTCGACAACCCCACGCTGTCGCCACTCAACGGGGCGCTGGGGCAGTCGATCTACACGCCGGAGCAGTTCTGGCCGGTCACCCCGCAACTCGGGAATCTGACGCTGGGCCAGTCGGTGGCGCAAGGCGTGCAGTTGCTCAACAACGACATCAACACGGAACTCTCGGCGGGCAACAAGGTGATCGTCTACGGCACCTCGCAAAGTTCGCTTCTGGCCACTAACGAGATCCGAAATCTGATGGCCATGGCCAATCCGCCCGACCCCAGCGAGCTGTCGTTCTTTTTGACCGGTAACCCCGACAACCCCAATGGTGGGTTCTTCGAACGGTTCACCGGCCTCTACGTCCCGTTGTTGGACGTACTGCTCAACGGCGCGACGCCCCCCAACTCGCCTTACCCCACCGTGATCTTCACCAATCAGTACGACATGGTGACCGACTTCCCGCGGTATGTGCTCAACCCGGTCAGCGATTTGAATGCGGTCATGGGGTTCCTGCTCCCGGGGGGGCAGCACGACTACGTCGACCTGACGCCGACTCAGATCGCCAACGCCATCCAACTGCCGACGTCGCCCGGCTACACCGGTGCCACCACCTACGACGAGCTGCTGACGCAGAACCTGCCGCTCGTCACACCGCTGCGCTCGTACCTGCCGGCGCCTTACGGCAACGCCCTGGCCGACCTGCTGCAGCCGGACCTGCGGGTGCTCGCCGACATGGGCTACGGGTCCGGGGAGTACGCCAACATCCCCACCCCCGCCAGCCTGTTCGAACTGCCGGACCCGTTCACCATCGTGCCCGATTTGCTTCACGGCGCGGTTCAGGGGCCGCAGGCGGCGCTGGTGGATCTCGGGTTCCTGCCGCAGTCGATGATGCCGACCGGCTACCCGTTCAATCCGATGCTCGATCCCGGCCTGAACTTCCCGCTGCCTCAGTCGTCGGTCACCGGCGTCTCGCTGCTCACCGGGTTCGAGGGCCAATTGATGCGCACGTTCGGCCTGATCCCGAGTTGGGATAGCTGAGGTGCACACGGACCGGACCGCCCGCCGCAGCCCGTTCCGGGCCGATCTTCTTCAAGGCAAGGTGGCACTGGTCACCGGCGGCGCTACCGGGCTCGGCCTGGAGATTGCCCGGGTTCTGGGCGGCCACGGCGCTCGCGTCGCCATCTGTAGCCGAAAGGAACCCAATCTTCAATCGGCGGTTGCGGCGTTGCGCCAAGAGGGAATTGAGGCGACACACGGCGTCTGTGACGTCCGCCGTGATGATGAGGTCACGGCCGTCGTCGAGGAGGTGCTGCGAACGTTCGGCCGGATCGACGTTGTCGTCAACAACGCCGCCGGAAACTTTCCTGTGCCGATAAGCGGCCTTAGCCCAAACGGATTCAAGGCCGTCATCGACATCGACCTACTGGGGACTTTCAACGTATCGAAGACGGCGTACGACCTTTGGCTGCGTGATCACGGCGGCGCCGTGGTGAACATAAGCGCGGCGATCCAATACCGCGGTATGGCCCTGCAAGCGCACGTCGTTTCGGCCAAGGCCGGCATTGACGCGCTGAGCCGCGCTTGTGCGATCGAATGGGGTCCCGACGGGGTGCGGGTGAATGTCGTTGCCCCCGGGGCGATGTCGGGAACCGAGGGAGTGAGGAGAATCGCCGGCGATGACCAGCACCGCGCCACCCAGAACCCGCTCAGGCGTTTCGGTTCGACCACCGAGGTTGCCGAAGCCGTGCTGTTCCTGGCCAGTGATGCGGCGTCCTACGTGACGGGAGCAATACTGGTCGTCGACGGCGGTGGTTGGTTGACCGCCAGTGGAGTGCCGGATTTGCCTGGCTACCAATGACTTACCAGACGGCTCAAATGATCACGGTCAACCGACCGACGGTCATCGTGCCCTCCTCCCATGAGCGGGATTTGCATGCGGGCTGCCCCGGCTCGCGTCGGGGCGCCCTTAGGTTTGTTCGCCACTGGCCTTGCGCGCGTGGAGTTCTTTGAGCGCTCGCACCAAAGAGGCTTCGATCAACTTGTCGTTGTCCCCGGAGATGAACTCGTGGACCCGCTTCTCGAGCAGGGTCCGCATCAACGGGTTGAACACCTCGTAGGTCTCGCGGAAGTAGACCCGGGTCCTGCCCTCTCCGAGATCCTCCAGCCGCGTCCAGCCCGAGGCCTTGGACCACAGCGGCTTGCCGATGGCGTCGTACCGCCACGACACTGGGCGCCGGGCCTCGGTGATCCACTCCCAGGACTGGGCCTTGCCCCCCGAGAGCAAATACTTCGGTACGGGAAAGTAGCAGTGCCGCACCAGCCCATTGCCCTCCTCGTCACCGGGGTGGAGGATCTCGATCTTCACCGAGTCCGACTCGAAACCCGCCCGGTTGTGCTTCCACATCACATCCCATACGTCGCCGGGCGTGCCTTCGACGACGAAATCAAATCTGTGGTCTTGCATAGTCTCTCCTCTGGCCGCGACGTCCTCCGTAGCTCACGTTGCGCCCCCCGTGCCGCCTGGGGCCCCGGCCAGTTGCGACTTCAGCACCTTGCCTCCGGCGTTCCTCGGCAGCGCCGGAAGGTAGTGGACCCGGCGGGGCACCTTGTAGTCGGCGAGCCGCTGGCCGGCAAAGCTTTGGAGCTCGGCGGTCGACACCGTTGCTCCCGGTCGCAGGACCACATAGGCCGCGATGTCCTCACCCAGCACCTCGTGGGGAATGCCGACCACCGCGGCCTCGACCACCTCCGGGTGGGCCTGCAGGATGGCCTCGACGTCGTCCGCGTAGATGTTCATGCCCCCTCGGACAACCATTTCCTTCTTGCGACCCGAGATGTACAGATAGCCGTCGGCGTCCAGGTGCCCGAGGTCACCGGTGTGCAACCAGCCGTCTTCCCACATGCGGGCGGTGGCTTCGGGGTTGCGGTAGTACTCGCGGTGTCCGCCGGGGTTGCGGGTGATGACTTCGCCGGTCTCGCCGGTGGGCAGGGCCTGTCCCCGGTCGTCGACGATGCGCACTTCCACGGGCGGCGTGGGCCGCCCGACGGCGCCCGGCCTTGTGCGCGCTCCCTCGGGATCCATCGCGAAGGTGGCGTGCCCGCCTTCGGTCATGCCGTAGCTGTTCAGAACGGCGGCCCCGGGCAATCGGGCCTGCAGGCGCTCCACGGTGTCCGGGGAAAGCGGGGCACTTCCCAGGATCAGCGATTTCAGACTCGACAGGTCGGCCGAGTCGAACTCGGGGTGATGGATCAGGAGCCTGGCCATGGCCGGCACCACAAAGGCGATCACCGGCCGCTCCCGCTCCACGATGTCGAGCCATCGCCCGGCGTCGAACCTGGGCAGGTACAACACCGTCATGCCCGCCTTCATCGGGTTGTAGATGAAGCCGAGGCCGGCGAAGGTGAACACCGGGGTGGCGGTGAGCCACTTCGATCCGTTCCACCGCGGAAGGGCGTTGGGCAGCAGGGCGATGTTGCCGTGCCGAACGGCCACCCCTTTCGGCATGCCCGTGGTGCCCGAGGTGTACATGACGTCGGCCAGATCGGTCTCGTCGATGGGTACCTGGATTGCCGACGAGTCCTCGCTCTTTACGTCCTCGAGGTCGGCGAACCGGCCGTGCTCCGACGGGCCGACGGTCGCCACGAGAGCCAACGACGCGAGGGACGCCGACAACGGGGCGACGGCGTCCTCGAACGCGCCGCTGCAAACGACCGCCGTGACCTCGGCGTGCTCGAGGATGGACCGCATCTCGGGGGGAGACAGCCGGTTGTTAAGGGGCACGGACACGGCGCCGATCTTGTGGACCGCGCTGTAGGTGACGATGAAGTCGAGGATCTGCTCAGCCTCGAGATCGATGGCGACCAAGTCCCCCTTCCGGACGCCCTTGGCCCGCAGACCATGGGCCAACCGGTTCGACTCTCGCTCCCAGCGGCCGAACGTGATCGACGACCCTCCGCCTACCCAGCCGAGGTTCCGGTATGCCACCTCGTCCGGGTAGGCCGATGCCATCAGCCGCAGCTGGTCGGGCAGGAGGTCAACCACGGGGCCGCTTTTCGAGGAGGCGCTCGGCGGTGCCGCCCAGGAAGTCGGCCATGGGCCCGTCGTCCAGGGCGAGCGAACGGGCGGCCTCCAGGGCCTTTTCCATGGGGAGGAACGGATGGTCCGAGGCGAACAGCACCCGGCCCCTGCCGCGGCGGGACCCCATGAACTTGATCAGCGAGGGATGCATGTAAGTGGCCAGATAGGCCGAGTTCGAAAGGTACAGATTGGGCCACTTGAGCATGTACTCGATGAGCAGCTCCTCGTAGGGGTGGCCCATGTGGGCGCCGACGACGACCAGATCGGGGAAGTCGATCAGCACGTCCTCGAGCAGTACCGGGTCCTGGCACCGGGACCGGACCCTGGGCCCGGGGATGCCGACGTTGATCGAGACGGGAAGGCCCAGCTCCTCACAGGTCGCGTAGACCGGGTAGTAGAGGGCGTGGTTGAGGGGGTACTGGTCGACCAGGGGCGACACCCGGACGAGATCCACTGTTCCCTCAGCGGCACGCCGACGCACGTCCATGCTCTGCTGCCGGGGCCGGCTTGGATGGTCGACCGAAGCGGCCAGGTACAGCCGGTGGCGATGCTCGGCGGCAAAGGCCAGCGTGTCGTCGTCCACCTTGGACAGCGAGGTGCTCAGGACCGCCCGGTCCACGCCGACCCGGTCCATCTCCGCCACCAGGTCGGGCGGGGTCATCCCCTCCTTTACGTCGACGCCGAAGAACCCCTCGACCGATCCGAAACCCGACTTGCCCAAAAATGCGGCCGCAGCCTCTTTGGAGAGCGCATTCACCCAGAAATCGACGACCATGTTTCCTCCTCGTATCTGGGCTCGGATTGGGGCCGCGAAGCCAACAGGAGAGCACCCGATCGCGGACATGAAAAGCCGGACACCAACGTTACACAGCTTTACATATCAGGGCCCAAGCGTAACCTCACCGTCATGCCCATTGCGATCACGCCTGAACACCAGGACCTGGCCGACTCGGTGCGGTCACTGGTGGCGCGGATAGCGCCGTCCGAGGTGCTGCACCAAGCGATGGAAACGCCGATCGGCACGCCGCCACCTTATTGGCGGGCCGCCGCCGATCAGGGACTGCAGGGCATCCACCTCGCGGAATCCGTTGGCGGACAAGGGTTCGGCATTCTCGAGCTGGCGGTGGTCTTGGCCGAGTTCGGCCTCGGTGCCGTGCCGGGGCCGTTCGTCCCGTCGGCGATCGCCAGCGCTCTGATCTCGGCCCACGATCCGGGTTCGACGCTGCTCGGTGACCTGGCGTCGGGCGCGGTGATCGCCGCGTACGCGTTGGAGTCGTCGATGGCGGCCGCCCGGCAGGGCGATGTTCTGGTGGTCCGGGGCCA
Source organism: uncultured Actinomycetota bacterium (assembly GCA_963802525.1). Lineage (GTDB taxonomy): Bacteria > Actinomycetota > Actinomycetes > Mycobacteriales > Mycobacteriaceae > Mycobacterium. Next base: position 321,818 of record CAWDJC010000010.1, on the reverse strand, counting down.
AGCGCGTTCGGTGCTTGCGGCTGCTCAGGCGACGCTGCTCGTGTTGCCGGTGGCTACCGACATCGGCACCGCATGGGTGGTGCTCGACGCCGGCCAGCTCGATGTCGAGCAGGTCGCGAGCGTGGACCCGCTGCGGCCGGTCGCCCATGTCCGGGCAGACGGTGTCGAGGTCGGCGAGAACCGCCTGTTGAGCAACCTGAGCAGCAACGCCGCGCAGGCCATCGCGTCCACGCTGCTGTCGGCTGAGGCCGTCGGCGTCGCACGCTGGGCCACCGAAACCGCGGCGGCCTATGCCAAGATCCGTGAGCAGTTCGGCCGGCCCATCGGTCAGTTCCAGGCGATCAAGCACAAGTGTGCCGAGATGCTCGCCCGCACCGAGCGGGCCACCGCGGCGGTGTGGGACGCCGCCCGCGCCATCGACGAAGGAATCGAAAAGCCGGAATCCGCCCCGGAATCCGGCTGGGAATTCGCCGCTGCCGTGGCGGCGACGTTGGCATCGGCCGCCGCCCAGAGCTGCACCCAGGACTGCATCCAGGTACACGGCGGTATCGGCTTCACCTGGGAGCACGACACCAACATCTATTACCGTCGGGCGCTGGGGCTGGTCGCCGCGTTCGGCCGCGCCGCGGACTATCCGCAGCGCGTCGTCGACACCGCCACCACCACCGGCGTGCGCAAGCTCAACATCGACCTCGAACCGGAGACCGAGAAGCTGCGCGAGGAGATCCACGCCGAAGTCGCTGCCCTCAAGGCGATTCCGTCTGAGCAGCGCACGTCCGCGATCGTTGAGGGTGGCTGGGTGATGCCGTATCTGCCCAAGCCGTGGGGCCGTTCGGCCACCCCGGTCGAGCAGATCATCATCGCGCAGGAATTCAGCGCCGGCCGGGTACGGCGCCCACTGCTGGGCATCGCGAGTTTCCTCGTCCCGTCGATCGTTGCGTTCGGCAATGAAGACCAGAAGCAGCGTTTTCTGCCGCCGACACTGCGCGGTGAAATGATCTGGTGCCAGCTTTTTTCCGAGCCCGGCGCCGGTTCGGACCTGGCCGGCCTGTCCACCAAGGCCATCAAGGTCGACGGTGGCTGGCGAATCACCGGCCAGAAGATCTGGACCACCCTCGCGCAGTTCGCTCAGTGGGGCGCGCTGCTGGCGCGAACGGAGCCAAGCGCTCCAAAACATAACGGCATCACCTACTTCCTGCTGGACATGGCCAGCGAAGGTGTCACGGTGCGCCCGTTGCGCGAGCTCACCGGCAACGAATTCTTCAACGAGGTGTTCATCGATGACGTGTTCGTGCCGGACGGCCTGGTGCTCGGCGAGGTCAACCGTGGCTGGGAGGTCAGCCGCAACACACTGACCGCCGAGCGGGTGACCATCGGCAGCGCCGAGAACCCGAATCTCGCCAGCCTGGACCGTCTGGTCGAGCTCGTGCGCGACGGTCAGTTCGACCAGATTGCGCAAAACCGCGCCGGCCAATTGATGGCCGAGGGGCACGCGACCAAGGTCCTCAACTTGCGCTCGACGCTGCTTACGCTCGCCGGTGGCGATGCGCTGCCGTCGGCCGCGATATCCAAGCTGCTCTCGATGCGCACCGCCCAGGGCTACGCCGAGTTCGGGTTGGCGTCGTTCGGCGTCGACGGTGCAATCGGCGATACCGGGGAGTTGCAGGGGGAGTGGGCTCAGTATCTCCTGACCAGCCGCGCCACCACAATTTACGGCGGAACCTCAGAGGTGCAGCTGAATATCATCGCCGAGCGATTGTTGGGGTTGCCCCGCGACCCGTGACTCGCCGCCCGGGGCGGGGAGCCTGGCCGGTCTCAGCGTCTCCGGCTCACATCTTCACGGTCAGCGGCCAGACGTTCCAGATCTCGTCGCAGTACTCGGCGATGGCGCGATCCGACGAGAACTTGCCGCTGCGTGCGGTATTCAGGATGGACATCTTCGTCCACGTGTCCCGGTCCTGCCACGCGGCGCTCACCCGCTCCTGGCAGTCCACGTAGGCCGCGTAGTCGGCGCACACCAGGAAGGGATCGTCGTAGCGCAGGTTGTCCACCAGCGGCCGGAACACCTCGGTGTCGCCGTGCGAGAACGTCCCGCCGGCAATCAGATCCAGCACCGCGCGCAGCTCGTCGTTGCCGTCGATGTAGTCGGCCGGGCGGTACCCGTTCGCCTTGACCGCCTCGACCTCCTGCTCCGTCCGACCGAACAGGAAGAAGTTCTCCGGCCCGACCTCTTCGCGCATCTCGACGTTCGCCCCGTCGAGCGTGCCGATGGTCAGGGCGCCGTTGATCATGAACTTCATGTTGCCGGTGCCCGACGCTTCCTTGCCCGCGGTCGAGATCTGCTCCGACAGATCGGCGGCCGGGTAGATCAGGTGCGCGTTCTGCACGTTGAAGTTCGGCACGAACGCCACCTTCAGGAACCGGTTGACGTCCGGGTCGGCGTTGACCGTCTCCCCGACGGCGTTGATCAGCTTGATGATCCGCTTGGCCATGAAGTAGCCGGGAGCGGCCTTGCCGCCGAAGATGAAGGCCCGCTGCGGAATCGGCAAGCCCGGGGTTCTGCTTGAGCCGGTGGTACAGCGCGACGATGTGCAGCACGTTCAGATGCTGGCGCTTGTACTCGTGGATCCGCTTGACCTGGATGTCGAACATCCAGTCCGGGTTCAGCTCGACGCCCGTCGCCGAGCGGATGTACTTGGCGAGGCGCGCCTTGTTGGCGCGTTTCACGTCGCGCCATTGCTGGCGGAACGCGGCATCGTCGACGAACGGCTCCAGCCCGCGCAGCCGCCCCAGATCGGTCAGCCAGCCGTCACCGACGTTGCGGTCCAGCAGCTCCCGCAGCCCGGGGTTGGCCAGCGCCAGGAAGCGGCGTGGCGTCACCCCGTTTGTCTTGTTGCTGAACCGCTCCGGCCACATCTCGTAGAAGTCTTTGAGCACACTGACTTTCAGCAGGTCCGAGTGCAGCGCGGCGACACCGTTGATGGCGTGGCTGCCGACGGTCGCGAGGTGGGCCATCCGGACGTTCTTGTCGCCGTCCTCGCCGATCGATCGACATGCGGCGAAGCCGGTCGTCGTCGCCGGGGAATCGTGCGCGCACCTCGTCGAGAAACCGGCGGTTGATCTCGTAGATGATCTCGAGGTGGCGGGGCAGCGACTCGGCGAACATCTCCAGCGGCCAGGTCTCCAGCGCCTCAGGCAGCAGGGTGTGGTTGGTGTAGCCGAACGTCGCGACCGTGATGTACCACGCCTCGTCCCAGTCCAGCTGTCGCTCGTCGATCAGCAACCGCATGAGCTCGGCGACCGCGATCGACGGATGGGTGTCGTTGAGCTGCAAGGCGAACCGCTGGGGGAGTTCGCGCACGGAGGCATCGGCGAGATCATCCAAGATGTGCAGCACGTGCTGCAGCGAGCAGGACACGAAGAAGTACTGCTGGAGCAGACGCAGCCGCTTGCCCGCCTCCGGTTCGTCGTTGGGGTACAGCACCTTGGTCACCGTCTCCGACGTGACCTCGTCCTCGACCGCCTTGTAGTAGTCGCCGGTGTTGAAGGCTTCCAACGCGAACGACTTGACGGCCCGCGCGCTCCACAACGTCAGCACGTTGCAGGTGTTGACGCCGTAGCCTTGGATGGGCGTGTCGTAGGCGACGCCCTTCAGCAGCCGCCCCGGGACCCACCGGACACGGTTGTGGCCGGCGTCGTCTGTGTAGTGCTCGGTGTGGCCGCCCCACTTGACCAGGTAGTTGACATCGGGTTTGGCTATCTCCCAAGGGTTTCCGTTGTCCAGCCAGTTGTCGGTCTGCTCGACCTGCCAGCCGTCGTGGATCTCTTGGTCGAAGATGCCGAATTCGTAGCGGATGCCGTAGCCGATCGCCGGACGTTCGAGGGTGGCCAGCGAGTCCACGTAGCACGCGGCGAGCCTGCCGAGGCCGCCGTTGCCCAGTCCCGGTTCCTCCTCGCAAGCCAGGACCTCGTCGAGATCGGCCGGTCGGATCCGCCATCGACAGCGCCGACCTATGACAACGAAACAGACCGGATCGAGCGACTCGTCCAGCGGTTGGGTTGGGAACGATTCAATCTGTGCGCCCACGATTACGGCGGCTTCATCGGACTCGGCTACGCCATTCGCCACCCGGAGCGGGTGCTGCGACTCGCGCTGCTGAACACCCGGGCCCATGGCATCTTCCGGCCCTGGTTCTACCGGTTCTCGTTGAGCCAGCATTGGATCGCGACTCGACCCGCACTGTCCGCGGCCGCGCAACATCTTCCGCTGGCCGCGCTGCACCATTTCGCCTTAACCCGCTACCGGAAGCTCGGCTGTTTCGACACCGCACTGGAAGCCGAATACCTGGGCTGGATGAACACACCGCAGGGCAGGCGGACGTTTTGGGAATTCTTCGCCCACTACCCGGTGCCTGCCGTCCCTTGGCTGGCGGAAGGACTTGCGACCATACGGTGCCCGGTGTCGGTGATCTGGGGCGACCGCGATCCTTACATCCCGTTTGACTCGGCACGCGAACTGGCCGACCGCATTCCGCAGGCCAGACTGATCCGCTTGCGCGGCGCCGACCACTACATCATGGAGGAACGACCCCGCGAGGTGACCGACGCGCTGGTGAGCTTGCTCAACCGGTGACGGTCATCTGGTCGTCGCTGCTGTCCCATGACCGGGCGAAGATGTCGATCGGCACCTGCTCGTCGCGGCCCTCGTCGCTGCCGCTGTCGTTGAGGTGGACGACGCCGGCCGCGGTGTCGACACCGGTGACCACCACTGCGTGGTTGGCTTCGGGTTGGCCGTCCGGGGTCTTGTCCTCGACGGGCTCGCGCCAGATGAGTTCGGAGTTGACCCCGACGATCACCTTGCGGCCCGTGGTCAGATCCTGCTCGAGCACCTTCATCCCCGTGGGGACACCGGTCTTTGCGGCGCTTTCCTTATCGGTCGTCACAGGCGTGGATGCCGTAGTGCGCGAGCAGTGCCGGTTCATCGTCGAACGAGGTGCCGCTGCCGGGCTTGCGTTTCTTCGGCTTGGTGTAGATCGGTCCGGAGTGGACGGTGCTGGGGGTGGATTGAGCCAACTTGATGATGGCCTGCTCGGAGGGCTGGTGACCGGTCAGCTCACCAACCACGTCGGAGACCGCCATTTCCACGCAGTCATCGTCGTAGCCCTGGTAGCGCCAGAACGGGGCGGCCGCCGCGGGATTGCCGTAAAGCGTGCCCTCACCGCGAGGCAGGTCGGGCGTGGCGTGCGCGGTGCCTACCGCCGGGCACGCGGTCACGCCCAGCGCAGCCGCACCGGCCAGCAGTGCAACGCCGGCGGCCCGGGCCGTGCGCGCGGTGCGGGTGCTGATCATGGCGTGTCCTTTTCAAGAGGTCCCCGCTGACTCAATGAATGTCTGGAAAGAGCGTCCGTTCGTTACCTCTACGGATCCTTGGAAGCTCCTCTTGAAGCCGCTAATGCGCGCCGACCAGGTTCAACGTGACCACGCCGGCGATGATCAGCGCGACGCCGACGACCTTCGCCACGGATACCGGGGAGCCGAGGAACAGCACGGCGATCAGCACGATGGCGGCCGTACCGATCGCGGACCACAACGCTTAGGCGACGTCCGTCTGCATGCCGCGCGAGATCGACAGCGCCAGCAGCGCGAAGGAGACGGCGTAACCGACCAGGCAGATGACGGTCGGCCACAGTCGCGTGAACCCTTCCGTGCTCTCGAGCAAGCTGGTGGCGACGACCTCGGCGAAAATTGCGCAGAGAAGGAATAGATAGGTCAAAACGCCTCCTTGTGAACAAACCCGACGATGACCTCTTGGGTGCCAAGCTTGATCGGGCGCTTGCCGCAACCAACGATGACGTTACGACGGTAGAAACTGTGACGGTTACGACGGAAGGCGCGGCATGACCGTTCTCTCACGACCGATGCGCTTCGACGTCAGCGACGTGATCGGCGAGCAAGCATCGTTGGCGGCGACCTATTACCCGGCGCGCGGCGGCGCCGCCGGCGCCGTGCTCGTCTGCTTGCCTGGCGGCACCTACAGCCGCGACTACTGGGACCTCAACATTCCCGGCCGTAGCGGCTACAGCTTCGCCGACTTCGCCACCGAGAACGGCTACGGGGTGCTGACGATCGATCCGCTGGGCACCGGCGAAAGTTCGAAGCCGGTGCGCGATTTCGATTTCACCGACATCGCCGCCGCACTCGCGCGGGCCGTCTCCGCCCTGCCCGCCATGACCGGTGACCACGCGCCTGCACTGGGCGTAGCGCATTCGCTGGGTGGATACCTGGCGATCGTTCAGCAATCGCTGTTCTCCAGTTACGCCGCGCTGGCGACTCTCGGCTGTACCAATCAACATGTCGCACCGCTGAACCTGGATCCCGCATTCATCGCCCAAGCCGCAACCCCGCAGGGCCGCGCCGAGCTTGCCCAGCAGATCCTTTCCGCTCTTCCCGAACCCTATGCCGAGGGGCCGCGCGAGTACCTGCAGAGCTGGTTCCACTTTCCCGACGTCCCCGCCGACGTCGTCGCCGCCGACTGCGTCACCGCAAAGTCGGTGGTACCGCGCGTATTCGGCACCGCCATGGTCCCCGGCGTCGTCGCGGAGCACGCCGCACGGATCGACGTTCCGGTGCTGATCGGCTACGGCGTCGTTGACGTTTCACCGGATCCACGCACGGAGGCCGGCCTGTATCGCAGTAGCCCGGACATCACGACCGTCGTCCTGGCCGACAGCGCACACTGCCACAACATGGCGTCGAGTCGCCATCGGCTGTGGCGGCGCCTGCTCGACTGGGCGGCGACCGTAACGTTGGGGCGGTGAAGAAGACTCTGAATCACCGGCTCGCCCACTACGCGCCGGCCGTGCTGAGCCTGTTTCGGTTGGTCTACGGTTCGCTCTTCGCCGCGTGTGGCTCGTTGATCCTGTTCGGTTGGCCCGTTCGTCCCACGCGGCACTTCGAGTTCGGAGCCTGGCCCGGCTGGTACGCCGGCTTGATCGAAATCGTCGCCGGACTCCTGATCGCGACCGGGTTGTTCACCCGCGCCGCCGCATTCATTGCCTCGGGGGAAATGGCGGTCGCCTATTTCTGGATGCATCAACCGCGATCGCTCTGGCCCGTCGGCGATCCACCGGCGGGCAATGGTGGACTTTTGGCGATTCTCTTCTGCTTCGGTTTCTTGCTGCTGGTTTTCACCGGCGGCGGGAGGTATTCGATCGACGCCCTGCGCGGCAACGCTGAAGGCTGAACGGGCGCGTCTACATTTCACACTGGCGGTGCGGTTCCGGGTCAAAACACGTCACGGTCCCGTAGGGGCAGCGGGGCAGGTAGATACCGCCGCCGTTCCGCCAGCCTTTCCTGACCAGCTTTCTGGCCAGGTATCGCGCCGCCGTCAGCGCTTTCGCTTTCTCCGGCGCGGGGTAAAGGCGCGGGTTGTCGTAGGCGTCATAAACGTCTTCGGCGAGTGCATCGATGAGTTCGATGACTTCTCGCGGAGTGCTCATTTGTGGGGAGTTCCCATTTCGATGACCGGAGAATCCTGTCATGCGCCGCGAGGGTCGGCGCGCCGCCCCGCACTTTCGACCGATAGGCGACAATGGCATTCTCTACTTTGGAGAAGCCGTTTCCGCGGGACGGGTCGGGAGGAGGTCGACGATGTGCGCTGACCATCGCTGCGACGGGATGGTGGCTCTGGTCACCGGGAGCAGCCGAGGGCTGGGCAAAGCGATCGCCGCCCGGCTTGCCGCGCGCGGAGCCACCGTGGCGCTGACCGCCCGCACGATGGACCCCGATCCGAAGTACCAGGGGTCGCTGAGTCAGACCCGCGACGAGATCGTGGCCTCCGGTGGTCGGGCCGTCGCGGTTCAGGCGGACCTGTCCCAATCCGAGGAACGCGAAAGGCTTTTCGCCGAGGTGGTGAGCGCCGTCGGCGCCCCCGACATCTTGGTCAACAACGCCGCGGTCACCTTCCTGAGGCCGCTCGACGGGTTCCCCGAACGGCGGGCCCGGCTGATGATCGAGATGCACGTGCTCGGTCCGTTGCATCTGAGTCAGTTGGCGATCCCCGCGATGCGCGACCGCGGACGGGGCTGGATCCTGAACCTGACGTCGGTGGGCGGCGACCTGCCACCCGGACCGCCGTTCTCCGAGTTCGACCGGACCGCGGGCTTCGGCATCTACGGAACGGTCAAGGCGGCGCTCAATCGGCTCACCAAAAGTCTTGCCGCCGAACTCTACGACGACGGCATCGCCGTCAACGCCGCCGCTCCGTCCAATCCCGTGGCAACCCCCGGGGCCGGCACCCTGGACCTGGCCAAGACCGACACCGAGGACATCGAACTCATCACCGAGACCGCCTTCCGGTTGTGCACGGGTGATCCGAAGACCATGACCGGGCGCATCGCGCATACCCAGCCCTTCCTGGCCGAAGTCGGCTGGACGACACCCGCCGGCTGAATGGTCGAGCTCGACTGGGGGGAGCTGCGGCGGCGGCTTGCCGGCGCCGGCATCGCCAACGTCACCGCGCTCACGGGCGGCGCGTCCAGCCTCACCTTCCGGGGGGAGCGCGGCGGCCGACCGGTGGTGATCAAGGTTGCGCCGCCCGGCGTCGAGCCGGTCGCGCACCGCAACGTGCTGCGTCAGGCCCGCATCATGAAGACGCTTGCCGCAAAGCGGTTTCCGGTCCCCGAGGTGTTATGGGAGGACGCGGGCGACCCGCCGCGCATCCCACCGCTCTTCGTGATGTCCCATGTCGAAGGCGACTGCGCGGAGCCGCTTTTCGACGGTTGTCCAGCGGCCGCCGATCTGCCCGGCCGCTACCGCAATGCGTGCCGCGTCATGGCCGCGCTGCACCGGTTGTCGCCGATAGACATCGGGCTGGGCGGTGAACCGGTCACCGACCCGGGCGCCGAAGTCCAGCGGTGGTGCGACACGTTGCAGACCGTCGATGCGGCGCTGGTGCCCGGCTGGCGAGGCGTGCGGGACGCGTTGCTGCAGCGCGCGCCAAACGCCGTGGGCCCCAGCGTGGTTCACGGTGACTTCCGGCTGGGCAACCTGATGGCCGTCGGGGCCCACATCAACGCGGTGATCGATTGGGAGATTTGGTCGATCGGCGATCCGCGTATCGACGCGGGCTGGTTCTTGATCAACTGCGATCCGGACACCTACCAACGTGTCCCGGCCTCGGCCGGTGTGGCACCGCCGATCACCGAACTCGCCCAGATCTATCAGTACGAGTTGGGCCGCGAGGTCGGTGACTTGGCCTGGTTCACCGCGTTGGCATGTTTCAAGTCGGCGGCGACCTGGTCGCTGATCGTCAAGCACAACCGCCGAAGGCGCGCTCCGCGGTCGGAATTGGAAGCCATGGCAGCAACTCTTCCGAGGTTGCTGGCGCGTGCCCGGTCAGTGCTGGCCTAGCCGCCGGATTGGCCTGTGTTTACCGGCATGCGACCAATAGATTTTCGCAAACCATTCCGACATCGCCCGAGTCGTCTGTGGGCTGGCCTTCATTGGACGGGTTCACGAAGGTTCGTGGAATTTGCACCCATTGGTTGTGTACCGGGGGGAGGGGCGGCGGGTTGGGCTCTGGTTCCGCGTGCGCGATGCCAGCGCCGCTCGCCAGAACCATGACGGTCGTCGCGCTGGCGAGCAGTCCACGAGCGCACGCGCGAAGTGTCATCGCCGCCCTCTCCGTCGTCTGCCCCGAATCACCGGTTATTGCCGGAGGCTACCACCAGCAACAAGTCTAGCGGTCTTGGCAGATGAAGCGAGTGCAGAATTTCAGGCCAGGCCGACGAGCGCCACCGATCCCCCGGCATTCCGCGCCTGCATCGCATATCAATCACGAACGCACAACAACTTAGGTGGGTCAGCCAGCAAACTTCGCAACTCAAATCGGACAGTGCGTACGGTGGCGCGCGTGAGGCCCTTCGCAGTGGTCGTTCGCCGCGCTGTGGTTGTCGCGGTGCTCCTCGTCATGTCCGTGATCGCGGCGCCATCGACATGTGCGGATCCCGACGCCGAGCCCGCCGCCGCCGCGGCGCCACCGGCCGACGGACACGTGCCCTCGAATCCTCCCGCAACCGTGAACACCCCCGACGGCTGGACGCTGGGCCTCGGCGCGAAGGACGAGATGCAGGTTCCCGTGGCGCCGTTGACCACCGCAGTCTCGTCGCGCGAATACCTCTCGAGCGGAATATTCGTCGGCTCACTGATAGGACCGGAACAGCCGCGAGGCGTGCTCGAGGTGGGTTACGAGATCGGCTGTGGAATCGACATGAGCACGTCCAACGGCGTCGAGATGGGTGGTAGCGCCGGCGTCGCCCCGGGACTCGGCACGACGGCACTGTTGCCCGGTACGGTAACGGGTTTTCTGCCGCTGGTTAGCGCGCCGGTCCAAGGTTCGCTCATCGTGGGGCTCAAGCCCGGCCTGATAATCGTGGTGCCGGTGGTCAAAAAAGAATTCAAGGGTCCGAGCCCCTGGGTCATGATCAGCAACTTCCACGTCAAGATCGACGGCTGCGTGGGCCAGTCGTTCATCCGCTCCTACGCCACGCTCAACCGAGTGACCGACCAATCCGACGTGGTGCTGTCCTACGTCGGCGTCACCAAAGCCGTCTGACTAGTTGCGGGGGATGCCCGCCAGCTTGTCGGCGAATTTAGTCTCGGCCGCCGCGCGCAGCCGCAGCAGGTGTTCGGAGGGAAACAGGTCGGGCGCGGGCTGGCGGTCCTTCAGCAACAGCCGGGCCAGCGTCACCTTGTGCACCTCGGTGGGACCGTCGGCAAGGCCGAGCACGAACGACTCCACCAGGTACTGCACGAACGGCATCTCATGAGTGGTGCCCAGCGACCCATGCAGCTGAAGCGCCCGCGCCGACACGTCGTGCAGCACCTTCTGCATCATCGCCTTCACCGCCGAGATGTCGGCCCGCACCGCCTTGTAGTCGTTGAATTGGTCGATTTTCCAAGCGGTTTGCAGGGTCAGCAGCCGAAAGGCCTCGATCTCCATCCAGGAGTCGGCGACCATTTCCTGGACCAGCTGCTTGTTCGCCAAGACCTCGCCCTGGGTGTAACGCGACACCGCCCGCTCACAGATCATGTCGAAGATGCGGCGAACCAACCCCACCGTGCGCATGGCGTGATGAATACGCCCCCCGCCCAAGCGGGTTTGGGCGACGACGAAGGCCCCGCCGCGCGGGCCCAGCATGTGATCGGCGGGGACCCGCACGTTCTCGTAACGGACATAACCTTCGCGCCCACCGCCGCCCAACGGCTGGTACCCCAGCCCGACATCGCGCATCACGTTGATGCCCGGGGTGTCACCGGGCACGACGAACATCGAGTAGCGCTCATACGGTGGCGCCTCGGGGTCGGTCATCGCCATCACGATGATGAACGACGCCATCGAGGCGAACGATGAAAACCACTTCTCCCCGTTGATGATCCAGTGATCGCCGTCGGCCACCGCGGTGGTGCGGAACACCTTGGGGTCCGCGCCGCCCTGCGGCTCGGTCATCGAGAAGCAGGACACGATGCGGTTGTCCAGCAACGGCTCCAGGTAGCGCGCTTTGAGCTCGGGCGTGCCGTAGTGGGCGAGGATCTCACTGTTGCCGGAATCGGGGGCCTGCGAACCGAAGACGATCGGCGCGCACTCCGAACGACCCAGAATCTCGTTGAGCAGGGCCAGTTTCACCTGACCGTAGCCCGGCCCGCCCAGGTGCGGCCCGAGGTGGGTGGCCCACAGCCCGCGCTCCTTTACGATTTCCTGCAGCGGTGGGATCAGCGCCTGCCGCACGGGATCGTTGAGGTCGTGGGACTCCCTGACGATCAGGTCGATCGGTTCGCACTCGCCGCGCACGAACTCCTCAACCCATTTCAGTTGTTCGGCCCACTGCGGGTCGGTGGAGAAGTCCCACGACATCCGTCGTCCCCTCTCGGTTCGGTCACTGTGAGTTGCTTTGGGCCACCACACCGGAGTCCTCCAGGGCGGCGATGGCCTCTACGTCGAATCCCATCTCGCGCAACAGCACCCGCGTGTGATCGCCCGGCAGCGACGGGTTCGACGGCGCCGCGGGCGGGGTGCGCGAGAATCGCGGCGCGGGAGCGGGCTGCGTTACGCCGTCAACATCGATGAACGTCTTTCGCGCGCCGAGGTGCGGATGCCGGGGCGCCTCAGCCAGCGAAAGCACCGGCGTCACGCAGCATCCCGGGGAGTCCAGGATTCGTTCCCACTCGTCGCGGGTCTTCTCGGCGAAGCGCGCGGCGAGCACGGCTCGGTGTGCGGCCCATGTCGCCGGCTGGTCGTCGTCGTGGGGGACGTCGACGCCGAGACGATCGCACAGTTCGGCGTAGAACTTCGGCTCCATCGCGCCGACGGCGATGTGGCCGCCATCGGCGGTGGTGTACACGCCGTAGAAATGGGCGGCGCCGTCGAGCAGGTTGTCGTGGCGGTGATCACGCCAGGTGCCCGCGGCGACCATGCCGAAATACGGTGCCATCAGCGTCGCCGCGCCATCGACCATCGCGACATCGAGAACCTGGCCCTCGCCGGATTCGCGGGCTTCGAGAATCGCACTGAGCAACCCGACGGCGAGCAGCATCCCGCCGCCCCCGTAGTCCCCGACCAGATTCAGCGGCGGCACCGGCGATTCGCCGGTGCCAATGCCGTGCAGGGCACCGGCCAGGGCGATGTAGTTGATGTCATGGCCGGCGTGGCCGGCCAGGGGGCCGTCCTGCCCATACCCCGTCATGCGCGCATACACCAGGCGAGGATTGCGCTCCCGCAACGCATCCGGGCCGATCCCCAGCCGTTCGGCCACACCGGGACGGTACACGTCGACGAAGGCGTCGGCGTCGGCGGCCAAGCGGTGGACCAGTTCCATGCCGCGGGAATCCTTCACGTCGGCGGCCAGCGACCGTTGGCTTCGGCGGACGGTGTAGTCGATGGGCAGCGGACCGTCGACGCCCGCGAGGGGATCGATGCGTATGACATCGGCGCCCAAGTCTCCCAACAGCATTCCGCAGAACGGACCGGGCCCCAGGCCGGCCATCATGACGATGCGAACGCCATGCAGCGGGCCGCTCACGAAGACCACTTTCTTCGGCGTTCGGCGGCTTCCTCGGTCGCGTGCGAGATCACCTGGTTGCGGTTCTCCAGTTCCATTGCCGCCGAAAGGCTCGGCGCGTCGGTGTTGACCTGCAGCGCACGCTTCGTCAGTTCCACGCCCAGCGGGGCCAGGCCGGCGATCAGCGCCGCCAACTCCACGGCGCGCTCGACCAACCGACCGCGTTCGACGAGCTCGCTGACCAGCCCCCGCCGATCGGCTTCCGTGGCCGGCACCGTGCGTCCGGTGAGCATCCAGTCGGCCGCGACGCTGGCGCCGACGATGCGGGGGAGGTGGTAGCTCATGCCCATCTCGGCGCCCGACAGCCCGAGCAGGATGGCGGCGTTGCCGAACGAGGCTTCCGCCGAACAGATCCGGATGTCGGCGGCAAGGCACAGCGCCAATCCGGCACCGACGCACGGGCCGTTGATCGCGGCGATGACGGGCTGCGGCAGCTGGCGCACGCCTTCGGCGAGCGCGGCCATGTCCTCCTGGAAGCGCATCCGCTCCTGCGCCGGCGCGGTTGCCTCCGGCACGTTGGGTCCGAAGTCGCGCATGTCGATCCCGGCGCAAAAGCCGCGCCCGGCGCCGGTGAGCACGACGGCGCGCACCGACCGGTCGACCGCCAAATCGCCCAGGGCCCCACGCAATTCGGTTTGCATGACCTCGTTGATGGCGTTGAGCCGCTCTGGGCGGTTCAGGCGCACGACGACGACGCCGTCGCAGGGCCGGTCGAGTTCCAGCGTATTTGGCACTGTCGATGATCTCCCTTCGATCACCACCGATCGTAAAGCGTCTCTCGGCTCAGGAGAATAACCTTCTCGCAATCGGCGAAGCCATTCTCGGAGGGTGGGACGGGGTGCGCGGGCCCAGCTTCGCGGCTGAGACTCAGTCGAAATTGGTGCCGCTGGTGAGCTCTTGCCACTTCGCGATCTCGTCCGCGCGTGCGTTCGCGACGTAGCGATAGAGGCCCAGCGCGTCGGGGCCGAGGAGCAGGAATCCCGGGGGCTCGCTCGCTTCGACGGCCGCAATGATCGCCGCGGCGGCCTTGGCCGGGTCGCCGGCCTGGTTGCCATGCATGGTGTCGTTTTCCTTGCGACGCTGCCCGGCGGTTCCCGCGTAGTCGTCGATCACCGTGGCCGACTGGGCGAGCGAGCGACCGGCGAAGTCGGTGCGAAATGCGCCGGGCTCGACGACCGTCACCGAGATGCCCAGCGGCGCGAGCTCACCCCGCAGCGCTCCGCTCATCCCTTCGATCGCGGCCTTGGCCGCCGCGTAATAGCCGGAGCCCACCGGGGTCACCGTGGCGCCGATCGAGGAGATGTTCACGATCGCGCCGCTGCGGCGCGCCCGCATCCCGGGCAGGACGGCCTTGACCATCGCGACGGTGCCGAAGAAGTGCGTCTCGAACAACTCGCGGATTTCGGCGTCGTCGCCCTCTTCCAGCGCGGCGCGATAGCCGTAGCCCGCGTTGTTGACCAGTACGTCCGGGCCGCCGCCGAACCGCTCGTGAGCCCGCCGCACGGCCGAGGTGACCTGCGCGGGCTTGGTGACGTCGAGGGCGACGGCGAGCACCCGCTCGGGCGCGGCGGCGGCCAGGTCGGCGACGTTGGTCTCGTCGCGTGCGGTGACGACGGCGTTGTGGCCGGCACCGATGACGGCCTCGGCGAGCGCACGGCCGAGCCCCGTTGAGCAGCCGGTGATGAGCCAGGTGGACATAAAGAACCTTTCCTCGCGAACGTTCCCCCTGAAGAGTCTGCCCTCCGTGGCTTAGGGCTGAAGCTGCGGGCGTGGGCGTGTGGAAGTGACGTCGATCTGGACGGAGGGGCGCATTTTGGGGTTGCTTGGCCGGGGGCGTTCTACGCTGTCGCCATGAGGCGGTTGTCAAGCCTGGACGCGGCGTTCTGGTTCGCCGACACCCATACCTGTCCGATGCACATGGGCGCACTGGCGGTCTGTGATCCGTCCGGGGCGCCCGATTTCTCTTTCGATGCGGTCAAAGACCTGATCTCGGCCCGCCTTCCGGAGATGCCAGTGCTGCGGTGCCGGGTGGCCGGCGCGCCCCTCGGTTTGGATAGGCCATGGTGGGTCGAGGACACCAAGCTCGACATCGACTACCACATCCGGCGCATCGCGGTGCCCGCGCCGGGCGGACGTCGCGAGCTGGAGGAGCTCGCCGGCCGCCTCATGTCCTATCCGCTCGAACGCGGCAGACCCTTGTGGGAGATGTGGTTCATCGAGGGTCTGGAGGGCGGTCGTGTCGCGACCCTGACCAAGATCCATCACGCCGTGATCGACGGAGTGTCGGGCGCCGGGCTCAGCGAAATCATGCTGGACGTCACGCCGGAACCACGGCCACCGGCCGTCCCCGTCGGCGACTCGTCCGCGGCCGGCATGCCCCGATTCGAGCGGCGTGCGCTCGGCGCCATGTTCAACGTCGCGGTGGCGACCCCATACCGTGTGGCGCGCATGGCGCAGCAGACGCTCGTTCAGCAGCTGGCGGTGCATGGACTGGCCAACAAACCACCCCATTTCTTCGAGGCGCCCACCACACGGTTCAACGCCGACCTCACGCCCGAGCGGCGGATCGCGTGTGCCCGCGTGCCGTTGGAGCGGGTGAAGGCGGTCAAACAGACCTTCGGTGTGAAGCTGAACGACGTTGTCATGGCGATGGTTTCGGGTGCTATCCGGGGCTATCTCGAGGACCGGGGGGAACTTCCGGATCGGCCGTTGATCGCCCAGATTCCGGTGTCGACCCACAGCGCCGCCACGACGGCCGGCAACCAGATCGCCTCGATGACGATGGGCCTGGCAACCAACGTGGCCGATGTCGCGGAGCGGCTGAAGAACATTTACCGCAATTCCCAGGGTGCCAAGGAGATGGCCAAGGCGCTCACCGCCCATCAGATCATGGGCCTGACCGATACGACGCCGCCGGGCTTGTTGGCGCTGGCCGTTCGGGCATACACCGCCAGCCATCTCGGCGGGCACGTCGCACCGATAAACATGGTCATCTCCAACGTCCCCGGACCGACCTTCCCCATCTACCTGGCCGGCGCACGCGTCGAAAGCCTGGTGCCCATCGGGCCGCTGACCATGCAGGTGGGATTGAACATCACCTGCTTCAGCTACCACGGATCCATCGATTTCGGCTTAGTCAGCACCCCGGAGGTGGCCGGCGACATCGACGAACTCGCCGACGCGATAGAGCCCGCCCTGACGCAATTGGAGCAAGCTGCCGGCCTTGTGGCGTGAACGCCAAGAATGCCCTAATAGTGAACTAGGGTCAGTCTCGAGCATTGATTGGCCACCAGCGAAGGGAAGAAGTAATGAGGACGCCGGAAGGCGTTCTGGCCGGGCATCGGTTCTTCGGCGGGATCGACCCGCGCTATTTGGAATTTGCGGTCGGGTGTGCGGCCAACGTGCGCTTCACCGCAGGTGAGTTGATCTTCCGCCAGGGCAGCCCGGCTGATCACTTCTACCTCATTCGTGCCGGCAGGGTCGCGCTCGAAACTCCTATCCCGGGCCGTGGCAGCGTGACGGTGCAGACACTCGGGGACGGGGAGATCCTCGGATGGTCGTGGTTGGTTCCGCCGTACAACTCGCGGTTCGATGCACGCGCGGCTGAAACGACGCGAGCCATCGTGTTCGACGGCAAGTGCCTGCGCCGAAAGTGCGAAGAGGATCACGAACTCGGCTACGAATTGCAGAAACGTGTTATCGCGGTTCTCGGAGAGCATCTCGATGCGACGAGGTTCCGGCTCTTAGACATCTACGCCGACGCCATCGAATAGGGTCTCACGCACTCGCGGCGGCACACCGTTCCAGGCGGAAGGTGCGCCTGAAGCCGGCCGGCTGCGTCGTCAGGGTCACTTCGACCGCGCCGCTGGGGGCGACGACGTAGCGCTCCTCGACATGCGGCCCGTCACTCCACCGGCCGACCGGCTGGCGCCCGAGGTCGTCCCGGTCGTAGAGCGCCGGGTCGAACGGGAAGAGCACCGGATCGTACGGGGTCACGTCGCCGTCGGGACGTCCGTTGACCAGGCGGCTGCACTCCACGAACCGGAAGTGCCCGATGTTGTGCGCGGCTCGGTAGGTCCGCCTGACGACCAGCGGGGTGCGCCCATCGACCGGAAGCGAAGCGTCCTTGGGCACGATCGGGTCGAAGACCACATCGCTGCCGGCTTGCGCCTCGCGGAAGACCCCGAAGTGCCTCGAAAAGCGTTCGGATAACGCGAAACCCGCCTCCTTGTCGAGGAAGACCGCCAGACCGATGGCCGTCGCCGCGAACGGGTGCGGCGAGCGCTTGGCCCGCTTCTCGCCGAAGGCCGTGCGCAGCATCCGGGAAACCAGCGGGAAGCCGCCGGCCCCGCCCACCACATAGATCCCGGCCACCTCCGACCAGGCCACGTCCTTGCCGCCGGGAGTCGGATCGCGCAATACGCGCTGCAGAAGTTCGGTTGTCTTGTCGACGAGCGGTGCACAGACGGAGTAGACGTCGTCGATGCCGCACGAGAACGGGGGCCGGTCAACCGCGTCGACCCCGGTCAGGTCCACCAGGAAGCGGCGCGTCTGCGGCCCGACGGCCTCCTTACGCGCGGCGCATTCCTCTTTGAGCAGCTCGCGGGTGGCGGGATCCACCCCTTGCAGGTTCAGCCGCGCGAGGACGAGGTCCACGATCGCGTCGTCGAAGTCATCACCGCCGAGGCGTTGGATGCCTTCGCTGATGACGACCTCGTTCTCATGCCCGGTCATCTTCAACAGCGACGCGTCGAAGGTGCCCCCGCCCAGGTCGTAGATGAGGACGTACTCGCGTTTGGCGGTGATGGTGGAGCGGTACCTGTGCGCGTATTCGAGGCTGGCGGCCGACGGCTCATTCAGCAGCGCGACGACGTGGAAACCCGCCGCGACGAAGGCGTCGAGCGTCAGGAGGCGCTGGGCG
The DNA here is from genome assembly GCA_963802525.1 of uncultured Actinomycetota bacterium. Lineage (GTDB taxonomy): Bacteria > Actinomycetota > Actinomycetes > Mycobacteriales > Mycobacteriaceae > Mycobacterium. Next base: position 303,779 of record CAWDJC010000010.1, on the reverse strand, counting down.
CTGGAGGCGTTGGCCGGCACGCTGATCGCGGCCTCGACGGTCTCGCCCGGCGCAAGGGTGGCGTTCGATCCACGCTGCAGGTCGCTTCTGAGCTGAGCCAGGAAGCCGGTGAGGAGGTCGGCCAGCCGATGGCTACGGCCGGCCAGGTTCACCTCGGTCTGCGGTCCGGCCTCGTTGAGAAGCCGTTTGAAAGACCGCAGCACCGACCACCCCGGCTCGTGGCGGACGGCGGCGGCATCCGGTCCGAATCGCAACTCCCCGTCGCCGTTGGCCGCGATGATCGAGGGCCAGGCGTCCACCCCGTCGAACGAGATGACCGGGTAGTTGCCGCGGTCGACGGCAGCGACGACGGTGTGGGTGGTGCCGAAGTCGATGCCGACTCTCATCGCGCAATCTTAGGACCGTTTCGGGGATTTCGGACAAGCTCCTTGACCGGCGTGCCGCCCGTGGTGGCGCCGTCGGCGCGAGCCGAAGGACGCCGACTCCGTTCCCAGCGTGGGGCGCCGGCAGTCAATCCTCGAAATGGCGTTTATAGTCGCTACGCTCGAGCCACCACTGCAGGTTGTAGGTCCCCGTTGCGACCATCGCCATCACCAGCGCAGAAGCGCCGGTGATAACAACGTTCACAACCTGTCCATCTCGCGTGCCATGAGGGCCTGCTCGAGGAATCCGTAACGCTTCGGGTAGGAGGGTGACCGCGGACGTGATGCATCCGTTGAGGTCAAGAACACTCGCCGCACGGCGGCGACAAGCCGGACGCCGATGTGCTCGCGGGGCACCCCCACAGCGGCCGCGGTGCTGAACAGCACCTGCTGTGTGGTGATCAGAACCTCGGTGGATGACACCTCAACCGACGGTGAAACCGAGGGTGGTTGACGCATGGGCTCGTTGACGGGACCGGCGGTGCCAGGGAGTCCCTTCGGTAAAACCACCATTTCGTTTACCTTCTTTGCGGTATCGCAACGTTGACCGGGCGAGTCAGCTGTTGGTGCAACTACCGTACGGTCGACGATCACCCATCGGCATGCGTAGTTGACTACCTATTTCTGCGCGTCACCGCCGCAGGTAGGTAGGCGTGTCGAGGAGCGGTCACAGCTTCCGCGCGCCGACCACCTTCGGAGTCGACTCCGGCAGCTCATCCCACTGCCTTCGCACGTTGCGTTCCCTGGCCGTCGGAATCAGACCCGACGGCGCGAACCGTTTCGACGGCACCGGGTCGTCCTCGGTCAACGGCCTGCCACCACCTCGAATCGTTTGGAGCGCGACAACAATTCCGGCGACGAACACGATGACGACAACCAACGCGAAGACGACCGACAGGGTGCCCTGGATGAAGGTGTTCCTGATGACCTCGTTGAGGTCATGGGCATTCTTAGCCGAACCGAACGCCGTCTTGCCCGCGTTTTTCGCCGCTGAATACTGGAAGTGCTGAGTCCAGTAGCCGACCGCGGGATCCCCGGAGAAGATCTTCTGCCACGACGCGGTCAACGTGACGGCGAGATCCCAGAGCAGCGGCACTCCGGGGATCCACGCCCACTTCAGCAGGCCCTTTTTGATGACGACCACGGTGACGACGGTCAGCGCGATGGCCGCGAGGAGCTGGTTCGCGATACCGAACAGCGGGAACAGCGTGTTGATGCCACCCAGCGGATCGGTCACGCCCATCAGCAGGGTGCTGCCCCACGCGGCGACCACCGCGAGGCTGCAAATCCATACGCCGGGGCGCCAGCTCGGGTTTCGCAGCTTGGCCAGCGGGCCACCCAAGTTACCCAGCGCGTCGGAGAGCATGAACCGGTTAACGCGGGTCCCCGCGTCCAGGGTGGTCAGGATGAACAACGCCTCGAACATGATCGCGAAGTGGTACCAGAAGGACTTGAGCCCGGCGCCGCCGAACACGCGCTGCAAGATGTCGGACATTCCCAAGGCGAGTGTCGGTGCTCCGCCGGTACGCGACACGATCGACTTCTCGCCGACGCTACTGGCGGCCTGGCTGAGCTGGTCGGCGGTAGCCGGTGCGCCGGACAGGCCGAGCTTGTTGACATATTCCGCGGCGGTGGCCGCGGTGCCGCCGGTCTGCGCGGCCGGCGCGTTGAGGGTGAAGTACAGATGCTGGTTGATGATCGACGCGGTAATCAGCGCCATGACGGCGACGAACGACTCGGTGATCATGCCGCCGTAGCCGATCAGCCGCATCTGGCTTTCCTTCTCCAGCAGTTTCGGCGTCGTCCCGGACGAGATCAACGAATGAAATCCGGACAGCGCGCCGCACGCGATGGTGATGAACAGGAACGGGAACAGCGAGCCGGCGAACACCGGACCGTTGCCCCTGGTGGCGAACTGCGAGATTGCGGGTGCCTGCATTTCCGGCCGAGCGATGCAGATACCGATCGCGAGCAGCGCGATGGCGCCGACCTTCATGAACGTCGACAGGTAGTCGCGCGGCGCAAGCAGCAACCACACCGGCAGCACCGACGCGGCGAAGCCATAGATGATGAGGCACCAGCACAGCGTGATTGGGGACAGGGTGAACCAGGATGCGCCCCAAGATGTCTCGGCGACCCAGTTGCCGGAGGCCACGGCGAGCAGTAGCAGCGCGAAGCCGATGAGGGACACTTCGGTCACCCGCCCGGGCCGCAGGAATCGCAAATAGCAGCCCATGAACAGGGCGATGGGGATGGTCATGGCGATGGAGAACACACCCCAGGGGCTTTGGGCCAGCGCCTTCACCACGATCAGGGCCAGAACCGCGATCAGGATGACCATGATGACGAGGACCCCGACGAGGGCGGCGGCCCCGCCCGCGGCGCCGAGCTCGTCGCGGGCCATCTGGCCGAGGGAACGGCCCCGTCGTCGGGTGGAGATCCACAACACCAGGTAGTCCTGCACGCAGCCACCGAAAACCGCGCCGACCACGATCCAGATGCTGCCTGGCAGATAGCCCATCTGGGTGGCCAGTACCGGGCCGACGAGTGGCCCGGCCCCGGCGATGGCGGCGAAATGATGACCGAACAGCACTCGCCGGTCGGTTGGCACGTAGTCGGTGCCGTCGTCGAGAACTTCGGCCGGTGTGGCGTGGTCGTCGCGCGGGCGAACGATCTTCATCTCGATCAACCGGGCATAGAACCGGAATCCGATGATGTACGTGCAGATCGCCGCGACGACAAACCAGACGGCGTTGACCGTCTCGCCGCGAGTGAACGCGATGATCGCCCAGCCGACGGCACCGATCAGGGCGATGACGGCGAAGACGATCTTGTGTCTGACGGTGATGGGGGAGCGGTCGACGATCGCGACGGGCGGTAGGTCTTCGTTGGTGCGGATATAGCTGACGTCTTTGTCGTGCTCTTTAACTGCCACGGCGCATCTCCTTTTCTCGCGGCGAGTGTGAATCTACCGACGCCCGTCGGGCGTGTCTCGTCGCGAGGTTCACTCTCGCGCTCCGGGTCAGTACAGCGCGCGCACGGCATCGATGGTGTCGGCCTCGGCGGGCCCCTTGTCGTCGCGGTAGCGCAGCACCCGGGCGAACCGCAGCGCGAGGCCGCCGGGGTAGCGCGACGATTTCTGCACGCCGTCCAGGGCCACCTCGACCACCTGCTCGGGCCGCAGCCGCACAACGTAACCGTCCGTATTACCGACGGCGAGGTCGCGGAACCGCGCGGTCTGCCAGTCCAGCATGGCGTCCGTCATTCCCTTGAAAGTCTTTCCGACCATTATGAATTCGCCGGTGTTCGGGTCGCGCGCGCCCAGGTGGATGTTGGAGAGTTTTCCGCGGCGGCGCCCCGATCCCCACTCCACGGCGAGCACCACCAGGTCCAGCGTGTGCACCGGCTTGACCTTCAGCCATCCCGCCCCGCGTCGCCCCGCAAGGTAGGGCGCGTCCGGCGCCTTGGCCATCACTCCCTCGTGGCCGGCGGCCAGTGTGGCGTCCAGGAATCCGGCGGCCTCCGACGGGTCCGAGGTCATCAGCCGATCGACCCGATGCGCCGGCGGCACCAGCGCGTCCAGGGCCGCCAGCCGGTCGGTGGCCGGCGCGTCCACTAGGTCCAGGCCGTCGCAGTGCAGGACGTCGAAGAAGAACACCGAAAGTCGCTGTGTGGCAAGGGCCGCCGCCACATCGACGGATCGGCCGAACCGCGAGGCGGTGACCTGGAAGCGGTGCGGCCGGTTGTCGGGCCGCAGGGCGATCGCCTCACCATCGGCAATCAAGTCGGTCGCCGGTAGCGCCAGCGTCGCCTCGACGACCTCGGGCAGCCGGGCCGTGACGTCATCCAGGCTTCGGGTGTACACCGTGACCTCGCCACCGGCCCGGTGGATCTGCACTCGCGCGCCGTCCAGCTTCGCCTCGAAAATGGTTGTGCCGCCATGACGTTCAAGCGCATCGGCCACGCCGGCCGCGGTCTGCGCCAGCATCGGGCTGACCGGCCGGCCGACCCGGAGGGTGAACGCGTCGAGGGCCGCAGCCCCGCCGGCAAGCCCGGCTCGCAAACCAGCCACCGCGACTGCCGGCAGGTCCCCGCCCAGCATCGCGGCGCGCTGCACCGCGGCCGCCGGGATCCCGGTGGCCTTGGCCACCGCGTCGGCCATGATCCCGGCCAGCGCGCCCTGGCGCAACTCGCCGCCGAGCAGCCGCAATAGGAAGGCTTGCTCGGTCTCGGTTGCGGCGGCGAACAACCCCGCGACGAGTTCGGCGCGCCTGACCTGCGCGCCCTTGCCCGACACGGCCCCGATCTCCGAGAAGGTGGCGTCGACGCCTTCGACGGTCAGCACCGGATGCGAGGCCGGCGGCGGACGCGAGCGCAGCGACGCCCAGCCGACGCCGATCTGGCGTTGGCGCAGCTCACCCGAGAGCCACGACACGACGATCGTCACCGCTTCGGGTTCGTCGGCGGCGCGGCGCAGCAGGTCGGCGATGTGGGCGACCTTGGTCAGCCGCGACGACGTCCCGCCGACATTAAGCGATGTGCTTGCCACGTCGATTAGGAGCACGAAATCAGCTTGGCATGGCTCGCCGACAACCCTCGAAGACGGACACGCTAGCGTGCCTACGTAACGTTACAGATTGCAATGATTCTGACAAGCCTAAAAGGAGATGTCCGGATGGAGATCAACGGGAAGAAGGTCGTCGTCATCGGCGGCGCGTCCGGGATGGGTCGTGCCTCCGCGGAGTTGCTGGCCGAACGCGGCGCCGAGGTCGCGGTGCTCGACCGCGAGGGTTCCGACGGGAAGGAGGTAGCCGAAGGCCTCAGTGGTGGGCGCGGCGCGTTCTATCCGGTCGACGTCACGGACTTCAAGGGAACCGAGGAGACGTTGCAGACCGCGGTCGACAAGCTGGGCGGCCTGCATGTCACGGTGACCACCGCCGGCGGCGGCATCGCCAAGCGGACGCTTACCAAGTCCGGTCCCCATGACCTCGAATCCTTCCAATCCGTGGTCGATCTCAACCTCATCGCCACCTTCAACATCAGCCGGCTGGCCGCCGCGCACATGGCCAAGAACGAGCCCGAGGACGAGGAGCGCGGCGTCATCATCAACACCGCGTCGATCGCGGCCTTCGAGGGCCAGATCGGGCAGGTCGCCTACACCGCCGCCAAGGCCGCGATCGCCGGCATGTGCCTGACCATGGCCCGCGACCTGGGGTCGATGGGCATCCGGGTGCTGGCCATCGCCCCCAGCCTGTTCCTGACCGGGCTGACCTCGATGGTCCCCGACGAGATGGCGGCAACGCTGACCCGCGACGCTGCATTCCCCAAGCGGATGGGCCGGCCGATCGAGTACGCGAAGCTGGTGGCGGCCATCGTAGAGAACCCGATGCTCAACGGCCAGTGCCTGCGGCTGGACGCCGGACAGCGGTTCGCGCCCAAGTAGGAGCCGCCGCCGGAGGTCTCCGGGCAATAAGTACACTCTTTAGGCAGCCGCCGCGCTCCCCCTCGGAGCGGGGCAGGCAGTCATCCCAGGCCCGCTAGCGCGCGAGGAGGCCCCCATGGGTATCGCACTGACCGACGACCATCGCGAACTCGCCGAGGTGGCCCGCGCGTTTCTGACCTCACAGAAGACACGCTGGGCGGCGCGATCGCTGCTCGACGCGGCCGACGAGGGCCGGCCCGGATTCTGGCAGAACCTCGCGGAGCTCGGCTGGCTCGGCCTGCACGTCGACGAGGAGCACGGCGGCTCCGGCTACGGGTTGCCCGAACTCGTCGTGGTCATCGAGGAACTCGGCCGCGCGGTGGCGCCGGGACCCTTCGTGCCGACCGTGATCGCGTCGGCGGTGATCGCCAAAGACGGCACCGCCGAGCAGAAGTCGCGGCTGCTACCCGGGCTGATCGACGGAACCGTCACCGCGGGAATCGGCCTGGACGGCAAGGTGGAGGTCAAGGACGGTCCAAAAAATCGGATAGCCGACGGCGAGGCCGGGATCGTGCTGGGTGCCGGGCTGGCCGAGCTGCTGCTGATCGCCGCCGGTGACGACGTACTGGTGCTGGACCGCGGCCGCGACGGCGTGTCGGTGGAGGTGCCCGACAACTTCGACCCGACCCGGCGCTCCGGACGCGTCCGCCTGCAGAACGTGAGCGTCACCGACGCCGACATCCTGCCGGGCGCGCGGATTTCGGCGCTGGCCCGGGCGCGGACGTTGCTGGCCGCCGAGGCGGTGGGCGGGGCGTCGGACTGCGTCGACGCCGCCGTCGCCTACGCCAAGGTGCGCCAGCAGTTTGGCCGCACCATCGCCACCTTTCAAGCGGTCAAGCACCATTGCGCCAACATGCTGGTGGCCGCCGAGTCCGCGACCGCCGCGGTATGGGACGCCTCGCGCGCGGCGGGAGAGGACGAGGAGCAGTTCCGCCTGATCGCCGCCGTGGCGGCGGCGCTGGCATTGCCGGCCTACGCGCGCAACGCCGAACTCAACATTCAGGTGCACGGCGGGATCGGCTTCACCTGGGAACACGACGCGCATCTGCACCTGCGCCGCGCGTTGGTGACCGCGGCGCTGTTCGGCGGGGACGCACCGGCCCGCGATGTCTTCGAGCGCACCGCGGCCGGCGCGCACCGGGAGAACAGCCTGGACCTGCCGGCCGAGGCGGAAGAGCTGCGCACCCGCGTCCGTGCCGACGCTGCCGAGATCGCGGTCCTGGACAAGGCGGCGCAGCGCGACAGGCTGATCGAAACCGGCTACGTGATGCCGCACTGGCCCAAGCCGTGGGGCCGCGCGGCCGACGCGGTAGAGCAGCTCGTGATCGAGGAGGAGTTCCGCGCGGCGGGCATCAAGCGCCCCGACTACTCGATCACCGGATGGGTGATCCTGACCCTGATCCAGCACGGAACCCCTTGGCAAATCGAGAGATTCGTCGACAAGGCGCTACGGCAAGACGAGGTGTGGTGCCAGCTGTTCTCCGAACCCGAGGCCGGGTCGGACGCGGCATCCGTCAAGACCCGCGCCACCCGTGTCGACGGCGGCTGGAAGATCAACGGGCAGAAGGTGTGGACCAGCGGGGCGCAGTACTGCGCCCGGGGCCTGGCCACCGTGCGCACCGACCCCGACGCCCCCAAGCACGCCGGCATCACCACGGTGATCATCGACATGAAGGCGCCGGAGGTCGAGGTGCGGCCGTTGCGTCAGATCACCGGTGACTCGGAATTCAACGAGGTGTTCTTCAACGACGTGTTCGTTCCCGACGAAGACGTCGTCGGGGCGCCCAATTCCGGGTGGACCGTCGCGCGGGCGACGCTGGGCAACGAACGCGTCAGCATCGGCGGCAGCGGGTCGTTCTACGAGGGTCTGGCGGCGAAACTCGTCGAACTCGCTCAACGCCACGCAGATCGGTTGGCGGGAGCCGAAGTTCGGGTCGGTTACTACCTCGCCGAGGACCACTCGCTGCGGCTGCTGAACCTGCGTCGCGCCGCCCGCAGTGTCGAAGGAGCGGGCCCCGGCCCCGAGGGCAACGTCACCAAGCTGAAGCTGGCCGAGCACATGGTTGAGGGCGGCGCGATCTCGGCGGCGCTGCTGGGGCCCGAGGTCGCACTGCTCGACGGCGCCGGCGCGGTGGTCGGCCGGATGATCATGGGCTCCCGCGGCATGACGATCGCCGGCGGCACCTCGGAGGTGACCCGCAATCAGATCGCCGAGCGGATCCTCGGCATGCCGCGCGACCCGCTGATCAACTAGCCGGTGCGAGCGGGCCCGAATAACGGCGCGCCGCCGCTGCCCTTCTCGGGCTGGATATCGACGGGCATCCCGCACGTCACCGAATCCGGTTCACAGCCAACGATATTGGCGGCCACCCGCAGCCCGCTCTGTTCGGCGAGCTCGACGATGGCGATCACGTAGGGGGTCGGGATGTCCGGGTTATACGGGTGGTAGTTGACCGTGTAGGTGAACACCGTGCCGCGTCCGGACACCGGCCGCGCCACCAGTGGGCCACCGCAGTCGCGGCATTCGCCGGCCGCCGGGTGTACCCAGCGCGCGCAACCGTCGCAGTGTTCGATGAGCAGCTCGCCTGGCACGGCCAATACAGTACACTCAATTGGTTCGGCGCGGGCGGCGGGTTGATCCGATGGGCGGTGCATGTGACCTATTTCGAAAAAGACGCGATCTTGTCCGGCATCGGCATCTCCCGAATCGGCCGTCGCACCGGCATTCCGGGTCTTGAGCTGACCATGGAGGCGGTGCGCGCCGCCATAGCGGATGCCGGCCTGGCGCCCGCCGACGTCGACGGGATCGCGACCCTCGGCGATACGCCGGCCGGAGACGTCAACGCCGAACTGCGGATCGAGGCGGCCGACTGCGGAGCCGGCTTCGGCACCGGCGGCCTGCTGAGCCCGGTGATGTCGGCGTGCCGTGCGGTCGCCGAGCGGCGCGCGCGCCATGTGGTCGTCTACCGGACGATCCAGATGCTCGGCGGCACGGTACCGGTGAAACCCCAGGAGAATGCGCCCGCCCAGCCGCTGGCGCGCATGTTCTCCACGCCCGAGGGCGCGCCCCGGCCGGCCGTCGGCGCGATGGATGACGTCAACGATCTCGTTGCGGCCCATGCCTATTCCGCGGCGAACTGGCTGGCGCTGAACTGCCGCCGTCACATGGAGCTGTACGGAACCACCAAGGAACAGTTGGGCTGGCTGGCGCTCAACGGCAGGCGCAACGCGGCGTTGAATCCCCTTGCGGTTTACCGCGAACCGATGACCATGGCCGACTACCTCGGCGCGCGCCCGGTATCGACACCGTTCGGGCTGCTCGACTGCGATGTCCCCATCGACGGCTCGATCGCGGTGGTGGTGTCGAACGCGGAGTACGCCCGCGACTGCCCGCACCGCGCGGTGGCGGTGGAGGCGATCGGCGGGTCCGACGGCGCCGGTGGCTGGTTCCACCGCGATGATTACCCGAAGATGGCGATGTCGGACGCGACGGCGCAGATGTGGTCGCGCACGCAGTTGACGCCCGCCGATCTGGACCTCGCCGAGTTGTACGACGGTTTCACGTTTCTCACCCTCGCCTGGCTGGAGGCGCTGGGGGTGTGCGGCGACGGCGAGGCCGGTCCGTTCGTCGAGGGCGGCACGCGGATCGCCCGCGACGGCCAACTGCCGCTGAACACCTACGGCGGCCAACTCTCGGCCGGCCGCATGCACGGCTATTGGGCGCTGCACGAGGGGTGCCTGCAGTTGCGCGGCGAAGCCGGGCAGCGCCAGGTGTCGGAACGCCCCGAGGTCGCCGTGGTTTCCGTAGGCGGTGGGCCCGTCGCCGGATGCATGTTGCTTACGTGTTGAGACAGCCCGTGGGAGAGCGTAATTGAGCCTGTAAGCCCCGAGCCGGGGCCCGGCACAACGAACAAACTGGCTTCGAAGGTTGCCCGCCACATCGAGGCGGAGATCGTTCGCCGCGGCTGGACCGTCGGCGAATCGCTGGGCTCCGAACAGGCTCTGCAACAACGCTACGGCGTGAGTCGATCGGTGCTGCGGGAGGCCGTTCGCCTCGTCGAACACCACCAGGTCGCCCGGATGCGCCGCGGGCCCAACGGCGGGCTGCTCATCTGCGAGCCGGATGCCGGGCCGGCGACCCGCGCCGTGGTGATCTATCTCGAGTATCTCGGCACGACACTCGTCGACTTGCTCAATGCGCGCCTGGTGCTCGAGCCCTTGGCGGCCTCCCTTGCCGCCGAACGGATCGACGAAGCCGGCATCGAACGGCTGCGGGCGGTGTTGCGCGCGGAGGAGCACTGGAAGCCGGGTCTGCCCGCGCCGCGCGACGAGTTCCACATCGCGCTGGCGGGGCAATCGAAAAGCCCAGTGCTGCAACTGTTCATCGACATCTTGATGAGGCTCACCACGCGATACGCCCTTCAGTCGCGGCCCGACTCGGCGACCGACGCGATCGAGGCGGTCGACCAGATGCACCACGACCACTCCCGAATCGTCGCCGCCGTCACCGCCGGTGATGCGGCGCGGGCGAAAACGCTCAGCGAACGGCACGTCGAAGCCGTGACCGCCTGGCTGCAGGAGCATCACCCGGGCGACGGCCGCGCACGCGGGCCGCGCCGGCTGCGGCGGCTCGACGGTGAGGCGCCCCACGGCAAACTCGCCGAGATACTGGCGGCCACCATTGGCGACGAAATCGCCGCCGGCGGCTGGCAGGTCGGTTCGGTCTTCGGAACCGAGCCGGCCTTGCTGGAGCGCTACCGGGTGAGCCGCGCGGTTTTCCGGGAAGCGGTGCGGCTGCTCGAATATCACTCGGTCGCGCAGATGCGTCGCGGACCCGGCGGTGGGCTGATCGTCACCAAACCTCAGGCCGAAGCCAGCATCGACACCATCGCCCTGTACCTGCAGTACCGCAAGCCGACTCGCGAGGACTTGCGTTGCGTCCGGGATGCCATCGAGATCGACAACGTCGCCAGGGTCGTCAAGCGGCGCACCGAATCCGAGGTGGCGGCCTTCCTCGACGCCCATCGCGGCACCCACGTGGGCGACGTGGGCCAGGCCCTCGTCGGGGAGGTTCGGTTCCACCTCGGACTGGCGGAACTGGCCGGCAACGCGCTGCTGGACCTTTTCCTGCGGATCATCATCGAGCTGTTTCGCCGGCACTGGTCCAGCACCGGGCAGGCGGAGCCAACCTGGGCCGACGTGGTCGCCGTCGAGCACGCTCATCTGCGGATTCTCCAGGCGATCGAGGCCGGCGACGACAGCCTCGCCCGCTACCGCATCCGTCGTCATCTGGACGCCGCGGCCTCCTGGTGGCTGTAGCAGCGCGCCCGGGGTACGGATTCGCGCGGATGTGATCAGTTTGTGCGTATACCGAAGGTCCTTCGGGGGTATTGGGATGGGAGTGGGTTGGACGTCCGGTCCAGCAGGGGGTTGGCAAAGTGATCGAAAGCGGGAGCGCTGGAATGGGGGGTGGCTTGAAGGGCACGGAAACCGACCGATCGGGTTTCGTTCATTCCGCGCTCCTTTACCGCTCGCAGCGGGAGTACCTGGACTTCGTGGTTGGCTTCGTCGTCGACGGTTTGACGCTGGACGAGGCGGTTCTGGTGGCGGTGCCCGGCGACAAGCTGGCCTTGCTGCACGACGCATTGCGCGGCTCGGGCGGCGGGTTGCCGGCCGAATTGCACATGGCCGACATCGCCGACGTTGGCCGCAATCCGAGCCGGTTCATGGCGATGGAGGGTTCATTCGTCGATGAGCACCCGGACCGGCGGGTGCGGATTGTGAGCCAGCTCGCCTGGCCCGGACGCACCGACGATGAACTCGTCGCCTGCCTGCAGCACGAGGCGCTGGTCAACGGCGCCCTCGAGGGTACGCGGTAACGGGGTTGTGCCTTTATGACGCGAGCCGGCTGGATGACGCCGTGCTGGCGGACGCCCGTGCGACCCACCCCCTGCTGTGGGAATGCGGCGCGCTCCACCGCAGCACCGAGTACGCGCCCGACGAGGTCCTGGACCGCTGCAATCAGCCGCTGGCCGCCAAGCCGGGCGCCGTCACGTACATGGTCAGGAAGTCCGCGGACCTTCGCCCCGCCCGGTCATTCGCGGTCAACTACGCCGGCTGGGTGGGGATGTCCCAGGATGGCATCGACGATCTGCAACTGATCGCAACCGAGCTGGCCACCAATAGCTTGATGTACACCGACGGAGCCTGTCGACTGGCCTTCTGGCGGCAGGACGAGCATCTGGTCTGTGAGGCGCGCGACACTGGGCGGCTCGACGACCCGCTGGTCGGACGCCTGGACCCGGGCCCGAGCGGCCCAGCCAGTCGGGGGCTGTTTCTGGTGAACGCCGTCTCGGACCTGGTGCGGACGCACACCACGTCACAAGGGACGACGATCCAGGCCTATCTTCGGTGTGCCGCGTCGCCGGGGTCGAACGGGTGACCGCCAGAAGGCCTAGAAGGTTGTCGTCCCGGGGCCAAACCGCCGGGCTTGCACCGGGTGTAGTGACGCTGAGCAGCCCGTCGCCATCACGGCGAACGCGGCGACCAGCGCCCCGGCCAGCCCCCGAACCGCGCGCATTCCCTTGCCGGTTCTATTCGCGTTCATCGGTGGCGCCTTTCGTTTGCTGGAAACCCGTGATTTGCGGGTACCGCTGCCACTCAGATGTTAGGGCTGTCACCACGGCCGCGACGCATTACAGCACGAGCCGCTTTGTCGCTATCAACCACGGAAGCACTTGTCCGGCACGGCTTTACCCTGCCGCGCGAAATGGATTTGCATTGCCGGCGCGCGGCGTCTATCGTCGGCGCTCGTGCGTCTTCTTCAGCGTGCCGTAGTAGCCAGCACCCGCAGCGGGGTCTGATCCAAGACCGACCCCCCGCTGTGGGTCGGAAGCTACTATCGTCGGTCGCCCCTGCTGATCAGAGAAGACCGACACAGTGTCACTTTCCGAGTCACTTTCCAATCCTCTTTCCAAGCCTCCTTCAGGTCCCGGCAACGTCTCGGCGCGCGAGTGTGTCGCGGCCGCATGGTTCGTCCATCACTTCGACGCGGCGTTGCCGCGCGGACTGCGGGAGGAGGCCGACGTGATGTCCTGGGAGAGCTTCGTCGCCAGCTACGGTCACATCGCCGGCTCGCTCCGGCTGGGGCATTGGGCTTGCACCGACACCGAGCGACCCGCCGGGCGACTCGGCCCGCAAGCCCGCAACTATCGCGCCATGATCGCCGTCGGCGATCACATCGGCACCTCGACCGCCGCCGCGAGCGGTCCGATCGCCGCTCTCACCGCCATGCTGCACGAGCGCGGGATCACGATGGAGACGTTGAGGTTTCACCAGATTCGCTCGGGCGGGATCACCGCCACCTTCATCCGCGGCACCAACGGGATTCGGGCCGAGTGGGCGATGGGCTGGTCGGAGGATCCGACCCAGTCGGCGCTGCGCGCGGTGATCGCCTGCGCCAACCGGCTGCTCGGCTGACCCGTCGAGATCGACGGCAGCGTAAGGAAGTTCGGCGAATCAGAGCGGGCGCAGCACAATCGGCATGCCGTCCTTGGGCACGGGCATGCCGCCGTAGTCCCACACGGCCTTGTATCCCGGGCGGGGCAACTCGAGCTGATACCTGCGCAGCAGGCGGTGGAGGATCGTCTTGATCTCCAACTGCCCGAACACCATCCCGATGCACTTGTGTGCGCCGCCGCCGAACGGTGTGAACGCGTAGCGGTGTCGCTTGTGCTCGTTGCGCGGCTCGGTGAACCGGTCCGGGTCGAATTTCAGCGGGTCCGTCCAGAGTTCCGGCAGCCGGTGATTCAACCCCGGGTACGCGATGACGTTGGTGCCCTTGGGGATGTAGTAGCCCAGCAGGTCGGTGTCGCGCACCGTCTGCCGCATGGCCCACTGCACCGGCGTCACCAGCCGGATCGACTCGTTCATCACCAGGTCCAGCGACTCCAGCTTCTCCAGCGAGTCGATGTCCAGCGGGGCGTCGCCGAGGCGGTCCGATTCGTCGCGGCAGCGCTCCTGCCACTCCGGGTGGGCGGCCAGCTGGTAGGCCATCGTCGTCGCCGTCGACGTCGACGTGTCGTGGGCGGCCATCATCAGGAAGATCATGTGGTTCACGATGTCCTCGTCGGAGAACTTGTTGCCGTCCTCGTCCTCGGTCTGGCACAACACCGACAGCAGGTCGGTGCCGTCCTTCCTGCGTTGTTCCTTGACTCGGTCGCGGAAGTAGTTCTCCAGCAGTTCGCGCGCCTTGAGGCCGCGCCACCAGGTAAACGGCGGAACGCTGGTGCGGATGATCGCGTTGCCCGCGCGCGTGGTGACCGTGAACGCCTTGTTCACCTTGGTGACCAGCTCGTGGTCTGTGCCGGGCTCGTGGCCCATGAACACCATCGAGGCGACATCGAGGGTCAGCTCCTTCATCGCCGGATAGAGAAGGAAGCGCGCATCGTTGACCACCCAGTCGTTGGCGACCACCTGCGACACGACCTTGTCCATCTGCTCGACGTAGCCGACCAGCCGGGACCGGACGAACGCCTCCTGCATGATCCGCCGGTGGAACATGTGCTCCTCGAAGTCGAGCAGCATGAGCCCGCGGTGAAAGAACGGCCCGATCACCGGAACCCAGCCCTGCTGCGAGTAGTCCTTGTTGCGGTTGGAGTAGATGATCTGCGCGGCATCAGGGCCCATCGCCGCAACTGCCGGCATGAGCGGAGAATCCCCGAATACGACCGGACCCTGGTTCTCGTACAGGAACATCAGATAGTCGGGGCCGCCGCGCAACATCTCGATCATGTGCCCGAGGATCGGCAGCCCCGCGTCGCCGAGGACCGGCTTGAGCCCGCTGCCCGGTGGCGGGTCGGCGAGCTTCTTCTCCGGGAACTGGGTGTTCCGCAGCCTACGTTCCACCAGGCCCATGCCGGGAAAGTTGTTGAACGACGGGGTGAACCGGCGCCGCGCCTGGTCGAGCAGGTAGTGCGGGGTGCTGATGGTGGCGGCCATTAAAACTCCTTTGCGCTCCTTTGCGCTGCTTTGCGAAGACCGGGACGGGTGACAACGGTCACTGAATTTACATCCTTCGGGAAAAACTTGACGGCTGTCAAGTTTGCTTTTCCTGCGGCGTGGTGCAAGGTCAAAAGGGTGAGCAGCCACGCCGCCAACCCGGAGCCGGGCGAACCGGCCATTCGGCGGCGGGGTGACAAGCACCGGCTGGCGATCATGCAGGCGGTGCGTGACCTACTCGAGGAAAAACCGTTCGCGGAGCTGTCGGTCAGCACCATCAGCCAGCGGGCCGGGGTGGCCCGATCCGGCTTCTACTTCTACTTCGACTCCAAGTACGCGGTGCTCGCCCAGATCGTGGCCGAGGCGACCGAAGAACTCGAAGAGCTCACGCAGTACTTCGCCCCCCGCCAGCCGGGCGAGTCGCCGGAGCAGTTCGCCAAGCGGATGGTCCGCAGCGCCGCCGCGGTGTACGCGCACAACGACCCGGTGATGACGGCCTGCAACGTGGCCCGCCATACCGATATCGAGATTCGCGACATTCTCGAGCGGCAGTTCGAAGTGGTGTTGCGCGAGATCGTGGCCATCGTCGACGCCGAGATGAAGGCCGGGACCGCCAATCCGATCAGCGACGACATCCCGACCCTGGCGCGCACCCTGGCGGGCGCCACCGCGCTGGTATTGACGGGCGACCTGATCATGGTCGGCCGCGACGGCGACGTGGAACGCCGCGTTCGCGTGCTCGAGCAGTTGTGGCGGAATTCGCTTTGGGGCGGCGGCCAGATCTAACCCGGTATGGTCACGGCCATGGCGCGGACGGCATCTGGGCGGTATTACGCGGGAAAGCGGTGTCTTGTCACCGGTGCGGCCAGCGGCATTGGGCGCGCGACGGCGTTGCGGCTGGCCGCGCACGGCGCCGAGCTGTATCTGACCGACCGCAACCCGGACGGTCTGGAGCTGACCGTGGCGGACGCCCGCGCGCTGGGCGCAGAGGTACCTGAGCATCGAGCGCTTGATATTTCCAACTACCACGACGTGGCCGCGTTCGCGGCCGACATCCACACCCGGCATCCCAGCATGGATGTCGTAATGAATATCGCCGGCATATCGGCCTGGGGAACCGTCGACCAACTCACCCACGAGCATTGGAGCAAAATCGTCGCGATCAACCTGATGGGGCCGATCCATGTCATCGAGACATTCGTCCCGCCGATGATGGCGGCCGGTCGGGGCGGGCATCTGGTCAACGTGTCCTCGGCGGCGGGGCTGGTCGCGCTGCCCTGGCATGCGGCCTACAGCGCCAGCAAGTACGGGTTACGCGGCCTTTCCGAGGTGCTGCGCTTCGACCTGGACCGGCACCGCATCGGGGTGTCGGTGGTGGTGCCCGGCGCGGTGAAGACCCCGCTGGTCAACACGGTCGAGATTGCCGGCGTCGACCGCGACCACCCCAAGGTAAGCCGCTGGATCGAGCGCTTCGGCGGTCATGCCGTGTCGCCGGAAACGGCGGCCGAAAAGATGTTGGGCGGGGTCGCAAAGAACCGGTACCTCATCTACACGTCGGCCGACATCCGGGCGCTGTATGCGTTCAAACGGCTGGCGTGGTGGCCCTACAGCGTGGTGATGCGCCGGGTCAACGTGTTCTTTACGCTTGCACTTCGGCCCAGCCCATCGCCACGCTGAAGCTACCTGGGCATCTCGAGTTCCAGCCGCACCCCGAGTAGCCGGACCGGCCGGTCCAGCTCGAATAAGTCCAGGCCGCGCAGGGCGGCAGCGGTGATCACGTCGGGATCGGTGGTGGGTGCCGGCAGCTTGCGGATCTTGGTGCGGGTGTAGAACGTCGCGGTTCGCACCGTAACCGCGACGCGGGTGACGATCCGGCCCGCCGCCAGCACGTCATCCAATGCCTGGCGGGCCAATCTTGTTACTTCGGCGTCCATTTCGGCCCGGTCGGTGAGGTCGCGCGGAAAGGTGACGACGTGGCTGCGCGAGCGCGGGACCCATGGTTCGGCGCTGACGTCGGTGTCGCCGCCGCCCTTGGCCAGCAGCAGCAGCCACAGACCGGTGCGCGGGCCGAACGTGGCCGCCAGCAGCTCCGCATCGGCGTGCGCAAGCTCCCGCACCGTCGTTGTGCCAAGGGCCGCAAGTTTTTTCGCCGTCTTGGGACCCACACCCCAGAGTGCGTCGACCGGACGGTCCGCCATCACGGTCATCCAGTTCGCGTCGGTGAGCGCAAAGATGCCGGCCGGTTTCGCGAAGCCGGTGGCGACCTTGGCCCGCTGTTTGTTGTCGCTGATGCCGACCGAACAGGACAGTCCGGTTTCCGAGGAGATGACCACCCGGATCTGTTCCGCCACTTCGGTGGGATCGTCTGCCTTCAAGCCGACGTATGCCTCGTCCCAGCCCCACACCTCGACCGGGTGCCCCAGGTCACGCAACAACGCCATCACCTCGTCGGACGCCGCGTCATAGGCGGCGGGATCCGACGGCAGGAAGGTGGCGTCGGGGCAGCGGCGGGCGGCGGTGCGCAACGGCATGCCCGCGTGCACTCCGAATTCCCGGGCCTCATACGAGGCGCAGGTGACGACCTTGCGCGGTTCGGTCGGGTCACCGCTGCCGCCGACGATGACAGGCAGCCCGGCCAGTTCCGGATGGCCGCGCAGCTCGACCGACGCCAGAAACTGATCGAGGTCCACGTGCAGGACCCAGCTCCGTGTCGGCCCGGGCATGCGGGATATCACCTCCCGCAGAGCTTGCGTGCCACGCTTTCCCACGCGTCGCCCAACGTCTCCAGCGTGTGGCCGCCGTCGTTCAGTCGATGCTCCACATATTCCGCGTCCAGCAGGGCCAGCAGGGCATCGGTCTGGGCATCGAGGTCGCCGGTCGTTCGCGCCGAGGCCAGCAGCACCCGCACGTGCGTGCGCAGTACCGCCGCCGGCGGGCCGTAGCGGGTCTGCGGATCGCGGTTGGCCGCCGACAGCAGCGCATGGTGGGTGTGGACGAAGCGGATCCGGTCCCGGCCGAACGCCACCAGCCGATCCAGTGGCGGGGCATCGGGTCCCAGGGGCGGCGGGCCGAAGAGGAAGGCCTGCTGGCTGGCGCGCTCGTCCTCGTCGAGGAGCACCATCATCAGGCCGGCGCGGCTGCCGAACCGCCGGAACAGCGTGCCTTTGCCGACGCCCGCGGCCGCGGCGACGTCGTCCATGGTGACGGCATCCGCGCCACGCTCGGCGACCAGGGTGCGGGCGGCGTCCAGCAGGAGCGCGCGGTTTCGCGCCGCGTCACCGCGCTCCTGCTGGAGCTCCTGTGGTGCCCAGAGGGGCAACTCGCCCAGCCGCTCGACACCGCTCACTCCTGCACTTTAGCGCCGCCGGAATAAAGCGGACCAGGGTCCGGTTTGGTCGTGCAAAGATGTAGATCAACGACCGAAGGGAACGGGACAGTGCCAGAGAACTCCGACATCAAGGTCTTGGCGTTGGTGGGCAGCCTGCGTGCGGCGTCGATCAACCGTCAGATCGCCGAGCTAGCGGTGGCGGTCGCTCCGGAGGGCGTCACCGTCGGCGTGTTCGAAGGGCTGGGGGAGCTGCCGTTCTACAACGAGGAGATCGACGACGCGACCAACCCTGACGCTCCGGCGCTGGCCCCGGTGGCCGCACTGCGCGCCGCGGCGGCCGATGCGGATGCCGCGCTGGTGGTCACCCCGGAGTACAACGGCAGCTTTCCGGCGGTCATCAAGAACGCGATCGACTGGCTGTCGCGCCCCTTCGGCGACGGCGCGCTGAAGGGCAAGCCGTTGGCGGTGATCGGGGGTTCCTTCGGTCAGTACGGCGGGGTGTGGGCGCACGACGCGACCCGCAAGTCGTTCGGGATCGCCGGCGCCCGGGTGATCGAGGGGATCAAACTGTCCGTGCCGTTCAAAACCCTGGAGGGCAAGGCGCCCGCGGAACACGCCGAGCTCTCGGCGAATGTGCGCGACGTCCTCGGCAAGCTGGCCGCCGAAGTCGGCTGAATCAGGGTGCGATTTGGCGGGAGCCCACAAGCCGCTCGCCGGCCACCAGCAACGTTTCGAAACGCGAATAGCGGAAGCCGCCAGCCGAGGCTGGCGGCTTTGCTGGTGGTGGGCGGCCGCGGCTATCGCACCGGCGCTGTCGGTGGCCGGTGATATACCGATTCCCATGCGCATTCTGAGACCGAAATGTGATCTGCGACACGCCGGGCGCATCGCCGGCGGAGGCCTTACGACCAGGGAATTTCAAAATTGTTATTCAGAACATCTTGTATCTCGATAACTTGTCGGCCACTAGGTGTAGTGTTTCGAGCACCGGCAGAACCCAGGATCGTCAGGCCAGCCGGGCTTGGCGGACCTCCCCGAATCGGCTTGAAGACGTCTTGGAATTGGCCAAGCCAGGTCCTTCGACCCGGACGGCCGCACGACGGGAATCTGGGGGCCTGACGGGCCGCTGAACACAGCGAAGACGTAATACCCAAGTAGTTGCCAGTCCGTAACAGGTTCCCACCTTCCGCAAAGGAGCGGCATCCATGAGCATCACGGTGTACACCAAGCCGGCATGCGTGCAGTGCAGCGCCACCTTCAAGGCCTTGGACAAGCAGGGCATCGCTTACCAGAAGGTCGACATCACGCTGGACTCCGAGTCGCGGGACTACGTGATGGCGCTGGGTTACCTGCAGGCCCCCGTGGTGGTGGCGGGCAACGACCACTGGTCGGGTTTCCGGCCCGATCGCATAAAGGCGCTCGCCGAGCCGGCGCTCAGCGCGTAGGCAGACGTTAGGTAAGGAGGTTGCGGTGCAATCGCGCAACCTGGTCTATTTCTCCAGCGTGTCGGAGAACACCCACCGCTTCGTGCAGAAGCTGGGTGTTCCCGCCACGCGGATTCCGCTGCACGGGCGCATCGAGGTCGACGAGCCGTACGTGCTGATAGTGCCGACGTACGGCGGCGGCCGGGCCACACCGGACATCAATGCCGGGGGTTATGTCCCCAAACAGGTCATCGCTTTTTTGAATGACGAGCACAACCGGTCGTTGATCCGCGGCGTCATCGCCGCGGGCAACAACAACTTCGGGGCCGAATTCGCCTATGCGGGCAACGTCATCGCCCGCAAGTGCGGCGTTCCCTACCTTTACCGCTTCGAACTGATGGGAACCCCGGACGACGTGGATGCCGTCCGTGCCGGTCTCGCTGACTTCTGGAAGGAACAGACGTGCCACCAACCGTCGCTGCAGAGCCTGTAACCGCCGGCGCCCACGCCCATTTTTCGGGGGGCCGGGCCGAACTTGATTACCACGCGCTGAACGCCATGCTGAATCTGTACGACGCGGACGGCAAGATTCAGTTCGACAAGGACGTTCTCGCGGCGCGTGAGTACTTCCTGCAGCACGTCAACCAGAACACCGTCTTCTTCCACAATCAGGACGAGAAGCTCGACTACCTGATCCGCGAAAACTATTACGAGCGTGAGGTTCTCGACCAGTACTCACGCAACTTCGTCAAGTCGTTGCTGGACCGTGCCTACGCCAAGAAGTTCCGGTTCCCCACGTTCCTCGGCGCGTTCAAGTACTACACCTCCTACACGCTGAAGACGTTCGACGGGAAGCGGTACCTGGAGCGCTTTGAGGACCGGGTCGTCATGGTCGCGCTCACGCTGGCGGCAGGCGACACCGGACTGGCCGAGAAGCTGGTCGACGAGATCATCGACGGGCGGTTCCAGCCGGCCACCCCGACGTTTCTGAACTCCGGCAAAAAGCAGCGCGGCGAACCGGTGAGCTGCTTCCTGCTGCGCATCGAGGACAACATGGAGTCGATCGGGCGATCGATCAACTCCGCGCTGCAGCTGTCCAAGCGCGGCGGGGGAGTTGCGTTGCTGCTGAGCAACATTCGCGAGCACGGCGCCCCGATCAAGAACATCGAGAACCAGTCTTCCGGCGTCATCCCGATCATGAAGCTGCTCGAAGACTCGTTCTCCTACGCCAATCAGCTGGGGGCGCGCCAGGGCGCCGGCGCGGTGTATCTGCACGCCCATCACCCCGACATCTACCGCTTCCTGGACACCAAGCGGGAGAACGCCGACGAGAAGATCCGGATCAAGACGCTGAGCCTTGGGGTGGTGATTCCCGACATCACCTTCGAGCTGGCCAAGAAGAACGAGGACATGTACCTGTTCTCGCCCTACGACGTCGAGCGGGTCTACGGTCTGCCGTTCGCCGACATCTCGGTCACCGAGAAGTACTACGAGATGGTCGACGACGCGCGCATCCGCAAGACCAAGATCAAGGCGCGCGAGTTCTTCCAGACGCTGGCCGAGCTGCAATTCGAGTCCGGCTACCCGTACATCATGTACGAGGACACGGTGAACCGGGCCAACCCCATCGACGGCAAGATCACCCACAGCAACCTGTGCTCGGAGATCCTCCAGGTGTCCACGCCGTCGCTGTTCAACGAGGACCTGACGTATGCCCAAGTGGGCAAGGACATTTCGTGCAACCTGGGGTCGCTGAACATCGCCAAGACGATGGACTCGCCGGACTTCGCCCAGACGATCGAGGTGGCGATCCGCGCGCTGACCGCCGTTAGCGACCAGACGCATATCTGGTCGGTGCCGTCAATCGAGCAGGGCAACAACGACTCCCACGCGATCGGGCTGGGACAGATGAACCTGCACGGCTACCTGGCCCGCGAGGGCATCTTCTACGGTTCCGAGGAAGGCGTCGACTTCACCAACATCTACTTCTACACGGTGCTCTACCACGCGCTGCGGGCCTCGAACCGCATCGCGATCGAACGCGGTACCCACTTCAAGGGTTTCGAGCGGTCCAAGTACGCGTCGGGGGAGTTCTTCGACAAGTACACCGAGCAGTTGTGGGAGCCGGCGACCGACAAGGTGCGGCAGCTCTTCGCCGACGCGGAGATCCGCATCCCGACCCAGGACGATTGGCGACTGCTGAAGGAGTCGGTGGCCGCGCACGGCATCTACAACCAGAACCTGCAGGCGGTGCCGCCGACCGGGTCGATCTCCTACATCAACCACTCCACGTCGTCGATCCACCCGATCGTGTCGAAGGTCGAGATCCGCAAGGAGGGCAAGATCGGCCGGGTCTACTACCCGGCGCCCTACATGACCAACGACAATCTGGAGTACTACCAGGACGCCTACGAGATCGGTTACGAGAAGATCGTCGACACCTACGCCGCGGCCACCCAGCATGTGGACCAAGGGCTGTCGTTGACGCTGTTCTTCAAGGACACCGCCACCACGCGCGACGTGAACAAGGCGCAGATCTACGCCTGGCGCGAGGGGATCAAGACGTTGTACTACATCCGGCTGCGGCAGATGGCGCTGGAGGGCACGGAGGTCGAGGGCTGCGTCTCCTGCATGCTTTAAATCCCCGCGCCGAGTGTGAGTCTCGCGACGGTTTCACGGCGTGTCGCGTCGCGAAATTCACGCTCGCTGACGGTGGCGAGGCGTCGCGAGCGCCGCGCAACGCCCAGTCTGCCCAGGTCAGCGGGTCCCACGCGGTATGGTGCTTGATGTGGTGAGAATTCCCCGACCCCACCCCAGCGTGAAGCCCGGGGTGAAGGTCGACGCGCGCAGCGAACGCTGGCGCGAACACCGCAAGAAGGTGCGCGGCGAGATCGTCGAGGCGGCGTTCCGCGCCATCGACCGGCTGGGGCCCGAGCTGAGCGTGCGGGAGATCGCCGAGGAGGCCGGCACCGCCAAGCCGAAGATCTACCGGCATTTCCACGACAAGTCCGATCTCTTCGAGGCGATCGGGGAGCGCCTGCGCGACATGCTGTGGGCCGCGATCTTCCCGTCCATCGACCTGAAGACCGACTCGGCCCGCGAGGTGATCCGGCGCGCCGTCGAGGAGTACGTCAACCTGGTCGACAAGCACCCCAACGTGCTGCGGGTGTTCATTCAGGGCCGTTCGGCGGCCACCCCGCAGTCGGCCGTCCAAATCCTCAACGAGGGCCGCGGGATCACCATGGCCGTGGCCGACATGTTCGACAACGAGCTGCGGGAGATGGAGCTGGACCACGCGGCGATCGAGCTGGCCGGGCACGCGGCCTTCGGATCGGCCGCGTCGGCCACCGAGTGGTGGTTGGGCCCCGACGCGGACAGCCCGCGGCGCATGCCGCGCGAGCAATTCGTCGCCCACCTGACGACCATCATGATGGGGGTCATCGTCGGCACCGCCGAGGCGCTCGGCATCACGATGGACCCCGACCGGCCGATCCACAGCCTGGTGCCCAGCAATCCGGCCGCGAGCTGAGCGCCGGCGCGTTGACAACGCCGCGGGCATCGATAACACTCGTCCTATCCGATACCCTGGGTACTGGGTATTGCGCTTAGCTTGGCGCCACGACCCAGGCTGCGCCAGCCAGCCCGACCTGATACAGGGCCTTACAGCCCTTGATAGGAAGAACGATCCACCGTGACCGATGCCATGACACAAGCCGAGGCCCACATCAATGCGGGCCCAGGGGCCCCGAAGCCGGTGCATACCCGCGCCCTCATCATCGGGACCGGTTTCTCCGGTCTGGGTATGGGAATCAAGCTGCAGCAGCAGGGCGTCGACTTCGTCATCCTGGAGAAGGCCGACGACATCGGCGGCACGTGGCGCGACAACAGCTACCCCGGGTGCGCCTGCGACATCCCCTCGCACCTCTACTCCTTCTCGTTCGAGCCCAAGCCGGACTGGAAGAACCTGTTCTCGTATCAGCCCGAGATCTGGGATTACCTCAAGGGGGTCACCGAGAAATACGGGCTGCGCCGCTACATCGTGTTCAACTCGCTGGTCGATCGTGGCCACTGGGACGACGACGAGAACCGGTGGCACGTCTTCACCACCGACGGACGGGAGTACGTCGCCCAGTTCCTGATCTCGGGGGCCGGCGCGTTGCACATCCCGTCGTTCCCCGACATCGATGGTCGCGACGAATTCCATGGTCCCGCTTTCCATTCCGCGGCGTGGGACCACAGCGTCGACCTGACCGGCAAGCGGGTGGCGGTGATCGGAACCGGCGCCAGCTCGATCCAGATCGTGCCCGAGATCGTCGGGCAGGTCGCCGAACTTCAGCTCTACCAACGCACCCCGCCGTGGGTGGTGCCGCGCACCAACGAGGAAATCCCGCCCGCGCTGCGGCAGGCGCTGACGAACATCCCGGGGCTACGGGCCCTGCTGCGCCTCGGAATCTATTGGGCGCAAGAAGCTCTGGCGTTCGGCATGATCAAGCGGCCGAACGCGCTGAGCTTCATCGAAGGCTACGCCAAATACAACATTCGCCGCTCGGTCAAGGATCGCGAGCTGCGTCGCAAGCTGACCCCGCGCTACCGCATTGGTTGTAAGCGAATCCTGAACTCCTCCACCTATTACGGTGCGGTCGCGGACCCGAAGACCGAACTGATCACCGACGGCATCACCCGCATCACGCCCGAGGGGATCGTCACCGCCGACGGCAGGGAGCGAAAAGTGGACGTGATCGTGTACGGCACCGGCTTCCACGTGACCGACTCCTACACCTACGTGCAGATCAAGGGGCGGCACGGCGAGGACCTGGTCGATCGGTGGAACCGCGAAGGCATCGGCGCACATCGCGGCATCACCGTCGCCGACGTGCCCAACCTGTTCTTCCTGCTGGGGCCCAACACCGGGCTCGGGCACAACTCCGTGGTGTTCATGATCGAGTCCCAGATCCACTACGTCGCCGACGCGATCGCCACCTGCGACAAGCTCGGAGCCCAAGCGCTGGCGCCGACCCGCTCCGCGCAGGACCGGTTCAACGATGAGCTGCAACACAAGCTGGCGCACTCGGTCTGGAACAGCGGCGGCTGCAGCAGCTGGTACCTCGACGAGCACGGCAAGAACACCGTGCTGTGGGGCGGCTACACCTGGCAGTACTGGATGGCCACCCGCTCGATCAAACCCGAGGAGTACCAGTTCTCCGGGGTGAGCGTGGGCTCGCGGGCCAACCGCGTGGCGGCCGCCGCCAACTGACCTACGGCAAGCGGCCGAGGAGTTCGGTGAAGGCCTTCGCGGCCGCATCCACGCCGGCATCGTCGTCGGTGGCGACGAGATCGAGCAGGAGGCCACGGACCACGGCCAGTCCGAGCCTCGTCATGGCACGGTCGATCGGGCCGCCGGCGATGGTCTCGACCTCGGTGAGCCAGCCGTTGACGGCGCCGGGCACCATTCGGGCAAACGGTTTTTCGCCCTGGGCCGCGCGGGCGTAGCACTCGAAGAAGAGGCGCTCCAATTGCCGTAGTTGGGGCCGACGGACGTCGGCCCACATGGCGGCGAAGCTCTCCGCCGGATTCGGGGGCAATTCGGGCAAGAGCCCCATCTGGCGGCGCTCGACTTCCTCGACGATCGCCACGAGCAGATTCTCTCGAGACCCGAAGTGGTGCAGCAGCATTCGATGGCTTGTGCCGACCGCACCGGCCACGTCGCGCAGTGAGCGGTCGCCGACGCCGCCGGCCGCGAACTCCTCGACGAGCGCGTCGAGTAGCTGCCGGCGCCGTTGCAAGTCAGGAGTGCGGGCCATTGGCGCGGCTGAGCTGCTCAGACCGAGCCTTGAGACCTTGGGCCTCCAATTGGAGGTAGCGCTTGGTCATCGTGACCATCAGCCGACCGACAAGGGCGCCGAACGGGCCGCGCTGCTCGATCCGCTGTCGCACCAGGGTGCGGCCGCCCGGGAGGGCGATCACATCATGGCGAGCGCTGGCCGATGCGCCGGGGGCGCGCTGCTCCCATGTCCAGGACGACCCCGGATCGATCTCGGTGACCTTCCACACGAGCTTCGACATGCGCGGCTGCTTGATCGCGAACCGTTTGCCCACGGCGAGGCCGGGTCCATCCAGCGCGACCAGGGACGTCACCGAGGCGGTCCATTCGGGCCATCGCTCGACATCGCTGAAGACATCCCATACCAGTTGCGGCGGCGCTGCTATCTCGACACTGTCTTCGGTAATCATGTACCAAATGGTACATCCAATGTCGGGCTTTGCATACGCCCTTACGAAACGCGCGCGCTCAAGTGTTTGACGGCCGCCTCGGCGCCGTTCCAACCGGGGATGCCGGTCACCCCCGGACCGGGGTGGGTGCACTGGCCGCATAGGAAGAGCCCGTCGACCGGCGTGGCGAACTTGTCGGCGCCCTCGACGACGCGGCCGGTCCACAGCTGGTTGGGCTGCAGCAGGCCATGGGAGTAGTCGCCGGCGTGCGCGCTGAAGGTGCTGCCGAAGTAGCGGTTGGAGAACACGACGCGGTTGGTGACGGAGTCGGCGAACCCGGGCGCAAACGTGTCGAAGATCCTCACGCAGGTGTCGGCGTATTGCTCCTTCCAGCTTCGGTTTTCGTCGGCGTCCAGTCCGGTCGGGAAGTACGGGGTGAAGATGGTCGCGCTGTGCTTGCCTTCCGGCGCCAACGACGAGTCGACCATGCTGGGTATGTACAGGTAGGTGGGCGGGGCGTCGGGAAGCTGCCCCTTCCGGTATTGCTCCCACGCGTCGCTGATGTACTCCGGCGACGGCGCGTAGGCGACGGTGGGACACCATTGCGCGTTGTCGTGCATGTACGGCTGTAGCCGCTCGATCCACTGGGGCGCTTGGTCAATGGTCAGATGGGCCTGGATGTATCCCAGGTTGAAGTTGATCTCCTTGATCTTGCGGATGTAGTCGGGCGGAAAGTTCTGCGCGTCGGCAAGATTCACGAACGTGGTGTAGGGGTCGAGCGACGAGAGCACGGCGTCGGCCGAAATCGTTGTGCCGTCGCGGAGTTGGACTCCGGTGGCGCGTCCGTCGCTGACCAGGATCTGCCTGACGTGCTGCTTGAGCTGCACCTCGGCGCCCAACGATTCGGCGCGGCGGCACAGCGCCGTGCTCAGCGAGCCGATGCCACCGCGCGGCATGATGTATTCGACGTTGCCGCCGCCGATCAGGTAGTGATACAGCGTCGACGCGTTCGAGCCCGGTGTCCAGGGGCCGCCGTCGAAGGCGTCGATGGACATCGCGGCCAGCGAGCCCTGGATGCAGCGGGCTTGGTCGGGCGCCAGGAAGCGCCGGACCGTGTCCATGGTGCTGCCGTACCACATCTGGGCGAAGTCATGGCGGTCCGCGGGCGTCGGCTGTGAGGCGATCACCTCGATGATGTCGAGCGGGGGGCCGAACGCCGAGTCGACGAAATACGGTGCGAACCGGCCGATGTGGGCGAATAGGGCGCCCAGGGCCGCGGCGGTGTCGGCGCCGTGGTCGTCGAGCAGGTGGCGCGCCATGCGCTCGAGGTCGTTGTACATCACGAACGGGGTGTCTTCGGCAGCGCCGAACGTGCACGTCGACGTCCACTGATCCATCAGCTCGAAGCCCCACTTGGTCAGCTCCAGGCGTTCGGTCATCTCCTGGCGCCAGATCAGCACGGCCCAGGCGCCGACGCTGTGCTTGTATCCGTCGAAGAGTTCGCGGGTCGCGGCCATCCCACCGAGGAAGTTGGCCCGTTCCAGGACAAGCACTTTCGCGCCGCCCTTCGCCAGCACGTTCGCGGCGACCAGGCCGTTGTGACCAGCCCCGATGATGATCGCGTCGTAGTCCGCCATGCCGATCCGCCTCCGATCAGGTGGGTGCGCCCTCGCTTGAACCGCACAATGTCATACCTGACATATTTGCGTCAATAGTGACATTTGGTGTGTGCTAACACCGTGGAGTCTCGTAGACAGCGCACGCGTCAGGCGCTACAACAGGCGGCGATGAAGCGCTTCGTCGCCGACGGTGTGCACCGGACCAGCGTCGCCGATATCGCCGCCGATGTCGGGGTCACCGAGCGAACCTTCTACCGGCACTTCCCGTCGAAACACGCGGTGATTTTCGCCGACTACGACATCGGCTTCGAATGGTTCGCCCGTGCCTTGGCGCTGCGCCCGCACGGGGAACCCATCACCGTGTCGGTGCGAAAAGCCGTGGATGCGTTCCCCTTTGACTTCGCGATGGTCCGCGAAGCGACCACCATTCGATCTCGCGACCTCGACCAGGACATCATCACCACTCACATTCGGCGGATGCGCGATCAGGTCGCCGACGAGATCCAGCGCTTCATCCACGAACGATCGGCACCCACCGCCGACGGGGCGATGATCGCCGACGTCGCGGCGCACAGCCTGGCGACCGCGGTGTTCGTTGCGCTGGAAGCGTGGATGGGCAAAGACGAGCGAGACGCGGATGAACTACACGATGTAGACGAACTGGGTCGCTTGACCGACATAGCGCTGAGCGCCCTCGAAGACGGCCTCACCCAGACGCTGCGGAAGGCCGGACTCGATTAACGGCACGACACGCAAACACAACTTCTTGTGTTCCGCCGCCTTGTCGTACCCCAGGGGTAGTGTCGGAAGTCTGAGTACCGCAGGCAAACCGTCTGGTGAAGTGGGGTTCTGGTGACCGAAAAGATGAAGCTGATCGACCGCGTCTCGGCGATCAACTGGAACCGTCTGCAAGACGACAAGGACGCCGAGGTCTGGGACCGGCTGACTGGCAATTTCTGGCTGCCCGAGAAGGTGCCGGTATCCAACGACCTCCCGTCGTGGGGCACGCTGACCGCCGGCGAGAAGCAGCTGACGATGCGGGTGTTCACGGGGCTGACGCTGCTGGACACCATCCAGGGCACCGTCGGGGCCGTCAGCCTGATTCCCGACGCCCTGACCCCGCACGAAGAGGCCGTCTACACCAACATCGCGTTCATGGAATCGGTGCACGCCAAGAGCTACAGCTCGATCTTCTCCACGCTGTGCTCGACGGCCGAGATCGACGACGCCTTCCGCTGGTCGGAGGAGAACGTCAACCTGCAGCGCAAGGCCGAGATCGTCATGGAGTACTACCGGGGCGACGAACCGCTGAAGCGCAAGGTGGCCTCCACGCTGCTGGAGAGCTTCCTCTTCTACTCCGGGTTCTATCTGCCGATGTACTGGTCGAGCCGGGCCAAGCTGACCAACACCGCCGACATGATCCGGCTGATCATCCGCGACGAGGCCGTACACGGTTACTACATCGGCTACAAGTTCCAGCGTGGCCTCGCCCTGGTCGACGACGCCAAGCGCGCCGAGCTGAAGGACTACACCTACGAGCTGCTCTTCGAGCTCTACGACAACGAGGTGGAATACACCCAGGACCTCTACGACGAGGTCGGGCTGACCGAGGACGTCAAGAAGTTCCTGCGCTACAACGCCAACAAGGCGCTGATGAACCTCGGCTACGAGGCGCTGTTCCCGCGCGACGAGACCGACGTGAACCCGGCCATCCTGTCGGCGCTGTCACCCAACGCCGACGAGAACCACGACTTCTTCTCCGGCTCGGGATCGTCCTACGTGATCGGCAAGGCCGTCGTCACCGAGGACGAGGACTGGGACTTCTAAAGCCACAGTTCACCGGGCCTAATGGGCCACCGCCGTATGCATTGAACACCGCACCATCAAAGGCAACCTGTTGTGGGCATCCGCCGCAATCTCGGGGCCGAGGCCGCGGATACTCTAGGGGTATGTCAGAGCGCCCGCCGACTTTGACGACGGTCACCAGGCTGGCGGGGTGCTGCCTGTTGGCCGGGGTGATGGCGGCGGCATTGATGTTTCCGCTCGCGGGCGGTATCGGGCTGTTGTTCAACCGCGCCTCCGACAATGTCGTCGGTGGCTCCGCACAAGTCCTCGAAGGTGACGTCCCGCAGGTTTCGACGATGGTCGATGCCGCGGGAAACCCGATCGCCTGGTTGTATTCCCAGCGGCGGTTCGAGGTCCCCACCGACCAGATCGCCGACACCATGAAGCTGGCCATCGTGTCGATCGAGGACAAGCGGTTCGCTGAGCACAACGGGGTGGATTGGCCGGGCACGCTGACCGGCCTGTCCGGCTACCTGTCGCGCAACCTCGTCACCCGCGGCGGATCGACCATCGAACAGCAGTACGTCAAGAACTACCAGTTGCTGGTGACCGCGCAGACCGACGCCGAGAGGCGGGCCGTTGTGGAGACCACACCGGAGCGCAAACTACGCGAGATCCGGATAGCGCTGATGCTCGACAAGACCTTCTCCAAAGCGGAGATCCTCACCCGCTACCTCAACTTGGTGTCGTTCGGCAACGGCGCGTTCGGTGCGCAGGATGCCGCTCAGACCTACTTCGGCGTCAACGCCTCGCAGCTGAACTGGCAGCAGGCCGCGCTGCTGGCCGGCATGCTCAAGTCGACGAGTGCGCTCGATCCCTACACCAACCCCAATGAGGCGCTGCAGCGGCGAAACGTGGTGCTGGACACCATGATCGACAATCTCCCCAAGTACGGCGGTGAGTTGCGTGCCGCCAAGGTCCAGCCACTGGGCGTGCTACCCCGCCCGAACGAGCTGCCGGGTGGCTGCATCGCCGCCGGCGATCGTGGCTTCTTTTGTGACTATGTGCTGGACTACCTCGCGCGGGCCGGCATCAGCAGGGCGCAGGTTGCCCGCGGCGGTTATCTGATCCGCACGACGTTGGACCCGAAGGTGCAGACGTCGGTCAAGCATGCCATCGACAAGCTCGCCAGCCCGACGCTCGACGGCATCGCCAGCGTGATGAGCGTGATCAAGCCCGGCAAGGACGCGCATCGGGTGATGGCGATGGCCGGCAACCGCACCTATGGCCTCAACAGCGACGCGCACGAAACGGTGCAGCCGCAGCCGTTTTCGCTCGTCGGTGATGGGGCAGGCTCCATTTTCAAGATCTTTACCACGGCGGCGGCGTTAGACATGGGCATGGGTATCAACGCTCAGCTGCAGGTGCCGGGCTTCTTTCAAGCCAAAGGCTTGGGCAGCAGCGATACGCCCGGCTGTCCGAAGGAAACCTGGTGCGTGGCAAACGCGGGCCGCTACCGCGGTTCGATGAACGTTACCGATGCCCTAGCCACCTCGCCGAACACCGCGTTCGCGCGGCTGATCCAGCTCGTCGGGGTGCCGCGGGTGGTCGACATGGCGCTCCGGCTGGGGCTGCGGTCCTACGCGATTCCGGGAACGGCGCGCGCCTACGACCCGACAGGCAGCGAAAGCTTGGCCGATTTGATCAAGCAACAGAACATGGGCTCGTTCACTTTGGGTCCGTTCCAGCTCAATGCGGTCGAGCTCTCCAATGTGGCGGCGACCCTCGCGTCCGGCGGCATGTGGTGCCCGCCGAGCCCGATCGACAAGATCTTCGACCGCAAGGGCAGCCAGGTGTCCGTGACCACGGAGGCCTGTGACCAGGTGGTGCCGGAAGGACTGGCGAACACGCTCGCGAACGCCTTGAGCAAGGACGACCAGGGCAGCGGCACCGCAGCGGGCTCGGCCGGCGCGGTGGGTTGGACCCTGCCGCTGTCGAGCAAGACCGGCACCACTGAGTCGCATCGATCGTCGGGATTCGTCGGCTTCACCAACAACTACGCGGCGGCGAACTACATCTTCGACGACACCAGCACACCCTCGGGCATCTGTTCATTCCCCCTGCGGAGGTGCGGCAGCGGTGACCTGTATGGCGGTAGCGAGCCCGCCCGCACCTGGTTCGAGGCGATGAAGCCTGTCGCCACCGCTTTCGGCGAGGTGCATCTGCCGCCAACCGATCCGCGCTACGTCGATGGCGCGCCGGGCGGCCGGGTACCCGATGTGTCCGGCCTGAAGGTGGACGTAGCGCGTCAGCGCCTCAAGGACGCCGGTTTCCAGGTCGCCGACCAGCCCACCTCGGTCAACAGCTACGAGCCCTATGGTGCTGTGGTGGGGACCAACCCGAGCGGTCAAACCATCGCCGGGTCGATCATCACGATCAACATCAGCAACGGGATCGCGCCGGCGCCGCCGCCGGCACCGGTGCAGCGTGGGCCGATTGGCGGGCCGGATAGCGTTGCGGTAGGCGGCCCAGGCCCTCCCCCGGAGGTAGGTCCGCCGGTCATCCAGATTCCTGGGATGCCGCCGATCACCCTGCCGGTGTTCGGACCGCCACCGCCGCCCGAACCACCTGGCTAGCCGCCAGCTCACGAGCCAGAAACGATGCCGGACGGCCCTGCGGCATAAAGGTTCCGCTGCAGGTACACCTGTCCGGTGTCAGCCAAATCCATGTGAACCTGCGGCGATCTGCTCTATCGACGTCGACGTCAGGCGACCGGGCTTGGCCGTGGTGCCGTCGAGTGCCCCCACGTCGCCAATTCTTCTTAGCCCCGTCGCGACCTACCACCATCATCGCCAGTTTGTCGCCGGCGTCTTGGTCTTTCTCGTCGATGCAGCAACTCTGCTCGTCCTTCCCACCCTTGACGCAGTTGTCGTAGTTTTCCCTGCCCGTTTGGGGTTGGAAGTGTCGGGCGAATTTAAGCCGGTCCAGCCAAGCGGTGGGCCAACTCACCGCTTCCCGTCTGCCGGAGTAGTCCGGCGGACGTTCAATTGCGGCGTGCCCGACTATTGCCCACAATCTGCCCACAGTTACAGATATCTCTTGTGATTCAGCGTGATGTATTTGTGCAGGTAATGCTGTTTTCGACCCCTGACCAGGTCGGCGAACAGAACTACGACTTTTTCTCCGGCTCCGGCTCGTCGTTACCTGATCGGCAAGGCCGTCGTCACCGCGGACGCGGACTTCTACGGCCAAATGTGCTGTTCGTGAACGGCATATGAATTGTGGGGATGGTGCGACGCCTCGGTGGCGCGGGTAACGCCGCTGCCGGGACACTATGTGGGTGACGACATCCGATTCTTCATGCAATCACCCTCACTTTCTCCGGTCGGTAATTCGCTGGCTGCAGGTCGGCTACCCCCAAGGTGTGCCCGGGCCCGATCAGGTGCCGCTGTTCGCGCTGCTGCGCAGCACTCCGCTCTCCCCGGAGCAAATCAAAGAGGTCGTGGGGAACCTCACCCACACGGGGTCAGATGCGACTGCCGACGGCGTGATCGACGGCAACGAGATTGCCGAGAAGATCGCGGAGCTGACCCACCGCGATGCCGGACCCGAGAACGTCCGGCGGGTGGCCGCGACGTTGGCGGCCGCCGGTTGGCCGCTGGCCGGCATCGACGTCAGCGAGGTTCTCCCGGGAGACGAAGACGGGGAGGCGGCCGAAGAGGTCGCGGCGCGGTTGCGCGCTTCGTCATAGCTTCGAAATGTCGATGACGAAGCGGTACCGCACGTCGCTGGCGAGCACGCGCTCGTAGGCCTCGTTGATGTAGTCGGGCGCGATGAGCTCGATTTCGGGCGTCACACCATGCTCGGCGCAGAAGTCCAGCATCT
Organism: uncultured Actinomycetota bacterium; assembly: GCA_963802525.1. GTDB lineage: Bacteria > Actinomycetota > Actinomycetes > Mycobacteriales > Mycobacteriaceae > Mycobacterium. The sequence continues at coordinate 270,624 of CAWDJC010000010.1, read as the reverse complement.
CCTGCGTCTCGGCGATCCCGCCGATGTTCGACCCGGACAGGCTCCGCCGCGCCAGGGCCAGCGGGAACGCCGGCACCTCCATGGGGTGCTCGGGGATGCCGAGCTCGACGAGCGTGCCGTCGACGTCGAGCAGGTTGAGGTAGTCGCCGAGGTTCAGGTTGGCCGACACGGTGTTGAGGATCAGGTCGAAGCTGCCGCGCAGATTGCGGAAGGTGTCCGGGTCGGCCGTCGCGTAGTAGTTCCTGGCGCCCAGCCGAAGTCCGTCCTCCATCTTCTTCAGCGACTGCGACAGCACCGTCACCTCCGCGCCCATAGCGGCGCCCAGCTTGACGCCCATGTGCCCCAGCCCGCCCAGGCCGATGACCGCCAGGCGGGTGTTCTCGCCGGCCTTCCAGTGCCGCAGCGGCGAGAACAGCGTGACGCCGGCGCACAGCAGCGGCGCCGCCTTGTCCAGCGGCAGCGAGTCGGGGATGCGTACGACGTAGTTCTCGTCGACGACGATGGCCTGGCTGTAGCCGCCCTGCGTCGACTGCCCGTCCTTGCCGATCGAGTTGTACGTGAAGGTCGTTCCCCGCTCGCAGTACTGCTCCAGCCCGGCCCGGCAGCTGCTGCATTCGCGGCAGGAATCGACCATGCAGCCCACCCCGACGTGGTCTCCGACCTTGTGCCTGGTGACCTCGGAGCCCACCTCGGTCACCACGCCGGCGATCTCATGGCCCGGCACGATGGGGTAATTCGGTTGGCCCCATTCGCCTTTGGCGGTGTGGATGTCGGAGTGGCAGATCCCGGCGTACTTGATGTCGATCGCTACGTCGTGCGGGCCGGGGTCGCGACGGTCGATCGTGGTCTTGGTCAGCGGTTCAGTCGCCGAGGTGGCGGCGTAGGCCGAGACGGTGCTCATGAATATCCCTCTTTGATCTCGATGCGTCACCAAGAAGTTTAGCTAAGGTAACGTTCTCGGGCCACCTGGACGAGTGGCGCATGCCCGGGCGGCTAGTTGATCGGGGCGTTGAGCAGGCGCAGGTCGTCGACGATGCCGCGGGCCGCGATCAAGCCCTCGCCGGTTTGCCACACCTCGTCGTTGACGACGTAGACCCGGTTGTCGTGATTCGCGGACAGCTTGCGCCACGGATTGCTGTCCAGCACCGTGGCGGCGCGCTCCGCGGCGGCCGGAGTGGCGCATGACACGTAGACCACGTCGGCGTCGGCGGCCGAGACGTCCGGGTTCTTCGCGAGGTCGGCGTCGGTGGCCGCGATCTCGATGTAGGGCTTGTCCGTGAACCGCTGGGCGGCCGGCCGGTCCACCCCGACCGCGCCGAGCACGCTGGCCGGGAAGTTGTTGGCCCCGTACACCCGAATCGTGTTGGTGGTCAGCTGCACGATCGACGCCTGGAAGTGGGACGCGTCATGCGTGGCCCCGATCTGGGCGGCCCGTTGCGTAAAGCCGCCGAGCAGCGCGTCGACGGCGGCGGTGCGCGCGGTGGCCGCCCCGACGCCACGCAGATTGTCCTGCCAGGCCGCGCCCGGTGCCGCCGTGAACACCGTCGGGGCGATCGCGACGAGCTGCGGATACAGTTTTGGGGTCAATCCCTGCGACCCCAGGATCAGATCGGGGTGAGCCGCGGCGATGCCGCCCAGGTCGGGGTTGGTGCGGGTGCCGACGCCGGGCAGGCCGTGCACCGCGTTGCCCAGATAGGAGGGCTGAGCCGAGGCGCCGTCCGGCAACGCGGCGGCGACCACCCGCGATTGCAGGCCAAGGGCGCACAGGACGTCGAGCTGGTCACCGGAGAGCACCACGATGCGCTGCGGCTCCGCGGGGACCGTGACCGCGTCGGGAGTGACGCCCGCCGCGTTGCGGGCCTGTCGTGTCGGCGGCCCCGGATCGGCCGCGGCGGCATCGCGCGCGCACGACTCGTCCGGCCGGCGATCGTTTCCCAATACACCGGCCCCCGCGATCTGCGTGGTGGGCGTGATCAGCGATCGGGTCGACGCGTTGCTGCCGGAGCCTCCGGACCCGCATCCGCCGCAGACCACGGTGCTGATAATGGCCGCCGCGAACGCGGCGGCCAGCACCGGCCGTGGGCGCCGGATCCCGCCGAATTGCACGCGTCCGACGCTAACATCCGATGACGTCGGAGCCATTTACGACAGTTTGTAGGACCAACCCTGACGGCGAGTTGATCGAAGGCTAAGATTCGGAGTCAATACTGGGTTCGGGCCCTGTCCGATACGGATGTTTGGAGGAGCTGTTGACAGCCGAAGCCCCCCCGTTGGGAGAACTCGAGGCCGTCCGTCCGTACCCGGCCCGGACCGGTCCCAAAGGGAACCTCGTCTACAAGCTGATCACCACCACCGATCACAAGATGATCGGCATCATGTACTGCGTCGCCTGCTTCATCTTCTTCTTCCTGGGCGGGCTGCTGGCGCTGTTCATGCGCACCGAGTTGGCGACCCCCGGTCTGCAGTTCTTGTCGAACGAGCAGTTCAACCAGCTGTTCACCATGCACGGCACGATCATGCTGCTGTTCTATGCCACCCCGATCGTGTTCGGCTTCGCCAATTTGGTGTTGCCGTTGCAGATCGGCGCGCCCGACGTCGCCTTCCCGCGGCTGAACGCACTTTCGTTCTGGTTGTTCCTGTTCGGCGCCACGCTCGCGGTGGCCGGTTTCATCACGCCGGGCGGGGCGGCGGACTTCGGCTGGACCGCCTACACACCGTTGAGCGATGCAATCCACTCGCCCGGTGCCGGCGGTGACTTGTGGATCATGGGCCTGGCGGTTGCCGGCCTGGGCACCATCCTGGGTGGGGTCAACATGATCACCACCGTCATCTGCATGCGCGCACCCGGGATGACGATGTTCCGGATGCCGATCTTCACCTGGAACATCTTGGTGACGTCGATCCTGGTGCTGATCGCGTTCCCGCTGCTGACCGCCGCGCTGTTCGGCCTGGCCGCCGACCGCCACCTGGGGGCCCACGTCTACGACCCCGCCAACGGCGGTGTCATCTTGTGGCAGCACCTGTTCTGGTTCTTCGGCCACCCCGAGGTCTACATCATCGCGCTGCCGTTCTTCGGGATCGTCAGCGAGGTCATCCCGGTCTTCTCCCGCAAGCCGATCTTCGGCTACACCACGCTGGTGTACGCGACGCTGTCAATCGCCGCGCTGTCGGTCGCGGTATGGGCGCACCACATGTTCGCCACGGGAGCCGTTCTGCTGCCGTTCTTTTCGTTCATGACGTATCTGATCGCGGTGCCGACCGGGATCAAGTTCTTCAACTGGATCGGCACCATGTGGAAGGGCCAGATAACCTTTGAGACGCCGATGTTGTTCTCGGTGGGATTCATGGTGACCTTCCTGCTGGGTGGTCTGACCGGTGTGCTGCTGGCCAGCCCGCCGCTGGACTTCCACGTCAGCGACAGCTATTTCGTGGTCGCGCACTTCCACTACGTGCTGTTCGGCACCATCGTGTTCTCCACGTTCGCCGGCATCTACTTCTGGTTCCCGAAGATGACCGGCCGGCTGCTCGACGAGCGACTGGGCAAGCTGCATTTCTGGTTGACCTTCATCGGGTTCCACACCACGTTCCTGGTGCAGCACTGGTTGGGCGACAAGGGCATGCCGCGCCGTTACGCCGACTACCTGCCCACCGACGGCTTCACAACCCTGAACGTCGTCTCGACAATCGGCGCCTTCATCCTGGGCGCGTCGATGTTCCCGTTCGTGTGGAACGTCTTCAAGAGCTGGCGCTACGGCGAGGTCGTGACCGTCGACGACCCGTGGGGCTACGGCAACTCGCTGGAGTGGGCGACCAGTTGTCCGCCGCCGCGGCACAACTTCACCGAGCTGCCCCGGATCCGTTCGGAGCGCCCGGCTTTCGAGTTGCACTACCCGCACATGGTGGAGCGGCTGCGGGCCGAGGCGCACGTGGGGCGCTCCCACGGCCCAGAAAGCGGTGACGTCACGCGGGCCGACGACGTCAGCGTTCGCAGCTAATGGCAGAAGGCGGCGGCAACCTCGGGTGAACACACCATCCAAGGTGTCGGTGCTGATCACCGTCACCGGCGTGGATCAGCCAGGTGTGACGTCGGCGCTGTTCGAGGTGCTGTCACAGCACGGGGTCGAGCTGCTCAACGTCGAACAGGTGGTGATCCGGGGCCGCCTCACGCTGGGCGTCCTACTCTGCTGTCCGCCCGAAGTCGCCGACGGCGGCGTACTGCGCCGCGACGTTGAATCCGCGATCCGCGGGATGGGCCTGGACGTCAGCATGGAGCGCAGCGACGACGTGCCGATCATCCGGGAACCGTCGACCCACACCATCTTCGTGCTCGGCCGGCCCATAACGGCTCGCGCGTTCGGCGCGGTGGCCCGGGAAGTGGCGGCGCTGGGCGTCAACATCGACCTCATCCGCGGTGTCTCCGACTATCCCGTCACCGGCCTGGAATTGCGGGTCTCGGTGCCGTCGGGCGCCGATGTCGCGCTGCGGAACGCGCTGACACGCGTGGCCGCCGACGAGGCCGTCGACGTTGCGGTCGAGGACTACAGCCTGGAACGGCGCGCCAAACGGCTCATCGTGTTCGACGTCGATTCGACGCTGGTTCAGGGCGAGGTCATCGAGATGCTGGCGGCCCGGGCGGGCGCCCAGGGGACCGTCGCCGCCATCACCGAGGCCGCGATGCGTGGTGAGCTGGATTTCGCGCAGTCGCTCCAGCAGCGGGTGGCGACCCTGGCCGGCCTGCCGGCCACGGTTATCGACGAGGTCGCCGATCAGCTGGAACTGATGCCCGGCGCGCGGACGACGCTACGAACGTTGCGGCGCTTGGGTTTTCACTGCGGCGTGGTCTCCGGAGGGTTCCGGCGGATCATCGAACCGTTGGCGAAGGAGCTGATGCTCGACTACGTCGCCGCCAACGAGCTGGAGATCGTCGACGGGACGCTCACCGGCCGGGTCGTCGGGCCGATCATCGACCGGGCCGGCAAGGCGCAGGCCCTTCGGGAATTCGCGGAGCAGGCCGGGGTGCCGATGGCGCAGACGGTCGCCGTCGGTGATGGAGCCAACGACATCGACATGCTGGCCGCGGCCGGGCTGGGTGTGGCGTTCAACGCCAAGCCCGCGCTGCGTGCGGTCGCCGACGCGTCGTTGAGCCACCCGTACCTGGACACGGTCCTGTTTCTTCTCGGGGTGACGCGCGGGGAGATCGAGGCCGCCGACGCGGTCGACGGCCAGGTGCGCCGCGTGGAAATCCCGCCGGACCCGTAGCGATCGCAAGCGCGGCGAAGCCGGGCGCAGCGGGTCGCTGCGCATCCGACCCGTAGCGATCGCAAGCGCGGCGAAGCCGGGCGCAGCGGGTCGCTGCGCAATCCGACCGAGCGCCACGACCCGGCAGGTATTCGAGCGCCGCGGTACGGCACGATGGTCGGGTGCCCGAAATCGGAAGCGAGGCAGCCGACCCCGATCTGCTCATCGACTTCAGGAACGTGTCGCTACGGCGCGCCGGTCACGTCCTGGTCGGACCGCTGGATTGGGCGGTGGAACTTGACGAACGTTGGGTGATCATCGGACCCAACGGCGCCGGCAAGACGTCGCTGCTGCGCATCGCCGCGGCGACCGAGCATCCGTCGTCGGGCGTGGCGTTCGTGCTCGGCGAGCGGCTGGGCCGGGTCGACGTCTCGGAGTTGCGTTCGCGGGTCGGGCTGAGTTCGTCGGCCCTGGCGCAGCGGGTGCCCGGCGATGAGCTGGTGCGCGACCTCGTCGTGTCGGCCGGCTATTCGGTGTTGGGTCGATGGCGGGAGCGCTACGAGGACGTCGACTACCGCCGGGCGATCGACATGCTGGAAAGCCTTGGCGCCGAACACCTTGCGGACCGCACCTACGGGACGCTGTCGGAAGGGGAGCGCAAGCGGGTGCTGATCGCCCGCGCATTGATGACCGACCCGGAACTGCTGCTGCTCGACGAACCCGCCGCCGGCCTGGACCTGGGCGGGCGGGAGGAGCTGGTGGCCAGGTTGGCCGACCTGGCCGCCGACCCCGATGCGCCCGCGCTGGTGCTGGTCACCCATCACGTGGAGGAGGTTCCGCCCGGCTTCAGCCACTGCATGCTGCTGTCCGAGGCCCGGGTGGTCGCCGCGGGTTTGCTGCCCGACGTGCTGACCGCCGAGAACCTGTCCACCGCGTTCGGCCAGTCGATCGCCCTGGACGTCGCCGACGGGCGCTATTTCGCCCGGCGAATTCGCACCCGCGCAGCCCACCGGAGGCACTCATGACTTCACCGCAGGATCAGCCGCCCCTGGTGCCCAGGCCCGCCGCGACCGTGATGCTGGTCCGCGACGCGGAGCCCGGTTCAAAGGATGGGATCGCCGTCTTCCTGATGCGCCGGCACTCGCGCATGGAATTCGCCGCCGGGGTCATGGTGTTTCCCGGCGGCGGCGTCGACGACCGCGACCGCAACGCCGACATCGCGTGGGCGGGGCCGCCGCCGCAGTGGTGGGCGCAGCGGTTCGGCATCGAACCCGGCCTCGCCGAGGCGCTGGTCTGCGCCGCCGCCCGGGAGACCTTCGAGGAATCGGGGGTGCTTTTCGCCGGCCCGGCCGACGACCCCCACGGCATCGTCGGCGACGCCTCGGTGTACCGCGACTCCCGCCACGAGCTGGCCACCGGCACCCTGTCCTTCGCGGATTTCCTGGGCCGCGAGAACCTGGTGTTGCGATCCGACCTGCTGCGGCCGTGGGCCAACTGGGTAACCCCGGAGGCCGAGCGCACCCGCCGCTATGACACCTACTTCTTTGTGGCGGCCCTGCCGGAGGGCCAGCGGGCCGACGGGGAGAACACCGAATCCGACCGCGCCGGCTGGACGACGCCGCAGGCCGCCATCGACGATTTCGCCGCCGGTCGTAACTTCCTGCTGCCGCCGACCTGGACACAGCTGGGCTCGCTGGCCGGTCGCACCGTCGCCGACGTGCTGGCCGTCGAGCGCCAGATCGTGACGGTGCAGCCGCACCTCGAGATGCAGGGCGACAACTGGATTTTCGAGTTCTTCGACTCCGACCGCTACCACGAGGCCCGGAAGTCGGGCGGATCCATGGGATGGCCGTTTTGAGGGAGTTCGTCAGCGTCGTGGTCAGCGACGGGTCGCGGGACGCCGGCCTGGCCATGTTGCTGTTGTCGCGGCCGCCCACGAACGCGATGACCCGGCAGGTCTACCGCGAGATCGTGGCCGCGGCCGGCGAGCTGGGGCGCCGCGACGACGTCGCCGCCGTGATTCTCTTCGGCGGCCACGAAATCTTCTCCGCCGGCGATGACATGCCCGAGCTGCGGACGCTGACCCCGCCGGACGCCGATACGACGGCCCGGGCGCGCCGCGAGGCCATCGACGCCGTGGCGGCGATCCCGAAGCCGACCGTGGCCGCGATCACCGGATACGCGCTGGGCGCCGGGCTCACGCTGGCCCTGGCCGCCGACTGGCGGGTCAGCGGCGACAACGTGAAGTTCGGCGCCACCGAGATCCTGGCCGGCCTGGTCCCCGGCGGCGGGGGAATGGCTCGCCTGGCCCGCATGGCGGGGGCGAGCAGGGCCAAGGAACTGGTGTTCAGCGGGCGCTTCTTCGACGCCGAGGAGGCCTTGGCGCTGGGCCTGATCGACGAGATGGTGGCCCCCGACGACGTCTACGACGCCGCCGCGGCGTGGGCGCGCCGCTTCCTTGACGGGCCGCGGCATGCGCTGGCCGCCGCCAAGGCCGCCATCAATGCCGTCTTCGCCGCTGGTCACGGCGGTGACGACAACGCCGATCCCGGCGCCGGTTAGGCTGCCCTGCATGACGACGAGTTCGACCGACGCCGTTCCCAACCCCCACGCCACCGCCGAGCAGGTGGAAGCGGCGAGGCACGACAGCAAGCTCGCCCAGGTGCTCTACCACGACTGGGAGGCCGAGAACTACGACGAGAAATGGTCGATCTCCTACGACCAGCGCTGCGTCGATTACGCCAGGGACTGTTTCGACGCCGCCGTGCCGGACGAGGCGCTCAGGGAGCTGCCCTACCAGCGGGCGCTCGAATTGGGCTGCGGGACAGGGTTTTTCCTGCTCAACCTGATCCAGTCCGGCGTCGCGCGGCGCGGGTCGGTGACCGATCTGTCACCCGGGATGGTCAAGGTCGCCACCCGCAACGGCCAATCGCTGGGTCTGGACATCGACGGCCGGGTCGCCGACGCCGAGGGCATCCCGTACGAAGACAACACCTTCGATCTGGTGGTCGGGCATGCCGTGCTGCATCACATTCCCGACGTCGAGCTGTCGCTGCGGGAGGCGGTCCGGGTGCTGCGTCCGGGCGGGCGGTTCGTCTTCGCCGGCGAGCCGACCACGGTCGGCGACACCTATGCCCGCACGCTGTCCACCCTGACCTGGCGGATCATCACCAATGCCACCAGGCTGCCCGGCCTGAGCGGCTGGCGGCGTCCGCAGGCCGAGCTCGACGAATCCTCCCGCGCCGCGGCGTTGGAGGCCCTCGTCGACCTGCACACCTTCGCGCCCCAGGACCTGGAGCGGATGGCGGACAACGCCGGCGCGGTCGAGGTCCAGACCGCCACCGTGGAGTTCACCGCCGCGATGCTGGGCTGGCCGCTTCGCACGTTCGAATGCGCGGTGCCGCCCGAACGCCTCGGCTGGAACTGGGCGAAGTTCGCCTTCACCGGCTGGAAGACGCTGAGCTGGGTGGACGCCAACGTGTGGCAGCACGTGGTGCCGAAGGGCTGGTTCTACAACGTGATGATCACCGGGGTCAAACCCTCCTGAGCCGCGGTTTTAGCGGGCTGCGCTTCGGCGCCGAGGACGTCAGCTACCTGCGGTCGGAATCGGGTGCCGCGGCGCTGGCCGCCGTCGCCGAACTCGAGTTGACCGACGCTACCCGGATCGCCGACATCGCCGCGGCGCGCGCCCGGTTCGGTGATCGGGCACCGGTGCTGGTGGAGACGACGCTGCTGCGCCGCCGCGCCTTGAAAAAACTGGGCAAGCTGGGCGAGCTGGGTGACGTGTCGAACTGGCTGTTCACCGATGAGGCGCTGCAGCAGGCCACCGCGGCGCCGGTGGCCCTGCACCGCGCCGGTCGGCTGGCAAGTGGGCCGGGCGGCCCAGACGTGCTGGTGCACGACGCGACCTGCTCGATCGGCACCGAATTGGCCGCGCTGCTCCGCTCGGGCGTGCGCGCGGTGGGCAGCGACATCGACGCGCTGCGGCTGGCGATGGCGCGCCACAACCTGGGGGCGGCCGCCGACCTCTGCCGCGCCGACGCGCTGCATCCGGTTACCCGCGACGCTGTGGTCGTCGTCGACCCGGCGCGCAGGCAAGGCGGCCGGCGGCGGCTGCGCCTCGACCAGCACTGGCCCGGGCTTGGCGAGTTGATCGACACCTACCGCGGCCGGGATCTCGTCGTAAAGTGCGCCCCCGGAATCGATTTCGAGCACGTGAGGCGCCTCGGTTTCGACGGCGAAATCGAGGTGACGTCGTATCACGGGTCGGTCCGGGAGGCATGCCTGTGGTCGGCTGGGTTGGCGCGACCGGGGGTCCGCCGCCGGGCGAGCGTCCTTGATCGCGGCGAACAGATCACCGACGCCGAACCGGACGAATGTCCAGTGCGGCCGGCCGGGCGATGGATCGTCGATCCCGACGGCGCCGTGGTCCGGGCCGGCCTGGTGCGCCACTACGGCGCACGCCACGGGCTGTGGCAACTCGACCCCGACATCGCGTACCTGTCCGGGGATGGGCTGCCGCCGGGGGTCCGCGGCTTCGAGGTGCTCGAGCGATTGGAGTTCGACGAGCGCCGGCTGCGGCAGGCGTTAGCGGCGCTGGACTGCGGGGCGCTGGAGATCCTGGTCCGCGGTGTGCGCGTCGACCCCGACGCGCTGCGGCGACGGCTGCGGCCGCGCGGCGACCGGCCGCTGTCGGTGGTGATCACCCGCATCGGGTCGGGGGCCGCCGGTCGCGCAACGGCCTTCGTCTGCCGCCCCTCCCGATAGCGCGCGGGTACGCTGGCAGCGGTCACTCTGGTAGGCGCCGAGCCTCTGATCTGCGAGGACAATCCGACGATGCGTTACTTGACAGCGGCCGCGGTGCTGGCGGCCGTGGTCGTGCTGGCCTGGCCGGCGGGCGCTGCGCCGCCGTCGTGCGCCGACCTGGGCGGCACCGTCGAGGCCGGGCAGATGTGTCGCGTGCACGCCACGGGTCCCACGTACACGCTCAACATGACGTTTCCCGCCGACTATCCCGACGAACAGGTGCTGACCGACTACATCACGCAGAACCGCGACGGGTTCGTCAACGTCGCGCAGGGATCCGGGGCACGCGACCAGCCCTACCAGATGGAAGCCACCACCGAGCAACACACCGCCGGCCAGCCGCCACACGACACCCGCAGCGTGGTGCTGAAGTTCTTCCAGGATCTGGGTGGATCCCATCCGTCCACCTGGTACAAGGCGTTCAACTACAACCTGGGGACCAAGCAGCCCATCACCTTCGACAATCTGTTCGCGCCCGGCACCACGCCGCTGGACAGCATCTTCCCTATCGTCCAGCGCCAGCTGAACCGGCAAAATCCCTTGGGGGCGGCGATATTGCCCTCGACCGGGCTCGACCCGTCGCACTATCAGAACTTCGCCATCACCGACGACCAGTTGATCTTCTACTTCGCCCCGGGTGAGATGCTGCCCGCGATCGGCGGCCCGGCCCAGGCGCAGGTGCCCCGCAACGCCATTCCGCCGCTGGCGATCTAGCGCCTATTGTCGCGAGTCACTAGTTCCTGAGCACCTTTAGTGGCGGTCTTCATCGAGATCCACGCTGGCGCGAAGAAGTACGACGTGAGTTGCACGCTAGCGTCGATTTCGGCCAAGTGCGTCCAATTCGCTAGTGGCAAAGCGTCGACGAACTAACGACTCACGACACTAGGACGCTGCTGATGTAGGGGCCCTTGGTGGGGTTTGTCGGCGGTATCGGAATTTCGACCCTCGAGGGCATTTGAAAATTGAGCCCTGGGTGTGGCTGGTGTTCGGGTCAGGCGACGGCCCAGCCACCGGGTCCGTGGTGCAGGCCGAGGGTGGCCAGTCGGGCGAGGTTCAGTGCGCTGGCTCGGGTCAGGATGTCAGTCAGAATGCGTTTTTTGCCGCGGCATCGGGCATGTCGGCCGCCCCAGGAGCGGCGGGTGAAGTGGCTGATCTTGCGTTCGACGACGGGCCGGTTGGCCCGGTAGTCCTGCTGCCAGGTCGGATCCTGTTGGCGGGCTTTGGCGTGTTGTAGGGCGGCTTCCTGAGGGTGGATGCTGATCACCCGTCCTCGGCGGGCTTTGGTGCACCGCGCGCGCAGCGGGCAAGACCCGCAGAGCACACCCAAGCGGGCGACACGGTAGCGCAGGCCAGCCCGGATCGCCACGGTGTGCTGAGCCGGGCAGGTGACGGTACCGGCGGCCAGGTCAATCGTGAACCGGTCTTTGGAATAACCGTTGGCGTTGCGCACCGGGGGCACTTTGGTGCGCATGTCATGGCCCCGAGCGCCCTGTTCATCCAGGGTGGCCCCGTTGGCGTAGGCCGAATCACCGTACACTTCAAAGACTTTCAACTCCGAGGCAGCGGCCGAGTCGCTACTGGTGTGCGCGCCGGTGTCGGCGGCCGGCTCACCGGCTGCCGATTCGGTGCCCGCAGCCGACTGGCTGGTAACGGGTTCGGTGTGGGCGGCAGGTGCGACGGTGCCGGGTTGGTCCAGCAATTCGTCGATGACCTCGCGGTCGGCGGTGTTGGCTGCGGTGACGGCCACGGCGGTGATCAGCTCATCGTCGGGATCAAGCTGGCGTAGTCATCGTCGCGGGTCAACGCTGCCCTCACCACGCACGCCAACGCTGGGTCCACCCGGTCGGCGGTAGTGAGCACCTTGCGGATCATTGCCCGCAGCTCAATCACCGTGTCCTGGGTGGCCACCGCATCAAACAACGGCGTGGAATCAAGGACCCGGCGCCGTCCCCGTAACAACCCGGCCGCCCGCGCGGTGGTGTTGACATCGTCAAACAACCGCCTTGGCCGTTTCGAAGCCCTCAGCCGGTTACGCATCCCGACCAGCACCGTGGGGTGAAACGCCTGCGCGTCCACGGTCAAACCGGCAGCGGCCTTCCAGCGCAGATCAAAGGCCAACCGGTCGCAGGCCTCCCGATCGGAAAGTCCCTCGTAGGCCTGCAATAGCATCACCGTGGCCACCACCCGTGCGGGCACCGTCGGGCGGCCCAACGTCGAGCGTTTAAACAAGTCGGCGAAGTACTCCTCGCCGAACAGCGCACCACCATGCTCGGCCAACAGTCGATAGATACTGCTCTGCGGCAGCTGATCGCCCACCAACAGCATCGCGTCATCGAATCGGCCCTGCCGGTTTTCACGTCCCAACGCCACACACCGATTCTCCAGGCGCACCCGCGCCAAACCCGCTCAGGCGCGCCGAAACCCGGGCCACAAAATCAGCGCCGTCCTAGACGGGGCCGGCCAGCGACTCCATGGCCGCGGCGCCGATCGTCAGCCCGACCTGCGCCAGGCAGCCGATGATGGGGACGAAGAAGGCCGTCCTGCGTCGGACGAGCAGAAACACGGCGACCCCGAAGTCGGCAACCAGGACAGCGGCGCCGCCCCAGACCCCCAACATCATGGCGCGGTCGATCCAGGCGGGATCGCCGCACTTCACCGAGCCGCACGGGTCGGTGCCCATCACGAGCAGACCCAGCAGCACCACCGTCGCCACCAACAAGAATCCGTGGACGATCAACAGGACGAGGGTCGCGGCGATATCGGCCGGGTTGCTGCGTTCCGTGCTCATGGCTGCTCGTTCAGTTCTGGGCCGGCGCGAAACCGTAAACCTGGCCGTCGCTGGTGGCGGCCACCACCCGGCGATCGTTGCCGACCGACACGCCGACGGGATACCCGGTGGCCGCCGGGAGCGGATAGCTGCCCAGCGTGTGACCGTTGGCCGGATCGAAGACCAGCACCGACATGCCGGGTGCGCCGTCCGCCGGCGGGCCGCCGACCACCGCGTAGCCGACGCCACCGCCGGCCAGGCTCGACGACGACAGCGGGGTGACGTCATCGCGGCGCCAGGCGGGATCGGCGTGATCGCCGGCGTCCTTGAACGCCGCCAGCCGGGTGTCGGGGCCGCCGCCCGACACGATCAGCCCCTGCGGGGTCACCGCCGGCGGCGTCTGCGCCAGGAAGCCCAGCGGCACAGACCATTTCGCTTTCCCGTCGGCGGCGCGCAGCGCCCACAGCCGCTGGTCGCGGCCGTTGACGTAGACGGTCGACCCGTCGGCGGACAACACCGGGCTGGCGATGACACCGGCGCCCACCGCGTCGCTCGTCCACTCGCGGACGAGCAGCGGGGATTGGCCCGCGTGGTACTCCAGGCCGACCAGCCCCGCCGCCGGAGCGCCCGGCTGCCAGACGTCCAGCACCACAGTGCCGTTGACCGTCGACAAGGCCGGCGCGGCCGCGACCGGACAGCCCTGCCGGACGGGGGCGCAATCGGCCAACCCGCGCGTCGCGTCGGTGGGGTCGACGCCCTCCACCAGATCGAGCGGGCTGCCGACCACCTCGCCGCGGTGGGAGTCGAACACCAGCACCTGACCCAGGTGCGTGACGACCAGCAGCTGGCCGTGCCCCAGAAATCGCGGGGTGGTGGGCATGCCGATCACCGGCTGCCGCCACCGCGTCCACTGGGTCACCGGAAACGACAGGAAGGCCCCCGGTTGACCGACGTAGAGGTTGTCGAAGCCGTCGAACAACGGACCCGCGAAGCCGCCGCCCTGGACCAGCCGCACACACCAGCGTTGCCGGCCGTTGTCGTCGTTTTGCCACTCCATCAGCGAACACCCGGCCGGGGTCTGCGCGTTCAGTGCGAGGTAGCTGCGTGCGCTGAGCGCCGGGCCGGCCGCCAGGCTGCCCTTGACCGAGCGCGTCCACTGCAGCGACAGCTTGGTGGCGCCGCTCGTCGCGGTGTAGCTGCTGTTGGCGGCGTCGCCGTACTGCGCCGGCCAGCCCTGCGCCGCCGACGCGTCGACCCACGAATCGGTGTTGCCGCAACCGCCGAGCCCCACCGCGGGCGCGGCCGCCAGCATTGCGCACGACCAACGCCGAAGCCCACGCAGGAGATGTCGGGCAAGCACCTCGGGTTTCCAAATCCTTCTACGTGAGCGGGCAGCGATCGAGTACAGGTGAGGGTAACCCGTGGTGGCTCCGATAGGCTTTCCGGCCATGACGACCATGTGGGGTGCCCCGCTCCATCGCCGTTGGCATGGCCAGCGGCTGCGGGACCCACGCCAGGCCAAGTTCCTCACGCTGGCCTCACTGAAATGGGTGCTGGCCAACCGCGCCTACACCCCGTGGTACCTGGTGCGCTACTGGCGGCTGCTGAAGTTCAAGCTGGCCAACCCGCACATCATCACCCGCGGCATGGTGTTCCTCGGCAAGGGCGTCGAGATTCACTGCACGCCGGAACTGGCGGAGCTGGAGATCGGCCGCTGGGTGCACATCGGGGACAAGAACACGATCCGCGCACACGAGGGCTCGCTGCGGTTCGGCGACAAGGTGGTGCTCGGCCGGGACAACGTCATCAACACCTACCTCGACATCGAGCTCGGTGATTCGGTGCTGATGTCCGACTGGTGCTATGTCTGCGATTTCGACCACCGCATGGACGACATCAACTTGCCGATCAAGGATCAGGGCATCGTCAAGTCCCCGGTCCGGATCGGGCCCGACACCTGGGTCGGTGTCAAGGTGACGATCCTGCGCGGCACGTCCATCGGACGTGGCTGCGTGCTGGGGTCGCACGCGGTGGTCCGAGGCGTCATCCCCGACTTCTCGATCGCCGTCGGCGCACCGGCCAAGGTGGTCAAGAATCGTCAGCTCTCCTGGGAGAGCTCGGCCGCGCAGCGCGCCGAATTGGTCGCCGCCCTGGCCGATATCGAACGCAAGAAGGCGGCCGGTAGCGGCGATTATTCGGGTTTGTCGTCGACCTTGTAATCGAAGCTGACGTCGCCGGCGTCGACGTTGGTGACGGTCACGGCGATGCCGTACTTCTGGCCGCCGTCGGTGAGTTCGCACCGCAGCGTCGCGCCCTCCACGCCCTTCAGGTTGTCGGGACAGGTCACCGAATCGGGCTTGCGGCCGACCTGCTGGGTCAGTTTGTTGCTGAGGATTTTGGCGACCTGGTCCTTGTCGACCGTCTCCACCATGTCGAACTTGACGTCGTTGCCGTTGACGCTGGTCACCGTGACGTTGACGTTGAAGGTCTGGTCCTTGACCTTCATCGTGCAGTTCAGCTGCGCCCCGACCTTGGCCGTCAGGTCGTCCGGGCACGTGACCGATTCGGGCTTGTTGCCGGCGGCGTCGGTCAACTTGGACGTGATCTGGTTGGCGACGTCGCCCTTGCTCACCGCGTGCTTCGATCCGACCGAACACGAACAGGCGCCGGCGCCGGCCATCAGCCCCGCGGCGGCACCCGCCACCAACAACGTCCGGACGATCGAGCGAGCCACGGCGCCTCCCGAGGGCGAATCGAGGACTGTGAATCGGCTGATAATTGCATGACAATCAGCTTCGGGTAGGAGGAATCGCTAAACCTGCGCCGAGCTCAGATGCCCTGATAGCGACGCAGCGCTTCGGCGCGCTCGGCTCGATGGTCGACGATCGGCGCCGGATACCCCTGCGGCCGTTGACCTTTGCGCAGGTGTACGTCGTCGGCCGAGCGCAACTGGGGAACCCAGCGCCGGATGTAATCGCCCGACGGGTCGAACTTCTCGCCCTGCGTGATCGGGTTGAACACCCGGAAGTACGGCGCGGCGTCGGTGCCGCACCCCGCGCACCACTGCCAGCCGTGCTGGTTGTTGGCCATGTCGCCGTCCACTAGCTGATCCAGGAACCACTCGGCGCCCCACTGCCACGGCAGATGAAGGTCCTTGACCAGAAACGACGCGACGGTCATCCGCACCCGGTTGTGCATGAAGCCGGTCTCGCGGAGCTGACGCATTCCGGCATCGACGAAAGGAAACCCGGTCTCGCCGGCTTTCCAGGCCTCGAAGCGGCGTTTGGCTTCGGCCCCCGTGTCGGTCCGGATGGCGTCGAACTGGCTGTTCCAGTTGCGCCAGGCGCTGGCCGGCCAGTGGTGCAGCACGTCGGCGTAAAAGTCTCGAAACGCCAACTCCCGCAGGTAGGCTTGCGCCCCGCTGCTGCGCAGGTCGAGGTCGGCGACCATGGTGCGGGGATGGATCGATCCGAACTTCAGGTGCGCCGACATCCGGCTGGTGCCCGTCCGGTCGGGCCGGTTGCGGTCCTTGCCGTAGCGTTGCAATCCCTTGTCCACGAACGACTTCCAAAGCTTGCGTGCCGTCGCCTCACCGGCGGCCACGTCGAGCGCAGCGCCGGGATCGGGGATCTCGCACTGCTTGATCCGCAGCGGCGCCGGATCGAGCCAGCGCGTGGCCGCGGCGCTCGTTTTCGCCGGCGCCCGCCAGCCGACCTCGCGCCACTGACGCAGGAACGGTGTGAACACCTGGTATCCAGAGCCGTCCTTCTTCGTGACGTTGCCGGGTGAAACCAGGTACGGCGACCCGGTCGCCACCAACGGCACGGAATCCAGTGCCGTGCGGACTCTTTCGTCACGGCGCATTCCGTACGGCGCGAAATCCTCCGAGACGTGCACCGCCGATGCGCCGATTTCCTTGGCAATGCGCGGGATCTGCTTCTCGGGCTGCCCGCGGGTCACGACGAGCCGGCCGTCCAGGTCGTCTCGCAATTGCCTCAGCGAGTCACCCAGAAATTGCAGGCGGCGACGGCCCGACGACGTCTCCAGCCGCGGATCGACGACGAAGCAGGCGAGCACTTCCCCGTCGTTTTGGGCGGCGGCGGCCAGGGCCGGGTGATCGTGCAACCGCAGGTCGCGGCGAAACCATAAGAGCGTCGGCATGATTCGATGCCCCCTCAGCGGTTGAGCCGCCAGACATGGGTGGCCAGGACGGTGGCGAAGGCGCACCACAGCGGGTACGGCGACAGCGCCAGGCCGGCCCGCCGGTCGGCCTGCGCGGCCCGGCGCGCGAGGTCGGCGCTGCTTACCGTCAAGGCCGCGGCGCCCAGCGCCGAGGCGCCGAGCTTGTGATAGCGGAAGAACAGCCAACTCCATCCGGCGTTCAACAGCAGGTTCACGCCGAGCGCCGCGGTGTAGCGGCGCGCCCTCTCGTGCTGTCCCGCAGTGCGCAACTCCTCGATGGCCACCGCGGATGTCGCCGCGATGTCGCCGTAGAGTGTGGTCCACACGAGGGGGAACGCGACGCCGGGCGGCTGGTACGGCGGCTTGCGAAGCCGGGAGTACCAGGCGGGCACACGCTTTGGGCTGGCGATGCTTCCGGTGCCGGCGGCCGCCGCGACGGCGACCGTGGTCGCGGCCAGAATCGACCTGTTCACGTTGTGCTTCCTTCCGGTTGGGCCAAATCCGCTTGGCGCTCAATGGCTTTGGTGTGGGTGGGATCGGTGGGCCACCAGATGCGGTCGCCGACGAGGGTGAACAGCGCGGGAATGACCAGGGTGCGCACGACGAAGGTGTCGAGCAGGATGCCGAGGCCGACGATGATGCCCAGTTGGGTCAGCACGATCAAGGGCAACACCCCCAGCACGCAGAAGACGGCGGCCAACACGATTCCCGCGCTGGTGATGACGCCGCCAGTGGCCGACACCGCGCGGACCATGCCGTCCCGAGCGCCGTGGTGCGCGGCCTCCTCGCGCGCGCGGGTGACCAGGAAGATCGTGTAGTCCACCCCGAGGGCGGCCAGAAACAGGAAGGCGAACAACGGAGTGCTGTTGTCCAGAGCCGGGAATCCGAAGACGTGCATGCTGGCCCAGCCGCCCATGCCCAGTGCGGCCAGCGCGCCGAGGATCGTTGCGGCCAGCAGGGTCGGCGGCGCGAGCGCCGATCGCAGCAGCGCATACAGGACCGCGAGTATCACGGCCAGGATCGCCGGGATCAGCACCAGCCGATCGTGCGCGGCGCCATCACTCACGTCGAGCGCCTGGGCGTCGGCGCCGCCCACCAGCGCGCCCGGAGTGATCGCCCTCGTCGATTTCCTCAGCGCCGCAACGATTGCGAACGCCCGACCGGACGACGGGGGAGCGTCGATCACGACCGACCACCTCGTCAACCCCGTCGTCGAGCGGCCCGACTCGGACGCCGAAGCCACGCCGGGGGTGGAGCCGATCGCCCGCTGTATTCCCGCCGCCTCGGCGGTGGGGGCGACAACCAGCGTGGGATTGGCCGCGCCGGCCGGGAAATGCGCGGCCACAACGTCATAACCGGATACCGAATCCGCCCGGACCCGGAACTGCTCGGTTTGCGCCAAGCCGATTCGGGTTCCCAGCAAGCCGGTGGCGAGGGCCGCCAGGACCGCGATCGCGACCGCCGCCACCACGGCCGGGCGCCGGGCCACCCATTCGGCAACCCCGTGCCAGGGTCCGGAATCGAGCGTGGCGCCGCTGCCGGCGCGGGGGATGAAGGGCCAAAACAAGCGCCGGCCGCACAGCGCGAGCACCGGCGGCAGCACCACCAGGACCGACACCGCGGCGACCACAAGTCCGCACGCCGCCAGGGCGCCCAGGCTGCGGGTGCTCGGGGTCGAGGCGAACAGGAGGGTCAGCAGGGCCAACACCACGGTGGCGTTGCTGGCGACGATGGCCGGCCCCGCCATGCGCACCGCCCGGCGCAGCGCATCACGGTGCGCGGGGTGCCGCGAAAGTTCCTGACGGTAGCGCGAAATCAGCAGCAGCGCGTAATTGGTGCCTGCCCCGAAAACCAGGACGCTGGTGATTCCGGACGTGGCGCCGTCGAAGCTCAGCCCGGTCAGCGACGCCACCGCGGTGCCCACCGCCGCCGCGACCCGGTCGGCGAACCCGACCACCAGCAGCGGTGCCAGCCACAGCACCGGCGAGCGGTAGGTGGCGATCAGCAGCAGCGCCACCACCGACGCCGTCACGGTCAGCAGGGTGACGTTGGCGTCGGTGAACGCGTTGGCGATGTCCGCGCCGAACGCCGGCCCCCCGGTGACGTGGGCCCGCAATCCCGCGGGCAGGCCGGCCTGGGCGGCGGTGCGCAGGGCGGCGACCGCGCTGTTGAGTTCCAGGCCCGACAGGTCGGCGCCCACGGAAACCACGCCGATGGCCGCTTTGCCGTCGCCCGAGACCATCACCGGTGCCGCGCCGGCGTGCTGGGTGAGCGCCAGCACCCGGTCGAGGGCCGCCCGGGCGGCGCCGACGTCCGCGGGGTCCAGCACCGCGCCATCGGCGCGGCTGACGACGACGATCAGCGGAACCCGGTCGCCGCCGGGGAACTGGCGGGCCAGGGCGTCGACCTCGGCGGAATCCGAGCCGGAGGGCACCGACAGCGGTGCCCGGCCCGCTGCTGCGTTCCCGCCGATGAGCACCATGAGGCCAATACCCAGCAGGACCGCACCTAATCCGGCCAGCCACGAACGTCGGCTCGTCACGGCGGCGGCCAGAGCGTCCCACACCACGATCCCAAGCATTTCAGTCGCTTAAACATTAATCAAGTTAACAATCAGCCATCAGCGCGGTATGCTGCGATTCTGATGGACCGAGGCGCCACGGAACGTGTGCGGCTCGAAGCGCTGATCGCGGCCGACGCGCGTGCCCTCACCGCCGAATCCGACCAGATGGGCCGCGTCTTCGCCGCGGTGCATCGGGTGCGCCCCAGCGATTTTCGTGCCCTGCTGCATATCCTGGTGGCCGAAACCTCGGGCACACCGCTGACATCGGGGGAGTTGCGCCAGAAGATGGGACTGTCCGCGGCGGCGATCACCTACCTCGTCGAGCGCATGATCAATTCCGGCCACATTCGGCGCGATTCCGACCCGGCCGATCGCCGCAAGGTCAACTTGCGCTACGCGGGGGTGGATCTCGACATGGCCGGCGATTTCTTCGCCCCGCTGGCCGCTCACACCCACGCCGCAATGGCCGAGTTGCCCGACGCCGACCTGACAGCCGCTCACCGGGTGCTGACCGCGGTGACTGATGGCATGCGGCGTTTTCACAACGAAGTGCGAACCTTTGGCGACGACGTGGGGACCACCCAACGATGAACGAGGCTGTACCGTAACGAAGTCCGGCGGGTCTAGCGCGCGGTTCCCTGGCGTCGAGGCGTGGCAGCGCCTCGCCCGAGGTTCGCTGATGGTTTGACGGGATGGGTTACGAGCTCATCCTCAAAGGTTGACATCGCGGCGATCATCGCCGTGAAAACCCGGTGAGCCGCAACGAGGTCTTTATCGCTCATATCGGCCATGGCCGAGCTGAGATGGGTACCGAGGGGCCTGAAGAATGCGTGCGCCAACGTCATACCGCGATCCTCGTAGCGCAGCAGCCACTTTCGTCGGTCCTCGGGGTCGGGTTCCCGCCGGATATGGCCCGAGTCGATCATCCGATCGACGAGGTAGGTGATTGCCGCCGGCGACACGTCCATGCGCTGCCGCAGCTGGGCCAGGGTCAACGGTGTTCCGGCAGTTTCGGCGACCATGATGTGCAGGAGCGCGTGGAAGTCGCCGCTGCTCACGTCGTTCATGCGCGCAAAATGCCGGCCTATCCGATCAGATTTCGCCGTGATCGCCCGCATGTCGGCCGACAATCGCTTCTCCAGCTCAGCCCGGCTGGGCGGTGGGTCATGTGCGCGGCGCTTGGTCACCTACCTGGAATCCTTCATCGGGTATCCCAGCGTATCCGCGCGGTTGTCGAAAGACCTAATACGGTCGGCCGCGCGCTCGATCACCCGCGGCGTGCGCGCCCGAACAGGTGGCGCAGCGCTTGATCGAGGTCGGGCTGGCGAAACCGGTGTCCGGCGGCGGTGAGCTTGTGGGGAATCACTTTCTGACTGGCGCAGGCGAGTTCGCGGGCGCCCTGCGCGCCCAGCAGCAGCCGGGGACCCAGCGACGGCACCGGCAACACCGCCGGCCGGCGCAGGACGTGGGCGAGCGTGCGCGTGTACTCGGTATTGCGGACCGGTTGCGGGGCAACGGCATTCACCGAGCCCGATAGGGCGGTGTCCCACAGCGCCCGGTGATAGACGTCGACCAGGTCATCGATCGCGATCCACGACAGCCATTGCCGGCCGTCGCCGAGCCGGCCGCCCAACCCCGCGCCGAACAGCGGACGCATCAGCCGAAGGGTGCCGCCGCGAGGCGATTGCACGATGCCGGTGCGCACCCGCACCACGCGCACCCCGCCGTCCTCCGCGGGCGCGGTCGCATCCTCCCACTCGGCGACGACGTCGGCCAGAAACCCGTCGCCGCGATCGCTGTCCTCGGTGAGGGCTTCGTCGCCGCGGTCGTAGCCGTAGTACCCGACCGCCGAAGCCGAGATGAGCGCGGCGGGCGCGGGCTCGGTGCGGCCCAGCAGTTCGGCCAGCCGGTGGGTCGGGCCAATCCTGCTGTCGCGGATCGCATTTCGATGCGCGTCGGTGAACCGGCCGGCGATCGACGCGCCGGCCAGATGGATCACCGCATCGACCCCGGCGAGCAACTTCGGATCGGGGTCATCGGGGTTCCACTGCCGCTCGTCGTCGCCGTTAGCCGTTCGGCGGACCAGCGAGATGACGCGATGGCCGCCGGTGCGCAGGAATGCGGTCAGCGCCGAACCGACCAGCCCCGACGATCCCGTGACGGCAATGGTCGCGGGGGCCAGACCGTTCTCGGCGGCCAGCCGGTGTGCGGCCAGGTCGTCGGCCAGCTGACGGTGGCGATAGACGAACATTGGGCGCAGCAGCGACCCGGGCACCGGCGTCTCGACGCGGTCGACGACCCGGGTCCGGTCGCCGCCGACGTCTTCGAACTCATGGATGTGCCGCCACCGCACCGCGATCCGCGCCGGCAGGGAGGCCGGCCCGTCGCTGCTGATGGTGTCGACGAATCGTCGTGGCGGATCGTAGGAATCCGCCTGGTGCTCGGCCACCCAGCGCAGGCCGCCGGGCAGCGCGAGCGTGGCGCGCCCGTCCTTGAGCGAGGCCGCCTCGGTGAGTACGCGCATGGGTTGCCACGGCGGCGACAGTCGGTTGAAGGCACCCGGTCTGGTGTGCCAGGCGAACACCTCGTCGCGCGGCGCGTCGACCACGCTCGAATACTGCAGCCCCATTGCTGGAACGTTAGCGGTCCGGCAGCGCGTGCTCGACGATGGGCAGCCGCGGCTGCGGCTGCCGCTCGCGGCGCTTGGCCGCCAGATACACCTGCGCGGTCTGGTTGGCCACCGTCTGCCAATCGAAGTCCGAGGTGAGCCGCTCGCGGGCGGCGCGGGCGCGCCGCTGCGCGGCGCCCGGATCGTCGAGCACGGTGCGTACCGCCGCGGCCAGCGCCGCCACGTCGCGCGGCGGGCACGACACCCCGGTCTGCCCGTTGATCACCGCCTCGCCCAGGCCGCCGATGTTCGAGGTCACCAGCGGAGTGCCC
Organism: uncultured Actinomycetota bacterium; assembly: GCA_963802525.1. Classification (GTDB taxonomy): domain Bacteria; phylum Actinomycetota; class Actinomycetes; order Mycobacteriales; family Mycobacteriaceae; genus Mycobacterium. Next base: position 248,128 of record CAWDJC010000010.1, on the reverse strand, counting down.
GCCGCGGCGGCCTCCAGGGCCACGAGCCCGAACGGCTCGTAGTGGCTGGGCAGCACGGCGGCATCGGCGCGATGCAGCACCGCCAGCAGCTCGGCGTGGTCGAGATGCCCGACCAACCGAATTGCCTTGAGCACCCGGTGTTTACGGGCCTGCTCGACGAGCCAGTCCTGCTGGGTGCCCTCCCCGGCGATGGTCAGTGTGGTGCCCGGATGCGTGCGCCTGATCCGCGGCAGCGCGGCGATGACGTCGTGCACGCCCTTCTCGTACTCGAGCCGCCCGAGGTAGAGCAGCTCGGCCGGGCCGGTGCGTGGCCGGCGGGCCGCGAACGGCCAGCGCGCCGCGTCGATGCCGTTGCGGATCACGGAGGTCTCGGCCAGACCGGGGCCGAACAGCTCGGTGATCTCATCGGCCATCGACGCCGAACACGTGATCAGCGAATCGGATTCACGTACCAGCCACGACTCCACCGCGTGCACCTGACGGCTGAGTGCTCCACTGACCCAGCCGGAATGCCGGCCGGCTTCCGTGGCGTGGATCGTGGAAACGATTGGCACGTCGTAGAACTGGGCAAGGGCGATGGCCGGGTGGGCCACCAGCCAGTCGTGTGCGTGCACGACGTCGGGGCGCCACAGTCGGTCCGTGCGCGGTTTCTTAAGAGTGAGTCCGGCGCGGATCATCGCGTGGCCCATTGCCAGCGTCCAGGCCATCATGTCGTTGCTGAAGGTGAATTCGTGCGGATCGTGCGCGGCCGCGATCACCCGGACGCCCTCGCTGATCTCGTCGGACGACGGGTGCGTGCTGGGATCGGTGCCCGAAGGTCGGCGCGACAGGACCACGACGTCGTGGCCGGCCGCGGCGAGCGCAGTCGAGAGGTGATGCACGTGCCGGCCCAGCCCGCCGATCACGACCGGCGGGTACTCCCACGACACCATCAGGATTTTCACGCGATTCCCCACCTCACCGGGGCAGCCTACGCGCATCCAAAGCGCCGAACAGACCGTCGGCGCGGTTCCAGTCCGCGGCCAGCCGCTGGGCACTGTCGCGCCGGCCGGACGCCAGCGCGCCGGCGATCTCGCGGGTGGCGTGCGCGTGGAGGTGGGCCCGGTAGCGGGCGTAGTCGGCGGCCGAGTCCTTGCTGACCATGAACGGCCAGTCGCTGGAGACGGTGAGCAGGGTCTCGCGCAGGATCTGGTCGGCGACGTGATCGCGGGGGAGCGGCCCGTCCAGCGACGACGTCTGCGACAGCGCCTTGTCGACCGTGCTCAGCGCCGTGTCCACCACTTCGGTGTTGAGCTGGACCAGGTCGGCCACCTTCTCGCCGGCCCACACCTGCCAGTCCTTGCCCGAACCCCACGAGCTGGGGGGCAGGCCGACCGCGTGGCCGACGAATCCGCCGTCGATCGCGTCGCTCAGCGTGCCGACCCGCACGCCGGCGGCGGGCAGGGCGCGCAGCGCCCGCTGCAGCCACGTCGGGCCCTCGTACCACCAGTGGCCGAACAGCTCGGTGTCGAAGGCGGCGATGACGTGAGCGGGCCGGCCGATGCGCTCGGACTCGGACAGCAGCCGGCCGCGGACCATGTCGACGAAGTCGGCGACGTGGACGTCGACCGCCCGGTCGGCGCGCTCGGGATCGTAGGGCGCCTTGGCTTCTGAAGGCACATTGCGGCCGGTCACCCGGGCCGGCTTGAGCCCGGTCAGATGGTCATAGGTGTGGAAGTCGCGGTAGGCGGCGTGCCCGGGGTAGCCGGATTTCGGCGACCACACCCGGTAGCTGACCTGCAGGTCGCGCCCGAACGCGACGACGTCGGTGTCGCCGACGGGCCGGCCCAGGGCGGTGTCGCCGTGCAGCGACGGGCCGTCGACCATGAAGTGTGTGACTCCCGCGGCGGCGTAGTCGTGTTCCATGCCCGGTGCGTAGGCGCACTCGGGCGCCCAGATCCCGGTCGGGCGGTGAGCCAGCCGCTGCTGCGCGTCGGCGAGGCCTTCACGCAGCGCGAACTCGCGCAGCCGCGGCGCGAGCAGCGGCTGGAACGGGTGGGCCAGCGGGCCGCCCAGCAACTCCACCGTGCCGGCGTCGATCAGGCTGCGCAGCAGGGGGCTGCCGCCGTGCCGCCACAGGGTGGCGAAGTCATCGAGCGCCCCGTCCGCTTCGGCGCACTCACGAATTCCGAAGTCGCGCAACGCTTCCGGCATGCACGACCGGTAGCCGGCCGGCTTGGACCTCGGCACCGAACGCACGCTGGCCGCCGCTGCGACTGCTTCAGTGGCCCGCAGCCGCCAGTTCGCCAGCCAGTGATGCATCCCGTCCAGGCAGTACGGGTCGTCGAGCTGGGCGTTGACCACCGGGGTGACGCCCAGGGTGACCAGCCGGTGCCGATCCTCGTCGGCCAGCGTGCGCAGGACCCGCAGCAGCGGCAGGTAAGCCGCCGCCCAGGACTGGTACAGCCATTCCTCACCGACGGGCCAGCGGCCGTGGTGGGCCAGCCACGGCAGATGGGTGTGCAGCACCAGGGTGAACAGCCCGGGCACCGGGTCAGAGGATTTGCTCACGGCCACACCGCGATCGCGACGAGGTCCAGGCTGTCGTCTACGTCACGGTCCCCCGACGCCTCGACGATGTCGAAGTCGTCGCACGTGACCGCCGCGACGTCCGCCGCCAGCTCGGGCGGCCACGGTGCATCGGCCACCGCACGCGCGATCTGCGCGTCGATGATCGATCCCCCGTGGCGGGCGTCCATCTCGCGCAGGCGCGGGCCGTGGAACAGGCCGCTGACCGAAATCTGGGCGAAACCCGCGTCGGCCAGCAGCTCTGTCAGCTCGTCGGCGTTGAGTTCGCGGGTGTGGAACGGGTTGATGGGGGTGTCCCGGCCCGGTGAGAAGGTGATTCGGTTGGGAGTGGAGACCATCAGCAATCCCGGGCGACGCAGCACCCGGGCGCACTCGGCGATGAACTGTGGCTGGTCCCACAAGTGCTCGATGACTTGGAAGTTCACCACAACATCCACCGACGCGTCCGGCAACGGCAGCGTGGCGAGATTGGCCTGCATGACCTCGACCGCGGGGTAGCGGCTGCGCACGTGGGCCACCGCGGCCGCGTCGTAGTCCACCGCGACCACCCGGCGGGCGACGCCGGCGATCAGGTCGGCGCCATAACCCTCGCCGCAGCCGGCCTCGAGCACCTCACGGTCCGCGCAGCGCGGCGCCAGCCGCTGGTAAACGACCTGATGACGGCGAAACCAGTAGTTCTCGATGTCCAGGTCCGGGATGGTGCGCTCGCCCGTCAGTGTCAACACCGCGTCGACCGCCGGCGAGGCGTCGTTGGGCAGGCGGTCGGGGGTGTGCTGGGAACCGTCGGGGAGGAATGCGCTCATTGCATAGGCAGGCTAACGCGAAGTGTCCGTTTCGCGAACCGGGAAGTGGGCACCCCGGCGGGAGGGACCGACAGGGCGAAAGAACTTGCACTACGACCCGCTATGGTGTGAGAGCAGACCGGACAAAGTTACCCGCCAGAAAACACGCCGTGCAGTTAAAAAGTGTGTGACCGAGGTCCCGCAGTCGAGCGCTGTGGGCCCCTTCGAGGAGGACGAACCAGACTCATGACGAACATCGTGGTGCTGATCAAGCAGGTCCCAGACACCTGGTCGGAGCGCAAGCTCACTGACGCCGATTTCACGCTGGACCGCGAGGCCGCCGACGCGGTGCTGGACGAGATCAACGAGCGCGCGGTGGAAGAGGCGTTGCAGATCCGGGAGAAGGAGGCCGCCGACGGCGTCGAGGGGTCGGTGACCGTGCTGACCGCGGGCCCCGAGCGCGCCAGCGAGGCGATCCGCAAGGCCCTCTCCATGGGCGCCGACAAGGCCGTCCACCTCAAAGACGACGGCATGCACGGTTCGGATGTGATCCAGACCGGGTGGGCGCTGTCGCGTGCGCTGGGCACCATCGAGGGCACCGAGCTGGTCATCGCCGGCAATGAGGCCACCGACGGCGTCGGGGGTGCGGTGCCGGCCATCGTCGCCGAGTACCTGGGCCTGCCGCAGCTGACCCACCTGCGCAAGCTGTCGGTCGAGGGCGGCAAGGTCACCGGCGAGCGGGAGACCGACGAGGGCGTCTTCACCCTCGAGGCCACGCTGCCCGCGGTGGTGAGCGTGAGCGAGAAGATCAACGAGCCGCGCTTCCCGTCCTTCAAGGGCATCATGGCCGCCAAGAAGAAAGAGGTCGCGGTGCTGACGCTGGCCGAGATCGGGGTCGAGGCCGACGAGGTCGGGCTGGCCAATGCCGGTTCGACGGTGCTGGCGTCGACGGCGAAGCCGTCCAAGACCGCGGGTGAGAAGGTCACCGACGAAGGCGAAGGCGGCAACCAGGTCGCGCAGTACCTGGTCGCCGAGAAGATCATCTAACGAGCACTCCCTGAGACGAGAAGAGCGATATAACCCATGGCTGAAGTATTGGTGCTCGTCGAGCACGCTGAAGGTGCGTTGAAGAAGGTCAGCTTCGAATTGATCACTGCCGCCCGTGCGCTGGGCGAGCCGGCCGCCGTGGTGGTCGGTGCGCCGGGGACGGCCGCGCCGCTGGTGGACGGGCTGAAGGCGGCCGGCGCGGCCAAGATCTACGTCGCGGAGTCCGGCGATGTCGAGAAGTACCTGATCACGCCCGTGGTCGACGTGCTGGCCTCGCTGGCCGAGTCGAACTCGGCCGCCGCCGTGCTGCTGGCGGCCAGCGCCGACGGCAAGGAAATCGCGGGCCGGCTCGCGGCCCGGATCGGGTCGGGTCTGCTGGTCGACGTGGTCGAGGTCAAAGAAGGCGCGGTGGGCGTCCACAGCATCTTCGGTGGCGCGTTCACCGTCGAGGCCAAGGCCAACGGCGACACCCCGGTGATCACGGTGCGGGCCGGTGCCGTCGACGCCGAGCCGGCCGCCGGCGCCGGTGAGCAGGTCACCGTGGAGGTCCCGGCTCCCGCCGAGAACGCCACCAAGATCACCGCCCGCGAGCCCGCGGTCGCCGGTGACCGCCCGGAGCTGACCGACGCCACCATCGTGGTGGCCGGTGGCCGCGGCGTCGGCAGCGCGGAGAACTTCAGCGTGATCGAGGCGCTGGCCGACTCGCTGGGTGCTGCCGTCGGTGCGTCGCGTGCCGCGGTCGACTCCGGCTACTACCCGGGCCAGTTCCAGATCGGCCAGACCGGTAAGACGGTGTCGCCTCAGCTCTACATCGCGCTGGGCATCTCCGGGGCGATCCAGCACCGCGCGGGCATGCAGACCTCGAAGACCATCGTCGCGGTCAACAAGGATGAAGAGGCGCCCATCTTCGAGATCGCGGACTACGGCGTGGTGGGTGACCTGTTCAAGGTCGCCCCGCAGCTGACCGACGCGATCAAGGCGCGCAAGGGCTGAGTTTTCGCGCGGGTTCAACCGCCACACGGGTACCACGCGGGAACCACCCCACGATCCGCGAATGCGCTATCGCATGTGATAGCACTTTCGCGAGTCGCCTATTGGTGTCGGCGTTCCTAGGCGCTACGGTTTGTTTGACGTGAGACACAAAGTGCGACAAGCGATTCGTAAGAACACCGGCGGGCTGCACGCGCTTCGGTTGCCGTGAACAGGAATTCGCGCGGCCCGTCGCGGCCGACGATGGCCGCGACGCCGTCGCTTTCGCAGCGGGCCAGGTGGGCGCGACCACAGAGCCGGTGTCAACGCGCGGCATAACCGGCGGTCCTGCGTCCGTTAACCGCACGGTCAAACAGCGTGAATTTCCGCGATATTTCGTCATCTGACGTGCACCGACACGTCACAGCGTCGATGCCGAATAGCTCATCGGCTACGCCACGTTGTTCCCATGAGCATTGCTTCTGTCCTGATAGCCAGCGACAAGCCGGAAGGCACGGCAGCCGGCTCGCCCGGGCCGCGCTATTCGCTGCTGCTGTCCACCGACCCCAGCTTGATCGAGGCGGCGCAGCGGCTCCGGTACGACGTATTCAGCAGCACACCCGGCTTCACCCTGCCGGCCGCCGGTACAGAGCAAATCGACATCGACAGGTTCGACGAGTACTGCGACCACCTGCTGGTCCGCGACGACGACACCGGCGACTTGGTGGGTTGTTACCGGATGCTGGCGCCCGCCGGTGCCATCGCGGCCGGAGGCCTTTATACCGCAACGGAATTCGACGTTCGCGCCTTCGACCCGCTCAGGCCGTCGTTGGTGGAGATGGGACGCGCGGTGGTCCGGGACGGTCACCGCAACGGTGGTGTGGTGCTGCTGATGTGGGCGGGCATCCTGGCCTACCTGGACCGCTACGGCTACGACTACGTGACCGGCTGCGTGTCGGTGCCCATCGGCGAATCGGACGGCGAAATGCCGGGCAGCCAGCTGCGCGGCGTTCGCGATTTCATCCTGAGCCGGCACGCCGCACCGTCGCAGTACCGGGTGCACCCATACCGGCCGGTGTGCGTCAACGGACGGGCCATCGACGACATCCCCGGGCCGCCACGGCCCGCGGTTCCGCCGCTCATGCGTGGCTACCTGCGGCTGGGCGCCCAGGTCTGCGGCGAGCCCGCGCATGACCCGGACTTCGGTGTGGGCGACTTCTGCGTGCTGCTCGACAAACGACGCGCCGATACCCGATATCTCAAGAGACTGCGGTCGGTGTCGGCGGCCTCCGAGATGGTCGGTGGCGCTCGATGAGCGCTCCCGCGCTCACAGCACACGCCTGGCTGCCCCGCAACGTGTGCGATGTCGGCTGTGTCGGTCTTGGCAACGTTGACGAGTCCCGCCTGCGCGTGGCGCTGCGGGTGGCGCTTCGCTGCACGCTGGCGCTGGTATTGGCGCCGGGGCTGCCGCTGGTGGTGGTGCCAGTTCCGGGGCGGACACAGGTGCAGCGCCTCTACTGCCGGCTGATGCTCCGCTGTTTCGGCGTCCGCATCGCGGTCTCGGGTAATCCGATACGAAACCTGCGCGGAGTCTTGGTGGTCAGCCCCCACATCTCTTGGCTGGACGTCTTTGCCATCGGTTCGGTGTTGCCCGGGTCGTTCGTCGCCCGCGCCGATATGTTCACCGGGCCCGCGATCGGGATCGTGGCCCGAATCTTCAAGATCATCCCGATCGAGCGGGCCAGCCTGCGGCGGCTGCCGGCGGTGGTGGACGCCGTCGCCGGCCGGTTGCGCGCGGGCCAGACGGTGGTGGCCTTCCCGGAGGGCACCACCTGGTGCGGAGTGGCGTGCGGAGTCTTCTACCCGGCGATGTTCCAGGCCGCCATCGATGCCGGCCGTCCGGTGCAGCCCCTGCGGCTGACCTACCACCACGTCGACGGCAGCGTATCGACGGCGCCCGCCTTCGTCGGCGACGACAGTCTGCCGCGGTCGGTCTGCCGCCTGCTGACGGTGCGCCGAACGCTGGCGCGGGTGCAGGTCGAGTCCCTGCAGCTACCGGGTACCGACCGGCGAGCCTTGGCCAGCCGCTGCCAGTCCGCGGTCGGCGTGGGAGCCCACCGTCAAGCGGGTCACGGACACGTGCTGGTGGCCTGAGCAAACCGGCCTGCAGGTATCGTGGGGCGCGTCATGGTCTACCTCGATCACGCCGCCACCACCCCGATGCACCCCGCCGCCGTCGAGGCGATGACGGCTGCGCTCGGGACCGTCGGCAACGCCTCGTCGCTGCACACCAGCGGCCGGGCGGCGCGGCGGCGGATCGAGGAATCCCGGGAGCTGATCGCGGACAAACTGGGCGCGCGTCCGTCGGAGGTGGTCTTCACCGCGGGCGGCACCGAGAGCGACAACCTGGCCGTAAAAGGGATTTATTGGGCCCGGCGAGGCGCCGACCCGCGCCGCCGGCGCATCGTCACCACCGAGGTGGAACACCACGCCGTTCTGGACTCGGTGAACTGGCTCGCCGAACACGAAGGCGCCCAGGTGACCTGGCTGCCCACCGCCGCCGACGGCTCGGTGTCGGCGGCCGCACTGCGCGAGGCGCTGCAGAGCCACGACGACGTCGCGCTGGTGTCGGTGATGTGGGCCAACAATGAGGTCGGGACCGTGATGCCGATCGCCGAACTCGCGGCCGTCGCGGCCGAATTCGGCGTTCCGATGCACAGCGATGCCGTTCAGGCGGTGGGGCAGTTGCCGGTTGACTTCGCGGCCAGCGGGCTCTCGGCGATGAGCGTCACTGCGCACAAGTTCGGCGGTCCGCCCGCCGTCGGAGCGCTGCTGATGCGCCGCGACGTCGCCTGCGTGCCGCTTTCGCACGGCGGCGGGCAGGAGCGCGACATCCGCTCTGGCACACCCGATGTTGCCGGCGCCGTCGGAATGGCGGCGGCGGCCCGGATCGCCGTGGACGGACTCGAGCCCAACAGCGCGCGGCTGCGGGTGTTGCGCGATCGGCTGGTCGAAGGGGTACTGGCCGGCATCGCCGACGTCAGCCTCAACGGCGCGCGCGACCCGCTGCGCCTTCCCGGCAACGCGCACTTCACTTTCCGCGGCTGCGAGGGCGACGCGCTGTTGATGTTGTTGGACGCCAACGGGATCGAGTGTTCGACCGGGTCGGCCTGCACCGCCGGGGTCGCGCAGCCGTCGCACGTGCTGATCGCGATGGGCGCCGACCCGGCCAGCGCCCGCGGATCGTTGCGACTTTCCTTGGGGCACACCAGTGTTGATGCCGACGTGGATGCGGTGTTGCGGGTGCTGCCCGGGGCCGTGGACCGCGCCCGACGAGCCACGCTGGCCGCCGCGGGGGCGTCGTAGGTGAAAGTCCTCGCCGCGATGAGTGGTGGCGTCGACTCGTCAGTCGCCGCCGCCCGCATGGTCGATGCCGGGCACGACGTGGTCGGGGTGCACCTGGCGCTGTCGTCGGCGCCGGGCACGTTGCGCACCGGCTCGCGGGGTTGCTGCTCGAAAGAGGACGCCTCAGACGCGCGCCGCGTCGCCGATGTGCTCGGAATCCCCTTCTACGTCTGGGATTTCGCGGAGAGGTTCAAGGCGGACGTGATCGACGATTTCGTGTCGTCGTATGCCCGCGGGGAAACGCCGAACCCCTGCGTGCGGTGTAATCAGCGAATCAAGTTCTCGGCGTTGTCTGCGAAAGCCCTTGCGCTGGGCTTCGACACGGTGGCCACCGGCCACTATGCCCGGCTGTCCGGCGGACGGCTGTGCCGGGCGGTCGACCGGGACAAGGACCAGTCCTACGTGCTGGCCGTGCTGACCGCCGAGCAGTTGCGGCATGCGGCGTTTCCGATCGGGGACACCCCCAAACCGCAGATTCGCGCCGAGGCGGCCCGTCGCGGCCTGGCCGTCGCCGACAAGCCGGACAGCCACGACATCTGCTTCATCCCCTCCGGGAACACCCGGGCGTTTCTGGGTGAGCGGATTGGGGTTCGGCGCGGCACCGTCGTCACCGGCGACGGCGCCGTGCTGGCCACCCATGACGGGGTGCACGGCTTCACCATCGGGCAACGCAAGGGCCTGGGCATCGCCGGGCCCGGACCGGACGGCCGCCCGCGCTACGTGACGGCAATCGATGCCGAGACCGGGACCGTACAGGTGGGCGAGGCGGCCGACCTCGAGGTGCGTGCGCTGGTCGGGCGGTCCCCGGTCTTCACCGCCGGAGCCCCGCCGGAGGGCCCCGTCGAGTGCGCGGTCCAGGTGCGGGCACACGGTGAAATGGCCGGTGCCGTGGCCGAAGTGATGGGCGACGAGCTTGTCGTGCGGTTGCGGGACCCGCTGCGTGGGGTGGCGCGTGGTCAGACGATGGTGCTGTACCGCCCGGACCCCGTCGGCGACGAGGTGCTCGGCAGTGCCACCATCGCCGGCACATCGCGCTGATCCCCGACTTCAAGAATTCGTTGAGGATCCGCCAAGGGTCCTCCCTGAATCTTTTCTCGACGGTTGCAAGGACGGTCGCAAGCCACCGGGTGGCGGCCAGGACCGGAAAGGATACGAGCAGACACGAGCAGCAACGAGGTCGCGGCGCGGGTGGTGCCGTCCGTCCAGACCAACGCCCTGGCCATCGCCGCGTTCGTGCTGAGCCTGATGGGCATGTACGGCAGCCCGCTGTTGAGCGGCGTTCTCGCCGTCGTCGGGTTGCGCCAAGTCAAACGGCGCGAGCAACAGGGTTTCGGGCTGGCGATCGCCGCTCTGGCCGTCTCCGCGGCCGTCACGGCCTTGCACGTCGCGATGTGGATCCACTGTGGCCGGCCGAACTTCGAGCTGCTGACGACGGCGCACTGGTGAGGCCGCGCAGCTAACCGGGGATGTTGGCGGCGATGTTCGTCATCACGATGTCGGACACCGATTGCGGAAAGCCGCAGAACGTGACTTCCAGCAGGGCCACCGACAGGACCCGGTAATCGCGGCCACACCCGCCCGGTCCCAGGTGCAGCGAGTTGGGGTTGGCGTTCCAGTCGCCGACCAACAGCTGGCCCGTCGAGCCACCCGCGCAGTTCCCGACGGCGATCACCAGGGCGCCGAATGTGCGCCGGGCGGTGTCGGCGTCCGGATACGCCGCGGCGCCCTCGGAGATCAGCGCGCCGTCGGGCGGGTCCTGGAAGGTGGTCTTGTGGAACTCTTCGACATCGGGGCCAAACGTCGCCGTCTCGGCGTAGAGGAACCGGCATTCCCGGGGCATGGTATCGGCCAGGGCGTCGATGTCCACCGGGCGGTTGCCATCCATGGAGGGAATGATCGTCAGGTGCTCGCCGGCGCCGGTGATCGCGCGCATCCGCGGCTGGTCCAGCAGGATCGTGTCGACGTTGACACCACGGACACCCTTGGCCGCGGGGCCGAATCCCGGGACCGCCGTGCCGCCCACCACCCGGATGCACGCCGCCGTCAGCAGCACCGCGCCACACAACAGCAGCGGCCGCGTCAACCTCGCCATGTGCCACACCGTCCCGCACCCTTCCCGGTAGAACCTACCCGCCGCAATTACCCCTCGCGAGCGGCGCGCGATGCGACGTCGAATACGGTTGCCCGGTGAGTGTTTTCGCGCATCCTTTCGCGCATCCTTTCGCAAAGGCCAGCGGCGTGGGATCGTGGCCCGGCGCCGCTGCGCGCCAAGCCGCCGAGGTCGTTGTCGGTGAGTTGGCGGGCGCGCTGGCCCACATCGTCGAGCTGCCCGCCAGGGGAGTCGGCGCCGATCTGCTCGGGCGGGCCGGTGCGTTGCTGATCGACGTGGCCATCGACACGGTGCCGCGCGGCTACCGCATCGTCGCCCGGCCCGGCGCGGTGACCCGCCGGGCCGTCAGCCTCCTCGACGAGGACATGGACGCGCTGGAAGAGGCCTGGGAGACCGCGGGGCTCCGCGGTGGCGGGCGCGCGGTCAAGGTGCAGGCACCCGGGCCGATCACGCTGGCCGCCGGTCTCGAGCTGGCCAACGGCCACCGCGCCATCACCGACCCGGGGGCCTTGCGCGACCTGGCGGCGTCGCTGGCCGAGGGCGTTGCCGCACACCGCGCGGCGCTGGCCCGGCGACTCGAGGCGCCGGTGGTCGTGCAGTTCGACGAGCCGTCGCTGCCGTCGGCTTTGCGCGGGCAGCTGACCGGGGTGACGGCGCTGAGCCCGGTCGCCGCCCTCGACGAGGCGGTTGCCGAGGCGCAGCTGGAAACGTGTGTCGCGGCCGTGGGCGCCGAGGTGCTGCTGCACAGCTGCGCACCGCAGCTGCCGTGGGATCTGTTGCAGCGCAGCACAATCAGTGCGGTATCGGTGGATGCGGGCACGCTGCGGGCACCGGACCTGGACGGCATCGCCGCGTTCGTCGAATCGGGCCGCACCGTCATGCTCGGTGTCGTCGACGCCACCGCTCCGGAGCGGCGACCCTCGGCCGAGGAGGTGGCGGGCGCGGTGGTCGCGGTCACCGATCGACTCGGCTTCGACCGTTCGGCGCTGCGCGATCGCATCGGCGTCACCCCGGCCTGTGGCCTGGCGGCGGCGACGCCCCGGTGGGCCCGCGCCGCGATCGGGCTCGCCCGTAAGGCCGCCGAGGTGTTCGCGGAGGACCCGGACGCCATCCAGCACTGATATGCAATCGAACGGTTGCGCTTCACCGCGCGACTGTGATGGACTGATAGGCAACCAGGAGGTTGCATATGAACACGGATCGGATCGAAAAGCGCGTGGTGCTGCGCGCGCCCCTGGACCGGGTGTGGCGGGCCATCAGCGACGCCGAGGAGTTCGGCCGCTGGTTCGGCGTCCGCTTCGACGGACCCTTCGTGGCGGGAACGTCGGTCACCGCGGCGATCACCCCGACCACCGTCGACGACGAGGTCGCCAAGCGCCAGGAGCCGCACGCGGGAGTGAAAAGCACATGGCAGATCGTCGCGATCGAGCCGCGGCGGCGGTTCGCCTATCGCTGGCATCCCTTTCCGATTGATCCAGGTGCCGACCACGAACGCGAGCCGACCACGCTGGTCGAATTCGTCCTGTCGGAGACTCCCGACGGCGTGCTGCTCACCATCACCGAATCCGGTTTCGACGCCCTCCCCGAGGCGCGCCGCTCCGCATCGTTCGACGCCAACGCAGAGGGCTGGGCCATCCAAACCGGCCTCGTGCGCAGGTATCTGGAGGACGCCCGGGTATGAGCGTCTCCACCGCCGGGGCCGCGCCGCTCTTTGACGCGCTCGGGGATCCCAACCGGCTACGCATCATCGTCCGCCTGTGCGACGTCGGTCCGAGCTCGACATCGCAAGTGACCAGCGTCATTCCGGTCACCCGGCAGGCGGCCAGCAAGCACTTGTCTCTACTGGAGAATGTCGGCCTGGTCACCAGCAGCCGGCGGGGTCGCGAGCGCGTCTGGACCGTGCGGACCGAGCCGCTGGCCGAAGCCAGCGACTACCTCACCAGGTTGTCGCGCCGATGGGACGCCGCGGTGGACCGGTTACGGGCCTTTGTGGAAGAGGACTGAGCTTGTCGCCGAGATTGCCGCTATGGCTGTGCTCCAGAGGCCCAGCACAACCACCACGGCAAACTCGGCGCAGAAGATGGCGCGTCGGCGTCCTTCGATAGCCTGCGAAGGTGACTTCAGCAGAAGCTGACCCCGTTGCGCCCGACGTTCGTCGGCAATGGCGGGAACTGGCCGACGAGGTGCGCGAACACCAGTTCCGTTACTACGTGCGCGACGCGCCGATCGTCTCCGACGCGGAGTTCGACGAGCTGCTGCGGCGGTTGTCCGCGCTCGAGGAGCAGTATCCGGAGCTGCGCACTCCCGACTCGCCAACCCAGCTCGTCGGCGGGGCAGGCTTCGCCACCGATTTCACCGAAGCCGAGCACTTGGAGCGAATGCTGTCCCTGGACAACGTGTTCAGCGCCGCGGAATTCGAGCTGTGGGCGGCCCGCGTCCGCGCCGAGGTCGGCAATGATGTTCCTGACGTGCCCTACCTCTGTGAGCTCAAGATCGACGGTGTCGCACTGTCGCTGGTGTATCGCGATGGTCGGCTGGTCCGGGCGGCGACCCGGGGTGACGGTCGCACCGGCGAGGACGTCACGCTGAACGCCCGCACCATCGACGACGTCCCCGAAAGGCTGACGACCGGCGAGGGCTACCCCGTACCGGACGTCCTCGAGGTGCGCGGTGAGGTGTTCTTCCGACTCGCCGACTTCGAAGCGCTCAACGCCGCGCTGGTCGAGGACGGCAAGGCGCCCTTCGCCAACCCGCGCAACAGCGCCGCGGGATCCCTTCGCCAAAAGGACCCTGCGGTCACCGCGCGCCGCAAGCTCCGGATGATCTGCCACGGTGTGGGACACACCGAAGGCTTTCGACCCGCGACCCTGCACGACGCCTACCTGGCGCTGGGCGCCTGGGGCCTGCCCGTCTCCGAACACACCGCTCGGGTGGAAGACGTCACCGGCGCGCTCGAGCGCATCACCTACTGGGGCGAGCACCGCCACGACGTGGATCACGAAATCGACGGTGTCGTCGTGAAAGTCGACGATGTCGCGCTGCAGCGCAGGCTGGGCTCCACCTCGCGGGCTCCGAGGTGGGCGATCGCCTACAAGTACCCGCCCCAGGAGGTGCAGACCGAGCTCCTCGACATCCGCGTCAACGTCGGTAGGACCGGGCGCGTCACGCCGTTCGCCTTCATGACACCGGTCAAGGTCGCCGGGTCGACCGTGGGGTTGGCCACCCTGCACAACGCCGCCGAGGTCAAGCGCAAAGGCGTGTTGATCGGCGACACCGTGATGATCCGCAAGGCCGGCGACGTGATTCCCGAAGTGCTGGGCCCGATCGTGGACCTGCGCGACGGCTCGGAACGCGAATTCGTCATGCCCACAACGTGTCCCGAATGCGGCACCCCGCTCGCCCCCGCGAAGGAGGGTGACGCCGACATCCGCTGTCCCAATGCCCAGGCGTGCCCGGCGCAGTTGCGGGAGCGGGTGTTTCACGTCGCCGGCCGAGGCGCGCTGGACATCGAAGGGCTGGGTTATGAGGCCGCCATCGCGCTCCTGCAGGCGGGGGTGATCGCCGACGAGGGCGACCTGTTCTCCCTCACCGAGGCCGACCTGTTGCGCACCGAGCTGTTCAGCACCAAGAGCGGCGCCCTGTCGGCCAACGGCACGCGGTTGCTGGCCAACCTGGGTGCGGCTAAAGCGAAGCCGCTGTGGCGGGTGCTGGTGGCGTTGTCGATCCGGCATGTCGGGCCGACGGCCGCCCGCGCGCTGGCCACGGAATTCGGCGACCTGCAAGCAATCGAGTATGCGTCCACCGAGCAGCTGGCCGCCGTCGAGGGCGTCGGCCCGACGATCGCCGCGGCGGTCACCGAGTGGTTCACCGTGGACTGGCACCGCGCGATCGTCGACAAATGGCGGGCGGCCGGGGTGCGGATGGCCGACGAACGCGACGCGAGCGTGCCGCGCACGCTCGAGGGCCTGACCATCGTGGTCACGGGTTCGCTGACGGGTTTCTCGCGCGACGATGCCAAGGAGGCGATTGTGGCGCGCGGCGGCAAGGCCGCGGGCTCGGTGTCGAAGAAGACCGACTACGTCGTCGCCGGCGACTCGCCGGGCTCCAAGTACGACAAGGCGGTGGAGCTGGGGGTGCCGATCCTCGACGAGGACGGGTTCCGAAAGTTGTTGGGCGAGGGGCCGCCGGAAAGTCCATCCATCACTGAGGAGTGACCGCCGATGAGCAGTCGGTACGGGGATTCCACGCGCAGCCTCAAGGCCGCAAGCTCCCCGGCAATCCCGGGTCAGCCGGTGACGCCGCCGGCGGTGCTGGCCTCCACCTATCACCTGTCGAGTGACGAAACCACGGGCCTGGATGGCTACGGCCGCAGCTCCAATCCGACCTGGCGGCAAGTGGAATCGGCGGTCGCCGAGCTGGAGGAGCGACCAGCGCGGTGATCTTCAGCTCGGGCATGGCGGCCGTCAGCGCCGCACTACGCGCGCTGACCAGGCCTGGTTCGGCTTTGGTGGTGCCGTCCGACGGCTACTACCAAGTGCGCCGCTACGCCGCGGAAGACCTTGCGCCCACGGGCGTGACGGTCATCGAGGCGTCGAGTTCGCAAATCTATGACGCCGCGGCAGGCGCCGACGTCATGCTGGCCGAAACCCCCACCAATCCCGCACTGGATGTGATCGACCTCCAGCGGTTGGCCACCATCTGCCGCTCTCGCGGCGCGCGCCTGATCGTCGACAACACCGCCGCCACACCTTTCGGTCAGTGGCCACTGTCGTTGGGGGCCGACCTGGTGGTGGCCAGCGCCACAAAGGCCCTCTCCGGTCACAGTGACTTGCTGGCCGGATACGTGGCAACCAACCACCCCGAGTTGATCGCCGCCGTGGAACGCCAACGGCTGCTCGCCGGTGCGGTCCTGGGCGGGTTCGAGGCATGGCTGCTGCTGCGCAGCCTGGGAAGCGCCGGACTGCGATTCGAGCGCCAGTGCCAGAATGCACAGGCAGTAGCGACGATGCTGGCTCGCCATCCGGCGGTACGAGCGGTGCGCTACCCGGGGTTAGTCGAGGACCCGGCGCATCCCCTGGCCGTGGCACAGATGCGCCGATTCGGAGCCCTGGTGTCATTCGAATTGGCCGACGCAGCCGCGGTGCACGCACTTGTGGACAGCAGTGAGTTGCTCATCGGGTCCACCAGCTTCGGTGGCATCCACACCTCGGTGGACCGCCGGGCACGCTGGGGCGACCCCGTCGCCGACGGATTCGCGCGCATCTCACTGGGAATCGAAGACACCGACGACCTTGTCGCTGACATCGAGCGTGCCCTCACGGCGACCCATTGACGCGCGGCGCCTCAGCGCAGCATGGTGGCCACGATCCCGGCCAGATAGCCCAGCCGGGCGATCTCCGACGGCCGGAATTCCGGGCCGGGCCGGCCCAGCACCACCGCCGTGTGCGGGTCGCCCAACGGCGCCGCGACCATCGTGGTGTCCATATCGCGCCACGCCTGCGGCACCCATTCGGCGGTATTGTCCAGCGCCGCCGCACGTTCGATCGGCAGCCACGGTGCGAAATCCGCCTTGGTTTCCGGGAGAGCCCGGGCTGCCGGCGAGGCGCTCCAGCTCTCCCTGCGAACTGCGCAACACCGTGCACCAGCTGACGCGCAGCACCCTGGGCGCCTCGTCGACGAGAACTTGCAGCCGGGACGCGTTGTCGCCGGCGGCGGCGACATGGTCGAGAAGCTCCAGCTCGCGGTGGGCTTCCAGCAGCCCGGTGTGCGGGCGGACGCTGTCCACGCGGACATTGGGGAGTGATTCGGCGGCGGTGATCAGCCTGTCCGGCATCGCCCCCGGCGGCAGTTCGATGACCAGGTCGTCGATCGCATAACCCGAGCTGCGCTCCACCACGTCCAGCGACAAGATGTCGGCGCCCACCGAGCCGAGCGCCACCGCCAGCGAGCCGAGGCTGCCTGGGCGATCGGCCAGCACGATGCGCAACAGATACGACGGCACGGGCAACACTGTTACACAGCGGTGGGCGTGCGGCATTTCGGCTGGGCCCGGTTCGGGGCGCACAACGGGCAATGGGCGTGAAGCCGGCTTCACGCTCGCGGCTAGGCTTTCCAGTCGTGTCTCAGATCTCCCGCGACGAGGTGGCGCATCTTGCCCGGCTGGCCCGGCTCGCGTTGACCGACGCCGAGCTGGACAGCTTCGCCGGTCAACTCGACGCCATCCTGACCCACGTCAGCCAGGTCCAGACGGTCGACGTCACCGGCGTCGAACCGACCGACAACCCGCTCAGTGACGTCTTTAAAGACGTCGATGTCACGCGCGCCGACGAGATGACACCATGCCTCACCCAGCAGGAGGCGCTGGCCGAAGCGCCGGAGGCCGTCGATGGCCGCTTCGCGGTGCCCCAGATCCTGGGGGACAGCGAGTGAGCGACATCATCCGATCCGACGCCGCGACGCTGGCCGCCAACCTCGCCGCCGGGGACCTCTCGTCCACGGAAATCACCCGGGCCTGCCTCGACCAGATCGAGGCCACCGACGACCGGTATCACGCGTTTCTGCACGTGGCGGCCGACGCGGCGCTGGCCGCCGCGGCCGCCGTCGACAACGCTGTGGCCGCCGGCGAGCGGCTGCCGTCGGCGCTGGCCGGGGTCCCGCTGGCCCTCAAGGACGTGTTCACCACCATCGACATGCCCACCACCTGCGGCTCCAAGATCCTTCAGGGCTGGCGTTCCCCCTACGACGCGACCGTCACCACGCGGTTGCGCGCCGCTGGCATCCCGATCCTGGGCAAGACCAACATGGACGAGTTCGCGATGGGCTCGTCGACCGAGAACTCCGCCTACGGCCCCACCCGCAACCCGTGGGACCTCGACCGGGTGCCCGGCGGCTCGGGCGGCGGCAGCGCGGCGGCCCTGGCCGCGTTCCAGGCGCCGCTGGCAATCGGGTCCGACACCGGGGGATCCATCCGCCAGCCGGCCGCGCTGACCGCGACCGTCGGCGTCAAACCCACCTACGGCACGGTGTCCCGCTACGGGTTGATCGCCTGCGCGTCTTCGCTGGATCAGGGCGGCCCGTGTGCGCGCACCGTGCTGGACACCGCCCTGCTGCAC
Organism: uncultured Actinomycetota bacterium; assembly: GCA_963802525.1. Taxonomy (GTDB): domain Bacteria; phylum Actinomycetota; class Actinomycetes; order Mycobacteriales; family Mycobacteriaceae; genus Mycobacterium. The sequence continues at coordinate 230,135 of CAWDJC010000010.1, read as the reverse complement.
CAGGTGATCGCCGGGCACGACGGCCGCGACTCGACATCCGTGGACGCCGAGGTGCCCGATGTCGTCGGCGCCGCCAAGGCCGGTGCGGCCGGTGATCTGCGCGGCGTGCGCGTCGGGGTGGTTCGGCAGCTGCGCGGCGAGGGCTACCAGCCCGGGGTGCTGGCGTCGTTCGGGGCCGCGGTCGAGCAGTTGACCGCCTTGGGCGCCGAGGTCAGCGAAGTCGACTGCCCGCACTTCGATCACGCGCTGGCCGCCTACTACTTGATCCTGCCGTCGGAGGTGTCGAGCAACCTGGCGCGCTTCGACGCGATGCGCTACGGGCTGCGAGTCGGTGACGACGGCACCCACAGCGCCGAGGAAGTCATGGCGCTGACCCGCGCTGCCGGTTTCGGCCCGGAGGTCAAGCGGCGCATCATGATCGGCGCCTACGCGCTTTCGGCCGGTTACTACGACGCGTATTACAACCAGGCGCAGAAGGTCCGCACGCTGATCGCCCGCGACCTCGACCGGGCCTACGAATCCGTTGACGTGCTGGTGTCGCCCGCGACGCCCACCACCGCGTTCCCGCTGGGCGAAAAGGTCGACGATCCGCTGGCCATGTACCTGTTCGACCTGTGCACGCTGCCGCTGAACCTGGCCGGCCATTGCGGCATGTCGGTGCCCTCGGGGCTGTCCCCGGACGACGACCTGCCGGTCGGGCTGCAGATCATGGCTCCCGCATTGGCCGACGACCGCCTCTATCGGGTGGGCGCCGCTTATGAGGCGGCCCGCGGTCCGCTGCCGAGCGCGATCTAGGCGCGCGAGAAGACGCAGAATCGCGCACAAAGCGGCTTTTGGGTGCGAGTTTGCGTCTGCTCGCGCCATGAACCGGCCACGGGGCAAGATGAGGGCATGCGGATCGGAATTCTCACCGGGGGCGGCGACTGCCCCGGGCTCAACGCCGTTATCCGGGCGGTGGTGCGAACCTGCGACTCGCGGTATGGCTCCTCGGTCGTCGGATTCCAGGACGGGTGGCGCGGGTTGCTGGAGAACCGGCGCATTCAGCTACAGAACGACGACCGCAACGACCGCTTGCTGGTCAAAGGTGGAACGATGCTGGGCACCGCCCGCGTGCACCCCGACAAGCTGCGGGCCGGGCTCGACCAGATCAAGCAAACCCTGGACGACAACGGCATCGATGTGCTCATCCCCATCGGCGGTGAAGGCACCCTGACCGCCGCGCACTGGCTGTCGGACGAGAACGTGCCCGTTGTCGGTGTGCCGAAAACGATCGACAACGACATCGATTGCACCGACGTCACTTTCGGCCACGACACCGCGCTGACGGTGGCCACCGATGCCATCGACCGCTTGCACAGCACCGCCGAATCCCACCAGCGGGTGATGCTGGTGGAGGTGATGGGCAGGCACGCCGGGTGGATCGCGCTGAACGCCGGACTGGCCTCCGGCGCGCACATGACGCTGATCCCCGAACAGCCCTTCGACGTCGAAGAGGTGTGCCGGCTCGTCAAAAGGCGCTTCCAGCGCGGGGATTCGCACTTCATCTGCGTGGTCGCCGAGGGCGCCAAACCGATCGCCGGCTCGATCACGTTGCGGGAAGGCGGGATTGACGAGTTCGGCCATGAGCGCTTCACCGGTGTGGCCGCTCAATTGGGCGCCGATGTCGAGAAACGGATCAATAAGGAGGTCCGGGTGACCGTGCTGGGCCACGTCCAGCGGGGCGGCACTCCCACGGCCTACGACCGGGTGCTGGCCACCCGGTTCGGAGTCAACGCGGCCGACGCCGCGCACGCCGGCGAGTACGGCCAGATGGTGTCGCTGCGCGGCCAGGACATCGGCCGGGTGGCGCTGGCCGACGCCGTGCGCCAACTCAAGTTGGTGCCCGAAAGTCGCTACGACGACGCCGCGGCTTTCTTCGGTTAAGCCGACGGTTTGCAAACAACCGGTAGCGACGTCTTAACGACTGCCTGAATTTGCCGCCGGATCGAGCAGTCCGCGCCAGGTCGGCGCGATATTCGTGGTTTTCCGCCGGTTCGAAGCGGTTATACCGTGAAGTATGAGCAACCGCGGTTCACTTCGCGGAGTCGTTCAGCGGCCAGCGGCGCCATCGGGGGCACCGGGCCCGCCGGACCGGCAGGGGCCGCCGCCGCGCCGCCGCGCTGACGCCGACTGGACGTCCGCCACGGTGCCGCAGCCGCCGTCCAGATCGCCTCGGCCCCCGTCGACAACGCCGGCCCCGGCACGGCGGGTCCCACCGCCGTTTCGCCGGGACCTGACACTGGGCGGGACGGCACTCGACGGCCTCGACCAGCAGGACACCGAGGACTCGACCAGGTTCAGCTGGCGAGAGCTGCTCCGCCGCGTCACCGGGATTAATCTCGGTCCGGGCAAGGACTCCGCATACGAACAGGACCTGCGGGATCGCGTCCGCACGCCCGTGGGCGGCGCGTTTCCCATCGCCGTCCTCAACCTCAAGGGTGGGGTCGGCAAGACCGTGGTGGTTGAGGCGCTGGGCTCGACCTTCGCCGCCGTGCGCGACGACCGGGTGATCGCCGTCGACATCGACGCCGGCGACCTGGCGGAGCGCCACGGTCGCCGGAACCCCCTGAGCATGGCCGACCTGCTGTTGGATGACGCGGCCACGCACTATTCGGATGTGCGGGCGCACACCTACATGAACACCTTCGGGCTCGAGGTGCTGGGCCTGCCGGACTACGCGCGCACCGACTGGCGGCTGGAGCGCCACGACGTGGTCAAGGCATTTTCGATTCTGAGGAAACACTATTCGGTGGTGTTGGTGGACTGCGTGAAGGCGGTCAACTCGGCCGTGATGGACGCCGTCCTGCCGGAGGCGCGGGCGCTCGTGGTGGTCACCAGCACCTCCATCGATGCGATACGAAAGACCAGGACAACCCTGGATTTGTTGCGCAACAACGGGTATCAGCGCCTGATGAAGTCGACGGTGCTGGCGATAAACCACGTCGAGCCGGGCAGGGTCGGAGTCGTGGCGGCCAAGGAGCTCGAGCAACTGTCCGCTCGCGTCGCCGCCACCGTCGTGCTGCCGTTCGATCGGCACGTGCATGACGGCAAGGAGATCGGCCTGGATCGGCTGAGCAAGGAAAGCCGGCGCAGCCACCTGGAGATGGCGGCGGCGCTCGCCGACATGTTCCCCGGGGGTATGGAGCAAAACCTCCGGTTAGGGGCCCGGCGACCGCCACACGGGTCCTGATCGCCGACCCGTAGATCCTCGTTAGGATCGACGGCATGAGTGTTGCTGCCGGGGAATTGATGGAGTACGACGAGGTCATCGCGCGCTTCGATCCGGTGCTCGGCCTCGAGGTGCACGTCGAGCTGTCCACGGTGACCAAGATGTTCTGCGGCTGCGCCACCACATTCGGCGCCGAACCCAACACCCAGGTCTGCCCGGTCTGCCTCGGGCTGCCCGGTTCGCTGCCGGTGCTCAACCGGGCCGCGGTGGAGTCGGCGATTCGGATCGGGCTGGCGCTGAATTGCGAGATCGTGCCCTGGTGTCGCTTCGCCCGGAAGAACTACTTCTACCCGGACATGCCGAAGAACTATCAGATTTCGCAGTACGACGAGCCGATCGCCATCAACGGTTACCTGGAGGCGCCGCTGGAGGACGGCTCCACCTGGCGGGTGGAGATCGAGCGGGCGCACATGGAAGAAGACACCGGCAAGCTCACCCACCTGGGCAGCGAAACCGGCCGCATCCACGGCGCGACGACGTCGCTGATCGACTACAACCGTGCCGGCGTGCCACTGATCGAGATCGTCACCAAGCCGATCGTGGGAGCCGGCGCCCGGGCGCCGCAGATAGCCCGGGCCTACGTGACCGCATTGCGAGACCTGTTACGCGCCTTGGACGTATCCGACGTCCGGATGGACCAGGGCTCGATGCGCTGCGACGCCAACGTGTCGCTGATGCCCAAGGGAGCAACCGAATTCGGCACCCGCACGGAAACCAAGAACGTCAACTCGCTGAAAAGCGTCGAGGTCGCCGTGCGCTACGAAATGCAGCGCCAGGGCGCAATCCTGGCGTCCGGCGGCCGAATCACCCAGGAGACCAGGCACTTCCACGAGTCCGGGTATACCAGCCCGGGCCGCACCAAGGAGACCGCTCAGGACTACCGCTATTTCCCAGAGCCCGACCTGGAGCCCGTCGCGCCCAGCCGCGAGTTGGTCGAGAAATTGCGGCAAACCATCCCCGAGCTACCGTGGTTGAGCCGCAAGCGGACTCAGCAGGAGTGGGGCGTTTCCGACGAGGTCATGCGCGATCTCGTCAACGCCGGCGCCGTCGAGTTGGTCACCGAAACCGTCAAGCACGGCGCGTCCAGCGAGCAGGCCCGCGCCTGGTGGGGAAACTTCCTGGTGCAGAAGGCCAATGAGGCGAAGGTCGAACTGGACGAGCTGGCCATCAACCCGGCCCAGGTCGCGGCCGTGATTGCGCTCGTCGACGAGGGCAAGCTGTCCACCAAGCTGGCGCGCCAGGTGGTGGAGGGTGTGCTGGCCGGGGAAGGCGAACCCGAACAGGTGATGACCGCCCGCGGCCTGGCCCTGGTGCGCGACGACTCCGTGACGCAGGCCGCCGTCGACGAGGCCCTGGCCGCCAATCCCGATGTCGCGGAGAAGATTCGCGGTGGCAAGGTGGCCGCGGCCGGCGCGATCGTCGGTGCGGTGATGAAGGCCACCCGCGGACAGGCCGACGCGGCCCGGGTGCGCGAACTCGTCCTGGCCGCCTGCGGTCAGGGCTAGCGGTTCTGCCGCTGGCGAACGGAGGCATACCGGAAGCCGTCATGACGCTGAGGCGGTTATGCCCGACGACGGTCACGAAGCACTGGACGCGTACTCCGCGGTGGTCACCGCGGTGGCGGACGCGGTGTTGCCGAGCGTGGCCAGCCTGGCGGTACACACTCGGCGTGGGGACGGCGGTGGCAGCGCCAGCGTCATCACGCCCGACGGCTACCTGCTGACCAGCGCGCACGTCGTCGTCGGGGCCCGCTCGGCCGAGGCGACGTTCACCGACGGCAGCACGGTGGCCGCGGATGTCGCCGGCCGTGACGAACTGTCCGACCTCGCCGTGCTGAAGGCGCGCGGCGACGTTCCGCCGCCCGTCACCATGGGACGAGCGGAAGGCCTGCGCGTCGGGCAGCTGGTGGTCGCGGTGGGCAACCCGCTGGGGCTGGCGGGCAGCGTCACCGCGGGCATCGTCTCCGGTCTCGGGCGATCGCTGCCCACTCGCAATGGCCGCGTCGTCGACGAGGTGATCCAGACCGATGCCGCCCTCAATCCGGGGAACAGCGGCGGCGTGCTGGCCGACAGTCGTGGCCGGATGGTCGGCGTGAGCACGGCGGTCGCCGGTGTCGGCCTGGGACTGGCCGTGCCGATCAACTCCTCGACCCACAAGATCATCGCGGCCCTGATGCACACCGGCCGGGTGCGCCGCGCGTGGCTGGGCATCGCCGGTGCGCATGTCTCGGTGCCGCGCGCCGTCGCCGACAAGCTCGGCACCGCGCACGGCCTGCAGGTCGCCAGCGTCGTCGCAGGCAGCCCGGCCGCCGAGGCGGGCGTGCGGCGCGGCGACATCGTCGTCAGCGTCGACGGCCGCCGCGTCGTCACCGCGACCGCGATTCAGCAGCTGATGGTCGAGGACGCGATCGCGCGCCGGATCGAGATGACGGTGTGGCGCAACGGCGCACTGGTCGACGTATTCGTGGTGCCGCGCGAGCTGGCCGACTGATCGCCTCGAAGGAGTGTTGGAAAACGTCGTAAGCACTCATGATGTTGATGTGGTCGATGAATCGTTCGATGACCTGATGGCGATGCTGGACTCCCCGGTGTTCGTGGTGACAACCCAGGCCGATGGTCAGCCGGCGGGTTGCCTGGCCAGCTTCGCCACTCAAACCAGCGTGCGGCCCCCGAGCTTTCTGGTCAGTGTGCCCAGGAGCAGCCATATCGCGGAGGTGGCCGGCCCAGCCGAGCACCTCGCGGTGCACGTGCTGGCGCAGCGCCAGCACGTCCTGGCCGAGCTGTTCAGCAGCCAAACGGGCGATCAGATCAACAGATTCGAGCGCTGCTCGTGGCGCGCCGGCCCCGCGGGGTTGCCGATTCTCCATGATGTGCTCGCCTGGTTCATCGGTAGGACAGCGAGTCGGAGCGACGTCGGGGATCATGTGGTCTATCTCCTGGAGCCCGTTGCCGTCTGGGCGTCCGAGTCCTCCGAAGACGTGCTTTACCTCTCTGATCTGGATTTTGATGTCGACTACGATGACCCCGGCCACGATGCCCCACACCGGTTCTTCGACCGTGAACGGGGCGACGCGACACGCCGATACGGCGTCGTGAGGTTCACGCTCGACGTGCCTTAGCCCAAGCTAGGTCTTGTCGTCGTTGTTGCGCGGGAAGCCGCCGCCCTGCGGGAACAGCGGGAAGACCACGTCATCGAGTTTCTCGGCGTCCCCGGCAGTCTTGTTAACCGTTGCGCCCCATACGTTTCCGTCCGGCGACATCCGCAGCGCCCACGCGTGGGCGTGGGTGTCCTTGCGCACGACGTCGGGTTCACCGGTGACCGCACCCGTTGACGGCGCGAGCCGGACCGCCACCGTCAGCTTGGTGTTGATCAGGTTGACCAGTACGGTCCCGTCCATCGCCGCGCACCCGGCCACGCCGGGCTTGTCCGGCCACGTCCACACCGTGGAGACCTGCGAGGTCTTGGTGATGCGCTGCAAGCGGTCCGCCGTGGGGGTGCGGTCGGCGACATACAGCGAGCCGTCGACGGGGTCGGTGCAAAGGCCGCCGCCGGAGCCGACGCCGCTCAGCGCCGTCGTCGGTGGCGCCTGGCCGATGGTGGTCGGCTGCTCGATGCGCAGCACCTTGCCGGCCAGCGATTTGGGGTCGGCAGCCATCGCCGGGTTGCCCGCGTCGCCGGTCATCACGACCAGCGTGGTGGGGCTGGTGAAGATCAAGGCCCCGGTGTTGCCGGTGGCGCCCTTGGGGATCCCGGTCAGGATGTCCTTCGGGATGTCGCCATCGGCCACTCGGATGACCCGATTGTCGGTCGGCGTGCTGATGTAGGCGTACATCAGCCGGTCTTGCTGATAGGTGGGCGACAGCACGATGTCCATCAGGCCACCATCACCGGACGGGTCGACCGGGATGACCATCTTCACCTTCGGTTCGGCGCTGACGGAGATGTCCTTGACGGCACCGGTGGTGCGCTCGGCGACCAGGGCGGTTTTGCTGTCGGGGCCCATGATCAAGCCGCTGGTGCTCTCCAGGCAGCCCTGCATCACTCCCGGGGCCGGGCACGCCTTGGGGAAGGGCGTCGGCGGCAGCGGCGGCGGCGGGGGAGGCGTCGAGCTGGGCTGGGGCTTCAATTCCGGGTTGGTCGTGAAGGGTTGGGACTGGGCGTCGTTGAACCGTGCGCACCCGCTCGAGACCAGCATCACCGCGCAGAGCGCGGCGAGCCCGCATCGAAAGGAGCGCCCTGATCGCCCTAATCGCATGACCGACAGGCTACGGACTGTGCGGGCACCGCCGCCACACGCGTGCCCGTGTCCGCCTCTGGGACCCTTCCCAGGTGGTAGCGCGCGTTCACCCAGTATTGGCCTTCCGGACGGCCGGGATACGTGATTTGGGCCCAATCCGGGCCGATTTGGCGGACTAACCGGCGAAAGCGCCGCTCAAATCCCCAATTCAGGACCTTTTGCCCTTACCCTGACACGCGTGACCAGTCAATCGAATGACGCACCTTGGGCGCGGCCGGGCGAATCCCCGGAGCCAATCCCCGGGCGCCCCGCCTCGGCGCGCCTGGTCGACCCCGAAGATGACCTGACGCCGGTCGGGTACCCGGGAGATTTCGGAACCACCACGGTCATCCCGTACCAGGACCCCGGCCAGCACGCCGCGCCGGGCGCGGGCGGATATCACCTGCTTGACCAGCAGGAGCCCCTGCCGTACGTCCAGCCAGCGTCGGCGGCCCAGGCGGCACCGATCTCCGCCACCGAGCCGACCCAGATCGATGCGGAGCCGGACGACGAGCGGCAACGCGCCGTCGGCAAGCGCGGCACCCAGCACCTGGGCTTGCTGGTGTTGCGGGTCGGGCTGGGAGTGGTGCTCGCCGCCCACGGGCTGCAGAAGCTGTTCGGCTGGTGGGGCGGCTCGGGGGTGACCGGTTTCAAGAACTCGCTGTCGGACGTCGGCTACCAGCACGCCGACGTCCTGGCCTACGTGAGCGCCGGCGGCGAGATCGTGTCCGCCGTGCTGCTGGTGCTGGGATTGTTCACCCCGATAGCCGCGGCGGGTGCGCTGGCGTTCCTGATCAACGGTCTGCTCGCGACCGTCTCCGCGCGGCCGCACTCGCACACCTTCTCGTACTTCCTGCCGGACGGGCACGAATACCAGATCACCCTGATCTTCCTGGCCGTCGCGGTCATCCTCTGCGGACCGGGCCGCTACGGCCTCGACGCCAACCGGGGTTGGGCCCATCGCCCCTTCATCGGGTCGTTCGTGGCCCTGCTGGCCGGCATCGCGGCCGGCATCGCGGTGTGGGTGCTGCTCAACGGGGTCAACCCGATCGCCTGACCTTCATCGGTAGGGATTGGGCACGCGCCCCGCGCTGGCCTCGGTCAGCAGCGGCAGCGTCGCGAAACTGACGGCGGGCAAGCGCAGCTCGGCACCGCTTTTGAGGCGCGCCCGGGCCCAGGAACCTCGGTGAAAGCGCAGCCCGTCGATCTCTTCCCAGCGCACCGTCTGGCTACCCAGCAGCGTCCGAACCGTAACGCCGTGGTCGTCGGCGACCGTGCGCAGCCGGATGATCAAGGCCGACAACACCACCGGGATGACCAGCAGCGGCGCGGACACCGGCCAGGCCAGCACCGGTATCAGCAAGCCGAGGGTCAAGAATCCGACGGCGAGGTGCGCCATCGGCGAAACCTTGATCACCACCGGGGAATCGGTAGCCACTGGAGCATCATTTCACCGTCGCCCTGTGCCGGGCGTGCGCCCGGGGGACGGCCGCCCGGATTTGACTCCTGAGCTGTGCGAAGGCTACCGTCGGACGCTATGGATACCGCCGGAAAGCCCGGAATGCTCGTAGTAATTAGTCAGCGCGTTGGTGGCTGACCAGACCTTCGGCATTTGAAGCGATCCAGCACCAACGCGCAACCCTCGTTCAGCAGCTGAGCTGACGGGGGTTTTTTCTTGCGCGGCATCGAAACTTTCACAAGCGAATGAAGATCAAGAGGGCGAGGACGAAAGTGAGCGCACCCACCAAGCCGCAATCAGCGCATGCGGGGCCGCCTGACGCGGCCAGCGTCGCCACGGACGCTGTGAAACCCACCGCGAAACCGCAACCGAAACGCGTTGCCCCGGAGCAACTTACCGGTGCCCAGTCGGTGATCCGGTCGCTGGAGGAACTCGACGTCGAGATCATTTTCGGGATTCCCGGCGGCGCCGTCCTGCCGGTCTATGACCCGCTGTTCGACTCGATAAAGCTGCGCCACGTGCTGGTCCGCCACGAGCAGGGCGCCGGCCACGCCGCCAGCGGGTACGCGCACGCCACCGGCAAGGTCGGGGTCTGCATGGCGACATCGGGTCCCGGCGCCACCAACCTGGTCACCCCGCTCGCCGACGCCCAGATGGACTCGATCCCCGTCGTCGCCATCACCGGGCAGGTCGGGCGCGGTCTGATCGGCACCGATGCCTTCCAGGAGGCCGACATCTCGGGCATCACGATGCCGATCACCAAGCACAACTTCCTGGTCCGCTCCGGCGACGACATTCCCCGGGTGCTGGCCGAGGCCTTCCACATCGCCTCCTCGGGACGTCCGGGCGCGGTGCTCGTCGACATCCCCAAGGACGTGCTGCAGGGTCAGTGCACGTTCAGCTGGCCTCCGCGCATGGACCTGCCCGGCTACAAGCCGAACACCAAGCCCCACAACCGGCAGATTCGTGAGGCCGCCAAGCTGATCGCGGCCGCGCACAAACCGGTGCTTTACGTGGGCGGCGGGGTCATCCGCGGTGAGGCGACCGAACAACTGCGCGAGCTGGCCGACCTGACCGGCGTCCCGGTGGTCACCACGTTGATGGCGCGCGGCGCCTTTCCCGACAGCCATCCGCAGAACCTCGGCATGCCCGGCATGCACGGCACCGTGGCCGCGGTGGCGGCCCTGCAGCGCAGCGACCTGCTGATCGCGCTGGGCACCCGGTTCGACGACCGGGTGACCGGAAAGCTCGACTCCTTCGCCCCGGAGGCCAAGGTCATCCACGCCGATATCGATCCGGCCGAAATCGGCAAGAACCGGCACGCCGACGTGCCGATCGTCGGCGACGTCAAGGCCGTCATCACCGAGCTCATCGCGATGCTGCGACACCACGACATACCCGGCCACATCGAGATGACCGACTGGTGGGCCTACCTGCACAGCGTCCAGTCCACCTACCCCCTGAGCTACGGTCCGCAGAGCGACGGCAGCCTGAGCCCGGAGTACGTGATCGAGAAGCTGGGCGAGATCGCCGGCCCGGATGCCGTGTATGTCGCCGGTGTTGGACAGCACCAGATGTGGGCGGCGCAGTTCATCTCCTACGAGAAGCCGCGCACCTGGCTCAACTCCGGCGGGCTGGGCACCATGGGGTTCGCCATCCCGGCGGCCATGGGCGCCAAGATCGCTCGCCCGGACGCGGAGGTCTGGGCGATCGACGGCGACGGCTGCTTCCAGATGACCAACCAGGAGCTGGCCACCTGCGCGATCGAGGGTGCGCCGATCAAGGTGGCGCTGATCAACAACGGCAACCTCGGCATGGTGCGGCAGTGGCAAAGCCTGTTCTACCAGGAGCGCTACTCGCAGACCGACCTGGCCACGCACTCACACCGCATCCCGGACTTCGTGAAGCTGGCCGAGGCGTTGGGGTGCGTCGGATTGCGTTGCGAGCGTATGGAAGATGTGGCAGACGTCATTTCTCAGGCGCGCGCGGTCAACGACCGCCCGGTGGTCATCGACTTCATCGTCGGCGCGGACGCGCAAGTGTGGCCGATGGTGGCCGCCGGGACCAGCAACGACGAGATCCAGGCCGCCCGCGGCATCCGCCCGCTGTTCGACGACGAAACCGAAGGGCACGCCTGATGAACGCGAAAACGCACACGCTGTCGGTGCTGGTCGAGGACAAGCCCGGCGTGCTCGCGCGGGTCGCGGCGCTGTTCTCCCGCCGCGGCTTCAACATCGAGTCGCTGGCCGTCGGCGCGACCGAGCAGAAGGACATGTCGCGGATGACCATCGTCGTCTCCGCCGAGGAGACTCCGCTCGAGCAGATCACCAAGCAGCTCAACAAGCTGATCAACGTGATCAAGATCATCGAGCAGGACGATCACAACTCGGTGTCGCGGGAGTTGTCACTGATCAAGGTGCGCGCCGACGCCGGCACCCGCAGCCAGGTGATCGAAGCGGTGAACCTGTTCCGCGCCAAGGTGATTGACGTGTCACCGGAATCGCTGACCATCGAGGCCACCGGTGACCGCGGCAAGATCGAGGCGTTCCTGCGCGTGCTGGAGCCTTTCGGCATCCGCGAAATCGCCCAATCCGGAATGGTGTCGCTGTCCCGCGGTCCGCGCGGTATCGGCACCGCCAAGTAGTTTTTGGCTGACCAACCAGAAGGAGAAATGAAGTGGCAAACCCGATTGGGGAGGCATTGTCAATGTTCTACGACGATGATGCGGACCTGACGATCATCCAGGGCCGCAAGGTCGGCGTGATCGGATACGGCAGCCAGGGGCACGCGCACTCGCTGAGCCTGCGCGACTCTGGCGTGCAGGTGCGCGTCGGGCTGATGGAGGGTTCGAAGTCCCGGGCCAAGGTCGAGGAGCAGGGGCTGGACGTCGACACCCCCGCCGAGGTCGCCAAGTGGGCCGACGTGATCATGCTGCTGGCCCCCGACACCGCTCAGGCCGACATCTTCAAGAACGACATCGAGCCCAACCTGAAGGCCGGCGACGCGTTGTTTTTCGGTCACGGGCTCAACATCCACTTCGACCTGATCAAGCCGCCCGCCGATGTCACCGTCGCGATGGTCGCCCCCAAGGGGCCCGGCCACCTGGTGCGCCGCCAGTTCGTCGACGGCAAGGGCGTGCCCTGCCTGATCGCCGTCGACCAGGACCCGACCGGGAAAGGGGAGGCGCTGGCGCTGTCCTACGCGAAGGCCATCGGGGGCACCCGGGCGGGCGTCATCAAGACCACTTTCAAGGACGAGACCGAAACCGACCTGTTCGGTGAGCAGGCCGTGTTGTGCGGCGGCACAGAGGAATTGGTGAAGGCCGGCTTCGACGTGATGGTCGAGGCGGGCTATCCGCCGGAGATGGCGTACTTCGAGGTACTGCACGAGCTGAAGCTGATCGTCGACCTCATGTACGAGGGCGGCATCGCCCGGATGAATTACTCGGTGTCCGACACCGCGGAGTTCGGCGGGTATCTGTCCGGCCCGCGCATCATCGACGCCGACACCAGGGAGCGGATGCGCACCATCCTGCGCGAGATTCAGGACGGCACCTTCGTCAAGAAGCTGGTCGCCAACATCGAGGGCGGCAACAAGCAGCTCGAGGGCCTGCGCAAGCAAAACGCCGAGCACCCCATCGAGGTCACCGGCAAGAAGCTGCGCGACCTGATGAGCTGGGTCGACCGCCCGATCACCGAGACGGCATAACCGCGAAGGCGGCCTGGCCGCGAGACTCGCACCACGGCGACGTTTCTCGGCGTGCCGTGTGCGTAGTTTCAGTGTCGCGGCGAACGGCTACGACGCGAGGCGGTCGGCGACCGCCACCACCCGGCGGGCCAGGTGGTCGAGCGCGTTCTGGGTGGGCTCATCGAATTCGCTGATGTTGTCGTGGGTGGACAGCAGGCTCACCCCGTACGGGTTGCCGTCGACGAACTTGATCGGATCGGTGTATCCCGGTGGCACGATGATGCCGCCGAAATGCATCAACGTGAGGTAGAGCGCGACCAGGGTGGTCTCCTGGCCACCGTGGAGGGTGTTGGACGACGTGAAGCCCGCATACACCTTGTCCGCGAGCTTGCCCTCGGCCCACAGGCCGCCCAGCGAGTCCAGGAAGGCGCGCAATTGCGCGGCGGGAGAACCGAAGCGCGTCGGCGAACCGAAGATCACCGCGTCGGCCCACACGATGTCGTCGCTGGTGGCCGCGGGAAGGTCCTTGGTCGCTTCGTAGTTCGCGGTCCACGCCGGGTTGTGCGCGAACGATTCCGGGTCGTGGGTCTCGGAGACGTGCCTCAGGCGGACTTCGGCGCCCGCGGACTCCGCCGCCGCAGCGACGCGTTGGGCCATCGCGGTGCCATGACCGGTGGCCGAGTAATAGATGATCGCGAGTTTGGTCACGAGGTCAGCTTAGGCCCGAGCTCCGGCAGCGTGTCGATGCCGAATTCGCGGCGCAACAACGTGCGCGCGGCGTAGTAGCCGGCCATGCCGTGCACGCCGCCGCCGGGCGGGGTGGCCGCCGAGCACAGATACACCTTGGGAATCGGTGTGCTCCAAGGGTTGAGGCGAGGTGTGGGACCGGCGATCGCGCGCCAGGCTGAATTCCCGCCCATCCCGATGTCGCCGCCGACGTAGTTGGCGTTGTGATCGGCCAGCCGGGCGGCGGGCACGGCGCGGGCCGCCACCACGATGTCGCGGAAGCCGGGCGCGAACCGCTCGACCACTCTGGTGACGGCCTCGGTCGCGTCGACGTTGGAACCCGACGGCACGTGGGCGTAGGTCCAGAACGGGCGGCGGCCCACGATGTCGAGCCGGCCGGGGTCCGCGATGTGCGGCGAGGCGGCCAGCACCATCGGCCACTGCGCGTGGCGCCCGGCGGCGATGTCGGCCTCGGCCCGCGCCATCTGCTCGCGGGTGCCGCCGAGATGAAGGGTCGGCGCCCGGCCCAGCCGCGGGTCCGACCACGGGATGTCCTCGCTGAGCACGAAGTCGACCTTGGCGGCGCCAGGCCCAAACGTGTAGCGGCGCAACGCTTTAGCATAGCGATCGGGAAGGGCTGGAAAGGCTTGGCCGTAGATCCGCAGCAGCGCGGTCGGGGTCGTGTCAAACGCGACGACTGAGCCCGGAGGGCCGGGCGGAGAAGTGATTTCGGCGCCGGCCGTGAGCTCACCACCGTGCGCGCGGAGGTCGGCGATCAGCGCATCGGTGATCGCCTGGCTGCCCCCGACCGGAATCGGCCAGCCGACCGAATGGGCGAGTGTGGCCAGCATCAGCCCGGCACCGGCGGCCGTCAACGACGGCATCCGCGAAATCACATGCGCGGCAACGCCGGTGAACAAGGCGCGGGCATCCTCGCCGGCCAGCGACCCCCAGGCGGGTGTTCCCTGCGCGAGCATCCGCAGGCTCAGTCGCAATAAGGCGCGCGCCGCCGGCAACGAGCCGGGCATCGACCGCTTGTCGCCGAGCAGCAACCCCACTATGCCTTTGGAGGCGTCTGAGTTCTGCACCAGCGGACCAAGCAGGCGCCGCCAGGACGCGCCGTGCTCCAGTTCCGCACAGGTGCGCTCGAGATCCCGGTAGGCGATCGCCGCCGGGCGGTCCGGCAGCGGGTTGGCATAGGAGATCTCCGGCACCGCCAGTTGCACGCCGCGTGCGGGCAGGTCGAACGCCGCGAAAAACGGCGACGCCAGCGCCAAGGGGTGAACCGCCGAGCACACGTCGTGTAAGACTCCCGGAGAATCTGGGTCGGGCGCGGTGCGGGCACCGCCACCGAAGGTCGGCTGGGCCTCGACGACCTGCACTTTCAGGCCCGCACGCGCGCAGATGACGGCCGCGGTGAGCCCGTTGGGCCCGCTGCCGACGACGGTGACGTCCACCGGTCAATTACAGCCGATAGGCTGGCCGGGTGAATCTGCCTGTTGTACTTATTGCCGACAAACTCGCCGAATCAACCGTCGCCGCGCTGGGAGACCAGGTCGAGGTGCGCTGGGTAGACGGGCCCGACCGCGAGAAGCTGCTGGCGGCCGTGCCCGAGGCCGATGCGCTGCTGGTGCGGTCGGCCACCACCGTCGACGCCGAGGTGCTGGCGGCCGCCCCCAAGCTCAAGATCGTCGCCCGTGCCGGGGTCGGGCTGGACAACGTCGACGTCAACGCCGCCACCGCGCGCGGTGTGCTGGTGGTCAATGCCCCGACGTCGAACATCCATAGCGCCGCCGAACACGCGTTGGCCCTGCTGCTGGCGGCGTCCCGCGAGATCGCGGCGGCCGACGCCACCCTGCGGGAGCACACCTGGAAGCGGTCGTCGTTCTCGGGCACCGAAATCTTCGGCAAGACCGTCGGTGTCGTCGGGCTGGGCCGGATCGGTCAGTTGTTCGCGCAGCGGATCGAGGCCTTCGGCACCCACGTGGTCGCCTACGACCCCTACGTGTCGCCGGCCCGGGCCGCACAGCTCGGCATTGAACTGCTGCCCCTGGACGATCTGCTGGCCCGCGCCGACTTCATCTCGGTGCATCTGCCGAAAACGCCCGAGACGGCCGGCCTGATCGACAAGGAGGCGCTGGCGAAGACCAAGCCGGGCGTCATCATCGTCAACGCCTCGCGTGGCGGCCTGGTCGACGAGGCGGCACTGGCCGAAGCGGTGAGCAGCGGTCAAGTTCGCGCCGCCGGCCTCGACGTGTTCTCCACCGAACCATGCACCGACAGCCCGCTTTTCGAGCTGCCGCAGGTGGTGGTCACACCGCATTTGGGGGCTTCCACCGCCGAAGCCCAGGACCGGGCGGGCACCGACGTGGCCGAGAGCGTGCGGCTGGCCCTGGCCGGTGAGTTCGTTCCCGACGCGATCAACGTCGGCGGCGGCGTGGTCAACGAAGAGGTGGCGCCCTGGCTGGACCTGGCGCGCAAGCTTGGCGTGCTGGCCGCCACGCTGTCCGAGGGGCCGCCGGTGTCGTTGTCGGTGCAAGTGCGCGGCGAGCTGGCCTCCGAAGACGTTGAGGTGCTCAAGCTTTCGGCTCTCCGCGGCCTGTTCTCGGCGGTCATCGATGGTCCGGTGACCTTCGTCAACGCGCCGACGCTGGCCGCCGAACGCGGCGTTTCCGCCGAGATCACCACGGCCTCGGAAAGTCCCAACTATCGCAGTGTCGTCGAGGTACGGGCCGTGGCCCACGACGGTTCTGCCGTCACCGTCGCCGGCGCGCTGGCCGGGCCGCTGCAAGTGCAGAAGATCGTGCAGATCAACGGCCGCCACTTTGACCTGCGCGCCCAGGGCACCAACCTGATCATCCATTACGCCGACCAGCCCGGAGCGTTGGGCAAGATCGGCACCCTGCTGGGCGGCGCCGGGGTGAACATCCACGCGGCGCAGCTGTCCGAAGACGCCGAGGGCCCGCTCGCGACGATTCTGCTGCGGCTCGACCAGGACGTGCCCGGGGATGTGCGGTCGGCCATCGCGGCGGCAGTCAGCGCCAAGAAGCTCGAAGTGGTCGATCTGTCGTGAAGCGCGCCGGCGACGATGCAGTGGGGGCACCGCCCGCTTGCGGGGGACGAAGCGATGAGGAGGAGCGGCGCCGATGAAGTTGGCGGTGATCGGCGGCGACGGGATCGGCCCGGAGGTGGTGGCCGAGGCGATCAAAGTCCTTGACGCCGTTGTGCCGGGCGTGCAGAAGACCAGCTACGACCTGGGCGCCCGCCGTTTCCACGCCACCGGTGAGCTGCTGCCGGACTCGGTGCTCGCCGAATTGCGGGAGCACGACGCCATCCTGCTCGGGGCGGTCGGTGATCCATCGGTGCCCAGCGGCGTCCTGGAGCGAGGTCTGTTGCTGCGCCTGCGTTTTGAGCTGGATCATCACGTCAACCTGCGGCCGGGTCGGCTATATAAAGGGGTGAGCAGTCCGCTCGCGGGAAACCCCGAGATCGACTTCGTGGTGGTGCGCGAGGGCACCGAGGGACCCTACACCGGCAACGGCGGCGCGATCCGCGCCGGAACCCCCAACGAGGTGGCCACCGAGGTCAGCGTGAACACCGCGTTCGGCGTGCGCCGAGTGGTGCAGTACGCGTTCGAGCGGGCCCGGCTGCGTCGCAAACACCTGACGCTGGTGCACAAGAACAACGTGCTGACCTTCGCGGGGAAGTTGTGGTCGCGGATCGTGGCCGAGGTCGGCGCGGAATATCCCGACGTCGAGGTGGCGTATCAACACGTCGACGCCGCCACGATCTTCCTGGTCACCGACCCCGGCCGCTTCGACGTGATCGTCACCGACAACCTGTTCGGCGACATCATCACCGACCTGTCCGCGGCGGTGTGCGGCGGAATCGGCTTGGCCGCCAGCGGAAATATCGACGCGACCCGGGCCAATCCCTCGATGTTCGAGCCGGTGCACGGCAGCGCACCCGACATCGCCGGGCAGGGCATCGCGGATCCGACCGCGGCGATCATGTCGGTGGCGCTGCTGCTTTCCCATCTCGGTGAGGACGATGCGGCTGCCCGGGTGGACCGGGCCGTCGAGACTTATCTGGCAACTCGTGGGAACGAACGGCGCGCCACCAGCGAAGTCGGCGAACGGATCGCAGCCGCCCTGTAGTTCGCGCCCTGGTTTCCAAGCCGGGGGGCAGCAACCAGGCGGGCACCAACGGTATTGCCACCAACGGGAACAACCCGCACAGCGCCCAAGCCGTTGGATATTTGGCCGCCGCGATCAACGCACCGAACAACGGAGGTCCGGTGGCCGCGATCACCCGCTGGGTGGTGTTCTGGATGCCCAGGGCGCGTCCGCTCCAGAACGGCCCCGCGAATTCGGTGATCGCCGTTGCCTCCAGGCCGTTGTCGAGCACCGCGATCACCGAGATGGTGACCATGAGCGGCACCTCGTATCGCGAATTCAAATGGTCGGCGAGGGCGAGCAGCAATAGGGTCGCGGCGGCGGCGGTAGCGATGATGCGCACCGGTCGCATTCTTGAGCCAACCCGGTCCGACCAGCGGCCTACCGCTATGCGGCCCACCGCGCCGAGCAGCTGCGAGAGGGTCACCCAAGCGCCGGCGACCGCGATCGACCAGCCATGGTCGTTCATCAGCCACACCAGCATGAACGTCACGGTCACCGTCTGCGGCATCATCAGGAGGCCCGCCACCGCGTGGATGCGCCACAGTACGGTCGACCCGCGATACGGGCTGGCCAGTTCCGCTTCGGTGGCCGTCTTCCGGGATTTCCGCGGCGGGTCGACGATGCCAATGGCACTCGCAACTGCCGCCACGCCGCACACAAACGCCGGAAATATGAGCCCCGCGTGCGGGCCGCGCTCGGCCAGCACAGGCATTACCAGCGCGCCCATGGCGATTCCCAGCGGTTGGGCGGTCTGGCGGATGCCCATTGCAAGGCCACGTTGGTGCGGTGGGAACCACGCGGACACCAGCCGCCCGCCGGCGGTGTTGCAACTCGCTGCGGCCATGCCACCGAGAAACAAGTACACGCCGACCCACACCATCGAATGGACCGATGCCGCGGCATAGGCGGCAGCCGCGGTGAGCCCCGAACCCAAAGTCAGCACGAGCCGCTCGCCGACGTGGTCGAGCACGTAGCCCCAGAGGACCAGCGTGGCGACCATGCCCCAGCTCGGCATGGACGACAACAGACTGGCTTCGGTCAGGGACGTTCCACGCTTGGCTTCGAGCGAGGGGATCAAAAAGGCGATGCCGTTGATAAAGAGGAAGGAACTTGCGGTCACGAACAGCGAGACGACCATCACCATCCAGCGCGTTCCCGCGCCGAGCATGGCGGGGTGGCCCCGGGACATCAATCCATGTTTCCACACGCTCGGCACCCGTTGCCGAAACTCGGGCGCCCGGGCCGGCCGGCGGCGCCGGTCGCTCCGGTTATCAGGGGGCGATTAGGCTCCAACAAATGCGCCTAGGTCGAATCGCCAGCCCCGACGGTGTCGCCTTCGTCAGCATCGAGGGCGAACTCGACGATCCGGCCGCGATGATCGCCCGCGAGATCGCCGAGCACCCATTCGGCACCCCGACCTTCACCGGCCGATCATGGCCGCTGGCCGACGTCCGGCTGCTGGCTCCGATGCTGGCCGGCAAGGTGGTGTGCATCGGCAAGAACTACGCCGATCACATCGCGGAAATGAGCGCCCTGACCGGCCCGGCACCGGCGGACCCGGTGATATTCCTCAAGCCCAATACCGCGATCATCGGACCGAATGTACCGATCAGGTTGCCCGCCAACGCATCACCCGTGCATTTCGAGGGCGAGCTGGCGGCGGTCATCGGCCGGCCGTGCAAGGACATTCCCGCCGCCCGGGCCGCCGAGAACATCCTTGGCTACACCATCGGCAACGACGTGTCGGCACGGGATCAACAAAAGGCCGACGGTCAATGGACTCGCGCCAAGGGCCACGACAGTTTCTGCCCGGTCGGGCCATGGATCGTCACCGACGTCGATCCGGCGGATCTCGAACTGCGCACCGAGGTCAACGGCGAAGTGAAGCAACACAGCCGCACCTCGCTGATGATCCACGACGTCGGCGCCATCGTGGAGTGGATCTCGGCCGTGATGACCCTGCTGCCCGGCGATCTCATCCTCACCGGAACGCCGGCAGGCGTCGGTCCCATCGAGGACGGTGACACCGTCTCCATCACCATCGAGGGAATCGGCAGTCTCATCAATCCCGTTGTCCGCAAAGGAAAGTCGTGACAGTTCGAGTCCGGTTCTGCCCGTCGCCCACCGGCACCCCGCACGTCGGGATGGTCCGCACCGCGCTGTTCAACTGGGCTTACGCTCGACACACGGGCGGCACCTTCGTCTTTCGCATCGAGGACACCGACGCCCAGCGCGACACCGAGGAAAGCTATTCCGCACTGCTCGACGCGCTACGCTGGCTCGGCCTTGACTGGGACGAGGGACCCGAGGTCGGCGGACCCCACGGCCCGTACCGGCAATCGCAGCGCACGGAGATCTACCGCGACGTGGTGGCCAAGCTGCTCGAGGCCGGGGAGGCCTACTACGCCTTCTCGACGCCGGAGGAGGTCGAGGCCCGTCATATCGCCGCCGGCCGCAACCCCAAGCTGGGCTACGACAACTTCGACCGACAGCTTACCGATTCGCAGCGCGCGGCGTTCCTGGCGGAAGGCCGTAAACCGGTGGTACGGCTGCGGATGCCCGACGAAGACCTAGGTTGGGACGACTTGGTGCGCGGACCGACCACGTTCGCGGCGGGGACCGTGCCCGATTTCGCGCTGACCCGCGCAACCGGAGATCCGTTGTACACCTTGGTCAACCCGGTTGATGACGCGCTGATGAAGATCACCCATGTGCTGCGGGGCGAGGACCTGCTGCCGTCGACTCCGCGCCAGCTCGCGCTGTATCGGGCGCTGATCCGGATCGGCGTCGCCGAATTTGTTCCGCAATTCGCACATCTGCCAACGGTATTGGGGGAGGGAACCAAAAAGCTTTCCAAGCGCGACCCGCAGTCGAATCTGTTCGCCCACCGCGACCGGGGTTTCATCCCCGAGGGGCTGCTGAATTACCTTGCGCTGCTCGGCTGGGCGATCGCCGACGATCACGACCTGTTCAGCCTCGACGAGATGGTGGCCGCCTTCGACGTCGTCGACGTCAACTCCAACCCGGCCCGTTTCGACCAGAAGAAGGCCGACGCGCTGAACGCCGAGCACATCCGGATGCTGGACGCCGGCGACTTCACCGCCAGGCTCCGCGACTACCTGGACGCGCACGGACATCACATCCAATTGGATGACGCCGGGTTCGCCGCGGCCGCCGAGCTGGTGCAGACCCGCATCGTCGTCCTGGGCGACGCGTGGGACCTGCTGAAGTTTCTCAACGACGACGAATACGCGATCGACCCCAAGGCCGCCGCCAAGGAGCTCGGTCCGGATGGCGTCGCGGTCCTGGATGCGGCGGTGGCCGCGCTGGACGGCGTGGCGGACTGGACCACGGACCAGATCGAGGCCGCCCTCAAGGCCGCGCTCATCGAGGGTCTGGCGCTCAAACCGCGCAAGGCGTTCGGTCCGATCCGGGTCGCCGCGACGGGAACTACGGTCAGCCCGCCGTTGTTCGAATCACTGGAGCTGCTCGGCCGCGACCGCAGCCTGCGGCGGTTGCGGGCCGCGCGCGACGACGCGGTCTGAGTTTTTGGTAGTCTGCACTGCGGTTTACAAAGGCCACCTACGGCCGGCCGCAACGGTATTAAGACACCTATAGGGTCCGCAGAACCGTTGTGACCAGCGGTTTTAGGCAGCCAATGGGGTATGGTGTAATTGGCAACACAGCTGATTCTGGTTCAGCCATTCTAGGTTCGAGTCCTGGTACCCCAGCAAAATCGCGGCACGGCCAGCGATTAGGTGCGCCTTCTCGGGTGAGCTATGCTGGCAGCTCGGATCGGTTCTGGCCCCGTCGTCTAGCGGCCTAGGACGCCGCCCTCTCACGGCGGTAGCGTGGGTTCGAATCCCATCGGGGCTACAAAGGCTACAAACAACTAATCGCCGGTCCCCAGCGCGGCCGGCGCGGTCGATCCGCCCACCGGCATGTGCGGCAGCCCGAGCTTGCGGTGATCCCATGAGCGCGCGCGGCGGGCGACAATGCGCACGCAGACCCTCTTGTTCATCATCTGCTCGACGAAGGGCTTCATCTCGTCGGTGTAGGGGCCGGTGTAGCGCTCGAACACGCTGACCCCGACCCGGTGCGAGACGTCGGGATCGTCGAGGATCTCCGCCACGCCCTCGAACGACACCCCGCGCAGCGTGTCGTAGGTGTTGCCATCCTCGATCAGAAAGCTCACCCGCGGGTCGCGTTTGACGTTGACCGCCTTCTGCGACTTGGCCTTGGTCTCTAGCCAGATTTCGCCGTCGACGACGGCGTACCACATGGCGGTCAGGTGCGGCTGGCCGTCGGGACCGACGGTGGCCAGCGTGCCGGTGCGGCTCTTGACGACGAAATCGGCGATCTCGTCGGAGGACATGACGATGCTCGCGCGCTGATTGGTTCCCATGGCGGTCAGTTTGTCAGGCCGCGTGCGGTGAGGCGTGCACTGGTGGCTTTGAGTGTGCGCGCAAGGGCGGGAAAAGCGATTTCGCCGCCATAGGCGCACACTCGGCGCCGATTTAGAGCCGGCGGGTGAGCGCTTCCGCCGCGGACAGCAGATCGGCGGCCCAGCGCGCCCCCGGGCGCCGGCCGATCCGGTCGATGGGTCCCGACACCGATATGGCGGCGATGACGACACCGCGGCCGTCGCGCACCGGCGCCGACACGCTCGCCACGCCGGGCTCGCGCTCGGCCACGCTTTGCGCCCAGCCGCGCCGGCGCACTTCGGCCAGCGTGCGGTCGGTGAATTTCGCCGTCGGCAACACGGCCTTCTGGATGGCGGCGTCGGCATGGGCGAGTAGCACTTTGGCCCCCGAGCCCGCCGTCATCGGCAGCCGTGCCCCGACCGGGACCGTATCGCGAAGACCCGCAGCCGGTTCCAGGGCGGCCACGCAGACCCGCGATGTGCCCTCGCGACGATACAACTGGACGCTTTCGCCGGTTGTCTCGCGCAGCTCGGGCAGCACCGCGGCGCTCGCGGCCAGCAGTGGATCGTTGACACGGGCGGCCAGTTCGGTGACCGCGGGGCCCAACCGCCAGCGCCCTTCGTCATCGCGCGCCAGCAGCCGATGAACTTCGAGAGCGGCCGCCAGCCGGTAGGCGGTGGCCCTGGGCAAGCCTGTTCGCTCGCACAGTTCGGCCAATCCGCATGGAGATTCCGCGATCGTGTGGAGGACACCGACCGCTTTGTCGAGGACGCCGATGCCGCTATGCTGTCTCACAAGGAGATACTAGCGTCTCGCAATCTGAGATGACAGCCGAACGACCGAACAGAGGCGAATTCGAGATGGGATCCGACGACTCCCGGGCTGGCGGCCCGGATGGTCCAGCCCGGCCGCGCACCCTGGCCGAAAAGGTTTGGGAAGACCACGTTGTGGTATCGGGCGGCTGTGACGCGCCCGACCTGATCTACATCGATCTGCATTTGGTGCACGAGGTCACCAGCCCGCAGGCTTTCGACGGTCTCCGCCTGGCCGGCCGGCCGGTGCGGCGCCCCGACTTGACGCTGGCCACCGAGGATCACAACGTCCCCACCATCGACATCGACAAGCCGATCGCCGACCCGGTGTCGCGCACGCAGGTCGAGACGTTGCGGCGCAACTGCGAGGAATTCGGCGTCCGGCTCTATCCGATGGGTGACATCGAGCAGGGCATCGTGCATGTCGTCGGTCCCCAATTGGGCCTCACCCAACCGGGAATGTCGATCGTCTGTGGCGACAGTCACACGTCCACGCACGGCGCATTTGGCGCGCTGGCCATGGGGATTGGCACCTCGGAGGTCGAGCACGTGCTGGCCACCCAGACCCTGCCGTTGCGGCCCTTCAAGACGATGGCGGTCAATGTCGACGGGCCGTTGCCGACCGGCGTGACGGCCAAGGACATCATCCTTGCGCTGATCGCGAAGATCGGTACCGGCGGTGGGCAGGGTCATGTCATCGAATACCGGGGCAGTGCCATCGAATCGCTGTCCATGGAAGGCCGGATGACGGTCTGCAACATGAGCATCGAAGCCGGCGCCCGGGCGGGCATGGTGGCGCCGGACGAGACCACTTACGAATTTCTGCGCGGCCGCCCGCACGCCCCGACCGGCGCGCAATGGGATGCCGCGGTGCAGTACTGGCAGGAGCTGTGCACCGACCCCGGCGCCGTCTTCGACACCGAGGTCTATCTCGACGCGGCCTCGTTGAGCCCGTTCGTCACGTGGGGAACCAACCCCGGCCAGGGGGTGCCCCTGGACGCGGCCGTGCCGGATCCCGAACTGATGGCCGACGAAGGCGAGCGGCAGGCCGCCGAGAAAGCCTTGGCGTACATGGACCTTCGACCGGGCACGCCGATGCGCGACATCGGTGTCGACGCCGTGTTCGTCGGTTCTTGTACCAACGGTCGTATCGAGGACCTGCGGGCGGTGGCCGACGTGTTGCGTGGCCGCAAAGTCTCCCAGGGGGTTCGAATGCTCGTCGTTCCGGGCTCCATGCGGGTGCGCGCGCAGGCCGAAGCCGAAGGGCTGGGCGAGGTTTTCACCGCGGCGGGCGCCGAATGGCGCCAGGCCGGATGCTCGATGTGCCTGGGCATGAACCCCGATCAGCTCGCGCCGGGGGAGCGGTGCGCCGCGACATCCAACCGCAACTTCGAAGGGCGGCAGGGCAAAGGCGGCCGCACTCATCTGGTGTCGCCGGCCGTCGCCGCCGCAACGGCGGTGCGGGGCAGGCTGTCCGCGCCGGCCGACTTGAACTCCAACTGATTTTGAATCGAGGACGAGAATGGAAGCCTTTCGCACCCACACGGGTATCGGCGTGCCGCTGCGGCGGTCCAATGTCGATACCGATCAGATCATTCCCGCGGTGTATTTGAAGCGCGTTACCCGAACCGGTTTCGAGGACGGATTGTTCGCCACGTGGCGGTCGGATCCCTCATTCGTGCTAAATCTCAGCCCCTTTGACCGCGGCTCGGTTCTGGTCGCCGGGCCCGATTTCGGCACCGGATCGTCGCGTGAGCACGCGGTGTGGGCGCTCATGGACTACGGGTTCCGGGTGGTCATTTCGTCTCGATTCGGTGACATTTTTCGGGGCAACGCCGGGAAGGCCGGCCTCCTGGCGGCCGAAGTTTCTCAAGACGGCGTGGAACTCCTTTGGAAGCTCATCGAGCAGAGTCCGGGCTTGGAAATCACTGCCAATCTTCAAGATCGAAATATCACCGCCGGAACGGCGGTGCTGCCGTTCAAGATTGACGACCACACCGCTTACAGACTCCTCGAGGGTCTCGACGATATAGCCCTTACGCTGCGGAAACTCGACGAAATCGAGACATTCGAGGCGGCGCGCCAACAGTGGAAACCGCGCACCCTGCCCGCGTCCTGAAGCGTCGATCAGAACGGATTTTCTTCTCGGTGAGCTAAGTAAACCCGGGCGATTTTCCCGTCCCGCCACCGGTCAAGGGCGGCAACCGGATTGCGAAAATTTTCGCCGTTCGGTCCTGAAATTGCGCGTGGCTCTTGGAAATTTGCTGGGTGAGGGTTTACCGTGTCCACTAGTCGGTTCCCAAAACGAGGACCACTAGCTTCGGAGGGTTTGGATGAACAAAGCAGAGCTCATTGACGTGCTCACACAGAAATTGGGCTCGGACCGTCGGCAAGCGACCGCTGCCGTCGAGAATGTCGTCGACACCATTGTGCGTGCCGTGCACAAGGGCGACAGTGTCACAATTACCGGGTTCGGTGTGTTCGAACAGCGGCGGCGCGCGGCGCGGGTGGCCCGCAATCCGCGTACCGGCGAGACGGTAAAGGTGAAGCCGACATCGGTCCCCGCGTTCCGGCCCGGTGCCCAATTCAAAGCGGTTGTGTCTGGCACACAGCGCCTCCCGGCGGAAGGACCTGCAGTGAAACGTGGTGTTGTAACGGCCGGCGCAGCCAAGAAGGCGGCGGTGAAGAAAGCGGTGGCCAAGAAGGCCGTGAAGCGGGCCGCGGTGAAGACGGCCGCCAAGAAGGCTGTGGCCAAGAAGGCCGTTAAGCGGGCCGCGGTGAAGACGGCCGCCAAGAAGGCTGTGGCCAAGAAGGCCGTTAAGAAGGCCGCGGTGAAGACGGCCGCCAAGAAGGCTGTGGCCAAGAAGGCCGTTAAGAAGGCTGCCGTCAAGAAGGCTGTCGTCAAGAAGGCGGCGACCAAGGCTCCGGCCAGGACGGCGGCGGCAAAGAGACCGGCCAGCAAGGCTCCTGCCAAGAAGGCCACCGCCCGGCGCGGCCGCAGGTAGGAAATTCCACACGCGGATACCCTTCGGGTGGCGGCGATGCCACTCGGAGGGTGTCCGCCTGTTAGGCCCGCACGTTGGCGGCCAGCGCGCCGCCGATGTGGTCGGCCGCCACCAGTCGGCCGCCCGACAATGACAGCACCCACGTACTGCCCTTGTGGTTGCGGGATTTATCGGAACGCACCCCGTCGCGTTCGCACCACCAGGCGATCAGGTCCGGAATCACCTTGCCCTGCGTGCAAATCACCGGGGTGCCTTCCTCCTCCGCGATGCGCAGCATTCGGTGCCGGGCGCGTTTGGGGTTCTTGGCGTAGGACTCCTCGGTCAGGGCGGGCTCGTCGTGGACGGTCACACCGAGTTCCTCGGCGAGCGGTTCTACCGTCTGGTGACAGCGGAGCCGGTCAGCCGCATGCACGTCGGAGGCGCCGAAGGCCAGCAGCTGTGGAACGAGTGCCTCCGCCTGCGCGCGCCCCCTCTTGTCCAGGGGTCGTTTGGTGTCGTCGCCGGAGAACCGTGATTTCCTGCCGGCGGTGCCGTGCCGGACCACGAGCAAGGTGTGTGTGTCCGCGGGTTGCTTTCCGAAGTGGCGTAACATCTTTCGATCTGGCACGTAATTGAGTCTCTTCATCGCCTCGGCGATCGGCAGCCAGATCAGCTCGTCGACCTCGCTGCCCGGTGTGAATTCGCCGCCGGTGCTTCGGGCCGCCCAGTAGTAGACCTTTTTTACGCCCTGGTCGATCGGATAACTCACCATGTCCAGCCGCCTGCCGAGGATGGCGTGGTGACCCGTCTCCTCGAGCACTTCCCGCACCGCCGCCACGGGTGCCGTCTCGCCGGGGTCCACTTTGCCTTTCGGCAGCGACCAGTCGTCGTAACGGGGGCGGTGGATCAGGGCGACCTCAAGGGCCCGAGCCGCCGGATCGGCGCCGCCCGTTCGCCACAGCACCGCGCCCGCGGCATACACGATCCGGCTCCCCGATTGCCGACCCGCCGACGAGGTCTGGTTCGACACCTAAACTCCTGCAGGTCAATTCGGCCCTGGGGGCGATGCGGCGCTCGCGGTCGTGGATGCGACCTGGAAAGCTACCACACGGCGTCAGAGGCTACGGTGCCGATCCATGAGTGACACCTGGTGATCGCGGACGGTGTGGCCCTCCTGTGGCGAAGCGGTCCACTGCCCGTCGGAACCCAGTTCCCAGCACCGGGTCGACGGATCCAGAGCGGACTCGAACAATTCGTCCAGATATGCGGTGAGCCTCGGATCCTTGACCTGAACCAGCACCTCGACTCGCCGGTCGAGATTGCGGTGCATCATGTCGGCGCTGCCGATCCAGAACTCGTTGATGGACGCGAAGTGCATGATGCGCGAGTGCTCCAGGAAACGGCCCAGAATCGAGCGGACCGAGATGTTTTCGGAGAAGCCTTCCGCGCCGGGGCGCAGCGCGCAGATGCCGCGCACCACCACCTCGACCCGGACACCGGCCTGCGACGCACGGTAGAGCGCATCGATGACCTGCTCGTCGACAAGGGCGTTCATCTTGAGGCGGATCCGCCCGTTCCCGCGTTCGCCGTGGGCGGCGATCTCGCGCTCGACGCGTTCGATGATGCCGGCGCGGATGCCGTGCGGGGCCACCAAGAGGTTGCGGTAGGACAACTTGCGCGAGTATCCGGTAAGCGAATTGAACAAGTCGGTCAGGTCGGCGCCGATGTCGGGGGCGGCGGTGAGCAGGCCCACGTCTTCGTAGAGCCGCGCCGTCTTGCTGTTGTAGTTGCCGGTTCCGATGTGGCAATACCGCCGGATCGCCGAGCCTTCGCGGCGCACCACCAGGCAGGTCTTGCAGTGTGTCTTCAGGCCGACGAGCCCGTAGACCACGTGCACGCCCGCTTGCTCCAGCGCGCGCGCCCATCGGATGTTGGCCTGTTCGTCGAAGCGCGCCTTGATCTCGACGAGCGCCACCGCCTGCTTTCCGGCCTCGGCGGCTTCGATCAGCGCCCGAACGATCGGCGAATCACCGGAGGTGCGGTACAGCGTTTGTTTGATCGCCAGCACGTTGGGGTCGGCGGCGGCCTGCTCGATGAATCGCTGCACGCTGGTGGAGAACGAGTCATACGGATGGTGCACAAGCACATCGCCTTCGCGCAGCGTCGCGAAGATGCTCTTGGGCGTTTCCCGGTCGGCGAAGGCGGGATGGGTGTCGGGAATGAACGCCGGATCTTTGAGCGCCGGACGGTCCAGCCCGTAGATCTGCCACAGCGACGACAGGTCGAGCAGACCGGGCACTTCGATGACGTCACCGGGATGCACGTCGAGTTCCCGCAGCAACAACTCCAGCATGCCCTCGGTCATGTCGTCGGCGATCTCGAGCCGCACCGGCGACCCGAACCGCCTGCGCGCCAATTCGCGTTCCAGCGCCTGCAGTAGGTCCTCGTCGCGGTCCTCTTCGACCTCGAAATCGGCGTTGCGGGTAATGCGAAACGCGTGATGTTCGACGATCTCCATGCCAGGGAAAAGCATCGGAAGGAAAGCCGCGATCAGTTCTTCCAACGGCAGGTACCGGACAACGCCCGGTACCTCGGCCCCGTCGCCACCACCGGCGCCATCGAGTTCGACGAAGCGATCGACGTTGTCGGGCACCTTGACTCGGGCGAAGTGCTGACCGCCGTCCTCGGGTTCGCGCACCGTCACCGCCAGGTTCAGGCTCAGCCCGCTCACGAACGGGAACGGGTGGGCGGGGTCGACGGCCAGCGGGGTGAGGACGGGGAAGACCTGCTCGTTGAAATACGTCGATAGTTGGTCGCGCTCAGCCTGATCCAAATCGGCCCACGTGACGATGTAGATGCCTTCCTCGGCCAGCGCCGGTCTCACCGAATCGAGGAACACCCGGGCGTGCCGGGTGGCGATCCGCTGCGTCTGCTCGCCGATGCGGGCCAGTTGCTCGCGCGGTGTCAGACCGTCGGCCGAGCGGACCGATAACCCCATCTCGTCGCGGCGCTTGAGGCCGGCCACCCGCACCATGTAGAACTCGTCGAGGTTGGAAGCGAAGATGGCCAGGAACTTGGCCCGCTCCAGCAACGGCAGCGAATTATCGGCGGCCAAGGCCAGAACGCGCGCGTTGAAGTCCAGCCAGCTGAGTTCCCGGTTGAGGTAGCGGTCCTCGGGCAGCGCGTCGGTGATCGCGGCGGGGGTCGCCGCGGGTGGCGCCGCCACGGCGGACTCACCTGGATGCCATACAGTCTCGTCGGGCCGTGCCTCGGCTTCGGTTTCGGTCACCATGCGATCATCGCCTATTACCCGCTGGTGCTGCTAGCGCCCGAAGGACATCCGTTCGCCGTTGGTGCGCCGTTCACCGTTCGTACAGGCTTGCTGTGGCTAGGGCTGCGCGATGGCCCGCGCGGTCGCCGCCCCGACCCCGAGGCGACGGGCGGCCGCCAGGTCGGCGGGCGTGTCGACATCGCATCGCAGGCCGGGCCACGCGCCCGTCAGCTCGATCGCGCCCGAACGGCGGTGCCGCGCGCACGAATCCGGCCCGAATTGCGGATCGAGCCCGGCCCCGAACGCGCAGAGTGCGGCGGTTCCCGTTGCCAACCGGTCGGCGACGAAGCTGCGCCGGTGCTGGCGTGCGGCGGCGATCGCCTCGGCCAGCTCCTGGGTCTGCAACGCCGGCAAATCGCCTTGCAGCACAACGATATTGGAGAACGATCCGGCTACCGCTCGTTCCGCGGTGGTGATTGCGTTGTTCAGCGGGTCGCTGTTGCCCTCGGGTGTCGGATCGGCCAGCACGGCGGCCCCGAGCTGGGCCGCCGCGGCGGCCGCGGCGTCGTCGGGCGTGATGACGGTGATCGAGCCCAGTGCCGCAACGCCCGCCGCGGCGGTCAGGGTGTCGACCAACATGGCCAGCACCACCTTCTCCCGGGTCCGCGCCGAAAACACCGGGGCAAGCCTGGTCTTGGCGGCGGCCAACCGCTTGACGGCGATGATCAGGGCCACGTCACCTGAACCGTCACCCGCACCGTCGGCCCGTGTGCCGCTCATGCCGTCATCCTGCCAGCGACACTCGGTGCGCGACCGTGGCGGCCCGTCGTCGCGGTAGCGTAACGGCGCACCGTCGCTGTTCTAGTGTGTAGCGGCTGCGGGTACCGCTTTGATGAGAGACGGGGGTGGTAAATGGCCAGCACGACGGCCAGTTCCGAGGGCGCCGTTGCGGTGATGGGCGCCGGTGCCTGGGGCACGGCGCTGGCCAAGGTGCTCGCTGAGGCCGGGGGACCACAAGGAGAGGTGAAGCTGTGGGCCCGGCGATCTGACCTCGCCGAGCAGATCAATGCCACCCGATACAACCCCGCTTATCTGCCCGGCACGTTGCTGCCGGCCGGCATCCGCGCCACCGCCGATGCGAATGATGCCCTGGCCGGCGCGACGACGGTGTTGCTGGGGGTACCGGCGCAGACGATGCGGAGCAATCTCGAGCGGTGGGCGCCTTTGGTGGCCGACGGCGCGACGCTCATCAGCCTGGCCAAGGGCATCGAGCTGGGCACCCTCATGCGGATGAGCCAGGTGATCATCTCGGTGACCGGCGTGGACCCGGCACACATCGCGGTCATATCGGGGCCGAACCTGGCCAGTGAGATCGCCGAATGTCAGCCCGCGGCCACGGTCGTCGCGTGCAGCGACTCGGGCCGCGCGGTTGCCGTGCAGCGGATGCTGAACAGTGGGTATTTCCGTCCCTATACCAACAGCGACGTGGTCGGCACCGAGATCGGCGGGGCGTGCAAGAACGTCATCGCACTCGCGTGCGGGATGGCCGCCGGCGTTGGGCTTGGCGAAAACACCGCGGCGGCGATCATCACCCGCGGCCTGGCGGAGATCATCCGGCTGGGGATCGCCCTCGGCGCCAAGGGCGCGACGCTGGCCGGGCTGGCGGGTGTCGGGGACCTGGTGGCGACCTGCACCTCGCCGCATTCGCGCAACCGGTCGTTCGGTGAATGCCTGGGCCGCGGCGGGACCATGGAGTCGGCCATGCAGGCGGGCGCGGGGCACGTCGTCGAAGGGGTCACGTCGTGCGAGGCGGTGCTCGCGCTGGCGGCCAGTTACGACGTCGAAATGCCACTCACCGACGCCGTGCACAGGGTCTGTCATAAGGGCCTGTCGGTGGACGAGGCGATGGCGCTGCTGCTGGGCCGCAGCACCAAGCCCGAATGAGCCTCTCGGGCCACAGAAACCCCAGCTCACGGCCCGGCACCCGACCCGAATGCTCCCCAACCGGTAGCCTCTCCAGGTTGTGAATGCCAGCGACCGGTCCCCGACGCCACGGCCGTCAAGCGGCAGCCGGGTGCGCGTCGCCGTCGTCTTCGGCGGGCGCAGCAACGAACACGCCATCTCGTGTGTGTCCGCGGGCAGCATTCTGCGCAATCTGGACCCGCAGCGCTTCGAGGTGGTCGCGATCGGCATCACCCCGGAGGGTTCGTGGGTGCTCACCGACGCCGACCCGGATGCGCTGGTGATCACCAACCGCCGGCTGCCCGAGGTGACCGCCGAATCGGGCACCGAGCTGGCCCTGCCGGCGGATCCGCGGCGGCGTGGCCAGTTGGTGTCGCTTTCGCCCGGTGCCAGTGATGTGCTGGCGTCCGTCGACGTGGTGTTTCCGGTGCTGCACGGCCCCTACGGCGAGGACGGCACGATCCAGGGGCTGCTCGAACTCGCCGGTGTGCCCTACGTCGGGGCGGGTGTGCTGGCCAGCGCCGCGGGCATGGACAAGGAGTTCACCAAGAAGCTGCTTGTCGCCGAGGGACTTCCGGTCGGTCCGCACGCGGTGCTGCGCCCCTCGCGGGCGGCGCCGCGTCTCGAGGAGTGCGAACGCCTGGGTTTGCCGGTGTTCGTCAAGCCCGCGCGTGGCGGCTCTTCGATCGGCGTCAGCCGGGTTTCGAGTTGGGACCAGCTGCCCGCCGCGGTTGCCAACGCGCGCCGGCACGATCCGAAGGTGATCGTGGAAGCGGCGATCAACGGTCGCGAGCTCGAGTGCGGTGTGCTCGAAATGCCTGACGGCACAGTCGAAGCCAGCACGCTGGGCGAGATCCGGGTGGCCGGGGTGCGGGGACGCGAGGACACGTTCTACGACTTCGCGACGAAATACTTTGACGACGCAGCCGAATTGGACGTGCCCGCAAAGGTCGACGACGACATCGCCGACGCGGTGCGTCAGTTGGCGATCCGCGCGTTCAAGGCGATTGACTGCCAGGGTCTGGCCCGGGTCGATTTCTTCCTCACCGAGGACGGGCCAATCATCAACGAGATCAACACGATGCCGGGATTCACCACGATCTCGATGTACCCGAGGATGTGGGCGGCCAGCGGCGTCGACTACCCCACCCTGCTGGCGACCATGGTGGAGACGGCGCTGGCACGGGGCGTGGGTCTGCGTTAACGCGCGGGTGCCGGGTCGATGGGGACCGCGGCGATGATGTGGTCGATCACCTCGGAGAGTTGCTGGATCGGCGTCGGCCCCGATCCCGAGGGCAGCGTGAGCGCCACATACACCGGCCGGTCGACCGTGTACCACGTGGATCTTCCGGCATCGGCCGATGGGGGGCCCGCGGATTGCTGACCGGCGGCCACCTCAAACCACTGCACCCGATCGACCATCTGGATCGGCGATCCCACCACAAACTCCGCGGGGCGGTCGAGTCCGCAGCGCAACACCACCGGCTCGCGGTCGGACCCGGCCCGCCAGGCCGCCGCCCCCTCGGGCGCCGGCTGCGCCAGCGATGCGCGTTGATAGTCCCCGAGCCGCTGCGGCAGCGCGTCGGCCAGTGCCCGGCACGCGGCGTTGGCCGCCTGCGGCGCCGGGAAGGCGGGAACGGCAACCGGTTGCGGCGGCGCCTCGCGGGTTGCCGCGATGGCCAGGATCACGCCGATCGCCACGACGGCCAGCGCGACCGCGGCGATCATCACCGCGCGCGGCGGTCCGGTGTCGGCAGCCGTGCCGGCGTCGCGTTCGGTCGTCACCGCCCGCGCACCTCCCATCTCATAAACTGGCGCGGTCCGCTCGCGCGGGCAGGCACTCAACTTACCGCAGGTCGGGCGACGTACAGTGGCCCGCACATGGCCGGGACGCGCCGGAGGAGGTGGCGTGGGCGACGATGATTTCGGGGCATCGGGGGAGTTCCCCACGCTGCAACGGCTCGGTGAGTTCGCGGTCATCGATCGGTTGGTGCGGGGCCGGCGACAGCCCGCCGCGGTCCTGCTCGGGCCCGGCGATGACGCGGCGCTGGTTTCCGCGAGCGACGGGCGCATCGTGGTCTCGACCGACGTGCTGGTGCAGGATCGGCACTTTCGGCTGGACTGGTCGACACCCCACGACGTCGGCCGCAAGGCGATCGCCCAGAACGCCGCCGACATCGAGGCGATGGGCGCGCGGGCCACGGCGTTCGTGGTCGGCTTCGGGGCACCCGGTGATACGCCAGCGGCGCAGGTGGACGCGCTGGTCGACGGGATGTGGGACGAGGCGGGGCGGATCGGCGCCGGGATCGTCGGCGGTGATCTGGTCAGCTGCCCGCAGTGGGTGCTGTCGCTGACGGTGTTGGGTGACCTCGACGGCCGCGCGCCGGTGTTGCGCTCCGGGGCCAAAGCCGGCTCGGTGGTCGCCGTCAACGGTGAGCTGGGCCGCTCCGCCGCCGGTTATTCGTTGTGGCACAAGGGTATTGGCGGGGGTGTTGGCGGGGGCGCCGGCGAGTTTGACGAACTGCGGCGTCGTCACCTGGTGCCGCAGCCGCCCTACGGCCAGGGGGCGGCGGCAGCGGCCGCGGGCGCGCAGGCCATGATCGACGTCTCCGACGGCCTGATCGCCGACCTGAGGCACGTCGCCAAGGCGTCGCGAGTCGGGATCGACCTGTCCACCGCGGCGCTGGGCGCGGACCGCGACGCGGTGGCCGCGGCCGCGGCCACCGTCGGCGCCGACCCCTGGCCGTGGGTGCTGGGGGGCGGCGAAGACCACGCCCTGGTGGCCTGTTTCGCCGGTGCGGCGCCGCCCGGGTGGCGCGTCATCGGCAGGGTGCTCGACGGCCCGGCCCGAGTGCTCGTCGACGGCGCGGAGTGGAGTGGCTACGCGGGCTGGGAATCGTTTGAAGGTTAGGGTTGCGCGGTGACCGTGTACGCCATCGCCCAGCTGAAATTCACCGACCGGGCGGCCTACGACCGGTACCAGGCGAAGTTCATGGAGGTTTTCCGTCGCCACCCGGGAACGCTGCTGGCCGCCGACGAGTCGCCCGAAGTCGTCGAGGGGGACTGGGACCGCGAGAAGCTGGTGCTGATGTCGTTCCCGGACGAGGCCGCATTCCGCGGTTGGGCGCAATCGCCCGAATATCAGGACATCTCGAAGGACCGGCGGGCCGGCGCCGACACGCTGGTGCTGCTCGTTAAAGGGCTGCAATGACCGCGCGCCCGCTGAGCGAACTCGTCGAGCCGGGCTGGGCGACCGCGCTCAAGCCGGTGACCGACCAGGTCGCCCAGATGGGGCAATTCCTGCGGGCCGAGATCGCGGCCGGTCGCAGGTACCTGCCCGCTGGGCCAAACGTGTTGCGCGCCTTCACTTATCCGTTCGACGACGTCAGGGTCCTCATCGTGGGGCAAGACCCCTACCCGACGCCCGGACACGCCGTGGGCCTGAGCTTCTCGGTGGCACCCGACGTGCGTCCGCTGCCCCGCAGTCTGGCGAACATCTTCGACGAGTACACCACCGACCTGGGCCTTCCCCTGCCCTCGTGCGGCGACCTGACGCCCTGGGCGCAGCGCGGTGTGCTGCTGCTGAACAGGGTGCTCACGGTGCGCCCCAACAACCCGGCGTCGCACCGGGGCAAGGGCTGGGAAGCGGTGACGGAGTGCGCGATTCGCGCGCTGGCCACGCGGTCGCGGCCGCTGGTGGCCATCCTGTGGGGCCGCGACGCGTCGACGCTCAAACCCATTCTGGCCGAAGGTGATGGCGTGGCGATCGAGTCGCCGCACCCGTCGCCGCTGTCGGCGTCTCGCGGCTTCTTCGGCTCGCGTCCGTTCAGCCGCGCCAACGAGCTGCTCGCGGGAATGGGCGCCGACCCGATCGATTGGCGGCTGCCCTGACCGAAATGACGGCCCTGCGCGCGCACCGCCGGGGCGGGCCCGAGGTGCTGGTCGTCGAGCGCGCGCCCGTACCGGTACCCGCGGCCGACGAGGTCCTGGTCGCGGTACACGCGGCCGCCATCACGTTCGACGAGTTGACTTGGGAGGAGACGTGGACCCGCGACGGCGCCAGCCGGATCCCGGTCGTTCCGTCCCATGAGGTGTCCGGCGTGGTCTCTGAAACCGGCTCGGGTGTAACGGGTTTCCGCCCTGGCGACGAGGTCTACGGGCTGATCAGATTCGACCGCGACGGGGCCGCGGCCGAATTCGTCACGGTGCCGGCCGCGGACCTGGCCGCCAAGCCGTCAACCGTGTCGCATGTTGCCGCCGCCGCACTCCCGCTGGCCGGACTCACCGCCCTGCAGGCCCTGGTCGACCACGCCGCGGTCCAACCCGCGGAGGCGGTCCTGGTGCACGGCGGGGCCGGCGGAGTGGGTGCCTTGACGGTCCAACTGGCCGCCATCCTCGGCGCACGGGTCACCGCCACCGTCCGCAGCGACGCCCGCGACCTCGTCGTTGCCTTCGGTGCGCAGCGGGTGATCGACGTGCGCACCGAGGCTTTCGACGAAAGCGGCCCCGCATACGACGTCGTCATCGACACCGTCGGCGGTGAGACGTTGGACCGATCGTTTGGCGTGCTCCGCCGGGGCGGTCGGCTGGTCGCCCTGACGGCGCCCCCGCCGGCGGGCAAGGGCGACGAATACGGCGTCACGGCGAAGTTTTTCATCGTCACACCCGATCGGGGCCAGCTGGCCGAACTGGCCGCGCTGGTCGAGAGCGGCCGACTGCGGGTCGAAATCGCGGAGACGTTTCCGCTTGACAGGGGACGGGAGGCGTTCGAAAGCGGCCGGCGCCGAGACCGGCGCGCGGGCAAGACCGTCATTGTCGTTCGGGACTGACGGCAAAGCCGTGTGAGCAGCGGGGCCGCCCGGGGAGGGCTGCGCTTCGCTGATCGGCCGCCGGGGGATGAACGCGGAAACGTCTAGCCGCGGACGACCTTGCCGGCCTTGATGCACGACGTGCAGACGTTCAGCCGCTTCTTGTTGCCGCCCGGGCGGGTCACGACATGCACGGTCTGGACGTTGGGGTCCCACCGGCGGCTGGTGCGGCGGTGGGAGTGCGACACCGACTTGCCGAAGCCGGGGCCTTTCCCGCAGATATCGCACACAGCGGCCATTGTTCAAGCTCCTCAAATGTTCGGGGTCCTGCGGCACCTGGCCGGGACGACCCGGGATGACCCGGGCCAGCCCAGGATACCGACTGACATGGGCAACCACCAAAACGATCAACAGCCGCCCGGCGGCGCAGGCCCGGCGCTGTCGCCCACTCTGGCTAGGCTCAACGCGCCGGTTAAAGCAGGCCAACGGGTGCCCGGCCGCGGGTAGCCGCCGCGCGTGTCGTCACCGGGCTACGCTGGCGCCCACCGGGAGGCTGGCGCGGAGGGAGGTGGGTCACACTGGGCACTATTGATGCGTCCGAGGATGGTCTGCTGGACGCGGTGACCCTGCGGGACTGGGCCCACACCGCCGTCAGTGACCTGATCACCCACATCGACGAGATCAACCGGCTCAACGTATTCCCGGTCGCCGATTCCGATACCGGCGCCAACATGCTGTTCACCATGCGTTCCGCGTTGGCGGAGGCGAACGCGGGAGCCGGCGCCGACAGGTGCGTGGCCCGCGCGGCGGCGGCCCTGTCGGCCGGTGCGCTTAACGGAGCCCGCGGCAATTCCGGCGTCATCCTGTCGCAGATTCTGCGCGGGATTGCCGATGTCACCGCGGCCGCGGCGGCCAACTCCGGCGGTGAGCTGCCGCACATGGACGCCGTCATCCTCGGTGCCGCGTTGCAGCGCGGCGTCGAGCTGGTCATCGCGTCGATGGGCGGCGATGAAGTGCCGGGGACCATCGTCTCGGTGTTGCGGGCCGCCGCCTCGGCGGTCGAAGAGTGCGCCGGCGAAGGGCTGGCCGCGGCGATCAGCGCGGCCGGCGACGCGGCGGTGGTCGCGCTGGAAAAGACCCCCGAGCAGCTCGACGTGCTCGCCAACGCCGGCGCGGTGGACGCCGGAGGGCGTGGCCTGCTCGTCCTGCTGGACGCCCTGCGCCGCACCGTCACCGGTCAGGCACCCGCGCGCACGGTGTACGAGCTGTCGCCGCGCGCGCCGCAGCCTGAGGCCCCCGCCGAACACCCCGGCCCGCAGTTCGAGGTGATGTACCGGCTGCACGGCTGCGATGCCGCGGCCGCGGACGCGCTGCGCAACCGGCTCGAGGACCTCGGCGAATCGGTGGCCATAGCGCAGGCGGCGGCGCAGGAATCGGCCACGCTCGACAGCTTTTCCGTCCACGTGCACACCGACGACGCCGGGGCCGCCGTCGAAGCGGGACTGGTGGCAGGGCGGCTCAGCCGGATCGTCATCTCGGCGCTGGGCGCCGGCGCCACCGGACTCCCGGCGGGCGGCTGGACGCGGGAGCGGGCTGTGCTGGCCGTCGTCGACGGCGACGGGGCCGCCGAGCTGTTTTCCGGTGAGGGCGCCTGCGTGCTGCAGCCCGACAAGGAAGCGGGCGATCCGGCCAGGGACAACAGCGGCATCAGCGCGCACCGGCTGGTCCGGGCCGTGGTGGACACCGGCGCCGCCCAGGTGATGGTGCTGCCCAACGGCTATGTGCCCGCCGAGGAGCTGGTGGCCGGCTGCACGGCGGCCACCGGCTGGGGGATCGACGTGGTGCCGATACCGACCGGGTCGATGGTGCAGGGGCTGGCCGCGCTGGCCGTGCACGAAACGGACAGGCACGCGGTCGACGACGGCTACACGATGGCCCGCGCCGCGGGCGCGGCGCGGCACGGGTCGGTACGCATCGCGACCGAGAGCGCGTTGACCTGGGCCGGTCCCTGCCGGCCGGGCGACGGCCTGGGCATCGCGGGCGACGAGGTGCTCATTGTGGCCGCCGATGCGGCCGGGGCGGCGATCGGCCTGCTCGACCTGCTGCTGGCATCCGGGGGCGACCTGGTGACCGTGCTGATCGGCGCCGGCATCGACGACGAGGCCTCCGATATCAGCGCCACCGCCGTGGGCGACATCCTCCAAGCCCATGCGCACGACAATCATCCCGGCACCGAGCTGTTGACGTACCGCACCGGTCACCGGGGCGACGTGCTGCTGATCGGGGTCGAGTAGCCGTGGTGACACTGTCCGACCGGCTGAACTTCCTCGTGGGCGGCAAGGTGGCGGATCTGCTCGACGAAGTGTTCGGCATCCGGACGGTCGACGACCTGCTGCGGCACTACCCCCGCAGCTACACCGAGGGCGCGAGCCGCTGGGCCGCCGATGACGAGCGGCCGCCGGCCGGTGAGCACATCACCATCGTCGACACGATCGTCGGCACGGAGTCTTTCCCGATGAAGAAGACCCCGAAGAAGATGTGTCACCGCATCACCGTCGGCTCGGGCCGCGGCAGGGTGACCGCCACGTTCTTCAACGCGAACTACATCATGAAGGACCTCACCAAGGGCACCAAGGTGATGCTCTCCGGCGAGGTCGGGTACTACAAGAGCGTCATGCAGCTGACGCACCCCGCCTTCCTCATCGTCGACTCGACGGATGGAAAAAACCGCGGCACCAGGTCACTCAAGAGCATCGCCGACGCCTCACACGCCACCACCGGCGAAGAGCTCGCTGACGCTTTCGAACGTCACTTCTTCCCGATCTATCCGGCCAGCGCCAAGCTGCAGAGCTGGACCATCTTCGGCTGCGTGCGTCAGGTTCTCGACGTCCTCGACCCGGTGCCCGATCCGCTGCCTGATTCGCTACGCGCGGAGTACGGCCTCATATCCGAAGACCAGGCGCTGCGCGACATCCATCTGGCCGAGATCGAGTCCCAGCGCCGGCGTGCGCGGGATCGATTGACGTTCGACGAGGCCGTCGGCCTGCAGTGGGCGCTGGTCGCCCGCCGGCACGGTGAGCTGTCGGAATCGGGGCCGCCGGCGCCGCCGCGACCCGATGGCCTGGCGGCGGAACTATTGCGGCGGTTGCCGTTTCAACTGACCGCGGGACAGCGCGAAGTGCTCGGCGTGCTGACCGATGCGCTCGCGGCGACCCGCCCGATGAACCGCCTGCTGCAAGGCGAGGTGGGGTCGGGCAAGACGATCGTCGCGGTGCTGGCGATGCTGCAGATGGTCGACGCGGGCTACCAGTGCGCGCTGCTGGCGCCGACGGAAGTACTTGCGGCACAACACCTTTTGTCGATCCGCAACGTGCTTGGGCCTTTGGCGATGGGGGGCCAGCTGGGCGGGGCCGATGACGCCACCCGGGTGGCGCTGCTCACCGGGTCGATGACGGCCGCGCAGAAAAAACAGGTCCGGGCCGAGGTCGCCGGCGGGCAGGTCGGCATCGTCATCGGCACCCACGCGCTACTGCAGGACGCGGTGGAATTCCACAACCTCGGCATGGTGGTCGTCGACGAACAAC
Source organism: uncultured Actinomycetota bacterium (assembly GCA_963802525.1). Taxonomy (GTDB): domain Bacteria; phylum Actinomycetota; class Actinomycetes; order Mycobacteriales; family Mycobacteriaceae; genus Mycobacterium. The sequence goes on along the minus strand of CAWDJC010000010.1, from coordinate 190,696 downwards.
ACCGCTTCGGTGTTGAGCAGCGAGATCAACTGCGCGCCAAGGCACGTGCCGGCATCACGCCGCACCTGCTGGTGATGACGGCGACGCCGATCCCCCGCACCGTCGCGCTGACCGTGTACGGCGACCTGGAAACCTTGACGCTGCGCGAACTCCCGCGCGGACGCCAGCCGATCACCACCAACGTCATCTTCGTCAACGACAAGCCCGCGTGGCTCGGCCGCGCCTGGCACCGCATCATCGAAGAGGTCGCCGGCGGCCGCCAGGCCTACGTGGTGGCACCCCGGATCGACGAGTCCGACGACACGGACAAACAGGACGCCCGCCCGTCGGCCACCGCCGAAGGGCTGTATGCCCGGCTGCGTTCCAAGGAACTGGCTGACCTGAGACTGGGGCTCATGCACGGGCGGCTATCCGCCGACGAGAAGGATGCCGCGATGGCCGCCTTTCGCGCGGGTGAAATCGATGTCCTGGTGTGCACCACGGTCATCGAGGTGGGCGTCGACGTCCCCAATGCCACGGTCATGCTGGTGATGGACGCCGACCGGTTCGGGATCAGTCAATTGCATCAGCTGCGCGGCCGCATCGGCCGCGGCGAGCATCCGAGCCTGTGCCTGCTGGCCAGCTGGGTCTCGCCGGGATCGCCCGCCGGCCGGCGGCTGTGCGCCGTCGCCGAAACGATGGATGGCTTCGCCCTGGCCGACCTGGACCTCAAGGAGCGCCGCGAAGGAGACGTACTGGGCCGCAACCAGTCCGGCAGGGCGGTCACCCTGCGGCTGTTGTCGCTGGCCGACCATGGGACGTTCATCGAGGCCGCCCGTAACTTCTGTGTCCGGGCCTACGAGCGGGACCCCTCGAACCCCGAATTAGCCTTGATGGCAGCACGATTCACCAACACCGACCGGATCGAATACCTAGACAAGTCATGAACCGGAAGCTGCAGTTGTGGTTGTCGGCGGCCGCGGTGCTCGCCGTGCTGGTCGCCTACCAGACGCTTGGATCCTTGGCGGCCAAGCGCGCCGAGGTCGCCGCCCGCGCCGACGTGCCCACGGTGCAACCCGGGACCGATGTGCTCGGGGGAATTGCGGTGCTGCCGGAGCGGGCCCACCGCTACGACTACCGCCGCCCGGCGTTCGGCGACGCCTGGGACGACAACAACGACGCCCCGCTCGGGCACAACGGGTGTGACACGCGCGACGACATCCTCAACCGCGATCTCGTCGACAAGACGTACGTGTCGATCAAGCGCTGTCCCAATGCGGTGGCCACCGGCACCCTGCACGACCCGTACACCAACACCACCATCGCGTTTCAGCGCGGCGCCAAGGTCGGCGAAGCGGTGCAGATCGACCACATCGTGCCGCTGGCCTACGCCTGGGACATGGGGGCCTACAACTGGCCGTTTTCCGAGCGGCTGCGTTTCGCCAATGATCCGGCCAACTTGCTCGCCGTCGAAGGGCAGGCCAACCAGGACAAGGGGGATTCGCCGCCGGCTCAGTGGATGCCGCCGAACACCGCGTTCGCGTGCGAGTACGCCATGCAGTTCATCACCGTGCTGCGCGGTTACCAGTTGCCGGTGGACCAGGCCTCGGCGGGCGCACTGCGCCAGGCCGCGGCCACTTGCCCGGCGGGGTAGGCCGCCTGGCTTCCCGAACGTGAATCTTGCGACGCGACACGCCGATCGACCGTCGTGAGGTTCACGGTCGGGAACGGGTCAGGAGCCTTCGTACGTATTCGGGTCCGGGCGCAGCCGGGTGCCGTCGTTGAGACCGTTGATCGCATCCATGTGTTCGGCGGCCAATTCGAAATCGAAGATGTCCAGATTGCCGGCGATGCGCTCGGGTTTGTTCGATCGGAAAATGACCGAATTGCCCAGTTGCACGTTCCACCGGAGCAGCACCTGCGCGGGCGTCTTGCCATATTCGGCGGCGACCGAGGTCACCGTCGGGTTATCCTTCAGCCGGCCGAGAACCAGCGGTGTGTGGGATTGCGTGACGACGTTGTGCTGCGCATTTGCCTTGCGCAAATCATCCTGGTTGAGCAGCGGGTGCAACTCGACCTGATTGACCGCCGGTGTGACGAAGGCCAGGTCGATGACCGTCGACAGTTGATCCTCGGTGAAGTTGGACACGCCGATCGAGCGGGCATAGCCGTCGCCGCGGGACTGGATCAAGCCGCCGAATGCGTCGACGTACTTGCCGTGCGACGGGGCGGGCCAATGAACCAGATAGAGATCGACGTAATCCAGGCCGAGTCGCTCCAGGCTGGCGCTGCAGGCCGCCTCGGCCTTGCTGAGGCCGTGGTCCTCGGTGGCCAGCTTGGTGGTGACGAACAACTCCGCGCGTGGGATGCCGGAAGCCGCAATCGCGCGGCCGACGGCCGCTTCGTTGCCGTAGGCGGCGGCGGTGTCGATGAGCCGGCAGCCGATTTCCAGCGCGGCCGAGACCGCGCGTTCGGTCTCGTCCTCCGAAAGTTCGGCGACCCCGAGGCCGAGCACCGGCATGGTGTTTTCGTCATTAAGAGCTATTGAGGGTATCGCCGCGCCCGACTCGCCAGTCAATGTCATTCACCTACCTGTGAAATTGAAGGTTCGTGGATCCGGACCCAGTCGGGTTCCATCGTCGGGCATCGACGCCATTTCGGTGCCGAGTTCGAGGCACTGGGTTCGAAATCGAACACGTCGAAGTTGCTCGCAATCCGTGTGGGGTTCACCGACTTGGGGATCACGATATTACCCAGCTGAATACGCCACCTAATCAACACCCGGGCGGGTGTCCTGCCGCGGCCTTCGGCGACCGTCGTGGTGGCCGGATGGGTCAGCGGCGCTCCACGCCCCAGCGGCGCCCACGCCACGGCCGCGATGCCACGTTGCGTGACGGCGAACTTGTTGAGCGCGGGCGTTAGTCGAGCCCAAGGCGGTCGATGCCGGCCTGAAGCGTGCCGGAACGCCTTAAGCGCGCTGTGGTAACCGTGCTTGGAATTCGGCAATTTGGTCACCACGTAGAGTTGGTCGCGCGGCACGTCGGAATCGGCAATCGCGCGTCCGGTCTCCCGTTCGTTTCGGCAGGCCGCAGCGGTGTCGATATGCTGGTAACCGGCGCGCAGCGCGGCACTGACCGCCTGCTCGGTGTCCGCCGGCGGGACCCGGAAGACCCCGAGCCCCGCGACGGGTATCGAATTGCCGTCGTTCAGCGTGATTAGGGGAGCAGCAGCAGCCATGACCAAGAGTCCGCCGGCGGCGCCGGACCTTCATCCGGGAGCAAAACTCGCGCCGATGCGGTGGATCAGTCGCCTGCAGGGCACGGTCACCACCGTGGGTGTCAAGGTAATTCCGTGGATCCCGGGCGCCGCCAAGCGGGCGCTGGTCCACGGTCGTTCGGTCATCATCGACGGCAATACGCTCGATCCCACGCTCCAGCTGATGCTGTCGGGTCTGCACGCCGTCGGTATCGATGGGCTGGTCGTCGACGACGACCCGGCGGCATCCCGCGCCCTCATGCGTGAGTCCACTCTGGGATTCGCCGGTCCGCAGATTCACGTCGAAGTGGACGACCTCTCGCTGCCCGGTCCGGCCGGTGAGATCCGGGCCCGCCACTACCGTCCACCCGGTGGCGGGAGCGCGCCCCTGCTGGTCTTCTACCACGGCGGTGGCTGGGTGATCGGCGACCTGGACACCCACGACGCGCTGTGCCGGCTGACGTGCCGCGACGGGGGCGTTCACGTGTTGTCGATCGACTACCGGCTGGCTCCCGAACACTCGGCGCCGGCCGCGGTCGAGGATGCGTATGCGGCCTTCAAGTGGGCGCAGGAGCACGCGGGCGAACTCGGCGCGATCCCCGGACGGGTCGCGGTCGGCGGCGACAGTGCGGGCGGCAACCTGGCCGCCGTCGTCTCCCAGCTGGCGCGTGACGAGGGGGGCCCCGCCCCCGTGTTGCAGTGGCTGATCTACCCGCGGACCGACTTCACCGCGCAGACGAGGTCGATGAGCCTGTTCGCCCGCGGCTTCCTGCTGACCAGGCGCGACATGGACTATTTCCACGCGCAGTACCTGAGGGGTTCCGGCGTCGACCCGACGGATCCGCGGGTGTCGCCGCTGCTCGCCGAGTCGTTGTCCGGGCTGGCGCCGGCGCTGATCGCGGTCGCCGGCTTCGACCCGTTGCGCGACGAAGGCGAGGCCTACGCGGCCGCGCTGCGCGCGGGCGGGACCGCGGTGGACCTGCGCTATATGGGTTCGCTGACCCACGGCTTCGTGAATCTGTTTCAGCTGGGCGGGGACAGCGCCGTCGGGACCAGCGAGCTGGTTTCGGCCCTGCGCGCCCACCTGAGCCGGGCCTGATTCGTTACGCGGAACGCCGGTACTCTAGAGGCGCCTCCAGAGGCTTTTCCGACCCGCCAGCACCGAAGGATCAGCGAACCTGTGGCCGACAAACCCAAACGCCCCCCCCGATACGAACTGAAGTCCGGCAACGGCAAATCCGGCCGACTCTTCCAGATCGGCGGCACCGCGTTCGTCGTACTCCTGCTGGTCGGCATCGTCTTCTACATCGTCACATCGCACCACAAGAAGGGCGGCGGCACCGGCGAGGGCGACACGGTGCGGGTGACGTCGAGCAAGATTGTCAACCAGCCGGGGACCAGCAATCCCAAGGCGGTGGTGACTTTCTACGAGGACTTCCTGTGCCCGGCCTGCGGTAATTTCGAGCGCACCTTCGGGCCGACGGTGTCCAAGCTCATCGACGTCGGCGCCATTGCGGCCGATTACTCCATGGTGGCGATTCTCGACAACCCCAAGAACCAGAACTATTCGTCGCGGGCGGGCGCGGCGGCCCTGTGTGTCGCCGACGAATCCATCGACGCGTTCCGCCGTTTCCACAGCGCGCTCTACAGCGCCGACATCCAGCCCAACGAACGCGGCACCAGCTTCCCCGACAACGCGCGGTTGATCGAACTCGCCCGTGAAGCCGGCGCCGCGGGCAAGGTCCCCGACTGCATCAACAGCGGCAAGTACCTTTCCAAGGTCACCGGGGAGGCCGGGGCGGCAAAAATCAGCGCCACCCCGACCATCAAGATCAACGGCGACGATTACGAGCCGTCGACACCCGACGCGCTGGTCAGCAAGATCAAGTCCATAGTGGGCGAGGTGCCGGGCATAGACACCGCCGTGGCTCCCGCGGCGTGATGACGACCCCGGTGTCGGCACAATCCGGCGAGCACGCCGGCGACCTGACACCGGATTCGCGTCCCGCAGCGCGCATACCCGCGCCCAGCGCGTGGTGGGTGCTCATCGCCGGTGTGATCGGGTTGGCCGCCTCGATGACGCTGACGGTGGAGAAGATCGAACTCCTGCGCAACCCGTCGTACGTGCCGACGTGCAACATCAACCCGATCGTGTCTTGCGGCTCGGTGATGGTCACGCCGCAGGCGTCGGTTCTGGGATTCCCCAATCCGCTGCTCGGCCTGGTGGGCTTCACCGTGGTGATCGTCAGCGGTGTGCTGGCCGTGACGAAAGTGTCTCTGCCCCAGTGGTATTGGATCGGGCTGACGATCGGGGTGCTGGTTGGTTCGGCGTTCGTGCACTGGCTGATCTTTCAGAGCCTGTATCGCATCGGTGCGTTGTGCCCGTACTGCATGGTGGTCTGGGTGGTCACGATCTCACTGCTGGTGGTGGCCGCGTCCATCGTTTTTCGTCCGGCGCTGCAACACCAAACCGGTCCGGCGTGGGCGCTGTACCAGTGGCGCTGGTCGGTCGCCGCCCTGTGGTTCACGGCGGTGTTTCTGCTGATCATGGTGCGGTTCTGGAACTACTGGTCGACGCTCTTGTGAACGTCTGCGCGTGACCCGGATCATCGGCGGCGTAGCCGGGGGCCGGCGTATCGCCGTCCCGCCGCGGGGAACCAGGCCGACCACCGACCGAGCGCGCGAAGCGCTCTTCAACATCCTCACCGCGCGACGCGATCTGACCGGTCTCGCGGTGCTCGACCTCTACGCCGGGTCCGGCGCGCTGGGGTTGGAGGCGCTGTCGCGCGGGGCCGCCTCCGCGCTCTTCGTGGAATCCGACTACCGCATCGCGGCCGTCATCGCGCGCAACATCAAAACCCTGGGCCTGAGCGGTGCGACCCTGCGCCGGGGCGATGTGGTGGCTTTTTTGCTGGCCGGAACCCCGTCCCCGGTGGACCTGGTGCTGGCCGACCCGCCGTACGACACCGAGGCCGCCGAGGTGAACGCGGTGCTGGCCGCTCTAAGCGCGCACGGCTGGGCGCGCGAGGGAACCGTTGCGGCGGTGGAGCGTGCGGCCACCGGAGCGGCGCTGACCTGGCCGGCGGGCTGGTCCGTATGGCCCGAGCGCGTTTACGGCGACACTCGTTTGGAACTGGCCGAGCGGTTGTGAGCCAGGCGTGTACCGTCATTCGTCATGAGCGGCGCGGTATGCCCGGGGTCATTCGACCCTGTGACGTTGGGCCACGTTGACGTCTTCGAGCGCGCCGCGGCCCAGTTCGACGAGGTGGTGGTGGCCATCCTGACGAATCCCGCCAAGAAGGGGATGTTCGACCTCGACGAGCGGATCGCCATGATCGAGGAGTCGACCACACACCTGCCCAAACTGCGGGTGGAGGCCGGAGCGGGTCTGGTGGTCGACTTCGTCAGGGCGCGCGGAATGACCGCCATCGTGAAGGGTCTGCGCACCGGCACCGACTTCGAATACGAGCTGCAGATGGCTCAGATGAACAAGCACATCGCCGGTGTCGACACATTTTTCGTGGCGACCACGCCGCGATATTCGTTCGTGTCCTCGTCGTTGGCCAAAGAGGTCGCGCTGCTGGGCGGCGACGTGTCGGAGCTGCTGCCCGAACCGGTAAATCGCCGGTTGCGCAAAAAGCTTCCGGGCCGGTCCTGAGAGCCCTCAGAAAACGACGGTTTGGTTGTCGTGAACGATGACCCGGTCCTCGCAATGCCACAACACGGCCCGGGACAACACCGCGCGTTCGACGTCGGCACCGATGCGCACCAGATCGTCAACCGTGTGAGTGTGGTTGACGCGCACGACGTCTTGTTCGATGATCGGCCCCTCGTCGAGCACCTCGGTGACGTAATGGGCGGTGGCGCCGACCAGCTTGACACCGCGCTCCCGTGCGCGCTTGTAGGGTGCCGCGCCGGTAAAGGCGGGAAGAAACGAATGATGGATGTTGATGAGCGGGCAGCCGACCGCCTCGAGGAACGCCGGGCTAAGTATCTGCATGTAGCGGGCCAGCACCACCAAATCCACGTTGCCGCTGAGCAACTGAAGCTGACGCTGTTCGGCTTCGGCGCGGATCTCGCGGGTGGCGGGGATGTGGATAAACGGCACCCCGAAGGGGCGTACACGATCGGCCAGGTCCGGGTGGTTGGCGATCACCATGGCAACTGACATCTGAAGTTCGCCGCGACGATTGCGCCACAACAGGTCTAACAGGCAGTGGTCCTCCCGCGATGCCATGATCGCGACCCGCTTGGCCTTGGCCGCCTCGGTGAACCGGTAATCGATATTGAATCTGTCGGCGACGGTGCTGACGAAGGCGCGCTCCAGTTCGTCCCTGGCGGCGGTCAGGCCGGGCAGGTGAAAGATTGCGCGCTGCAGGAACGTTCCGCCCTCGGGCGCCGTGGAGTGCTGATCCAACGAAATGATGTTTGCGCCGGCCTGAGCCAGGAAGTTGCTCACCGCGGCGATGATTCCCGGCCGGTCGTCGCAGCGCAGCAAGAGCCGACCGATGTCGGCCGGCGGCGGCGCACCGACAGGCGGCGGCGGATAGTTGCCAGCCTCTGGCGGCATTGGCATCCCGGAATTCGCCATCTTGGCTTCCTTAGCCGATGGGTCCCGACCGAAGGACCGTGAGATTGCAATGTCCGCAGGCCAGGATACCGCCCGTCATGCGCGCACCATCGGCGTCTTGAGTGTGCGTTCTGGGCGGAAATCCGGCTGAATCCCGGCCAGGTTTCACACTCGACGCCGTGGGCGCACACTCGAGGTAGAGGCCCGGCCAGCGTCAGATGTCAAAACCAGTGTGGTGCAGGCCATCTGAGCGATACTGCGTGTCCGAATGGTCACGCCGCTAGTGGCCTTAGTGGGTGTGATGGTGCTCGTCGCGCCCGGGCTCAGAGGAGCCGCCCATCATGCGCACCATCGGGAGTCCCCCGCTGGTGATGAACCGGGCGATCAGGATTGCCGCGACCACGAGGAAGGCGATGTTGAGCCAGGTGGTGTAATTCCACGAAATCGCCGCTTGCATGACCGTGGCGTTGCGCTGCTTTGGAATGAGACCTGTTGTGCCGAAGAGTAATTCGATCAGGTAACCGGCGGCGACCATCGCGGCGTAGAAGGTGCCCAGCAGCGTCAGCATCATCCGGGTGCCGTAGTACTTACGGTAGATGTTCAGGATCGGCAGGATCACCAGGTCGGCGTAGATGAATGCGATGACACCGCCGAAGCTGATGCCCCCGTTCCACAGCACCGCGGCCAGCGGCACATTGCCGATCGAGCAGACGAAGGACACGATCGCAACGATCGGTCCCACGATCGGCCCCCACAGCGCGGACCAGCCCGGATGATCCGCCAGAAAGAAGTCCTGCCAGAACCTTTCGGGCACCCACGCGGCGATGGCACCCGCGATCAACAGGCCCAGAACGAGGTCCCGCAGGATCGCCAACCACTCCATGACGAAAACGTGCGAAACCGAGGCAAACCCCTGCGGGGAAACGAGGCGCTGCCAAAACGAGCCTTCCCCCTTGATGGACATGTCCATCGCGGCATGGCCTTCCATCGAGCCGGCGATGCCCCGCTCGGCCTGCTCACGGGCGGCGTCGACGAGCCGCGACCGCACGAACAGCCGGAACAAGACGGCGAGCACCACGATCATCAGCGGACCGCCGACAAACTCCGCGGCGGTGAACTGCCAACCCATCAGCAAGGCCAGGATGATGCCCAACTCCACCACGAGGTTGGTGGAACCGATCTCGAACGCCATCGCGGCGGTGAAGTTGGCGCCCTTACGAAACAGCGAGCGCGCCAAGGCCACGGCGGCGTACGAGCACGATGACGATGCCGCTCCCAGCCCGGCCGCCACGGCCAGGGTCCGTGGCCGGTCGTCGCCCATCAGGGACACGATCGTCGAGCGACGCACCACGGCCTGCACCACCGCCGACAGGGCAAAGCCCAGGATCAACGCCCACAGGATCTCCCACGTCATCGATCCCGCCAGCGCCAGGGCATGACCGACCGCTGCCAGCACTCTCACTGAGTCCTCCGCTTCGCTTGCATGATCCTGGGCCGCGCTCGAGGGCAACATATACCCCTAAGGGGTATATGTCAACCGGTCCGGAGCGCCCCCCGCCGGCCCACCAGATCCAGCGCAGGTGCGGCGACAAAGCGGTTAGGCCAAGATCGGCACCGCGATGGTCGCGGAAACGAGGGCCTTGAACGAGTCGCGCCAACGGCGGTGACGTGGTAGGTCGATGGCGCCGCTTTTCCTTGGCCCTAGAATGGCAGCAAAATCGGTGCGGGGGCCGGCAAAGAATATGGACCGGATAACCCCGCGCGGCGATCGGGCCCGCGGCAACGGCGTGAACGGGCAAATCTATGTATTTCACTCGACGAAAAGCGGGTTCAATGGGCAAATGCCCGACACACCGGCAAGCCACCACTGTCACAGACGTAACAGCAGGCACACTGGTAACAACAACGACGCCAGGAGGGTATGGCCGTGTACCGAGTTTTTGAAGCGCTGGACGAATTGGGCGCCATCGTCGAAGAGGCGCGTGGCGTGCCGATGACGGCCGGCTGCGTCGTGCCCCGCGGTGACGTGCTGGAGCTGATCGATGACATCAAAGATGCGATCCCCGGCGAGCTCGACGACGCCCAGGACGTGCTCGACGCGCGCGACTCGATGCTGCAGGATGCCAAGGCGCACGCCGAATCCATGGTCTCCTCGGCCACCACGGAGTCGGAGTCGATGCTCAACCACGCCCGCGCGGAGGCGGACCGGTTGTTGTCCGACGCGAAAGCGCAGGCCGACCGCATGGTGAGCGAGGCGCGCCAGCACAGCGAGCGGATGGTCGGTGAGGCTCGCGAGGAGTCGATTCGCATCGCCACGGCCGCGAGACGCGAGTACGAGGCCAGCGTTGGCCGCGCCCAGGCGGAGTCCGACCGGCTGATCGAGAACGGCAACATCTCCTACGAGAAGGCCGTGCAAGAGGGCATCAAGGAGCAGCAGCGCCTGGTGTCGCAGAACAGCGTGGTGGAGGCGGCCAACGCCGAGTCCACCCGTCTCATCGACACGGCGCACGCCGAGGCCGACCGGCTGCGCGGTGAGTGCGACATCTACGTCGACAACAAGCTGGCCGAGTTCGAGGAGTTCCTCAACGGCACGCTGCGGTCCGTGGGGCGCGGTCGCCACCAGCTCAGGACGGCCGCCGGTACTCACGACTACGCGACGCGCTAGCCGGCGACCGCGGTCACCTCTGCGCCCTTTCCTTACGCAGCGGGCGCCGTAGGATTTCTTCTATGACGCGGCGGCACAGCACATCACTGGCCCGCGGCGCAACGCCACGGCCGACCTCGCCGATGAGGGTCGACATCGCGCGACTCGGGCGGCGTCCCGGAGCGATGGTCACCCTGCGGGACACCGTGCCCAGCCCGTCGCGCATCGGACTGGAGATGATCGCGATCGACCAGGGCGCGCCGTTGGAACTGGACCTGCGGGTCGAGTCGGTGTCCGAAGGCGTGCTGGTCACCGGAACGGTCACCGCGCCCACCGTGGGCGAATGCGCCCGCTGCCTGACCCCGGTCAACGGGCGCGTGCAGGTCCGCTTGACCGAGCTGTTTGCCTACCCGGACAGCACGACCGAGGCGACCACCGAGGAAGACGAGGTCGGTCACATCGTCGACAACACCATCGACCTGGAGCAGCCCGTCATCGACGCCGTCGGACTGGACCTGCCGTTCTCGCCTGTATGCAGCCCGGATTGCCCGGGATTGTGCCCGGAATGCGGTGTCGCGCTCGCGGCCGAGCCCGGCCACCACCACGATCGCATCGATCCGCGGTGGGCCAAGTTGGCCGACGTGTTGCCGCCGGAACTTCCCGGGCCGGATACCCCGCGGGACGAACGCTGATGTCACGGCAAGCCCTGCTCGACGCGCTCGGGGTCGACCTGCCCGACGAGCTGCTGTCGCTGGCGTTGACGCACCGCAGCTACGCCTACGAGCAAGGCGGGTTACCGACCAACGAACGCCTGGAGTTTCTCGGCGACGCCGTCCTGGGCCTGACCATCACCGACGAGCTCTACCATCGCCATCCCGACCGGTCGGAGGGCGACCTGGCCAAGTTGCGGGCCAGCGTGGTCAACACCCAGGCATTGGCCGACGTCGCGCGGAACCTGTCCGACGAGGGTCTCGGCGTTCACCTGTTTCTCGGCCGCGGCGAGGCGAACACCGGCGGGGCCGACAAGTCGAGCATCCTGGCCGACGGCATGGAATCGCTGCTCGGCGCCATCTACCTGCAGCACGGCATCGACACGGCGCGTGAGATGATCCTGCGGCTGTTCGGCGCGTTGCTGGACGCCGCGCCCACGCTGGGAGCCGGGCTGGACTGGAAGACCAGCCTGCAGGAGCTGACCGCGGCGCGCGGGATGGGCGCGCCCTCCTACGTGGTCACCTCCACCGGGCCGGACCACGACAAGGAATTCACCGCGGTGGTCGTCGTCATGGACACCGAGTACGGGTCGGGCGTGGGCCGCTCAAAGAAGGAAGCCGAGCAGAAGGCCGCGGCCGCGACCTGGAAAGCACTGGAAGTGCTGGACACCGCGGGGAAAACGTCCGCCTAGATCGACGGTGATGACCCGTCCCCCGCAAGCGGGTGGGGTCCCCGCGGAGCCCGGGGAGTACCCCCAGCGCCCGGCTTCGCCGCGCTTGCGATCATCACTGAATGCCCGAACTGCCCGAAGTCGAGGTGGTGCGCCGCGGCTTGCAGGCCCACGTGGTGGGCAAGACGATCACGGCGGTCCGGGTGCACCATCCCCGCGCCGTGCGGCGCCACGAGGCCGGGCCCGCCGACCTCACCGCCCGGCTGCTCGACGCGCGAATCACCGGAACCGACCGGCGCGGCAAGTACCTGTGGCTGCTGCTCGACGGTCCGGACGACCCGGACACGGCGCTCGTCGTTCACCTCGGCATGAGCGGGCAGATGCTGCTCGGGAAGGTGCCGCGCGCCGACCACGTCCGCATCTCCGCGCTGCTCGACGACGGGACCGTGTTGAGCTTCGCCGACCAGCGCACCTTCGGGGGGTGGATGCTCGCGGATCTGGTGAGCGTGGACGGCAGCGTGCTGCCGGTGCCCGTCGCCCACCTGGCGCGTGACCCGCTGGATCCCCGGTTCGACGCGGATGCGGTGGTGAAAGTGTTGCGGCGCAAGCATTCCGAGCTCAAGCGCCAGCTCCTCGATCAGCAGGTGGTGTCGGGCATCGGCAACATCTACGCGGACGAAGCGCTGTGGCGGGCCAAGGTGAACGGCGCGCGCATCGCCGCGACGTTGAGCCGCCGCCAACTGATCGCCGTTCTGGACGCCGCCGCCGATGTGATGCGCGACGCGCTGGCAAAGGGCGGGACCTCGTTCGACTCGCTGTATGTCAACGTCAACGGCGAGTCGGGGTACTTCGATCGGTCCCTGGACGCCTACGGCCGCGAAGGCGAACCGTGCCGGCGCTGCGGCGCGGTGATGCGGCGGGAGAAGTTCATGAACCGGTCGTCGTTCTACTGCCCGAGATGCCAGCCGCGGCCCCGGGCTGTGAGTGCGCGTTCAGGGCTTTGAGTGTGCGCCCAGGGTTGCGACACGCCGAGCGGCGCCGCCCAGGACGCACACTGGTCACGGCCACGACGATGCCGGCGTTACCTGCACCACCCGTAGTTGCGGGCGCCCCGGTTGTATCCGGCGTCGATGCGAGGCTGGATGATTCCCGAGGCGAAGTCCCGCAGAAGCGTCGGCAGGAACCGGGTGAGTGGCAGCGGCCACGTCGGATAAAGGTATGTGGTGATGGTGCCGCCGCGTGGGCATGTCGTCACGTTCAGCACCGGCGTCGAACTGTTGGGCAGGTGCGGGTGTGGCCGCTTTGCCGACCGTGGCAGTCCGCAGTGCATCGTCACGAAACCGGCGATGGCGTTCATTGTGGCAATGGTGGCGCGACGGTTTTCGGGCCAGTCAGCGGCGCCGTCGTATTCTCGCTCGATCACGGTCACGTCGTACTGCGTGTTCGCCGGCTCGATCATCATGTAGTCGAGCAGGCGGATGGTCTGGCCGGGCGCGAAGAAGCTGCTGAGCATCCCACCCGGCCTGATGGGATCCTCAACGAGGACGACACTCATGTCGGAGGGCGGCGGAGCGTCGGGGTCAGTCTCCAGGTTGCGCAGTTCTTGCTCGATCACCATGCACCCCTGGCTGAATCCGACCACCACCGTGTCGCCCGTCGTGCCTTTGATGGCCGCGTCGAGCATCGGCACGCCTCGGGCGATCGACGCGCCCAGAGTGGGTGACGACGCACCTGTCAGAGGCCAGAACTTGGCCGGATAGTCGAGTCGCTGGCACGCGTAACCCGACCCGGCGAACGCGCCACCGAACGCCGACGCCATGACCTCACGCTGCTGGTCCGTCGTCAGCGGCCTTCCCGGGCGGGTGCCCGGCACGAAGATCATCGTCGTCACGGCGCTCCCGACGACTGCTGGCCGCCACGGGCGGCCGGGTGGGTGTTTCGAAAGGAATGATAGGCGGCGGGCCGGGTATGTCCGTTCCGTTCGATCTCTCGCAACCCGCCATCGAGGCGGCCGAGAAGGACCCGATACCAACGTCGGGGTCGCACTCAGCGATTGACTAAGCCCCAATCGTTTGTTGCCCGAAGTCAATTTCGGCCGAGCGTGCCACCGGTGAGGATCACCTCGTCATCGGGGTGCGCGCGGATTACGACGGCGGCGGTCGTGGAAGGCGGTATGCCCGCCGACGCAGGCGTCGAGATCGACGTTGGCGTCGTGTCCTCTCGAACTTTTCCGCGCTGCCGTCGATCTCGGCGCAACGGCCGCCCGGTAGAAATAAGCCATGACGGAACTGTGGGTCGAACGCACCGGATCGCGCCGCTACACCGGATACAGCTCGCGTGGCGCGCAGGTTCTCGTCGGCTCCGAGGACGTCGAGGGCGTGTTCACCCCGGGCGAGCTGCTCAAGATCGCGCTGGCCGCGTGCAGCGGCATGTCCACCGACGAGCCCCTGGCCCGCCGGCTCGGCGACGACTACAAGGCCGCGGTCAAGGTGTCCGGCGCCGCCGACCGTGACCAGGAACGCTATCCGCTGCTGGAGGAGACCCTCGAGCTCGACCTGTCCGGATTGTCCGAGGACGAGAGGCAGCGCCTGCGGGTCGTCGCCGACCGGGCCGTCGACCTGGTCTGCACCGTCGGGCGCACGCTCAAGTCCGGCACCACCGTCAACTTCGAGGTCGCCAGTGTCAAATCCTGAGTCGGATCCTGACGTCCGGCTCAGCGCCTGGGTCCACGGCAGGGTGCAGGGGGTCGGTTTCCGCTGGTGGACCCGCTGCCGGGCGCTTGAGCTCGGCCTCACCGGGTACGCGGCCAACCAGGCCGACGGCCGCGTGCTGGTGGTCGCCCACGGACCACGCGAGGCGGGCGAGAAATTGCTGCAGCTGCTCGAAGGCGGGGCCACCCCGGGCCGCGTCGACAACGTCGTCGCCGACTGGTCGCAGCCACAAGAGCGTTTCACCGGCTTCGTCGAGCGCTGACGGGGCCCGTGTCACATCAGTCACAGCGACACCGTCGAAGCTGCCCATGCTCTAGCTGCAAATTTGATATCGCGGGCGCTATCACGTTTCAGAAAGCAACGTCGCCCCGGCCCAGTGACTGATGTGGCCACTGTGGCCAGTGCGTCGAGCTGTGGACGACAGGGCATATTTCGGGCAGGCCGACACCCCTCGGTGAAGCTGACCCTGGCGATTTGAGCGGTAGTCTGGCACGCCGTGTACCTCAAGAGTCTGACGCTGAAGGGCTTCAAGTCCTTCGCATCGCCGACGACTCTGCGCTTCGAGCCGGGCATCACCGCCGTCGTCGGGCCCAACGGCTCGGGCAAATCCAACGTCGTCGATGCCCTGGCGTGGGTGATGGGGGAGCAGGGGGCAAAGACGCTGCGCGGCGGGAAGATGGAAGACGTCATCTTCGCCGGCACGTCGTCGCGGGCCCCGCTGGGCCGCGCCGAGGTCACGGTCACCATCGACAACTCCGACAACGCGCTGCCGATCGAGTACTCCGAGGTGTCGATCACGCGGCGGATGTTCCGCGACGGCGCCAGCGAATACGAAATCAACGGCAGCAGTTGCCGTTTGATGGATGTCCAGGAGCTGCTGAGCGACTCCGGAATCGGCCGCGAGATGCACGTCATCGTCGGCCAGGGCAAGCTCGACGAGATCCTGCAGTCGCGGCCCGAAGACCGCCGCGCGTTCATCGAAGAGGCCGCGGGCGTCCTCAAGCATCGCAAGCGCAAGGAGAAGGCCCTCCGCAAACTCGACGCGATGCAGGCGAACCTGGCCCGGCTCGGCGACCTGACCACCGAACTGCGCCGCCAGCTCAAACCGTTGGGCCGCCAGGCCGAGGTGGCCCGTCGCGCCCAGACCATCCAGGCCGACCTGCGCGACGCGAAGCTGCGGCTGGCCGCCGACGACCTGGTCGGCCGGCAGGTGGAGCGCGACGCCATCTTCGAGGCCGAGGCCGCCATTCGCCGCGAGCACGACGAGGCCGCCTCCCGGCTGGCGGTGGCATCCGAGGAGCTGACCGCGCACGAGACCGCGCTCGCCGAGCTCTCGGTGCGAGCCGAATCGGTCCAGCACACCTGGTTCGGGCTTTCCGCCCTGGCCGAGCGCGTGGCCGCCACGGTGCGCATCGCCAGCGAACGCGCCCAGCATCTCGACGTCGAGCCCGTGACGACCGGCGACACCGACCCCGACGCGCTGGAAGCCGAGGCCCAGCAGGTGGAGGTGGCCGAGCAGCGGCTGTTGGCCGAGCTGGCCGCGGCGCGCACCCGCCTGGACGCCGCCCGCGCCGAATTGGCCGAGCGCGAGCGCGACGCCGCCGAGGCCGATCGAGCCCACCTGGCGGCGGTGCGGGCGGAGGCGGACCGGCGCGAGGGCCTGGCGCGGCTGGCCGGTCAGGTCGAGACCATGCGGGCGCGCGTCGAATCGATAGATGACAGCGTCGCGCGCCTGTCCGAGCGCATCGAACACGCCGGCACGCGCGCACAGCAGACCCGCGCGGAGTTTGAAACCGTACAGGCACGCGTCGGTGAACTGGATCAGGGCGAGGTGGGCCTCGACGAGCACCACGAGCGGACCGTGGCCGCGTTGCGGCTGGCCGACGAGCGCGTCGCCGAACTGCAGGCGGCCGAGCGGGGCGCCGAACGGGAAGTGGCTTCGCTGCGCGCCCGCATCGATGCGCTCTCGGTGGGGCTGGAGCGCAAGGACGGCGCGGCTTGGCTTGCGCAAAACCACGTCGGCACAGGGCTTTTCGGGCCGATAGCCAAGCTGGTCAAGGTTCGGCCCGGGTACGAGGCGGCGCTTGCCGCGGTGCTCGGTTCGGCGGCCGACGCGCTCGCCGCCGAAAGCTTCGGCGCGGCCCGTTCCGCGGTGACCGCCCTCAAGCAAGCCGACGGCGGCCGGGCGGCGCTGGTGTTGGGGGACTGGCCGGCCGACCAACCCGCGCCCCACGACGGCCTGCCCGACGGCGCGCTGTGGGCGCTCGACCTCGTCGACGCGCCCGCGCGGCTGCGCGGGGCCATGACGGCCATGCTCTCGGGTGTCGCGGTCGTCAGCGACCTGGACCAAGCGCTGGAGCTGGTGGCGGCGCATCCCCGGTTGCGCGCGGTCACGCTCGACGGCGATCTGGTGGGCGCGGGCTGGGTGAGCGGCGGTTCCGACCGCAAGCTGTCCACGCTGGAGGTCACCTCGGAAATCGACAAGGCCGGCGGCGAGCTGACCGCCGCGGAAGCGCAGGTGGCGCAACTGACCGCGGCGCTGTCCGGGGCGCTGACCGACCAGGCCGCGCGTCAGGATTCCGCGGAGCAGGCGCTGGCGGCGCTTAACGAATCCGACACCGCGATCTCGGCGATATACGAGCAGCTGGGCCGGCTCGGCCAGGACGCCCGCGCGGCCGAGGAAGAGTGGAGCAGATTGCTGCGGCAGCGCGAGGAGCTGGAAGCGGGCCGCGCCCAGACCGTCGAAGAGGTCACCGAGCTGGAAACCCGGCTGCGCAACGCCCAAGAGACCCAGCAGGTGGACGCGGCCGAACCCGCCTCGATGTTCAGTCGCCAGCAGATCGCCGCGGCCGCCGAAAGCGCCCGCGGCGTGGAAGTGGAGGCCCGGCTGGCGGTGCGGACCGCGGAGGAGCGCGCCAATGCCGTGCGCGGGCGGGCGGATTCGTTGCGCCGGGCGGCCGCGGCCGAGCGCGAGGCGCGGCTGCGGGCCCAGCAGGCGCGCGCGGCGCGGCTGCGCGCGGCCGCCGTGGCCGCGGCGGTGGCCGACGCCGGGCGGCTGCTGGCGTCGCGGCTGGACCGGGTCATTGCCGCGGCATCGGCGATCCGCGACGCGCTGGTCGCCGAACGCCAGGAGCGTTCGGCGGCGATGGCGGCGGTGCGCGACGAGGTGCACGCGCTGGGCGCCCGGGTGGCCTCCCTCACCGATTCGCTGCACCGCGACGAGGTGGCCAATGCCCAGGCGGCGCTGCGCATCGAGCAACTCGAGCAGATGGTGCTCGAGCAGTTCGGAATGGCGCCCACCGACCTGATCGCCGAGTACGGTCCCGAGGTTCCGCTGCCGCCGACCGAGCTCGAAATGGCCGAGTTCGAGCAGGCCCGGGAGCGCGGGGAGCAGGTGGTCGCGCCCGCCCCGATGCCCTATGACCGGGCCACCCAGGAGCGCCGGGCCAAACGGGCCGATCGCGAGCTGGCCGAGCTGGGCAGGGTCAATCCGTTGGCGTTGGAGGAGTTCGCTGCTCTGGAGGAGCGCTATAACTTCCTGTCGACCCAGCTCGAGGACGTCAAGGCCGCCCGCAAGGACCTGCTCGACGTCATCGCCGACGTCGACGCCCGCATCCTGCAGGTGTTCAGCGACGCATTTATCGACGTCGAACGGGAATTCCGGGATGTGTTCGCCGCCCTGTTCCCCGGCGGGGAGGGCCGGCTGCGGCTGACCGACCCCAACGACATGCTCACCACGGGCATCGAGGTGGAGGCCCGCCCGCCCGGCAAGAAGATCACCCGGCTGTCTTTGCTGTCCGGCGGCGAAAAGGCGCTGACGGCGGTGGCGATGCTGGTGGCGATCTTCCGGGCCCGCCCGTCGCCCTTCTACATCATGGACGAGGTGGAGGCCGCGCTCGACGACACGAACCTGCGCCGCCTGATCGGCCTGTTCGAGCTGTTGCGGGCCAAGTCGCAGATCATCATCATCACCCACCAGAAGCCGACGATGGAGGTCGCCGACGCGCTGTACGGCGTGACCATGCAGGGCGACGGCATCACGGCGGTGATCTCGCAGCGGATGCGCGGGCAGCAGGTGGAGCAGCTGGTCTCGAGTTGACCAGGGCCGGTCGAACCGGCGCTGGGCCGTTTGAAAGAATGTCAGCGTGTCACAAGGTCTTTGGATCGCGATCGCGGTCGTCGCCGCCCTGGTCGTCATCGCCGCGCTGGTCCTGGGCCTGGTGCTTTACCGTCGGCGACGGATCCGCTTGGCCCGCCCCGAACCCGGCGCGCTCGATCGCTCCGGTGGCTACACCGCGTCGTCCGGCATCACGTTCAGCCGCACCCCGACGACCGAAGATCGGCTCGACACCAGCGGGCTGCCCGCGGTAGGCGACGACGCGACCGTTCCCCGCGACGCGCCCCGGCGCACGATCTCCGACGTCCAGCTGCCGGAACCCGAGACGCTTAAGCCGCCGCCCCCAACGCCGCATGCCCCACCGCCACCTGCCGCGCCGCCGGCGACAGAGGCCCCGCCCGCCGCCGAGGCCTCTGTGACCCCGGTGGCGGCCGAGATCGAGGCCATCGCCCCACCGGAAGGCCGGCTGGAGCGACTCCGCGGCCGGCTCGCCCGGTCGCAGAATGCGCTCGGGCGCAGCATGCTGGGCCTGATCGGCGGCGGCGACCTGGACGAAGAATCCTGGCAGGACGTCGAGGACACCCTGCTGGTCGCCGACCTGGGCCCGGTCGTCACCGAGTCGCTGATCTCGCAGCTGCGCAGCAGGCTGGCCAGCGGCAACGTGCGCACCGAGGCCGACGCGAAGGCCGTGCTGCGCGACGTCCTGATCAACGAGCTGCGGCCCGACATGGACCGTTCGATCCGCGCGCTGCCGCACGCCGACCATCCCTCCGTGCTGCTGATCGTCGGCGTGAACGGCACCGGGAAAACCACCACCGTCGGCAAGCTGGCGCGGGTGCTGGTGGCCGACGGGCGGCGTGTGGTGCTCGGCGCGGCCGACACCTTCCGCGCCGCGGCGGCCGATCAGTTGCAGACCTGGGCCGCCCGGGTGGGTGCCGAGGTGGTGCGCGGGGCTGAAGGCGCCGACCCGGCCTCGGTGGCGTACGACGCCGTCGACAAGGGCATCGCGTCGGGCGCCGACGTCGTCGTCATCGACACCGCCGGGCGGCTGCACACCAAAGTCGGGCTGATGGACGAGCTCGACAAAGTCAAGCGCGTGGTAACCCGGCGCGCCGCGGTCGACGAGGTGTTGCTGGTGCTCGACGCCACCATCGGGCAGAACGGGCTGGCCCAGGCCCGCGTGTTCGCCGACGTCGTCGACATCACCGGCGCGGTGCTGACCAAGCTGGACGGAACGGCCAAGGGCGGCATCGTTTTCCGCGTCCAGCAAGAACTCGGGGTGCCGGTGAAACTGGTCGGGCTCGGCGAAGGTCCCGACGATCTGGCGCCCTTTGAACCCACCGCCTTCGTGGACGCCCTGCTCGGCTGAATCGCCTTACACGGCGAGCGGGACGTTAATACCGCGGAAACACACCGGCCCCATTGCCGAAACAACGATTGCGCATGGTTCTCGCAGGCCACAGGCGCACGTCTGACGGCCTTTCCTGTGTGACCGGAGGTGATAGCGAGTGGCATTCCCGCAATTGGGCCAACCCGATACCGGCGATACCGCCTGGATGCTGGCGAGTTCCGCTCTGGTGTTGTTGATGACACCGGGTCTTGCCTTCTTCTACGGCGGCATGGTCCGTACCAGAAGCGTGCTGAACATGATCATGATGAGCATCAGCGCGATGGGCGTGGTGACCGTGCTGTGGGTGCTCTACGGCTACTCGATGTCATTCGGTGACGACAAATGGGGCATAGTAGGCAAGCCGTCCGACTACTGGGGCCTGGCGAAGCTCATCGGCGGCAACGCCGTTAAGGCCGATCCGAGCAAGGGCGTCGCACAAGTCGACATCCCGCTGGCCGGCACCATGCCCGCCACCGTCTTTGTGGCCTTCCAGCTGATGTTCGCGATCATCACCGTCGCGCTGATCTCGGGCGCGGTGGCAGACCGGTTGAAGTTCACCGCCTGGCTGGTGTTCGCCGGACTGTGGGCGACGTTGGTCTACTTCCCCGTCGCACACTGGGTCTTCGCGGCCGACGGGTTCGCGTCCGAGCACGGTGGCTGGATCAACAACAAGCTGCACGCCATCGACTTCGCGGGCGGCACAGCGGTCCATATCAACTCCGGTGTGGCCGGCCTGATGCTGGCGATCGTCCTGGGCAAGCGCAACGGCTGGCCGACGACGCTGTTCCGCCCGCACAACCTGCCGTTCGTGATGCTCGGCGCCGGGTTGCTGTGGTTCGGCTGGTTCGGGTTCAACGCCGGGTCGGCGACCAGCTCGAACGGCTCCGCCGGTTCGACCTTCATCACCACCACGGTCGCGACGGCGACCGCCATGCTCGCGTGGCTGCTCACCGAGCGCATCCGCGACGGGAAGCCCACGACGCTGGGAGCGGCGTCGGGCATCGTCGCCGGACTGGTCGCCATCACACCCTCCTGCTCGTCGGTCAACGTGCTGGGCGCCTTGGCGGTCGGCGCGGTGGCCGGCGTGGTGTGCGCGCTGGCATGTGGGCTGAAATTCAGGCTCGGCTTCGACGACTCGCTCGACGTGGTCGGGGTGCACATGATCGGTGGTCTAACGGGCACGCTGCTGGTGGGCCTGCTCGCGGCGCCGGAGAGCCCGGCGATCAATGGCGTGGCCGGGGTGTCAAAGGGGTTGTTCTACGGCGGCGGCTGGTCGCAGCTGGAACGGCAGGCCGTCGGTGCGTTCGCCGTTCTCTTCTACTCCGGCATCGTCACCCTCATCTTGGCGTTGATTCTGAAGTACACCATCGGGCTGCGTCTCAACCCCGAGGCAGAATCCACGGGTATCGACGAGGCTGAGCACGCCGAGAGCGGTTACGATTTCGGAGTGATCGGCGGCCAGGGGTCGGTGCCTTCGACGCGAGTTGCCGTGGATGAACGTAACGGTTCTGAGGACTGGGCCGAGGAGAAAGTGGAGGCAGGGCAGTCATGAAGCTGATCACCGCGATCGTGAAGCCGTTCACCCTCGATGACGTCAAGACCAGCCTCGAGGAGGCGGGTGTCCTGGGTATGACGGTGAGCGAAATCCAGGGCTACGGGCGGCAGAAGGGCCACACCGAGGTCTACCGGGGTGCCGAATACTCGGTCGACTTCGTGCCCAAGGTTCGGATCGAGGTCGTCGTCGACGACTCGATCGTCGACAAGGTCGTGGACAGCATCGTCCGGACGGCGCGCACCGGCAAGATCGGTGACGGCAAGGTCTGGGTCAGCCCCGTGGAAACCATCGTGCGGGTGCGCACCGGTGAACGCGGGACCGATGCCCTCTGACCTTAGTCGTACATTGCTGATCCAGGCCGGACGGGCCGGGAGGGTATGAAACAGGACCCACCCGACCCGTCCGGGTCGTCTCTACCGGGAACAGAAAACGCCTGCACGGCAAGCGATTTAGCCACCGCGCGGCGTAAGTTGCTCTCGGACGGCAGTGGACTGCACGCGGCCGAGCTGCGGCACGCGTGGCAGGATCTGCACGAGTCCTGGCTGATTGCCAAGGCGGCCGAGATCGGGATCACCGATAGCAGTGGGTTCGCCATCGTCGGGGTGGGCGGGCTGGGCCGCCACGAGTTGCTGCCGTATTCCGATCTGGACCTAATGTTGTTGCACGACAACAAGTCCGCCGACCTGCTGCAGCGCGTCGCCGACAAGCTGTGGTATCCGTTGTGGGACGCCAACGTTCGGCTCGACCACAGCGTGCGAACGGTCTCCGGGGCGCTCGGCGTCGCCAACAAGGACATGATCGCCGCCCTGGGCATGTTGGACGCTCGCCACATCGCCGGCGCAGCGGAGCTGTCCGAGGAATTGATCGCCGGCGCAAGAAAGCAGTGGCGCAGCGCAATTCGTTCCCGAATGGACGAACTCGTCGAAATTACGAATGCGCGCTGGCAGCGTTGCGGCCGGATTGCGCAGCGAGCCGAGCCGGACCTGAAATCGGGCCGCGGCGGCCTTCGCGACGTGCAATTGCTTGACGCGCTCGGGGTGGCCCAGCTCATCGACCGCCACGGCATGGCCCGCCCGGAAACGCCGGGAGGTTCACTCGACGATGCCTATCTGACGCTGCTCGATGTGCGCACCGAGCTGCACCGGGTGTCCGGGCGCGGACGTGATCAGCTGCTGGCCCAGTACGCAGACGAGATCAGCGCCGCCCTGCACATCGGTGACCGATTCGACTTGGCCCGCAAGCTGTCCGGTGCCGGCCGCACCATCGCCTACCACGCCGAAACGGGGCTGCGGAC
The DNA here is from genome assembly GCA_963802525.1 of uncultured Actinomycetota bacterium. Classification (GTDB taxonomy): domain Bacteria; phylum Actinomycetota; class Actinomycetes; order Mycobacteriales; family Mycobacteriaceae; genus Mycobacterium. The sequence goes on along the minus strand of CAWDJC010000010.1, from coordinate 167,800 downwards.
CGCTGAAAACGCGCTGCCGCGCCGTGGCGTGTCGGCCCTGGTCCGGCGGCCCAAGCGGCGGCCACTGGACGAGGGCGTCGTCGAATATGCCGGAGAGATCGTGCTCGCCCGCGACGCGTCACCCGAAACCGACGCCGGGCTGGTACTGCGGGTGGCCGCCGCGTCGGCCGACACCGGGGTGCCGATCGGGGCCGCCACGCTGAGCCGCCTGGCCGCCAGCGCCCCCGACATGCCGACCCCCTGGCCCAGCGAGGCATTGGACGACTTTCTGGTCGTGCTCTCGGCGGGCCCCACCGCCGTGGCGACGATCGAAGCGCTCGACCGCACCGGGCTGTGGGGCCGCTTGATGCCGGAATGGGCCGCGATCCGCGACCTTCCGCCCCGCGACGTCGCGCACGTGTGGACGGTGGACCGTCACGTGGTCGAGACCACCGTTAACGCCGCGCCGCTGTCCACCCGTGTGGCGCGGCCCGATCTGCTGGCGCTCGGCGCGCTGCTGCACGATATCGGCAAGGGCAGGGGTGTTGATCACAGCGTGCTCGGGGCCGAGATGGCCCTCGAGATCGGCCCCAGGCTTGGGGTCGCGCCAAAGGACGCCGAGTTCCTGTCGAAGCTGGTCCGCCACCACCTGCTGCTGCCCGTGGTGGCCACCCGAAACGACCTGAACGACCCCGAGACCATCAAGAGCGTCTCGGAAGCCCTGGACGGGGATCCGCTCCTGCTCGAGGTGCTGCACGCGCTGACCGAGGCGGACTCGAAGGCGACCGGCCCCGGGGTGTGGAGCGACTGGAAGGCGTCCCTGATCGAGGACCTGGTGCGCCGCTGCCGGATGATGATGGCCGGTGAGCCGCTGCCGCAGGCCGATCCGGCTACGCCCGACTATCTTTCGCTGGCCGCCGACCACGGCGTCCACGTGGAGATCACGCCGGGTGACAGCGCGCGCGTGCACGTGGTAATGGTTGCGCCGGACCAGCGGGGAGTGGTGTCGAAAGCCGCCGCGGTCCTCGCTCTGAATTCGCTGCGAATCCACTCGGCGTCAGCCAACGCTCAAGCGGGTGTCGCGATCACCGAGTTCGTGGCGTCACCGCTGTTCGGTTCGCCGCCCGAAGCTGGTCTGCTGCGCCAGCAGTTCACGGGTGCCCTCAACGGCGACGTCGACATCCTCGGCACGCTGGAAAAGCGCGACAGCGACGCTGTCAGCATGGCGGCGGCGCGGGCCGGCGAGGTACAGGTCGGCGTTCCCGTCACGCGCTCGACCGCGCCACCCCGCATCCTGTGGCTCGATGCCGCCGCATCCGGCCAGCTCGTCGTCGAAGTCCGCGCCATGGACCGGCCGGGCTTGCTGGCGCTGGTGGCCCGGGCGCTGGAGCATGCGGGAGCCGATATCGCCTGGGCAAAGGTCAACACTTTCGGGTCGACGGCGGCCGATGTGTTCTGTGTCGAGCTGCCGGCCGAGGGCCCGGACGACTCGGGCGCCACCACGCCTGGCGCGGTGGAAGGCGCGCAAGCAGCGGTGGAGAAGCATCTCCTGGCCGTGCTGGGCGGCCCCGCGGTCGAGGTGCTTGACGCGCCCGTCGGCGAATAACGGGCGCGCCGGGGAACAGCCGACGGGTCGGGCCTAGCTTGCCAGAGTTGGATGTGGCTGGTCGGCTTTGAGGTCGTAGCCTTCGACTCGCCAGGCGCCATCGACGCGGCTGAGTTGGTTCCAGCAGGCGGTGCGTTGCCCAATGTCGGTCAGCGACGGGTCGAGCTGTTCCAGCAGTGCGCGGTTGACCGCGTCGTAGGAGACCAGCACGAGGGGGCCACGCCCGTACTGGTCGACCAGCCGGTCGATTGCGGTACGGGCACGCGCCGCAACCGCGGCGAGCGGCTCCACCCCTGGTGCTGCGTCGATGCCGCCAAAGCGGCGCACAACCTCGGTGCGAGGCTTTCCGTTCCATGGCCCGTAGTCGCGGTCATTCACTCGCGCATCGATCACCACGACCGTCCGTGCCGCCTCCCCGATCGCCCGCGCGGTGGCAACCGCCCGCTGCAGCGGACTCGAGATCACCACGGCCGGATGTTTCGCGGCCAACGTCTGGGCGAGTCTGGCGGCCTCCGCGATCCCGACCCGGTCCAGTGGGGGATCGCTGCGCCCACGCAGCCGATCGTCGGCATTGAGCGCGGTACGGCCGTGGCGGGCCAGGTACACCCGCCGAACGTCGGGCGGGGAGACGATTTCGGTTTCGCTGGTGACAGGATCCACGGTGGCGGCGAACTCTTTGTGCTTACCAAGGAATGCGGCGACCATCGGGCAGACGGCGACGACGCGCAGCCCGTCGGCCTTCGTGGACTTGATGGCTTCGTCGACGAGAATGGTTGCGAGACCGCGTCCTTGGAACGCCTCGTCCACCTCTGTGTGCACGAATACCCGCCGATTGCCGCGATCTTCGAACGCCGCAATTCCAGCGGTCTGCCCGTGGACGGTGATCGTGAACTCCTTGTCACGCCGGGTCACTATCGTTGGCGCGGCGGTCTTATCGATGGTCTTGTCGGTGGCCACTATCCATCCTTTCTCGTGACAGCCGCCGCCGAAACGGGGCCCGGCAGCGGCTGTCTATCGGCGCCCCCCGGTCAGACGACGCTCTTGGCGTGTAGTGCGGCTACGGTGTCCGCGTCGTAGCCCAGTTCGTACAGCACGTCGTCGGTGTGTTCGCCGAGCAGCGGCGATGCAGTGATCTCGGGGGTGAACTCGGAGAACTTAATCGGGCTGCCGACGGTCAGGTAGGTGCCTCGCTCCTTGTGCTGCACCTCCACGACGCTTCCGCTGGCGCGCAGCGCCGGGTCGTAGGCGATCTCCTTCATGGAAAGCACTGGCGCGCAGGGCACCTCGTACTTGCGCAGGATGTCGACCGCTTCGTACTTGGTCTTGTCGGCTAGCCACCTCTCGATCTCACCGAAGATCTCGAAGATGTGCGGCTGGCGCGCCTCGGCGGTGCTGTAGGCCGGGTCATCGACCCATTCCGGCCGCTCGATCGCCTCGCACGTGCGCTCCCAGTTCTGTTCCTGGATCGTGAAGTAGATGTAGGCGTTGGGGTCGGTCTCCCACCCCTTGCACTTGAGCACCCAGCCGGGCTGACCGCCGCCGCCGGCGTTGCCGCCGCGAGGCACCGTGTCGCCGAACGTGCCGTTCGGGTACTGCGGGTACTCCTCCAGGTAGCCGACGCGCTCGAGGCGCTCTTGATCGCGCAGCTTCACCCGGCACAGGTTGAGCACGGCGTCTTGCATCGACACCGAAACCTTCTGACCCACACCGGTCTTCTCGCGGGCCATCAGCGCGGTGAGAATGCCGATCAGCAGGTGCATGCCGGTGTTGCTGTCGCCGAGGGCAGCGGCGCTGACGGTCGGCGGACCATCCCAGAAGCCGGTGGTCGATGACGCCCCGCCGGCGCACTGGGCCACGTTTTCGTAGACTTTGAGATCGGCCCATGGCGAGTCCTCGTTGAACCCCTTGACGGAGCCGAAGATCAGCCGCGGGTTGAGTTCGTGGAGGTGCTCCCAGCTCAGGCCCATGCGATCCATCGCACCGGGCGCGAAATTCTCGACGAGAACGTCGGCGTCGCGGATCAGCTTCTCCATGACCGCTTTGCCCTCGGGGGTCTTGGTGTTGATCGCCAGCGAGCGCTTGTTGCTGTTGAGCATGGTGAAATACAGGGCGTCGACGTCGGGGATGTCGCGCAACTGGTGGCGGGTGACGTCGCCGCCGGTAATGCGCTCGACCTTGAGCACATCGGCGCCGAACCAGGCCATCATCTGTGTGCAGGCCGGGCCCGCCTGGACCCCGGTGAAGTCGATCACCTTGATTCCGTTCAGTGGTAGTTGGTTCATGATGGATTTCCTTTCTCGTGGAATAGTTTTGATGTCCGGGCACGGGCGGTTGTCAAGCGTGCCCGAGGCCTTTGGGGTTGAGGTTGGTCAGGTGGCCGCTTTCGGTGCCCGCCGTCGGGTCGATAACGCAGTCGATAAGCGCCGGTACACCTTTGGCCAGCGCGTCGGCGAGGGCGGCGGTGAGTTCGGCCGGCGTCGTGGCCTGATAACCCGTGCCGCCGAATGCCTCGATCAGTCGGTCGTGGTGGGCGTTGAGCATCAGCGTCGTGGGCGACGGATCCGCGGAAGCGGTGTTGACGTCGTCGCCCTTGTAGACGCCGCCATTGTTGAAGACGACGACGACGATCGGCAGGTGGTAGCGACAGATCGTCTCGAGCTCCATGCCGGAAAACCCGAACGCGCTGTCGCCTTCGATGGCGACGACCGGAGCGCCGGTCTCGACGGCCGCGCCGATCGCGTAGCCCATGCCGATGCCCATGATTCCCCAAGTGCCGCTGTCGAGCCGATGGCGGGGCACCCGCATGTCGATCACGTTGCGTGCGAAGTCGAGCGTGTTGGCCCCTTCATTGACGAGGTAGGCCTGCGGGTATTCCCGAAGCACATCGCGTATTGCGCGGAGTGCGCCGTAGAACTGCATCGGATGCGGATCGGCCGACAGCCGCTGCGACATCTTGGCCGCGTTCTGCGCCGAGTGGGCGCTGAGCTTGTCGCGCCATGGCGCCGGGGCCACGATTTGGCCGCCGCTCTGCTTGATCAGTGCGTCCATGACCGAGCCGATGTCTCCGACTATCGGGGCGGCAACGGGCTGGTTGCTGTCGAATTCGGTCGCCTCGATGTCCACCTGGATGAACTTCGCGTCGAGGTTCCACTGGGGCGCTTCGCCGTGGCCGAGCAGCCAATTCAGCCGGGCCCCGACAAGCATGACGACATCGGCTTCGCGCAGCGCCAGCGAACGGGCTGCGGCCACGGACTGCGGATGGCCGTCCGGCAGTAAGCCTTTGGCCATCGACATCGGCAGAAACGGCAGCCCGGTGCTTTCGACGAATGTCTGAATTTGGCTGTCCGCCTGGGCATATGCGGCTCCCTTGCCCAACACCACCAGCGGCCGCTGGGCGCCTGCCAGCAGCGTGATGGCGCGGTCCACCGCTTCCGGGGCGGGCAGTTGCCGCGGCGCCGGGTCGACCAATCGCCACAGCGACTTCGCGCCTTTGTCGGCGTCGATGACCTCGCCGAGGACGGCGGCCGGGATGTCCAGGTAGACGCCGCCGGGCCGCCCAGACACCGCAGTGCGGATCGCCCGGGCGATGCCGCGGCCGATGTCTTCGGCGCGGTCCACCCGATATGCGGCCTTTGCGAAACGTTCCGCCGCCGCCATCTGGTCGAGCTCCTCGTAGTCACCGCGTTTGAGGTCGACGATGTGGCGTTCACTCGATCCCGAAATCTGTACCACCGGGAAGCAATTCGTGGTGGCGTTCGCCAGCGCGACCAGGCCGTTGAGGAATCCCGGGCCCGACACGGTCAAACAGACTCCCGGCTTCTTGGTGAGAAAGCCGGCTGCCGCGGCCGCGTGAATCGCATCGCTTTCGTGACGAAATCCGATGTAGCGGACGCCCGATGCCTGTGCGATCCGAGCGACGTCGGTGATTGGGATGCCGACCAATCCGTAGATGGTGCGAACGTCATTGAGTTTCAACGCGTCGACGATCAGGTGATGACCATCGGTCAACTCGCGTCGAGTGCCGGCACCATTGACGATGGAGTCGGGTGAGTGTATGGCCGTCATAATGCTTTATCTCCCAGCACGGTTGGTGGTTGTGCTCTCTGCCTCCACGCTCCGTCACGCCGACGATCGTGTCCAAGACCTATTGCTGAACACGCGATAACTGACACCTATCAATGACAGATGGCGTGCTTGTCAGGGGTGGTTGGAGAATCGTCGAGTCGCGGACAAGTTGCTGCGGTGGCGAATGCTTGGACCGCTACGGGGCAGCGGTCACGACTGCTCCGAGTTGAGCTTCCTCAAGGCTTCGATGCGGGCCTGGATCTGCTCGCGGGTCGCCGCGGCGATCGGTGGGCCCCCGCAGCGACGGCGGAGTTCGGTGTGGATCCATCCGTGGGGTTTGCCGGTGCGGTGGTGGGTCGCCGAGACGAGGGCGTTGAGCTCACGGCGCAAATCGCGGAGCTGGCCATGCATGGAAAACGACGCCGGCGGCGCATCCTCGGCGGCGACCCGCCTCTTGAGTTGCTCGTCTTGGCGCCGGTGCAGCAGGGCGCGCATCTGGTCGGCGTCGAGCAACCCGGGGATGCCGAGGTAATCGGCCTCCTCGTCGCTGCCGGCCGGGGCCGCGGTGCCGAACGAGGATCCATCGAAGATGACCTGGTCCAGCTCGGCGTCGGCGCCCAAGGAGGTGAAACCCGCGTCCGTTTCGCTCTTTTCGGTTTGCGTCCTGACGGCGGGATCGCCGTCGAGGGGATCACTATTGTGAGAGCCCTCCCGGTGCGGCTGGCCGAGCACGTGGTTGCGCTGGGCCTCCAGCTCGCTGGCGAGCTGCAGCAGGTTGGGCACCGACGGCACGAAGATGCTCGCGGTTTCTCCCGGCCGGCGCGACCGCACAAACCGGCCGATGGCCTGCGCGAAGAACAGCGGCGTCGAGGCGCTGGTGGCGTAGATGCCGACCGACAGCCGGGGCACGTCGACGCCCTCGGAGACCATACGCACCGCGACCAGCCACCGGGTGGTGCCCTCGGCGAATTCGGTGATGCGGGCCGACGATCCGGGGTCGTCGGACAGCACGACCGCGGGCGCCTCCGAGGTCAGCTTCGTCAGCAGGGCGGCGTAAGCGCGGGCCGCGGTGCGGTCGGACGCGACGATCATGCCGCCGGCGTCGGGCACGTGGGCGCGCTTCTGGCGCAGCCGCTCGTCGGCGGCGGCGATCACCGCGGGCATCCATTCGCCGGCGGGGTCGAGCGCCGTCCGCCACGCCCGTGCGGTCTGCTCGGCGGACAGCGGCTCGCCCAACCGTGCGGCGTGCTCCTCGCCGGCGCTGTCCCGCCAGCGCGCCTGCCCGGAGTAAGCGAGGAACACCACCGGCCGGACCACACCGTCGGCGAGAGCCTCGGCGTAGCCGTAGGTGTGGTCGGCCTCCGACCGCAGCACCCCGTCGGCGCCGGATGTGTAGGTGACGAAGGGGATCGGGCTGTCGTCGCTGCGAAAGGGCGTGCCCGTCAAGGCAAGTCGGCGCGTGGCGTCGCTGAATGCCTCGCGGATCGCCTCGCCCCACGTCTTGGCGTCACCGCCGTGATGTATCTCGTCGAAGATGACCAGGGTCTTGCGCTGCTCGGTGCGCACCCGGTGCAGCGTCGGATGCGCGGCGACCTGAGCGTAGGTCACCATCACGCCGTGGTACTCCGGTGAGGTCTGGGGGCTGGTGTTGGAGAATCTGGGGTCCAAGGCAACGCCGTGCACTTGCGCGGCCAGCGCCCACTGAACCTTGAGGTGCTCGGTGGGCACCACGACGGTGATCTGCTCGACGGCGCGATGGCTGAGTAGTTCGGCAGCCACCCGAAGCGCAAACGTCGTTTTTCCCGAGCCGGGGGTGGCGACCGCCAGGAAATCGCGCGGCTGGGCGGCAAGGTAGCGCACCAGCGCCCTGCGCTGCCAGCCGCGCAACGGCAAGCCGCCATCATGGCCGCGCTCGACGCGCGATCCCGTCGTGCTGACCGGTTGCATCGAAACAGCTCCCCCCAAAGTTGCGTCCTCGACGCGGCCGGCTCGGTTCGGCGGCGGCTGTGAAATGTAGCATGCCAACGCTTTTCGGCGCAGCAGCGACTCGTGTCCGGTTAGACTGTCTGGCCCGCCAGGTCGCGGGTTTCAAGCCACGCGTGGATTCGTTCGGCGACGTCAGCCCATCCGGGTTCGAGCATCATGTTGTGCCCCATGCCGGAAAAGAATTCTGGTTCGGTCCGGTAAGCCCGCGCCGTGGCGCGCACGTCGCCGACACTGACGAAGCCGTCGTGCTCGGCGCCGAGCACCAGCATCGGCGTGGTTACCCGTTTGGTTCGTACGCGGCGAAACATCGGATCGATAGCGGAGGCGCGGATGCTCTCGGCTCCGGCGCGTTCCATGCAGGATTCGACGATGGTCTCGGGTGTGTGTGGGCTGAACAGGTAGTCGCGGGTAAGCGCGGCGGTGTTGATGAACTCGAGCAACGTGCCGCCGGCGAACGCGCGGATCGAGATCCAGGGGTGGCGGCGCCAGACGCGCAGCGCCAGTCCGAGCACGCCCCGCGGCGGCACGGCCCCCACCAGCACCGCGGCAGGGGCATCGCGGCTCTCCAGGTACCGCTGGACCACGAAGCCGCCCAGGGAATGGCCGATGAGCACCGGCCGCCCACCCAGGTTGTCGGCCGTGGCGCGGATGTCGTCGATGTAGTCGGCGATGGAGCACGAGCGCAGGGGCTTGGTTGCGGGGCTGGCGCAGTGCCCGCGCAGGCTCAGTGCGACCGCGCGATAGCCCGCGTCCGCGAAGTAGTCCAGGAAGTGCTCGTCCCAGCACCACGCGCCATGCCAGCCGCCGTGAACGAACAGCAGCGGCACCGGATGCGCGTCGGTGCAGGACCCCTTGTCGATCACCTCGAGCATGAGCCTGACCCCTTAGCCGCGCCGATTCGCCGAAATATAAGCCATGGCGATGCTCGTCGGCGCGTCGTGTGCGTGGTTTATGTGTCGCGAGGCCTGCGCCCGGCTCGGGCTCAGCTGCCGCGTCCGCGGCCGCACCACTGGGCCCGATGGTGGTGATCCGCTGCGCCCCGCGGCGCGGGGCCGGCGATCACCACTAGGCTGGCGGGGTGTTTGAATCGCTGTCCGACCGATTGACCGGTGCCCTACAGGGGCTGCGCGGCAAGGGTCGACTGACCGACGCCGATATCGAGGCCACGACCCGCGAAATTCGGCTGGCGCTGCTGGAAGCGGATGTTTCGCTGCCCGTCGTGCGGGCGTTCGTGGGCCGGATCAAGGACCGCGCCAAGGGCGCCGAGGTCTCGGGTGCCCTCAACCCGGCGCAACAGGTCGTCAAGATCGTCAACGAGGAACTGATCGGCATCCTGGGCGGTGAGACCCGCCAGCTGGCGTTCGCGAAAACGCCGCCGACCGTCGTCATGCTCGCCGGCTTGCAGGGTTCCGGTAAGACCACGCTGGCCGGCAAGCTGGCCGCATGGCTTCGCGGCCAGGGACACACGCCGCTCCTGGTGGCCTGCGACCTGCAGCGGCCCGCCGCGGTGAACCAGCTGCAAATCGTCGGCGAGCGCGCCGGGGTTCCGGTGTTCGCCCCGCATCCCGGCGCCCCAACATCTGGGCCCGAGTCCGGACCCGGTGACCCGGTCGCCGTCGCGGCGGCGGGGCTGGCCGAGGCCCGCGCCAAACACTTCGACGTCGTCATCGTCGACACGGCCGGGCGGCTGGGCATCGATGAAGAGCTGATGGCGCAGGCCGCGGCCATCCGGGACGCCGTCAATCCCGACGAGGTCCTATTCGTCCTGGACGCGATGATCGGCCAGGACGCCGTCACCACCGCCGAGGCTTTCGGCGAGGGTGTCGGCTTCACCGGTGTGGTGCTGACCAAGCTCGACGGTGACGCCCGCGGCGGCGCCGCGCTGTCGGTCCGCGAGGTGACCGGTGTGCCGATCCTTTTCGCCTCCAGCGGCGAGAAGCTGGAGGACTTCGACGTCTTCCACCCGGACCGGATGGCCGGCCGGATTCTGGGCATGGGCGACGTGCTGACCCTGATCGAACAGGCCGAGCAGGTCTTCGACGCGCAGCGTGCCGAGGAGGTCGCCGCCAAGATCGGCACCGGCGAGCTGACGCTAGAGGATTTCCTCGAGCAGATGCTGGCCATCCGCAAGATGGGTCCGATCGGCAACCTCTTGGGCATGCTGCCCGGCGCCGGTCAGATGAAGGACGCGCTGGCCGAGGTCGACGACAAGCAACTCGACCGGCTGCAGGCCATCATCCGCGGGATGACGCCGCAAGAGCGCGCCGACCCCAAGGTCATCAACGCGTCGCGGCGGCTGCGGATCGCCAACGGCTCGGGTGTGACGGTGTCCGAGGTCAACCAGCTGGTGGACCGGTTCTTCGAGGCCCGCAAGATGATGTCGTCGATGCTCGGCGGCATGGGCATCCCCGGCATAGGCCGCAAGTCCGCGACCCGGAAGGGCAAAGGCGCGAAGGGCAAGAAGGGCAAGAAGAGCGGACGCGGCCCGACGCCGCCCAGGGTCAGAAACCCGCTCGGCGCCGCCATGCCCGGGATGCCGGCCGGATTCCCCGACCTGTCGCAGATGCCCGAGGGCCTCAACGAACTGCCACCGGGGTTGGCCGACTTCGACCTGTCCAAGCTGAAGTTCCCGGGCAAGAAGTAGCCGCGCGGTGCGCATGCACGTGCGGGGTCTGGGGCTGCCCGACGAGACCGAGATCCAGCTGTGGATCGTCGACGGCCGCATCAGCACCGAACCGGTTGCCGGGGCCGACACCGTTTTCGGTGGTTCTGGGGGCGGCTGGATCCTGCCCGGACTGGTCGACGCGCACTGCCACGTCGGGCTCGGCGACGACGGCGAGATCCCGCTCGAGGAGGCGATCGGCCAGGCCGAGACCGAACGCGACGTCGGCGCGCTGCTGTTGCGTGACTGCGGCGCACCGACCGACACCCGCAGCCTCGACGACCACGACGACCTGCCCCGCATTATCCGGGCCGGAAAGCATCTGGCCCGACCCAAGCGTTACGGCCGGGGCCTGGCGGTCGAGCTCGAGGACGAATCGCAGCTGCCCGACGCGGTGGCCCGGGAGGCGAGGCGCGGCGACGGCTGGATCAAGCTGGTCGGCGACTGGATCGACCGAAGCGTCGGCGACCTCGCCCCGCTGTGGTCCGATGACGTGCTCAAGTCCGCCATCGCCACGGCACACGCCCACGGCGCGCGCGTCACCGCGCACGTCTTCAGCGAGGACGCGCTGCCCGGCCTGATCAACGCCGGCATCGACTGCATCGAACACGGCACCGGGCTCACCGACGACACCATCGCGCTGATGCTTGAGCAGGGAACCGCGCTGGTCCCCACTCTGATCAACACCCTCGAGAACTTCCCGGGCATCGCGGACTCCGCGGCGCGCTACCCGACCTACGTCGCCCACATGCGCGACCTGCACGCCCGTTGCCCCGAGCGGGTTGCCGCGGCGCGCGAGGCCGGCGTCCCGGTGTACGCCGGCAGCGACGCCGGCAGCATGATCGCGCACGGGCGGATCGCTGACGAGGTCGAGGCCCTCAGGGGCATCGGCATGAGCGCGACCGAGGCGTTGGGCGCGGCGTGCTGGGACGCCCGTCGCTGGCTGGGCCGGCCCGGGCTCGATCACGGGGCGCCGGCCGACCTGTTGTGCTACTCCGAGGATCCCCGACGAGGTCCCGCCGTGCTGAACCGGCCCGATTTGGTGATACTGCGCGGCAAAGCCTTTCGGCCGCAAGGCTAGCGCGCGCGCCGCCGCGAGGGTGGATAGGATCGCGGGATGGCGTTGGCCAGCGGCGCGACCTTCGCCGGTTACCTGGTCGCGCGGAGGCTGGGTTCTGGAGAGACTGGCGCGGTCTACCTTGTCCAGGACCCCCGATCGTCGCGCTGGCAGGCATTGAAGGTTCTGTCCCCGGCGATGTCGACCGACGGCGAATTCCGCCGGCGATTCCGGTCGGAGACCCCGATCGCGGCGCATCTTGATCACCCGAACATCGTCGAGGTGCGCGACCGCGGCGAGTTCGAAGGCCAGCTGTACATCGCGATGGAATACGTCGAGGGGAGCAACGCCGCGCGGCTGATGACCGATCGATTCCCGGCGGTTTCACCGGCGGGCGAGGTGCTTGCCATCGTGACCGCCGTCGCCGGCGCCCTTGACTACGCGCACGAGCGCGGACTGCTGCATCGCGATGTCAAACCCGCCAACATCTTGTTGCCAGGCCGCGGGGAGGGCGAACAACGGATTCTGTTGACCGATTTCGGGATAGCCGGGCAGCCCGGGACGATCGGCTACGCCGCGCCCGAACAGCCGGCCGACATCGACGGGCGGTCCGACCAGTACGCGTTGGCGGCCACCGCCTTTCATATGCTGACCGGTGCGCCGCCGGCACTCAACGCCGCGTCGCCCCGACTCAGCGACCAGCGTCCGGAACTGGCGCGCCTCGATGCCGTGTTCTCCCGGGCGCTTGCCAGAAGTGCCGCCGATCGGTTCGGTACCTGCCGCGACTTCGCCGAGGCGGCAAGCGAACGGGCGGGCCTCTCTGACGGTGATCGCAGTCCTGAAGCTTTCCTGGTGGCCGAGTATCCCGCGTATGCCTGGCCCGAAACCAAACCGGAAGCGCACGGCACGGCCCTGCGATCGGCGGCAGCGCCGTTGGCCCGTCGCCTGGACGACTTTTCCCCGCCGCCCGCGGCGGACGCTCGGGAGCCCGCGCCAAGGAGGCGCCGGCCGCGCAAGGTCGTCGTGGGCGCCGCGGCGGTGGCGCTCGTCGTCGGGCTGCTCGCCGTCGGCTTCGTGATCGGCCGCAAGACCGACACCACCGCCGCCCAGGCCGCCCGCCCGACGACGAGCGCATCGGCCGCTCCCGGCGCCCCGACCGCGAGCACCCCGGTCGCCGCGCCGATCCCACTGGACGGCACTTACCGCCTCGAGGTGCAACGCACCCGCCAGACGTTCAACTACACGCCCGACCCCCAACCTCCCGACGTGAACACCTGGTGGGCCTTCCGCTCGTCCTGCGCGCCCACCTCGTGCACGGCCGTCGGCACGCTGCTGGACGACAATGACCACACACAGGCGAAGTCACCCGGTGGCGCGCCGGTCGTCTTGGACTTCCGCGATGGCCGTTGGCTGTCCCGGCCGGAAAAGTCGACATTCCCGTGCATCGGGTCAAGCGGGGCCGAAGCGATGCACGCGACGACGCAGGTGCTGTCCTTGCGACCGAGTCCGCAGGGCGAGTTCGTGGGCGAAATGACGATCAGCGTGCAAAGCAACGAATGCGACCAGCTCGGGGCGGTGGTCCGGGCGCCCGCGATGCTCACCCGCAGTGGCGAGGTGCCGCCGGACGTGACGGTGCCCGACCCGGCTGTGGTCCCTGCGGTCTCCGATAGCCCGGCAGCGCCGACCGCCGTCCCGTCCGCGCCCCATCGCTGATCCCCCAATTGACCAGCAGTTATAGGTGTATCGCCGCGTCTTCGCCAAAAGATTGCGAGCACTTGCTATCTATGTTACGGTTCGTGGCACCACGACGACCTGGAGGAAAACCGTGACCTACGACGTGATCATCCGCGACGGATTGTGGTTTGACGGCACTGGCAGCGCGCCGCTAACCCGTACGATCGGCATCCGCGATGGCGTGGTGGCCGCGGTGGCAGGACCCTCAGACGGGCCGCTGGACGAGACCGGTTGCCCCGAGGTGATCGACGCGGCCGGCAAGTGGGTCGTGCCCGGCTTCATCGACGTGCACACCCACTACGACGCCGAGGTGCTGCTGGACCCCGGGCTGCGGGAGTCGGTGCGCCACGGCGTCACGACGGTGCTGCTGGGCAACTGCTCGCTGTCGACGGTCTACGCCGATTCCGAGGACGCCGCCGACCTGTTCAGCCGGGTCGAGGCGGTGCCGCGCGAATACGTCCACGGCGCTTTGGATTCCAACAAAACGTGGTCGACGGCCGCCGACTACATCCGGGCACTCGACGCCCTGCCGCTCGGGCCGAATGTCGGCTCCCTGCTTGGTCATTCGGACCTGCGTACCGCGGTGCTGGGGCTCGATCGCGCCACCGACGCCACCGTCCGGCCCACCGATGCCGAGCTGGACAAAATGGCGGCGCTGCTGGACGAGGCCCTCGAGGCCGGGATGCTCGGCATGTCCGGCATGGACGCGGCCATCGACAAACTCGACGGCGATCGCTTCAGGTCGCGTGCGCTGCCGTCCACCTTCGCGACGTGGCGGGAACGGCGCAAGCTGATCAAGGTGTTGCGCAAGCGCGGCCGGATTCTGCAGAGCGCACCCGACGTCGACGACCCGAAGTCCGGCATATTGTTCTTCCTGGCCAGCAGCCGGATGTTGGGCCGCCGCAACGCCATTCGGATGAGTCTGCTGGTGTCCGCCGACGCCAAGTCGATGCCGTTCGCCGTGCACACCTTCGGGCTCGGCACCCGCGTGCTGAACAAGATCCTGGGCTCCAGCGTGCGGTTCCAGCACCTGCCGGTCCCGTTCGAGCTGTACTCCGACGGAATCGACCTGCCGGTCTTCGAAGAGTTCGGCGCCGGAACGGCGGCCCTGCACCTGCGCGAACAGTTCGAGCGCAACGAGCTGCTCGCCGACGAGTCCTACCGCCGGCGGTTCCGGCGCGAGTTCGACCGCATCAAGCTCGGACCGTCGTTGTGGCACCGCGACTTCCACGACGCGGTCATCGTCGGATGCCCGGACGAGTCATTGATCGGCAAGAGCTTTGGCGCGATCGCCGACGAGCGCGGGCTCCACCCGCTCGACGCGTTCCTCGATGTGCTCGTCGAAAACGGTGAGCGCAACGTGCGGTGGACCACCACCGTGGCCAACCACCGACCCAAGCAGCTGAACAAACTCGCCGCCGAGCCCAGCATCCACATGGGCTTCTCGGACGCCGGCGCGCACCTGCGCAACATGGCCTTCTACAACTTCCCGTTGCGGATGCTCAAGCGGACCCGGGACGCCCACCGGGCCGGCACGCCGTTTTTGTCCATCGAACGAGCGGTGCACCGCCTGACCGGTGAAGTGGCGGAGTGGTTCGGCATCGACGCCGGCACGCTGCGCGAGGGTGACCGCGCGGACTTCGTGGTGATCGACCCGGCCGGCCTCAACGAGTCGGTGGACGGCTATCACGAGGAAGCCGTGCCGTTCTACGGCGGCTTGCGGCGCATGGTCAATCGCAACGACGACGCCGTCGTCGCGACCGGTGTGGGCGGCGTCGTCGTCTTCCGCGGAGGCCAGTTCGGAGGCCAATTCCGCGATGGCTACGGCCAGACCGTGAAGTCGGGCCGCTACCTGCGCGCGGGTGAGCGGCACGCGGCACCGAGCGCCCTAAAAGTCGGAGCCTGACATGGCCAGAACCCAGCAGCAGCGCCGGGAGGCGACGGTGGGACGGCTGCTCGAGGCCTGCATCGCGACCATCATCGAGGTCGGCTACGCCAGGGCATCCGCCGCCGTGATCACGAAGCGGGCGGGGGTGTCCGTCGGCGCCCTGTTCCGCCACTTCGAAACGATGGGCGACTTCATGGCGGCCACCGCGTCCGAGGTGTTGCGTCGCCAGCTCGAGTCGTTCACCAAGCGGGTCGCCGAAATCCCGGCCGACCAGCCGGCGCTCGAACCGGCGCTGGCGATACTGCGCGACATCACCAGCGGCCCGACCAACGCCGTGTTTTACGAACTGGTGATCGCCGCGCGCACCGACGAGAAGCTCAGGGACACCTTGCAACACGAGCTCCGGCAGTACGCCGCGAAGATCCACGACGCCGCGCGGGCACTGCCCGGGGCCGACGGCTTTCCGGCGGAGACGCTCCCCGTCGTCGTGACGCTGCTGAGGAACGTGTTCGACGGGGCCGCGGTGGTGGAGGGGGTGCTGCCGCAGCCCGAGATCGCAAAGCAGCGGATTCCGGTGCTGACGGCGCTGCTGACGGCCGCACTGCCGAACGCCGCGTCCTGACGAGCGGTTACAGCGCTCCGATGCCGGTCTCGGGGTTGAGCGCGAAGCCCCAGTCGAACAGGCTGCCGGCCTGGTCCCAATACGACGGTCCGCCCGCTTTCACCAGTCCGTACATCATCGCGATCACCAGCCGGCGGCCACCGCGGGCGGCCGCGCCGACGAAGGTCTTGCGGGCGGCGTTGGTGAAGCCCGTCTTGCCGCCGATGGCGCCGGGATAGCGCTGCAACAGTTCGTCCTGGTTCTCGATCGGTTGTTCGCCGTTGTCGCCGGGGAACATCGCCGACGGCTCGACGGTGATCTGTGCGAACACCGGATTGGCCATCGCGGCGCGGAAGATGACGGCCAGGTCGTGCGCCGTCGACTCGCCGGAGCCGCCGGGCCCGTCCAGGCCGGACGGGGTCGCCGCGTGGGTGCTCGTCGCGCCCAGGGACGCGGCTTTGGCGTTCATCTTGGCGACGGCGGCGTCGGCGCCGCCCAGCATGTGGGCCAGGGTGTTGGCCGCATCGTTGCCGGAGACCAACAACAGCGCGTCCAGCAATTGGCGCGCGGTGTACACGCGGCCGGGTTTGATGCCGACGCAGTTGCACTCGACCTGGGTGTCGGCGACGTCGGCGACGACGGTGGAGTCCAGGCTCAGCTGGTCCAGGGCCACCAGCGCCAACAGCACCTTGATGGTGCTTGCGGGCGGGTGGGCCACGTTCTGGTCGCGGCCGGCCAGCACCTGACCGCTGTCGAGGTCGGCCACGATCCAGGTCTGGGCCGGGCCGTCGGGGATGGGCACCGAGCCGATCGGCTGCGTACTGTCGGCCCCGGAAGTGGGGGCGGTGGTCACGCCGACGGTGGCAATGCACGCGACGGCCGCCAGCAGAGCGGCGGCCGCGGCCATGAGCTTTCGCATGGCCGCAAAGTTTAACTTCCGGGCTTGGGCGGGGGCTATTTCGGCTATTTCGACGCCCGGGCCAGCGGGGGCGTCATTAACCCCAGGGCATGTCCCTCCACGAGTAGAAGGCGCCGGTGCCGATGTCGTGGACGCCGTAGTAGTCCCAGTAGTAGTCGTGGCAGACGTTGCCGTCCCATGGGACGGGCCGACCCGCCGGAAGGACGTCACCCGGGCACCAGTGTTGGCAGGACTTCCCGGCCGGGCACGGGGCGGCCCGGGCGGAAGGTGCGGCGAGTCCCGAGCCGCCGAACATCAACAGCGTCGTTGCTAATCCCGCGATTGCTGCTTTCATAAACCTGGGATTATTCTCCCCGGCCGCCGTGCGTGTCCTGGGAAAACGGGAAAAACGTCGGTTTTGGCCCATGTGCGGCTCCTTCGTTGCTGGCGGTCCTGTCGCAAGTCGACACCGCCCGCATCGCTACCGATCCCAACCTCGGAGCCGTCGCGGTGTTGAATCGATGCATGTTGAGCCTGGCCGAAATTTCCGACCGCCTAGAGATCCAGCAGCTGCTGGTGGACTATTCCACCGCCATCGACAACCGCCGATTCGACGATCTGGACAAGGTGTTCACGCCGGACGCCTACATCGACTATCGGGCTCTGGGAGGCATCGATGGCCGTTATCCCGAGGTGAAGGCGTGGCTGGCGCAGGTGCTGCCGACCTTCCCGGTGTATGCGCACATGCTCGGCAACTTCTCCGTGCGCATCGATGGGGATAGCGCGTCGTCGCGCGTGATCTGCTTCAACCCGATGGTGCTTCCCGGCGAGAAGGACCAGGCGCTTTTCTGCGGGCTCTGGTACGACGACGAGTTCGTCCGCACCCCCGACGGTTGGCGGATGACCCGCCGGGTCGAGACGAAAGTCTTCCAGAAGGTGATGTGAGGGCCGCCGGCCGAATTTCCGCCGGTGACGCCTGGTCTGGCACAATAGGCGGCTGTCCGCCGCGCGACCCGCCTTTTTCGGGGAGCCGTTCGGCCGGTCATACACGCGAGGCAAAACCGGACCCCGGCATCCCGCCCGGGTCGCTGAATTGCAGCGTGACACGTATCAGGAGAAGTCGCTTAACCATGGCTGTGAAGATCAAGCTCACTCGGCTTGGCAAAATCCGCAATCCCCAGTACCGCATCGCCGTCTCCGACGCCCGGACCCGCCGCGACGGCCGCTCGATCGAGGTCATCGGCCGGTATCACCCGAAGGAAGACCCGAGCCTCATCGAGATCAACTCCGAGCGTGCCCAGTACTGGCTGTCGGTGGGCGCCCAGCCGACCGAGCCCGTCCTCAAGCTGCTGAAGATCACCGGTGACTGGCAGAAGTTCAAGGGGATGCCCGGCGCCGAGGGCCACCTGAAGGCCGCCCCGGCCAAGCCCACCAAGCTGGAGCTGTTCAACGCCGCGCTGGCCGAGGCTGACGGCGCGCCCACCACCGAGGCCGCCAAGCCGAAGAAGAAGGCCCCGGCCAAGAAGGCCGCCAAGGCGGCACCCGAAGCTAGCGCGGAGGCGGCCCCCGAACCCGCTACCGAAGCTAGCGCGGAGGCGGCCCCCGAACCCGCTACCGAAGCCGCTGACGAGAAGGCGCCCGACGCCGCGCCGGCCGACGCACCGGCCGAGGGCGGCGAGGAGTCCGAGCCGACCCAGCCGACCCAGCCGTCTGCGGAAGGCTGACCGACGTGAGCACGGTCGTCGTTGACGCTGTCGAGCATCTGGTCCGCGGGATCGTCGACAATCCCGACGATGTCCGGGTGGACATGGTGACCAGTCGGCGTGGGCGCACTGTGGAGGTGCACGTCCATCCCGACGATCTGGGCAAGGTGATCGGTCGCGGCGGGCGCACCGCGACCGCGTTGCGCACGCTGGTCGCCGGGATCGGTGGCCGCGGTATCCGCGTCGACGTGGTGGACACCGACCAGTAGGCCAGCGCTGCTCATGGAACTCCCTTGGAGTTAACGGTCGGGCGCGTGGTCAAGGCGCACGGCACCAGCGGCGAGGTGGTGGTGGAGATCCGCACCGACGATCCCGCCGCCCGGTTCGCCCCCGGTAATACGTTGCACGCCAAGATTTCTCGCGGCGGTGGGGAACGCAGCTTTGTCGTCGACCAGGCGCGCGAGCACGGTGGGCGGCTGCTGGTGCGCTTGGCCGGGGTGGACGACCGCGACACCGCCGACGCGTTGCGGGGCAGTTTGTTCGTCGTGTACTCCGATCAGCTGCCGCCGATCGACGAGCCGGACACCTACTACGACCACCAGCTCGAAGGCCTTCATGTCCGGACGACGACGGGGCAAGACGTCGGCGTCGTCGCCGAGGTGCTGCACACCGCGGCCGGTGAGCTGCTGGCGGTGCGGCGTGCCATCGACGACGCCGGCGGCGCAGAAGTGTTGGTGCCCTTCGTCAGCGCGATCGTGACGTCGGTGTCGCTGGACGACGGTATCGTCGAGATCGATCCCCCCGAGGGACTGCTGGATCTGGGGTAGTCGTGCGAATTGACGTGATAACGATTTTCCCGGCCTACCTGGATCCCCTGCGACAATCGTTGCCGGGCAAGGCGATTGCGTCGGGCCTGGTCGATTTGCACGTGCACGACCTTCGGCGCTGGACCTACGACGTGCACCACTCGGTGGACGACGCACCCTACGGTGGCGGGCCCGGGATGGTGATGAAGGCATCGGTATGGGGTGAAGCGCTGGATGAAACGTGTTCCACCGAATCGGTTTTGGTTGTCCCGACCCCGGCCGGTTCGCTGTTCACGCAGGCGACCGCCCAGCGCTGGACGACCGAGAAGCACCTGGTGTTCGCGTGCGGGCGGTACGAGGGCATCGACCAGCGGGTCGTCGAGGATGCGGCCCGGCGGATGCGGGTCGAGGAAGTCTCGATCGGCGACTACGTGTTGCCGGGCGGGGAGGCGGCGGCAGTGGTGATGATCGAAGCCGTGCTGCGGCTGCTGGGCGGCGTTTTGGGCAATCCTGCGTCGCATCGCGATGATTCGCACTCGCCGGCCCTGGACAGGCTGCTGGAGGGGCCCAGCTACACCCGGCCGCCGACCTGGCGCGGCCTCGACGTCCCCGAGGTTCTGCTATCCGGCGACCATGCGCGAATCGCCGCGTGGCGCCGGGAGGTGTCGCTGCAGCGCACACGCGAGCGCCGCCCCGACCTGTTGAGCGATTAGCTGCGGCCGGTCTGCACGGTCGCGCGACACTGAGATCGACGCCACCGCGAAAAAGAGCGAGAACATGGAGCGCTGACGTCGATTTCGGCGTCGACTGCGGTCCGCGGGCCGTCAGATCCGGCCGTTGGGAAATATCGTCCGGACGGCCTGGGTGATCGTCTGCCGCGCGGTGGCATCGTCGGAGGACTGCAGCGACTGGACCACCATCACGTAGCGGTGGTCCGCGCCGATCACGCCGGTCGACAGGTGTACCCAGTCGGTGCCGATGCAGCACATCCAGCCCTGCTTGACGGCCACCGGTTCCGCGAACAGGCCCTCGGGAATGCCGAACCGCTGCGGGTAGCCGTCGATTCCGTCCGGCGTGGACAGGGCCAGATCGTTGACGATGATCTTGGCCCGCTCGGCCGGCAGCCCGCCCGATCCGTCAAGCAGCATGTCGTAGTAGTGGATCAGGTCGGTCAGCGAGCTCATCGTGTTCCACCAGCGCCCGTCGCTGGGCGGCGTGGTGGACGACAGCCCGTACCTGGCCGCGACCTGGGTGATGATGGTGGCGCCGCCGCCCTGACCCCAGAACTTCTCGGCCGTTCCGTCATCGGATGACCGCAACATGACGTCCAAGGCCTGGCGGTCGTCGGGGGACAAGGTGGTTCTGCCCTCGGCTTCGGCCAGCAGCAGATCGTCGGCGATGAAGAGTTTGGCCACCGACGCGGTGCCGACGATTTGAGCGTTGCCGTTGGAAACCAGCTCGTGCGTCCTGCGATCGAGGACGGCGACCGAAAGCGTGGCCCTGGCGGCGGCGGCTTCGTCGATGGCCCGCTGGATTCGTGCTGGTAGACCCCCGAACACCGTGCCGGGCAGCGCCTGCGGCGGCCCGTGCAGCGGGACGGTGTCCAGCAGCAGCTGGAGCGTCTCCGGCAGGGGCGACGGACGTACGGGCGCGCTGTGTCCCGGGTTCTCGGACGCCTTCCCCCGGGCCTGTGGCTCGAGCAACGCCTCGTCGCAGCCGGCCAACACCAGCGTCACCGCCGCCATGGCGGTGAGCACGGTGAGCGGGCGGGCGCGCATTCCTCGGTCTCCTCGGGCGTAAACGTGCACGTGGGCGGGCCGCATCGCCATCTGCCCCGGCGCGCGGGTTTCGGGTTCGACTAGCGCGTTTTGACCCCAGTCATATGTACCACTCACCAGCGTCTTCGGCCCGCTATGAACCGCGACGTTTACATGTGATTTTCAATGCACGCGGGCCGTCTGGCACAATTGTTGGGTTGTCTCGAACCCGTCAGCGGGCCGGGCCGCTTCCCGGCTGCTGCGCGATACGCCCTAAAAGCCCGAAACCATCGGCTTGATGACCGCCCAACGCCCGCGTGTGGGCAGCCGTCGCAAGCCGCGACCGCAAGGAAGTGTGTTCTTACGATGAACAGGCTGGACTTCGTCGACCAGGCGTCGCTGCGCGACGACATCCCGGCCTTCAGCCCGGGCGACACCATCAACGTGCACGTCAAGGTCATCGAGGGCGCCAAGGAGCGTATCCAGGTGTTCAAGGGCGTGGTGATCCGCCGACAGGGCGGAGGCATCCGCGAGACGTTCACCGTGCGCAAGGAGAGCTATGGCGTCGGCGTCGAGCGGACCTTCCCCGTGCATTCGCCGAACATCGACCATATCGAGGTGGTGACCCGTGGCGATGTCCGCCGCGCCAAGCTTTACTACCTGCGTGAACTTCGCGGCAAGAAGGCCAAGATCAAGGAGAAGCGCTGACACGGCGCGCCGTGGCGGCCCTTCCGGGTCGCCCGATCGGTTCGGGGGCGCTTTACCAAAGCCGCCAAGCGTGCTGACTACGCTGATCTCGTGACCGATACCACGGACTCACCTGAGCCCCAGTCCGACGCTGGTCAGCCGGAGCCGAAGGTCTCTACCCGCGCCCCCGACGCTCCCCCCGAGGGCACGCCGCCCACGGCGCCCCCCGAGGCGGCCGAGCCGGAGCGCAAGAAGAAGTCCACGGTGCGCGAACTCGCGATCCTGGCGCTGATCGCGGTGGTGCTCTATTACGTCATGCTGACGTTCGTCGCCCGCCCGTATCTGATTCCGTCGGAATCCATGGAGCCCACCCTGCACGGGTGCACGGGCTGCGTCGGCGACCGGATCATGGTGGACAAGGTCACGTACCGTTTCGGCCAGCCGCGGCCGGGCGATGTCATCGTCTTCAAGGGACCGCCGTCGTGGAACGCCGGCTACAAGTCCATCCGGTCGGACAACACCGCGCTGCGCTGGATGCAGAACGCGCTGTCGTTCATCGGTTTCGTTCCCCCCGACGAAAACGACCTGGTCAAGCGGGTCATCGCGGTCGGGGGACAGACGGTGCAGTGCCGGGCCGATACCGGGTTGACGGTCGACGGCAAGCCCCTCAAGGAGCCCTATCTCGATCCGGACACCATGATGGCCAAGCCGTCGGTGTACCCGTGCCTGGGCAGCGAGTTCGGGCCGGTTACCGTCCCGGCGGGGCGGCTGTGGGTGATGGGTGACAACCGGACGCACTCGGCGGACTCGCGGGCCCACTGCACCAGTGTCCCGGCCGAAGCCCTCAAGGGCATCCTGTGCACCGGTGACCCGAATTCGGGAACCGTGCCGGTTGGCAACGTCATCGGCAAGGCCAGGTTCATCGTGTGGCCGCCGTCGCGGTGGGGCGGCGTGGGATCGGTGAACCCCCAGCAGAGTCAGTAGCCATGGCCACCACGTGGCCGCCGCGGACGGTGATCCGCAAGTCTGGGGGTTTGCGGGGGATGCGCACCCTGGAGTCCGCGCTGTACCGCAGCGGTCTTGGGCCGGTGGCCGGGGTGGACGAGGTGGGTCGCGGCGCCTGCGCGGGCCCGCTGGTGGTGGCGGCCTGCGTGCTCGGGTCGGGACGACTGGAAAGCCTTGTGGCCCTTGATGATTCAAAGAAACTCACCGAGAAGGTGCGGGAGAAGCTGTTCCCGTTGATCTGCCGTTACGCGCTGGCCTACCACGTGGTGTTCATCCCCTCCGAAGAGGTCGACCGGCGGGGGGTGCATGTGGCCAACATCGAGGGCATGCGCCGCGCGGTGGCCGGGCTGTCCGTGCGTCCGGGTTATGTGCTCAGCGACGGCTTTCGCGTGCCCGGCCTGCCGATGCCGTCGCTGCCGGTCATCGGTGGGGACGCCGTGGCCGCGTGCATCGCCGCGGCCAGCGTGCTGGCCAAAGTCAGCCGCGATCGGCTGATGGTCGCGATGGACGCCGACCACCCCGGCTACGGCTTCGCCGACCACAAGGGTTACAGCACGCCGGCACACTCGACGGCGCTGACCGAGCTGGGCCCCTGCGCCCAGCACCGCTATTCGTTCATCAACGTCCGGCGCGTGGCGACCGGATCGGGTGCCAGGGTGGTGGCCGAATGCAAACCGGACCCTCCGGCCGAGCGGGACGGATACCGGTGAGGAAAGATGGGACGAGGTTCCCACTTGGCGACGGAGGCGTCTGAGCAGATGAGTGGCAGATGAGTGCAGAAGATCTCGAAAAGTACGAAACCGAGATGGAGCTCTCGCTGTACCGCGAATACAAGGACATCGTCGGCCAGTTCAGCTACGTCGTGGAAACGGAGCGGCGCTTCTACCTGGCCAACAGCGTGGAGATGACGCCGCGCAACGCCGACGGCGAGGTCTACTTCGAGTTGCGACTGTCGGATGCGTGGGTGTGGGACATGTACCGGCCCGCGCGGTTCGTCAAGCAGGTGCGGGTGGTGACCTACAAGGACGTCAACATCGAAGAGGTCGAGAAGCCCGAGTTGCGGCTGCCGGAATAGCCCCGAACGGCCGCTACGTGCCCAACGGCGGCGGATTCTCGCCGTTGGATGGCAGCTGACCGCGATTGTCGATGACGGCCCGCGCCACCTCGGCCAGCTTGATGTTCAGGGCCTGGGAGTGTCGTCGCAGCAGGTCGAACGCCTGGTCTTCGGTCATCTCGTGCAGCAGCATCAGCATGCCGACCGCTTTGCCGATCTCGCGGTTGCTCAACAGGCCCCGTCGCAGGCTCGCGGCGTCCTCGCCCTTGGCGACCGCGTTGATGGCCACGCTGGCGAAGGATGCCAGCACCGCCGCTCGTCCGGCGGACTCGGCGTCGAACAGGTTGGGGGTGTCGCTGAACAGGTTCAGCGCGGCCCCTTTGTGTTTGTCGACCAGGAGCCGGAAGCCCATCGCCCCGCGCACCGGCGTTTCCGCGACGAGCACGGAGGCGAGCTTGGGCCACAGGGACGGTGTGGTCAGGTCCGTGTCGATCTGGGGGGTCTCCTCCTCGATCGCGTCGATGCACGGGCCGTCGCCGGCACGCCGTTCCAGCTCGTCGATCGCCTGGGCGATCCGGTCGCTCGCGCCGACCGTGACGTAGCGGTCGTTTTGGCGCACCAACAGGCTGGCGTGGTCACAGCCGCGGATGGCCAGGGTCGCGGCGACGCAGATGGCCGCGTACATCTGGGTCGCGTCCGAGCCTTGATAGATGATCTCGGCGAGGGCCGCGAATACGGTCGCCGGGTCGGCTCTCTCAGCGCCCGGCATCGAACCGTCGACGGTGTCCGATTCGTCTGCCACGTTGTGCCCCATTCCCGCGGTGCCGGTGTTCGGCCCGCGTGCGATCGCCGTAAATTATCGGTCGCCAACACCTGCCGCACACGCCGTATGTCGAAATCCCGACCGATTCCGTGGCGTCGGCCGCTTACGATCCTTAGTCGAGAATATCGACATTCGTGGCCGCTTATCGCCTGGTCGACCCAGGTCGTGGCCGCCGCGGCGACCCGCGACTTCTCCCATCGTGGTTTGACAGCGGCGCGGAAGGGAAGGACGTCTCAAATGGGACTGACCGTGGCGGTGACCGGGCCGACCGGAGAGATCGGCATCTCCGCGGTGACGGCGCTGGAACGCGAGCCCGCGGTGGAGACCATCGTCGGGATGGCACGACGGCCGTTCGACCCGTCTTCGCTCGGCTGGGTGAAAACCACCTACCAGCAGGGCGACATCCTCGACCGCGAGGCCGTCGACGCCCTGGTGGCACGGGCCGATGTGGTGATCCACCTGGCGTTCATCATCATGGGCTCGCGGGAGGAGAGCGCCCGCATCAATCTGCAGGGCAGCCGGAACGTGTTCGAGGCGACGGTCGCCGCGGAGCGGCCGCGGCGTCTGGTTTACACCTCGTCGGTGGCGGCGTACGGCTACCACTCGGACAACCCGGTTCCGCTCACCGAGGACGTGCCGGTGCGGGGGTCCGCCGAGCATTATTACTCCGAGCAGAAGGCCGCGTGTGAGGCGCTGCTGGCCGAGGTCACCAAGGATTCGTCGCTCGAGGTGTTCATCCTGCGGCCATGCATCGTCGCCGGGCCCAAGGCAACCGCTCTCGCCGACGCGATGCCCTGGAACCAGCTGCCGGGCCCGGTGCGCGCCGCTTCCAAGGTGGCGCCGATATTGAAGCCGGTCGTGCCGGATCCCGGTTTTCCCCTGCAGCTGGTCCACCACGACGACGCCGCGGAGGCGATCGCACTGGCGGCAACGGCCCCGGCACCGCCCGGCTCATACAACATTGCCGGTGACGGCGTGGTGACAGTCTCAGAGGTGGCCAAGGCGCTCGGCGGCCGCCCGGTACGGGTTCCCGTCGTGGCCGCATCCGCGGCTTCGGCGGCGATTTCGCGGGTGCCGTTCGTCCCGTCGATGCTGGAATGGCTGCATGTCGCGCGGACGTCGGTGGTGATGGACACCACCAAGGCGCGGACCCAACTGGGGTGGCGGCCGGTGTATTCCTCGTCGGAGACTCTGGCGGCGCTGGCGTCGGCGGTGTGACCCTCCCGGCGCCCGGGCGCCAACCGATGTAGTTTGACTGCGTGAGGTTTGCGCGCTCGGCCGTGTTCCGCTAGTGGGCCACGTAACGGCGCGTCGACGCGCGCATCATCTCACCGCGGACCGGGCCGTCACCCGACCGGAAACCCTGGCCGTCGAGGAGCCGTTGGAGATCCGCGTCAACGGCGCGCCGGTCACGGTGACCATGCGCACACCCGGCTCGGATTTCGAACTCGCGCAGGGCTTTCTGCTCACCGAGGGGGTAATCGGGGGCCGCGGCGACGTGCTGACCATCCGCTACTGCGGCGGGCGCGGCGAGCATGAAGCCAACACCTACAACGTTTTGGACGTGACCCTGGGACCCGGGGTCAAACCGCCCGATCCCGATGTCACCCGCAACTTCTACACCACCTCGTCGTGCGGGGTCTGCGGCAAGGCGTCGCTGGAAGCGGTGCGGCTGATCGGTCGCTTCTCGCCCGGCGCGGATCCCTCGACCGTCGCCGCGGCCACGCTCAAGGCGATGCCCGGCCAACTTCGTTCCGCCCAAAAGGTTTTCGACAGCACCGGTGGGCTGCACGCCGCGGCGTTGTTCGCAGTGGACGGCACCGCGCTCGTGGTGCGCGAAGACATCGGCAGGCACAACGCGGTCGACAAGGTCATCGGCTGGGCGCTGGAGCATCAGCGGATACCGCTGGAGGCCTCGGTGCTGCTGGTCAGCGGCCGGGCGTCGTTCGAATTGACGCAAAAGGCCGTGCTGGCGGGGATTCCCGTGCTGGCCGCGGTGTCGGCGCCGTCGTCGCTGGCGGTCTCCTTGGCCGAGGACGCCGGCATAACGCTGGTGGCGTTCCTGCGGGAGGACTCGATGAACGTGTACACCCGGGCGGACCGGATCACGTAACCATTCCCGCCGCGGCTGTGGATGGGCGCTGGACTGGGGATAACCGGTCCTTGCGGGAGGCCGCAAGTGCCGGTGGCGGCCCGCCATGTCGGGGCCCGGGCGCAGCGTGGCCCGCATGACGACCCAAACCAGTATGACCCGAGTCCAGCTGGGAGCGATGGGCGAGGCGCTCGCCGTGGATCGCCTGACGAGGATGGGCTTGCGGATCTTGGCCCGCAACTGGCGCTGCCGCTACGGCGAGCTCGACGTGATCGCCGCCGACGAGGCCACCCGCACCGTGGTGTTCGCGGAGGTCAAAACCCGCACCGGGGACGGCTACGGAGGCCTGCCGTACGCGGTGACTCCGCGGAAAGTCCGGCGGCTGCGCCGGCTGGCGGGGCTCTGGCTCGCCGGCCAGGACGAGCGATGGGCGGCGCTGCGCATCGACGTGATCGGTGTGCGGATCGGGCGCCGGCGCACCCCGGAGATCACCCACGTGCAGGGAATCGGCTGATGGCGCTGGGACGGGCATTCTCGGTCGCGGTACGCGGATTGGACGGCGCGATCGTGGAAATCGAGGCCGACATCACCTCCGGCCTGCCGGGCGTGCACCTGGTGGGCCTGCCCGATGCCGCTCTTCAAGAGTCGCGGGACCGGGTCCGGGCGGCGGTCACCAATTGCGGCAACACCTGGCCCATGGCCCGGCTCACGCTGGCGCTGTCGCCGGCGACGCTGCCGAAGATGGGATCGGTCTACGACATAGCGTTGGCCGCGGCCGTGCTTTCGGCGCAGCGAAAGCACCCCTGGGAACGTCTGGATAAGACGGTGCTGCTGGGTGAGCTGTCGCTGGACGGGCGGGTGCGGCCGGTGCGCGGGGTGCTGCCCGCCGTCCTGGCCGCCAAACGCGACGGCTGGCCGGCGGTTATCGTCCCGGTGGACAATTTGGCCGAGGCCAGCCTGGTCGACGGGATCGACGTCTGGGGCGTGCGAACGCTGCGGCAACTGCAAAGCTGGCTCGGCGGCTCCGGCGGGCTGGACCACAGGATCAGCGCGGGGGATGCGGCGCAGGAGCTGTCGGCGGATCTGGCCGACGTGGTCGGACAGGCGCAAGCGCGGTTCGCGGTGGAAGTCGCGGCCGCCGGGGCGCATCATCTCATGTTGACGGGACCGCCCGGTGTGGGCAAAACGATGTTGGCGCAACGCCTTCCGGGATTGCTGCCGCCGCTGTCGGAGAGCGAGTCGCTCGAGGTGACCGCGATTCACTCGGTGGCCGGGTTGTTGTCGGCGGATACGCCGTTGATCACCGGGCCGCCGTTCGTGGCGCCACATCACAGCTCCAGCGTCGCGGCGCTCGTCGGCGGGGGTTCGGGGATGGCCCGCCCCGGCGCCGTGAGCCGGGCGCATCGCGGCGTCCTGTTCCTCGACGAATGTGCCGAGATCAGCGTCAGCGCGCTGGAGGCGTTACGAACACCGTTGGAGGACGGGGAAATTCGCCTGGCCCGCCGCGATGGGGTGGCCTGTTACCCCGCCCGCTTCCAGCTGGTGCTGGCCGCCAACTTGTGCCCGTGCGCGCCGGCGGATCCGCAGGACTGCATCTGCGCGGCCGCCGCCAAACGGCGCTACCTGGGCAA
The DNA here is from genome assembly GCA_963802525.1 of uncultured Actinomycetota bacterium. Taxonomy (GTDB): domain Bacteria; phylum Actinomycetota; class Actinomycetes; order Mycobacteriales; family Mycobacteriaceae; genus Mycobacterium. The sequence goes on along the minus strand of CAWDJC010000010.1, from coordinate 139,766 downwards.
GCTGTCCGGGCCCTTGATGGACAGGGTCGACCTGCGGGTGGAGATGCATCCGGTGCGCGCCGGGGCATTCACGATCACCGATGCCGAATCCACGGCACAGGTTCGCCGGCGGGTGGCGGCGGCGCGCGACGCGGCCGCCGAGCGTTGGCAACCACACGGAGTCCGCACCAATGGCGAAGTCAGCGGGACGCTGTTGCGGCGAAAGTTTCGCCCTGGCAACGCCGCGATGGCACCGCTGAAGACAGCGCTGGACCATGGGATGGTCAGCATCCGCGGCCTGGATCGCACATTGCGGGTCGCGTGGAGCCTGGCCGACTTGGCGGGCCGGGTGTCGCCCGGGCTCGACGAAGTCGCCACCGCGCTCAGCTTCCGGCAACCGGGAGCGCGGCGATGACCGATCCGGTGTTGCGGGCATGGGCCTACCTGTCCCGGGTGGCCGAACCGCCCTGCGCGGAGCTGGCCGCGCTGGTGCAACGCGTCGGCGCGGTGGAGGCGGCCGAACGGGTCCGGCGCGGATCGGTCGACGACGACGTGGCACGACATACCGAGGCCAGGCGCGAAATAGACCGGGCCGCAGCGGATCTGGAGCTGCTCGCCAGGCGCGGCGGGCGATTGATCACGCCCGACGGCGACGAGTGGCCGCTGCTGGCATTCGCCGCGTTCGGCCGTGCCGGTATCGGAGGCGAGGTCAACCCTCGCGGCGGGCCGCCGATGGTGTTGTGGGCGCTGGGGACCGAACGCCTCGACGGGGTCGCCCAACGCGCGGCCGCCGTGGTCGGAACGCGCGCTTCGACGGTGTATGGCGAGCACGTGGCCGCTGACTTGGCCGCCGGGCTGGTCGAGCGCGACGTCGCGGTGGTCTCGGGTGGCGCCTACGGCATCGACGGCGCGGCGCACCGCGCCGCGCTGGACTGCGACGGAATCACCGTGGCCGTCCTTGCCGGCGGGCTCGACATCCCTTATCCGGCCGGTCATTCCGGGCTGCTGCACCGCATCGGCCAGCACGGGCTGTTGTTCACCGAGTACCCGCCGGGTGTCCGTCCGGCCCGGCACCGATTTTTGACCCGCAACCGCCTGGTCGCCGGCGTCTCGGGGGCGGCGGTGGTGGTGGAAGCGGGGCTGCGCAGCGGCGCGGCGAACACCGCCGCCTGGGCGCGTGCGTTGGGCCGGGTGGTGGCCGCGGTGCCCGGACCGGTGACGTCGTCGGCGTCGGCGGGTTGTCATGCGCTGCTGCGCAACGGCGCGGAGCTGGTCACCCGAGCCGACGAGGTCGTTGAGCTCGTCGGCAGCATCGGCGAGTTGGCACCCGAGGAACCGCACCCCACCACGGCGCTCGACGGGCTGAGCGATGCCGAGCGTCGGGTGTACGAGGCGTTGCCCGGCCGGGGCGCCGCCACGGTCGACGAGATCGCGGTCGCGTCGGGGATGGCGCCCGAACAGGTCCTGGGGCCGCTGGCGATCCTCGAGGTCACCGGGTTGGCGCAGCGCCACGACGGGCGGTGGCGCATTGTCCGCGCCGCCGCCGGCCGGCGTGCGGTGACGGCGCGGCTCGTATAGTCGACGAGGGGTCGGGTCTGGACAGGAGGACAAGTGGCAGGTCGACCTCTGCAGGGCTTCGAAGTCGTTCGCACCCACCAGCTCACGCCGCACATGGTCCGGGTGATGCTCGGAAGCAGTAATTTCGACAGCTTCGTGCCCAGCAAATTCACCGACTCCTACGTCAAGCTGGCTTTCGTCCCGGACGACGTAGACGTGGCCGGGCTACCGCAGCCACTGACCCTGGACAGCTTCGTCGACCTGCCTCCCGAGAAGAGGCCTTCGGTACGGACCATGACCGTCCGTCGCGTCGACGTCGCGGCCCGCGAGCTCACGGTCGACATCGTGGTGCACGGCGAGCACGGGATCGCGGGCACCTGGGCGGAGGCTGCCCAACCCGGCCAGCCGATCTATCTGATGGGTCCCGGCGGCGCCTACACCCCCGATCCGGCCGTCGATTGGCATCTGCTGGCCGGCGACGAGTCGGCGCTGCCGGCCATCGCCGCGGCGCTGGAAGCCTTGCCGCCCAACGCGGTCGGCAAGGCGTTCATCGAGGTCGCGGGCCAGGAAGACGAGATCCCCTTGACCGCACCGGAAAACGTCGAGGTGAGCTGGGTCTACCGCGGGGGCCGCGCCGATCTGGTCCCCGAGGAGCGCGCCGGCGATTTCGCGCCGCTGATCGAGGCGGTCACCACCGCCCAGTGGCTGCCCGGCCAGGTGCACGTTTTCATCCACGGCGAGGCGCAGGCCGTCATGCACAACCTGCGGCCCTACATCCGCAAAGAGCGCGGCGTGGACGCGAAATGGGCGTCGTCGATCTCGGGTTACTGGCGGCGCGGTCGCACCGAGGAGACGTTCCGGCAGTGGAAGAAGGAACTGGCCGAGGCCGAGGCCGGGGCTTAGGAAGGCGGCTTTCGCCCGGCTGGCATCCTCTATCGCATGGCACTCTCACCTCATTTCGGGGACTACCAGAACGAGATCTATCTGCAGGGCCTGGCCGGAGTGGTGCCGCAGTTGCCCATGGCCTTCGCGGAGTTGGAGGCCAAGGCCGCCACGGCGCTGCCGCCCTCGGTCTGGTCCTACGTCGCGGGCGGGGCCGGCGACGAGCGCACGCAGCGGGCCAATTGCACGGCCTTCGAGCGATGGGGCCTCGTCCCGCGCATGTTCGTCGGCGCCGCGAAGCGCGACCTGTCCGTCGAGCTGTTCGGCATGACCCTGCCGTCGCCCATCTTCATGGCGCCGATCGGTGTCATCGGCATCTGCGCCCAGGACGGCCACGGCGACCTGGCCACCGCACGCGCGGCCGCGCGCACCGGCGTCCCGATGGTGGCCTCCACCTTGACGGTCGACCCGATGGAAGAGGTCGCCGCCGCCTTCGGCGACACGCCCGGCTTCTTTCAGCTGTACACACCGACCGACCGCGAACTGGCCGCCAGCCTCGTGCAGCGCGCCGAGGCGGCCGGCTTCAAGGGCATCGTCGTCACCCTCGACACCTGGGTCACCGGCTGGCGCCCGCGCGACCTGGCTGCGTCGAACTTCCCCCAGCTCCGCGGGCACTGCCTGGCCAACTACATCAGCGACCCGGTCTTCCGGGATAGCCTGCAACGACCGCCGGAGGAGGACCCGCAAGGTGCGGTGCTGCGCTGGGTACAAGTCTTCGGAAATCCCTTGACCTGGGACGACCTGCCCTGGCTGCGCTCGCTGACCGACCTGCCGCTGCTGGTGAAGGGCATCTGCCATCCCGACGACGCCCGGCGCGCCAAGGACGGCGGCGTCGACGGGATCTACTGCTCCAACCACGGCGGCCGGCAAGCCAACGGCGGCCTGCCCGCGATCGATTGCCTACCCGGCGTGGTGGAGGCGGCCGACGGGCTGCCCGTGCTGTTCGACTCGGGCATCCGCAGCGGCGCCGACGTCATCAAGGCGCTCGCACTGGGAGCCACGGCGGTGGGGATCGGCCGCCCGTACGCCTACGGCCTGGCCCTCGGCGGCATCGACGGCATCGTGCACGTGCTGCGCGCGATCCTCGCCGAAGCCGACCTGATCATGGCCGTCGACGGATATCCGTCGCGGAAAGATCTCACCCCGGAAACGTTGCGGCGCGTCAACTGAGCCGAACCCGCGGCGCCTGCGAACGTTACAGGCGTGGAGGCGATCCTCGACGAGTTCGACGAATACCTCGAGCTGCAATGCGGCCGTTCAGCGCACACCCGTCGGGCGTACCTGGGCGACCTGCGCACGCTGTTCGCGTTTCTCGACGGCCAAAGAAACGGGGAGGGAATCGGCCCGGACGCGTTGAGTCTGCCGGTCCTGCGGTCGTGGCTGGCCGCGGCCGCGGGAGCGGGGGCGGCTCGCACGACACTGGCCCGTCGCACCTCGGCGGTCAAGGCGTTCACCGCATGGGCGGCGCGGAGGGGCCTGCTCACGGGGGATCCGGCGGCCCGACTGCAGGTGCCCAAGGCGCACCGCACCCTGCCGTCGGTGCTGCGCCAGGATCAGGCGCTGCGGGCCATGGCGGCCGCGAAATCCGGTGCCGAGCAAGGTGATCCGCTGGCTCTGCGGGACCGGCTGATCGTCGAGATGCTGTATGCCACCGGTATCCGGGTGAGCGAGCTGTGCGGCCTGGATGTCGACAACGTGGACAACCGGCATCGGGTGGTGCGCGTCCTCGGCAAGGGCAACAAGCAGCGCACCGCGCCGTTCGGGGCGCCGGCCGCCGACGCGCTCGCTGCTTGGCTGGCCGACGGGCGTCCCGCCCTGGTCACCGCGGAGTCCGGGCCGGCGCTGCTGCTGGGCGCGCGAGGCCGGCGGCTCGATGTGCGCCAGGCGCGGACCGTCGTGCACCAGACCGTGGCGGCGGTGGACGGCGCGCCCGACATGGGACCGCACGGGCTGCGCCACAGCGCCGCCACCCACCTGCTCGAAGGCGGGGCCGACCTGCGGGTTGTCCAGGAGTTGCTCGGCCATTCCAGTCTGGCGACCACCCAGCTCTACACCCATGTCGCGGTGTCCCGGTTGCGTGCGGTGCACGACCAGGCGCATCCGCGGGCCTGATGCATCGCTGCCCCGCGGCGCGCGCCACATCCGTCACAGCAGTCTCCGGAGCGCGGGGATGCCCGCCTAATGGCGACAAGGCCGGCGGAGCGCCACGCCGAGGCGACGGGCCGGCACAGCCGGCCCGTTCCTCGGTGAGTTTGTCGCTATGAGCGTTCAGGGGGCTGCGCCCCGGTGTGGGGAGATGAAAATCGCGTGCCGGTGCGGTTGGGTGCGTGGTTGCGTTCGCCGTGGTGCGGGTTGACGCTTAAGGGGTGTTTCGGCGACCCCGTCCCGCCTTGTTGCCGGGGAGCACGCCTGCAGAGCGTGGGGCTGGAGGGCGTTCCCTGAGCGGTTATGCGAGGGATGTGCATTGTTGCCTGTGAGCACGCGAGTGAGACTTCTGTTTCATTTCAGCTCTCCCCGAAACACCTTCCATAACAACGAATTTGAGTGCGAAAGGGGATGAACTGTCATGGAGGTGATCCATCCGCGGTGTGCGGGCATCGACGTGTCGAAAAGGGACGCCAAGGTGTGCGTGCGCATCCAAGGCCGCGGCCGCAAAGCCACGTCGTCGACGGTGACCACGTGGACATCGATGACCAGCAGCGTTCTGGCGTTGCGGGAGCATCTGATCGCCGAACGGGTGACGTGCGTGGTGATCGAGTCGACCGCGGCGTACTGGAGGCCGTTCTACTTTCTGCTCGACGACGCACTGAACGTGATGCTGGTCAACGCCCGCCACGCCCGCAACGTGCCCGGACGCAAGACCGACGTCTCTGATGCGGCCTGGCTTGGCCGAGCTGGGTGCTCATGGGCTCGTCCGCGCCTCGTTCGTGCCGCCCGAACCCATCCGGGTGCTGCGGGATCTGACCCGGGCCCGCACCGCCATCGCCCAGGCCCGCACCAAAGAGATTGGGCGGCTAGAGACACTGCTCGAAGACGCCGGGATCAAACTGTCGTCGGTGGCCTGCGAGATCACCGGGGTTTCGGGGCGGGCGATGCTCGAAGCGCTCATCGCTGGCCAACGCGACCCGGCCGTGCTGGCCGATCTGGCTAAACGACAGCGACGCAAGAAGATCCCCGCACTGACCGCAGCGCTGCAGGGACGGTTCAACGACCACCACGCGTTCATGGTGCGGCTGTATCTGGATCGGATCGACGCCCACGAGGCCGACATAGCCCGCCTAGATGCCCGCATCGAGGAAGCGATCACCCCCTTTCAACACGCCCGACACCTGCTCGTGAGCATCCCGGGCTGGTCACAAGTCGTCGCCGATGTGTTCATCGCTGAAACCGGCGCCGACATGAACGTGTTCCCCACCGCCGAGCACCTGGCGTCCTGGGCAGGGGTCGCGCCCGGCAGCAACGAATCAGCCGGCCGGATCAAATCAGCCAAAACCTGCCCCGGCAACCGCCACCTCAAAGCCGCCCTCGGGGTGGCCGCCCTGTCGGCATCGCGCAGCACCAACACCTACTTCGGCGCCCGCTTCCGACGCATCGCCGGCCGTCGACCAGCCCGACCCGGAACCAACAAGTCGCGCCGCCAGTCCGCCGCCGGGCAGACCGCCGTCGTTGCGCTCGAACACAAGATGCTCACCTGCGCCTGGCACATGCTTGTCAACGGCACCTTCTACCAAGACCCCGGCGCCGACTACTACACCCGACACCACCCAGCACGGACCAAGGCCAAAGCCATCAAACAACTGCAAGCCCTCGGATACACCGTCACCCTCCAACCCCACACCGACGCCGCCTAACACCAGCGGGCAGCCCACTCACCAGCTTCTGGTCACCTTCAATTTTCGAGTGAGGCGGGCAGAAAGTGTGCCACCTTCCGCCGGAGATTGTTGTGGCAGGTGAGACCGCTGTTACTCGGCGGCGCCTAGCGGTTGAGGGGCTTCAGCCGGATCGGGGTGGACTTCAGCAACCCCAGCGGATCGACATAATCGGCGCCCGACGCCGGGCCCCACATCGCGCCCCAGTGCAGACACGCCGCGGCCCGGCAGGCGGCATGCCCCGCCACCAGCTCGCCGATCACGGTCTCGGCGGTCACCGACTGGCCGACCCGCACGACCGCCCGGACGGGCTCGTAGCTGGTGCGCAACCCGCCGGGATGGGCGAGCGACACCACCGGCCGTCCAGCCAGCGGCCCGGCGAACACCACGGTCGCGGTGCCGGCGGCATATACCGCCTGACCAGGGGAGCCAGGCAGGTCGACGCCCCGGTGCCCGGGATGCCAGTCGGGCGACGGGGCGTCGAATCCTCGGACAACAGCCGGGGGAGGCCGCAGCGGCCAATCCAGCCGCGCGTCGTCACCCCGCGCCGGCGCAGCACACAGCAGCGCCAGGGTCAGGAGCATCGCCCACCGCACGTGTCGAGCTCAGCGCGGTGCGCACCACCGGGCCACTCGTGTCGGCCTCTTCTGTGCATGACGGCACCGCTGTGGAAAAACCACCTGCCGAGTCGGTGTAAACTGCTGGTCGCAGCTCGTTAGCGGGCTGACTTCGCGCGCCTGCAGCCAATCGAATGCCGCGCGGTCCCGGCCCGGTTTTCCCTTTGGGGGATTCCGAGACGGGTGCGGCATTCCGCAGGCGCCAGGGCCCGGCCTCACCCGATGCCGGGCGACAACCGACAATAAAGGAATGGCGGCAATGGCTGTCGTAACCATGAAGCAGCTGCTTGACAGCGGCACCCACTTCGGGCATCAGACCCGTCGCTGGAATCCCAAGATGAAGCGGTTCATTTTCACCGACCGCAACGGCATCTACATCATCGACCTGCAGCAGACGCTGACCTTCATCGACAAGGCGTACGAGTTCGTCAAGGAGACCGTCGCCCACGGTGGCTCGGTGCTGTTCGTCGGCACCAAAAAGCAGGCGCAGGAATCCGTCGCGGCAGAAGCGACCCGCGTCGGCATGCCGTACGTGAACCAGCGCTGGCTGGGCGGCATGCTCACCAACTTCTCCACGGTGCACAAGCGGCTGCAGCGCCTCAAGGAGCTCGAGGCGATGGAGCAGACGGGCGGCTTCGAGGGCCGCACCAAGAAGGAAATCCTGGGCCTGACCCGGGAGAAGAACAAGCTGGAGCGCAGCCTCGGCGGTATCCGCGACATGAACAAGGTGCCGTCGGCGATCTGGGTCGTCGACACGAACAAGGAGCACATCGCCGTCGGCGAGGCCCGCAAACTCGGCATCCCGGTCATCGCGATCCTGGACACCAACTGCGATCCCGACGAGGTCGACTACCCGATCCCGGGCAACGACGACGCGATCCGCTCGGCCGCGCTGCTGACCAAGGTGATCGCCTCCGCGGTCGCCGAGGGTCTGCAAGCCCGCGCCGGCCTGGGCCGCGGCGACGGCAAGCCCGAGGCGGAGTCCGCCGAGCCGCTCGCCGAATGGGAACAGGAGCTGTTGGCCTCGGCTACCGCCAGTGCTCCCGGTTCCGGCCCTTCCGCCGCCCCCTCCGCTCCGGACGACGCCGCATTAGGCGCAACCGAATCAACCCCCACGGAAGGCTGATATGGCGAATTTCACCGCCGCCGACGTCAAGCGGCTTCGGGAACTCACCGGCGCCGGCATGCTCGACTGCAAGAACGCGCTGGCCGAAACCGACGGTGACTTTGACAAGGCCGTCGAGGCGCTCCGGATCAAGGGCGCCAAGGACGTCGGCAAGCGCGCCGAGCGGGCCACGGCCGAAGGCCTGGTCGCGGCCAAGGGCGGGGCGCTCATCGAGCTCAACTCGGAGACCGACTTCGTCGCCAAGAACGCCGAGTTCCAAGCCCTGGCGAATCAGATCGTCGACGCCGCGCTGGACGCCAAGGCCACTGACGTCGACTCGCTCAAGGCGGCTCCGATTTCTTCGGGATCGGCGACTACGTCCGTCGAGCAGGCCATCGCAGACCTGTCGGCCAAGATCGGCGAGAAGCTCGAGCTGCGCCGCGTGCAGTACTTCGACGGCAACGTCGAGACCTATTTGCACAAGCGTGCGGCCGACCTGCCGCCGGCCGTCGGCGTATTGGTCGAGTTCGACGGCAAGGATCAAGACGCCGCGCACGCCGTCGCGCTGCAGATCGCCGCGCTCAAGGCGCGCTACCTGTCCCGCGACGATGTGCCCGAAGACGTCGTGGCCAGCGAACGCCGCATCGCCGAGGAGACCGCGAAGGCCGAGGGTAAGCCGGAGCAGGCGCTGCCCAAGATCGTCGAGGGCCGTCTGAACGGCTTCTTCAAGGACGCCGTGCTGCTCGAGCAGCCGTCGGTGTCCGACAACAAGAAGTCCGTCAAGGCCCTGCTCGACGAGGCCGGCGTGACGGTGACGCGGTTCGTTCGCTTCGAGGTGGGCCAGGCCTAGCGGATCGGCGCGAGCGGCTAGCGTCGTGTTATGCGACGCGTGCACGCCTTCGGTGACGATGCCCTCGGTGACCTCGACGCGGTCGGCCTGGCCGACGCGATACGGGCCGGTTCGGTAGCCCGGGCCGACGTAGTCGAGGCCGCCATCGCCCGCACCGAGGCCGTCGCCCCGGCGCTCAACGGCTTGGCGTACCAGGCGTTCGAGCAGGCGAGGGCCACCGCGCAGGCCGACCCGGCCGGTGGCCTGTTTTCCGGCGTCCCGACTTTCGTCAAGGACAACGTCGACGTCGCCGGCCAGCCCACCATGCGGGGCACCGACGCGTGGACGCCACAGAACGCGGTCGCCCACGGCGAGTTCACCCGGCTGTACCTGGCCAGCGGCCTGACGCCGCTGGGCAAGACGCAGATGTCGGAATTCGGGTTCAGCGCCTCCGCCGAACACCCCCGGCTGGGCCCGGTCCGCAACCCCTGGGACACCGACCACACCGCGGGCGCCTCGTCCTCGGGTTCCGGTGCGTTCGTCGCCGCCGGCGTGGTGCCGATCGCCCACGCCAACGACGGCGGCGGGTCGATCCGCATTCCGGCCTCCTGCAACGGGCTGGTCGGGCTCAAGCCGTCGCGCGGCCGGTTGCCGCTGGACCCGGAGTTGCGCCGGATGCCCGTGGGCATCGTCGCCAACGGTGTGCTGACCCGCTCGGTGCGTGACACCGCCGCCTTCTATCGGGAGGCCGAGCGGATCTGGCGCAACCCCAAGCTGGCGCCGGTGGGTGACGTGACCCGGCCCGGTAGGCAGCGGCTGACGGTCGCCGTGGTGACCCGATCGGTTCAGCGGGAGTGCAGCCCCCAGGTGCGCGAGCTGACACTGAAGTCAGCGGCGCTGCTCGAGGAACTGGGCCACCGCGTCGAACATGTCGACCCCCCGGTGCCGGCCAGTTTCGTGGAAGATTTCGTGCTGTATTGGGGCTTTCTGGCGCTGGCGCAGGTGCGCACCGGACGACGGCTGTTCGGCAACACGTTCGACCGCACCCGGCTGGACAGCCTGACGCTCGGCCTGGACCGGCACACCACCCGCAACATCCACCGGCTCCCGCTGGCGATCGTGCGTCTGCGCAGGCTGCGGCGGCGCACCGCGGAATTCTTTCGCAAGTACGACGCGGTGCTCACCCCGACCGTCGCCGACGAGACGCCGCGAATCGGCTACCTGGCTCCCACCGACTACCAGCAGGTGATGGACCGGCTCATCAGCTGGGTGGCGTTCACCCCGCTGCAGAACGTCACCGGCGAGCCGGCGATTTCGCTGCCGTTGGCCCAATCCGCGGACGGCATGCCGGTCGGCATGATGCTTTCGGCCGACCTCGGGCAGGAAGCGCTGCTGCTGGAACTGGCGTATGAGCTCGAAGAGGCCCGGCCGTGGGTCCGGATCCAGGCATCGCACTGATTCGTCAGTCGGATCCGAGCTTCTCGAGCATGCGTTTGAACTCGCGCTGCTGGGCGCCGGTCAGCTTCCCCAGGATCCGGGCGTCGGCGACCCGGACCGCGGCTTCCGCACGCTTCAACAGAGCGCGGCCCTGACCGCTCAGCGTGGCCGGTAGCGCACGGCCGGAGGACACCGACGTCGGCCGTTCCACCGCGCCAACGTCTTCCAGCTTGCGCAGCACCGTGTTCATCGCCTGCGGTGTGACGTTGGTGTGCCGGGACAATTCGGCGCTGGACATTCCCGGGTGCATCGAAAGGATGCGCAGGCAAACGAATTCGGGCAGGGTCAGGCCCAGCGGACCCAGCACCGCGGAAACCTCCGGTCGCAGAACGGCTCCCACCCGGTAGAGCAGGTAACCAAGCGGAGCGTCTTCAACCTGACCCATGTCAGCGATCTTGACATATCTCGGGCCCGCGGATGTGCACCTTGCGCGGTCATTCGCCAAGGATGGTGATTTCCCGGCGGCTAAAGGGGTAATCGACCCCCTTAAGCTGTGCTCGGATGCTTCTCCTCGGCCGGATTTCTCTCGCTGCGGCTACCACATAGGACCGGGATTAATCACCGGTGTGAGCCGTTCGTGATTGTCGTGGCGCCGATAGGACAATGGTGGCAGTGATGCCAATGTTAATTCTGTGGCACGAAAGGCGCTGCGGCACAAAACAACATTCGGTGCCGTTGGTGCAGGTAGTCCGCCCGCCTTCGCAATTAGAGGGTTTATCGGTGGTTTAGCGCCGCCGCCAAAGGGCTATGCGGACTCTTTGTGGCGATCGCCCTATTTGGGAGCGATTGTTCGACACGAAAGGAAAAACATGAATTTCACCACGACCGCTGTAAAGACAGCTGTTGCTGCTGGGGGTATAGCGGCGGCAGGCGTTTTCGCTGCAACAACCGCTTCCGCTGCGCCGCCCAACATCCAGGGATTCGGCACCAGCGAACAACTCGTGGACGGGCCCCTGATCACCAACTACACGGTGAGCAACCTGCAGCCGAGCACCACCTCGATTCCCGGCTACACCCCTAAAGGGACGCTCTACCAGGCAGACGTCACCGCCAGGTCGGACGGCGGGCTCGTTACCCCCATGGTTAACGACTTCATCGCCCGCGGGCCCAACGGTCAGAACTACCGGGTGATCGACAAGGTTCAGGCCCCAGGCAGCCTTAACCCGGCGCCTATCCCGCAGGGCAGCGAATCGACCGGAACGCTGTACTTCGACGTGACCGGCGCACCGCCGAATGGCGTCGCCTACAACGACGGAATGCAAGACATTCTGATCTGGACGTCGAACGTGCCGGGGGCCTCGACGCCTGGCGCACCGAACTCAAGTCCGGCACCGGGCACACCGCCTAGCCCGGCACCGGGCACACCGCCTAGCCCGGCGGCACACACCTAATCCGGTTGCAAATATCTCCCCGCGTCACGCCGAGTGGCGCGGGGAGGTTTGCTTTTGCGGGAATCCTGCGCGGCCGAATGGGGTACCCGGCAGATATGACCGATACCGATCACAGGCCGGCAACGGTACGTGCGCAAGCAAAGCGGCATGCCCAACGGGCGCGGGCGGCGATGGAGGACCGGCGCAGCGGTCAGGACGGCGGGCTCAGCGGCTGGGTCGCGGAGCGCGCCGGTAGGTGGGACCTCAGCGGCCAGGATGAGACCACATTGCAGCGCCAGAAGTTCTTCTGGAATGTGCTGGTCGACTATTGGTTTCGCATGGAGATCGACGGCTGGGAGAACATCCCCGGCGCGCCGGTGCTGTTGGTGGGGATCCACTCGGGCGCCCCGTTCGTCTGGGACGCGTGGACCGTGGGCCTGCAATGGTGGCGTCGCTTCGGCCAGGACCGCCCGTTGCACGGCACGGCGCACGACGCGTTGATGGCCATCCCGGTCTTCGGGCGCTACTTCCGGTCGATGGGTGTGCTGCCTGCCGCCCCGGACGCGATCGCGACCGCGTTGGCGGAGGGCCGCGACGTGGCGCTGTGGCCCGGCGGGGAAGTGGACTCGCTGCGTCCGTGGACCGAGCGTGATCGTGCCAACCTCGCGGGGCGAAAGGGCTTCGTGAAAATGGCGATTTGCGCCGGCGTGCCGATCGTGCCGATCGCGACTGTCGGGGGCGCCGACGCGATGCCGGTGCTGATTCGCGGCGACGGCCTGTCGAGGGCGCTGAGACTCGACCGCCTGCTGCGGCTCAAAGTCTTCCCGCTGGCGGTCTCCTTACCGTGGGGGATTGCCCCGGCGGCGCTGCCGCAGCTGCCGCTGCCGGCCAAGATCAGGACCCGGTTCATGCCCGCCGTCGAGCTCGAGCACGATCCTGCGCGTGCCGAGGACGACGATTACGTCGACCGCAAGTACCACCAGATCGAAGACGCCATCCAGGAAGGCATGGACGCGCTGGCGCGAAAGCGGGCCCTGCCGCTCTTCGCGTGACTAGGCCTGCGAAATGCCGCGTGGCATAACGAATTTCGAGGTCGACGCGACCCGGTTATCGCGCGACCGGGTCCGTGGCGGGCCGCGTCGTCGAGGTCCAGACCGGCGTCAGCGTCGACTCACTGAGAACCCATTCCGGCTGCGGCGGCGTGCCCGCCATGTAGCCCACACCGCGGACGGTGTCGATCATTGATTCGTGTTCCGTTCCCAGCTTGGCGCGCAGCCGCCGCACGTGAACATCGACCGTGCGGACGCGGCCATTGCAGTCGTAACCCCACACTTCGTGCATCAGCCGGGTGCGCGTGAACGCCCGGCCAGCATGCTGCACAAGGAAATTCAACAACTTGAACTCGGTGAGGGTCAGGCCGAGGTCGTTGCCGTTGAGCGAGCCCGTGAAGCTGGCCGGGTGCAGTACGAGGTCGCCGAACTTCAATGTGCCGTCCATCGCGCTGCGCCGGCGTGCGATCGCCAGTCGCAGCCGTGCCTGGAGCTCGTCCGCGCCCGCGGCGGGCAGCAGCACGTCGTCGAAGTGCCAATCGACGTCCACCGCCACGAAGTCCGCCGCGGCCACCACGGCCACCACCGCGATGGCCGGTGCCTCAGCCGTCAGCCGGCGGCAGGCGGTGCGCGCCGCCTCGGGGTCGGTGCGTGCGTCGATGATCGCAACGTCGGCGCTGCCGCGATGCCCGTCGACATTGTCGGTGAGGGGGACGCGCCGCACGGTTTGGGTGAACGACTTCAGGGTCGGTAGCGCCGCTTCGAAATCGTCTGCATCGGTAAGCAGTAAAACGTCCAAAGACATCTCCAACTTCGTGAGTCCGTCATCGCCCCCCACCCGTAGGCACCTCACGGTGAGATGTCTGCAGCGCAGCGCTGATTACCCGATTCAGAGCAAAACTATGCAAAGTTTATTGCCCGCGATGCGGGATCAATGCTCCGGCCCGGGGAAGTCGATGGGTCCGGCCCGTTTTCACGGACCGGACCCATCCTTGCGACAAGCTACTGATTGGCCTTTTGGCGCTCCTCAGCTGCCTTGGCGCCGCCGCGAGCGGCTTCCGCTTCGGCTTCCTTCTTTGCCGCGTCGCGCTGTGCCTCAGCCTTGTCCTGCTGGGCCTGGCCCTCGCGAGTGAGGTCGTCACGACCCGTCACCGCACCGACGGCTTCCTTGGCCTTGCCCTTGACGTCCTCGACGACGCCCTTAACGGCTTCGGCAGGTCCCGAGTTGTTTTCCGCCATGGATTTATTCCTCCTGATTGGCGCTGATTGGCGCTGATTGGTGTACGTGTTCGAGCGATTTCTGCTCAACGCCGATCGCCCGAGCGATCGGCCCCGTCACACGGCGAGGCGTGGTCCTTCTTCTCAAGACCGTGGATTCGCCCCCCGTGCTGGTGCGGATTCCCCAGGCCGCCACCCGCTCAAACATCCGACACGGGAAGGAAAGCCGCACCGGCACCCACGGCCGGTTTGAGCCGGTTTGACCTTGGCGCCGATGACGCTCGAGAATCCACCTGTCGCGAACTGTGCAGATAATGCACCCCGCCCACGCCGCATTGTGCTGCGATGGGGCAGGATGTGAAATGCCGTTCCGGATGAGGTCGTCCGGGATGGCACTCTTATGCGAGGAGTCTGATGACGGAGCCGACGAAACGCGCCAACGGCGTACCGACATCTTCGCCGGGGAATGGAAATGCTTCCGGCCAGCCGGAGCGTGGATCCAAGTATTCGAGAGTGTTGCTCAAACTCGGCGGCGAGATGTTCGGCGGCGGCCAGGTCGGCCTGGATCCCGACGTCGTGGCGCAGGTCGCCCGCCAGATCGCCGAAGTGGTCCGCGACGGCGTGCAGGTCGCGGTGGTGATCGGCGGGGGCAACTTCTTTCGCGGCGCGCAGCTTCAGCAGCGGGGTATGGAACGCACGCGCTCGGACTACATGGGCATGCTCGGCACCGTCATGAACAGCCTCGCCCTGCAGGACTTCCTGGAAAAAGAAGGCATCGTCACCCGGGTGCAGACGGCGATCACCATGGGGCAGGTGGCCGAGCCCTACCTGCCGTTGCGCGCTGTCCGCCACCTGGAGAAGGGCCGGGTGGTGATCTTCGGGGCCGGCATGGGGCTGCCGTACTTCTCCACGGACACAACCGCCGCACAGCGGGCACTGGAGATCGGCGCCGAGGTGGTCTTGATGGCCAAGTCGGTCGACGGTGTGTTCTCCGCGGATCCGCGGCTCAATCCCGAGGCCGAGCTGATCACCGCGATCAGTCATCGTGAGGTCATCGACCGCGGGCTGCGAGTGGCCGATGCCACCGCGTTCAGCCTGTGCATGGACAATGGCATGCCGATCCTGGTGTTCAACCTGCTGACCAATGGGAATATCGCTCGTGCGGTCGCTGGTGAGAAAATTGGGACGCTGGTCACCACCTAAGGGGAAGACGCGATGTTCCGCGCTTTCGACGATGCAAGAAGCAGCGATGTGGAGGAGAGGCGCAAATGATCGATGAGGCTCTCTTCGACGCGGAAGAGAAAATGGAGAAGGCCGTATCCGTAGCCCGTGACGATTTGTCAACGATCCGAACCGGCCGCGCCAACCCGGGCATGTTCTCCCGGATCGTGATCGACTACTACGGCACCAGCACCCCGATCACGCAGCTGGCGAGCATCAACGTCCCCGAGGCGCGACTCGTCGTCATCAAGCCCTACGAGGCCAATCAGCTGCACGCCATCGAGACGGCGATTCGCAACTCCGACCTGGGGGTGAATCCCACCAACGACGGCACCCTGATCCGGGTGGCGGTGCCGCAGCTCACCGAGGAGCGCCGGCGGGAGCTGGTCAAGCAGGCCAAGCACAAGGGTGAGGAAGCCCGGGTCTCGGTGCGCAACATCCGTCGCAAAGCGATGGAGGAGCTACACCGAATTCGCAAGGACGGCGAGGCCGGCGAGGACGAGGTCGGCCGGGCGGAGAAGGATTTGGACAAGGCCACCCATCAGTACGTCACCCAGATCGATGAGTTGGTCAAGCACAAAGAAGGCGAGCTGCTGGAGGTCTAGCGGCCGCTCAGCAATCATGTCCGTGGCAACCACAGGCGCAGGCACCCCGCCCGACGAGCCCGCCCGTGCGCCCAAGAAAACGATGCCGGAGCCGCCCAAGAAGACGTCGCGGGCTGGGCGCGACCTGCGCGCCGCGATCGCGGTGGGGGTCAGCATCGGCAGCGTTCTCATCCTGACGCTGCTGTTCGCCCCGCGCTACTGGGTGGTCCTCTGCGCCGGGGCCATTCTGGTCGCCAGTCACGAGGTGGTGCGCCGGCTGCGCGAAGCCGGATACGTCATTCCGGTCATCCCGTTGCTGATCGGTGGGCAGGTCACCGTCTGGCTGACCTGGCCCTTCCACGCCGCCGGTGCGTTGGCCGGCTTCGGTGCCACCGTCGTGGTCTGCATGGTGTGGCGGCTGTTCATGCAGGACAACAGCAAGCGGCCCGAGCCGTTCGCCGGTTCGCCGTCGGCGAACTACCTGCGGGACGCATCCGCCACGGTTTTCCTGGCCGCCTGGGTCCCCCTGTTCGCTTCCTTCGCCGCGCTGCTGGTTTACCCGAAAGACGGCGCCGGACGGGTGTTCTGCCTGATGATCACCGTCGTCGCCTCCGACGTGGGCGGCTACGCCGTGGGTGTGCTGTTGGGCAAGCATCCGATGGTCCCGGCGATCAGCCCGAAGAAGTCCTGGGAGGGATTCGCCGGATCGCTGGTCTGCGGGATCACGGCCGCGATCCTGACCGCGACCTTCCTGGCCGGCAAACCGCCGTGGATCGGTGCCCTGCTGGGTGTCGTGCTGGTGCTCACTTGCACGCTGGGCGATCTGGTGGAGTCCCAGGTCAAGCGCGACCTCGGAATCAAAGACATGGGCCGCCTGCTGCCGGGTCACGGCGGCCTGATGGACCGGCTCGACGGCGTACTGCCGTCGGCGGTCGCGGCCTGGATAGTGCTCACGCTGGTCCGCTGATAGGACCGATACTGGACACGTCATGGTCCAACAATTGGTTTTTTCCGAGCCGCGGCCGAGCAGGCCGCCGCGGCACCTGGCCGATCTCGACGCGGCGGGCCGCGCGTCGGCCGTCGCGGAGCTGGGCTTGCCGGCGTTTCGCGCCAAGCAACTCGCTCATCAGTACTACGGCCGGCTGATCGCCGATCCGCGCGAGATGACCGACCTCCCGGCGGGCGTGCGTGGAGCGATCGCCGAGGCGATGTTCCCCAACCTGCTCACCGCGGCCTCCGAAATCACCTGTGACGCAGGCCAGACCCGAAAGACGTTGTGGCGGGCCACCGATGGTGCCGCCATCGAGTCGGTGCTTATGCGCTACCCGCAGCGCAACACGGTGTGCATTTCGTCGCAGGCCGGCTGCGGCATGGCCTGCCCGTTCTGTGCCACCGGCCAGGGTGGTCTGACCCGGAACCTGTCCACCGCCGAAATCGTCGAACAGGTACGGGCCGCCGCGGCGGCGCTGCGCGACGACTTCGGCCCGGTTAGTCAGCGGCTATCCAACGTGGTTTTCATGGGCATGGGGGAGCCGCTGGCCAACTACGCCAGGGTTCTCGGCGCGGTGCGGCGCATCACCGAACCGCCCCCGCACGGCTTCGGCATTTCGGCCCGCTCGGTGACGGTGTCGACGGTGGGGCTGGCCCCGGCGATCCGCAAATTCGCCGACGAACGGCTCGGCGTGACCCTGGCGCTGTCGTTGCATGCGCCCGACGACGAACTGCGGGACACGCTGGTCCCGGTCAACAACCGGTGGAAGATCGCGGAGGCTCTCGACGCGGCACGGCATTACGCCGATGTGAGCGGTCGGCGGGTATCGATCGAGTACGCACTGATCCGCGATGTCAACGACCAACCCTGGCGAGCCGACCTGCTGGGTAAGCGGCTGCATGGTGCGCTCGGGCCGCTGGTGCACGTGAACCTGATCCCGCTCAACCCCACCCCGGGCAGCGACTGGGATGCCAGCCCGAAGGCCGCCGAGCGGGAATTCGTCCGGCGGGTCCGATCGAAGGGGGTTTCCTGCACGGTGCGGGACACGCGCGGCCGTGAGATCAGCGCCGCCTGCGGACAGCTGGCCGCCGAAGGCGGGTAGCTGGAGCGCAGGCGTATCGGACCCCGCCTGCGGACAGCTGGCCGCCGAAGGCGGGTAGCTGGAGCGCAGGCGTATCGGACCCCGCCTGCGGACAGCTGGCCGCCGAAGGCGGGGCCGATGAACCCGAAGGGCGACCGCGACGTCTTCTAAGGCATAACACCAGCAAACGAGGTAGGTCATGATTGTGCGCTTGTTGTCTCCGTTGAAATTGTTTGCCGCGGCTGTTTTCGCCGCAGCCCTGATATTCGGGCTCGCCGATGCACCGCGCGCGGCGGCTGCCGACGACCGCCTGCAATTCACCGGAGCCACGCTCAGCGGTGCGCCGTTCAATGGCGCCAGCCTGCAGGGCAAGCCGGCGGTGCTGTGGTTCTGGACGCCGTGGTGTCCGTTCTGCAATGCCGAAGCCCCCGGCGTTAGCCAGGTGGCCGCCGCCAATCCGGCCGTCACCTTCGTCGGTGTCGCGGCGCACTCGGATGTCGGGGCGATGCAGAACTTCGTCTCCAAGTACAACCTCAATTTCACCACCCTCAACGACGCCGACGGCTCGATCTGGGCCCGCTACAACGTCCCGTGGCAGCCGGCTTGGGTGTTCTACCGGGCGGACGGCAGCTCGACATTCGTCAACAACCCCACCTCGGCCATGTCCCAGCAGGAGCTGGCCGGCCGGGTCGCCGCGCTGCACTGACCCCATGGATCGAGGTCTGGTCGGTCTGGCGTTCGCCGCCGGACTGGTGGCGGCCCTGAACCCCTGCGGGTTTGCCATGCTGCCCGCGTACCTGCTCCTCGTGGTGCGCGGCGAGCGGTCCGGCGAACACCGGGGATTGGCCCCGCTTGGCCGCGCACTGGCGGCCACCGTCGGGATGGCGCTCGGCTTCTTGACGGTGTTCGGATTGTTCGGCGCGCTGACGATATCGGCGGCCTCGACCGTGCAGCGATACCTGCCGTACGGGACCGTGGTGATCGGCGTTGTGCTTGTCGCACTTGGGGCTTGGCTCCTGTCGGGTCGGGAGCTGACGGCGCTGACGCCCCGGCCGCTCGGCCCGCGGTGGGCACCGAGTGTGCGGCTGGGGTCGATGTTTTCGTATGGCATCAGCTATGCGATCGCATCGCTGTCGTGCACGATCGGCCCGTTCCTGGCGGTCACCGCCGCCGGCTTCCGGGGCGGCTCGGTTGTCACGGGCGTCTCGATCTACCTCGCCTACGTCGGGGGGCTGACCTTGGTGGTGGGCGTCCTCGCCATCGCCGCGGCGACGGCCAGCTCGGCCCTTGCCGATCGCTTGCGGCGAATCTTGCCGTTCGTCAACCGGATCAGTGGCGCGCTGCTGGTGCTGGTCGGGCTGTACGTCGCCTACTACGGCGTCTACGAGCTGCGGCTTTTCAATACCAACGCGAATCCCGACGATGCGCTGATTACAGCGGCCGGCCGCCTGCAAGGCGCGCTGGCCGGCTGGGTGCACCAGCATGGTGTCTTGCCCTGGGCGGTGGCCTTGTTCGTGCTCGTGGCCGGCGCCTTCGCCGGCGCCTGGTACCGCCGGGTGCGCCGCTAGCACCATTGCGACACTTGCACTGACACCAGAATAGTGTCAGCATGACACCATGGATCTGCAACCATATGTCGACGCCGTCCGCCACGAGTTGCGCACAGCCGCGGCGGCCGCCGGCGCTGAAGCGCAGGACCTGGCCGACCGGCTGAGCGCGCCGCTGGAGTCGGCGATGCGACTGGCGCTGCTGGAAGCTCTGTCGGCCGCCGCCGAAGAGATCACCGGCGAGCTCGCCCCCGGATCGGTGGAGGTCCGGCTGCGCGGCCGCGACGCGGAGTTCATCGTCACCGGTTCACTCGACGAAGCGCCCGATGACGGCGCGTCTGTCGGCCAGTACGACGACGACGGTGGCACCTGGCGGGTCACCCTGCGGCTACCCGAGGGGTTGCGGTCGGCGGTCGAGGCGGCCGCTCGCCGCGACGGGGCGTCATTGAACGCCTGGCTGGTGCGGGCCGCGGCCAGGGCAAGCCAGGGGGCCGGTCAAGGGGCCACCAAATCCGACTCCGGCCGCTCGGCCCGGACTTCCGGCCACCGTGTGACCGGCTGGGTGCGCTGACACCAACGAAGACACCATCCAAATGAAGGAGACCGAAATGCCGACCTTTGCGACCCCCGAGCCGATCGCCGTGCGAATCGAGGCCGGCAATGGTTCCATCCGGCTCGTGGCCACCGACCGCGCCGACACCGTCGTGGTGGTGCGGCCTCGCGACGAATCCCGGAGTTCCGACGTCAGGGTCGCGGAGCACACCCGGGTGGACTTTCGCGACGGCAAACTCATCGTCTCGGGCGTCACCCGCGGCTTGCCGCTGTTTCGGGACGGCGCGGTCGACGTCGACATCGCGCTGCCGTCGCGGTCGCGGCTGCACGCATCGCTGGGGTCGGCCGATCTGCGCGCCGAGGGTGAATTCGGCGACTTCCGGGTCGCGTCGGCCAGCGGCGAAGTCGAGGTCGACTGCGTCACCGGAAAGATCAAGGCGGCCAACGCGTCCGGCTCGTTCACCGTGCATGCCGCCCAGGGGAGCGCTTCGATCGGCACCGCCTCGGGCGGCGTGACGGTCGGCGACCTGGACGGCGACTTGAAGTTCAAGGCCGCCAGCGGCTCGCTCACCGTCGAGCGGCTGCGCGGCTACGTGAAGTCGCGGACCGCGTCGGGATCGGTGGACGTCGTCGCGGCCGTCCGTGGCGGCGTGTCAGCCCACACCAGCAGCGGTGAGGTCGCGGTCGGGGTGGCCGAGGGGACCGCGGCGCGCCTGGACATCGTCACCGGATCCGGTGCCGTCAGCAACAAGCTGCAGCCGTCGGACGGTCCGGAACAGGGCGACGAGACCCTCGTGCTGCACGTGCGCAGCGGCTCCGGGGACGTGAACATCCACCGGGCGAACCCGGCGCACGAAACCGCAGCGGCTACCTGAGCCAGCCGCGGCGGCGACCCCAGATGTCGCGCACCAGAACGAAGAGCGTGAGGGCGGCAAACGCGATCAGGAACCAGTTCTCGATATGGCCGACGTGGTTACCGCGCAGCATCGCCACCAGCAAGATCACGATGATCAGCCCCGTGGTGTACCAGCTGCGGAGATTGATCTTGCTCCACCCCCAGGCGGCCGACGGCACCTCGGCGACGTCGACGCCGTTGAAGTGCTCCACCTCGGTACTGGCCACGGCGAATCCCCTTCGGTTCGGATCGGCTTCTGACGGAGATTCTGGCACACCCGCTGCGCCGTCCCGTCGGGGATCGGGAGGGGCACAATAAGTGTGTGACCACCGAGGGGCGCCTGCGTGTACTGGTGCTGGGCAGCACCGGCTCGATCGGCACCCAGGCGCTGGAGGTCATCGCGGCCAATCCGGACCGTTTCGAGGTGGTCGGGCTGGCCGCCGGTGGCGCCAACCTGGACACCCTGCTGCGTCAGCGCGCCGAGACCGGGGTCACCAACATCGCCATTGCCGACGATCGCGCGGCGGAGAAGGTCGGGGACGTCCCCTTCTGCGGGCCCGAGGCGGTTACCCGCCTGGTCCAGGAGACCGACGCCGACGTCGTCCTCAACGCGCTGGTGGGAGCGCTGGGCCTGCGACCGACGCTGGCCGCGCTGGACTCCGGGGCCCGGCTGGCGCTGGCCAATAAGGAATCGCTGGTCGCCGGGGGGCCGCTGGTGTTGCGGGCGGCGCGACCGGGCCAGATCGTGCCTGTCGACTCCGAACACTCCGCGCTCGCCCAGTGCCTGCGCGGCGGCGCCCCCGACGAAGTCGCCAAGCTGGTGCTGACCGCCTCGGGCGGGCCGTTTCGCGGCTGGACCGCCGCCGACCTCGAAGGCGTCACCCCCGAGCAGGCGGGTGCCCACCCCACCTGGTCGATGGGCCCGATGAACACGCTGAACTCGGCGTCGCTGGTCAACAAGGGGCTCGAGCTCATCGAAACCCACCTGCTGTTCGGCATTCCCTACGACCGGATAGAGGTCGTCGTACACCCCCAGTCAATTGTTCATTCAATGGTCACCTTCATCGACGGCTCGACGATCGCCCAGGCCAGCCCCCCGGACATGAAGCTGCCCATATCGTTGGCGCTGGGCTGGCCACGGCGGGTGGACGGTGCCGCTCCTGCCTGCGATTTCACTACCGCCTCTAGCTGGGAATTCGAGCCGCTGGACAACGAGGTTTTCCCGGCCGTCGAGCTGGCCCGGCATGCCGGCCAGACCGGCGGCTGCCTGACCGCCGTCTACAACGCTGCCAACGAGGAGGCGGCAGCAGCATTCCTTCAAGGCCGGATCGGCTTCCCCGCCATCGTCAAAACCATCGCCGACGTGCTGCACGCCGCCGACCAATGGGCCGTTTCACCCGCTAACGTGGATGAGGTACTCGACGCGCAGCGGTGGGCACGGGAGCGGGCGCAGCGCGCGGTCGCAACCGCGAGTGTCGCGGAGGTCTCTTGAGAAAGGTCCTGGCAGCCTGATGATGTTCGCTATCGGCATTGTGCTGTTCGCGCTCGCCATCCTGATCTCGGTGGCCCTGCACGAGTGCGGCCACATGTGGGTCGCCCGCGCTACCGGCATGAAGGTGCGTCGCTATTTCGTCGGCTTCGGACCCACGCTGTGGTCGACCCGTCGCGGTGAAACCGAGTACGGCGTAAAGGCCGTTCCGCTGGGCGGCTTCTGCGACATCGCCGGCATGACTCCGGTCGAGGACCTGGCGCCCGACGAGACCGATCGCGCGATGTACAAGCAGGCGACCTGGAAGCGGGTCGCGACGCTGTTCGCGGGCCCGGGTATGAACTTCGTCATCTGCCTGGTGCTGATCTATGGCATCGCGCTGGTTTGGGGGCTGCCCAACCTGCACCCGCCCACCAAAGCCGTGGTCGGTGAAACCGCTTGCGTCGCACCGGAAGTGACCCCCGGAAAGATCGGAAACTGCACAGGGCCGGGTCCGGCGGCGGCCGCCGGAATCCGCCCCGGCGACGTCGTCGTCAAGGTCGGTGACACGCCGGTGTCCAGCTTCGACGACATGGCCGCGGCGGTGCGCAAGTTGCACGGCACCGTCCCCGTCGTGGTCGAGCGCGACGGCGCCACGATCACCACCTTCGTCGACGTCACGCCCACTCAACGCTTCCTGAGTAACGGGCCCAAAGGCCAGAACGGCCAACCCGAGGCCGCCACGGTCGGCGCCATCGGCGTCGGCGCCGTCAAGGTCACGCCCACGCACTACGGCGTCCTCTCGGCGATACCGGCCACCTTCGCCTTCGCGACGGACCTGACCGTCGAGGTGGGCAAGGCGCTGGTGACGATCCCGACGAAGGTCGGCGCCCTCGTGCACGCCATCGGCGGCGGGCAGCGCGACCCGCAGACCCCGATGAGCGTGGTCGGGGCCAGCATCATCGGCGGCGACACCGTCGACCACGGGCTGTGGGTGGCGTTCTGGTTCTTCCTGGCCCAGCTGAACCTCATCCTGGGCGCGATCAACCTGGTGCCGCTGCTGCCCTTCGACGGCGGCCACATCGCCATCGCGGTGTTCGAGAAGATCCGCAACCTCATCCGGTCGGCCCGTGGCATGGTCGCGGCCGCGCCGGTGAACTATCTCAAGCTCATGCCCGCCACGTACGTGGTGTTGGTATTCGTAGTCGGCTACATGCTGCTGACCGTGACCGCTGATCTGGTCAATCCGATCAGGCTCTTCCAGTAGAGAGAAGGCGAACAGTGACCGTTGGCCTGGGCATGCCGGATGCTCCGGCGCCCACGCTTGCCCCCCGGCGCAAAACGCGCCAATTGATGGTCCGCGACGTCGGGGTGGGCAGCGACTATCGGATTTCGGTGCAGTCCATGTGCACCACCAAGACGCATGACGTCAACACGACGTTGCAACAGATCGCCGAGCTGACCGCGGCCGGGTGCGACATCGTGCGCGTGGCGTGCCCGCGTCAGGAGGACGCCGACGCGCTGGCCGAGATCGCCCGGCACAGCCAGATTCCGGTGATCGCCGACATTCACTTCCAGCCGAAGTACATCTTCGCCGCCATCGACGCCGGGTGCGCCGCGGTGCGGGTAAACCCGGGCAACATCAAGGAATTCGACGGACGCGTCGGCGAGGTTGCCAAGGCCGCGGCCGCGGCCGGCATCCCGATCCGCATCGGCGTCAACGCCGGCTCGCTGGACAAGCGGTTCATGCAGAAATACGGCAAGGCCACCCCCGAGGCGCTGGTCGAGTCCGCGCTGTGGGAGGCCTCGCTGTTCGAAGAGCACGGCTTCGGCGACATCAAGATCAGCGTCAAGCACAACGACCCCGTCGTGATGGTCGCCGCCTACGAACAGCTGGCCGCCCAATGCGATTACCCGCTGCACCTCGGCGTCACCGAGGCCGGCCCCGCCTTCCAGGGCACCATCAAGTCGGCGGTCGCCTTCGGCGCACTGCTGTCCCGGGGCATCGGCGACACCATCCGGGTGTCGCTGTCGGCGCCGCCGGTCGAGGAAGTCAAGGTCGGGATTCAGATCCTGGAATCTTTCAACCTGCGGCCGCGCGGGTTGGAGATCGTGTCCTGCCCGTCGTGCGGTCGCGCGCAGGTCGACGTCTACACCCTGGCCAACGAGGTCACCGCCGGGCTGGACGGTCTCGACGTCCCGCTGCGGGTCGCCGTGATGGGCTGCGTCGTCAACGGTCCGGGCGAAGCCCGCGAGGCCGACCTGGGCGTCGCGTCGGGAAATGGCAAGGGCCAGATCTTCGTTCGGGGCGAAGTGATCAAGACCGTCCCCGAGGCCCAGATCGTCGAGACGCTGATCGAGGAGGCGATGCGGCTCGCCTCGCAGATGGAGACCGATCACGGTCCGGAAACAACAACGAGCGGTTCGCCGATTGTGACCGTAAGCTGATAGGGGCCTTTGGCCTTGCACTGACCGTGATTTCGCACCACAGAGAGTTCCCCAGATGTCGGCTCCGCCCATCTCTCGGCTTATCGGCGAGCGACGGGTGTCCGTGGTGCGTGACGCCGCCGCTGTGTGGCGGGTGTTCGACGAGGACCCGGTCGGCTCGTGCATGGTCGCGGCCCGCGTGGCGGACCACGGCATCGATCCCGATTCGATCGGCGGTGAACTGTGGACCCGTCGCGGCCCCGACGAGTCGCTGTGCTTCGCCGGTGCCAACCTCATTCCGCTGCGCGGTGCGCCGGCCGACCTGAACGCCTTCGCCGACGAGGCGATGAGCGGGACGCGGCGCTGTTCGTCGCTGGTCGGCAGGGCCGACCTCGTAATGCCGATGTGGGAGCGACTCGAGTCGGCCTGGGGTCCGCCGCGTGACGTTCGCGAGCACCAGCCGCTGATGGCGCTGGGCAAACACCCGAACTGCGACATCGACCCCGGCGTGCGCCAGGTCCGGCCGGACGAGCTGGACGCCTACCTGGTGGCCGCCGTCGACATGTTCATCGGCGAAGTGGGGGTCGACCCGCGGCTCGGCGACGGCGGTCGCGGCTACCGCCGGCGGGTGGCCAGCCTGATCGCGGCGGGGCGGGCGTGGGCCCGCTTCGAGCAAGGGGAGGTCGTCTTCAAGGCCGAGGTGGGCTCGCAGTCTCCCGGCGTCAGCCAGATCCAAGGGGTTTGGGTGCACCCGGAATGGCGCGGTCTGGGCCTGGGCACCACCGGTACCGCGACGGTGGCCGCCGTCATCGTCGGTTCGGGGCGCACCGCCAGCCTGTATGTCAACAACTTCAACACGATCGCCCGCGCCGCGTACGCCCGAGTGGGCTTCGCCGAAGTCGGCACCTTCGCGACGGTCCTGCTGGATTAGGCCGTCGGGCGCCCGCGAATTCGCCTCCGAGATCGACGCTGGCGCGGAAAAGTGCGAGGTAGGCGTCACGGTAGCGTCGATCTCGACGCAAGTAATCCCGCCGTCCGGTTTTCCAGGACGCGGCGTTACGTGCGCGTGCATAACGGTTGCGTCTCGGTGTGTCGGCGCCGGTGTCCAGGGTGCAGTTCCTAACATCAGCAACGATGGTAACTAAAACCTCATTAGCCTCATCTGTTTCCGGTCTGCTGCTGGTCGCGGTAATCGCCCTGTCCGGATGCACCCCGCGGCCCGACGGCCCCGGCCCGGCCGCCGAAAAGTTCTTCGGCGCCTTGGCAATCGGAGACACCGCGACGGCCGCCCAACTCAGCGACAACCCCAACGAAGCCCGCGAAGCGCTCAACGCCGCCTGGGCCGGACTGCAGGCCACCCACTTGGACGCGCAGATCCTCAGCTCCAAGTACGCCGAGGACACCGGCACGGTCAATTACCGCTTCACCTGGCATCTGCCCAAGAACCGGACGTGGAGCTACGACGGGCAGCTGAAGATGGCCCGCGACGAGGGGCGCTGGGAGGTGCGGTGGGCCGCCACCGGGCTGCACCCCAAGCTGGGCGAGCACCAGACATTCGCGTTGCGGGCCGATCGACCGCGGCGCGCCTCGGTGAACGAACTCGGGGGCAGCGATGTGCTCGCGCCGGGCTATCTGTATCACTACACGCTGGATGCCACGCAAGCCGGGCCCGCCCTGATCGGGACGACTCACGCGGTGGTCGACGTGCTGCGGCCCTTTAACGGCACGCTCGCCGACCCGCAGCTGCTCGCCGAACAAGCCACCTCCGCGACCCAGCCGCTGGACCTGGTGACGCTGCACCCCGACGACAACGACAAGGTCTTCCCGGCGATAGGCAGGCTGCCCGGCATCGTGATCACGCCGCAGGCCGAGATGCTGCCGACCGACCCGCATTTCGCACCGGCCGTCATCGGCGAGGTGAAGAAGGCCGTGATGGATCAACTCGACGGCCAGGCCGGCTGGCGCGTGGTCAGCGTCAACCAGAACGGCGTCGACGTCGCCGTGCTGCACGAGGTCGAGGGGTCGCCGGCGCCGTCGGTGTCGATCACCCTGGACCGCGCGGTGCAGACCGCCGCGCAGCACGCGGTGGACACCCGCGGCGGCAAGGCGATGATCGTCGTGATCAAGCCGTCGACCGGGGAGATCCTCGCGATCGCCCAGAACAACGGCGCCGACGCGGACGGCCTGCCGGCCACCAACGGCCTGTTCCCGCCCGGGTCGACCTTCAAGATGGTCACCGCCGGCGCCGCCATCGACCGCGACATGGCCACGCCGAACACGATGCTGGGCTGCCCGGGCCGTATGGACATCGGGCACCGCACCATCCCCAACTACGGCGGCTTCGACCTGGGCGTGGTGCCGATGTCGCGGGCGTTCGCCAGTTCCTGCAACACCACGTTCGCCGAGCTGAGCAGCAGGTTGCCGCCCCGCGGCCTGACCCAGGCGGCCA
Source organism: uncultured Actinomycetota bacterium (assembly GCA_963802525.1). Lineage (GTDB taxonomy): Bacteria > Actinomycetota > Actinomycetes > Mycobacteriales > Mycobacteriaceae > Mycobacterium. The sequence goes on along the minus strand of CAWDJC010000010.1, from coordinate 112,519 downwards.
ACCGCTACGGCATCGGCCTGGACTACACGGTGGACGGCATCACCACGGTGACCGGGTCGGTGCCGCCCACGGTGGACCTGGCCGAGCGCACCGAAGACGGCTTCGGCCAGGGCAAAGTGCTGGCAAGCCCCTTCGGCATGGCTTTGGTCGCGGCCACCGTCGACGCCGGCAAGACCCCGGTGCCGCAGCTGATCGCCGGGCGGCCGACGACGGTCGAGGGCGACGACACCCCGATCTCCCCGAAGATGGTCGACGCGCTGCGCCCGATGATGCGGCTGGTGGTGACCAACGGGACCGCCAAGGAGATCGCCGGTTGCTGCGGCGAGATCTACGGGAAGACCGGTGAGGCCGAGTTCCCGGGCGGATCGCACTCCTGGTTCGCCGGGTACCGCGGCGACCTGGCCTTCGCGGCGCTGATCGTCGGGGGTGGCAGCTCGGAATACGCGGTCCGGATGACCAAAGTGATGTTCGAATCGCTGCCCCGGGACTACCTGGCCTGAGACCGGCTCTGCAGCGCCGCCCCCGGGCTCCCTGCAGCGGTAAGTTGCGAGGGTAGGCCCAGATTATGCAGAGCGGCAGGAAATGGCCATGACTGAGACCGGTGGAGAAATGGTGGCGTTGCGGGTCTCCGACGCCGACCGCAACGGCACGATGCGGCGACTGCACAACGCCGTCGCGCTCGGGCTGATCGACATCGACGAGTTCGAGCAGCGCTCGTCCCAGGTGTCTTACGCGCGCACCCGAATGAGCTGGACGGGCTCGTCGGCGACCTGCCCGGGCCGGGCGCGATCGTCACCTCCGCGGCCGACCGGGTGGAATTGCGCGGCTGGGCCGGCTCGCTCAAGCGCCACGGCGAATGGACCGTGCCGACCCGGCTGGCGCTGGTCCGCCGACTGGGCTCGATCGAACTCGACCTCACCAGGGCCCGATTCGCGGGGCCGGTGGTGGTCATCGAACTCGACATGCGATTCGGCTCGGTCGAGATCCGATTGCCCGACGGTGCCAGCGCCTCGATCGACGACGTCGAGGTCTACGTGCGGCAGTGCCAGCGACCGCCGCAAAACCGCACCGGGCGAGGGAACGCCGCACGTCGTGTTGACCGGCCGGGTGGTGTGCGGGTCGGTGATCATCCGCGGACCGCGCCGCTCGCTGCCGGCGCCGTGCCGGACGAACCTGATTAAGCTGGCCCCATGCCTGCTCGCACCGCGCTTTCCCCTGGGGTGATATCGCCGACGCTGCCGGTGCCCAGCGGCATCCCGCGTCCCGGAATACGTCGGCAAGCCGACCGCCCGGGAGGGCAGCGAGCCGTGGGTGCAGACACCGGAGGTGATCGAGAAGATGCGCGTCGCCGGCCGGATCGCGGCCGGCGCCCTGGCCGAGGCCGGCAAAGCCGTCGCGCCCGGTGTGACGACCGACGAACTGGACCGGATCGCCCACGAGTACATGATCGACAACGGGGCCTACCCGTCGACGCTGGGCTACAAGGGGTTCCCCAAGTCGTGCTGCACGTCGCTCAACGAGGTCATCTGCCACGGAATCCCCGACTCGACGGTGATCGAAGACGGTGACATCGTCAACATCGATGTCACCGCCTACATCGACGGGGTGCACGGCGACACCAACGCGACGTTTCTGGCCGGCGACGTCTCCGAGGAGCACCGGCTGCTCGTCGAGCGAACGCGAGAGGCGACGATGCGTGCGATCAACGCCGTCAAACCGGGCCGTGCGCTGTCGGTCGTCGGCCGCGTCATCGAGTCGTATGCAAATCGGTTCGGATACAACGTGGTTCGTGACTTCACCGGCCACGGCATCGGGACCACGTTTCACAACGGGCTGGTCGTGCTGCACTACGAGCAGCCCGCCGTGGCGACGATCATCCAGCCGGGAATGACGTTCACCATCGAACCGATGATCAACCTCGGCGCGCTGGACTACGAGATCTGGGACGACGGCTGGACGGTGGTCACCAGGGACCGCAAGTGGACCGCCCAGTTCGAGCACACCCTGCTGGTCACCGACACCGGCGCCGAGATCCTCACCTTGCCGTGAGTTTCCCGGCGCGAGCCAGCAAACGGTGAGCGGGGCTCTGCTGGTCGCCGGCACCAGCTCCGACGCCGGGAAATCCATGGTGGTCGCGGGCCTGTGCCGATTGTTGGCGCGCAAGGGGATCCGGGTGGCGCCGTTCAAGGCGCAGAACATGTCCAACAACTCCGTGGTCACCGTCGAAGGCGGCGAGATCGGCCGCGCCCAGGCGATGCAGGCGCGGGCGGCGGGGCTGGAGCCCAGCGTGCGGTTCAACCCGATCCTGCTCAAGCCGGGCAGTGACCGGACGTCGCAGCTGGTGATCCGGGGGCAGGTCGCCGACTCGGTCACCGCGACCGGCTATGTCCAGCATCGCGACCGGCTCGCCGGCATCGTCGAAGACGAATTGTCTTCGCTGCGTGGCGAATTCGACGCGGTGATCTGCGAGGGCGCCGGTTCGCCGGCCGAAATCAACCTGCGCGCCACGGATTTGGCCAACATGGGGCTGGCCCGGGCCGCGAACCTGCCGGTGGTCTTGGTCGGCGACATCGACCGCGGCGGCCTGCTTGCTCATCTGTTCGGGACGGTCGCGGTGCTCGAGCCCGACGACCAAGCGCTGATCGCCGGCTTCGTCGTCAACAAATTCCGCGGTGATCCCGCGCTGCTGGAGCCCGGGCTGCAGCAGTTGCACGCCATGACGCGGTCGCCCGACCTACGGCGTGCTGCCGTACGAGCGACGAACTCTGGCTGGACGCCGAGGACTCGCTGTCGGTGGTCGCGCACCGCGTCGTCGGCACGCCCGCGCCGCCGCGCGGCGACGAGTGGCTGCGGGTGGCCGCGGTCCGGATGCCCCGGATTTCCAACTCCACCGACGTCGAGGCGCTGGCATGCGAGCCGGGCGTGCTGGTGCGCTGGGTCACCGGCCCCGCCGACCTGGCCGACACCGACCTGATCGTGCTTCCGGGCAGCAAGGCCACCGTCGCCGACCTGGCATGGCTGCACGATCGCGGCCTGGCCGGCGCGATCGTCGACCACGCCCGGGCCGGCAAGCCGGTGCTGGGGATCTGCGGCGGGTTCCAGATGCTGTGCCGTCGGATCGAGGACACGGTGGAGTCCGGCGCCGGGGAGGTCGCCGGCCTCGGGCTGTTGGACGCCGACGTCTCTTTCGGCGAGGCCAAGGTCTTGCGCCGCCGGCAGCGACCGCACGGTGGCCCTTTGGCTGGGTACGAAATCCATCATGGGCGGGTTTCCCGGTGCAACGAGGGGGCCTGGTTCGCGTTGGAGGCCGGGCAAGCTTCCGAACCGCAGGGAATCGTGCGCGGCGCCGTCTTCGGCACGCACTGGCACGGCCTGCTCGACAACGACGAATTCCGTCGTGCGTGGCTCGCCCGCGTTGCCGACGCGGCCGGCCGCAGCGGGTTCGTCGCCGCCGACACCAACGTCGCCGCGCGACGCGATGGCCAGCTCGATGTGATGGCCGACCTGCTGGCCGCCCACCTGGACGTCGACGCCGTCCTGGGCCTGCTCGACGGGCCGCCGCCGCCGCGACCGCACGTCGCAATCGGGCTGCGGCCCATGAGGGATTCGTCGTGACGCGGCGGCAGGAACGCTCCATAAACGGCGACGCAAGGATGCGTTACCCGGTCGCGGGCGGGCCTGGATATGCGGAGGAAACCTCGCGCACGCTGGCCTTTCGTTGTAGCGTGCGTGAGTGCACTCGATGATGACCACGCTCGACGGATTTCCCGTCCCGGTGTCGGTAGCCGGCCCGGACAAGGGCGTCGTCGTCGTCATCCTCGGTGACCAGCAGCGCGCGCCCGTCGCCTATGACGCGGTGTGCGAGCGCCTGCATACCGCGTCTCTTCGGACCGTCGTTATCGGCCTCGACCAACGGCTGACCGCGAAATCGGTGGTCGGCATCCTCGATGCGCTGGGGATCCGGTGGGCCGTCGTCGTCGGCGACCGCGCCGGCGGGGAGCTCGCCTGGGAACTGGCGGCGACGCGGTTGGGCCGGTTTGTGGGTCTGGTCGTGATCGACCGCGGGCATCCGCGGGTGGCCGACCCCAAGGGCGTGGTTCTCGACGAACACTGCCCGCCGGTGGAGATCGGCACCACGGTCCTCGTCAGCACCGCGGCCGCCAAGGCGGTAGCAGACGCGAGCCAGCGGTACGTCTACGCCGAATACCGCGTGGTCGACCTGGGCCGGCGCACCGCGCAGGAGTCGACGGCGCAGTTGGCCGCCGAGATCGTATTGCGCACCAGCACCTGGTAGCGCCTGGTTGACTAGCGGTCATGGTTTCCGAGGGAAGCGCTGAGACCGGTCCGGATTCTGCGATGTTGTCGTTGGCCGCGCTGGAGCAGCTGGTGGGAAGCGGCGCGGTGGACACCGTCATCGTGGCGTTCACCGACATGCAGGGCAGGCTCGTGGGCAAACGCATGGGGGCCCGGCTCTTCATCGCGGAAGTGGCCGCGCACGGCGCCGAGTGCTGCAGCTATCTGCTCGCCGTCGACGTCGACATGAACACCGTGGCCGGCTACGCGATGTCGAGCTGGGACACCGGCTACGGCGACATGGTGATGCGTCCGGATCTGTGCACCCTGCGGCTCATTCCGTGGCTGCCCGGCACGGCCCTGGTGATCGCCGACCTCGGTTGGGTCGACGGCAGCGAGGTTGCCGTGGCGCCCCGGGCCATTCTGCGCCGCCAGCTCGACCGGCTGGGCGAGCGCGGGCTGATCGCCGATGTCGCCACCGAGCTCGAATTCATCGTGTTCGACGAGCCGTACCGCCAGGCCTGGGCCGGCGGGTACCGCGGGCTGACACCGGCCAGCGACTACAACATCGACTACGCGATCTTGGCGTCGTCGCGAATGGAGCCGCTGCTGCGCGACATCCGGCAGGGCATGCAGGGCGCGGGCCTGCGCTTCGAGGCCGTCAAAGGCGAATGCAACAAGGGTCAGCAGGAGATCGGCTTCCGCTATGACGAGGCACTGGTCACCTGCGACAACCACGCCATCTACAAGAACGGCGCCAAGGAGATCGCCGACCGGCACGGCAAGAGCCTGACGTTCATGGCGAAATACGATGAGCGGGAAGGCAATAGCTGCCACGTCCATCTTTCGCTGCGCGGCGCGGACGGCACCGCGGCGTTCGACGACGGCAGCCGCCCGCACGGCATGTCACCGACGTTTCGCGGCTTCGTCGCGGGCCTGTTGGCCACCCTGCGCGAGCTGACGCTGTTCTATGCGCCGAACATCAACTCCTACAAGCGGTTTGCCGACGGCAGCTTCGCGCCCACGGCGGTGGCCTGGGGGCTGGACAACCGCACCTGCGCCCTGCGGGTCGTCGGCCACGGGCGCAACATCCGGGTCGAATGCCGGGTTCCCGGCGGCGATGTCAACCCCTACCTCGCGGTGGCGGCGCTGATCGCCGGGGGGCTGTACGGTATCGAACGGGGCCTCGAGCCGCCCGAACCCTACGCGGGTAACGCCTATGAGGCGACCGGCGTCGAGCGGTTGCCCGCCACGCTGGGCGAGGCGGCAACGCTGTTCGGGGCGTCGACGCCGGCACGGGAGGCCTTCGGCGACGATGTTGTCGCGCATTACCTGAACAACGCCCGCGTGGAGTTGGCGGCGTTCAACGCGGCGGTCACCGACTGGGAGAGGATGCGTGGGTTTGAACGCCTCTAGGGCGAGTCGGCCGGTGGTGGGCCTGACGGCCTATCTGGAGCAGGTGCAGACCGGGATTTGGGACATCGCCGCCGGCTATCTGCCGGCCGACTACTTCGAGGGCGTCGTCACGGCCGGCGGCACCCCGGTGCTGCTGCCGCCGCAACCGGTGGGCCCCGAGATCGCCGGTCGCGTGCTCGACAGCCTGGACGCGCTGGTGATCACCGGGGGCTATGACCTCGACCCCGCCCGCTACGACCAGCCACCCCATCCGGCCACCGACCGGCCCCGCACCGACCGCGACGCCTGGGAATTCGCTCTGCTGCGCGGCGCGCTGGACCGTGGGCTTCCGGTGCTGGGCATCTGTCGCGGCGCGCAGGTCCTCAACGTCGCGTTCGGTGGCACGCTGCACCAGCACCTGCCCGACGTCCTCGGGCACAGCGGCCATCGGGCGGGCAACGGGGTGTTCGTGAGGTTGCCGGTGCGCACGGTGGCGGGCACCCGGCTCGCCGCGCTGCTCGGGGAGTCCGTCGACGCGCCGTGCTATCACCATCAGGCCATCGACAAGGTCGGTGACGGCCTGGTGGTCAGCGCGTGGGACCCCGACCGCGTCGTCGAGGCGGTTGAGCTCCCCGGGGACAGTTTTGTGCTCGCGGTGCAGTGGCATCCGGAGCAGTCCCTGGACGATCTGCGGCTGTTCAAGGCGGTGGTCGAAGCCGCGCGATCATATGCGGACACCCGATGACCGCGACCCAACTGGTCAACCCCGCGACCGAGGAGGTGCTGCGGTCGGTCGAACTCTGCGACGCCGCCGCGGTCGATGATGCGGTGGGGCGTGCCCGGGCCGCCCAGCGGCGCTGGGCGCGGTTGTCACCGGCGCAACGCGCCGCTGGCCTGCGGGCCTTCGCCGCCGTCGTCGACGCCCACACCGACGAACTGGCCGCGTGCGAGGTGGCCAATTCGGGACACCCGATCGCGTCGGCCGAGTGGGAAGCCGGCCACGTCCGCGACGTGTTGACGTTCTATGCCGGGAGCCCGGAACGCCTGTCCGGCAAGCAGATTCCCGTCGCCGGCGGGCTCGACGTGACCTTCAACGAACCGCTGGGCGTGGTCGGCGTGATCACACCGTGGAACTTCCCGATGATGATCGCGTCCTGGGGCATCGCGCCCGCCCTGGCCGCGGGCAACGCGGTGCTGGTCAAGCCCGCCGAATGGACGCCGCTGAGCACGATGCGGCTCGGTGAGCTGGCGGCCGAGGCCGGGCTCGACGCGGACCTGCTGCAGGTGCTGCCCGGAAAGGGTGCGGTGGTGGGGGAGCGGTTCGTCACCCACCCGGACGTTCGCAAGATCGTGTTCACCGGCTCCACCGAAGTGGGCAAGCGGGTCATGGCCGGCGCGGCCGCGCAGGTCAAGCGGGTGACGCTGGAACTGGGCGGCAAGAGCGCCAACATCGTCTTTGCCGACTGCGACCTCGAACTCGCGGCGGCGAGCGCGCCCGCCGGGGTGTTCGACAACGCCGGGCAGGACTGCTGTGCGCGGAGCCGGATCTTGGTGCAGCGCAGCGTTTATGACCGGTTCATGGAATTGCTCGAGCCCGCGGTGAAAGGCGTCGCCGTCGGGGACCCGACGTCCCGAGACACGGAGATGGGTCCCCTGGTGTCGGGTACGCACCGCGACAAGGTGGCCTCCTATGTGCCCGACGATGCCCCGGTCGCCTTCCGCGGCACGGCGCCGTCGGGACGCGGATTCTGGTTTCCGCCAACGGTTCTCACCCCGCATCGCACCGACCGCAGCGTCGCCGATGAGATCTTTGGACCGGTCGTCACCGTGCTGACCTTCGACGACGAGCGCGACGCCATCACGCTGGCCAACGACACCGCATACGGCCTGTCCGGGTCGATCTGGACCGACGACCTGTCGCGCGCGCTGCGGGTGTCGCGGGCCGTCGAGTCCGGCAACTTGTCGGTGAACTCGCACTCGTCGGTGCGTTACAACACGCCGTTCGGTGGATTCAAGCAGTCGGGGTTGGGCCGCGAGCTGGGCCCGGACGCACCACTGCAGTTCACGGAGACCAAGAACGTGTTCATCGCCATCAGAGAGGATTCGTGATGGACCTGACCCGACGGCTGGCGGGCCGGGTGGCGGTCATCACCGGCGGAGGCAGCGGCATCGGGCTGGCCGCCGGACGGCGGATGCACGCCGAAGGCGCGACCATCGTCGTCGGGGACGTCGACCGCGACGCCGGTGCCGCGGCAGCCAAGGAGCTGTCCGGTTTGTTTGTGCCAACCGATGTTTCCGATGAGGGCGCAGTCAACGCGCTGTTCGACTCCGCGGCCCAGTCTTACGGCTGGGTCGACGTCGCGTTCAACAACGCCGGCATCTCACCGCCCGAGGATGACCTGATCGAGAACACCGAACTGGCGGCTTGGCAACGAGTCCAGGACGTCAATCTCAAATCGGTGTACCTGTGCTGCCGGGCCGCGCTGCGGCACATGGTGCCCGCCGGAAAGGGTTCGATCATCAACACGGCGTCGTTCGTCGCGGTGCTGGGGTCGGCGACGTCGCAGATCTCCTACACCGCATCCAAGGGCGGGGTGCTGGCGATGTCACGGGAGCTGGGAGTGCAGTTCGCCCGGCAGGGCATCCGCGTCAACGCGTTGTGTCCGGGACCGGTCAATACTGTCCTGCTGCAAGAGCTTTTCGCCAAGGACCCCGAGCGGGCCGCTCGCCGGCTGGTGCATGTGCCGCTGGGCAGATTCGCCGAGCCCGACGAAATCGCCGCTGCGGTGGCCTTTTTGGCCAGTGATGACGCATCGTTCATCACCGCGTCGACGTTCTTGGTCGACGGCGGTATCAGCTCGGCCTACGTCACCCCGCTCTAACCCACCCCTAGGCAACCGTGCCGCGGCGGACGTCGATCGGCGCGGTGGCCGTTGCCCAGGACGGCGGTACCGACAGCTTCCCGATCGACGTCCCGCGACCAAGACGTGCGGTGAACGCGGCGCGAACCGCGGCCGGCTTCGTGAAGAGCGAGCGCAACGCCGCTTGCTTGTTGAGGCCATTCAGGTGCTTGATCGCGCAGTCCGACGGTGCGGACAGCGAACTCAGTCTCGACAGCGGCGCCGTCACCGACGAGAGCGACGCATCGAACGAGGCCAGCGGCGACATCGAAAGCGATTGCAGTGCCTCGGGAATGGTCGACATCACCTGGCGGCCGGCCGATACAACGTCCGGCGCTGACGTCAAGGCCCATGAGCGCGCGGCCCCGCCCCGGTCACCCGGCGGTGAGGTGACCGGGGCCACCGCCGCCGCGGCGGCCGACGCGCCGGCGTAGGCATACATGGCGTCGGCGTCCCGGGCCCACATCCGTTCGTACTCGGCGTCGACGTCCGCGATTGCCGGGCTGGTCTGTCCCAGGCAGTTCTGCCTGGCCAGCGAGCTTCGCTGCGCGCGGTTGGCGGTGATCACCGGCGGGGGCACCATCGCCGTCAACGCCGATTCATGGGCGCCGGCCGCCGCCGCGAGCTGGCTGGCCGCGCGCTCGGATTGTGCGGCGACGGCGTCAAGCCAGGTTATGTAGGGTGCCGCGGCCTGGGTCGTCGCCGTGGCCAGCTTTGAAGTCACCGCCCGATAGTCAGCCGTCGCGGCGCACAGCCGTGCGGCCAGCCTGTCCCAGGCCGTGGCGGCCTGGATCATCGATCCGGCACCGGGACCCGAAAACATTCGCCCGGAGTTGATTTCCGGTGGTAGCGTCGCGAAATCCATTACGGCCTCTGCCTGACTGCGGCGGTATCACTCGTTCTTGAAAACATGAACTCTTCCCTTAAGACATAGACGCACGGGTTACAGACCTCGTTGCGCCGAAGGCATGCGTCGCGTTCACCGGCCGCGGTGACGGGGCACACCGGCCGGGAGCCGACCTATCAGCGACGGGCGACGCAGAGCCGGGTCAAGATGTCCCGGTCGGCACCGATGTCCGCAGCTCCGGGATGGGGGGCGCCGCGCGGCTGAAACTTCAACGCGGCGACGGAATCCGGCACGGACGACCGGACCGATTGCGGGGACAACCGGGTCCAAGTCGATGGCCGCTCTTTCGTCATCCACATGCTGCGGAACGGCTTTTTATTGGTCGGTGCGGCGCCCCACGACGTGTGATGAGCGAGATGGCTCACAGTGGGCGAGCGACCGTGCAGTGGTTGGTCGGCATGCGCGCCGACGTCTGGGGCCCCCTGAGACCACGACGCCGGCTCGGGCAATGCGGTCGCGGCGAGTTGTGGCCGCAGCGCCGAACCGGCGATGAGGGCGACGAACAGGCTGATCCCGGCGACGAGCGCGACGGCCGAGTACCATCGTCGTGTTTTAGCAGCGCCCCCAGGATTCACAGTGCCCCGACTGTACAACCGCGACATCCGGTTAAAGCCGGGAGCGAGCTGTGAAAACGATCAAAGTCAGGTGTGCACTTGCGGAAAACGGCTGGTTCATCGACTCAAAACGATCAGCGGAATCGCCATCTCGGCCGGGGTGGCCGCGCCGTGAAAACCTATGAGGCGAGCCGTTTCCGGGGGCTCGTGGCCGGTCGCCAGCACGGCGGTATCTGCGGTGCAGACGATGACGACATCGCCGATCCGCGCCAGGTGCGCCGGCTCGACCGGCCCGAACATCCCGGTCGCCACCGCCTGCTCGCGGCTGTAGACCTGTGCCCGACCGTCGAGCGCCTCACTCCAGGCGGCCTGCACGTCGGCGGCGGCCCCGGGCTCGGTGTGCAGGTAGCGCACCCGCGGCTCGCCGGCGACCACCCGCACGCCCTCGCCCAGGTGTGGCTCGGTGTCGAGGTCGACGCGAGCGTCCGGCGGGACGTTGAGGCCGCCGTGGTCGGCGGTCACCAGCAAGACCGCGTCCGGTGGCAGCGCCTCGACCAGCCGGGTGAGCAGGGCATCGACCTGGGCCGCCGCCTCGTGCCAGCGGGGCGAGCCGATACCGAACAGGTGGGCCGCGGTGTCCAGGTCGGCGGCGTAGCCGTAGACCAGGCCCGGCGCCGCGTTCAGCTCGCCGGCCAGCTCCGTGGCGTAGTCGTTCGTCGGGTGCGTCGGGTGAAAGCGGGCGCCGCGATACGCCGCGTCGGTCAGTCCGCTGCCCATGAACGACGCGGGCAACACGGCGCGCGCGTCGACGCCGGCCCGCTGCAGCCGCTCGAACCACGTCGGCAGCGGCTGCCACACCGTGGGCGGCGGGTCGTCGCGCCACCGGATGTGGTTGAGCACCCTGTCGGTGCCGGGCACGTTGAGGGTGAAACCCAGGACGCCGTGCTCGCCGGGCCGGGCCCCGGTACCCAGCGACACCAGGCTGCTCGGCGTGGTTGACGGGAAGGTACAGGTGAGTTCGCAAAGCCGCCCGGCGTCACCGGCGAGCACCGACGCCAGCAACGGCGCGGTGCCGGCCAAATCCGGTAGCAGGTGCCAGCCCATTCCGTCCACCAGTACGACCGCGACGCGATCGACGTGACCGACCGATTCGGCGAGGCCCAAACTGTCGACCGCACTTGGGGCCCCGAGCAGCGCGGCCGCGGCGGGCAACACGTCGCAGATCGAACGGGTCGCTGGGCCAGGCATGGGGTCAGTCTGGCACGGGATCAGACGTGCGCCAGCCGCTGACTGGTCACCCGCAGCTGACGATCGGTGCTGTCGGCGAGCGCGCGGACCTGCTCCGGCGAGAGTCGGCCGCACAGTCGGCCCCAGTGCACCGCGATCTCGTCGCCGACAGCGACGTCGGGCACCGCGCTGTACCCGTCGGCCCAGACCTCGAGCTGGCGCGCCGAGGGTTCGGACAGCGTCAGCGCCCGACCGTCCCAGAGCAGCTTTCGACACGACACCTCGACGGCGTCTTTGTCGCGGGAAACGACTGTGCCCCAGGCGATTCGGCAGTTGTCCAGCACGCTCAGCGGGTGTTCATCCATACCTCGGCCCAGGAACCGGGTCCACGGATACACGCCGAAAACGTGGAAGCAGTGATTGCCGGCGGCCTCGCGGGCCAACTCGGAGGTCAGGTGTGACCAGTACCGGCCCGCTTGCGGGCCGATGATGGCCAGCAACGCGTCGAAGAAGTCTTGCGGGTTCAGCTCGGCACCGACGCCGCCGCCGAGCCAATATGACTCGACCAGTCGATAATCCAGCGGATCGGCGATGCCGGTCAGCCGGGACAGCACCCTCAGGTACGGCCAGGCCCCGGAAAACCTCGTCGCCGCGCTGCGCACCTCGTGGACCGAGCCGTCGCGCAAGGTGGCTCCCAGCGGGGGACCGCAGTAGCCAAGCGCGTTGGGGGCGTAGGCGTAGCGGGCGAACATGGCTACACCCTTTTCAGCACCCTTTTCAGAGCCCTTTTCAGAGCCGCTGGTGTCGGGCTTGGCCTTACCGGTCAAGTGCGCCCCACGAGCTTGGCCGCGTCGCGGTGCATGCGGCCGAAGTTGTAGTAGGCCGCGCACGCCCCCTCGGGCGACACCATACACGTTCCGATCGGGGTCTCGGGGGTGCATGCGGTGCCGAAAACCTTGCACTCCCAAGGCTTGAGCACCCCCTTGAGCACCTCGCCGCACTGGCAGGCCTTGGGGTCGGCGACCCGCACACCGGGCATCGCGAACCGCAGCTCGGCGTCGAATTCCGCGAAATCGTCGTGCAGCCGCAGCGCGCTTTGCGAGATGAACCCCAGTCCGCGCCATTCGAAGTGCGGGCGCAACGCGAACACCTTGCCCAGCAGCGCCAGCGCGGCCGGGTTGCCGTGCTCGGGCACCACGCGCTTGTACTGGTTTTCCACCTCGCAACGGCCCTCGCGGATCTGGGTCAGCAGCATCGCGACCGCCGCCAGGATGTCGAGCGGCTCGAAACCCGCCACCACCAACGGCTTTCGGTACACCTCCGGCACGAACCGGTACGGGCGGTTGCCCACCACCGTCGACACATGCCCGGGGCCGATGAAACCCGACAGCCGCAAATCCGGCGACTCCAGGATCGCCTTGATCGGCGGCACGATCGTGACGTGGTTGCAAAAGACGCTGAAATTGGCCAGGCTCAGATCCCGCGCGCGCACCAGCGTGACGGCGGTCGAGGGCGCGGTGGTCTCGAAGCCGATGGCGAAGAACACCACCTGTTTGTCGGGGTTTTCGGCGGCGATCTTCAGCGCGTCCAACGGGGAGTAGACGAACCGCACGTCGGCGCCCCGCGCCTTGGCGTCCAGCAGGCTGCCGGCCGACCCGGGCACCCGCATCATGTCGCCGAAACAGGTGAAAATAACGTCGGGTTGGCCGGCCAGCCACATCGCGTCGTCGATGCGGCCCATCGGGATCACGCAGACCGGGCAACCCGGGCCGTGCACCAGCTCCACGCTGTCGGGCAGCAGGTGTTCGATGCCGTGCCGATAAATGGTGTGCGTGTGCCCGCCGCACACCTCCATGAACTTGAACTGCTCGGCGTCCGTCCCCGCCAGGCGCTCGATGGCGACCAGCAGCTTGCGTGCCGCGGCGGGATCGCGGAACTCGTCAACGAATTTCATTGTGCGCCTTCTTTCAGACTATGGCCGACGAGTCGAAGGCTTCCATTTCGGTGGTGTACGCATCACCGAGCTTCTTGATGGCGGCCAGGGTGAGCAACGCCTCGGTCTCGTCGATCTTGGCCATGGCGAACCCGACGTGGACCAGGACCCAGTCGTCGGGCTCGGGCATGTCGTCCTCCAGCAGCCGCACGCTGATCGTGCGCTGCACGCCGCTGACGTCGACCTTCGCCAGGTAGTTGGCGGGATCGGTGATTTCGACGATCCGACCCGGAATCCCAAGACACATCCGCGGTTACTCCTTTTTCTCTACCGAACGGGCTTTAACAGATCCTCGGCAGCGGGTCCCCGACGAGCATGTCGACGATCCGCGTGCCGCCGAAGCCGGTGCGCAGCACCACGGTTTCGGCCGGTTCGGTGACGATTTCCCCCACCTCGGCCGCGTCGGCGCCGAGGGGATGCGACCGCAACGCGGCCAGCCCGGCTTCGGCCTCCTCCGGCGCGACGACGGCGACGAACTTGCCCTCGTTGGCGACGTAAAGGGGATCGATGCCGAGCAACTCGCAGGCGCCATTCACCATGGGCCGCACGGGTAGTCGCTCCTCTTCGAGCAGCACCCCGAGACCGCAGGCCTGAGCGAGCTCGTTGCACACGGTGCCGACCCCGCCCCGCGTCGCGTCCCGCATCCACCGGGTGGACGGGGCCGCCGCCATCAGCAATTCCACCAGGGGGCTGAGGCAGGCGGTGTCGGAAACAATGTCGGCCTCGATGGCAAGGTCGCCCCGGGCGAGCATGACGGCCATCCCGTGGTCGCCCATCGACCCCGACAACAGCACCTTGTCTCCGGTGCGCACCGACGCGGGCGACAGCGTGCGCCCCGCGGGGATGACACCGGCCCCGGTGGTGGTGACGAACAGGCCGTCGGCGGCGCCTTTGGGCACCACCTTGGTGTCACCGGTGACGATCTGCACGCCCGCGGCCGCCGCGGCGGCGGCCATGTCGGCGACGATCTCTTTCAATTCGGCGATCGGGAAGCCCTCTTCGATCACGAACGCCGCCGCGATCCAGGACGGCACGGCGCCGGCCATCGCGAGGTCGTTGCAGGTTCCGTGGACGGCGAGTCCGCCGACCGAGCCACCGGGAAAACGCCTGGGCTGCACCACGAATGAATCGGTGGACATCGCCAGGCGCTCGCCGCTGGGCAGCGTGAGGACCGCGCCGTCGCCCAGCGCCTGTAGCAGCGGGTTGCGGAAGGCCTCCATGAACACCGCGTCCACCAGCGCCGCCGAGGCCTTGCCGCCCGCCCCGTGGGCCAGGGTCACGTGGTCGTCGAGCAACCGGGGCCGGCGCCTGCGGAACGACTCGATCCGCTCGATCACCTCACCCTCGGCGAACTGCGGCCCCGACGAAAGGTATTCGCCCGCTGACTTGCTCATGCCGCCCCCAAACCTTGATCGCCCAAATGTTGATGCACGCTCAACCACAGCCGGTAGCCGAGCAGCGCTTGCGACTCCTGAATTCGGTGCACGCTTTGCGACCGAACGACGAAGCAGGCGTCCACGTTTGGGTTGTCCGCGAACGCGCCGCCGTCATAACCCGCGAAACCGATGGTGTACAGGCCGCGCTGGCGCGCCTCGGCGAGCGCCGTGAGCAGGTTGGGCGAATTCCCGCTGGTCGACATGGCGATCGCGATGTCGCCGGCCTTCGCGCGGGCGATCAACTGGCGAGCGAACACCAGCTCGAACCCGACGTCGTTGCCCAGCGCGGTGATGATCGCCTGATCGGCGGTCAACGACCAACCGGGCAGCGGCTTCCCGATCGGCGGCCGGGCGAACAGTCGCGCCAGAGTCGTGGAATCGGTGCAGCTGCCGCCGTTTCCGAAGGTGAACAACCGTCCGCCCGCCGCGAAACGGCGCGCCATCTCGGTGGCGGCCGCCTCCAGCAGGTCGGCGTTGGCCTCCAGGGTGGAGCGACGCAGCGCCAGGCTCTCGGCCGCTTTTGCCTGCGCCGATGCGGCCAGGTCGGCCAGCAGCGATTTGGGGTCGTCCTCCTCCGCGTCGATGAACGGATACAGGAAGTTGGTGGGTTCGTCCGGACTGCTCATCAGACGTCCTCCTCAACTTTGCTGATCGCCGTGCCGGCGTGCACCAGCACCATTTCGCCGGCGGCGACCGGGTCGATCAGCGTCGTCACGACGTTCTCGACGCCCCGCGCGGTGCGCACCGCGGCCTGCCCGTCGGCCGACGCGGTCACCACCTCGCCCAGGCGGCCCTCGTCGCTGCACGTCACGCAAACGTCTCCATGTTCGTCGGAGCGCGACAGCCCGGGTTTGAGCAACCCCGAGTGCTCGAAACACACGTGGGTCAGCTCCCACAGCAGGTGATAGAACAGCACGAAGCCGCCCGTCGCGGGCACTCGCGGATCGGGATCGTCGAGCCACAGCACGTGGTCGGCCATCCCCGCCGCCGGCCGTTCACCGCTGCCGATCCAAATCGTGGTGGCGCCCCATGCCGGGCTGCGGCGCATCACCGAGCGCACCTGCGCGTCGTCGGCGCCGGAGACCGCGACCACGATGTCGCCGGGTCGCACCGACACCCGCACCAGATCCACCAGGTCGGGCCCGGTCAGCGCCACCGCGGGCAACGCCCGTTTGCCCATGATCACCGGATGCACGAACTCGACGGCGATATGCAGCGCATGCGGCTCCCACGACGGCGCGATGGACCACATGGTCGCCCCCGCGGCGAAGCGCTTGGCCAGCGTGAAAGCGGTGGCGGCCAGGTCCTCGGCCAATTCGGCGCCCAGCCCGCGATCGAGAACGGTGTCAGATACATGAGTCATAAGTTCGCCTCTCTGCTGCCCTCTTCCAAACCTGTCAGCATCGAGATCGCGGCCTGACCCAGCGCCAGCCCGCCATCGTTCGGCGGAACCGTGTGGTGGGTCAGCACCTCGAACCCGGCCAGCTGCAACCGCTTACGGCAAGCACCCAGCAACAGCACGTTCTGGAAAACCCCGCCCGTGAGGCCGACCAGCCGGACCGCTCCGGCCACCTGACCGACCACCTTGGCGACGGCGTCCGCGACCGCCTCGTGGAACGCCGCGGCCAGCAGCGCGGGCCGCGTGCCGGCGTACAGGGCCGCCACCA
The DNA here is from genome assembly GCA_963802525.1 of uncultured Actinomycetota bacterium. Lineage (GTDB taxonomy): Bacteria > Actinomycetota > Actinomycetes > Mycobacteriales > Mycobacteriaceae > Mycobacterium. Next base: position 96,147 of record CAWDJC010000010.1, on the reverse strand, counting down.
ACGTCTGCACCATGGTGGTGGGATCGATCACCCCGTCGTCCCGCACCATCAGCGGCAGCGACGGCCTGGTCCTCGGGTCGTCGAGGGCCGACTCCGCGAGCGCCTCGAGCTCGATGGCGGCCTGGCCTTCGTAGTCGATCCGGTGCCGCACCCCGAGCAGGGAGGCCACCGCGTCGAACAGGCGGCCCATACTCGAACACGGCACACACCCGGTGCCGCTCTCCAATTGCGAACGGGTAAGGCGTAATTCGTCCAAGGCCGCGGCGGCGACCGGCGCGAGATCCGGAGTCCAGTCGATGCCGGCCATCCACAATTGGGACAGCGCCATCCGCCACGGGTTGCGCACCGCGGCATCACCGCCCGGCAGCGGTACCGGCAACAGGTGACCGACGCGAACGAATCGGTGGCTGTCGGTTCCGAGGGCGAGAATCTCGCCGCCCCAGATCGTTTGGTCGCAGCCGTAACCGGTTCCGTCGAACGAGACCCCGACGACCGGTTCACCGATGCGGCCGTGCTCGGCCAGCAGCGAGACCACGTGTGCGTGGTGGTGCTGGACGAGATCCAAGGGCCGATCGCCGGCACGGCGCTCCGCCCAGCTGCGGGTGTGGTAGCCCGGATGCAGGTCGGCGGCCATTCGCGCCGGCTTGCCGCGTATCTCGGTGAGCTGACCCACCGCGCGCTCGAACGCCCGCAGCGTCTCCCAGGTGGCCATGTCGCCGATGTGACCGGACATGTAGGCGCGGGAGCCGTCGGTAAGGCAGAAGGTGTTCTTCAATTCCCCGCCCACGGCGAGCACGGCCGGGCCAGCCCGCCCGAGGTCGATGGGCAGCGGCGCAAAGCCGCGGGACCGGCGGATCGGCAGTTCGCGGGCGACTTCCTGGTCTCTGATGACGCGCACCACCGAGTCGTCGCAGGGGACGTGGATTGGCCGGTCGTGGTCGAGCAGCGCATCGCACAGCGCCGGAAGCCTTTCGGCGGCATCGTCGTCGGTGAAACAGATGGGCTCGTCGGAACGGTTGGCGCTGGTCAGCACCAGCGCGTCGGGTACCGGCTCGGCGGCACCGGGTACGGGCGCCAGCAGCAGGTGATGGATGGGGGAATACGGCAGCATCAGCCCGAGCAGCGGGCTGCCGGGCGCGACGGCGTCGGCGACCGGCGCGTCGCGGCGCCGGCGGAGCAACACGATCGGGCGGGCGGGACTCGACAGCACCGCGGCTTCGGCGGCGTCGACGTGCGCGTAGCGGCGCGCGACGTCGAGGTCGCGGACCAGCATGGCGAAAGGCTTGGCGCCGCGCGCCTTTCGGGCTCGCAGCGCGCCGACCGCCGCCTCGTCGTCGACGGCGCAGGCCAGGTGGTAGCCGCCGATGCCCTTGACGGCGACCACGGCGCCCGCCGCCAGCGCGCGTTGGGTGGCCGCCAGCGCGGCATCCGACCCGGTCACGTTTCCGGCTTCAGACCCGCTCGCCGACGAAAACCGCAGCGAAGGCCCGCAATCGGGGCAGGCGATCGGCTGCGCGTGGAACCGGCGATCCGCCGGATCGTGGTATTCGGCGGCGCATCGGTCGCACATGGCGAATCCCGACATGGTGGTGGCCGGGCGGTCGTAGGGCAACTCGCGGATGATGGTGAACCGCGGCCCGCAGTTGGTACAGGTCACGAACGGGTGCCGGTAGCGCCGGTCGTGCGGGTCGAACAGCTCGCCGACGCAGTCGTCGCACACCGCGATGTCGGGCGGGATCGGCGTTGCTGCACCGGTGACCGCCCGGCTTTTAACGATCCGGAACTCACCTGCGAGGGCGGTGGCCTCCGTGTCCAAGGCCAGGTCGGTAACGGTGACGGTGCTGATCCGGGCCAGCGGTGGGGCCTCGGCACGCAGCCGACGAGCGAATTCGTCCACCCGTGCGCGTTCGCCCTGCACCTCGAGGAAGACCGCACCGGAATCGTTGCCGACGAATCCGGCCAGCCCGAGTTCGGTGGCGATTCGATGGACGAAAGGACGAAAGCCAACCCCCTGAACAACACCGGTCACGGTGAAGTGCTGCCGGACGTCAGACCGCAGCATCAGGGGGGATTCGGTCATCTCAACCGCCCCCGGCGAGTCGGATCGGTGCGGCCCCTGCCCATCAGCTCGAGGCCGGCCATCGCCTGCTCCGCACCGGCGCGGTCTGTCTTCTCGACGGCGAAGCCCATGTGGATGATTATCCAGTCACCGGGCGCAAACGTCTCGTCCGGCAACATGCCGATGTTGACCATGCGCTGCTCGCCGGTGACATCGACCAGCGCGAGCTGTCCCTCGTAACTGTCCAGCATCCGGATCACTTGACCGGGTATCCCCAGACACATGGCTCAAAGTTCCTCTCGCACGGTTGCGGCCGCAGGCGTTCGCAACGCCGCGACGATTTCCTCGACGGCCCGCGCGGCGCGGGGAACGGCCCTGGCCACGGATTCGGTGAGGCCGATGCCTTCCTCGACGCTGCCCGCCTCGCACCCGACGACGACCGTGTAGGGCGGATTGCCCCCCAGGGCCCGCAGGCTGGCGAACACCGCGGCCGGATCCATGCTGTGGCCGTCGACACCGGCTGTGGCCGAACCGGATTCACGGTCCTGTTCGTGGTCGGCCTGGAAGACGTGCAACGTACCCGGGTTACCGCGGCTGGGTACCGTGTCGACGAGGACCAGGGTGTCCCAGTCTTCGAGCAGGTCGTAGGCCAGGTGCATGCCCCTGATCCCGTAGTCGATGACACGGACTCTCGGATCGTCCTGCGGGATCTCGGCGTTGCGGACCACTTCGGAGCCGAATCCGTCGTCACCCAGGAAGATGTTGCCGATCCCGGCTACCAGGATGCGTGATGTCATCGGGTCGCTCAGCCGGCTACATCCGCCTCAGTTTCAGGTAGCGGCGGGCATCGGGAATCGATACCAGTCCGAGCGCTACCGCGACCAGGACCACCAACGCGATGATGGCAAGGAATATCCAACCCAAGACTTCCATTTCGAACTCCTTTCAGGGGTTTGCGGGTTGTTCGGCTTCGAGTGGCTGTATTTCGTCGGGGGAGAAGTACAGATAGCGGCCGTACCAGTCGTGTAGGTCGGCGGCGGGGTCGTCGTCGACGACGACCCCGACGTGCTTGTTGCCCTCCACATCCTCATGCACCGACGTGACGCGGGCGACCTTGCCGGCGACGAAGATGTCCTGCGCGTCGGCGTTGCGCCTCGGCCGCAGCCGGACCCGGCTGCCGCGGGCGACTCGGACCCCGTTCACCAGTACCGCGTCGACTTCGGGACGAACGGCGTTGTCGGCCAGCGGATCCCACCAGTCGATCCCTTCGGGTATCTCCGGGACCAGCCCCGCCGGCATGTTGACGGCGTGCGGATTGCGCAGCACACCGTGCAGCCGCGCCATCGCATCGGGCGACATGGCGTCGCACTGGTCGATGATGCGCGCGGCCCGCGGGTCGGTGGCCCTGGCCTGCGCCTTCTCCTCGTCCGTCATCGTCATCACGCGCAGCGTGAGGATCTCGTCGATCTCCGTGCAGTCATACAGCGCCGTGTTGCTCTGCTCGGCCACCTCGGGGTGGTCGTAGAGGATGATCGGCGAGATCAGGAGGATGTCTCGGGTGCCGGCGGGGCCGGCCAGCACGGGGAAGCACCGGTGCTGGCTGCAGCGCGACACCGCGTCGGTGGCACCCGGCGGCTGTTCGAGCAGCGAAACGAACTCACCGCCAACGACTTCGGCGATCAGGTGGGTGCCGATCATGGACCGTGCGATCGAATCGGTCTTGTCGCGCGCGGTGTTGCCGACGTTGCTGACCCGAACCGAGACCCGGCGCAGGTCGCCGTCCGGCTCGTTGGCGACCGTCAGCGCGCCACGGACCTCCCGCCGTTCCCGGACCAGGCGACCGCCGGCGAGGAGCTCGATTTCCGTTGCCGCGTCTGCCACCACCGACAGCGTGCACGGCTGATCGTCGAATGCGAGGGGGCCGAAGGACAGTTCGCATTCGACCGCCTCGTCCCAGGTCAGCCACGACCCGGCCGGGGTGGTCAGCTCGTCGACCGGTTCGAACTCGCCGTGGGCGAACTCGCGCTCCGCCCGGCGGTGCTGCAACTGCAGGAACCGCACCACCAGGGTCAGCGCCTGGGCCCCCGCGACCAGAAACTCCGCCGCGAGCGTGTCGTCCTCACCCAGGCCCGCCTCCGCGGCGCCGGGTGGACCCAAAACGCCGAACTGCCAACGCGACTGATTCTTGCTCGATGTCCCCCGGTACGGGTAGAGCAGGTAACCCTCGTAGAGGACCGCGTCGGCGACGGCGCGGGCCCGGTCCCAATTCGAGGTCCCAAAAGTCACTGCACACTCTCCCGGTCGGTCTCCAGCAGCGCGTTGATGGCGTAGTCGAGGTCGAGCAGCCCCTGCGCTGATTTGTAGGAGGCCAGCGCGGCTATGGTTTCGTGACTCAGCCGAACCCAGCCGGTGTTCGGGTAGTGCTGCGCGATCAGTTCCCGCCAGACAGCGACCGGCATGTCGTAGCGATACTCGCAGTCCCACGGCACCTGCTGGACGGAGAACCCGCGTTCGGACTTGACGAAAATGGTTCCGCTGAAAAGGAACTGGAGGGGTAGCGCGCCGTCGCGCAACGCGTGCAGATACTTGGCGGCGGCGACCTCGAAGTCGTAGGTGCAGTCCAGCGGAAGCGCGACCGTCGTGTCGCCGGCGAAGCCCGGCACCATCGCGGTGCAGTGCTGCCAGAGGAAGGTGCGTTGGGTGCTTGCCCAGCGTTCGCGCGGCCCGAACAGGTCGAGCAGCCCGGCCCCCTCGGCCTCGGAGTAGGAACGACGCGCCGGCTCGATGCGGACCTGGCAGCGCAGAGCGATCGCGTGCACCGGGTCGTCCCCGCTGGCGGCGACGCTGACGCGCGCGGTCAGCACCGGGCTGACGGTGTACGGCTCGGGCGCCACGTCGAGAACCGCGAAGTTGACGTCCACGTGCTCTGCGGTCATGGCGGCGTCCCGGGCGTTTTCAGGGCGCGGGCCGCAATCTCGGCGAAGAAGCCGTCGATGAACGCCCGGGCCTCCTGGCCACCGTCGAACCCTCGCCACAGCATGCGCAAGCGCCCGACGAATTCATAGCAGGCGTCGATCGGAACGAGATAGCTTTGCGGCTGTTTGTTTTCGGCCTCATCGCGCTGGGGCACCCGGACCAGCAGGGCCTCGACGTCGTCGGCCAGCAGGCCCACCCGCGGGTCGGCGCCGCTGATGGCCTTCCAGGCGTCCAGGTCGAGTTCGGATTCGGTGGCCCCCGCCGGGCCGGGATAGAACGCGACGGTGCGTCCGAGCGCGGAGTTGGTGAAGAAGAAGGCGACGCCGACCGGAATTTGGAGTGCCTCCCACGCCCGGCGGTCCAGCGCGAAGTCCGGGAATGCCAGATACCGGTCCGGCACCGCCCGATAGCGCAACTCGGCTTGGGAGTCGGTGAACAGCAGATAACAGGCCCGGCAGACGCACATCAGCTGCCGGGCGTCGACATTCACCACGTGCTGGTGCTCGTCGGAAATCAGCTCCGAGCACATTTCGCAGCGTTCGCCGGCCGGCTCGGGGGCTCGCCGATTAGCGGTGATGCGGCTAAGAACCTCAAAAGGACTCGATGCGCTGGTCATGCCGGGGCCCCCATCGGTTGGGCCGGCAATGCCACCGACAGCACCCCGTCATGGGTCAGCAGGGGGACGGGATCGAGGTGAGCTCCGTCTGCAACATTGCGACCGGCACCCGCATGCACCACGTCGAAGTGCGATCCACAGCGCGGGCAGCGGAGCAGCGCACCCTGCAATTCCGCACCGGCCAGCGTGTCGTCGCAAACCGGGCAATGGTCCCGATAGGCGAACACCTGGTCACCGACCCGGCACGCCATCAGCCCGGTGCCGGCGATCTGGAAGCCCGCGACTTCGCCGGTGTGCAGTTCGGCCACCTCGGGCAGCGGGTGCCACGACGTCGCGCCGTGACCGTTCGAATGGCTGCGGCCATTCGAACGGAGGGGCGCCATCAGCGATTCGGTTGGAATCACGGCAGGACTGCTTGTCGGCTCGGCCGTGACGACCTCGATCGACGAGATCTCCGGCGCGGCCGCCCGGACCGCGTCCTCGACCGCGAGTTCCAGCGTCACCGCCGACGACGGACAGCTCTTGCAGCTGCCTTGAAACGCTAGGAGCACGGTCTGGCCGTCGGGTCCGTCGGTGATTTCCAGCAGATCGACGTCGCCACCGTGCGAACCCAGGTAGGGCCGCACCCGGTCCAGCGCGTCGGACACCCGCCGGTGCACGTCGTGCGGGTGCAGACCGTGGACCAGGAGCAGGCTGGCCACCAGGTCGTCGGTGGCCAGCCGCTCGGCTAAATCGGGGTCACCGGCTTGCAGGATCCGTTCCAGTCCGGCCCCGTAGAGGCCTAAGACCTCGCGGACCAACTGCTGGGCGCGTTCATACGCGGCCGCCCCGCTCGCCGCGCAGGAATCCAGAAGTGTCTGGATCCGATCGCCCGCTGTCCGCCACTGCGCTTCTCCTTCTGAGGGTCCCGCGAGTTCCTCCGGGCGATCCGCCATGCGTCACTCCCCGGCGGGCGACTGCGTTGGTGAGTGCAGTCTTTCCAGCGTCTTGCCCTTCCCGAGGTACATGTGCACGCCGCAGGGCAGGCACGGGTCGAAGCTGCGCACCGTGCGCATGACGTCGATGCCCTTGAAATTGTCCCGGCTGTTCTCCTCGAAGATCGGCTGACCCTGCACCGCGTCCTCGTAGGGGCCCGGCGTGCCGTAGCTGTCGCGCGGGTTGGCGTTCCACGGGGTGGGCGGGTACGGGTGGTAGTTGGCGATCTTGCCGTCCCGGATCACCATGTGGTGGCTGAGCACGCCGCGGACCGCCTCGGTGAAGCCGCAGCCGATGGCCTCGTCGGGCACCTCGAACTTTTCCCAGGTCTTGGTGCGCCCGGCGCGTATTTCCGCCAACGCCTTCTCGGCGAAGTGCAGCGCGCAGGCCGCCGCGTAGGCCTGGAAGTAGGTGCGGGCCCGGTCGCGTTCGATCGTGTTGCTGCCGTGCTGGGGGACCTTCCACTCGAACTCGACAGGACCCTTCAGGGCGGTCTTGGGGAGGTTGATCTTCACGCTGTTGCCGGTCGCCTTCACGTAGCCGATGTCGACCAGGCCGGCCAACGCGGTCGCCCACAGCCGGGCCAGCGGGCCGCCGCCGGTGTCCAGCGCCAGGTGATCCTTGCCGTCGAACCAGCGCGGCGACATCACCCAGCTGTACTTGCCGCCCTCCAAGTCCCGCTTCTGCGGGTGCGGGTTGGTGTGCTGGTTCCACGGGTGGCGCCGGTCCACCTGGTTGCCCAGCGGGTCGGTCTTGACGAACATCTCCTGGTCGGTCCAGTCGTCGTAATACGAACTGCCCAACAGGATCCGGATGCCGAGGTTGATGTCCACCAGCGAGTGGGTGACCAGCTTGCCGTCGACCACCACGCCCGGGCTGACGAACATCGCGTTACCCCAACGCTCCATGTCCTTGTACTCGAAGTTGCATACCTCGGGATCCTGGAACGAGCCCCAGCAGCCGAGCAGGGTGCGGCGCAGGCCGACCTTCTCGTAACCGGGCAGCGCCTCGTAGAAGAAGTCGAACAGGTCGTCGTGCATCGGCACGACCTTCTTCATGAACTCGACGTAGCGCATCAGCCGCGTCATGTAGTCGGTCATCAGCTGGACCGTTGCGGTGGTCCCGATGCCACCCGGGTACAGCGTGGACGGGTGCACGTGCCTGCCTTCCATGAGGCAGAACATCTCTCGCGTCCAGCGGCTCACCTGAAGGGCTTCCCGGTAGAACTCGCCGCTGAACGGGTTGAGCGACCGCATGATGTCGGCGATCGTCCTGTACCCGTGCGCGCCGGCCTGCGGCGCCGCCGTTTTCTCCGCCTGGGCAAGCACGCTCGGGTTGGTCTCGGCGACCATCTTCTCGCAGAAGTCAACGCCGACCAGGTTCTCCTGGAAGATGTTGTGGTCGAACATATACTCGGCGGCCTCGCCGAGGTTGATCAGCCACTCGCCCAGGTGCGGCGGTTTGACGCCGTAGGCCATGTTCTGCGTGTAGCACGAGCAGGTGCAGTGGTTGTCGCCGCAGATTCCACAGATGCGGCTGGTGATGAAGTGGGCGTCGCGGGGATCCTTGCCCTTCATGAAAATCGAGTAGCCGCGGAAGATCGACGAGGTGCTGTGGCACTCGACGACCTCCCGGTTCTCGAAATCGATCTTGGTGTAGATGCCGAGGCTGCCCACGATCCTGGTGATGGGATCCCACGCCATCTCGACCAGCTGGCCGGGTTCGCGGGTGGCATATGACGGCTCGGGAATGATGGTTGTCATCGCACTTCTGCTCTCCGCCCGAGGGCTCTTGCGTCAAAGGTGAGAATGGAACGCGCCACGACCTACCAGGTGCGGCGGGCCCCCGACAGGAGTTCGTTGCCCTTCTGCCGCCAGCGCGGCTCCTTGTCGACGGTGCGCTCGGTGAAGCCGCGCAGGTTGCGGACCAGCGAGCCGTACAGCAGCCCTATCGCGGCGCTGGAGATCTTGGCGCCCGGCGGCTCGTCCATGAACGGCATGAACTTGTCCGGGAAACCGGGCATGGTGCAGCCGATGCAGATACCGCCGACGTTCGGGCAACCGCCGATGCCGTTGATCCAGCCGCGCTTGGGCACATTGCATTTGACGACCGGGCCCCAGCAGCCAAGTTTGACAATGCACTTCGGCGATCCGTACTCGGTGGCGAAATCGCCCACCTCGTAGTAGCCGGCCCGGTCACAACCCTCGTGCACGGTGTTGCCGAACAACCACTTGGGACGCAGCGCGTCGTCGAGCGGGATCATCGGTGCCTGGCCGGTCGCCATGTAGAGCAGGTAGGTCAGCGTCTCCGACAGATTGTCCGGTTGGATCGGGCAGCCCGGAACGCAGACGATCGGGATGCCCGCCTTGCTCTTCCAATCCCATCCGAGGTAGTCGGGAACGCCCATCGCGCCGGTCGGATTGCCGGCCATCGCGTGGATGCCGCCGTAGGTGGCGCAGGTCCCGACCGCGACGACGGCGGTCGCCTTGGGCGTCAACCGGTCGAGCCACTCGCTGGTGGTCATCGGCTGGCCGGTGGCCGGGTTGTTACCGAACCCACACCAGTAGCCCTCGTCCTTGATCTTCTCGTTGGGAATCGATCCTTCGACGACGAGCACGAACGGCTCGAGCTCGCCGCGATCGGCTCTGAAGAACCACTCGAGAAAGTCGTCCGCCCCCCCGTTGGGTCCGCATTCGAAATCGATCAAGGGCCAGTGCACGGCGACCTTCGGTAAGCCCGGAAGCGCACCGAGGGCTATTTCCTCGACACTGGGCTGGGTGGCGGCAGTCAACGCCACCGAATCGCCGTCACAACTTAGCCCCGCATTAATCCATAGAACATGTATCAATGTTTCTTCTGCTTTGACTGCTGCTTCTGTTGGCATGCTGCAGCTTTCCGGAGCAGGGCTGGAAGCTCCTACGCTGCCGGAGTCGACCGTCGGCCCACTTGCGCAGCGCTGATTTTGGGTCTACTCCCGACATCGGGCGTTGTCAACGGTCCATAGTTTGCCAGCAAATATACGTGTGTTCCATAAGCCTCGGACTTCGCCTACTACCGTTGTCCGACAAAGGATTTCGCCCCGCCTGCCGTGATGTCGCCCAACCCGTGAGTCAGCCTAAACGAAGGGCCAGGAATTCCGTCGTCATGCAAGTCGCTTGCAGGAGATCGTCATGCGAATCAATTGCACTTGCGGTTTCAGGCGTCGGAGTCCGTTGCAAAGCGTCGCAGCCAGCCGAACCAGGCACCCATGCCGGCTCCGCTGCGCGCGCTGACCGGCAGGATCTCCGCCGTGGCATTGACTTCGCGAACGTGCGCGATGTAGGTGTCCACGTCGACATCCAGGTGCGGCACCAGGTCAATTTTGTTGAGCAACACCACATCCACCGATCGGAACATCACCGGGTACTTCAGCGGCTTGTCCTCGCCCTCGGTCACGGAGTAGACCATGGCCTTGGCGTGCTCGCCGACGTCGAACTCCGCCGGGCAGACCAGGTTGCCGACGTTCTCGATGATCACCAGGTCCAGACCGGGAAGGTCGAGGCCCGGCAGCGCGCGGTTGACCATGGGCGCGTCGAGATGGCATTCTCCGCCAAACCCATTGCTGGTATTGAGCAGTGACACCTGGGCGCCGCGACCGCTGAGCTTGGCCGCATCCAGATCCGTGGCGATGTCGCCTTCGATCACACCGATGGCGAGTTCACCGGCGAGCTCGTCGAGCGTCGCCTGCAGGATGGTCGTCTTCCCCGATCCCGGTGAGCTCATCAGGTTCAGCGTGCGGATCCCGTTGCTCTCGAATGCCGCCCGGTTGGCATCGGCGAGAACGTCGTTCTCAGCGAAGATCGCCTCCAGCACGTCGATGCGCTGCTTGCCCGTCTGGTAGCGGCTGTGATCCCCGTGTTCATGGTCGGGGTGGTCGTGCTGATGAGTGTGCACGGTTCCGTCGTCATGCCGATGAAATCTTCCCATGGTCAAATCCATTCAGACGGAGCGCTTTTCACGAGACGTCCAATGACGTCACCAGGAATTCGTTGCCGTGCAGCACCTCGACGTCGGGGCTGTCGCACCGCGGACACCAGATCGACCAGGCCGATGTGATCTCGGATTGCCGGCCGCACGAACGGCACTTCACCTCGGCGGTGACGCACTCGAGCTCCAGTTCGGCGTCCGGCATATCCTCGGAGTCCCGGACGAGTGTCCAGCAGAACGACAGGGATTCCGGTACCACCTGCCGAAGGGCCCCGATCCGCACGCGCACCACGTCGACGTGCCGGCCGTCGGCATGCGTCTTGACCACACTGGCGATGGCTTCGCACAGCGACAGCTCATGCATGGCCGGTCACCGGCGTCCCGCTGGCATGCAGGCTCATGAGCACTTTTCTACACCTGAACCGGCGTTTTCCCGAGCCGGCGAAGCATCGAGATTGCCGCCAAGGCTGTGATTCTGATACCCATCACGACCATGGCGGCAATCTCGGCGCACGTTGCGGCGGTTAGCTCGCGGTCTCGGCCGAGCTCCATTTTTCTTCGATGCGCCCGTAGCGCCAGATGAGCAGGGCGACCGCCCAGGTGCCGACGAACATGCCGACGACGACGAAGCCGACGGTGTTGAGGTCGAGGAGGCCCAGCCATTGCCAGAACGGACCCCGCCATCCCAGCCGGTCGGCGAACAGACCGAGCAGTTCGATGGTCCCGATCAGGAGGGCGACGGCCACCGACAGCCCGGTGATGGTGATGTTGTAGTAGATCTTGCGCACCGGGCTCGCGAAGGCCCAGCCGTAGGCGAAGTTCATGAACGAGCCGTCGATGGTGTCCAGCAGGCACATGCCGGCGGTGAACAGCACCGGCAGGCACAGGATGGCGTACCAGGGCAGACCGGCCGCCGCGCTGGTACCCGCCAGCACCAGCAACGCGATTTCGGTGGCGGTGTCGAAACCCAGCCCGAACAAGAGCCCGACCGGGTACAGGTGCCAGGACTTGGTGATCGATCTGGTGAAGCGGCCGAGGAATCGGTTGATCAGGCCACGGTTCTGCAATTGCTGTTCGAGTTCGGATTCGTCGTAGTCACCGCGGCGCAATCGCGCGAACACGCGCAGGATGCCGACCAGGACGATGACGTTGAGGAGGGCGATCAGATACAGGAACACGCCCGAGACGCTGGCGCCGATGAGGCCGGTGTAGTGGTGCAGCGCCGAGGAGTCATCCTCGACCGGTCCGATGACGGCCTTGACCCCGATCGCCAGCAGGAGCGCCAGCGCGAAGACCACCGTGGAGTGGCCGAGCGAGAAGAAGAAGCCGACGGCAAGGGGACGCTGCCCGTCGCTCATCAGCTTGCGGGTGGTGTTGTCGATGGCGGCGATGTGGTCGGCGTCGAAGGCGTGCCGCAAGCCCAGGGTGTAGGCCGTGAGCCCGACGCCGATGCCAAAGGCCTTGCCGCCGAGGCTGAGTCGCTCCGGATCCACGATGAACACCAAGGCGATCCAGCCGATCAGGTGCAGCGCGACGATCACCGCCAACATCGATCCCAGCCGCCACCACTCCGCGGGCGCCAGCGCGCTTCGAAGCTTGGTCATCCATGATGGCCGCCAGCCGAACTCGGTCCCGGCCATGTCGGTCCTTCCCGCATACCGGCAGAGCCCAATAGGCACGACTGTAGGGGCCGCCACAAGCCAATTGCAAGTCGATTGCAGGAACGGGCCGGATTTGTCAGGGGCGAGTTGGGGCTGAAAACTGGCGATCCCGGGCATCGGGCGCGACACTGAACCCGTGACCCCTAAGGCCTTGGAAAAGGGCCCCGTGCTGGACGCGGCCGTCACCGAGCGGATCGGTGACATCCTCCGGTCCCACGGGCTGCGGCGGATGGCGTCGCGGATCCAGGTGTTGGCGGTGCTCGAGCCGGTCAATGGGCACCTGCCGGTGGCGGAGATCCACCAGCGGGTGCGCGCGTGCCTACCGGCCGGCATCCAGCCGCCCGATGTGGCGACCATCTACCGCACGGTGACCACCCTGGTCGAGCAGGGGGTGCTGCACGCGTTGACCCTCGACGGCGGTGTCGCTACCTACGGGCTGGCCACCGCCCCCCACCACCACGCGGTGTGCACGCAATGCGGCTCCATCATCGAGGTGCCCGCCCGGCAGCTGAGCTCGGCGCTCGAGCACGCGATGGCGGGCAGTTCCTTCGCCCTGTCGGAGGCGGCCGGCCTGACGCTGCGCGGCCTGTGTCCGCAGTGCCAGAGGTCAGCGCAGGCCCAGTAGGGCGTTTTCGACCACCTCGGGCAGCGCCGGGTGAATCCAGTACTGGCCGCGCGCCATCTCCGTGGCGGTCAGCCCGAAACTCATCGCCTGGATCAGCGGCTGGATGATCGACGATGCCTGGTAGCCCATGATGTGGGCACCCAGTAGGCATCCGCTGTTGCGCTCGGCGATGAGCTTGACGAGCCCGGTGGTGTCCTCCATCGCCCAGCCGTACGCGACGTCGCCGTAATCCTGTACCGCGACCGAGATGTCGAATCCGCGTGCGACGGCTTGGTTTTCGGTCAGCCCGACGGTTGCCAGCTGGGGCTCGGTAAATACGGCCGACGGTACGAAGCGGTGGTCGGTCACGGCCATCGACTCGGTGTCGTCCCAGTCGCACAGCAGGTTGTGTTGCACGACGCGGGCCTCGTGGTTGGCGACGTGCTTGAGCTGGTACGGCGACGAGACGTCACCGAGCGCGAAAACGCCGCGCGCCGAGGTCCGTTGGTACTCGTCGACCACGACCCGGCTGTTCTGCAGATCGACTCCGGCCTGCTCGGCGTCCAGCAGGTCGGCGTTGGACAACCGGCCGGTGGCCACCAGCAGCAGATCGGCGTTCGCGGTGGAACCGTCGTCCAGCTCGAGCGCGACGCCGGAGCCGCGGTTGGCGGCGCGCGCGACGTTGCGGTGCGTGCGCAGTTCCCACTTGGTTGCCGCGATGCGCGTGAAGCGTTCGCAGATGGTGTCGTCGCAATGCCGCAGCATGCTGCTGCCCCGGATCACCAGCGTGACCCGCACGCCCAGCGCGGAGAAGACGTGCGCGAATTCGGCTGCCACAAAACCACTTCCGACGATCGCTATGTGCTCGGGCAGCTCGGCGATCCGCATGACGGTATCGCTGGTGTGATAGTCGACGCCGGACGCCAGGATCGCCGACGGGATGATCGGCCGGGAGCCCGCGGCGATCACCACCTGATCGGCTGCGAATTCTTCGCCGGCGTCGGTGCGCAGCAGATACCGCCCATCGGGTTGAACGGCCCCAAACCGGGTGTGCCGGCTGTACACATCGATATTGGGTGCCGAGCGCCGGTAGTCCTCGCCGCTGAGCGCGATCGGATCGATCCGGCCGAAGATGCGCGAGACGATGTCCTCCCAACGCACCCGGTCGATGTGCGCGTCGACGCCGTAACGCGCCGAATCCCGGATGGTCGCGGCGACTTCGGCGGCATAGACGAACATCTTCGTCGGGATGCAACCGACGTTCAGGCAGGTACCACCGAAGGTGCCCTGCTCGCAGATGGCTGCCCGCTTGCCGGCGTAACGATCGTCGAGAATGCTGTTGCCCGAACCGGTTCCGATGATCGCGATGTCGTAGGTTTCCACTCTTGGGCCTCACCCCTTCCCCGAGGCCGCCGAGGCGTCGCTGTTCTCGGTGCTGAGGTAGTCGTCGAGCCAGAGGTCCAGTTGGCGGTAGGCCACCTCGCGCGGCCGCGTCACCGACAAGAACACGTCGTGCTTGGCGTCGGCCACCGGAACGATGGTGGTGCGATTCCCGATGCACCCCGCCCACCGGGCGATCAGGGTGACGTCGAGAACCGCGTCGCCGCATTGCATGGACGCCGGGTCGTTGGTTTCTCGCACGCTGTGGTCCGAGCGCAGGATCAGATTCGGCACGCCGACGTCGAGCCCGCGATGCAGCCGGATCTGGCCGCGGCGGATGGCGTGCAGCCAGCCGAAGGTGATGGGGAAGCCGCCCAGGGGTTTCCACTGCAGGTTGTAGTCGAACTCGCCGTGGTAGTCGCGGTGCAGGGTGGTGCCGTAACCGCCTTCGGTGGGGGCCCTGACCACCCCCTTGGACCGCACCCGCGACAGGCCGGCGATCAGCGCCGAGGTCACAAAGTGGCGCAGGACCGCCGGGCCGTGCAGATCCAGGAACGGGCTGTTGAGCACCAGGCCGCGGACGCCCGCGTGCGCCGCCGGATCGCGCCGACGCAACCGGTCCAGCCAAAGCGACACCATGAGCCCGCCGGAGGAGTGGCCGTACACGAGGACGCTGGGGGGAGGGTGGGGCCGGCCGGCCGCGGCCTGCTCGCGGATGGCCGACAACGCCAGCTCGAGTTCGGCGTCGTAGTGGGCAAGGTCGGTGATGAAGTGCGGCGTCTGGCCTTCTCGCCGCGACCGGCCGCATTTTTGTAGGTCCAGCGCATAGAACGCAAAGCCACGATCGGCGAAGTGATCGGCGAGCGCGGTGTTGAAGAAGTAGTCGGTGTAGCCATGCACGGCCAGGACCGCGTGGTCGTCCGCCCCGGTGGGCTCGCCGCGTCGCACCAGCGTTGCCACGATGTCGCCCTCGCCTGCGGGATCGGACCCGAGCGGGATCGTGCGCTGCCAATAGCCGGGCAGCACATCGGGCACCCAGCCAGTCACGAGGCCAGCTTAGAGGTTTTGCTGGCGACGGGGAGCCGCACGTCGTAAGTGGCTAGGTTGCTTCGGATAACCTGGGACCGGCGCAGTCGAGGGAAGGACCAACGATCCGGTGTCAGAGCTAGCCAGGACCGCACGGACCGACGTCGTGCTGGTGGGCGCCGGCATCATGAGTGCCACGCTCGGCGCGTTGCTGCGGCGGCTGGAGCCGGACTGGTCCATCACCCTGATCGAGCGGCTCGACGCCGTCGCCGCCGAAAGCAGCAGCCCCTGGAACAACGCCGGCACCGGCCACTCCGCGCTGTGCGAGCTCAACTACACCCCGCAGAACCCCGACGGCTCGATCGACATCACCAAAGCGGTCCGCATCAACGAGCAGTTCCAGGTCACGCGCCAATTCTGGGCGTACGCCGCCGAGAACGGCATCCTGACCGACCGCGGCTTCCTCAACCCGATCCCGCACGTCAGCTTCGTGCGCGGGACGCAGCGTGTCGACTATCTGCGCCGGCGGCAGCGCGCGCTGGCCGGCAACCCCCTCTTCGCGCGCACCGAATTGATCGACGACCCGGACGAGTTCGCCCGCCGGTTGCCGTTCATGGCCGCCAAACGTGACTTCTCCGAGCCGACCGCGCTCAACTGGGCCTCCGACGGCACCGACGTCGACTTCGGTTCGCTGACTCGACAACTCGTCGGCTTCTGTGTGCGCAACGGCACCACGGCGCTGTTCGGTCACGAAGTCCGCGACCTGACCCGCCAATCCGACGGCAGCTGGACGCTGCTGATCCGCAACCGCCGCACGCGCGAAAAGCGCCGCCTGAACGCCAAATTCGTCTTCGTCGGCGCCGGTGGGGATGCGCTGCCGCTGTTGCAGAAGTCGGGCATCGCAGAGGTCAAGGGTTTCGCCGGCTTTCCGATCGGTGGCCGGTTCCTGCGCGCCGACAAACCGGCGCTCACCGCCGCGCACCGCGCCAAGGTGTACGGCGTACCGGCCCCGGGCGCACCGCCGCTCGGCGCGCTGCATCTCGACCTCCGGTTCGTCAACGGCAAGTCGTGGCTGGTGTTCGGGCCGTACGCAGGCTGGTCGCCAAAGTTCTTGAAACACGGCCACTTCACCGATCTGCCCCGCTCGATCAAGCCGGACAACCTGTTGTCGATGCTCGGCGTCGGGGCCACCCAAATGACGCTGGTCAACTACCTGATCGCCCAGCTGCGGCTCTCCGCGCCCGAACGCGTGCACGCACTGCGCGAATTCGCCCCCGGCGCAGTGGATTCGGACTGGGAACTGACGGTGGCCGGCCAGCGGGTGCAGGTGATCCGCCGGGACAGGCGCAAAGGTGGGGTGCTCGACTTCAACACCACCGTGCTGGGCGCCGATGATGGCAGCATCGCCGGACTGCTCGGGGGCTCCCCGGGGGCGTCGACCGCGGTGCCGGCCATGCTCGACGTGCTGCGGCGATGCTTTGCCGACCGATATGACTCGTGGCTGCCCACGCTCAAAGAGATGGTGCCATCGCTGGGGGTCGAGCTGTCTCGCGAGCCCGCGCTATTCGACGACGTGTGGTCGTGGGGCACCAAGGCGCTGCAGCTGGAAGCATCCACGGTGTCTGATGCGGAGGAGCGGCGCTCATGACGGAGGCTCTGCGTCGCGCCTGGTCCAAGGACCTCGACGCCCCAACCCTCTACGAGTTGCTCAAGTTGCGGGTGGAGGTGTTCGTCGTCGAGCAGGCCTGCCCCTATCCGGAGCTGGACGGGCGCGACCTGCTCGCCGAAACGCGGCACTTCTGGCTGGAAACGACCGGCGGCGAGGTGATCTGCACGCTGCGGTTGATGGAGGAGCACGCCGGGGGCGAGAAGGCGTTCCGGATCGGCCGGCTGTGCACCAAACGCAGCGCACGCGGCCATGGCCACACCACCCGGCTGCTGCGTGCCGCGCTGGCCGAGGTCGGTGACTACCCGTGCCGGATCGACGCGCAGACTTACCTGGCCGACATGTACGCCCAGCACGGATTCGTCCGTGACGGTGACGATTTCGTCGACGACGGCATTCCGCACGTGCCCATGCTGCGGCCCGGCTCCGGCCTTACGGAGCAGCCGTGAAGCCGTACCCGTTCAGCGCGATCGTCGGGCACGATCAACTGCGGCTCGCCCTGCTGCTGTGTGCCGTGCGCCCGGAGATCGGTGGTGCGCTCATCCGCGGCGAGAAGGGCACCGCCAAGTCGACGGCCGTGCGCGGGCTGGCGGCGTTGCTGTCGGCCGCGACCGGGAATGCGGACGCGGGGCTGGTCGAAATGCCGCTCGGCGCAACAGAAGACCGGGTGATCGGCTCGCTGGACCTGCAGCGGGTGCTACGCGACGGTGAGCATGCCTTCTCCCCGGGGCTGTTGGCCCGCGCGCACGGCGGCGTGCTCTACGTCGACGAGGTCAACCTGTTGCACGATCACCTGGTCGACGTGCTGCTCGACGCCGCCGCAATGGGACGGGTGCACATCGAGCGCGACGGCATCTCCCATTCGCACGAGGCGCGTTTCGTGCTGATCGGCACGATGAATCCGGAGGAGGGCGAACTGCGTCCGCAACTGCTGGACCGGTTCGGCCTCACCGTCGACGTGCACGCGTCGCGTGACGTCGACGTGCGGATGCAGGTCGTCCGGCAGCGAATGGCCTACGAGGCCGACCCCGACGCGTTCGCCGAGCGGTATGCCGACGCCGACGCGGAGCTGGCCGGACGGATCGCCGCGGCGCGCGCCCTCGTCGACGATGTGGCGTTGCCGGACAACGAATTGCGTCGCATCGCGGCGCTGTGCGCGGCGTTCGACGTCGACGGCATGCGGGCCGACCTGGTGGTCGCCCGCACCGCCGTCGCGCACGCCGCGTGGCGCGGGGCCGACACCGTCGAGGAGCAGGACATCCGGGTGGCCGCCGAGCTGGCGCTGCCGCACCGGCGGCGCCGCGACCCGTTCGACGATCCCGGCATCGATCGCGATCAGCTGGACGAAGCCCTGGCCAGGGCGGGTGCTCAAGATCCGCAACCCGATCCCGAGCCCGATCCCGATCCGCCCGGCGGGGGAGCTGCTGCGAGCGACACTGGCGTGCAATCCAATTCGCGGGCCTCGTCCAAGCCGCAACCACCGAAACCCAGCGCGCCGCCGTCGACGGTGTTCCGCACCCGGGCGCTGACGGTTCCGGGGGTCGGCGAGGGCGCACCGGGACGGCGGTCGCGGGCCCGCAACACCTCCGGCAGCGTGGTGGCGGCCGCCGACGGCAGCGACACCAGTTCAGGCGCGCACGGACTGCACCTGTTCGCCACCCTGCTGTCGGCCGCCGAGCGCGCCGGGGCGGGCCCGTTGCGGCCCAACCCCGAGGATGTGCGCCGGGCCATCCGCGAAGGGCGGGAAGGCAATCTGGTGATCTTCGTCGTCGACGCGTCGGGTTCGATGGCCGCCCGGGATCGCATGGCCGCGGTGACCGGCGCCACCCTGTCTCTGCTGCGCGACGCCTACCAGCGGCGCGACAAGGTCGCGGTGATCACGTTCCGCCAGCAGGGGGCGCGGCTGTTGCTACCGCCGACATCGTCGGCGCACATCGCCGGGCGGCGACTGGCCCGATTCGACACCGGCGGCAAGACCCCGCTGGCCGAGGGACTGCTGGCCGCGCGCGAGCTGATCGTCCGGGAGCGGGCACGCGACCGTGCGCGCCGCCCGTTGGTGGTGGTGCTCACCGACGGCAGGGCCACCGCCGGGCCGGACCCGTTGGGGCGCAGCCGGATCGCGGCGGCCCGGCTGCTCGCCGAAGGCGCCGCCGCGGTGGTCGTGGACTGCGAGACGTCGCATGTGCGCCTGGGTTTGGCCCGCCAACTCGCCCGGCAGCTCGGTGCGCCGGCGGTGCGGCTGGAGCAGTTGCGCGCCGACCACCTGACGCAGGCCGTGCGCAGCGTGGCCTGAGCGAGTGAGGGATAAGCGTCCATGCCACAGGGAAAACCGCTCCAAGTGCCCGACGACGGCCTGACCACCCGGGCGCGGCGTAACACGCCGGTGCTCGCGGTGCATACCGGAGCGGGCAAGGGCAAGTCGACGGCGGCGTTCGGAATGGCGTTGCGGGCGTGGAATGTCGGGATGCGGGTGGCCGTGTTCCAGTTCGTCAAGAGCGCGAAGTGGAAGGTGGGCGAGGAGGCGGCCTTCGCCCAACTCGGCGGGTTGCACGACCGGCACGGGATCGGCGGGGCCGTCGAATGGCACAGGATGGGTGCGGGCTGGTCCTGGTCGCGCAAGGAGGGCAGCGAACTCGACCATGCTGCGGCCGCGGCCGACGGTTGGGCCGAGATCGCGCGGCGGCTGGCCTCGCAGCGTCACGACTTCTACGTGCTGGACGAATTCACCTATCCGCTGAAGTGGGGCTGGGTCGACGTCGACGATGTGGTCGACGTCCTGCTGGCCAGGCCCGGCCACCAGCATGTGGTCATCACCGGGCGGGATGCCCCGCAGCGGCTGGTCGAGGCCGCCGATCTGGTGACCGAGATGACCAAGGTCAAGCACCCGATGGACGCGGGGCGCAAGGGCCAGAAGGGCATCGAGTGGTGAGCGTCCCAGCGGTGGTCATCGCCGCACCCGCGTCGGGAAGCGGAAAGACCACGGTTGCAACGGGTTTGATCGGCGCCCTGCGGCGGGCGGGCCACGCCGTCGCGCCCTTCAAGGTCGGCCCCGACTTCATCGACCCCGGCTACCACGGCCTGGCCGCCGGGCGCCCCGGCCGCAACCTCGATCCCGTGTTGGTGGGGGAACAGCTCATTGGCCCGCTGTACGCCCACGGCGCCGGTGGTGCGGACATCGCCGTGATCGAGGGTGTGATGGGGCTGTTCGACGGGCGCATCGGTACGACCGCTCCCGCGGCGGGCTCCACCGCGCACGTCGCCGGCTTGCTGGGGGCCCCGGTGATCCTGGTCGTCGATGCGCGCGGCCAGAGCCACAGCATCGCCGCACTGCTGCATGGGTTTTCGACGTTCGACGCCGCGACCCGGATCTGCGGCGTGATCCTCAACCGGGTCGGGTCGACCAGGCACGAGCAGGTGCTGCGAGAGGCATGCGAGCAGGCCGGCGTCCCGGTATTGGGCGCCATCCCGCGCACCGCTGAATTGGAGCTGCCGACAAGGTATCTCGGCCTCGTCACGGCCGTGGAGTACGGCCGTCGCGCGCAAGCCGCAGTGGAGGCGATGACCGCCTTGGTCACTCGCCACGTCGATCTGGCCGCCGTGTTAGCCGCCGCCAAGTCCGGGCCCGCCGATCGGCCCTGGGACCCCGCGGCGGCGGTGGGGGAGCCACCGGGCGCCCGCCCCACCGTCGCCATGGCCACCGGAAAGGCGTTCAGCTTCGGCTATCCCGAGCACGCGGAGCTGCTGCGCGCTGCCGGTGCCGAAGTGGTCGGTTTCGACCCGCTCGTCGACGCGTTGCCCGACGGAACGGACGCGGTGCTGTTGCCCGGAGGCTTTCCCGAGCAGTTCACCGCGGAGCTTTCCGCTAATGACGTTGTCCGCCTGCGGATCAACGAGCTGGCCGCCGCCGGCGCGCCCGTGCACGCCGAATGCGCCGGGCTGATCTACCTGGTTTCCGAACTCGACGGCTACCCGATGTGCGGAGTGCTGGCCGGCTCGGCACGATTCACGCCGCACCTGACGTTGGCCTATCGCGACGCCGTCGCGGTGGCCGATTCGCCGCTGTATTCCGTCGGCCAGCGGGTGGTTGGGCACGAATTCCACCGAACCGCAGTCACTTTCACCGAGAGCTACCAGCCGGCGTGGGTGTACCGGGGAAGTGAGGTCGACGCCGTCCGGGACGGCGTCGTGCACGCCGGCGTGCATGCGTCGTACCTGCACACCCATCCCGCGGCGGCGCCGGCCGCGGTCGCACGCTTCGTCGCGCACGCGGCCCGTTTTCGACCAACAACTAGGCTTGGCGGGTGACCGAGCACGCCTACCTAGTCGGATTGCGGCTGGCCGGCAAGAAGGTCGTCGTGGTCGGCGGGGGCACTGTCGCCCAGCGCCGGTTGCCCCTGCTCATCGCCAGCGGCGCGGACGTGCACGTCATCACGCGCACCGCCACCCGGGCCGTCGAGGCGATGAGCGGCATCACCCTGTCGCTGCGCGAATACCGCGACGGCGACCTCGAAGGGGCCTGGTACGCGATCGCGGCCACCGACGACGCGCAGGTGAACGCGGTCGTCGTCGCCGAGGCCGAACGCCGCCAGATCTTTTGCGTCCGAGCCGACATCGCCGTCGAGGGCACCGCGGTGACCCCGGCGACGTTCAGCTACGCCGGGTTGTCCGTGGGGGTGCTGGCCGGCGGCGAGCACCGCCGGTCGGCCGCGATCCGGTCGGCCATCCGGGAGGCGCTGCAGACGGGCGTCATCACCCCGGAAACCTCCGAGACCTCCGACGTCATCCGCGGCGGGGTGGCGCTGGTCGGCGGCGGTCCCGGCGACCCCGAACTGATCACCGTGCGCGGCCGTCGCCTGCTCGCCCAGGCCGACGTCGTCGTCGCCGACCGGCTCGCGCCGCCGGAACTGCTCGCGGAGC
Organism: uncultured Actinomycetota bacterium; assembly: GCA_963802525.1. Classification (GTDB taxonomy): domain Bacteria; phylum Actinomycetota; class Actinomycetes; order Mycobacteriales; family Mycobacteriaceae; genus Mycobacterium. Next base: position 74,301 of record CAWDJC010000010.1, on the reverse strand, counting down.
TGCCGCCGCACGTGGAAGTCATTGATGCGGCCAAGATCCCGTACGGGCGGGCCATGGCCCAGGACGCGATCAACGACGTCATGATCGACCGGGCCCGGTCCGGGAGCTTCGTGGTCCGCCTCAAAGGCGGCGACCCCTTCGTCTTCGCGCGCGGATATGAGGAGGTGCTCGCGTGCGCCGAGGCGGGAATTCCGGTGACGGTGGTGCCGGGTGTGACGAGTGCCATAGGCGTGCCCGCCCTGGCCGGCGTTCCGGTCACGCATCGGGCGATAAATCACGAATTCGTGGTGGTCAGCGGCCATGTCGCGCCGGGCCATCCCGAATCGTTAGTGAATTGGGACGCATTGGCTGCCATGCGGGGCACCATCGTTTTGCTGATGGCGGTCGAACGCATCGAGCTCTTCGTCGACGTCCTGCTCAAGGGCGGCCGACCTGCGGATACGCCGGTGCTGGTGGTCCAGCACGGGACGACGGCGGCTCAGCACACGTTGCGGGCCACCCTGGCCGACACGCCGGAGAGGATCCGCGCCGAGGGGATCCGACCTCCCGCGATCATCGTCATCGGGTCTGTTGCGGCGTTCGGCGTTTAAACAATTCTTAAGATTACTGTAAGGTAACCCGTCATGACGGCTCTCAACGATGCAGAGCGCGCGGCCCAAAACTGGACGTCCGCACGCCCCGATCGTCCGGCCCCGGTGCGCGCAACGCCGCCGGCGGAGACCGCCTCAACACGTGTCAGCAGGTATTACCCCACGTGGCTGCCTTCGCGCCGCTTCATCGCGGCCGTGATCGCAATCGGTGGCATGCAGCTGCTGGCGACCATGGACAGCACCGTCGCCATCGTCGCGCTTCCTAAGATCCAAAACGAGCTGAGCCTTTCCGATGCCGGCCGTAGCTGGGTCATCACCGCATACGTGCTCACGTTCGGCGGGCTGATGCTGCTCGGCGGGCGCCTCGGCGACACCATCGGACGCAAGCGCACCTTCATCGTCGGCGTCGCGCTGTTCACCATCTCCTCCGTGCTGTGCGCGGTCGCCTGGGACTCCGCGACCATGGTCATCGCCCGGCTGCTGCAGGGCATCGGGTCGGCCATCGCATCGCCGACCGGTCTGGCGCTGGTGGCGACCACGTTCCCGAAGGGGCCGGCACGCAACGCCGCGACGGCGGTGTTCGCCGCGATGACCGCGATCGGCTCGGTGATGGGCCTGGTGGTCGGCGGGGCGCTGACCACGGTGTCGTGGCGGCTGGCGTTCCTGGTCAACGTGCCGCTCGGGCTGCTGATGATCTACCTGGCCCGCACCGCGCTGCGGGAAACCAACAGAGAGCGGATGAAGCTGGACGCCGCCGGGGCCGTGCTGGCCACGCTGGCTTGCACCGCCGCCGTTTACGCGTTCTCGATGGGCCCGGAAAAGGGCTGGATCTCGGTCACCACCATCGGCTCGGCCGCGGTGGCGATGGCGGCCGCTCTCGCCTTCGTCGTGGTGGAACGCACCGCCGAAAACCCCGTCGTGCCGTTCGGCCTGTTCCGCGACCGCAACCGGCTGGTCACCTTCATCGCGATCTTCCTGGCCGGCGGCGTCATGTTCAGCCTGACGGTGAGCATCGGACTGTACGTGCAGGAAATCCTGGGCTACAGCGCGCTGCGCGCGGGCGTCGGCTTCATCCCGTTCGTCATCGCGATGGGAATCGGCCTGGGTGTGTCCTCGCAGCTGGTGTCGCGGTTCTCGCCGCGCGTGCTGACGATCGGCGGCGGAATTCTGCTTTTCTGGGCGATGCTGTACGGCTCGTTCTTCATGCACCGGGGCGTGGCCTACTTCCCGAACCTGCTGGCGCCCATCGTCGTGGGCGGGATCGGCATCGGCATGGCCGTCGTTCCGCTCACCCTGTCGGCGATCGCCGGCGTCGGCTTCGACCAGATCGGCCCGGTATCGGCCATCGCGCTGATGGCGCAGAGCCTGGGCGGCCCGCTGGTGCTGGCCGTCATCCAGGCCGTGATCACCTCGCGCACCCTGTACCTGGGCGGCACCACCGGCCCGGTGAAGTTCATGAACGACGCTCAATTGACCGCGCTCGACCACGGCTACACCTACGGCCTGCTGTGGGTGGCCGGCGCGGCCGTCATCGTCGGCGCGGCGGCGCTGTTCATCGGCTACACCCCTTCGCAGGTTGCGCACGCGCAAGAGGTCAAGGAAGCGATCGACGGCGGGGAGCTGTAAGTCCCCGCGTCAGGCTCGTCCAAGCGGAGCCGCACGCAGCGGCCACACGAGCTGGCGCAAGTACCCCACGGGTTCGCTGTCGTCGATGCCGTACTGCGCCGGCCATCGCCCGGCGGGTAGGTAGAGAGTGCCGAACAGCGCGTCGACGGCCGGGAACTCCCCGGCGTAGTTGGAGTTGTACGCCCGCGGTTCGCGGGCGTGATGCCAGTGATGGAACTGCGGGGTCGCGATCACCCATCTCAGCGGTCCGAACGTGAGTCGCACATTGGCATGGATGAAGATCGCCTGCAGCGTGGTCAAAACGACGAAGGCGCCCAAGCTGATTCGACCGAAGCCGAGCGCATACAGCGGCAGCACCGCGGCGGAGCGGATGAAGATCTGGTCGAGCGGGTGCAGGTGGTTGGCGGCGAGCCAGTCCATCTCGCGGATGCTGTGGTGCACGCGGTGGAACCGCCACAACAACGGAACCTCGTGCGCGGCACGGTGTCCCGCGTAGCCGCCCACCGTGGCGATCGCCAACGCTGCGACGATCTGCGCCCAGCCCGGACTCGCGGCGATCGCGGCGCGGAGGGGCGGGGGAACGAAAGCCCGCAAGACGGTGCCGACCACCGCCACCGCGATGACGATTCCGACCTTGAGCGCGGCCCCGTTGATCAGGTAGTGGACCACATCGGTGCGCCATCCCGCCCGCAGGGCCTGGCGCGGGCGCAGCGCGAACAGCCGCTCGAGCGGAATGAAGATGATCGCCAGGACGACCAGCCCGATGACGATTCCGCCGCGCACGCTGAGCGCGCCCAACACCAGCGCTGAGGTGATCAGCACCAAGACGACGCCGCCGAAGCCCACCGTGGCCGGCTGCCCAGCCGGACCGGCGCCGGCGGCGGCTGCGGGCGACACGGCCAAGGGCTGGCTTGCTCGAACCGGCGTCCCCAGCCGGCCCCAGCCCGCCAGCACGCCGGCGGCCACGACGACTCCTGCCAGTCCGGCCGCCGGCCGTTGGGTCGCCAGCGCGATCGCGCCGATCAGCAGCGCCGACTGGACCGCCAGCCCCGGCACGCTCAAGCTGCGCCGGCCTGCTACGAGTCGTATCGCGTGCCAACCCACCAGCGCCGCCGCCCCCAGCAACGACAACGTCAGCAATCCGGCGCCGCGACCCGGGTGCGCGCGGCCGAAGCTCGCGACAACCGTTGCGGCACAAAGGATCCCGATCAGTTCGAGCGCATACAGGACGGTCAAGGCCGCCACGGCACCTGCAGCGGGCCCGCTCCGGTAACCGGAGCCCGTGCCGGTCACGGTCGTGCCCATGCGCGGCAACGTAACGCGCCCAGCTGAGGAAAGCCTGAGTTCCCGCGCGGAAATGGCGACGATTTTCGGCGGGCACGCGCAACTGGCTAGGCTTGCCCGCTGTGATCACCCGGATGTCCGAGCTGTTCCTGCGCACCCTGCGGGACGATCCCGCTGACGCCGAAGTGCCCAGCCACAAACTTCTCATTCGGGCCGGATACGTCCGGCCCGTCGCGCCCGGGCTGTACAGCTGGCTGCCGCTGGGGTTGCGGGTGCTGCGGAAAATCGAGCGTGTCGTCCGCGACGAGATGAACGCGATCGGCGGCCAGGAGATCCTGTTCCCCGCCCTGCTGCCACGCGCACCGTATGAGACGACGAACCGGTGGACCGAATACGGCGACGGGGTGTTTCGGCTTCAGGACCGCCGCGGCAACGACTACCTGCTGGGCCCGACGCACGAAGAGCTCTTCGCCCTGACCGTCAAGGGCGAATACAGCTCGTACAAGGACTTTCCGCTGCTGCTGTTCCAGATCCAGAACAAATACCGCGACGAGGCGCGACCGCGGGCCGGCATCCTGCGCGTCCGGGAGTTCCTGATGAAGGACTCCTACTCCTTCGACATCGACGACGCCGGGCTCAAGGCCGCCTACCACGCGCACCGGGAGGCCTATCAGCGCATCTTCGACCGGCTCAAGGTGCGCTACGTCATCGTGTCCGCGGTGTCGGGAGCGATGGGCGGCAGCGCCTCCGAGGAGTTTCTGGCCGAGAGCCCGGTCGGCGAGGACACGTTCGTGCGGTGCCTGGAGTCCGGGTACGCGGCCAACGTCGAGGCGGTCGTCACCGCCCGGCCGGAGGCGCAGCCCATCGACGGGCTGCCCGAGGCGGTGGTCCACGACACCGGCGACACGCCGACGATCGCCACCCTGGTCGACTGGGCCAACCAGGCCGACCTGGGCCGGCCCATCACCGCGGCCGACACGTTGAAGAACGTCCTGCTGAAGCTTCGCCGGCCCGGCGGGGACTGGGAGCTGCTGGCGATCGGGGTGCCGGGCGACCGCGAGGTCGACGACAAGAGGCTGGGCGCGGCGCTGGAACCGGCCGACTACGCGTTGCTCGACGACGCCGATTTCGCCCGGTACCCGTTTCTGGTGAAGGGTTACATCGGGCCGAAGGCGTTGCGCGACAACGGTGTTCGCTATCTCGTCGACCCACGAGTGGTCGACGGCACCAGCTGGATCACCGGGGCGGATGAGCCCGGCCGACACGTCGTCGGGCTGGTGGCCGGCCGGGATTTCACCGCCGACGGCACCATCGAGGCCGCCGAGGTGCGCGACGGCGACCCGTCTCCCGACGGCGCCGGCCCGCTGGTATCGGCGCGCGGCATCGAGATCGGGCACATCTTCCAGCTCGGCCGCAAATACACCGACGCCTTCACCGTCGACGTGCTCGGCGAGGACGGCAAGCCGGTGCGGCTGACCATGGGCTCCTACGGCCTCGGGGTGTCGCGGATGGTGGCCGTCATCGCCGAGCAGCACCATGACGAGCTGGGCCTGCGCTGGCCGTCGGCGGTCGCGCCGTTCGACGTTCATCTGGTGATCGCCAACAAAGACCCGGAGGCCCGGGCCGGGGCGACCGCCCTGGCCGCCGACCTGGATCGGCTGGGTGTCGAAGTGCTGCTCGACGACCGCCAGGCGTCACCCGGCGTGAAGTTCAAGGACGCCGAGTTGCTGGGCGTGCCCTGGATCGTTGTGGTGGGGCGGGGCTGGGCGGACGGCGTGGTCGAGCTGCGCGACCGCTTCGGCGGGCAGACCCGCGAGCTGACCGTTGGCGAGTCGCTGGCCACCGACGTCGCGGCGGCCCTGAACGGATAGAGCGGAGCAGTCGCTGGAGGATTCCGGCACAGACTTGACAAGAACCCCGCGTTTGCTGTCGCGATGGCGCTACGCTGATTTTTTTCCCCGTCGAGTGCGTCGGTGGGAGGCAGCCGATGTCATTTGTGATCGCGGCCCCCGACTTGGTGATGACGGCGGCCTCGGAGTTGGCGAGTATCGGCTCGGCGATCAACGCGGCCAATGCCGCCGCGGGAGCCACGACGACGGGGGTGGTCGCCGCGGCCGCCGATGAAGTGTCGACGCAGCTGGCGGTTTTGTTCGGCGCGCCCGCGCAGAGTTATCAGGCGCTGAGCGCCCGAGCGGCGGCGTTTCACGACCAGTTCGTGCGGGCCTTGAAGGCGGGTGCCGGGACCTATGCCGGCACCGAGGCCGCCAACGCCTCGCCGTTGCAGACCCTGGAGCAGGACGTGCTCGGCGTGATCAACGCGCCCACCGAGGCGCTGTTGGGGCGCCCGCTGATCGGCGATGGCACCAACAGCACCACGCCGGGCGTGCCCGGCGGGCCCGGTGGGCTGTTGTTCGGCAACGGCGGCGGCGGCTTCAACAGCACCCCACCCCCGGGGTGTCCGGCACCAACGGCGGAAGCGCCGGGTTGATCGGCAACGGTGGCCCCGGCGGGGCCGGCGACGCCGCTGCCAGCGGTAACGGCGGCCGCGGCGGGCTGATCTACGGCAACGGCGGTCCCGGTGGCAGCCCGGCGCTGTTCAACCACCTGGGGCCCGGTGGCAATGGCGGCAGCAACGCCCTGCTGTTCGGCAGTGGCGGCAGCGGCGGCAACGGCGGCAACGCCCCGGTGCTCAGCGGGCTGGCCGGCAGCCCGGGCGGTCACGGGGGTAACGGCGGGCTGTTGTACGGCGGCGGCGGCAATGGCGGGTCCGGCGGCGGCCACGGCGGGCTGATCGGTAACGGCGGGGCCGGCGGAGCCGGCGGCGCCGGCGGCTTCGGCCAGTTGGTGAGCGGCGCCCCCGCGGCCGGGGGCAACGGCGGATTCGGCGGCGGCGCCGGGTTGATCGGCACGGGCGGGGCCGGCGGGAGCGGTGGGATGGGCGGTAGCTCGGGCACCTCGATCGCCGCTAAGGGAGGCATCGGCGGTAACGGCGGCTCCGGTGGGATGCTGTATGGCAACGGTGGGGCCGGTGGCGGCGGGGGGCAGGGCGGTCTGAGCATGTCGGGCCCTGGCGCTAATGGTGGCGTGGGAGGTAGCGGCGGCGCCGCCGGGCTGCTCCCGGCGGCGCCGCCGGGCTGCTCGGCGTCGGCGGGTTCGGTGGTGCAGGCGGTCAGGGCGGACTCGGCTCTGGAATCGTCGGCAACGGCGGCGACGGCGGCAACGGCGGCGCCGGAGGGCTGCTGATCGGCGCCGGCGGCGGCGGCGGGGTCGGCGGAACCGGCGCGAATGACACGGGCGGTGCTGCGGGCAAGGGCGGCAACGAGGGTAACGGCGGCACCGCTGCGATGCTGATCGGCCTTGGGGGAGCCGGCGGGGCGGGCGGTGCAGGTGGGACCGGCACAATCAACGGTGCCGGCGGCAACGGCGGCACGGGCGGCAATGCCGTCCTGATCGGCACCGGCGGGCTGCTGTTCGGGCAGCACGGCGCAACCGGACCGCCGGGCTGACGGAAGCCGGGCTACTCGTTGCCGCCGGGGAAGCTCGTCGTGATGGGCCAGGCGCCCAGCACCCGGTTCCATTTGGCCGCCATGACCGCGCTTTGCGTCAGGGCCGTCGAGGCGAACGCTCGGTCATCCGCCGTCTCCGCGTGCTCGATGACGGCGCGCCACGCGGTCGCGCCGTCGTTCTCCATTCGCGCCGCCAGCCGCGCCGCGTCCGCCGCGCTGCCCACCAGCATCGGCAACTGGTAGCCGGAAGCGGCGACGGGGGCGTTGACCTTACGGGCGGCCAGCATCGCGATGACGTCGTCGCGACGCTGGCGGTGCTGGTCCAGGGCCTCCACCACCATGCCGTTGACGCTGGGCGGTGACAGCGCTGACACGATGCCGTAGCCGTAAATGGTCGAGTGTTCGATGGCCAGCGCGTCGCACAGCGCCGCGTTGTCGGCGTCCTTGCCCGACGTCATATCGACGGACCCCCGGGGACCAGCGCCACCGTGTAAGACGCCGTGCAGGAGGCGGCGATGGACGCCAGCAGCCCTGCCCGGTAGCCCGACGACGTCGTCACCAGGCGGCTGGCGCTCTCGGCCGAGGCGCGCAGCGAATTGATCACGTCCGAAAGCGGTGGCGGCGGCGGTGGCGGGGCCGCCGGTTCGGTGGGGCTGGGGCTGGGCGTTTCGCTCGACGAGGAGGTGAGCTTGCCGGCCGCCCGGGTGATCTCCGTGGACAGGGCGCGTGCATGCGCGGCGCGTTGGGTGGCGACCACGGTCAACGCCGCCGCGATCTGGGGCGGATTGCCTACGGCCGCGGCGGCGGCACCGGCGAGCGCACTGTCCTTCCTGGCCTGGTCCAGCGGCCCCAACAGGTCTTCGACGGGCGGCGGCTTGGGCGGCGACGCGCCGCAGGCGGATGCGACCACCCCGAGCGCAGCGAGGGCCGCGGCACCGGCGAGCACACCCCGCCTGTTGGTCACAGGTACTGCGCTGGGCACAGCAACATCCTGCCATTGGTGCGAAGGTGGCAGGTCCGAGGACCGTGACCACGCGCCGATCACGCCGTCATCCGCGATTCCTGGCGTATCGTGGATAGCTGACTCTCGCGGATCGGCACAGATTGCGTTCGGCGGGGACCGGAAGCCGCCCGGAAGCCAGTTGGGCGGCGACATCCGCCAGATGACCGGACAACTCAAGATGAGGAGCTCGCCGTGACCACCGGGCTACCTTCGCAGACGCAGGTGATCGAGCTACTCGGTGAAGAGTTCGCGCGCGCCGGTTATGAAATCGAAGACGTGGTCATCGACACCCGGACGCGCCCGCCGCGGATCGCGGTGATCGCCGACGGTGACGACCTCCTCGACCTCGACACGATCGCCACCCTGTCGCGTTCGGCCTCGGCTTTGCTGGACGGCCTGGACGGCATTCGTGGCCGCTACCTGCTCGAGGTCAGTTCGCCCGGGGTGGACCGCCCGCTGACCAGCGAGAAACACTTCCGCCGCGCCCGTGGCCGCAAGGTCGAGATGGCGTTGTCGGACGGATCGCAGCTGACCGGCCGCGTCGGCGAGACGCGCGATCACACCGTCGCGCTCGTCTTCCGCGACGGCCGGGACTGGACGGTACGCGAGATCCCGCTCGCCGAAATCGTGAAAGCCGTTGTGCAGGTTGAATTTTCGCCGCCTGCCCAGGCGGAGCTGGAACTGGCGCGTATGGGTCACGCCCGGAGGACGGAGGCCGGAGCATGAACATCGACATGGCCGCGCTACACGCGATCGAGGTGGACCGGGGCATCTCGGTCAACGAACTGCTCGAGACGATCAAATCCGCGCTCCTTACCGCCTACCGGCACACCCAGGGTCACCAGATGGACGCGCACATCGACATCGACCGCAAGACCGGCGTCGTTCGCGTGATCGCCCGCGAGACCGACGAGGACGGCAACGTCATCAGCGAATGGGACGACACTCCCGAGGGCTTCGGGCGCATCGCCGCGACGACCGCACGCCAGGTGATGCTGCAGCGATTCCGGGACGCCGAAAATGAGCGGACCTACGGCGAGTTCTCCACCCGTGAGGGGGAGATCGTCGCGGGGGTGATTCAGCGTGACAGCCGGGCCAACGCCCGTGGTCTGGTTGTCGTCCGGATGGGCAGCGAGACCAAGGCCTCCGAGGGCGTGATCCCGGCAGCCGAACAGGTTCCCGGTGAGAGCTACGAGCACGGCAACCGGGTTCGGTGCTATGTCGTCGGTGTGACCCGTGGGTCCCGTGAGCCGCTGATCACGCTGTCCCGTACCCACCCCAACCTGGTCCGCAAGCTGTTTTCGCTGGAAGTCCCCGAAATCGCCGACGGGTCGGTGGAGATCGTGGCGGTGGCCCGCGAGGCCGGCCATCGCTCCAAGATCGCGGTGCGGTCGAACGTTCCCGGCCTGAACGCCAAGGGTGCCTGCATCGGTCCGATGGGGCAGCGGGTCCGCAACGTGATGAGCGAGCTCTCCGGGGAGAAGATCGACATCATCGACTACGACGAGGACCCGGCCCGCTTCGTCGCCAACTCGCTGTCGCCCGCGAAGGTGGTCTCCGTGTCGGTCATCGACCAGACCGCCCGGGCCGCCCGCGTGGTGGTGCCCGACTTCCAGTTGTCGCTGGCCATCGGCAAGGAGGGCCAGAACGCCCGATTGGCCGCCCGACTCACCGGGTGGCGTATCGACATTCGCGGGGATTCACCGGGGCACGGTGAGGGTGCGCCCGAACACGGTGCCACCCACGGGATGGCTCACGACCGCTAGCTACTAAGACCTGAAAAACGGTTCGCCGTGGTGATGGTGGTCGGCGGCGGCTGGTTGGGGGATGTCGGGTTGGCCGTTGTGTTGGTTTCATGCGGCCAGGGCGCTGAGCTTGACGAGGTTATGGGCGAAGATGCCGTGTCCGCACCAGGTTCGGGCGCCGTGGATGCCGGTGAGGTGGGTGCGGTTCCAGCCGTAGCTTCGCTTGAGGTGATTGATGCGTCCTTCGGATCCGGTTCGCCATTTGATCTTGGCGCGGAAGGCGCGCCGGTGCTCAAACTCGCGGCGGGCTGCACCGGGGTTACTCATCCGCGGGATGGCCACAGTGCCAACGCCGAGCTGGTGGAGGTCGTTTTCGACCGATGCCCAGCCGTAGCCGCGGTCGGCGGTCACTGCCCCAACTCCACCGGCAACACCAACAGCTCAGGCGGCAGAATCGAATCCCACAACGTCGGCTGGTCGTTTACAGTTCTGAGCACGATGGCCTCAATCCCTTCTAGCCCAAGGGGTTGAGGCCATCTTCTCGTCCAAACACCCCCAGCTCAGGGACCGCCACGCCCCCGACTTTTTCAGGTCGAAGTAGCTAACCGCCTCGTGCGGCCGCGTCCTCGCGCCGCGACGGCGCATCCTTGGGTGGTTCTGACCTCCGGTCAAGTGACGCTAGACTGAGCCGTGATCCAGCGCGAGCTTTCGGCCTCGGCGCGCAGACACACTGGGGGACCCGTGCGGACGTGTGTGGGGTGCCGAAAGCGAGAGTTGGCCGTCGAACTGCTTCGAGTGGTCGCTGTGTCAACCGGGAACGGCGAATTCGCCGTGATCGTTGACACGGGGAGTAGCCTGCCGGGGCGGGGTGCGTGGCTGCATCCCGTACCGCACTGCGCGCAACAGGCGATTCGGCGGCGGGCTTTCACCAAAGCGTTGCGCATCGCCGGTTCACCGGACACCTCCGCGGTGGTCGAGCACCTAGAGTCTCTAGGCGCGCCCGATCATCCCGGCAACAGAACAGGTAGCAAAGAACATGAGCACACCGTGAAGTCCCGATGACAATGCGTCATAGCTAAACCCGAGGCGCGGCCCACTGCTGTCGCCTCATAGACAGGAGATGTAGTGGCAGGTAAGGCCCGCGTACACGAGTTGGCTAAGGAACTCGGTGTCACCAGCAAGGAAGTTCTCGCCCGGTTGAATGAACAGGGCGAATTCGTCAAATCCGCATCGTCGACGGTAGAGGCACCGGTGGCTCGCCGGCTGCGCGAGTCCTTCGGAGGCAGCAAGCCGGCCACTGGGGGCTCTGCAAAGGCCACGGCCAAGGCGGCCGCCAAGGGACCGGAAAAAGCACTCGACAAGGCCCTCGACAAGGCGATCAGCAAGGCCGGCGGGAACGGCGAAGCGACGGCCGCGCCCGCCAAGCCCGCCGCCGGTTCAGTGGCGGCCGCAGCGCAGGGCTCCCCGGCCGCCACCACTGATGCGCCCGCCGCGCCACCGGCGCCAGCACGGCCGTCGGCGCCCCCGCCCGGGCCACCGGCAGCGCCGGCCGCCGGGCAGCCAACCGGCCAGCCGGCACCGCATCCGGGTACGACGCACGGTCCGCGTCCCGGTCCCATGCCGAAGCCGGGAGTCCGCACCCCGCGCGTCGGCAACAACCCCTTCTCGTCGGCGCAACCCGTCGACCGGCCCATCCCGCGTCCCCCGGCGCCCCGCCCCGGAGCGGCCAGACCGGGTGCGCCGCGCCCGGGCGCGTCGCCCGGCAGCATGCCGCCCCGACCCGGCGGTGCCGCGGGGCAAGGTCGCCCGGCGCGGCCCGGCGCTCCGCGACCCGGCGGTGGCCGGCCCGGTGGACCGGGCGGCCGCTCCGACGGCGGTGGCGGCAACTACCGCGGCGGTGGCGCCGGAGGAGTAGGCGCCCCGCCCGGGGGCGGTTTCCGAGGCCGTCCCGGTGGTGGCGGTGGCGCTGGTGGCCGTCCCGGGCAGCGCGGCGGCGCGGCCGGCGCGTTCGGCCGTCCCGGCGGTGCGCCCCGGCGCGGGCGCAAGTCCAAGCGGCAGAAGCGCCAGGAATACGACTCGATGCAGGCGCCGGTCGTCGGCGGCGTGCGGCTGCCGCACGGCAACGGCGAGACCATCAGGTTGGCGCGCGGGGCTTCATTGTCGGACTTCGCCGAGAAGATCGACGCCAACCCCGCGGCGCTGGTGCAGGCGCTGTTCAACCTCGGCGAGATGGTGACGGCCACGCAATCGGTCGGCGACGAGACGCTCGAGCTGCTGGGCAGCGAGATGAACTACAACGTCCAGGTCGTCAGCCCGGAGGACGAAGACCGCGAGCTGCTGGAGTCCTTTGACCTGACGTACGGAGAAGACGCAGGGGACGAGTCCGAATTGCAGACCCGTCCACCGGTGGTGACCGTGATGGGTCACGTCGATCACGGCAAGACCCGACTGCTGGACACCATCCGTCAGACCAACGTGCGCGAGGCCGAGGCCGGTGGGATCACCCAGCACATCGGAGCCTACCAGGTTGGCGTCGACCTGGACGGCACCGAGCGGCTGATCACCTTCATCGACACCCCCGGTCACGAGGCGTTCACCGCCATGCGAGCCCGCGGCGCCAAGGCCACCGACATCGCCATCCTGGTGGTCGCCGCCGACGACGGCGTGATGCCGCAGACGGTGGAGGCCATCAACCACGCGCAGGCCGCGGATGTGCCGATCGTGGTGGCGGTCAACAAGATCGACAAGGAGGGCGCCGACCCGGCCAAGATTCGTGGGCAGCTGACCGAGTACGGCCTGGTGGCCGAGGACTTCGGCGGCGAGACCATGTTCGTCGACATCTCGGCCAAGCAGGGCACCAACATCGAGCAGCTGGAAGAGGCGGTGCTGCTGACCGCCGACGCCGCCCTGGACCTGCGGGCCAACCCCGACATGGAAGCCCAGGGCGTGGCGATCGAGGCACACCTGGACCGCGGTCGCGGACCGGTGGCGACCGTGCTGATCCAGCGCGGCACGCTGCACGTCGGCGACTCGATCGTCGCAGGGGATGCCTACGGGCGCGTCCGCCGCATGGTCGACGAGCACGGCGAGGACGTCCACGAGGCGCTGCCGTCGCGGCCGGTCCAGGTCATCGGCTTCACGTCGGTGCCGGGTGCAGGTGACAACCTGCTGGTGGTCGACGAGGACCGCATCGCCCGCCAGATCGCCGATCGCCGCAGTGCACGCAAGCGCAACGCGCTGGCAGCACGCTCCCGTAAGCGCATCAGCCTGGACGATCTGGATGCCGCGTTGAAGGAGACGTCGCAGCTCAACTTGATCCTGAAGGGCGACAACTCCGGCACTGTCGAGGCGCTGGAGGAAGCCCTGCTGGGCATCGAGATCGACGACGAGGTGGAACTGCGCGTCATCGACCGCGGCGTCGGCGGTGTCACCGAGACCAACGTCAACCTGGCGTCGGCGTCGGACGCGATCATCATCGGCTTCAATGTGCGCGCCGAGGGCAAGGCGACGGAGCTGGCCAACCGCGAAGGCGTGGACATCCGGTACTACTCGGTGATTTACCAGGCCATCGATGAGATCCAGAGTGCGCTCAAGGGCATGCTCAAGCCGATCTACGAGGAAAACCAGCTGGGTCGCGCCGAGATCCGGGCGTTGTTTCGCTCCTCGAAGGTCGGCATCATCGCCGGCTGCATGATCACCTCGGGCGTGGTGCGCCGCAACGCGAAGGCCCGGCTGCTGCGAGACAACATCGTGGTCACCGAGAACCTCACGGTGACCTCGCTGCGGCGGGAAAAGGACGACGTGACCGAGGTCCGCGAGGGCTTCGAGTGCGGTATGACGCTGGGCTACTCCGACATCAAGGAAGGCGACATCATCGAGTCCTACGAGCTGGTCCAGAAGGAGCGCGCCTGATGGCTGACCCCGCCCGGGCGCGCCGGCTGGCGAAACGGATCTTCACGATCGTCGCCTCGGCAATCGAGTTCGAGATCAAAGATCCGGGGCTGGACGGGGTGACCGTCGTCGACGCGAAGGTGACCGCCGACCTGCACGATGCGACGGTGTTCTACACGGCGATGGGGCGCACGCTCGACGACGAGCCCGACTACGCCGCCGCGGCGGCCGCGCTGGAGCGCGCCAAAGGCGTGCTGCGCACCAAGGTCGGGGCGGGCACCGGCGTGCGCTTCACCCCAACGCTGACGTTCACCCGGGACACGACGGCCGACAGCGTGCACCGGATGGACGAGTTGCTCGAGCGTGCCCGCGCCGCGGACGCCGATCTGGCGCGGGTTCGTTCGGGTGCCAAGCCGGCGGGGGAGGCCGATCCATACCGTGGCGGTGATGTCGGGGGGGCCAGCGCCGCTCGCGACGGGAGCACCGGTGACGACGATCAACCCGAAGACTGAACTGGCCGGTGCCCCGGGTGTGGGGGCACGCGTCGACGCCCTCGGCGCCGTCGAGCTGCTGTCGGGCGCCGCGACGATCGCGGTGGTCGCCCACGTCCACCCCGACGCCGACACCATCGGCGCGGGGCTGGCACTCGCCTTGGTGCTGGACGAGTGCGGCAAGCGCGTCGAGGTCAGTTTCGCCTCGCCGGCGACGCTGCCGGAGTCGTTGGCGACGTTGCCCGGCTGCCAGCTGCTGGTCAGCCCCGATGCGATGCGCCGCGACGTCGATCTGGTTGTGACCGTTGACGTTCCGAGCCTCAAGCGGCTGGGGGAGCTGAGCGATCTGGCCGGTTCCGGCCGGCAGCTGCTGGTCATCGACCACCACGCCTCCAACGACCTTTTCGGCACCGCCAACTACATCGACGTGTCCGCGGATTCCACCACGATGATGATCGCCGACATCCTCGACGCGTGGGACAAGCCGATCGACAAGGAGGTCGCGCACTGCATCTACGCGGGCCTGACGACCGACACCGGATCGTTCCGCTGGGCCAGCGCCCGCGCCCTTCGGCTGGCGGCCCGGCTGGTCGACATCGGCGTGGACAACGCCGCGGTCAGCCGAACGCTGATGGATACCCACCCGTTCGGGTGGCTGCCGCTGCTGTCGCGGGTGCTGGCCTCGGCGCAATTGGTGCCGGACGCGGTCGACGGTCGCGGGCTGGTCTACGCGGTCGTCGAGCATCCGGACTGGATCAACTATCGCCCGGAGGAAGTCGAAAGCATCGTCGATATCGTGCGGACCACGCAGCAGGCGGAGGTGGCGGCGGTCTTCAAGGAGGTCGACCCGCGGCAGTGGTCGGTGTCGATGCGGGCCAAGGCCGACGTGGATTTGGCGGCGGTCGCGTCCGCGTTCGGCGGCGGTGGCCACCGCCTGGCCGCCGGCTACTCGACCGTCGGCTCGATCGACGATGCCGTCGCGTCGCTGCGCGCGGCCCTCGGCTGATCGGAGTTAGAACGCCCAGCTTCCCGAGCGCTGCAGGACGAACCCGTGGTCGCCGCTGGTGGTGTCCAGGCAGGCGACGAGACCGTCGGCGCCCACCGCGCACGTGACGTTCAGGTAGGACACCTTCTGGCCCGCACCCAGCGATTTGCCACCGGACGGCAGCGGGGGCGGGCTGCCCTCGCACCCGCCGTAGGACATCCGGCTCAGTTCGTAGCCGGGACCCTTGAAATTCACCGCGCCCACCACGCAATCGCCCGGTTTTGGGTGGCCCCCGCCGGGAAACGGAACGTCGTCCATTCCGGGCATGTCGCCGTTGCACTTGATGTCCTGTGACGGTTGCGGCGGGGGTGCCGTCCCGCCATAGAAGTCGCACACCAGGGTCGGCGATGCGGAAAAACTGATGCGGGATCCGCTGCCCTGACGCGAAGTCGCGGCGTAGCCGTCCGCGGGGACGGCAGTGAAGCTGTCGAGGCTGGGAAATCCCGGTGGCGGCTCCGCGCCCGCCTGCGGTGCCGGCGCCGCGATCGCGGATGCCGCCGCCAGGGTCAGGCCGCCGAGGGCCCGCATGGTGAGGGCCCCTATGGCGAGGGGGCCGGCACGCATCGATTCCTCCTGGGCGGGTGCGGCGATGTGTGGTTGTTGGGATCGTATTGGCTATCGCCTGGCTATTCCTAACGCACCTGGGCCCGCCCGCGCTGCAGCACCGCGTCCCGGTTGGCGGCGATATCGTCGCCGCTGGTCCGGAATTGCCTGGCCGCCATCGCCTCCAGCCACAGTCCCGCGCCGGTCTGCGTGTCGTCGATCCGGTGGTATGACGCCAGCAGTGCCCGTACCGCGTTCTGGTTGTTGCCGACGATGGACGCCGCCACCTGACGAGCCGTTGCCACCAGCCGGTCGTGGGGCACCACCTCGGTCACCAGGCCGGCACGCAGCGCGTCGGCGGCGGACAGGTAGTCCCCGGTGAGGCTCATGCGGCGGGCCAGGCCGATGCCCACCTTCTGGGGTAACCGCACGCTCAGCCCCCAGGTGGGCAGCAGGCCCACTCGCGCGTGTGTGTCGGCGAAGCGCGCGTGCTCCGAAGCGATCAGCACGTCGCAGTACAGGGCCACCTCCAGCCCGCCGGTGACCGCGGCGCCGTTGATCGCGCCGATCACCGGCTTGGTCATCGGTGGCCACCGCGGCGAGATGTCGGGAAGCGCCGACTGGCCGCCCAGCTCCTTGAGATCAATCCCCGCGCAGAACACCGGATCGGTGCCGGTGACGACGACGACGTCGACGTCGTCGTCGGTCTCGGCGTCGGCCAGGGCGCCGAAGAACCGGTCCCGCAACGCCGAAGACAGTGCATTCCGGGCTTGGGGCCGGTTGAGGGTCAGGGTGCGCACCCGCTCGTCGGTCTCGATCAGCAGGATGTCGTCGGTCATGTGTTTCACCGTAGAGTGTCGCTCTCGGTGGTCACACCTGCCACACGATTCCCTGGCCCGGGCGGCACACGATGTGCCCGCAGCGACAACCCGGACAGCCGCGCGCCCTGTCGCTGTTAGGCGGGCACAAAGAACACGGCTCCCCCGCAGAGGCCCCTGTGGCGGATGTGACAACTCGCCGGCACGCTTATCGTTGAGGGCATGTGCCGGAACATCACCGAACTGCGCGGCCTGCAGCCGGCGGCCACACCGGAGGAGATCGCGGCGGCCGCACGCCAGTACGTACGCAAGGTCAGCGGCATCACCCACCCGACCCGTCTGCCCGCTGCCAGCGCCTCGGCCTTCGAGACGGCGGTGGCCGAGGTCACCGAAACGACGACGCGGTTGCTGGCCGCCTTGCCGCCGCGCCGCCAGCCGCCCAAGACCGTTCCACCACTGCGCCGGCCCGAGGTGGTGGCCCGCCTCGCACGGTCAGAATGACCGGCAGATGACAGAGCCCGCGACGATGCCCGCGCTCAAGGAGTGGAGCGCGGTGGTGCACGCGCTGCTCGACGGCCGGCAGCGGGTGCTGCTGCGTAAGGGCGGCATCGGCGAGAAGCGGTTCGAGTTGACGGCCCGTGAGTTCCTGCTGTTCCCGACGGTCGCCCACAGCCACGCCGACCGCGTCCGACCCGAGCATCGGGACGTGTTGCAAGCCGGGGCCGCCGACAGCACCGACGAGCGCCTGGTGCTGCGGGCCGCGGCGAAAGTGGTTGCCGCGCAAGAAGTTAACCGACCGGATGGTCTTTCGGCGATCGAGGACCTGCACATCTGGACCGCCGAGTCGGTGCGCGAAGATCGGCTCGACTTCCGCCCCAAGCACAAGCTGGCCGTACTGGTGGTGTCGGTGATTCCGTTGGCCGAGCCGGTGCGGATCGCGCGCACTCCCGAGTACGCGGGCTGCACCAGCTGGGTGCAGCTCCCGCTGACACCGGCCGATGTCCGCCCGGCCGAGCCGGTGTACGACGAGGCCGCGCTAAACGAGGTCGCTTCCCGGGTCCGCGACGCGGTCGCCTGACGGGTCGCTGGGGCCGACGGGAAGCAGCAGCCGCGAGCGTCCGTAGTGCACCGCGTGGGTGGCCGGATTGGACTGCTCGCCCGTCAATATGGGTTCTTGGGTGCCCAGGTGGCGCGCGTAGCGGGGGAACCAGCTGCCCGCGATCAGGACGCGGATTCGCGAGCCGGCGCGGAAGCGGTGGGCGATCGCGTCGAGCTCGACGCTGACGGTCCCTGTCGCGGCCTCGGTCGCGGCAACCAACCGTCGGTAGCCGTCGCTGACGTTCCGGGAGCGGCCCTTGGCGTCGACCTCGCTCACCCGAACGAACAGGTCGACGTGGGGATGGTCGGAGCTGTGCGTCAGCTCGACCACCGGATTTCCGTAGACGTACAGATCCCGGGTGAGGGTGACGCTGGTGAAGGCGAGCACGTCGTCGCGCAGGGCGAGGCGGCTGTCGTCGCGATAACCCCCGTTCGGGGACAGCAGCGGACCGCCGGTGGTGGGCGTCGGGTCGGCGGGGTCGTAGCGAAACGTCGCCGGTGCCAACCCCGTCAGGTCGGTTGGCGCCGTCTCACCCAGGTGGCCGCCGGGCCGCAGGTACAGCGCCCGTTCCGTCGTGACGGGCGGCCAGTCGGGCAGGTTGTGCCAGCCGCGACCCGTGACGCAGACGCGGACCCTGCCGGGCCGGCGCGGCTCAGCCGCGCCGCTCAGGTGAGCGTTCAGCCAGTCCAGCGAGTCCCGAGCGCTGGTGGCCAGCCCCTTGCTGAGCAGCTGGGCGTGCGTCCACGGCCCCATGGTGAGCGCGACGTCGACGCCCCGGCCGCGCAGATGCGCGTACTGGTGCAGCGTCTGCCGCAGGAAGATGTCCTGCCAGCCGCCGATGAGCAGCACCGGCACCCCCACCCGGTCCAGCGCCTCGCCGAACCGCAGCGAATCCCAGAACGGATCGCTCTCGTCGTGGTGCTCGACCCAGGATTCGAACCACGGCGCGCCCGCACCCAGCAGCGCCCGGGCCGCGGCACCCATGGGCACCGCGCCGGCCGCCTCGGCCACCTTGCGTTGGGCCTGCAGCTGACGCAGTACCAAACGGATGCGCTGGGGGTCCTCCTGGTGGGCAACCAGATCGCTCCAGCTCAGGAAGTCGTTGACGGCGAACGAGCCGGTACCCCAGACGGAGGCGTTGAAATCGTGCGGGCCCGCGGTGATGACGGCCGCGGCCATTTCCGGCGGCGGGTCCTGCAACATTGCCCACTGGGTGAAGCCCAGGTACGACACCCCGACGGTGGCGAATCGCCCCGTGAACCAGGGCTGCTCGCGCAGCCAGGCGACGGTGTCGGCGCCATCGGCGGTCTCGTTGACCATCGGCTCGAACTCCCCGCCGGACCCGAATGTTCCCCGCACGCTCTGCAGCAGGACGTGGTAGCCGCGGGCCGCATACAGCCTGGCGAATACCAGCGAGAACGGAAACGCGCGCCCGTAGGGTCCGCGGACCAGCAAGGTACCGATGGGGCTTGCCGCGCTTGGTGCGTAATGGTCGGCCACCAGGTGGACCCCGTCGCGCATCGGCACGTGCACGCGATCCACCGTGTAATCGGTGGTTGCCCGTGGCAGGCCCAACAACCGGCCAAGCGCGCTGTCGCCGACTCGTCTCAGGGTGCCCGGCTTCGGCTGCGCGGGGCGGGTAGAGGTCGTACTCACAGTCCCCAGGTTAAGCCGCCGCCTGGCGCTCAGAACTTGTAGTAGGGCGCGAGGTCGTTGGCCCGCTGCAGATTGGTGGACATGCAGTCGACGTCGGGGTCGGAGTAGACCGTCGAAAAGTACAGCGCCTGCTGGAGCACCCCGTAGCCGGTCTTGAACGCGACCATGCACGAGTAGTACCAGAAGCTGTTGTGATAGGTCGGCTTCATGACCCAGTACTGCGCCGCGCGGTGACCCTGGATCGTGGTCTCGACGGCGTCGGCGGGCAGGGATTGGTCGTAGGTGCGCCAGATGATGGGCTCGACGGCCACCTGATAGTTACCCGCGTCAAAGTGGCAGCGCAGCCCGTCCTCGTGTTCGGGCGGTGTGAACGCCAGCCCGAGGCGCTGCACGACGTCGAACGGAATGTCCTCGCACGCGTCGAAGGGGCGCGGGTCGGTCGTCGCCACGATGGGACTCTTCATCGTGGTTTCCATCGGCTCGGCGGTCGACCGCAACTCGACGGGGCCACGCCCTCGGCTCGGCCCCGGCGGGGCGCTCTGCCAACCCACCACCACCGCCGTGGCCAGTGCGCAAAGCGCTCCGATCACACGCAGATTGGCGAACACGACACCCCCCTGACGCCTCAGCGGTCCCTTGCGGGGCAGTTTACAAGTCGCGTGCGCGACGTCACAGGGAAACCTGAACTTGTTCTAACCGGGGCCGCAACCGGGCGCTTTCGGCCTGTGAAGGGTCGTGACGAGGCCGCGAAACGGCCCGTTCGGGCGCGAGTCATTAGGCTTGTTCCTCGTGGCTTGGCATCAATCGACCAACGGGGCGCAGCCGACGCTGTGGGCCGTTTCCGACCTGCACACCGGCCACCTCGGAAATAAGCCGGTCGCCGAATCGCTGCACCCGTCGTCGCCGGACGACTGGTTGATCGTGGCCGGCGACGTCGCGGAGCGGACGGATGACATTCGTTGGGCGCTTGACCTGCTGCGTCGGCGGTTCGCCAAGGTGATCTGGGTGCCGGGCAACCACGAACTGTGGACCACCAACCGGGATCCCATGCAGGTCTTCGGCAGGGCGCGCTACGAGTACCTGGTCGACATGTGCGACGAGATCGGCGTGGTCACGCCGGAGCATCCCTTCCCTGTGTGGACCGAACGAGGCGGCCCGGCGACGATCGTGCCGATGTTTCTGCTCTACGACTACACCTTCTTGCCCGAGGGGGCCGCGAGCAAAGCCGAGGGCTTGGCCATCGCGCGGCAGCGCAACGTGGTGGCCACCGACGAGTTTCTGCTCTCGTCAGAGCCGTACCCCACTCGCGAGGCATGGTGTCGCGAGCGCCTGGCCAGCACCCGCGCCCGCCTCGAACAGCTCGACTGGATGACACCGACGGTCCTGGTCAACCATTTTCCGTTGGTGCGGGATCCGTGCGACGCGTTGTTCTACCCGGAATTCTCGCTGTGGTGTGGCACCACCAAGACGGCCGACTGGCACACGCGGTACAACGCCGTCTGCTCGGTGTACGGTCACTTACACATCCCGCGGACCACTTGGTATGACGACGTGCGCTTCGAGGAAGTGTCGGTGGGTTACCCGCGGGAGTGGCGGCGGCGCAAGCCGTACAGCTGGCTGCGCCAGGTGTTGCCGGATCCCCAGTACGCGCCCGGCTACCTCAACGACTTCGGCGGCCACTTCGTGATCACCCCCGAGATGCGCCGGCAGGCCGTGCAGTTCCGGGAACGATTGCGGCAGCGGCAGTCACGGTGACGGGGCGCATGCTCGTGTCGTCGGTACTGCCCGACACGGTGTCCGACGATCTGGCGTACGCGGAGGTGTATTCCGATCCGCCGGACCTGACCCCGTTGCCGGAGGAGGAGCCGCTGATCGCCAAGTCGGTTGCCAAGCGGCGCAACGAGTTCATCACCGTCCGTCACTGCGCCCGGGTCGCGATGGGCGAGCTCGGCGTGCCGCCGGCGCCGATCCTCAAGGGCGAAAAGGGGGAGCCCTGCTGGCCCGACGGCGTGGTCGGCAGCCTCACCCACTGCACCGGGTACCGCGGCGCGGTGGTGGGACGCGCCGACGCGGTGCGCTCGGTGGGCATCGACGCCGAACCGCACGACGTGCTGCCGAATGGCGTGCTGGAAGCCATCGCCCTCGAAGAGGAACGCCACGAGATTGCCGCGTTGCCCGACGGCCTGCATTGGGACCGGATCCTGTTCTGCGCCAAGGAAGCAACGTACAAGGCCTGGTTCCCGCTGGCCAAGCGCTGGCTGGGTTTCGAGGACGCCCACATCGTGTTCGACCTCGTTCCGCCCGGCCGGAAAACCGCCGGGGTGTTCGTCTCCAAAATCCTGATCGACGGCGCCGCGCTGTCGGGTCCGCCGCTGACCGCGCTGCGGGGCCGTTGGTCGGTCGAGCGCGGGCTGGTGCTGACCGCGATCATCCTATGAGCGAAAGCCAGAGAGGTCCGGACACCGGACCGGGGCTTGTGATTGTCGACAAGCCGGCCGGAATGACCAGTCACGACGTCGTGGCACGCTGTCGCCGTATCTTTTCCACGCGCAGGGTGGGTCACGCGGGAACGTTGGACCCGATGGCCACCGGCGTTCTGGTGATCGGCGTCGACCGCGCCACCAAGATCCTCGGCCTGCTGACCGGGGCGTCGAAGTCGTATGCCGCCACCCTTCGTCTGGGCCAGACCACTTCCACCGAGGACGCCGAAGGCGAACTGCTGCAGAGCGTTTCGGCCGCGCACGTGACCGACGCGGCGATCGGCGCCGCGGTCGCCGGGCTGCGCGGTGACATCCAGCAGGTGCCGTCGGCGGTCAGCGCGATCAAGGTGGAGGGCCGTCGCGCCTATCGGTTGGTCCGCGAGGGCCACGCCGTCGAGCTCGAGGCGCGGCCGGTGCGCATCGACCGGTTCGAGATGCTGGCCGCGCGCCGCGGATCCGACGGCGGCGACGCCGTCATCGATGTCGACGTCGAGGTCGATTGTTCGTCGGGAACCTATATCCGTGCGCTGGCCCGCGATCTCGGTGCCGCGCTTGCGGTCGGCGGGCACCTGACGTCCTTGCGGCGCACGCGTGTCGGCCGCTTCGGGCTCGACCAGGCGCGCTGGCTGGACGACCTGGCCGAGCGGCCCCGGCTGAACTGGACCCTGGACGAGGCGTGCCTGCTGATGTTCCCGCGCCGCGACCTCACCGCCGACGAAGCACTGGCGACCGGCAACGGCCGGCCACTCTCGCCGGCCGGTATCGACGGCGTCTATGCCGCCAGCGATGCCGACGGCCGGGTGATCGCGCTGCTGCGCGACGAGGGCCCGCGCACCAAGTCGGTGGTAGTGATTCACCCGGCGACGCTGTAGGCATACGCTGGGGCGCGAATCGTCTCAAGCCTGTCCGGAAGGTGCGCGCTATGTCCAATAAGGTTTACGTCGTCGGCGTTGGCATGACGAAGTTCGAGAAGCCGGGCCGCCGCGAGGGATGGGACTACCCGGACATGGCGAGGGAGTCCGGGACCAACGCGCTGCAGGACGCCGGTGTCGACTACCGCGAGGTGCAGCAGGGCTACGTCGGCTACGTTGCCGGCGACTCGACGTCCGGGCAGCGCGCGCTGTACGAGCTGGGCATGACCGGGATTCCGATCGTCAACGTCAACAACAACTGCTCAACCGGCTCGACGGCGCTCTTCCTGGCCGCACAGGCCATCCGCGGCGGGATCGCCGACTGCACCATCGCGCTCGGCTTCGAGAAGATGCAACCCGGCGCGTTGAGCGGTGGCGCCCAGGACCGCGAATCGCCGATGGGCAAGCACGTCAAGGCGATGGCCGAGATCGACGAGTTCGCGATGCCCGTCGCACCGTGGATGTTCGGCGCGGCGGGCCGCGAGCACATGAGGCAATACGGCACCACCGCAGAACATTTCGCCAAGATCGGCTACAAGAACCACAAGCACTCCGTCAACAACCCGTACGCGCAGTTCCAGGAGTCCTACACGCTGGACGACATCCTGGCGGCGCGAATGATCTCCGACCCACTCACCAAGCTGCAGTGCTCGCCGACTTCGGACGGTTCGGGCGCGGCGATCGTGGCTTCGGAAGCGTTCGTCGACGAGCACGGGCTGGCCAGTCAGGCGGTGGAGATCGTCGGCCAGGCCATGACCACCGACTTCGCGTCGACGTTCGACGGCAGCGCCAAAAACCTCATCGGCTATGACATGAATGTGCAAGCCGCACAACGCGTTTACGACCAGTGCGGGCTGGGTCCCGAGGACTTCCAGGTGATCGAGCTGCACGACTGCTTCTCGGCCAACGAGCTGCTGCTGTACGAGGCCCTCGGTCTGTGCGGCCCGGGCGAGGCGCCGAAGCTGGTCGACAACGGCGACACCACCTACGGCGGGCGCTGGGTGGTCAACCCGTCCGGCGGGCTGATCTCCAAGGGGCACCCGCTGGGTGCGACGGGGTTGGCGCAGTGCGCCGAACTGACCTGGCAGCTGCGGGGGACCGCCGACAAGCGCCAGGTCGACAACGTGACCGCGGCACTGCAGCACAACATCGGGCTGGGCGGCGCCGCCGTCGTCACCGCGTATCAGCGCGCAGAACGCTGAATCGCACAGCGGGCCCGGGCCAAAGGGGTAAGCAGTGATCGAGTGGTCCGACACCGATCTGATGGTTCGGGATGCGGTTCGTCAGTTCATCGACAAAGAGATTCGTCCGCACCTCGACGAACTGGAAACGGGTGCGCTGTCCCCCTATCCGATCGCCCGCAAGCTGTTCAGCCAGTTCGGCCTCGACGTGATGGCCGCCGAATCGGTCAAGAAGATGTTGGGCCGGGAGCGTGCCAGGCAGGAAGGGGCGCTAGCGGAACCGGACGACGAAAAGGACGACGGCGCAGGCGGTTTCGGAACTGGCGCCCAGGGGTCCATGGTCGCGGTGCTGGTGTCCGAAATCGCCCGGGTCAGCATCGGGTTGCTCAGCACCGCGTCGGTCAGCCTCGGGCTGGGTGCGGCGACCATCATGAGCCGCGGCACGCTGGCCCAGAAGGAACGCTGGCTGCCCGACCTGATGACGTTGAACAAGATCGCGGCGTGGGCCATCACCGAGCCGGACTCGGGCTCGGACGCGTTCGGTGGCATGAAGACCTACGTGAAGCGCGACGGTGAGGACTACATCCTCAACGGGCAGAAGACGTTCATCACCAACGGGCCCTACGCCGACGTCCTGGTGGTCTACGCCAAACTCGACGAGGGCGATCCGACCGTCGACCGACGGAACCGGCCGGTGCTCATCTTCGTGCTGGACGCGGGCATGCCCGGCCTGACGCAGGGCAAGCCGTTCAAGAAGATGGGCATGATGTCCTCGCCGACGGGCGAATTGTTTTTCGACAACGTGCGGCTGACTCCCGATCGCCTGCTCGGCGAGAACCAGCACCACGCCGACGGCGACGGCCGCGACAGCGCCCGCGACAATTTCGCCGCCGAGCGGATCGGGATCGCGATGATGGCGCTGGGCATCATCAACGAATGCCACCGGCTGTGCGTGGAATACGCCAAGACCCGCACGCTGTGGGGCAAGAACATCGGGCAGTTCCAGCTGATCCAGCTCAAGCTGGCCAAAATGGAAATCGCCCGGATGAACGTGCAGAACATGGTGTTTCACACCATCGAGCGGCAGCAGTCCGGGAAACCGCTGACGCTGGCCGAGGCGTCGGCGATCAAGTTGTACTCCTCGGAGGCGGCCACCGACGTCGCGATGGAGGCCGTGCAGCTGTTCGGCGGCAACGGGTATATGGCCGAGTACCGCGTGGAGCAGCTGGCCCGCGACGCCAAGTCACTGATGATCTATGCCGGCAGCAACGAGGTTCAGGTGACGCACATCGCCAAGGGCCTGCTGTCCGGTTAGGCCGTAGCGGCGAGCCTGCACTCAGTGCGAAAAACGGCCAGGGCGAAATATGGCAGTGAATGCACGCTCGGGGCTGGGCACGTAGGCCCAAAGCCGGTTAGGCCACCACCCAGATCGCCCGGGCGGCCGGGCTGCCCAGATCGACGGTGTTCTCGGCGCCGTCGGCGGATGCGATCGCCACGGAGATCATGCCGGCGAATTCCCGGCGGGTGAGCACCCGCAGCCGCGAGTCCAGGTGTATCCCGACGTCGGTGAAATAGCGCAGCATCTCGGGGTCGGCGTCGGAGATGCGGGCGACGGTCCCGGTGTCGCCGTCGCCGCAGGCCCACAGCTGGCGGGCCGGCGGTGTGGGCACCTGCCCGTCGGACGCCGGGATCGGGTCGCCGTGCGGGTCGCGCTGGGGGTACCCCAGCTTCGCGTCGATGCGGGCTACCAGGCGATCCGACACCGCGTGCTCGAGCACCTCGGCCTCGTCGTGAACCTCGTCCCAGCCGTAGCCGAGCTCGTTGACCAGAAAGGTCTCCAACAACCGGTGGCGGCGCACCACGTCGAGCGCCGCTCGCCGGCCGGCCTCGGTCAGGGTCACCGCGCCATACTTCTCGTGGTCGACCAGGCCCTGCTCGGCGAGTTTGCGGATCGACTCCGAGGCCGTGCTGGCGGACACCCCGATCCGGTCGGCCAGCATTTTGGTGCTGACCTTCGCGGGGGCCCCGTCCGTGGACCACTCCTGGGCATTCCAGATGACCTTCAAGTAGTCCTGGCCGACCGCGGTGATCCCGCCAGGCTCGTCATC
This sequence comes from uncultured Actinomycetota bacterium, assembly GCA_963802525.1. Lineage (GTDB taxonomy): Bacteria > Actinomycetota > Actinomycetes > Mycobacteriales > Mycobacteriaceae > Mycobacterium. Next base: position 48,324 of record CAWDJC010000010.1, on the reverse strand, counting down.
AGCCCTCACAAGCAGAAAGTTTAGGCAATCCATGCCTGCTCCGGCGCGATGCGTCCGGCTGTCCGGGTCGTCCATCGGCATCGAGCCTGCGGTGAGGGCGTCCCCAAGTGGACAAGGCAGGGATCTGGGCGCGATTCAGACAATCGATCTGGCCCGCCATATCGGGCGCGGCGCCGTAGGCTTGCGATCGTGCAGCGGTGGCGCGGCCAAGACGAGATTCCCACGGACTGGGGCAGATGCGTGGTCACCATTGGGGTGTTCGACGGTGTCCACCGTGGCCACGCCGAGCTGATCGCGCACGCGGTCAAAGCCGGCCGCGCCCGAAACGTTCCGAGCGTGCTGATGACGTTCGACCCGCACCCGATGGAAGTGGTCTATCCCGGCAGCCACCCGGCCCAGCTGACGACGCTGACCCGTCGCGCCGAGCTCGTCGAAGAGTTGGGCATCGACGTCTTCCTGGTGGTGCCGTTCACGAGCGACTTCATGAAGCTCACGCCGGACCGCTACATCCACGAGATTCTGGTGGAAGACCTGCACGCGGTGGAGGTCGTGGTGGGGGAGAACTTCACGTTCGGCAAGAAGGCGGCCGGCAACGTCGACACCCTGCGTCGCGCCGGCGAGCGGTTCGGGTTCGCGGTGGAGTCGATGTCCCTGCTGTCCGAGCACCACAGCAACGAAACCGTGACGTTCTCGGCCACCTACATCCGCTCGTGCGTGGACGCCGGCGACATGGTTGCGGCCACCGAGGCGCTGGGTCGCCCGCACCGCGTCGAGGGAGTCGTCGTCCGGGGCTACGGGCGGGGCGCCGAGCTGGGCTTTCCGACCGCGAACGTGGCGCCGCCGATGTATTCCGCCATCCCCGCCGACGGCGTGTATGCCGCCTGGTTCACCGTCCTCGGGCACGGACCGGTGACCGGCACCGTCGTCCCCGGGGAGCGCTACCAGGCCGCGGTGTCCGTCGGCACCAACCCGACCTTCTCCGGCCGCACCCGCACCGTCGAGGCGTTCGTCCTGGACACCACCGCCGACCTGTACGGACGGCACGTCGCATTGGACTTCGTCGCGCGCATTCGCGGGCAGCGCAAGTTCGACTCGGTGAAGGATCTCGTCGACGCGATGGGCGAGGACACCGAACGGGCCCGCGTCCTGCTCACGGAGTGACCGTTCACGATTCGGGGTGGGCGCCGGCCGGCTGCTAAACTGCCGGACGACATCGGCGCGTGCTGCGGTTCGCGGTGGCCGCGCCTTGATACCCAATGATCGCGGACCGATTGATGGAGATATTTTCGTGGCGCTTACAGCCGAGCAAAAAAAGGAGATCCTGGGCTCCTACGGCCTGCACGACACCGACACCGGGTCCCCGGAGGCCCAGGTCGCGCTGCTGACCAGGCGGATCGCCGACCTGACCGAGCACCTCAAGGTGCACAAGCACGACCACCACTCGCGGCGCGGACTGCTGCTGCTGGTGGGGCGCCGGCGCCGGCTGCTCAAATACGTGTCCCAGATCGATGTGGAGCGGTACCGCTCGCTCGTCGAGCGGCTGGGTCTGCGTCGCTGAGCTCAGCCGCAGTCTCGGCCCGGCAAATCCCGGACCCCGCCAGCCGGCTAAGTTCGCCCGTGTAGAGTGGGAGCGTTCTGGGCCGGTTCGGCCCGAGCAAAACGGTGCGGTCGCGCAGATCCGCGCGTGCCGTTCCAGCGTGTCACATGCACGTCACAAGGGAGCTGCCCAGTCTGCATCGGGCGGTCTTCGGTAGTGGCTGCCGGGCTCTCCGGATCTGGGGCAGGTCGGCAGCTTCGATCGATGGCCGTAGCCGCATTCAGGCATTGGGGCTCGTAGGAGCTCTTGGGCAAGCTCTCGGGGTTGTATTGCGCGTGACGACGCGAAAAAGCTGAATACCCAGAGAGGCCGTACGGACACCCATGTCTGTAGCTGAAATTGAAAAAGGCGTGTTCGAGGCGACCGCCACCATCGACAACGGGAGCTTCGGCACCCGCACCGTCCGTTTCGAAACCGGCCGGTTGGCCCAGCAGGCCGCCGGCGCCGTGGTGGCTTACCTCGACGACGAAAACATGCTGCTGTCGGCGACCACCGCCAGCAAGAGCCCCAAGGAGCACTTCGACTTCTTCCCGTTGACGGTGGACGTCGAGGAGCGGATGTATGCCGCAGGCCGCATTCCCGGTTCGTTCTTCCGTCGTGAGGGTCGCCCCTCCACCGACGCCATCCTGACCTGCCGGCTCATCGACCGCCCGCTGCGCCCGTCGTTCGTCAACGGGCTGCGCAACGAGATCCAGGTCGTGGTGACGATCCTGAGCCTGGACCCCAACGACCTCTACGACGTGCTGGCGATCAACGCCGCGTCGGCCTCCACCCAGCTCGGCGGGCTGCCGTTCTCCGGACCCATCGGCGCTGTGCGGGTGGCGCTCATCGACGGCACCTGGGTCGCGTTCCCCACGGTCGAGCAACTCGAGCGGGCCGTGTTCGACATGGTGGTCGCCGGAAGGATCGTCGGCACCGGCGATGACGGCAAGCCGGATGTCGCGATCATGATGGTCGAAGCCGAGGCCACCGAGAACGTCATCGAACTCGTCGAGGGCGGAGCCCAGGCGCCGACGGAAAGCGTTGTGGCCCAAGGGTTGGAGGCGGCCAAGCCGTTCATCGCCGCGCTTTGCGGTGCGCAGCAGGAGCTGGCCGACGCGGCCGCGAAGCCCACCGGTGAGTACCCGGTGTTCCCCGAATACGGCGACGACGTCTACTACTCGGTGGCCTCGGTGGCCACCGACGAGCTGGCCGCCGCGCTGACCATCGGCGGCAAGGCCGAGCGCGACCAGCGTACCGACGAGCTGAAGGCCGAGGTGCTGGCGCGGCTCGCCGAGACCTACGAGGGCCGGGAAAAGGAGGTCAGTGCCGCGTTCCGCTCGCTGACCAAGAAGCTGGTTCGTCAGCGCATCCTCACCGACCATTTCCGCATCGACGGCCGGGGCATCACCGACATCCGCGCCCTATCGGCCGAGGTCGCCGTGGTTCCGCGGGCGCACGGCAGCGCGCTGTTCGAGCGCGGCGAAACCCAGATCCTGGGCGTGACCACGCTGGACATGGTCAAGATGGCCCAGCAGATCGACTCGCTGGGACCGGAAACCTCCAAGCGATACATGCACCACTACAACTTCCCGCCATTCTCCACCGGCGAGACCGGGCGGGTCGGCTCGCCCAAGCGGCGTGAGATCGGGCACGGCGCGCTCGCCGAGCGGGCCTTGATTCCGGTGCTGCCTAGCGTCGAAGAATTCCCGTACGCCATCCGTCAGGTCTCCGAGGCGCTGGGCTCCAACGGGTCGACGTCGATGGGCTCCGTCTGCGCGTCCACGCTGGCCCTGCTCAACGCCGGGGTGCCACTGAAGGCGCCGGTGGCGGGCATCGCGATGGGCCTGGTCTCCGACGACGTCGAGGTGGATGGAGCCGCTGAGCGCCGCTTTGTCACCCTGACCGACATCCTCGGCGCCGAGGACGCGTTCGGCGACATGGACTTCAAGTGCGCGGGCACCAAGGAGTTCGTCACCGCTCTGCAGCTGGACACCAAGCTGGACGGGATCCCGTCGCAGGTGCTCGCGGGTGCTCTCGCGCAGGCCAAAGACGCCCGGCTGACCATCCTCGAGGTTATGGCCGAGGCCATCGACAAGCCCGACGAGATGAGCCCGTACGCGCCGCGGGTGACCACGATCAAGGTCCCGGTGGACAAGATCGGTGAGGTCATCGGCCCCAAGGGCAAGGTCATCAACGCCATCACCGAGGAGACCGGCGCGCAGATCTCCATCGAGGACGACGGCACCGTGTTCGTCGGCGCCACCGACGGGCCCTCGGCGCAGGCCGCAATCGACCGGATCAACGCCATCGCGAACCCGCAGCTGCCGACGATCGGTGAGCGGTTCCTCGGAACCGTGGTCAAGACAACGGATTTCGGCGCGTTCGTGTCGTTGCTACCGGGCCGCGACGGCCTGGTGCACATCTCCAAGCTCGGCAAGGGCAAGCGCATCGCGAGGGTCGAGGACGTCGTGAACGTCGGCGACAAGCTGCGGGTGGAGATCGCCGACATCGACAAGCGGGGCAAGATCTCGTTGGTCCTGGTGGACGAAGAGGACACGGCCCCTGCCGATTCCGCGCCTTCCACGCCTGCCACGCCTGCCACGCTTCTTCGGGTTCCGCTGCGCCGGCCGATGCCGCGACGGCCAGCAGCTGACTCCGCGGCGGCTCTGCGTCGGGGAACGCAGATCGCCGAGGTGAACACTGACCACAAGGCCGTGCGCCGCACCACGTTGCCGGGGGGCCTGCGGGTGGTCACCGAGCACCTGCCCGCGGTGCGCTCGGCCTCGGTCGGGGTCTGGGTCGGTGTCGGATCGCGTGATGAGGGTGCGACCGTGGCCGGGGCGGCGCACTTCCTCGAGCATCTGCTGTTCAAGTCGACCCCCACCCGCACGGCCGTGGAGATCGCGCAGGCGATGGACGCAGTCGGCGGGGAGCTGAACGCGTTCACCGCCAGGGAGCAGACCTGCTACTACGCGCACGTGCTCGACAGCGACCTGGAACTGGCCATCGACCTGGTCGCCGACGTGGTGCTCAACGGCCGCTGTGCCGCCGAAGACGTCGAGCTGGAACGCGATGTCGTCCTCGAGGAGATCGCCATGCGCGACGACGACCCCGAGGACGCGCTGGGCGACATATTCTTGTCGGCGCTGTTCGGTGACCACCCGGTGGGCCGCCCCGTGATCGGCACCTCGCGTTCGGTGTCGGCGATGACGCGGGCCCAACTGCACTCCTTCCATGTGCGGCGCTACACCCCGGAGCGGATGGTCGTCGCGGTGGCCGGCAATGTCGATCACGACGAGGTGGTCGCTTTGGTGCGCGAGCACTTCGGAGCGCATCTGGTCCGCGGGCGGCAGCCCATTGCGCCGCGCAAGGGCGCCGGGCGGGTCACCGGACGGCCCGGGCTGACGCTGGTCAACCGGGATGCCGAGCAGACCCACTTGTCGTTGGGCGTCCGCACCCCCGGGCGTGGCTGGGAGCATCGCTGGGCGCTGTCGGTGCTGCACACCGCCCTCGGTGGCGGCCTGAGCTCCAGGCTGTTCCAGGAGGTTCGGGAGTTGCGCGGCCTGGCCTACTCGGTCTATTCGGCGGTGGACATCTTCGCCGACAGCGGCGCGCTGTCCGTGTACGCCGCGTGCCTGCCCGAGCGCTTCGCCGACGTCATGCGGGTGACCAGCGAGGTGCTTGAAGCGGTGGCCCGCGACGGCATCACCGAGGCGGAATGCCGCATCGCCAAGGGGTCGTTGCGCGGCGGGCTCGTCCTCGGCCTGGAGGACTCCAGCTCCCGGATGAGCCGCATCGGTCGCAGCGAATTGAACTACGGCAAACACCGCAGCATCGAGCACAGTTTGCAACAAATCGACCAGGTGACCGTCGAGGAGGTCAACGCGGTCGCCCGCCGTCTGCTGGGCAAGCGCTACGGCGCCGCCGTTCTGGGCCCCTATGCCTCGAAACGATCGCTGCCCCAACAACTTCGGGCGATGGTAAATTAGCCGGATGGTCCTGGGCTTTTGGGATATCGCGGTGCCCATCGTGGGTGCGCCGATGGCCGGCGGCCCCGGCAGCCCGGCGTTGGCCGCGGCGGTGTCGAACGCGGGTGGGCTCGGTTTCATCCCCGGCGGGTACGTGAGTGCCGAGCGGTTCGCCGAAGACATCGCCGCCGCACGCGCCTTGACCACCGGCCCGCTCGGCGTCAACCTGTTTGTGCCCCAGCCCAGTGTCGCCGACTGGATAGCGCTGGACTACTACGCGGACGAACTCGAAGGCATCGCCGAGCACTACCAGGTGGAGGTCGGCCGGCCCGAGTTCGGTGACGACGACGACTGGGAGCGCAAGCTCGAGATGGTCGCCGACGTACACCCGGAGCTGGTGTCGTTCACCTTCGGCGTGCCGCCACCGGATGCGATCCGGCGGCTGAGCGCGCAGGGGTTGCTGGTGATTGTCACGGTCACGTCGCCCTACGAGGCCGGGGTCGCCGTCGCCGCCGGCGCGGACAGCCTGGTGGTCCAGGGTCCGGGCGCGGGCGGGCACCGCGGCACGTTCGCGCCGGACATGGAACCCGGTACCGACTCGCTGCACGACCTGATCGATCGGATCCACCGGGCGCACCGCGACATCCCGATCATCGCGGCCGGCGGGCTGGGCACCGCCGAAGACGTCGCCGGCGTGCTGCGCAGGGGAGCGGTCGCCGCACAGGTCGGCACCGCGCTGCTGCTCAGCGACGAAGCAGGCACCAGCCAGGCCCACCGCACCGCCATGAAGAACCAACTCTTCGCCAAGACGATCGTCTCGCGGGCGTTCTCGGGCCGGTACGCGCGCGGTCTGGAGAACGAATTCATCCGCCGACTCGATAACGTGGCCCCGCTCGGCTACCCCGAGGTCAACCAGATGACGCTGCCGATACGCGAGGCCGCGACGGAGTGGGGGGACCCCAACGGGATGGCCCTATGGGCGGGAACGTCATTCAAGGAGGCCCGCCCGGGGCCGGTGGCCGACATCATCGCAAAGCTGACCCGTTAGCGCCGCATGCCAGCGCTGTCACGTCGGCGGATGCTATTGGCCCCCCTTTTGACACTTGCGACGGCGGCGGCCCTGACCGCTTGCCCGCGCGCTGCCGCCGCGCCCGGCACCGACGCCAACCCCGTCTATGACCGGCTGGATGAATTGGAGCGCCAGCACGGCGCCTACATAGGGCTGTTCGCCACGGACATCGGAACCGGGCGCACCCTGGCGCGTCGCGACGGTGATCCGTTCGCGATGTGTTCGTGCTTCAAGGCCTACGCCGCGGCGCGGGTGTTGCAGAAGGCCCAGCGCGGCGAATTGGATTTGCAGCAAGCAGTTTTCATCGATCCCAGCGATCCGGCAGTGTTGCTTCCGAATTCCCCGGTGACGGCGCGGCAGGCCGGTAAGACCATGCCCCTGGCGCAGCTGTGCGCGGCCGCGTTGCAACGCAGCGACAACGCCGCCGCAAACCTGCTGTTGCGGGCCATTGGCGGGCCGCCGGCCATCACCGAATTCGCCCGCTCCATCGGCGACGACCGCACCAGGCTGGACCGCTGGGAGACCGACCTGAACACCGTCATCCCCGGCGACCCCCGCGACACCAGCACGCCGCGCGCCCTGGGCGGCGGGATCCAAAGCCTGCTCACGGGAACGGTTCTCGGCGAGTCGCAGCGCCGTCAGCTGGAGGACTGGATGCGCGGCAACACGACCTCGACCATGCGGGCGGGCCTGCCGGCCGGGTGGACCACCGCGGACAAGACCGGCACCGGGGACTACGGCAGCACCAACGAAATCGGAATCGCCTACGGCCCCGAGGGGCAACGGGTGCTGATGTCGCTGATGACGCGTTCTCAATCGCCGAACCCGGACGCCGACCCGCTGCGGCCCCTGATCGCCGAGGTGACCGGCTCGGCGTTGGGATGGCTGACCGGACGGGCCTGAGCGTCAGGCCAACACGGACGCCGGATCGGTGTACGGCAAGTTCAGGTCGGTGGCCACCCGCTCGGACAGCAGCATCCCGTCGTGGGTCGAAAGGCCTTGAGCCAGGGCGGGATCCGACCGGCACGCCGCTGGCCAGCCGCGGTCGGCGAGCTTGAGCGCATACGGCATGGTGGCGTTGGTCAGCGCGACGGTCGACGTCTTCGGCACCGCGCTGGGCATGTTCGCGACACAGTAGAACAGGGTGTCGTGCACGGCGAACGTCGGTTGATCGTGGGTGGTGGGCCGCGAATCCTCGAAGCAGCCGCCCTGGTCGATGGAGATGTCCACTAGCACCGCGCCCGGCTTCATCTGTGCGACAAGCGCATTCGAGATCAGCCTGGGGGCCTTGGCGCCGGGGACCAGGACGGCTCCGATCACCAGGTCGGCGCGTCTGACGGCACCTTCGAGCTCGTAGGCCGACGAGTAGCGGGTGCCGATGTGGCCGGCGAACTCCGCGTCGAGCAACCGAAGCTTGCCGATGTTGACGTCGAACACCATGACGCTCGCGCCCATACCGCCGGCGACCCGGGCGGCGTTGTAGCCGGCCGTGCCGGCCCCGACGACCACCACATCGGCGGGCTTGACGCCCGGCACCCCGCCCATCAGCACGCCGCGCCCGCCCAGGGTGCGCATCAGGTGATAGGCGCCGACCTGAGCGGAGAGCCGGCCGGCGACCTCGCTCATCGGGGCGAGCAGCGGGAGCGTGCCGTCGGCGGTCTGTACGGTCTCGTAGGCGATTGACGTTGCCCCGGAGGCCAATAACGCGTCGGTGCAAGCGCGCGATGCGGCCAGATGCAGGTAGGTGAACAGGACCTGGCCGTGCCGCAAGAGACCGTACTCGGCCGGCATCGGTTCTTTGACCTTGAGCAGCAGGTCGGTGTCGGCCCACACCTGTTCGGGGGTCGCTGGTCAGCTGGGCGCCCGCCGCCTTGAACTCCGCGTCGGAGATTGCCGACCCTTCTCCGGCGCCGGACTGGATGAGTACCTCGTGGCCGTGAAGCGTCAGTTCCGCGACGCCGGCCGGGGTGATGGCCACTCTGAATTCATTGTTCTTGGTCTCGGTTGGAATCCCGACGCGCATGCCTCAAGTTTGAAGAAAGTTCGGAAGCACGGCAAACATGCTGACGATAATTCTGTAAAGTCGTGTCGTGCCTGATTTATCTACCGAGCAGAACCACCAGCCGGGTGACCCGCCGAAGGATATTCGACCCGCCGATCTCGACGCGGTGGACCGCAAAATATTGAGCCTGCTGCACGGCGACGCGCGGATCACCAACAACGCGCTCGCCGAGGCGATCGGGGTCGCGCCGTCGACGTGTCACGGGCGGGTTCGGCGGCTGGTGGACCTCGGGGTCATCCGTGGCTTCTACACCGACGTCGACCCCGTCGCCGTGGGATTGCCGCTGCAGGCGATGATCTCGGTCAACCTGCAGTCCAACGCGCGCGGGAAAATCCGCAGCTTCATCCAGCAGATCCGCGCCCGGCGCCAAGTGATGGACGTGTACTTTCTGGCCGGCGCAGACGATTTCATCCTGCACGTCGCCGCCCGCGACACCGAGGACCTGCGCTCGTTCGTCGTCGAAAACCTCAATGCCGACGCCGACGTCGCGGGCACGCAGACGTCATTGATCTTCGAGCATCTCCGTGGGGCGGCACCGATTTAGGGCCGATCCAGGACTTATGATCGGCGGATGGACGACCAGTGCGTGACGGCCAGCGTGCGGATCGACGCCCGCCCCGACGTGGTGTATGGCCTGATCACCGACCTGCCGACGCTGGCTTCGCTGGCCGAGGAGGCGGTGGCCATGGAGTGGCGCAAGGGTGACGCCGTCCGCCCGGGCGCGGTGTTCGTCGGCCACAACGAAAACGGCGGCCGGCGCTGGACCACGAAGTGCACGGTCACCGACGCCGAACCGGGCCGCGTCTTCGCCTTCGATGTGCGGCACACCGTCGTTCCGATAGCCCGCTGGCAATACGACCTCGTCCCCGCCGACGGCGGCTGCCGAGTCACCGAAAGCACGTGGGACCGCAGGCCCGGGTGGTTCCGCAAGCTCGCCGGCAAGGCCACCGGCGTCCCCGACCGGGCGGCCGCCAACACAGAGCACATCCAGCTCACCCTGCTGCGCCTCAAGCAGCGCGCCGAGGCCGGGTAGCGAGGGACCCGGGCGGAGTTGGCGATGACGAGACGCGATCCCGCCGTAGCCGTCGTCGGAGCGGGCATGTCCGGGTTGTGCGTTGCAATCGCGTTGCTGCGCAGCGGCATCAGCGACGTCACCATTTACGAGAAGGCCGACGAGGTGGGCGGGACCTGGCGCGACAACACCTATCCCGGCCTGACCTGTGACATACCCTCGCGGGTCTACCAGTACAGCTTCGCCATGAAGCCGGATTGGACCCATCTGTTCTCGCCCGGCGGCGAAATCCAGGCCTACTTCCAGGGCATCGCCGACCAATTTGCGCTGCGGGACCGGATTCGGTTCGGCACGGAAATCGTCAGCGCCCGATTCGAGGGCGGCCGCTGGGTGCTGCGCACGGACGCCGGCGAGGAATCGGCAGTGGACTTTTTGATCTCGGCGACCGGCGTGCTGCACCATCCCCGAGTGCCGTCGATCGCCGGTTTGGCCGACTTCGGCGGCCACGTCTTTCACTCCGCGCGCTGGGACCATTCCGTCGAGCTACCCGGGCAACGGATCGCGGTGATCGGCAACGGATCCACCGGCGTGCAGCTCGTCTGTGGCCTGGCCGGCGTGGCGGGCAAGGTCATGCTGTTCCAGCGCACCGCGCAGTGGGTGGTCCGGCTGCCCAATCCGCGATACTCCAGGTTCACCGGCATCACCCGCCGGCGGGTTCCGTGGCTTGATCGGTTCGCGTACCGGGCATACAGCGCCGCCTTCGACACCTTCGCGGTGGGGCTGACCAAGCCGGGTTTGCGCCGAAAGATGATGGGCGCGCTGTGCCGCGCCAGCCTGAGGGAGGTACGGGACCCGGACTTGCGCCGGGCGCTGACTCCCGACTACACACCGATGTGCAAACGACTGGTGATGTCGAGCGGGTTCTACCGTGCGATGCAACGCGACGACGTCGAGCTCGTGACAGCGGGCATCGACCACATCGAACGGCGGGGCATCGTGACCGACGACGGCGCCCTGCACGAGGCGGACATCATCGTGCTGTGCACGGGGTTCGACACCCACGCGTTCTTCCGGCCGATGCGACTCATCGGCCGCGACGGCGTCGCCGCCGACGACGTGTGGCGCGACGGTCCGTGGGCGTATCAAACCGTCGCGCTGCCGGGCTTCCCCAACTTCTTCATGATGCTGGGGCCGCACAGCCCGGTGGGAAATCTCGCGCTCACGACCGTGGCCGAGTCGCAGGCCGACCACATACTGCGGTGGATCGAGCGTTGGCGTCGCGGCGAATTCGACACGGTGGAGCCGACGACGTCGGCGACCGAGAGCTTCAACGCCAAGCTGCGGGCCGCGATGCCGGACACGGTCTGGACCACTGGCTGTGACAGCTGGTACCTCAACAAAGACGGTGTCCCCGAGGTCTGGCCGTTCACGCCGGCCGCGCATCGCGCCATGCTGACAAACACGGATAGGAGAGAATACGAGTTGCGCCGCCACGTCGCCGCCGGGTGACCGTCGGGGTTTATGCGGGTTCTATACTTGCCAGCACTCAAGGGTAGGGGGCCCACGATGTTCACCGTCGACGACCAGGCAGCGGGTCCGCATGACGCGTCGTTAGACCACGAGCGCCTTGTCCTCGAGGCGCGTGACGTCGAGTTCGATTGGGCAAAGCTGCCCTTCCACTATGTGCCGGGCGAGCCGTTCGCCACCCACGTCCTCAACGTTCTGCACCTGCTGCTGCCCGCGGGCGAAGAGTTCTTCGTCGACGTGTTCAAGAAGACGCTGCCGTTGATCAAAGACGATCAGCTACGGCTGGACGTGCAGGGGTTCATCGGCCAGGAGGCCGTGCATTCGCAAGCGCACTCAAAGGTGCTCGCCCACTTCGCCGGTCGGGGCGTCGACCTGACCCCGTACACCGACCAGATCAGCTGGCTGTTCGACAAGCTGCTGGGGCCACGGCCGGGGTGGAGCCTGCGCCGACAGCACAGCTGGCTATTGGAACAGGTTTCGTTCGTGTCGGCGATCGAGCACTACACCGCCATTCTGGGTGAGTGGGTGCTCAACTCGCCGGCCCACGACGGGATCGGTACCGACCCGGTGATGCTGGACATGCTGCGCTGGCACGGCGCCGAAGAAGTCGAGCACAAGGCCGTCGCCTTCGACACCATGAAGCACCTGCGGGCCGGGTATTGGCGACGGGCGCGCGCCCAATTGGTCGTGACGCCGGCCATGCTGCTGCTGTGGATCCGTGGCGTCCGGTTCATGTACTCGGTGGACCCGTACCTGCCGCCGGGCAGCAAGCCGCGCTGGCGCGACTACTTGCGCGCGGCGCGCAGAGGTTTGGTGCCCGGACCGCTGCGCTTCGTGCGGGTGGTCGGCGACTACTACCGGCCGGGTTTTCACCCGTCCCAACTGGGCGGGCTCGGGCTGGCGGTCGACTACCTGGCGGTTTCGCCCGCCGCGCGCGCGTCGCACTGACCTATGACCGCAACGTCGAGCGTCACCGCCTCCGACGGCGTCACCCTGGCCGTACACTCCTACACCGACATCGACCCGCGGCGCCCGACCATCCTCGCGATCCACGGCTGGCCGGACAACCATCACATCTGGGACGGTGTGGCCTCGGAAATCACCGCGCTCGATAAGCGCCATGCCGGCCGATACAACGTTGTGGCCTACGACGTGCGCGGCGCCGGCGAATCATCCCGTCCCGCAAAACGATCCGGATATGCTTTTGCCCAGCTGGTGTCCGATATCGGCGCGGTGATCGACAGCCTGGGTGTTGGGCGCGTCCACTTGTTGGCCCACGACTGGGGCTCGATCCAGGCGTGGGCGGCCGTCACCGACGATGCGGTGATGGGCAAAGTCGCGTCGTTTACGTCGATCTCGGGTCCGCACCTGCAGTACGCGGGGAGCTTCCTGCGTTCGGCGCGAACTCCCCGGGAGGCCGGTCAGGTCGCCAGGCAGATGCTGGGATCGGTGTACATCGGCTTCTTTCTCTGCCCCGGTCTGCCGGAGCTGGTGTTTCGTTCCCGGCTGGGCGTGAAAGTTGTTGAAGCGTTTGAACGCATCGGTCGGTCGAGCACACGCAGTCGACGCGGCGCGACGCCGCGGTCGATCACCGACTACCTCAACGGGCTCAAACTGTACCGCGAGAACATGCCCGCGCCGATGGTGTCGCCCGGGGCGCAGCTGCCGAGGACGACCGTGGCCGTCCAGGTTCTGGTGCCGCGCAAGGACATTTTCGTGACGCCCGCGCTGCAGCGGTACACCGGCGCAATTCCGTTCGGCGGCAGGGTGATTCCGATCGAGGGTGGGCACTGGGTGGTGACGTCGCGCCCCGACGTGATCGCCCGGCTGACCTGCGAGTGGGTCGATCAAAACGTCAGCGGTGCGCCCGGCGCCGGCGCGCCGGAGGTGCGCGGCGGAGCGCGCGACGTGCGAGGCAAACTTGCGCTGGTCACCGGGGCGGGCGCGGGCATCGGCAGGGCCACCGCGGTGGAACTCGCCCGTCATGGCGCCCGCACGGTGGTGATCGTCGACCGTGACCTCGAGGCGGCCAACGAAAGCGCGGACGCGGTTCGCGCCGCGTGCGCCGAAGACGCGGTGTACCAGGTCGATGTCAGCGATGAGTCCGCGATGAATGACCTTGCCGCACAAGTCTTTAAAGAACACGGCGTGGTCGACATCCTGGTGAACAACGCCGGCATCGGGATGGCGGGCCGATTCCTGGAGACGAGCTCGGCGAATTGGGAAGACATCCTGGGCGTCAACGTCCGCGGTGTCATCGCCGGCAGCAGGGCGTTCGGGGCGCAGATGGTCGAGCGTGGCCAGGGCGGAACGATCATCAATCTGGCGTCGGCGGCGACGTACGTGCCGTCGAAATCCATGGTCGCCTACAGCACCACGAAGGCGGCGGTGTTGGGATTCAGCGAATCGCTGCGGGCGGACCTCGCCGACGAGGGCATCTCCGTCACCGCCGTGTGCCCGGGATTCGTCAACACCAACATCGCCAAAAGCACCGTCTACGCCGGGATGACCGAAGAAGAGCAGGAGCGCGCCCGGGAGCGGGCAGATGCGGCGTATCGGCGTCGCAACTACACACCGGACGCCGTGGCCAAGGCGATCGTCAAGGCGATCAAGACGGGCCCGGCCGTGCTACCGGTCGCCGCCGAGTCCCGGTTCGGCTACGCGCTGCGGCGCATCAGCCCGTCGACGCTGCGGCTGTTCGCGCGCTTCGACATCCGCCAGAGTTAGGTCATCGACGCCTGAGCCGGTAGCCCACGTGGGCCACCTTGATACCCGGCAGTGGCTCCCAGTTCAGGGTTCGGCCATCGACTTCGAAGTTGTTCTTTTCATAGAAGCGGCGCGCCTTGCCGTTCTTTTCGGCGCACCAAAGGATCGCGTCGCCGGATGGATATGAGCTCAAGACCTCGTCGAGCAGGCGGCCACCGATGCCGCGCCGTTGGCTGTCGTCCGCTATGTACAGCGCGTCGATTTGAAGGTGATCGGGATCGTCGGTGTCCGGCCCGAAGATGGCCACGCCCAGTGTCTGGCCCCCGGATTCGGCGACCCACATGCGCCACCCATGACGATTCAGGCTTTCCGGGTAAACCTGGGCGACCCAGCGATTCGGCGGGCCAAGAATGTCGAGTAGAGCGGGCGCCAGTATCCCGCTCCACGACTGTCGCCAGACCGGATAGTGCATCTCCGCGACGTCGGCGAAATCGTCGGGCGTGGCTTCGCGGATCGTGACGTCGCTGGCCTCCACGGGTTAAGGCTAAGACCGTCGCTCCAGATAGGCGGCCAGAGCGTTGGTCAGACCCCGGCGGGCCACGTCGAGGTCGGCGTAGGAGCCCAGCTGGCGCTCCGACACCAGGCCGCGCATCGCGCCGGGAATGAGGGCGGCCACCTCGCGCACCCGGTCGGGGTCGACGTCCAGGCCGGCGAACGCGTTCTGGCAGGTCTCGAGCCAGCTCTTGCCCCAGGAGAACAGCTCGGCGGCGGTGCGCGGATAGAGGCGTTCGAGCTCGCGGGGGTCGCGGGGGAGCGCGGCCCGCAAGTTTTCGATCGCGCGGGAGTCTGCCGATGCCAGGCCGCGGTAAAGGGTGTCGATGATGGCGCCGAGGCGCTCACGCAGGGGCGCGTCAGGTTGTACCGGCGTCGACAGCGTGGAGAAGGTGGCGGCACGCCGCTCGGCGGTGCGGTGCAGCACGGCGGCCCAGAAGCCGTCGGTGTCGCCGAACTGATACTGGACCGCGCCCCAGGTGGCGCCGATCTCCTTGGCGATGCGATTGGCCGACACCGAGCCCGGCTCGCCGGAGGCCAGGGACTTCAGCGCGGCCTCGAGCATGCTCTCGCGCGTCGCGTGGCCGCGCCGGTTGGGACGCCGCGCGGCGACCTTGGTTCCGGTCACCCGCCTAGCCTATCATTTTCATAGAGGGTACTGTGATTTTTTGTCGACGCGGCCTATCATTCCTACGCGAGGAGGACGGTTCAAATGGCAGAGCTCGATGGCTAGGCCGCCGTTGTCGATGAAACCGACCGGATGGTTCCAGGTCGCCTGGTCCGACGAGATCGGCGTCGGCGACGTGCACAAGATGAAGTACTTCGACCAGGAGATGGTCGCCTGGCGCGCCGATTCCGGCCAGCTCACCGTGATGAACGCCTACTGCGAACACCTCGGCGCGCACCTCGGTTACGGCGGCAAGGTCGTCGGCGCGGTGCTGCAGTGCCCGTTCCACGGGTGGCAGTGGAACCAGCAAGGCCGCAACGTCTGCATTCCTTACCAGGATCGGCCCAACCGCGGCAGGCGGATCCGCACCTACCCCGTCGTGGAGCGCAACTCGTCGGTCTACATCTGGCACGACGTGGAGCGCCGCGAGCCGTACTTCGATGCGCCCGACGTGTTCGCCTCATTCAACGACGGCAGCGGCCCGGACGATTACTACCCGCAGCAGCGGTTGTGTCGCCAAAGTCTGGAACTGCATCCGCAGTATGTGCTCGAAAACGGCGTGGACTTCGCGCATTTCAAGTACGTGCACAACACCCCCATCGTGCCGGTGTTCACGCGCCACGACTTCGGGGACGCCGTGTCCTACGTCGACTTCACCATCACGTTCGAAGGCGACGACGGCCAGAGGATCGAAGACGTCAACAGCGGCGTGGAGGCCATCAACGGCGGTCTGGGCATCGCCGTGACCAAGAGCTGGGGGATGGTCGACAACCGCACCATCTCCGCGGTCACCCCCGTCGACGAATCCACCTCCGACGTGCGATTCATGGTCTACATCGGCCGGACGCCGGGGAAGGATCCGGCTCGGGCCGAGCGCAAGGCGGCCGAATTCGGACGCGAAGTGATCCGGCAGTTCGAGCAGGACATCGAGATCTGGCAGCACCAGCGCTACTCAGACCCACCCGCGCTGGCCACCGACGAGTATGAGGGCTTCACCGCAATCCGCAAGTGGGCCAAGCAGTTTTACCCCGACGGCATCGGTGGCAGCGCCACCGAGGTCTATGCAGCATCCCAGAAAGGCTGAACTTCAATGAATGCACCGGCTCGACCCATCCGCGTCTTCCAGGTGGCCACCGGAAACGTCGGTTCGGAGATGATCAAGCGGATCGCCACCCAGCCCGACCTGGAACTCATTGGTGTGCACTGCTATTCGCCGGAGAAGATCGGCCGGGACGCGGGCGAACTCGCCGGCCTGGCTCCCAACGGGGTGAAGGCCACGGGCACCATCGAGGAGATCATCGCGGCCAGGCCGGACGTCCTGACATTCCATGGCGTGTTCCCCGACGAGGACCTCTACGTCAAAGTGCTTGAGGCGGGCATCAATATCGTCACCACCGCCGACTGGATCACCGGGTGGCACCGCGACAAGAACCACCCGCATCCGTCCGGCAAGCCGGTGACCCAGCTGCTGGCCGAGGCCTGCGAAAAGGGCGGCGCGACGTTCTACGGAACCGGCATGAACCCGGGCCTGAACCAGATCCTCGGCGTGGTGTGCTCGGCCGACGTCGCCGAGATCGAGAACGTCACCACCATCGAGTCCGTCGACGTGTCGTGCCACCACTCCAAGGAAACCTGGATCGAGGTGGGGTATGGGCAGCCGGTCGACGATCCGGAAATCCCGTCGAAGTTGGAGAAGTACACCCGCGTATTCGCCGACAGCGTGCTGATGATGGCCGACTGCTTCGATCTGCCGCTCGACGAGGTCAAGTTCAGCTACGAATTGGGCGCCTGCACCAAGGATGTCGACCTGGGGTGGTACATCCTGCCCAAGGGTTCGCTGGGCGGCAACTACATCAAATACCAGGGCATGGTGGACGGCGTTCCTCGCGTCGAGACCCACCTGGAGTGGCAGATGACCCCGCACACCGATCCGAGCTGGAACATCAAGGGCTGCTACATCACCCAGATCAAGGGCGACCCGTGCATCTACAACAAGCACATGATCTTCCCCAAGCCCGGCGTCGACATGTCCAACCCGGATACCTTCGCCTCCATCGGCATGACCGTGACCGGCATGCCTGCCCTCCACTCGATCAAGTCGGTGGTGGCGGCGCGGCCGGGACTCGTCACCAGCGCCGACCTGCCGCTGCGCGGGTTCGCGGGGCGGTTCAAGAAGTAAGCGCGGGGTCAGGGGGCGTCAAGGGGCGTCGTCGTCATCGTCGTCGAAGAGGCGTTCGGGGTGGTGATAGTCATTGGTGCGCGCGCCGCGGTCCAAGTGGGGCGGCGGGATCCACTCGGTGCGACCGTTGGGGAGTTTCCTTGTCCGCCAACCTTCTTCGACCAGCTTGTGGTTGGGTGGGCAGGCGAAGGTGAGCTTGTCGGCGTCGGTCAGGCCCCCGGCGGCCCACTCGTCCACATGATGGACTTCGGACCAATAGCCGGGGACGTCGCAACCGGGGTGGGTGCAGCCCCGGTCCTTCGCATAGAGGACGATGCGCTGATCCGGTGACGCCACTCGCCGAGAACGCCCGAGATACAGTGGGCGGCTTGAGTGCTCGTCGAAAACGGCGAGGTAGTGGTAGGCGTGGCTGGCCATCCGGATCAGGTCGCGCATCGGCAGCAGCGTTCCGCCGCCCGTCACGGCACGGCCCGCGCCCGAAGTCAGTTCCTGCAGCGTGGTCGACACTATGACGGTGACCGGCAATCCGTTGTGCACACCGAGCTTTGGATCGCCCAGCTGGCCGCGCACCAAAGCGTTGAGCGCGTCGTGCTGGCGCTGGGCATGGCTGCGCAGATCTCTGCTTGTGCATTCCTGGTTGGGTTCGCCGTCGACGCAAGGGGTTTGATCGTCCGGGTTGCACATGCCGGGCGCCGCGAACCGGGCCAGCCACGCATCGAGATTGGCGCGCAATTCCGGGGACGCCACCAGCTTCCCGATGCTCATCCCATCGGCGCGCTGACCACACCACGTGAAGCCTCGCTGGCGCGCGCGGTCGGAGTCAGAGAACTTCCCGTCGGGATTGATCCGCAGCGCACACTGGTGCGCCACCTTTTCGAGCTGGTCGGGACGCAACTTCACGGCTTGCCGCGCCAGAAAGCGCTCGGCCTTCTCCACCGTATCGACGGGTACGGCCTCCGGAAGATCGCGGACGAATGTCTGAATCACCCGCAGGTGCTGACCGTCGAGCATGCCATCCCGCCATGCTTGGGCGGTGGCCGGCAGCTCCGGTGGCAACTCCTGGCCGGTGAGGGTCAAGCGCGAAGAGAGTTGTTTGACGTCGCGCATCCGGCGGCAGGCCTCGGCGCAGCTGATCCGCAGCCAGTCGGCGACCACCTTGTGGACCGGGCCGCCCACGTCGGCCGGGTCCTCCTCTGCCAGGCCCGCGATCACGTCGTGACTCACCGCAATCTGGCGCCGTCGAGCTGTCTCCATTCGCTCCAGAACCCGCAGCCGCACGGCGGGGGGCAGCGTGTCGAAGTTGAGCTCGGCGAGGACCCCCACAGCTGCGTCGAGCGCGTCTAATCCGGCATCAACCTCCGGCGGCGCAACCATCGAACCCATGTACTGCTTATCTGCTTAAGTGGACTAGTTTGCTTAAAATACGTCAAAGTTGTTGCTGGGCAGTGGTTTAGCAGTCGACCGCAGGGTTTGCTCTGGGCCTTCGGCGCCGCCGATGAGGTCGGCCAGGGGGTGGCGGATCGGTGTTGACGCTTTGTTGCAGGAGTCGGTAGAAGAGCATTCCGCGGGCCTTTGACCTGCGGCGGTTGAATCTGAAGCGTGCAACTCGTCGAGGTAGTACTGCAGGTGCTCGCGTTCCACGCGGTAGTGATGGCGTGCCGGCGTTCTTCACCGTTTGAGCAGCGAGGCCACACGATGGGCGTCCGGGTAGGGCTGACGTGTCCCGGTTCAGGCGAGCTGTAGCCCGACACGTAGCTGCGTGGCGTATCAGCCCTCCTCGGCGAGAACCCGGAACATCCGCACAGCTGCGCCGTCGGTGCGGAGTCAGCGAACCTGGCGCTACCGTCGTGCGGGCGAAATCCACGAGTTGTTTGGAGCCTGGCGCATCGGCGACCCCAAGTCGTACCCGACCGAGTCGAAGCTTCCTATTCGCTGGTGTTCCGAGGTTTTCGCACCGCGATCATGACAGGAGCCTTGTCCGTTGAGGCACCCTGTTTTCCGGTGGCGCGACCACGCTACAAACAGACTCATCGACCTCAACGGCACCAGCGAGCAGCTCACGCTCGCGGACGTACCATCGCCCGGCGCAGCTTGTGCAGCCACACCCAGGCCGTCTCGTAGGAGCCCAGGCCGAGCATGTCGTGCAGATTCTGCGCCGAGGCCCCGTTCTTCTGCGAGGTCACCAGCCAGATCGCGGCGAACCACGTGCTCAGCGGCGCTGCGCGTGCGGTGGAAGATCGTTCCGGCCGTCACCGATGTTTCGCGTCCGCAACCGGCGCACTTCCAATGTGCCGTCGACGGTCTGCCACGCCCGATCGCCACCACACACCGGGCACCGGAAGCCCTCTCCGGCTCAGCGCAAACGCGCTAGATACGCCGCACACGACACATCATCGGGAAACCACGCTCGACAACTCCTGATACGTCCGCGGATAGTCCACCCCGCCGACCGGACCCACACCCAGCAACAACTCCACGCTGACCAGCATACTAGTCCACTTAAGCAGATAAGCAGTACCCATGTTCGAATTCTAGGTTGCGGCACTGATACGAACCAGGACGAAAGGCGGTCGCTGTGGATCAACACCGAACTGTGGACAAAGCCATTTCCGATGCCATGCCGCCGTCATAAATGACGCAAGAATGAGAACCGAAGGTCCGGGCGTTAGTGGGTCACGGTGGCGAGGCCATCGCGGAACGAGAGGGGAGTTCCCATTAATCCCAGGAATTTCGGGGCCGAGCCGACACCAACTAGTTGTTCGGGCAGAGATCGACTTGGGCGTAGCCAACGAGGTCGTTAGCCTGCTGCGGGGTGAGTCCGAGAGCGCCCAGGTCGGCGTCGGACGTTTGCAGCGCCAAGACGTCTAGCTGTTGGGGAGAGGCGCCGTATCCCAATTGCACGCATAATTTTTGGCCCACCTGCAGCAGCGCCGCGTCACCGCCGTTGACGTCCTGGATCCCGGCGTTGTGCAGGTGATTGAGATAGGAGGTGGCGTCAGCCCGAGCAGGGCCGGCCGAGACGAGCCCGGCGACCAGAAGTGGGCCAGTTATTGCCGCTAAGCCCATAAGTCGGCCATAGCCCCCGTGTGCCGCCATAGTTCCTTCTCCTTTGCCTCATACCGGACTGAATTGGAATGCTTAATATCTTGGAGCAAGCTCCAGAAATGCGCCAGCAGATCGGCCGGCGATCCAATGACGCTAGCGCGTCCAGCTGTGCAATACCTCCGACATTCCTTATCGCTCGCTGAGCGACCGCTACGCATCGGGAAATGACAACCCGGTTTTAGATTTCGCATCGACCGGGCCACCACAAGGCGGGTGACACGGAGTTCGAGATCCCACAACGCCCCGGTCTAGGGTGAACAACATGCGGGTAGGCGTGCTGGGAGCCAAAGGTAGAGTGGGGTCGACGATGGTCGCGGCCGTTCGGGCCGCCGACGATATGACCCTGTCCGCGGAGGTGGACGCCGGTGATTCACTGAGCCTGCTGACCGAGGGCGACACCGAGGTGGTCATCGACTTCACCCACCCCGACGTGGTGATGGAGAATCTAGAGTTTCTCATCGGCAACGGAATTCACGCCGTGGTGGGTACCACGGGCTTCACGCAGGAGCGCTTCGAGCGCGTGCAGTCGTGGTTGTCCGATAACGACACCGGCGTGCTGATCGCGCCGAACTTCGCGATCGGGGCGGTGCTGTCGATGCATTTCGCGAAGCAGGCGGCACCCTTCTTCGATTCGGCGGAGGTCATCGAGCTACATCACCCGCACAAGGCCGACGCCCCATCCGGCACCGCGGCCCGCACCGCGAAACTGATCGCCGAGGCCCGAAAAGGCTTGCCGCCCAACCCCGATGCCACCACTAGCAGCCTGCCCGGCGCCCGCGGCGCCGACGTCGAAGGAATACCGGTGCACTCGGTGCGGCTGGCCGGACTGGTCGCCCATCAGGAGATCCTGTTCGGAACCGAGGGGGAGACGCTCACCATCCGGCACGACAGCCTGGACCGCACGTCATTCGTGCCCGGCGTGCTGCTGGCCGTGCGGGGGATCAAGGAACGCCCCGGCCTGACGGTGGGCCTCGAGCCCCTGCTCAACCTGCATTGACGTCCTCCGCCGGCTGAAGCCGGTGGATTCCAACCCCGTGGCCCGTAGCAGGAGGACAGAGTTGAGGTTCACGGTTCACAGACCGGCTATTGCCGAGGTCTCCCCGTGCGGTCACCGCCCGTCCGGCGGCGATGTTGCGTGCGGCGTTCACATCAGCGTTGCAAGGTCCCGCGCCGCAGGCGACGCACTGGAAGACCGCTTGGCTCTTGCGGTTTTCTGGCGCGACGTGCCCGCAGTGGGAGCATCGTTGCGACGTATATGCTGCTGGAACGAATTCGAGCCGCCCGTGGGCCTTGTGCTTGAGCCGGGCCACCAGCAGTCCCCAGCCTTGGCGGCTGATCTCACGGTTGAGGCCTCGTTTCTGCGCGACGCGGGTGCCCGGGCATTCGCGAGTCCCGCGCGCCGATTTGGTCATGGCGCGCACGTTCAAGTCCTCGAGGCGGATGGTGTCGAAGCGGCGCGCCACATCGGTGGTGGTTTTTTCCACCCAGTCACGGCGGCGATCGGTTTCGCGGGCGCGCAACCTCGCAATGGCCCGCTTCGTTCGCGCCCGCCGACGAGATCCGCGCCGCGCCCGGGCCAGACGCCGCTGCAACCGGCGCAGCCGCTGGGTTTCGCCCCCACGAAGGCCAGGAGCATGCAGCAGCTCCCCGCTGGACAGGGCAACCGTGACCGCTACGCCGCGATCCACACCCACCACGCTGCCATCACCGGGTCCCGGGACAGGTTCGGGGATGGCAGCAAAAGCAATGTGCCAGCGCCCCGATCGATCCAGACTGACGCGATAAGACTTCACCGTGGCGGGGATGGCACGGGTCCACCGAAACCGGACCCAACCGACCTTCGGTACCCATACCTGCCCGTAGCGGTGGCTGAGTCGTTTGATGTGGCGCGGTTTGAATCCGACCTGCCGAAATCCTTCGTGGGTGCCGGCCTTACGCCACGTCGGGCGTCGGTGGGTGCCGTTGAAAAAATTGCGCATCGCTTGCGCGTAGTCCCGCAACGCCTGCTGCTGCACCGTTTGCGACCCGGCTGCCAGCCAGTCGTATTCGGCGCGGGCCGCAGTCAACTGGGCACACTGCTCGTGGTAACCGGGCGCCTGGCGGCCCGGTTGCCAGTGCCGCTGCTGCTCTACGGCCAGATTCCACACAAACCGGGCATCGCGACAGTGTTCAGCCAATGCTGCCGCCTGCTCGAGGCTGGGAAGCAACCGAAACCTGCACACATCAACAACCTAGGCGCGACCACCGACACCCTGCCGAAAGGAAGAAATCGGCGCCTCCTCCCCCGGCTAAAGCCGAGGGTTACCAGGCCGCAAATCTAATGAACGACACCGCACGAACGGTGCGCATCCAGTTGCTCATCGCATTCATGTGCGTGGCGATGCTGGCCTACTTCGTGCTGCTGGGCCGCCTGGCCATCGCGATGATCGCGTCGGGCCGGGCCGCCGCCGTGGGCCTGGGCGCTGCGCTGCTGATATTGCCGTTCATCGGGCTGTGGGCGATGATCGCCACCCTGCGGGCCGGATTCGCCCATCAGAAGCTGGCCCGCCTGATCGCCGAAGACGGGATGGAACTCGACACCAGCGCGCTGCCGCGGCGGCCGTCGGGCCGCATCGAGCGCGGCGCGGCCGACGCGCTGTTCGCTACGGTGCGCACCGAGGTGGAAGCCGACCCCGACGACTGGCGGCGTTGGTACCGGCTGGCCCGGGCCTACGACTACGCGGGCGACCGTCGCCGCGCGCGGGAGTCCATGAAGACTGCCCTGGAGCTACAAGCACTACAGGCTCGCCTATGAGCAAGACGCTGCTGATCGTGCACCACACGCCGTCCCCGACCACCCGCGAGCTGCTGGAGGCGGTGCTCGCCGGAGCCAACGACCCCGAGATCGACGGTGTCGACGTGGTTTCCCGGCCGGCGCTGGCCGCGACGCTTCCGGACATGCTCGACGCCGACGGCTACCTGTTCGGCACGACGGCCAACTTCGGCTACATGTCCGGGGCGCTCAAGCATTTCTTCGACACCGTCTATTACCCGAGCCTGGACCACGTTTCGGGCCGCCCCTATGGTCTGTGGGTGCACGGCAACAACGACACCGTCGGCGCCGCGGCCGCGGTCGGCAAACTGGCAACCGGGTTGTCGCTGACCCAGGCCGCCGACGTGCTGGAGGTCGTCGGTGCGCTCGACGCCGCTGTGCGGGAGCGGGCCTACGAGCTGGGCGGCACGCTTGCCGCAACGCTCATGGAGTGACGTTGGCTCTCATGCGAAGGTGCGAATCGCGACGTGCAGTGTGGTGCCGCCGCCGGGCGGGCTGGCAATCTGCAGGTGCGCGCCGAGGGCTTCTACTCGGTCGATCAGGCCGATGAGCCCAGAACCTTTGCTGCACACTGATGCGATATGCGGTCGAGGATCCGATCTCGCAGGTTGACGCTGTTGCGGATTGTCAAGCGGCGCTTGCCAACAGACGCATTGCCGGCTCAGTTCCGGTAGTCGTCCCGTCTGCGCACAATGCGGCGGTCACGCACCCGATTACCCGCCGACTCAGGAGCATCCCGAGATGGCCGACGCCGTTGACCGTGATGGTCTCCACCTGGGCGTGGGACGGCACCGACCGCAGCCCCGGCACGATGATGTCGAGTGCGGCTGTCACTGACAGCCACCGGACGCCGTCAGGCAGTGGCGTGGAGGCGAGCCGGCGCAACAGTGGCGACCCCGGCCGCAGCGCCCGGACCATCTCGACAATCGGCAGTACACCCGCCCAGGGCGACCCGCCAAACGGGGAGCCCAGCGTGATTACCGTGTCGACTCGCCCGTTCAAGCGCGGGTCCGAAAGGGCCTGCGCGACAATAACACCGCCCAGGCTGTGCCCGACCAGATGCACCTTCTCTGCACCGGTGCGAGACAACGTCCTTTCCACCTCAGCGACCAGCCGGTCAGCAAGCTGCTCCACCGAGCTTCCGACAGGCCCGTAGGTCATCGCGTCAACGGTTAGTCCTCGGGAACTTAGAGCGTCCGCAACCAAGGTCCAGCTGGACTTCGCCCCCCCGAACCCGTGGACGAGCAGCACCGGACGGTTGGGCGCCGCGTCCGCTTTTGCCTGCGGCGACGCGCTGTTTGCGGACTCGCAATCACCACGGACGAGGCGTACCGGTGCCATCGCGACTCCCGACAGCAATAGCGCCGCCTCGTGCGCTTGTACCGTCGCGGCACGAGCAATCATCTGAACGGCCGAGCGGGCGCCGGCACGCCCGCGTAGCCGGGCAGCCATGTTCATCCGCCTCTGAGAACCGCCGACTCGTGCCGGTTGCCTTGTTGTCGGCTGCGCTTGCGACATGTCCCACCTTCTTCGTGTAACGCGTATCACATTGACAATGGC
The DNA here is from genome assembly GCA_963802525.1 of uncultured Actinomycetota bacterium. Lineage (GTDB taxonomy): Bacteria > Actinomycetota > Actinomycetes > Mycobacteriales > Mycobacteriaceae > Mycobacterium. Next base: position 23,526 of record CAWDJC010000010.1, on the reverse strand, counting down.
GGTCGGTGGGTCGCGAGTCGTCAATGCCAGCCGCAGTTTGATATACGGGCCCGCAGGGAATGCGCTCTACTTGGTAGCCGGAAGCGATAACGTAATGGGCTGCACTGCAACCGTTTTTCTGATAGCCGACGTACCCGGGGCACCAATCATTTCCGGCTAGCCGGGGGAGTGGTCTGGGTGTCAACGGTAACGACACCGTCGCGCCACACCGGAAGCCTTGGAGGCCAACGCAACAGAGGAGCCGTAGTGATGGCCAATGCGCACGAAAACAGCGTGATCACCCTGAACATTGCGGCGCCATGATGTGGGAAGTTGTAACCTCACAAGGACACCGTGCGCGCGACATCCGGCCGAGAATCAGATGCTCGGCACACCGTGCGTTCGCTCGGACTCACGACATTGATCGCACCCGGACGGTATTTGGTCGCCGATAATCGTGGTCAGCGTTTTGTGGCGGAGATCCGCCAGCAGCCGCCTACCATGCCGGTCGGGCGGATGTGACGAACCGAGCGATAGCCGCAAACAGATTCCCGAGCCCGTCAGCCGATCTTGCCGTCAGTCAATCAGCGAGGGTGATGGCGGTGGGCGCCATCACAAAACCACCACGAAAATGACGGCCAGAATGACCGTCAACAGCGTCATGACAGGGAGCGAGACAGGGTGATAGGAGCCACAACACGGGTCGTCCCACCGCGATGGCCATTGGAAAGCCAGCGGGTGTCTGTTACAACTAACGTTCCGCACCTTCGACCTCCTCGATCACGCCCAGCACGAAACCATCACGCGCTGTGAAGCGTTGCTAAGAGTTTCGCCCACGGTGCGCGGGCAATGCTCCCCGGTCAACTGCAGTCGTGCGTACCCGCTGGCCTCCATCCTGCCGAATGGGCCGGTGTCACCACGGTCCACGGGTGCCGGCTCCAGCCAGCGGGAACGACGATTCGGATGCTAGCGGCAATGTGAATAAGTCAAGCGTTCAGTCAGACTCGTCACGTCAACCGCGGCCGCGCGCTGGATCAGCGGTCAGTAACCGGGAAGGCGGACGTGTTGATCATCGCCCCAGGACCGTCGGCCATCGGGCCGCCGTAACGGTCGACAAGTCCGCGATCGTGCCCGCCGCGGTTTTCATCATCGTCGAAATAGTGCTGGTGGCCGAAACCATTTCGGTGATTCTTCTCGACGAGATCGACCCCGAGAAGGCAGGCGCCGCGCCGATCGCCATCTTGCTGAGCATTGCCCTGCTCGCCAACTTAGGTGTGGTCTGCAGCGTTGCCGCAGCGATTGCGGCCAACTCGGCCCGGCAATCGAAACACGAGGGAGCCCGCGCGCTAAGTGGTTGGCTTGCCGCGGTCAGTTCCAGCGCTGAGCGGATCGACTTTGCGGCCGCCGACACCGGCGGTGTTGACGTCGCCGCGCCGGCGGCTCGGCCCGCCATGCCCACTAGCCGGTAGGCGAATATTCCGACTGGTGGGCCCCCTTAATGGATGCCAGCAGCGGCGACATCGGAGCTCCGGCACGCGATTCTTGAGACATCGACAAGGTGTTGATGCCCTTGCACTTCCAGGAGGTGACGTCATGACAGTTATGTACGGCGTGCTGGCCGCGATGCCGATGATGTGGGGCTACGCTGGGTACGTGCTGGTGTCTCATCCCGGCACCCAGGAGACCGGTGTGTCGCGGAGGCTGCGGAAGTAATAGCGCGGCCAGGGGATTGACCTCACCGACGGCCGGCCTAGAGCTTCTTGAGCCCGCGCAAGATTCTGCCGAACGGTATCGCCGCGGACAGGCCGTTTCGGAGGCTGCGCTGAAGCGCGCTGGCATCCGCCACAACGATGTAGCGCGCGCTGTGATCGCGCCACTGTGCGGCCTGGTCGATCACTTCGTCAGGGGTGCCGCTCAGAAACACTTCCCGCACGACCGGTGGCGGAACTTCAGCTGCATGCGACAGTGCTGTCTTTTCGTCAAAGGCGTGGGGCACCAGGTCCTGCGAACCAGAGAACCCTTCTCCCAACGGATGGCGGGCGCCGTGGCGAGCGAACACCTCGTCAGACGCGGTCAGAGACAGCGCCTTCAGAACTGGGGAGTTCAGCGCCTCGTCGACGGCGCCGCGACTGGCGCCGGTGACGACCAAGAACTCGACAGCCGGGAGGATGGACATCGGGTCGCGCCCCGAGTCGGACGCCGCGGCCCGGACAATTTCCAGACGTTTCGCGTAGTCTTCCGGCCGGTGGGGGAACGCGGGAAACCAGGCATCTGCGTAACGCCCGGTGGCCCGCAGCATCCGTGGACCATGAGCAGCGATCCAAATCTCCGGCCATTTCCCCCGATAGGGCGGAAGGTCGAACACCGCGTCGCGCAATGGAAAGAACGGCGAATCCCGTTCGACGAGTTGGCCATTCGAATTCCAGAGCGCCCGGATCGTGGCCAGGGCCTCTTCAAACCGTGCGACCGGTTTCGACCAGTCCACTCCGTAGGGTTCGTTGCCTTCTCGTTCGCCGGTACCGATGCCCAAGATTGCGCGCCCGCGGGTCAGCAGGTGCAGCGTCGCGGCAGCCTGCGCGGTCACCGCCGGATTACGTCGCCCGGTGTCGGTCACGCTCACACCAAGGCGCAGGCGGCCCAAACGGTTGCGGGCGGCCAGGTGCCCGAGCATGGTCCACGGCTCCAGGGATGCGTCGGCCCTCGGGACGAGCCGCGCGGCGCCGCAGTACTTCGGCGCCCATATCGATCGCGGGAATAGCGCGTTGAGGTGGTCGGGCACCCAGAACGAGTCGACGCGATTGGCTACCGCGGCCAGGTAGTTGGCCCGGGTCAGTGAATCCACAGCCGGTCGAGCAGCAAGGGCTGTGTCCATCACTCCAACACGCATTCCGGACATTTCTCTAGACCTTCGTCGTACCTGCATGAGACTTGGGGCGGCTCGCTGTCTGGACGCATCTGTGCCGCCGTGGTTGTTTACATGGTAAATCAGTCATTGACTTGAAGTCAATGACGTAAAATCAAACTGACACGGCGACGCCGCGTGACCGTCGCGCGCACGTTGCAGGGAAGGATGCCGATGCCCGCCAAAAACCCGGAGCTCAAGGTCACTTCCCGTGCGGCACAGGCGACCGAGACCCGGCAGCGCCTGGTCGCCGCCGCGGTCGACCTTTTCTCCGCCCACAGCTACGACCAGGTCGCCGCGTCCGACATCGCCAAAGCCGCGGGGGTCGCGCACGGTCTGTTGTTTCACTATTTCGGCAGCAAGCGCGGCATCTACCTGCAGGCCATCAGCGAGGCGGTCGACCAACTGGACGAGGCGTTCTCGTTCGACTCGAATCTGCCTCCTTCACAACAACTTCGGCGCGCACTGACATCGAATTTGCGTTACCTGCGCCGCCGACGGGGACTCGCGCTACGCCTGGTATTAGGCGGACGCGGCGCGGATCCGGAAGCATGGGAAGTCTTCGAAGCGGCCCGCTGGCGCGCCCTTGGGGCCACTGTAGCGATGCTGGGGCTCGATCCCGACAACCACGCCCTACGCATCACGGGGCGCGCGGCCGTCGCCGCAATCGACGAAGCCACGGTGTATTGGCTCAACAACGAGCAACAGTTTTCGGTGGAGACGATGGTCGAGTACATGATCCAACTCCTGGCCGCCGGCCTGCGCTCGGCCGCGACACTCGATCCCAGCCTCGATACCACCGTCGCGATCGAGAGCCTGCTTGATACCGGCGCTGACGAACAGCAGCCCGCCACCAACAAAGACCGTTGACATCCTTGCGCCAACTGCTAGCAGTAAGCCCATCTATTGGCCGCGGTCACTCGGCCACCTAGTCGGTCCAGCCGTTTGCGCCGCCCCCGCTCGTCCGGCGGGCCGGCGGTCGCTGCTTCAGTCGGCGCGGGGGAGGTTGAGCGCATGCGCATGACGGTCACGAGCGCGCAAGTCGTTCAGCATCGTGTATAACGTGTGGTCCCAAACCCAAGAAAGCTCACCGACGGCCAGGGCCGAGCGCACCCGCGGCGGAGGAAGTTCTCGCGCTGTCTCAGAAACCGTTGAGACCGCTCAGGCCGAGATCAGCCTGAGCGGCAGTCGCTCGTAACAGCGGATGATGTTGTTGAGCGCCCATGTCGGCTCGCCCGCGAGTTCGATTCGGCTCACCTGCTGCGTCAGCGCAGTGAGCATCGCCTGCATCTCGAGTCGGGCGAGCCCCTGCCCGGCGCAGGCATGTGTGCCGTGCCCGAAGCCGAGATGGCGGGTGGCGTTACGGCGGATGTCGAACACATCAGGGTCTGTCCACTCCTGGTCATCGCGGTTCGCCGACGCGTACAGCACCAGCACCCGCGATCCAGCCGGGATGTCGATATCCGCGATTTCAGTCGGCTGCAGCAACTTTCGGGTGAACGCCCGCAACGGCGACTCGTATCGCAGCACCTCGTTGATCGCATTGGGCAGCAGGGACGGCTCGGCGCGCAGCAGCTCCCACTGGTCCGGGTGCGCCGCAAACAATGCCAGCGCATTGGCGATACCGCTGATCGTGGTGTCAAGCGACGGCACCAGGTAGTCGATCATCAGCGCCGAGCACTCGCTGTGACGAAGCTTCCCGGCGTCGGCGGCGGCGAGGATGTCATGACCCATGCTGCCGTGGATCACCGACCGGTGGCGTACCACGTCCTTGGAGAAGCGCAGCATCTGCAGACTGGCCGGCACCGATTTGAGGGCATAGCGATTCAGCGGGCCAAGCACATCGAATGTGGCTCCCCCCCAACGCAGCAGGTACTGGCGTCGGTTCTCTGGCCAGCCGACGAGGTCGGGCACCACCGAAAGCGGCAGTGCGGTGGCCAGATCCTTGACGCCGTCCACGTGTTGACGTTGTACGGCCGCGGCGACCAGCTGCTCGGCCTGGCAGGTGACGACGTCGCTCATCGTCTGCAACGCCCGCGGCAGCAGCCGGTGCGCGACGAGCTTGCGCCGCTGGTCGTGTTCGTCGCCGTCGCTGTTAAGTGTTGTGCCGCGAGACAGCCTGTTGAAGATCCGGTTCAGTCCGACCCCTTCGCCGGAGACGAACGTCGTGTCGTCGCGTAGCATCGCCTTGCACTCGGCATAGCGCGGCAGGGCGTAGACGCGCTGTTTGGTCAGCCATACCACCGGACCGAGTCGCCGCAGCCGCGCATAGCGCGGATGCGGGTCGAGGATCGCCCGCGCCGAATACAGGTCTGGTTCGTAGGCCGGGACGTCGGCGGGCCTACGCATCTGCGCCGGTATCGGCGGGTGGCGCGAAAACCGGTACCGCGCTGCAGACTTCGGCCAGATTGCGGCCGGCGCACATGACCGTCCGATCTGGTCGCACTACTGCTGCCTTAGCCCGACCGGCCTGCAGCCAGAGGGCCGGTTCGGTGCCGGGATGAGCCGTCACGACGACGGCGCCGCGGCGGGTCATCTCGTCCTGCTGGGACGGGTTGAGCGGAGCCGACGTGATCACCGCGAACCTGTCGCCGACGACCGCGTCGAGACGCTTGCCGTCGAGCAGAACAGGATTCGGGCACAACCGGCCCGCCAGTTGCCGTCGTCCGGGTGATTTCCTTACCAGCTCGCTGCTGTGCAGGTCGGGCGTCGTGCTGTCGACGATTTTCTCCCTCACCCCCGGGATCAGATGCAGTCGCGGGATCACCACACGCCTGAGCAGATTGCCTGCCTCGCCGCCCGCTGTCATGGCCGTGCCCATCGCGAGCGCGAACCGGATCATGTACCGCGCGTGCGGCATACGCTCTTGCTCATACGTGTCAAGCACACTCTCGGGCAACCAGCCGTTGACCGCGCCGGCAAGCTTCCATGCGAGGTTCGTCGCGTCGCGCAGCCCCGCGCACAGGCCTTGGCCGATGAACGGCGGTGTCAGGTGGGCAGCATCGCCAAGAATGAAGATGTTGTCGCGGCGCCAGTGGTTCGCCACCTGCGCGCGGAACGTGTACTCGCCGACGCGCACGAGCTCCAGCTCTTCTGGCGCAATGCCTTCCACCCACGGTCGGATCAGCGGGTAAAGCGCCGCCATGGTCTTGTAGTCGTCGGCCGTCTCGTCCGGCAGAAGCCGAAACTCCCACCGGTAGCGGGTATCGCCGATCCGCATGTACGTGGCCGCTCGATGCGGATCGCACACCTGGTGGACCCCCTCCCACTGATTCAGCTCTGCGGTCGTCGTCACATCGACCACGAGCCAACGCTGCTGAAATTTCAAGTCCTCCATGCAGGCGCCGATCGCGTTGCGGACCAGGCTGTTGGCGCCGTCGCAGCCGAGCAGGTACCGCGTCTCGACGCGGTGGCCCTCGCCGCTGACCCGATCGGTGAACGTGACCTGGACTCTGTCGGCGCCGATTTGAACGGCTTCGGTCACCTCGGCATTGCCCCGGAGAACGGCGTGCGGGTAATGCTTCAGATTCGCCCGCAGCAGCGCCTCGAACTCGGGCTGGTCGAACATGTTCGCCTGCGGGAAGCCGTTAGCGCTTTCGGCGCATTCCCGGCGAAACTCCGCGAATACCCGCGCGTTTCGGTCCCGCAGCTGCAGACCGAGCGCCGGTCGGGAGATCGCCGCGAACTCATCAGCAATGCCCAGTCCGGCCAGTAACCGGTGGATTTCGTCGTCGAGATGAACGGCACGCGGCTGCGGATAGACGTCCTCCCAGCGGTCGAGGACCAGGCAGTCGACGCCGTATTGCGCAAGCTTCGTTGCCGCGGTGATCCCGGTCGGCCCCCCGCCGACGATCACCACCGGGACGAAGTTCGGGTGCTCGGTCATGAGTACCTGACCACGTTGCGTTGCGTGCCGAGATCGATCTTGCCGTCGTCGGTTCGGATGCTCGCCTCGACGACATCGCCGTCGTGCAGGTACTTGGTGTTCTTGGCCTGTCCGGCGAAGAACATCTTCCACTTGACGTCGTCCGGCAGCAGACCCACGAGCTTCTGCACCGGCTTCGGCGGCGCAGACAGGGCCGTGCCGACCGGTGTGCCGGTCAACACCAGGTCGCCCGCGGACAGCTGCTGGAACCGCGCCAGTGCCGCAACGGCCTGGACGGGCCGATAGATCATGTCGCCGTCGACCGTGCTGTCTTGGCGCAGTTCGCCGTTGACCCGCAGCTGCAGGCGCAGCCCGCCGAAGCGACCCAGCTCGTCGGCATCGACAAGCACCAGCGCCGGCCCGACCGGCGTGAACGTCGGGTACGACTTCGCCTCGTAGAACTGGGTTTTGGTCAGCTGCACATCGCGCGCCGACACGTCGTTGGTCACCACCAGACCGCAGATGTAGTCGGCCAGGTTGTCGGCGGCGATCGCGGTGCCCACCGGAACGTCGCGACCGATCACCAAACCGATCTCCACCTCGTAGTCGAGCAGGCGCACGTGCTCCGGCTTGACGATGTCGTCGACGGGGCCAGTGATCGACCCAGATGCCTTGCGGAAGAACGTGAGCGGCACCTTTTTCGGGTCCCCTCCGGTGTCCTCGACGTGGGATGCGAAGTTCGTCATCTGCGCGACGACGCGGCACGGCGTGGTCACCGGTGACAGCAGCTCGAGGCTGCTCACCGGCACCGTGTCGGTGCTCGCGGCGGCTCGATCGGTCGCCGCCCGGTCGGCCAACAGCTGCGCCGTCGTCGTCGCGTCGGTGTCGACCTTGGCCACGGCCTCGGAGCTGCCCGCCCACCAGCGGTCGGCGGTGCGATAGATGGAAATAGTCATGAGCGTGCCACTTTCAGAAGTCCGCGGAGTCGGGTGATGTCGAATTCGTTGTCCTCACGGATCGCGGTGAGCATCGACCGCAGTTCGTGAACTGCTTCACGGCTGGGTGTGATGCCGAGAAAATCTTTGGTGGCCGGTGGGCCCCACTGGGCCAGACCGGACGCGGTGAACGGCGCCCATCCCGGTTCGAGGGTGTTGTCGAACATGTCGCCATCGCTGAAGTGCTCGACCAGGAATCCGTCAGGATCGCGCCAGTAGTCGAAGATCTGGCTGCCCTGGATGTGCCTGCCGATCCCCCACGACCGGTGATACCCCGACTCGCGCAGGTATTCACCGCCCGCCGCGATCGCGTCCAGATCGCATGTCTGATACGCGGAGTGCACATAGCGGTTCGACGGGCCCAACGCCAGTGCCAGCGTGTGGTGGTCAGACGGCGTCGAGCCGCGATCGCAGCGGATGAAGCTCATCGCCGGGCCGCGGTCGCGCTGGCCCGGGTAGTAGAGGAAGTCGCTGACGATCAGGCCGATGTGGTCGAGGTACCAGTTGAGCGACTGCATGTACGTGGTGCTCTGCAGCACGACATGTCCCAATCGCTGCACGCGGGCCGGCTCGCGCGGCGGACGCTGGGTGGCATTGGTGCGGCGCAGCTCGTGCCCGAAGTTGAAGGTGTGCGGCTGTTGTGCGGGCAGCCCGTCCAACTCGTGCATCCCGGCTACGACGCGGACCCGAATCCCGCTGGGATCGGTCAGTTCTACCGCGACGCCGCCGATGGCCTCTGGCAGCGTTTGCGGTCTTCCTCCCGGTCGCGCTGGCGAGCCGCTCGACATCGGCCCGGTCGTCGGCGGCGAACGCGGGGCCGACGAACCGCGACCGCGGCCCGCGCCGGACGATCACGCACGGCGAGCCGGCATCCGTTCCCCGAAGGTGGAGCTCGTCCGCCGTGTGCAGCACCGTGCTGAAGCCGAACGCCCGCGCGAAGGCTTCCGCACGGATCAGGTCCGGTTTCTCGAACTCCAGCCAGGCTAGATCGCGGACCTTGATCAGGGGGTTGCGGGAGCGCCCGGGGTGCTCCCCGCGCAGGGCGCCCTGTTCGGCGTGCAGGTCTTTGTGGGCCTCGACGTGTGGTGGCACCGTTTCTCCTCGATTGACTGACGATATCGTCACTTACTGGAACGCCCCACGTCAAGGTTTTCTGACGAAATCCTCAATATTGATGTTCTCTGCTAACATCGGCGCATGACCGGGGCGCAACCAGTCGCCGACAACCGCCTGGAACGGCGCAAGATGCGCACCCGCGCGGCACTCGTCCGCGCCGCGCAGACTTTTGTCGCGGCCGGCAAACTCAACGTGCCGGTGCTCGAGATCACCCAGGCCGCGGACGTCGGGATGGGTTCGTTCTACAACCACTTCGACAGTAAGGAAGAGCTATTCCAGGCGGCGGTCAACGAGGTACTCGACGAACTCGGCGCGATACTCGACAAGCTCACCGCCCAAGGCGAGGATCCGGCGGAGACATACGCCCGAAGTTTCCGGCTAGTCGGGCGGCTGTTTCGGCGGCGCCCGGAGATGTCCCGGGTGCTTCTCAACACCGGGTTGACGTTGATCTCCGCCGACCGCGGCCTGGCTCCGCGGGCCCTGCGCGACATTGACGCCGCCACACGGGCAGGCCGATTCTCAGTCGACGACCCCATGCTCGCGCTGGCGGTCGCCGGTGGCGCGCTGATGGGGCTCGGTCAGTTGCTGCACGACCAGCCGGAGCTTGACGACGCCGAGGCCGCCGACCGGGTGACCCGCGACGTGCTGATCATGTTCGGCTTGCCTGCCGACGAGGCCGCGGAGATCTGCCGGCGGCCGCTGCGTGACCTCGACGAGCTGACCTAGCCTGACTCCGCGGCGTGATCCGCATCGACACGTCTGAATGGTCGTATGACCACTGGGTGGGCGCGCTGTTCTGGAGCGGACACCGGGTGTCCGCCCGGTTGGCTGGCTATGTCCACGAGTTCGACGCGGTCGAGCTGAACGCGAGCTTCTATCGCTGGCCGAAGGATTCGACGTTCGCAGGCTGACGGCAGACACTGCAGCAGGGTCTGTCAAGGAGCATCGCGGCCTCACCCACTTCCGTCGCCTGAAGTTGCGCGAGCCGTGGGTGGAGCGGTTCCAGCAATGCTGGCGGTTTGATGGCCGATGCGCTGAGAGCGCCTTCGCGCCGAAGGCTTTCGGCGGGACGCAAAACCAGGTTCTCGTTGAAGACTCGCTGCTGTGCGGCGATGGTGTCTCAGTTGCGTCTTGCGTACGGGCGGCCAGTTCCTGGGCCCCGCGCAGCAGCGTTGGTCAGAGACTTGCCCGTCACTCCAATTGCGCGAGCGTCGTAAGAATTTGCGAGCGCGTCGACGTGGGCACTGCCGCGCGCGGTGATCGTGATGGTCCCACCTGGCTAACTAAGGTGATCGCGCTCGGAATAGTGCCCGGCGCACCAGACGTTTCTCCAGCACTAGCCCGGGTGGCAGGGTCGAAGACACTTGATCTGCCGCCGATGATCATCGTCAACCTTGCAGCGGCATGGTCACCGGCCTCCTGCCATCTTGGGCCTGCGGAACGCTTCGATCACGCGCGCCTGCTCAGCCGCGCTGGTGGCGAGTTCGACGTGGCCGCCGTCGTGCACGTGCAGCGTCGCGTTGGGCAATAGCCGGCTCATGATCTTGGCGTTGACAAGTGGGATGACGGGATCGTCGGAGCCCGCGATGATGAGCGTGGGTTGCCGGATGAGCGGCAACGCAAAGATGCTCGTCCAACTGGCTCCAGCCATCAATTGGTGCAGATAGCCGACGCGGGACCCGGCCATGAGCTGGCGGTCGAACAGCCGTGCAGCTCCGGGGCCACCCTGGCGGCATACCGGTGGTCCAGGAACCGCCGCGGCGTAAGCATTTTCGCCAGGTCGGCCGGTTTGCCGGGAATCATGACCGAACCGGTAGCGGTGGAGACCAGGATCAGACGGTGGCATCGGCGCGGGTTCTGGAACGCGAACTGTTGGGCGAGCGCACCGCCTCACGACAGTCCCAGGATGTCAACCTGGGGGCTGCCTTCTGGTCCCCCTACCACGCTGACCTTCTTCAGCAATTTGCCCAGGACCGCGGCGAGGTAGGGAAATCGGTAGGGCACCGGCGAGTCCGGCGACCCGCCGGTGCCCGGTACGTCGAGGCGCACCACCGTGCTGTCGGGATCGAGTTGCTCGACAAAGGGGTCGAGCACCTCCAGGCTGGCGCCGATACCGTTGCACACCACCAGCGGGATTCCGGTTCCCCAGCGGATATGGACTCGGATTTGCTGCCCGAGCACAGGAATCAAGTCCTGATAACTCGCGCTATGACGGCTCGCGCTATGACGGCTCGGCCTGGTCACGATATAGCGCTATCACATCGGCGCGGTGTTCCGCGCCGTCACCGTTCATGGACGTAGGTGCCCGGTGCCGGTGTCAGCGGAGACAGCCCGCGGGCGCCGAGCCTTTTGGGCGCCGTCTTATGCTCACCGCCGCGTGCGGCCAGCCACGCCGAGTAGTCGGGCCACCATGAGTCGCGGTGGACTTCCGCTGCCGAAGCCCACTGATCGGGGTTGCGTTCGTCGGTGGTGCCCACGCGATAGGAGGCCTTCGGGTTGCCGGGGGGATTGACCAGCGCAGCGATGTGTCCGCTCGTCGACAGGACGAACCGGAGCTCTTTGCTGGCGAGGAGTCGCGCGCTGCGGTAGCAGGCCTGCCAGGGTGAGATGTGGTCGGCCACCCCTGCGACGACGTACGTGTCCGTCGTGACCGTCCCGAGGTCCACCGGGGTACCGAGCATCGTCCACCCCGCCAGGTTGGGTCAGCGCGTTGTGCACTCCCATCTGCACCATGTCGCGGTGCAGCGCTGCGGGCATGCGGGTGGTGTCGGCGTTCCAGAACAGCACGTCGAACGGCGGCGGGGTGCGGCCCTGCACATAGTTGTTGAGCCAGTAGCGCCACACGAGATCGGTGGGGCGCAGCCAGGCGAACACTTCGGCCAGCGCTCGACCGTCGAGGTAGCCCTTGCGCCCCGACAGCGCGACCGCGATGTCGGCTGCTTCCTCGTCGATGGCGGCAGCCACACCGGCCTTCTGCTGGTCCAGGACGGTCACCATCAGGGTGAGGCTCGCCAGGCGCTCGGCCTCACCGATGGCACTCAGATGCGCGGCCGTCATCGCCATGAGGATCCCACCCGAGCACGACGCCTGAACATGGACTGAGTCCGACCCGGAAATCTTTTCGACCGCGCCAAGCGCGTCGAGGATCGCGGCACCGTAGGTGTCGCAGCCCCACGACCGGTGCTCCGCGGTGGGGTTGCGCCAGGAGATCGCGAAGACCTGGTGACCCTGGCGCACGAAGTACTCGATCATGCTGCGGCCCGGCGCGATGTCCATGATGTAGTACTTGTTGATCACGGGCGGCACCAGCAGCAGCGCGACCGTGTACACCTTCTGTGTTTGCGGGGTGTATTGGATCAGTTCGAACACCTCGCTGCGGTAGACGACCGCTCCCGGGCTTGCCGCAACGGTCTCGCCAACGGTGAACGCGGTGGGCTCCACCATCGACGGGACCCGCGGGGCTGAGGCCATGTCGTTGAGGAAATGACGCACGCCCCGAAGCAGGCTCAGGCCTCCGGTGTCGATGATTGCCTTCCAGCCCAGCGGGCTGATCAACGGATTGTTGCTGGGGGAGAGCCCTTCCATCACGATGTCGAGGACGAAGCGGATCTGTTCGGCGTCGCGCCAGTCGAGGTGGGCGTCGGAAAAGAGCTTGTCCACGGTCTCATTGGCGGCCAGGTAGGCCTGCATGGATCGCTTCATGAGGGGGTTGCTCTGCCAGGCCGGATCGCTGAAACGCTTGTCGGCCTTGGCCGGAGCCCGATCCGACGTGCCCCGCGCGATAGAGGCAAGTTCGTGCCCCAAGGATCCGACCCGTTCCCCGATGGTCGATGGCCGACGCGCCAGGTTCAACGCGAACCTGCTCCATGACGTGTCGGGCATCATTCGACGCGCCACCCCGGTCGCCGAAGTCGTCAACAACAGGTCGAGCGGTACCGCGATTTCGTCCGCACGTGCTGATTCTCTGCCGGACATTGTTTCGCCTTTCATTCTCGTTGGGTGTGATTGCGGTTCACGCGAGCAGGGCCCGCGCCATGACGATGCGTTGGATTTGGTTGGTGCCTTCGTAGATCTGGATGATCTTGGCGTCGCGCATCATGCGCTCAACCGGAAAGTCCCGGGTGTAGCCGGCGCCGCCGAACAGTTGCACGGCGTTGGTGGTGACCTCCATGGCGACGTCGGAGGCAAAGCATTTCGACGCCGAGGAGATGAAGTTCAGCGCCGCACTCGCCGCGCTCGGCGCGCGCCGCTGCGGTGTACACCATCAGGCGGGCGGCCTCGATTTTCATCGCCATGTCGGCGAGCATGAACTGCACGCCCTGGAAGTCGCTCACCGGCCTGCGGAACTGCTTGCGTTCCTTGGTGTATGCGATCGCCGCGTCCAGTGCGCCCTGCGCGATGCCGACCGCCTGCGCGCCGATCGTCGGGCGGGTGTGGTCCAGGCTGGCCAACGCGGTCTTGAATCCGGTTCCCGGCTCACCGACGAGGCGATCCCCTGGAATCCGGCAGTCCTCGAAGTACAGCTCGGTCGTCGGTGAGCCCTTGATACCGAGCTTGCGTTCCTTGGGTCCCACGATGAATCCCGGGTCGTCCTTGTGAACGATGAACGCCGAGATACCGTTGGCGCCCTTGTCCGGGTCGGTTACCGCCATCACCGTGTACCAGGTGGACTTGCCGCCGTTGGTGATCCAGCACTTGGCGCCGTTGAGCACCCATTCGTCGCCGTCGGCGCGGGCCCGGGTGCGCATCGCCGCGGGATCACTGCCCGCCTCCCGCTCGGAGAGCGCGTAGGAGGCCATCGCGTCCCCCGAGGCCAGCGTCGGCAGCACCTGCTGTTTCAGCTCGTCGGAGCCGCGCAGGATCAGCCCGATCGTGCCGAGCTTGTTGACGCCGGGAATCAGCGACGAGGACGCACACACCCGCGCTACTTCCTCCATGACGATGCATGTGGCCACCGCGTCGGCGCCCTGCCCGCCGTACTTCTCGGGCACGTGCACCGCCGAGAACCCGGTGTCGTTGAGCACCTTGAGTGCCTCGTCCGGGAAGCGGGAGTGCTCATCGACGTCTGCTGCGTACGGGGCGATCTCCTGCTCACACAGATCCCGTAGCACCGAGCGCAGCTCGTTGTGCTCGTCGGGCAGCATGAACAGGTCGAAGGCCGGGTTGCCGAAGCCAGTCATGTGAAATATTCGTTCTTCAGTGCGTTTAGGTGGTAGCTCGATCGCGGGCGAGGTCGAGTGCGATGTCGGCGAGCATGTCTTCTTGTCCTCCGACCAGGCCCCGGCGTCCGGCTTCTTCGAGGAGTGCGCGCGCGTCGACATCGAAGCGGTCGGCGGTCGTCTCGGCGTGGCGCAGGAAGCTGGAGTACACGCCGGCGTAGCCCAGCGTGAGGGTCTCGCGGTCGACGCGGACCGGACGTTGTTGCAGCGGGCGGACCAGGTCGTCGGCGGCGTCTTCGAGTGCGTTGAGATCGCAGCCGTGCTGCCAGCCCATGCGGGTGGCGGCCGCGATGAAGACCTCCAGCGGCGCGTTGCCGGCGCCGGCGCCCATGCCGGCCAACGACGCGTCGACCCGGCGGCAGCCGTGCTCGACGGCGACGATGGAGTTGGCCACACCGAGCGAGAGGTTGTGGTGTGCGTGGATGCCGATTTCGGTGGCACTGTCGAGGCTTTGGCGTACCGCGTCGACCCGCTCGGCGACGTCGCGCATGGTCATCGCGCCGCCGGAGTCCACGACATAGACGCAGCCGGCTCCGTAGCCCTCCATCAGCCGGGCCTGCTCGGCCAGTTGCTGTGGGCTCGTCATGTGGCTCATCATGAGGAATCCGACGGTGTCCATGCCGAGCTCGCGGGCGGCGGCGATGTGGTGTGCGGAGATGTCGGCTTCGGTGCAGTGGGTCGCGACGCGCACCACGCTGGCGCCGGCCCGGTGGGCGGCGGCGAGCTCGCGCACGGTTCCGATGCCCGGCAGCACCAGCGTTGCCACCTCCGCGCGCTTGACCACGCCGGCGACGGCCTCGATCCATTCCAGATCGGTGTGGGCGCCGAATCCGTAGATGCAGCTTGATCCCGACAGTCCGTCGCCGTGGGCGACCTCGATCGAGTCCACCCCGGCCGCATCCAGAGCCCCTGCGATCTGGGTGACCTGTTCCAGGCTGTATTGGTGTCGCACCGCGTGCATTCCGTCGCGCAGTGTGACGTCACTGATGTAAAGCGGCTCGGTCATTTCGATACTCCAATACTTTTCATCGAATGGGCCGCGATGCTTTCGGCGGTGGCCAGCGCGGCGGAGGTCATGATGTCGAGGTTGCCGGCATATGCGGGCAGGTAGTCGGCAGCGCCGGTCACCTGCAGCATCGCGGTGACCCTGGTGCCGATGAATTTCCCGGTCTCGGGTATGTGCAGCGGGTTGTCGGCGTCGAACGACTCGAACTGAACGGGCTGCCTTAGCTTGTATCCGGGCACGTAGCGCTGCACTTCGTTCACCATGGCGGTGATGGACGCGTCGATGGCCGCGTGATCGCAGTCGCCCTCAACGAGGCAATACACCGTGTTGCGCATGAGAATCGGCGGATCGGCCGGATTGAGGATCATGACCACTTTGCTTCTCTGCGCCCCGCCTACGACTCTGAGTGCGGTGGCGGTCGTTTCGATGAACTCGTCGATATTGGCCCGAGTGCCCGGGCCGGCCGACTTGGACGACATCGACGACACGATCTCGGCGTAGGACACGAACGCCGACTGGTGGACAGCGGCGACGATCGGCACCGTGGCCTGGCCGCCGCAGGTGACCATGTTGAGGTTCGGCGCGTCGATGTGGTCCTCGAGGTTGACCACCGGGACGGCGAACGGTCCGATGGCCGCGGGGGTGAGGTCGAGAACGCGTACACCGGTGTGGCGCAGCACCTCCCAGTGCCTGGCGTGCGCGCCCGCGGAGGTGGCGTCGAACACCAGTCGGATGTCGTCGAAGTCGGGCATGGCGAGCAGCCCGTCGATGCCTTGCGAAGACGTCGGCACGCCAAGCCGTTTTGCCCGGGCCAGTCCGTCGGATTCGGGGTCGATGCCGATCATCGCAGCCATCGTCAATGGTCCTGGGCTGCGAAGGATCTTGATCATCAGGTCGGTGCCGATGTTGCCCGAGCCGATGATTGCGACCGGGAATCGTTCGGTATTCATGAAACTGCTCCTCTACTTCTACTCGAAACTCACGGTGACGGTGCCGAGCCCGCTGATGACGGCCGACGCATGGTCGCCTGCCACGACGAACGACGCCGTGGTGTACGAGCCGGACATCACGAACTGGCCGGGCTCGATGGCGGTGCCGTAGCGGGCCAGCGCGTTGGCCAGCCAGGCCACGGCGGCAGCCGGATCGCCCATCACGGCGGTCCCCTCGCCGGTGCCGACGACGGTGTCGTTCACGGCGAGTGTGGCGGTGGTTTCGGGCAGCGGCGCCACGTCGCGGATCGGCACCCACTCGCCCAATACCACCGCTCCAGAGCTGGCGTTGTCGGCGATCGTGTCCGCCAGCGTGATGCGCCAGTCAGCGATGCGGCTGTCGACGATCTCCAAGGCCGGGGCCATCGCCTCGGTGGCCGCCATCACGTCGTCGACGGTCACTCCCGGGCCCCGCAGCGGTGCCCGCAGCAGAAACGCCACCTCCGGTTCGACGCGAGGCGCGCAGAACCCGCTCACCGGCACCTCGGCACCGTTGGGCAACACCATGCTGTCGAGGATGTAGCCGAAGTCGGGCTCACTGACCCCGAGCAGTTCCCGCATCGGCGCGGAGGTGAGCCCGATCTTGTGGCCGCACAACACCCCACCCTGGTCGAGGTGGCGGGCAAGGTTGAGCCGCTGCACCGCATAGGCCTGGGCAACATCGAGATTGGGATATGTCTGGGTCAACGGTGAGATGGGGACGCTGCGGCTCTGGGCGTCGTAAAGCAGTTGGGCGACGTCGGCCAGCTGAGGTGATCGAGTCGTCATGCGTCGTCTCCAGAGCCGGCCAGCAGTTTGACCGCGGCGTCGAAGACCAGCCGTACGTGTAAGTCGAACAGCTCGACCAGATCCACCGAATCGCCACCGACCTCCTTGGCGATGAACAAGCCGTCGGCGCCGGCAATCGCATAGGTGGTGATCAGCCGCACGCTTGCCTCGTCGAGCCCGGGAGCGATGTCACGCACGATCTCGGAGAACCTGCGAAAGGCGTCGGCGCGCAACTGCAGGAACATCTCCCGGGCGCGCGGTTCGACCGGTCGACGCTCCAACGCCAGCATCAGACCCAAGCGAAGGAACTCCGGCGCATCCAGCAGCGCCTTGGCCACCTGCGTCCCCAGCTCCATCGCTCGCGCATGAGCCTCCGCTCCCCGCGGCAGCTCCAGCGCGGCCAGCCACCGCAGGAAGCTGCGCTCGATCACCGCGGCGATCAGGTCGTCCTTGTCGGCGAAATGCCAATAGATCGACGTCGGCGGCAGGCCGCTCTTCTTGCTCACCAGCGAGATCGTGGTGCCCTCGTAGCCACGCTCGGTGGCCACCTCGGTCGCCGCGTCCAGGATTCGCTGACGCGACTGCTCGCCATTGGCCCGGGTACGCCGCCGGCTGTCCGAAGTGGACTCCGAACTTTTGCCTGCAGTGTTTGCTGCCACGTTGCCTCCTTTCGGGTGTTGACGATCACGTAACTCGTAGCTTACTGTATGGATCGATACATTAACAACTCCTAGTTAAGGATCCCGCAATGACTGACCAGACGACTTATGACGTGGCGATCGTCGGCTACGGACCGGTGGGCGTCACCGCGGCCAACCTTCTGGGCCAGATGGGCCTGAACGTCGTCGTGGTGGAACGCGATCCCAACATCTATACGCGGGCCCGGGCCATCTCCACCGACGAGGAGGTGGTGCGCATCTGGCAGCAGGTCGGACTGGCCGACCGGCTCAACGCCGACATGCAGCCCGGGAACGGGGCCAACTTCGTCGACGCCAACGGCGTGCCGTTCGTGCGGCTGCTTCCGGTGTCCGGGGCAATGGACACCCACCGCAGCAGTTCATCTACCAACCCGCGCTGGAAAAGGTGCTGCGATCCGGGGTCGACCGCTTCCCCAACGTCTCGGTTCTTCTCGAGCACGAGTGCCTGCGTGTCATCCAGCGCAATGATCACGTCGAGTTGATGCTCGCCGATCTCAAGGTCGACGAATTCCGGCGAATCCGGGCCTCCTACGTGATCGCCGCCGACGGCGCGTCCAGCTCCATCCGCGGCCAGTTGAGCGTCGGCTATTCGGGCCGCACCTACGGCGAGCGCTGGATCGTCATCGACACCAAAGTGCTCCAGGAATGGCCCGGCCATGACCGGCTTCGGTTCCACTGCAACCCGGCACGGCCCACCGTGGACTGCCCCACTCCGTTAGGTCATCACCGCTGGGAGTTCCCGGTGCGCGACGACGAGGACGAGAAGGACCTGCTCTCCGAGGACGCGATCTGGAAGGTGCTCCGCGACCAGGGAATCACCCCGGAGAACGTGAAGATCCTCGGCTTCGCCTGCTACAGCCACCACGTCCGGTTCGCCGACCGCTGGCGGGTGGGCCGGGTCTTTTTGGCCGGCGACGCCGCGCACGCGATGCCGCCGTGGATCGGTCAGGGCATGTGCGCCGGCGTGCGCGACGTGGCGAACCTGTGCTGGAAGCTGGGCGCCGTGCTGCGCGGATCGCTGCCCGAATCCGTGCTCGATTCCTACCAGGCCGAGCGGCTGCCACACGTGAAGGACGTGACCAACCGCGCGGTCAAGACCGGCAAGTTGATCATCCAACGCAACCCCTATCGCGCCGCCGCACGCAACCACATCTTCCGCACCGCCAGCAAGGTGCCCGGATTCACCTCATGGTTGCGCCAAAACCGCTGGCTGCCCGATGCGCATTACCGCAAGGGACTGCTGGCGCACAACGGCAACGGCGCCGTCGGCTGGCTGATCCCCCAACCGTGGGTGGTCGACGAGAAGGGCGACGCAGTGCGCCTCGACGACGTCATCGGCGGCCGCTGGGTGGTCGTGCATCTGGGCCCCGCGTCCGATTGCCAGGCCTGGCGGGCAGCCGGCGTGCCGGTGGTGAAAATCCTTGTGCCCGGCAGCAAGCCGAGCACCGACAGCGTTGTGGACGCCGACGGCATGCTGACGCGCTGGCTCGACGAGAAGGGCGCCTCGGTGGTGGTCGTGCGACCCGACGGCTTCGTGTACGCCGGCGCCGCAGAAGGCCAGCCGCTGCCGCCGCCCCCAGCCGGCTTCAAGTCGTAAAGGAAGACAGCAATGACCAGCAACACCATGACCGAACGCACCGTCCGCGTCATGGCAAGGACATCTTCGTCGCCGAGACCGGCGCCGGTCCGCCGGTGGTTCTTCTGCACGGCGGCGGACCCGGCGCATCCGGCGTGTCGAACTACTCCCGCAACATCGCGGCCCTGGCACGAACACTTCCGCGTCCTCGTGCCCGACATGCCGGGCTACGGCCGTTCTGCCAAGGGTGTCGACCGTGCCGATCCATTCGGCTATCTCGCCGATCACATCCGCGGGATGCTCGACGAACTCGGCATCCAGCGGGCTCATCTGGTCGGAAACTCCTACGGCGGTTCATGCGCACTGCGGCTCGCCCTGGACACCCCGCACCGGGTCGACAGGCTCGTGCTGATGGGGCCCGGCGGCGTCGGAACCACCCGCGGACTTCCCACAGCCGGGCCTCAAGAGCCTGCTCGCCTATTACGGCGGTGACGGGCACAGCCCGGACAAGCTGCGCACGTTCATCCGCACCTATCTGGTCTTCGACGGCGACGCTGTACCTGAACGCGCTGATCGAATCGCGCTATCGGCCTCGATCGACCCCGACGTCGTGGCCAACCCGCCCCTGCAGCGCCCGGCGAGTCTGCGCACGCTGTGGCGAATGGACTTCACCCGCGACCGCAGGCTCAGCACCCTCGAGACGCCGACGCTGGTGATCTGGGGACGCGACGACAAGGTCAACAAGCCGAGCGGCGCAGCAATGCTCGCGGAGCGGATGCCCAACGCCGACGTCCTGATCACCGCCAACACCGGCCACTGGGTGCAGTGGGAACGCGCCGACTTCTTCAACGCCGTCACCACCGCATTCCTCACGCCCTCAAACAATTCAAGGAGATACGATGTCCACTGATCTGTTCGGCAACGTCCACCTGGGCTACGCCGTGATCGAAACGAACAAGTTCGACGACTGGAAGCGCTTCGGTCGCGACGCGATCGGCATGCACTGCGACGACCTGGCACCCGACGCGATCCGATTCCGCCTCGACGCCAACGAATGCCGCATCCTGCTGCGGCGGGGACCGGCCGAGGACGTCGTCGCGCTGGGTTGGCACCTCGATGACCACGCGACCTTCGACGAAATCAATCGCCGCGTCATCGACCACGGGGTACCCGCCGTTGAGGGCGCCGAGGAGGAAGCCAAGCTGCGAGGAGTCGAGCGCTTCCTGCGCTTCCCCGGGCCCAACGGGCTGACCCAGGAGATCTACACCACCGCCCGCACCGCACCCCTGCCCCTGCAAATACCCGGCACCGGATTCATCACCGGCGCAGGCGGACTCGGTCACGTGGCCCTGTTCACGAAGAAGCCTCACGAGGTCCGCGGCTATTACAACCACGTCTTCGACGCACGACTGTCCGACTACATCGACGAGACGATCAACGGCATGAAGCTGAAGATCCGATTCCTGCGCGTCAACGAACGCCAC
This sequence comes from uncultured Actinomycetota bacterium, assembly GCA_963802525.1. GTDB lineage: Bacteria > Actinomycetota > Actinomycetes > Mycobacteriales > Mycobacteriaceae > Mycobacterium. Next base: position 2,929 of record CAWDJC010000010.1, on the reverse strand, counting down.
CACTCCGTGGCGATCGCATCGGTGAACGCCTTGCCCATCAACCCGATCCGCACCCGAGTCCAGCACGTCAACGTCCAGGTCGCCACACTCAACGACATGGTCACCTCCTATCAACGAGTCAAGGAAATGGGGTTCGAGATGGCTCTTTCTGTCGGCCAACACACCAACGACAAGGAATTGTCCTACTATGCGATGACACCCTCGGGCTTCGAATGGGAGGTCGGGTGGAACCCGATCGTCGTCAATGAATCCACCTGGGAACCCATCACCCATCAAGGGATCAGCATCTGGGGTCACACTCCCGAAGGGCAGACCGTCGTCGACAAGCTGCATCAATTCGCCGTCGCCGCACGATCTTTAGCTCATCGCGAAGACACCATTGCGGCGCTCAGCACACCCGCGATCGCCGACGACTAGCGGTGGAATCACCGAATACAAGGTCAACCGCATAGCGGTGCCGTGGGCCGCAGACCCGGCGCCGCTGAGCAGGCGGCAGCCTTCCTGCTCGGCAACGCGTGGGGTAGAGCCGAACAACCCGACCGTTAGTTGATGAGCGAGGCGACATGGTTGACATCCTCACCGGTTACGACGCCAGCGCACAAACGATCGCCGAGCACCTGGCCCGCGACGCCAGCGTTACCGAATTGCCTGCGGTAGCGACAATTTGGCGGATCCTGTCCCGGCGCGGATTCATCACGCCTTGTCGAATAGTGCGTCGCAGCGCCGCTGACCAGCGGTGTCGACGCGGCCCGGATGTGGGTGGTCGAGGTGCTCGGAGATCTGGCGGCGGCCGCCCGATAGCCGACGACCGGTTAGACGTGGAACTGGCGCTGCTGGTCTGCGAGTGGTACGGCAACGCCGTCCTTTCCGCGGACGGCGCCTAGTGTGACCGTCCTGCTATCCCCGGGCTTTGTCACCCGCAGCACCGCAGGGCGACAATTGAGCGCGGTCCGACCTCGAGTTGTGCGCCGGCAGTGCCGGTTCGTGCGGTGTCGAACGTGTCGCAGACGATGTCCCAACGGCGCGGGGATAGCTCGGCGGGAATTGTGAAGGTCAGAGCTTCCCACCAGGCGTTGACGAAGAACAGGAAGTCGTCATCGAGCAGTGGTGTGCCGTCGGCGTCGACGTCGGGATCCGTTGAGCCATCTATCCAAAGGGCGACGCTGCGCGCCATAGGATCAGCCCAGTTCTGATCGGTCATCTCCGTTGCCGACACGGTGAACCACCGCAGGTCCGCAGCGGCGCGGCCGGTGAGGAAACGCCGGCGCCGGAATACCGGGTGACGGCGCCTCAACCCGATGAGACCGGTTGTGAATGACAGCAAGTCGTGGTCGACCGTCGACCAGTCGAACCAGGTGATGTCGTTGTCCTGGCAGTACGCGTTGTTGTTGCCGCGTTGCGTGCGGCCGACCTCGTCGCCGCCCAGCAACATCGGCACACCGGCCGACAGCAACAGCGTTGTCAGGAAGGCCCGCTGCTGCCGCGCCCGCAACGCCAGCACGTCCGGATCCGTTGTCGGACCCTCGATCCCGCAGTTCCAGGAGCGGTTGTCGTCGGTGCCGTCGCGGTTACCCTCGCCGTTGGCCTCGTTGTGCTTGCCGTTGTAGGACACCAGATCGGCCAGGGTGAAGCCGTCATGCACGGTAACGAAGTTGACCGACGCGCTCGGGCGGCGCCCGTCGCCGCGGCCGCCATAGATGTCGGACGAACCACACAGCCGCGACGCGAAGTCGCCCAGCGTCTTGTCCTGGCTGCGCCACCAGTCACGGGTGGTGTCGCGGAAGCGCCCGTTCCACTCGCTCCACAGCGGCGGGAAGCGCCCGACGTCATAGCTGTCGAGGCGGCCGACATCCCACGGCTCGGCGATCAGCTTCGCCTGCGAGATGAGCGGATCTTGGCCCACCAAATCGAAAAATGCCGAAAACGGGTCGAAGTCGCCCTCCTGACGGCCCAGCGTGGCTGCCAAGTCGAAACGGAAACCGTCGACACCCATCTCGCCGAACCAGTAGCGCAGCGAGTCCATGATCATCCGCAGCGCCACCGGGTTTCCGGTGTTCACCGAATTACCGCAGCCGGTGGTGTCCACATAGTTGCCCGGGTCGTTGGGGTCGAGGCGGTAGTACGCGGCGTTGTCCAAGCCGCGGTAGCACAAGGTGGGCCCCCCGGTCCGCCTTCGGCGGTGTGGTTGAACACCACGTCGAGCACCACCTCCAACCCCGCGGCGTGCAGGGCGTCGACCATCGCGCGGAATTCCTCGACCTGTCCGCCGGGCCGGCCGGCGCGCGCTGCCGCGGAGTAGCCGGCGTGCGGGGCGAAGAAGCCGATTGTGTTGTAACCCCGATGGTTGGTAGAGATCCCGCGCCGTATCAAGAATTCCTCGGGCACGTTCTGGTGGACCGGCAGCAGCTCCACCGCGGAGACACCGAGGCGAACCAGGTGGTTCAGCGCCGCTTCGTGTGCCAGACCGGCGTAAGTGCCGCGCAGCTGCGGTGGCACATCGGGATGGGCGGCGGTGAACCCGCGCACGTGCACTTCGTAAACGATCGAGTCGGCGAGCGCGTGCTGTCGGCCGGGATGCTGTCAGGGCGGGCGCGCTCGCGAGGACCACCCCGCGCGGCATGTGATCGGCCGAGTCCAGCGGGCTGGGCGCGGACGGGTTATCTGTCGCGTGGCCAAGCAGTTCGGGCCCGAACCGCACCTGGCCCTCGATTGCGCGAGCGTACGGGTCGAGCGGGCAGGACTTGGCGGGGTTGTAGCGCAGGCCGCGCGCCGGGATCATAGGGCCCGCTGACGCGAAAGCCGTAGAGCTGCCCTGGCTCTACCCCCGGAACAAAGCCGTGCCACACGTCGCCGTCACGCTCCGGCAGAGCCAGCCGTTCTCCCGGCGCCGTCGGCATCGAACAGGCACAGGGTCACCTGCTCGCCCCCC